>CAVULS010000007.1:0-704359 GCA_963742385.1 uncultured Alphaproteobacteria bacterium | reverse complement strand
GTTGAAGGTGGATGTCTGAGCGCGTCCGCGCACTCTGAGTCACGCCCGGGCTTGACCCGGGCATCCATGATGGTGCGCCGCAAAGGAAAGCCAACGCGAGTCTGCGATGGCGTCACGGCCTCATGGATGCCGGGTCAAGCCCGGCAATGACGGTGCTGTGAGTCGCGGCCCCTTCTGGCGCGCTATTGATTTTATTCCTATCATCTGCTAGACACCCATCGCGGTCGTAAAGCCCGAGCCGTCACGTGGGCTCGGACCTCGACCGCCGGCCGCGCCGACAATGCGCGGCTCGAGTCAGGTTTCGCGCTTTACGCGCGTGGCCTGACGGATGGAGCGCCAGGGGGGCGCAGCCCGTTTCGCAGACGGGCGCGCGCCTCACGCCGAGGCGCGCGGCGGCCCGATCGCAAGGGCTTAGCCAAAGGGGCCTCGCAAGCCCCTGGCGCCCTCCCGGCGCTCCATTTTCCTTTCGGAAAATGAAACAGGGACACCGGCGCCCCCGCGCCGCCAAAGAACAGGGGCGATGACGCTCGCCCGCCCGCTAGGTAGGCTGACCCACCTCGCCGATTCGGAATCATTCCATGCGAACAACGTTTGCGTTGATCGCGGCAGCAGTCGCAGCCTGTCTCCTCTTCATGCCGCCGGCCCGCGCCGCCGAAACCGTCAACGTCGGCGGCGTATCAGCGGTGCTGCTCAAGCCGAAGGGCGCAGCCGTCGGCAGCCTGGTGCTGATGGCGGGCGGCGACGGGCGCATCGGCGTTGGTCCCGGCGGCACGGTCGCCCGCGGCGGCAACCAGCTGGTGCGCACGCGCGAGGCTTACGCCGCGCGCGGCTTTGCCGTGCTGGTGCCCGACTTGGGAGTCGATGTAGCCGCCGCCGTCAAATACATGGCGGTGATCAAGCGCCCGGTGACATTGGTCGGCACCAGCCGCGGCACGCAGCGCGCCGCCGAAGGCATCGCGCAAGGCGCGCGGCCTGACGCGCTGGTGCTCACGTCGGGTTTTCTCTCGCCGCAATCGGGCCAAGGCGTGCATCGTTCGGTGATCGTCCTGCTCGGCTCGCCGTCACTGCTGCCGCGCACGCTCGTAATCGAGCATCGCCACGACGGCTGCCACTTCACCTCGCCGGAGGGCGTGGCGCCGTTCCTGAAATGGAGCGGCGGCCGCGCGCGCGTCACCTGGCTCGACGGCGGCATCAGCGTCGGCAATCCGTGCGAGGCACGCGCCTATCACGGCTTCAATGGACTGGATGCGCAGGTCGTCAGCGCCGTCGCCGCGTTCGCGCGGTGAAGCGGCCGATGATCAGCGGAACGGCGGCGGCAGATCGTCGTCGAAGCCGAAAAAATCGTCGGAAGGCCTGCGCGGGCGCCGGTAGTGGCGCTCGCTGCGCCAGATCGTCACTCTGCCGGTCGTCACCCTATTAGCCGTCACCCTGTTGGCCGTCACGCGTTCCGGCGGCGCGCCGGTGATGACGATGCGCGTCTCCGCCGTGTGTTCCTTGACCAGCGCGAAGAGCACCGCGGCGTGCGCCGGATGCAGGCGGATGCAACCATGCGAGGCGGGGCGGCCGAGATGCGAGATTTCGTAAGAGCCGTGGATGGCATAGCCGCCGTCGAAGAAGATCGAATAGGGCATCGGCGACCAGTCGTATTTGCGCGAGAACCATTTGCGCGCCAGCCGCTCCGGCCGGTAGCTGCCGTTGGGCGTGCGGTAGCCGATGCGCGCGGTGGACACCGGCCATTCGTAACGCGGATGGCCGTCGACCGACACCGACAGCCGCTGCGCCGTTTTATCGACGGTGACGACAATGCCGGCTTGCGCGCAGGCAAGGCCGCTCAGCAACCCGGCGGCGATGGCCATGAGAGCGATGAAACGTGGCATTCCACGCGCGTCTCCAAGTGCCACGGGAGACAAGTTTCAGCGCTCTTGACGCGCGGCGCAACCGGCGCCGTTACCAATGGTTAAAGCCGTATTTGCGGGCCAATTGACGCAGCCAGGCCTGCCGGCCGCGCAGGACTTCCGACTCGTCGCCGCGCAACGTCTCGCGCGCCAGATGCTCATAGGCGCGCACGCGCGGGCTCGCCGCCGCAACGTCGCCCCGCGGCGCGGCTGGGTCCGCCGCGGGATCGTGATCGGCCCTGGCGTCGGCGACCACGTCTACCGACAGCACCTTGGCAAACGATGCGGCCGGAACTTGAACAGGCGGCGCGACCGGGTCCGCCGCAGGATCGCGATCGGCCCTGGCGTCGGCGACCACGCCTACCGACAGCACCTTGGCAAACGATGCGGCCGAAACTTGAACAGGCGTCGCGGCTGGGCCCGCCGCAGGATCGCGATCGGCCGTGGCGTCGGCGGGCACGCCTACCGACAGCACCTTGGCAAACGACGTGGCCGAAACCTGAACAGGCGGCGATGGCGCAGCGTCGGCCATCGGCGTTGCGCCCGGCGGCGCCGGCAGCGGGCCGTCCGTCACCACGATCCTGGTCGTGGCCAGGCGCTGCTTATGCATCAGCGAGAACAGCGTCGCGGCGTGGTCGGGCCGCAGGCGCACGCAGCCGTGCGAGGCGGCATGGCCGAGATTGCGCGCCTCCATGGTGCCGTGCACCGCGTAGCCGCGGAAGAAAAACATCGACCACGGCATCGGCGTCATTTCGTACTGGCGCGAATACCAGTGCCGCTCGAGCCGCACCGGATGGAAACTGCCGTTCGGCGTGGCAAAGCCGCGGCGCCCGGTCGACACCGGCCAGCGGTAGAGCTCGGCGCCGTCGACGGAGACGGCCATGCGCTGCTGCGATTTGCTGATATTGACGAGGACATCGGCCTGGGCCGAAGCCGGCAGCAACAACGCCGCACTCAAGGCAGTAACGCCGATCCAACGCATGACCACGCCCTCACTGCCACGGCGCCAAGCTTCGCCCGCCGGCGGCGGCCTTGTAAAGTCCTATTAACCGCGAAAGCGCCTGCGGATGCTCAACTTTTTGTCGCCCGGGCCGGCAACGGAACCGCCGCGGCGGAACCTTGCCGCTTCAACCATCCTGCGCATTTAACCTGACAGGCGGAAGCGGAATCGGTAGACCGGCAGGAGCCATGATCGCGCGCGCCGCCGCACTGTTGGTTCTGACTTTCATGCTGGTTGCCGGCACCGCTGCCGTCGCGCCTGCGCCCGCGGCGTCGCCGACCGAGACAGCGCCCGTTACGCCGCCCGCCGTGACCGGTGCGCCTTCGCCGGCCGAGCCGGCATCGAAGGCAACGCCGGCACCAGCCGCCGTGGTGACGGTGCCGGCGCCAATGCCGCCGGAAAAGCCGGCGCTGGCGGAAAACAAAAACAAAGAGCCAGCCAAGCAATTATTCTCGCATGTCGAGCTGCCGTCGCTCGGCAAGGCGATGACGATCGGTTACTACACGCGCGGCTGCCTGCAGGGCGGCGTCGAATTGCCGGTTGACGGACCCAACTGGCAGGTGATGCGGCTGTCGCGCAACCGCAACTGGGGCCATCCCGAGCTGGTCAATTTCCTGGAGAAATTCGCGCCGCTTGCCGCCAAGGCCACCGGCTGGAACGGCATCATGGTCGGCGACATGGCGCAGCCGCGCGGCGGCCCGCTGCCCTACGGCCACATGAGCCACCAGGTCGGCCTCGACGTCGACATCTGGTTCATGCCGATGCCCGGTCACCGGCTGAGCAAGGAAGAGCGCGAAAAGATCTCCGCCAGCAATCTCGTCGCCGACGACGGCAAGCACGTCGATCCGAAAACATGGACGCCGGGCGATATCGCTTTCATCCGCACCGCCGCCGAGCAGCCCGAAGTCGAACGCGTGCTGGTCAACGCCGCGATCAAGAAGGAGCTCTGCCGCGTCGAGGACAAGAAGGACAAGAAGAATGACGCCTGGATGGACAAGGTGCGCCCCTGGTACGGCCACGCCGACCACATCCATGTGCGGCTGAAGTGCCCGGCGGATTCACCGAACTGCCGCAAGCAGCCGCCGGTGCCGGGCACCGAAGGTTGCGGCAAGGAACTGGATTACTGGTTCACCGACCGGGTGCTGCATCCGAAGATCACCGAGCCCAAGCACCCGCCGAAGCCGCTGATGCTGGCCGACCTGCCGCCGTCCTGCAAGAACGTGCTCGACGCGCCGGCCAATCCGAAGACGACGGAGCGCTGAGCCTGTTCCCTCATGATGAGGAGCGTTGCGAAGCAACGCGTCTCGAACCATGAGGGGCTCATCCTTCGAGACGCCGCGCGGAGCCTGTCATCGGGCCGCGCTTCGCGCGGATCCGTTGGCGCGGCTCCTCAGGATGAGGGTTAGGCACGCAAATTGGTGTATAATCGCGCCATGACCGACGATATCGCCGTTCTCCGCGAGCTGGAAAAGAAGGTGCTGTGGCTGGCGAGCTGGACCATCCACAACGCCAATCACCTGCGCGAGAACGACGACGGCCTGAAGGTCGGCGGCCATCAGGCCTCCTCCGCTTCGCTCGCCACCATCATGACCGCGCTCTATTTCGCCGTGCTGCGCAGCCAGGACCGCGTCGCGGTGAAGCCGCACGCCTCGCCCATCTTCCACGCCATCCAGTATCTGCTGGGCAAGCAGACGCGTGAGCGGCTGGAAGCCTTCCGCGGTTACAAGGGCGCGCAGAGCTATCCCTCGCGCACCAAGGACGCCGACGACGTCGATTTCTCCACCGGCTCCGTGGGCCTGGGCGTGGCGCAGACTTTGTTCTCCTCGCTGGTGCAGGATTACGTGCGCGCGCACGGCTGGGGCCTGAACCGCCCCGAAGGCCGCATGGTGGCGCTGGTCGGCGACGCCGAACTCGACGAAGGCAACATCTTCGAGGCGCTGCTCGAAGGCTGGAAGCAGGGCCTGCGCAATTGCTGGTGGGTGATCGACTACAACCGGCAGAGCCTCGACGCGGTCGTGCGCGAGGGCCTGTGGGAGCGCTACGAGCAGCTGTTCAAGAATTTCGGCTGGAACGTCGTCATCCTCAAATACGGCTCGCTGCAGCAGGCCGCGTTCAAGGAGCCGGGCGGCGAGCGGCTGCGCCAATGGATCGACAATTGCCCGAACCAGCTCTACTCGGCGCTGGTGTTTGCCGGCGGCGCTGCCTGGCGCAAGCGGCTCAACGACGAGATCGGCGATCAGGGCAACGTCACGCGGCTGATCGAGAAGCGTTCCGACGCGGAGCTCGCGGCGCTGATGAATAATCTCGGCGGCCACGACCTGCCGTCGCTGCTCGAAGCCTTCCGCAAAGCCGACAGCGACAAGCCCACCTGCTTCATCGCCTATACCGTGAAAGGTTTCGGCCTGCCGATGGCCGGCCACAAGGACAACCACGCCGGACTGATGACGCCGGCGCAGATGGAGACGTTCCGCCAGGCGATGAACGTGCGGCCGGGCCACGAATGGGATGCGTTCGAGGGCCTCACGCTGCCGGAAGAAAAGCTGAAATTGTTTCTCGCGCGCGTGCCCTTTGCCGCGCCCGGCGAGCGGCGGCTGAAGGCGCCGCGGATCGACGTGCCGACGGAGCTGAAGGTTGCCGCGCAGCCGGTGACATCGACGCAGACCGGCTTCGGCGCGCTGCTCAACGAGATCGGCCGTAGCGACAGCGACTTTGCCCGCCGCATCGTCACCACCTCGCCGGACGTGACCGTGTCCACCAATCTCGGGCCCTGGGTCAACCGGCGCGGCCTATTCGCGCGCGAGGCGATGGCCGACACCTTCAAGAAGGAACACATCCCCTCGACCTTCAACTGGGAATTCTCGCCCAAGGGCCAGCACATCGAGCTTGGCATCGCCGAGATGAACCTGTTCATCGCCCTGTCGGCGCTCGGCCTGTCGCACTCGATCAACGGCGAGCGCCTGCTGCCGATCGGCACGCTCTACGATCCCTTCATCGCCCGCGGGCTCGATGCGCTCAATTACGCCTGTTACCAGGACGCCCGCTTCATGGTCGTGGCGACCCCCTCCGGCATCACGCTTGCCGGCGAAGGCGGCGCGCATCAGTCGATCGCCGAGCCGCTGATCGGTCTCGCGCAGGACGGGCTTGCCAGCTTCGAGCCGGCTTACGTCGACGAACTGGCCGCGATCATGGCTTTCGCCTTCGCCTACATGCAAAAGAGCGGCGGCGAGGTTTCCGAGCAAAACTGGCTGCGCGACGAGACCGGCGGCTCGGTTTATCTGCGGCTGTCGACGCGGCCGATCGAGCAGATCCAGCGGCAGATGACAGATGAGCTGCGCCAGGGAATCGTCGACGGCGCCTACTGGCTACGCAAGCCGGGGCCGAACTGCCAGGTGGTCGTCGCCTGTACCGGCGCCATCGCGCCGGAAGCGATCGAGGCCGTGGGCCTCATGGCCGAGGACCGCCGCGACGTCGGGCTGCTGGCGGTCACTTCCGCCGACCGGCTCAATGCCGGCTGGACCGCGGCGCAGCGGGCGCGCGAGCGCGGCCTGGTGCATGCGCGCTCGCATATTGAGCGGCTTTTGGCCGATGTGCCGCCGCATTGCGGCATCGTCAGCGTGATCGACGGCCACCCGGCGACGCTCGCCTGGCTCGGCGCGGTCAACGGTCACCGTACACGCGCGCTCGGCGTCGAGCATTTCGGCCAGACCGGCTCGCTCGCCGAGCTCTATCGGCACTATGGGATCGATGCGAATGCGATCGTCGCCGCGGCGCAAGCGATCGCGCCGGGGCGGCCGATCCGGCATTTGAAGGCGCTGCCGTAGCGCTCTTTGTCATTCCGGAACGGCCCGAAGGGCCGGACCCGGAATGGCTAATTATTTCCGATCCTCCAGAATCATCGCGGCACCTTTTTCCGCGATCATCATGGTCGGCGAATTGGTGTTGCCCGAAGTGATCGAGGGCATTACCGAGGCATCGACGACGCGCAGGCCATCGAT
Organism: uncultured Alphaproteobacteria bacterium; assembly: GCA_963742385.1. GTDB lineage: Bacteria > Pseudomonadota > Alphaproteobacteria > Rhizobiales > Xanthobacteraceae > Pseudolabrys. The sequence goes on along the minus strand of CAVULS010000007.1, from coordinate 697,469 downwards.
GCCGATGACGCGCAGCCGCGCGTCGACCACGGCGTTGGGGTCTTCGACGCGGCCCATGCGCGCGGTGCCGACCGGATGGAAAATCGTGGTGCCGATGTCGCCGGCCGCCTTCTCCAGCGCCGCCTCGTCATCGTCGTGCACCTGTGGCCCGGGCAGATATTCTATCGGCGAATAAGGCTTGAGCACCGGCTGCGCCGAGATCTGCCTGGTGATGCGGATCGATTGAGCCGCGATACGGCGATCCTCCGGCGTCGCCAGATAGTTCGGATTGATCGACGGCGCATCCGCGGGATCGGCGGATTTCAGTTTCAGCCAGCCGCGGCTGGTCGGCCGCACATTGGCGACGCTCGCGGTGAAGGCCGGGAACGGGTGCAGCGGGTCACCGAACTTGTCGAGCGACAGCGGCTGGATGTGATACTGCAGATCAGCGCGGTCGCGCGCCGGATCGGATTTGGTGAAGGCGCCGAGCTGCGACGGCGCCATGGTCAGCGGGCCACGGCGGAACAGCGCGTAGTTGACGCCCATCCAGCCGCGCTGGAACAGCGAGGAATACATTTCGTTTAGCGTCCTGATGCCGCTGACCTTGTAGATCATGCGCAATTGCAGGTGGTCGTGCAGATTGGCGCCGACGCCCGGTCTGTCGAGCACCGACGCGATGCCGAGCTGGGCGAGATCGGCGGCTGGCCCGATGCCCGATAGCATCATGATCTGCGGCGAGCCAAGCGAACCCGCCGCCATGATCGCCTCGCCGCGGCAGCGTGCCGACCGCACCTCGCCGTTCTGCCGCCAGCGCACGCCGTTCGCGCGCTTGCCATTGAACAAGAGACCCTCGACCAGGCAGCCGGTTTCCAGCCGCAGGTTCTGCCGCCCGAGCGCCGGCTTGAGGAAGCCGCGCGCCGCCGACCAGCGGCGGCCACGCTTCTGGTTGACGTGGAAGTAACAGGAGCCCTCGTTGCTGCCGGTGTTGAAGTCGGCAATTTTGGGGATGCCGTATTGCGCCGCCGCCTCGCGCCAGGCGTCGATGATGTCCCAGGAAAGTCGCGGGAACTCGACGCGCCATTCGCCGCCGACGCAGTGATGCTCGCTCTCACCGAGGAAGTGATCCGTCATCTTGCGGAAGTAAGGCTTCACGTCGTCCCATGACCAGCCCGGCAACCCGAGCTGGCGCCAGTGGTCGTAGTCGCCGGCCTGCCCGCGCATATAGACCATGGCGTTGATGGCGGAGGAGCCGCCGATCACCTTGCCGCGCGGATAGTTCAACGCGCGGCCGTTGAGCCCGGGCTGCGGCTCGGTCTTGAACATCCAGTCCGAGCGCGGATTGCCGATGGCAAACAGGTAGCCGACGGGAATGTGGTACCAGATCCAGTTGTCGCGGCCGCCGGCTTCCAGCAGCAGCACGCGATGGCGCGGATCGGCCGACAGGCGGTTCGCCAGCACACAGCCGGCGGAGCCGGCGCCGACGATGATGTAGTCGAATTCGCCGTCGACGGGCGAAGCGTCGGCCATTTGTTTCCTCCGGGAAACGGACTTTACCTTGGTCCGAAAGACTTGCTAGGCTTGATCCGTGCGGCGCATCGTTACGTGCGCTGCGATGACGGAACGGCGGTTCCAGTCAATCCCAATCACGATCCGACGCCAGCCCGGCGCCTTTTTTGGCGCCCGAGGAGAACCGCCATGTTCGCACGGCTTTTCACTATTTTCGGTCTATTCGCCGCAATTGTAATGACGCCGCAAGTATCGGCGGCGCAGGACAGCCTCACCGTCTATGCCGCCGCGTCGCTGAAAAACGCGCTCGACGATGTCGATGCCGCCTTCACCAAGGCTTCCGGCGTCAAGGTTGTGGCGAGCTATGCCGCAAGCTCCGCGCTCGCCAAGCAGATCGAGCAAGGCGCGCCCGCCGACGTCTTCGTGTCCGCCGACCTTAAATGGATGGATTATCTGAGCGGGAAAAACCTGATCAAGCCGGATACGCGCGCGAACCTGCTGGGCAACAGGCTGGTGCTGATTGCGCCGAAGGATTCCAAGCTCGACAATGTCGCGATCACCAAGGGCCTCGACATCGCCAAGCTCGCCGGTGACGGCCGCATCGCCGTCGCCGACACCAAGGCGGTGCCGGCCGGGCTCTACGCCAAGGCGGCGCTGGAAAGTCTCGGCTCGTGGGCCGCGGCGGAAGCGAAGCTGGCGCAGGCCGAAAACGTGCGCGCGACGCTTGCCTTCGTCGCCCGCGGCGAGACGCCGCTCGGCATCGTCTACGAAACCGACGCCAAGATCGAGCCGAAGGTGAAGATCGTCGGTATTTTTCCCGACGGCTCCTATCCGCCGGTGACCTATCCGGTGGCGGAAACCACGTCGAGCAAGAATGCAGCAACCGGCAAGTATCTTACGTTCCTGCGCACGCAAACGACTAAGTCGATCTTCGAGAAATACGGCTTCAGCTTCCTGATCCGGCCGACGTCGTAACGCGTGCTGGGACTGACACCAGAGGACTGGACGGCGATCGCGCTGTCGCTGCGCATCGCCTTGGTTGCAACGGTAGTGGCGCTGCCGTTCGGCATCGCCATCGCCACGCTGCTCGCGCGCACGCAATTCTGGGGAAAATCGCTGGTCGACGCCATCGTCTACCTGCCGCTGGTGCTGCCGCCGGTGGTCACCGGCTATCTGCTGCTGATTACGCTCGGCCGGCGGGCACCGGTCGGCGCCTTTCTTGCCGATCATTTTGGCATCGTCTTTTCGTTCCGCTGGACCGGCGCGGTGATCTCCTGCGGCGTGATGTCGTTTCCGCTGATGGTGCGGGCGATCAGGCTGTCGATCGAGGCAATCGACCGCCGGCTGGAAGACGCCGCGGCGACGCTCGGCGCGCGCCCTGCTTTCGTGTTCGCCACGGTGACGTTGCCGCTCGCCTTGCCGGGGGTCATCGCCGGCATGATGCTGGCCTTTGCCCGCGCGCTCGGCGAATTCGGCGCCACCATCACCTTCGTCTCCAATATTCCCGGCGAGACGCAGACCATCTCGGTGGCGATCTACACGCTGACGCAGGTGCCGGGCGGCGACAGCGCCGCGCTGTCCCTTGTTATCGTCGCCGTCATCATTTCGCTGGCCGCACTGGTCGCCTCGGAATGGTTCGCCCGGCGCGCCTCGGCGCGGATTCACGGTCTCTAGCCATGCTGGTCGTCGAAGTCGAAAAACGCCTCGGTGAGTTCTCGCTCGACACGCAGTTTGCCGGCGAAGCCGGCGCCACCGCGTTGTTCGGCCCGTCCGGCGCCGGCAAGACCAGCGTCGTCAACATGATCGCCGGCCTGGTGCGGCCGGATCGCGGCCGCATCGCGCTCGACGACGAGGTGCTGTTCGACGCGTCAGCGGGGGTCGACGTGCCGGCCTGGCGGCGCCGCATCGGCTATGTGTTTCAGGAAGGCCGGCTGTTTCCGCATCTGTCGGTGAAACACAATCTTGTCTATGGCCGCTGGATGGGCGGCCATGCGGCCGATGCCGCCGCCTTCGCACATGTGACCGAACTGCTCGATATCGGTCCGCTGCTCGGCCGCCGCCCCGGCAAGCTCTCCGGCGGCGAACGGCAGCGCGTCGCCTTCGGCCGTGCATTGCTGATGCGCCCGCGCCTGCTGCTGCTCGATGAGCCGCTCGCCTCGCTCGATGCGCGCCGCAAGCAGGAGATTTTGCCTTATCTGCAGCGGCTGCGCGACGAAGCGCACGTTCCCATGGTCTATGTCAGCCACGATGCGGCCGAAGTGAAGCAAATCGCCACCCGCGTGGTACGGCTCGATGATGGGCGGGTGACGGCGACGGGCGGCGTGGAACTCCTTTGAGACGTCATGCCCCCGCGAAGGCGGGGCATCCAGCAATCCCGGCCTTTCCGCATAAATGCGGTGTTCGCGATTATTGGATCATCCGCTTTCGCGGATGATGCCAGTGGTAAGATGCCGCCATGTTCCCGCCCGAACGAATCGTCTGCCTGACCGAAGAAACCGTGGAGACGCTCTATCTCCTCGGCGAGGACGCGCGCATCGTCGGCGTCTCCGGCTATGCGGTGCGCCCGCCGCGCGTACGCAAGGAAAAGCCGCGCGTCTCCGCCTTCATCTCCGCCGACGTGCCGAAGATCCTGGCGCTCAAGCCTGACCTGGTGCTCACCTTTTCCGATCTGCAGGCCGATATCGTCGCCGACCTCGTCCGCGCCAATGTCGCCGTGCACGCCTTCAACCAGCGCGACGTCGCCGGCATTCTCGACATGATCCGCACGCTCGGCGCGCTGGTCGGCGCCGCGGAAAAAGCCGAGGCGCTGGCGGCAACGCTGACGGCGCGCGTCAACGCCGTGCATGAGCGCAGCCTGCGTCTGCCGCGCCATCCGCGCGTCTATTTCGAGGAATGGGACGAGCCGATGATTTCCGGTCTCGGCTGGGTGTCGGAACTGGTGCAGGCCGCCGGCGGCATCGAGGTGTTCCCGCAGCTTGCCGCGCGCAAGAACGCCAGGGACCGCATCGTGTCCGGCGAGGACGTTGTCGCCGCCCGGCCAGACATCGTCATTGGCTCCTGGTGCGGCAAGAAATTCGTGCCGGCCAAAGTCGCCGCCCGCCCCGGTTTTGCCCAAATCCCCGCCGTCGCCACCGGCTTCCTGCGCGAGGTCAAATCGGCGCTGATCCTGCAGCCGGGCCCAGCCGCGCTCACCGACGGGCTCGACGCGCTTGCGGCCATCGTCGCCGAATGGGTGGAAAGGGGACCCGCCGCTGTGGTACGATAAAATTTGCCGCGAACCGCAAGGACACCTCCATGCTCGCCAAGACGCCGAAACCCGAACGCGCCCCGTCCGTTCTTTGGACCGATCTGCTGCTGGCCGGTTTCCTCGTTGGTTTCGATGTCGTCGCGCGGCTGCTGCCGCATGCGCCGGGCTTCATGCCGGTCGCGGCCAGCGCGTTGTTCGCCGGGCGGATGCTGCGCGTCCCGGGTGTCGCGCCCATCGTTCCGATCGTCGCCATGGCGCTCTCCGGCATGGCCATGGGCCCCGACGACTGGCGCGTGACGCTCATCGTATATGCCGCCATCACGATTCCGGCCTTTGCCGGCATGCTGACGCAGCGTTGGCGCGGAGCGGCCGCGCCTTTCGCCGTCATGCTGCCCTGCTCGCTGTTCTTCTTTGCCGCCTCGAATTTTGCCGTCTGGGCCTTCAGCGGGCTCTATAGCCTCGACTGGCAGGGCCTGACCCAGTGCTACGTCGCGGCGCTGCCGTTCCTGCAGAATACGGTTGCCGGCGACCTGTTCTGGACCGCGGCGCTGTTCGGCGGCGCCTGGATGGTGCAAGGCCTGCCGGCGCTGTCGCGCTCGCGCTAGCCTAAAGTCTTCTGCACGCGGTCCCACAGCGCCTTCAGCCGCCCGAGCAAAGTCGTGTCCTCTTCCGGCTCGGCGAGCCTGAGGCCAACGGTTACAACTTTTCCATTCTCCACCTGGTGTGCCAACAGGGCGATCGGGCCAACCGTGACAATGTCGCCCTGGCGCGGCGGGTGGCCAAGCTCCGCGGCAAAATAATTGGTAAGCTTGGTATCGGTGTCCTTACTCGCGATCTGCAATCCATAGATCTCCGCGAGCATGCCCAGCGTCGCGTCGCCTGACACGAAGAAATCGCCGAGCAACCGCGGATCAGGCGCGGCCGGCGGCGGCGTATTGACGAAGAAACGGTCGAGCGCCTGCGCCTTTTCCGGCGGCGCCAGCAGATAGACGTAATCGCCTTCGCGCACCGGATCGGCTTCGCCCGGCGTGAGGATCTGCTCCTTGCGCACGACCAGCGTCGGCCGCGCCCAATTGGGGATGAGCCCGCGGCGCAGGAACGGACTGTTGGCCGCCACCGGATAGCCGACGATTTCCCGCGTCAACTGGCCGGGCAAATCGAGCTCAACCCGGCGCGGCAGCGGATCGTTGCGGGCGAAGGACATGTCGAGGCGGCGCGCAGCGAACGCCACGGTCCAGCCCTGGATCAACAACGAGGACAGCACCACGACGAAAGCGACGTCGAAATAGAGATCAGCCGCGGGCAGTCCGACCAGCATCGGAATGGAGGCGAGGAAAATGCCGACCGCGCCGCGCAAGCCGACCCAGGAGATGAATACCTTTTCGCGCCACTGGAAGCCGAACGGGGCGAGGCAGAGGAACACCGCGGCCGGCCGGGCGATCAGCATCAGCACCAGAGCCACCACAATGGCGCCGAACAGCGCATCGACCAGCCGGTGCGGCCATACCAGAAGCCCGAGCAGCACGAACATGACGATTTGCGCCAGCCAGGTGGCGGCATCGAGAAAGGCGACGATGGAGTTGTGCGCGCGTGTCTGCCGGTTTCCCACCACAAGGCCGGCGAGATAGACCGCGAGGAAGCCCGACGTATGCACCGCATTGGCGAAAGCGAAGATGACCAGGGCACCGACCGCTACAAACGGCGCGTGCAAGCCCTGGGCAAGATCGACGCGGTTCAAGACGAGGATAACGATACGCCCGCCGACATAGCCGATAATGCAGCCAAGCACGGTGTCGCGCGCGAACGTCACCAGCGCATGCGACCAGCCCTGCTCGCCGAGCAGAAGCATTTCCACCAGCAGCAGAGACAGAAATACGGCGAACGGATCGTTGGTGCCGGATTCGACTTCCAACGTCGCGCGCACGCGCGGGCGCAGGCGCAAGCCGCCGGCATTGATCAGGATGAAAACGGCTGCCGCGTCGGTGGAGGCAACGACGGCGCCAACCAGAAGCGCCTGGATCCAGCCGATGCCGAGTACGAATTTGGCAACCGGCGCGGTCAGCAGCGTGGTGACCAGCACGCCGACGGTCGCCAGCATTACCGCCGGCGCCAGCACGCTGCGGAAGGTGGCAAAGCGCGTGCGCAAGCCGCCGTCGAACAGGATCAGCGCCAGTGCGATCGAACCGACCGTATAGGTCGTGCGCACATCGTCGAATTTCAGCCCGCCCGGCCCGCCTTCGCCGGCCAGCATGCCGACCACCAGGAACACCAGCAGCAGCGGCGCGCCGAAGCGCAATGCGATCAGGCTCGACAGGATACCGGCGAGCACCAGCAGGCTGCCGAGCAGGATGGTGATACTGACGGTGTCGAGGGAGGCCACTTTGCGAATCTCCTCGCTGCCATTGGAGGGATTCGCGTGCCGAAGGGCAACGGCAAAGCCTGCTCGATGCTCACTTTGTCGTCACCGGGCTTGTCCCGGTGACCCCGCTTGGGCGGGCAAGATGCGTCCCTAAGCGAGATGGCCGGGACAAGCCCGGCCATGACCATGTTGTCAGACGCTCTCCGGTCGTGGAATGACGGTAACTAAAACGCCACCTTGTCGCCGCCCTTGAGCGAAAGAATCTCGCGCGCCTCGTCGGGGCCGGCGATTTCGAGGCCGAGCCCTTCGAGGATCTTGCGCACGTTCGTTACCTGCTGCGCGTTGGATTCGGCAAGCTTGCCGGCGCCGATCCACAATGAATCCTCCATGCCGACGCGCACGTTGCCGCCCATCGCCGCCGCCTGGGCGGCGACCCGCATCTGGTTGGCGCCGGCGCCGAGCACCGACCAGTGATATTGATCACCGAGCAACCGATCGGCGGTGCGTTTCATCATGATGACGTCTTCGGGGTGCGCGCCGATGCCGCCGAGAATGCCGAACACCGACTGCACGAACACTGGCGGCTTGACCACGCCACGGTCGAGGAAATGCTTCAGCGTGTAGAGATGACCGATGTCGTAGCACTCGATCTCGAAGCGGGTGTTGTTCTCGGCGCAAGTGGTGAGGATGTATTCGATGTCGGCGAAGGTATTTTTGAACATGCCCTTGCGCGAGTTCTCCAGATACGGCTCCTCCCAGGCATGTTTGAACTTGCCTTTGTAGCGGGCGATCATCGGATAGAGCCCGAAATTCATCGTTCCCATGTTCAGCGAGGCTACTTCCGGCTTGAAAGTCGCGGCCGGCTTCACGCGCTCCTCGATCGACATGGTGGGCGCGCCGCCGGTGGTGATGTTCACCACCACGCCTGAGCGCTGCTTGATGACCTTGAGGAACGGCGCGAAGGCTTCCGGCGTCTGGTCGGGCCGGCCGTCCTGGGGATTGCGCGCGTGCAGATGCACAATCGCCGCCCCTGCCTCGGCGGCGCCGATCGCGGCATCGGCGATCTCCTCGGCGGTCACCGGCAGATGCGGCGACATCGAGGGTGTGTGAATTGAGCCGGTAACGGCGCAGGTAATGATGACTTTACGCGCTTTCGCCATGAGAGCTTTCCATCCCGTTGAAGTGAGGCTTTTGATTTCGCGATTGGACGAGGACCGCGATCCTACCGCATGATCCCGAAAAGTGGGAACCGGTTTTCGGGTTGGATCATGCGCCCACTAGAGTGTATCAGCCGGGCGGAAATCACCCCGTGGGCAGGAGCTGGTTCGCCGTGGAAGCAAAGAACGATCCTGCCGCGGCGCGTTCTAACAGTGTGCTGATCGGCGTTCTGTGCGGCACCGGCGCGGCCTTCGGCTGGGCGGCCGGATTCGTCGCCGCCAAGCACGGCATCAGCATCGGCTTTTCGGCGGCCGATCTTGCCTTCCACCGCTTCTTCTGGTCGGGCCTGCTGCTGTTTCCGCTGCTGCTGCGCGATGGGGTTGCCACTCTCGGCGGCTTCGGCTGGCGCCGCGGCCTGGTTGTGTCGGTGCTGTCCGGCCCGCCGCAGGCGATGCTCGCCTATACCGGCTTCATGCTGGTGCCGCTCGGCCACGGCACCACCATCCAGCCGGCTTGCGCCGCACTGTTCGGATTGATCCTCGCCTCGGTGGTCTTGGGCGAGCGCGCGACCCTTCAGCGCGTGATCGGCGCCGTGACCATCATCGCCGGCCTCGTCGTGTTCGGCATCGAATCGCTTGCCACGATCGGCAGCCATGGCGTCGGCGGCGACTTCCTGTTCGTCACCGCCGGCCTGTTCTGGGCGACCTTCGGCATCCTGCTGCGCTACTGGCACCTTTCCGGCATGCGCGCGATCGCCGTGGTCGGCGCGCTGTCGATACTGGTCTACGCGCCGCTGCATGCGCTGTTCATTGGCTATGCCGGTATCTTGCACATGAGCTGGCGCGAAAACCTGCTGCAGGCGCTCGTACAGGGCCTGATCGCCGGCATGTTGCCGATCTATCTGTTCGCGCGCGCGGTCATACTGCTCGGCGCCGGACGCGCCTCGACCTTTCCGGCGCTGGTGCCGGTGTTCTCGCTGATCATCGGCTATCTGACGCTGGGCATCGTTCCCAGTATCGCACAGCTTGTCGGCCTGGTGATCGTGGTGATCGGCTTCCGCTTCACGCTGCGCTAGTTTCTTTGCGCATGATCTCTTCCGAAAACCGGTTCCCACTTTTCCGGATCATGCACCGGCTCATTCCGGCCCGGCATATTTGCCCGCCGTGTCGGGGAACATGTTCTTGATGATCTTGAACTTGGAGATGTCGACCGTGGCGTCCATGTGCATGAAGATAACGGCGTCGCGCAGGACTTTCTCGATGCCGAAGTCGAGCATGATGCCGTTGCCGCCGTGCAATTCGACCGCATGCTGCGCAACTTTCATGATCTCTTCCGAGGCGAACATCTTGGCCATATTCACCAGGGTTTCGGCCTCCGGCGCATTGTCGTCGACCGCCTGAGCGGCGCGTTCGAGCAGCGCACGCACCGCCTCGATCTTGGTCGCCATGTCGGCGAGCCGCAGCGCCACCGCCTGATGCTTGATGAGGATGCGGCCGCCTTGCACATAGTTCTGCACGTAGTTCGCCGTGGCCTCGAAGGCGCGCACGCCGACGCCGAGGTTCTTGGCCGCCTGGATGATCTTGCCCGGACGGAAATAGACGCCGGCCGAACCCATGGCGCTGTCCTGCACCAGCAGATGATCATCGGGAACGAACATGTCCTCAAACACCATCTCGCCATTGTTCATGAAGCGGCAACCGAGCGTCTCGTTGCAGCGCGCGACGGTAAAACCTTTGGTCTCGCGCGGCACCAGGAACGACGAGGTGCCCTGCAGCATGCCGACCTTGGGATTGGTGTTGGCGTAGACGACGTAGAGCGAGGCGTCGTAGCCGTTGGAGATGAACTGCTTGCGGCCGTTGATCACCCAGCCGCCGTTGGTCTTCACCGCCTTGGTCTGCATCGCCGCTTCCGGCACGTTGTAAGGCAGCCAGCGGTCGGAGGCGCCGCGCGGCTCGGTCAGGCAATGCGCCATGAGGAATTGCGGCTCGGCGACGAGCCGCTTGAACCATTTTTCCTGCAAATGCTTGGGCGCAAACTGGCGCAGCAGCACGGACACCTTCCAGTTCTGCACCATCTTGTCGGCGAGGCCTGAATCGCCGCGGGCGATTTCTTCCGCAACAAGTGCGAAGGTCTTGACTTCGGTGCCCTTCTCCAGCTCGACGCCGCCGTATTGCTCCGGCACGCCGAGCGTGCGGATGCCGATCTTCTCGGCCTCCTCGAGGATGCGCGGCGGCAGCCGGTCCTCCGGCACCATCGACCATTCGCGCTGCCAGTTCTGCTTGATGAAGGGAAGCACCACCTCATCGACAAAATCGCGGCAGCTTTGCCGCATCATGCGCTGCTCTTCGGACAAACCCCGGTCGTTCATGTGCATAACCTCTGACTGACGGCCACGGCGAATGCCGGGCGCGGGCATGATTTGATATTGGTCTGGATTGCGGGCGGTTTCCAAGGGGCTTGACTGGGGGCGCGCAATGGGTGCCGTGAACGGACTCAGGGGAGTATTCTCGACTGCCTTGGGCAATCTGGGTCAGGAACTGACGGCACCCTGGTTGCTGATCCAGCTCCTCATCGTCGCGCTTGCCGGCGTCATCGCGACGCTGATTGCCAGGTTCGTGCGCCGCCACATCGACCTTGCCGCGCATACTCAAAACTGGCCGCCGCTGCTGGTAACGTGGGCAAGACTGCTGCTGGACAATCTCGGCGCGGTCATTTTTGTGCTGCTGACGGTCATCGCGCGCACGACGATGACCGAACTGACGTGGCCGAGCCGCTCCTATCTGCTCGTCGTCGCCGCCAGCCTCGCCACCGCCTGGGTGGTCATCGCGCTGGTCGCCGGTCTGATCCGCAATCAATTCGTCTACCGCATCGTGGCCGTGTTCGCCTGGACCGTCGCGGCACTCAATATCCTCGGCTTGCGACAACCGGTGAGGGAGGCGCTCGATTCATTCTCGGTGGTGATCGGCGGCCTGCGGGTATCGCCGCTTCTGGTGATCAAGACGACGGTGCTGCTGCTCCTGACGCTATGGGCGGCAAACGCGGCCAGCAACTTCCTCGACAAACGCGTGCGCCGGGCCACCGATCTGACGCCGTCGCTGCAGGTGCTGATCGGCAAGCTGATCCGCCTGGTGCTGATTACGGTCGCGATTGTGGTCGCGCTGTCGACGGTCGGCATCGACTTTTCGGCGCTGGCCTTCTTCTCCGGCGCGATCGGCGTCGGCCTCGGCTTCGGCCTGCAGAAAATCGTCTCTAACCTCGTCAGCGGCATCATTCTGTTGGCCGACAAGTCGATCAAGCCGGGCGATGTGATCTCGGTCGGAGATCAGGTCGGCTGGGTCACAAATATGGGCGCCCGCTACACGTCGATCGATACCCGCGACGGACGCGAGATTCTGGTGCCGAACGAGGACTTCGTCACCCGGCACGTGGTGAACTGGTCGTACTCGAACTACCGGATGATGCTGATGGCGAAATTCGGGGTGAGCTACGACAGCGATCCTCACCACGTGTGCGACGTTGCCGTTGCGGCCGTGGCGGCCGTGCCGCGCGTGATCCAGGAACCCGAGCCGACCTGTTATTTCGAGGAATTCGGCGACTCCTCGCTCAATTTTGCCTTGCGCTACTGGATTGCCGATCCGGGCAACGGCATCATCAACGTGCGCGCAGGAGTCATGATGGCCCTGTGGGACGCCTTCAAGCGCGAAGGAATCCATATCCCCTTCCCCGTGCGCGACGTGCGCATCACGGAACAAGCGCCTGCGGTGAAGAAATCCGGCAAGACGGCCGCGGCGGACCGATAGCTACGCGGCCTTCCTTGACGCCAGAAATTCGCCCATGCGGTCGAGCGCCATGAGGATGTTCTCGGTCGAATTGGCGTAAGACACACGCACATAGCCCTCGCCGAGAATGCCGAAATCCGGGCCGCCGATGATGGCGACGCCGGCATCGTCCAGCAGCGAGGACGCCAGCGGCTTCGCCTTCCACCCCGTTCGCTTGATATTGGGGAAGGCATAGAACGCGCCTTTCGGCGTCGCGCAAGAAACGCCGGGCAATTTGTTCAGGCCGGCGACCACGATTTTGCGCCGCTTGTCGAATTCGGCGACCATCTTGTGCACTTCGTCCTGCGGGCCTTTGAGCGCGGCGAGGCCGGCATATTGCGCCGAGGCATTGACGCAGGAATGCAGGTTCACGGCGAGCTTGCGCGCATAGTCGTAAAGCTTGCCCGGCCACACCACGTAGCCAAGGCGCCAGCCGGTCATCGCATAGGTCTTCGACCAGCCGTTGAGCAGGATCAGCCGATCGCGGATTTCAGGATAAGTGAGCAGGCAGACATGGGTCTCGCCGTCATAGACCATGTGGTCGTAGATCTCGTCGGACATGACGGCAACGTCCGGCCACTTGGCGAGGCCGGCGACGAGCTTGTCGACTTCCGCCTTGCCGGTGACGCCGCCGGTCGGATTGGCCGGCGAGTTGACGATCAAGAGCCGCGTGCGCGGCGTGATCAGCTTCAGCGTTTCCTCCGCGGAGAAGGCAAAGCCGTTCTCCTCGCGGATCGGCACCGGGATAGGTTTGGCCCCGGTGAATTCGATCATCGAGCGGTAGATCGGAAAGCCCGGATCGGGATACATGATCTCGACGCCGGGCTCGCCGAACATCAGGATCGACATGAACATGGTCGGCTTGCCGCCGGGCATGATCATGACGCTGTCGGGCGACACCTCGACCTTGAAGCGCTTGTGCAGGTCGGCGGCGACGGCTTCACGCAGCGGCGGAATGCCGGTTGCCGGCGTATAGCCGTGGTGGCCGTCGCGCAGCGCCTTGATCGCGGCCTCGACGATGAATTCGGGGGTGCGGAAATCGGGCTGGCCGATGCCGAGATTGATGATGTCGCGGCCTTGCGCGGCCAGGGCATTGGCGCGGGCCAGCACGGCGAAGGCGTTCTCCTCGCCGATGCGGTCAAAGGCCGCGATGGTTTTCAGCATGGCATTCGCTCCCTTTGGGTTCTCTTGGTTTTGGCGCAGTTCACCCGATTAATTCAGGAAAATCAATGCGGTGCCCGCAGCTCAGGCATCACCGAAATCGATTAGCGCTGCGCGCGCAATCGTGGCAGGTTCGCCGCCCGAAAAGCCATGCCCGCCCCCTCGCCTACAGACAAGCGCAAGAGCTTCCGTGCCCTGCACCAAAGCGGCTGTTTTGTCATTCCCAATCCGTGGAATGTCGGCAGCGCGCGTTACCTGCAGGGCCTCGGCTTCAAGGCGCTGGCCACCACCAGTTCCGGCTATGCCCATGCGCAGGGGCTGGCCGACGGTGCGATCACGCGCGACATGGCGCTCGCGCATTATCGCGAGATGGCGCAGGCGACCGAGGTGCCGCTCAATGCCGACTTCGAGGGCGGCTTTGCCGATGACCCGGGCGGCGTTGCCGAAAGCGTCCGGCTTTGCGTCGCGACGGGCGTCGCCGGGATCTCAATCGAAGACTTCAGCGGCGACAGCGCCAAACCCATTTACGACTTCGACCTGGCGGTCAAACGCATCCAGGCGGCGCGCGCGGCGATCGACAAAGCGGGTGGCGACGTCGTGTTCACCGGGCGCTGCGAGAATTTCCTGCACGGCAATCCCGACCTCGACGATACAATCCGCCGCCTCAAGGCCTATGCCGACGCCGGAGCCGATTGTCTCTACGCCCCGGGTATCAAAACGCGCGAACAGATCGAGGCCGTCGTCAAAGCGGTTGCGCCGAAGCCGGTGAATTTCCTGAACTCAGGCGCTTTCGGCTTCACGGTTTCTGACATCGCCGCGATGGGCGTGCGCCGCATCAGCGTCGGCGGCACGCTGGCGCGCGTCGCCATGCACGCTTTCATCACATCGGCGCGCGAGATCGCCGAGAGTGGCAAGTTCGACAGCTTTGCCGGCGTCATGCCGAACGCCGAGCTGAACAAATTCTTCGCCGACGACCGCAAGGGCCGCTCATGAGCGCGCAACCGGTCGGCGAGCCGGTCGATCCCAAGCCGGCGCCGCGGCCCGGCCCGGTGACTCTCACCGGGCGCTACGGCCGGCTCGAACGGCTGAACGCCGCCAAGCATGGACAGAGCTTTTGGCAAGCGGTCCGCGGGCATGACACCATCTGGACCTATCTGCCGGACGGTCCATTTTCCGACATCGCGGGTTTTTCCGCCTGGCTCGACGGCTGCGAGAAGAGCGAGCTGCGTTACTTCTATGCCGTCATCGATCGTGAGGAGCGCGTTGTCGGCATCATGTCGCTGATGGAAATTCGCCCGGCGATGCGCGTCATCGAAGTGGGCTACATCACCTATTCGCCCGCACTGCAGCGCACCCCGCTCGCCACCGAAGCGCAATATCTCATCGCGCGCTACGCGTTCGAGGAGCTCGGCTATCGCCGCTACGAATGGAAGTGCGACGCGCTCAACGCCCCGTCACGGCGCGCGGCGCTGCGCTTCGGCTTCACCCATGAGGGGATTTTCCGCCAGCACATGATCGTCAAGGCGCGCAACCGCGATACCGCCTGGTATTCCATGCTCGACAGCGAATGGCCGGCGCGCAAGCGCGCCTTCGAGCTCTGGCTGGCGCCGGACAATTTCACCGGCGATGGGCGGCAGAAACAAAGCCTCGCCGTGCTGAACGGCGGGCCCGCGTGAACATTTTGCCGGAGCCCCTGCCCGGCCTGATGCAGCAAAGGCCGTTCATCCTGCTCTGCGTGGCCCGAATGGCATCCACCGTCGGCTACCAGATGCTGGCGGTCGCCATCGGCTGGCAAATCTACGCCATCACCGGCAGCGCCTTCGATCTCGGCCTGGTCGGGCTCATCCAGTTCGTTCCCGCGGTGGTGCTGACGCTGCTGGTTGGGCACATCGCCGACCGCTATGACCGCCGCCTCATCGTGCGCGTGGCGCAAACCGCCTACGCGCTCGCCGCAGTGCTGATCACCGCCGGCCTCATCACGCATACGCTCAGCCGCGACATGCTGTTTGCTGCGGTGTTCATGGTTGGCTGCGCCCGCGCCTTTGAATTGCCGACCACGCATTCGCTGATGCCGATGCTGGTGCCGGAGCGGCTGCTGCCGCGCGCGGTAGCGGCATGGACCTCCGCCAACCAGTTCGCCATCATCAGCGGACCGGCGGCGGGCGGCCTGATCTACGCGCTGAGCCCGATCCTGGTCGGCGGCGTCTGCCTGGCGTTCTTCGTGACTTCGATCGCGCTGGTGACGCTGGTAAGGGCCGAGCGCCGCGTTCCGTCGCGCGAGCCGCCGACATTTGCCTCGGTGCTCGCGGGGTTTGACTTTATCCGCACGCGCAAGACGCTGCTCGGCGTCATCTCGCTCGATCTGTTCGTGGTGATCCTCGGCGGCGCCACCGCGCTGCTGCCGATCTACGCGCGCGATATTCTGGATACCGGACCGACCGGGCTCGGCCTGCTGCGCTCGGCGCCCGCTGTCGGCGCTTTTCTCACCACCCTGGTGCTGTCGCGGCATCCGATCGAACACAATGTCGGCTACAAGCTGTTCGCGGTCGTCGCGGTCTTCGGCCTCGCCACCATCGCCTTCTCGCTGTCGACATATTTTCCGCTGTCGCTTCTGGCGCTCGCATTATTGGGCGCGTCCGACTCGGTCAGCGTCGTGATCCGTTTTTCTCTGGTGCAGCTGGAGACGCCGGACGCCATGCGCGGCCGCGTCAACGCCATCAATTACCTTTTTGTCGGCTCGTCGAATACGCTCGGCGAGTTCGAGTCCGGCGCGGTCGCCGCCTGGCTCGGCGCGGTGCCCTCGGTTCTTATCGGCGGACTTGGATCCCTGCTGGTCGCCGCCCTGTGGATGGTGCTATTTCCCGATCTGCGCCGCGTCGACCGCTTCGTGACGGACAAATAATAAAGGGAGGAAACCATGCACATCCTGATCACCGGTGCAGCCGGGATGATCGGCCGCAAGCTCACCGCGCGGCTCACCAAGGATGGCACGCTCAATGGCCAGCCGATCGATCGCCTGACGCTGACCGACGTGGTCGCGGCGGAAAAGCCGGCCGAGTTCAACGGCAAGGTCGATATCTGGACCGGCGACCTTGCCGCGCCGGGCGCCGCGGAAAAGCTCATCGCCGGCAAGCCGGAGATGATTTTCCATCTCGCCGGCGTGGTGTCGGGCGAAGCCGAGACCAATTTCGACAAGGGCTATCACGTCAATCTCGATGGCACCCGCGCGCTGCTCGAGGCGGTCCGCGCCTCAGGCTATAAGCCGAAGGTCGTCTTCACCTCGTCGATCGCGGTCTATGGCGCGCCGTTCCCGCCCGCCGGCATTCCCGACGATTTCCAGCTGACGCCGCTGACCTCCTACGGCACGCAAAAAGCGATCAGCGAATTGCTGCTCGCCGACTATAACCGCCGCGGCATTCTCGACGGCGTCGGCATTCGCCTGCCGACCATCTGCGTGCGGCCGGGCAAGCCGAACAAGGCGGCGTCGGGTTTTTTCTCCAGCATCATTCGCGAGCCGCTCGCCGGCCAGGAAGCGGTGCTGCCGGTCGCCGACAGCGTGCGTCACACCCATGCCAGCCCGCGCTCGGCGGTCGGCTTCCTCATCCATGCAGCGGGACTGACCCGCGAGCAGCTCGGACCGCGCATCAATCTCGCCATGCCCGGTGTGTGCTGCACCGTCGCCGAACAAATCGAATCGCTGTCGCGCATCGCCGGCCCCAAGGTCGCCGCGCGCATTCGCCGCGAACCCGACGAGCTGGTCATGCGCATCGTTTCCGGCTGGTCCGAACGCATCGATGCCAGGCGCGCGCGCGAGCTCGGCTTCAAGGCTGAATCGTCCTTCGACGATATCGTTCGCGCCCACATTGCGGACGAGCTGGACGGCAAGATCGCGAACTGAGCCGTTAAAGCCGGTCGGATTCCGGCCGGAACGGAGCAACTTGCGCCGCGCGCACGATGGCTTACATTGTCGCCCATGACCTACGTCGACGCCGCCGTCGCACCCCTCCGCAAGACCGGGCAGATCAAGATTCACGGCTCCGCAGCCTTTGAAGGCATGCGCAAGGCCGGGCAACTGGTCGCGCGTTGCCTCGACATGCTGACCGAACACGTCAAGCCGGGCGTGCCGACCGAGACCATCGACCGGCTGGTGCGGGAATACGCGCTCGCCCACGGCGCGTTGCCGGCAACACTGATGTATCGCGGCTATAAGAAAGCCACCTGCACGTCACTCAATCACGTGGTCTGCCACGGCATCCCCGGCGACAAGCCGATGAAAGAAGGCGACATCGTCAATATCGACGTGACGCTCATCCTTGACGGCTGGCATGGCGATTCAAGCCGCATGTACCCGATCGGCCCGGTCCCGCGCCGCGCCGAGCGGCTGATCGAGGTGACGCACGAGGCGATGATGCGCGGCATCGCCACCATCCGCCCTGGCTCGACCACCGGCGATATCGGCGCCGCCATCCAGAGCTTCGTCGAGGCCCAGCACATGAGCGTGGTGCGCGACTTCTGCGGGCACGGCTTGGGCAAGCTGTTTCACGACGAGCCCAATATCGTCCATATCGGCCGGCCCGGCGAAGGCATCGTGCTCAAGCCCGGCATGTTCTTCACCGTCGAGCCGATGATCAATCTCGGCCGCCCGCATGTGAAGGTGCTGTCCGACGGCTGGACCGCGGTCACTCGCGACCGCTCGCTCTCGGCGCAGTTCGAGCACAGCGTCGGCGTCACTGACAGAGGCGTCGAGATATTTACGCTGTCGCCTGCGGGATTGGACAAGCCACCTTACCGCCACTGAGTTTGCTGCCCCTGTCAGTTCGTCCTTGCGCAGGCGGGGGCTCAGTTTTTTACTTTGACCGGATTCCTCTTTTTGCGGGAATGAGCGAGTACACACCCTCGAAGATTGTCCACGACTGAACTAAGCTTGCGCCAAAGGCGGCGCAGGGCGGGCGCGGTTCATGGTGGCAAAGCGAAGCGGCAACGGGCGCAAAACCGGCCTCTCCGAGGCTCCGCCGCATTATCACGGCCACCGCGAGCGATTGCGCCGGCGCTTTCGCGACGCCGGCAGCGACGCGGTCAGCGACTATGAACTGCTCGAACTGGTGCTGTTCCGCGCCATCCCGCAACGTGACATCAAGCCGCTGGCCAAGGAGCTGATCGCCAAATTCGGCTCGTTCGCCGAAGTGGTGGCGGCGCCGTCGGCACGGCTGAAGGAAATCAAGGGCCTTGGCGAAGCCGCCATCACCGAGCTCAAGATCGTGCATGCGGCGGCCAGCCGGCTGGCGCGCGGACAGGTGCAGAAGCGGACGGTGCTGTCGTCGTGGGGAAGCGTGATCGACTATTGCCGCACCGCCATGGCCTATGAAGACAAGGAGCAGTTCCGCCTGTTGTTCCTCGACAAGCGCAACCAGCTCATCGCCGACGAGTTGCAGCAGACCGGCACCGTCGATCACACGCCGGTCTATCCGCGCGAGGTGGTCAAGCGCGCACTGGAGCTATCGGCGACGGCGCTGATCCTGGTGCACAATCACCCGTCGGGAGATCCCACTCCCTCCCGCGCCGACATCCAGATGACGCAGGCCATCATCGACGTGGCGCGCCCGCTCGGCATTTCCGTGCACGACCACATCATCGTCGGCAAGGAAGGCCACGCCAGCTTCAAGGGGCTGCGGCTGATTTAGTGTATTGTTGGGGCCGCTAGGCATTTTCGGTCATTGATCTCGCGCCGACGTGTTCAATGCCACGGCGGCGCGAATGAGCGCCGTCAACGCCTTCTCATCGATCTTGTCGCCTTCATGAAAATCGATGGCACGCCTGACGTTGCCGTCGAGGCTGGAGTTGAAGAGCCCTGAAGGGTCCTTGAGCGAGGCGCCCTTGGCGAAGGTCAGCTTCACCTTATCCTTGTACGTCTCGCCGGTGCAGATGATGCCGGCATGCTCCCACACTGGAACACCCAGCGGGTTCGACGGTTTTCGCCATTTCACTTCCTCGGCCACGTCGGAGTTGGCCTGCTTGATGAGACTTCGGACGCGGGCGAGCGTCTCGCCCCGCCAATCATTCAGCGCCTTGATTCTCGCGTCGACCAGGCGCGAGGGAGAGGCTGCTCTGTCTGCTTGCTTCGAGCCGCTCTGCCTCTTCTTCATGGTTGTTGCCGATTTCTTCGTGGTTGCCATGCGCGTCGTTCAGCGCCAGCCGAGAGCAGGGGCGACATGCTTGAGGATCGCCTCGATGACATGGGCGTTGTAGTCGACACCGAGCTGATTGGGGACGGTCAGGAGCAGCGTGTCAGCTTCCGCGATGGCTTCGTCTTTGGCGAGCTCTTTGACGAGAACATCCGGCTCGGCGGCGTAGCTGCGGCCGAAAATGGCGCGCGTGTTGTCACCGAGGAAGCCGATCGTATCATCGCCATCGTTGCCGCGCCCGAAATAGGTACGGTCGCGGTCGTCCACCAGCGCAAAGATGCTGCGGCTGACCGACACCCGCGGCTCGCGCGCATGACCGGCCGCTTTCCACGCAGCGCGGAACGCGCGGATTTGCTCGGCCTGCTGGACGTGAAACGGCTTGTCGCTCTCGACAACCTTGAGTGTCGAGCTCTGCAGGTTCATGCCCAGCTTCGCCGCCCACTCAGCCGTCGCATTAGTGCCGGCGCCCCACCAGATTCGATCGCGCAAGCCTTGCGAGTGTGGCTCGAGACGCAGGAGGCCGGGAGGATTCGGGAACATCGGCTGCGGACTTGGGCGTGCGAAGCCCTCGCCGCGCAGCACCTCAAGCAGCACCTCCGTGTGGCGCCGCGCCATGTCGGCATCGGTCGTGCCCTCAGGCGGCGCGTAGCCGAAGTAGCGCCATCCGTCGATCACCTGCTCGGGCGAGCCACGGCTGATGCCCAGTTGCAGGCGTCCGCCGGCGATGACGTCGGCGCTACCTGCATCCTCCGCCATGTAGAGCGGGTTCTCGTAGCGCATGTCGATGACCGCGGTGCCGATCTCGATCCGCTTGGTCCTCGCGCCGACGGCGGCCAGCAGCGGAAATGGCGAGGCGAGCTGGCGGGCGAAGTGATGCACACGGAAGTAAGCCCCGTCCGCGCCGAGTTCCTCGGCGGCAACGGCCAGGTCGATCGATTGCAGAAGCGCGTCGGAAGCCGATCGCGTCTGCGACTGGGGCGAAGGAGTCCAATGGCCGAATGAGAGGAAGCCGATCTTTTTCATGAGCTGCGGCTGATCCGACTACTGCTTCACCAGCGTGTACGAATTGACGTTGTCCGGCAGCCGGCGCCAGCTGACATCGTCAACCTCTTCGAAGCGCCACGGATTGCCGCGCGCCGGGACGAGCATCAATTCACTGCGGTCGATGCGCCATTGGCTGAAGTTGAGTTGCGCGATCGCCGGGCTGCATCCGGGCATTACCGACATCGCCAGATTGTCGCCGGCGGCGGTCGTGGTCAGCGTCAGCTGGCACAGCGGCGCACCATTACGCATGATCGCCCAGTTGCCCGCCACTTGCTCGGGCGGTTTCGGCGGCGGCCCGGCATCGGCGGCGCTCTGCAGGAACAGGACGCCGAGCCCCGGCGTCGGCGCCTCGTAAATATTGTCCTCCACCTCGCTGAATTCGATCAGCGTCTTTTTTTGCGCATCGAGTAGGCGCAGCAGATCGTTGTCGGGGAAGACCCATCCCGCCACGCTGGCGACGATCGGAAACAGAGCGGCGCAGTTCTTGTCGAACTCGACCTTGAAGCCGACCGGCGTCGGATCGGCCTTGAAGGTCGCGGTGCAGATCTTGTCGCGATCGGCGTTGGAAAATTCCCAGGTGCCGATCACTGCCTTGGCGGAATCGCCGAGCACTGGCGTTTGTGCGAAAGCGGCGCTGCCCGCGACTGCCGCAACGGCAATCAGTCCAAAGCGGAGCATCATGCGCGTTTCGGCGGATACGGCGTTTCCGGCACCGGCGTCAACGGCGGCTTGCCGGCGGCCCAGGCCAGGATGTTGTCGACCACGAGCCGGTCCATTGCCTCCCGCGTCGCCACGCTGGCCGAGCCGAGATGCGGGAACAGCGCGACATTGTCCATCTCGATCAGCTCTTTCGGCACATTCGGTTCCTTGGCGAACACGTCGAGCCCGGCCGCGTAGATCGTCTTGTTCTTCAGCGCCTCAATCAGCGCCGGCTCGTCCACCACCGAACCGCGTGCCATGTTGATGAGGATGCCGTTCGGACCCAGCGCTTTCAGCACCTCGGCATTGATCATGTGCTGCGTCGACGGCCCGCCCGGCACGATCACCATCAGCGTATCGACGTCGCGCGCCATGTCGAGAAGCTTGGGATAATATTTGTAGCTCACTCCGGATTGCGGATTGCGGCTGTGATAGGCGACCTTGACGCCGAACGCTTCCAAGCGCCGCGCGATTGCCTTGCCGATGCGGCCCATGCCGACCATGCCGACGGTGCGGCCCTGCAGGCTCGCCTTGGTGAGCGGGTAATGTCCGTTCAGCCATTTACCGGCGCGCAGATAGCGCTCGGCCTGCGGGAACTCGCGCACCGTGCACAGCAAGAGACCGAGCGCGGTGTCGGCGACTTCCTCGTTGAGCACGTCAGGCGTGTTGGTGACGATGATGCCGTGCGCGCCCGCCCATTTGGCATCGACGTGATCGTAGCCGACGCCGAAGCTGGAAATCTGCTCCAGCTTGGGGAATTTCTGCATGAAGGCCGCGTCGAGCTTGTTCGCCGTGTAGGCGATGGCGACTGCGCGGATCTTGTCGCCGACCTCTTTGATAAAAGCGTCCGGGTCCTTGGCATCGGCCAGGTAATGCAGCGTGACCTTCGGTTCGAGGCCCTGGACCATGACCGGCTTTTTGCTTCCGACCAGCAGCACGTCCGGTTTTTCACCAGCCATTTTTAAAATCCCCTTTTCTAGACCAGAGCGGTGACCGGCGCTTCGATGAAACTCTTGAATGCGGCCAGCAATTCGGCGCCCAGCACGCCGTCGACCACGCGATGGTCGCAGGACAAGGTGGCCGTCATCTGGCTCACGAATTTGACGCCGCCGTCTTGCGCTTCGACGGGCGCACGCCGCGCGGCGCCGATAGCGAGGATGGTTGCGTGCGGCGGATTGATGATGGCGGAAAATTCACGCACGCCATACATGCCGAGATTGGAGATGGCGCTGGCGCCGCCCTGATATTCGGTGGGCTTGAGTTTCTTCGCACGTGCGCGTTCCGCTAGATCGCGCATTTCGGCGGAAATCGCGGTCAGCGTTTTGGTTTCCGCCTGACGGATCACTGGCGTGATCAGGCCACCGCCGAGTGCCACCGCAACGCCAAC
This sequence comes from uncultured Alphaproteobacteria bacterium, assembly GCA_963742385.1. Lineage (GTDB taxonomy): Bacteria > Pseudomonadota > Alphaproteobacteria > Rhizobiales > Xanthobacteraceae > Pseudolabrys. The sequence continues at coordinate 674,929 of CAVULS010000007.1, read as the reverse complement.
GTCGGAGTGCCTGAAACGCAAGATGCGGTCGACGGCCCACACAGCGTTGGCGGCGGGAATGCGCTGCAGCGCCGCCGCCCAGAGCTTGATGATGAAGTCGTTGAGCGAGAGCCTGAAGGCGGGTTCGCCATCCTTGTCCTTGGGCGCGGCGGCATTGGCCTCCTCGCGCATGGCCATGAGGCGGCCGATGTCGAGATCGGCGGTCAGATAAAAGTGCGGAATGGTCTGTTTGGCCTCGACCAGCCGCCTGGCGATGGTCGCGCGCATGGCGTCGAGCGGCACTTCTTCGTAGGGCGTATCGGCGTAGAGTGCCTTCACCTGCGCCGCGCTGGCGCCCGTCGTCATTGCCGGAGCGGCCGGCGCCGCGCCCTCGACGATCACGGGCGACGATGCGGCCATGCGGCCCCGAGCCGGAAATGCGTGACAGATCGATGCCGCGTTCGGAGGCCAAGCGCCGCGCCAGCGGCGTCACCACCGCGCCGCCCGCCAATTTTGCCGGGCCGTAATTGCGCTCCGGCGTCATCACCACGCGGAACGGGTCGCGCGCCGCAAAGGGTGTGGAAATCCGAGAGGCTTCAGCACCCACCCGTTCGTTCCCGTCCCCGAGTCGGGCCTGCGGGCCGCTCGAGGGCAGGCTCCCGCGCGGACCCAGGGATGCTTGGCTTTGGGCTCCCGCGTTCGCGGGAGCGAGCGGAGTTTGGGCTGCCGGTAGCGGCACAACGGCTGCCTTCGGTGGCGCGGTGCTGGCGGACTCCCCCGCTCCGCCGATCACCGCCACCACGGCGCCGACCTTGGCCACCTCGCCGACCTGAAAGCGGATGTCGGTCAGCGTGCCGGCATAGGTCGACGGCACCTCCATCGAGGTCTTGTCGGTCTCGATCTCGAACAGGTTGTCGCCCGGCTTGACGGCGTCGCCGGCCGCCTTGAACCATTTGACGATCTTGCCTTCGGCGACGGTCTCGCCGAGTTGCGGCATCAGCACGTCCATTCCAAGTCCCGCCGCTTCTACCAGCTCACCGACACGTATTGCGTCTCGAGAAATTCCTTCATGCCTTCCTGCGCACCTTCGCGGCCGAGGCCCGACTGCTTGACGCCGCCGAACGGCGCCGCCGGATCGGAGACGAGGCCGCGATTGAGGCCGATCATGCCGAAGTCGAGCTTCTCGGAGACGCGCATGCCGCGCGTCAAATCCTTGGTGTAGAGATAGGCGACCAGGCCATATTCGGTGTCGTTGGCGCGCTTGATCACTTCGTCCTCGGTCTTGAAAGTTTGCACCGAAGCGACCGGTCCGAAGATTTCCTCGTTCAGCATTTTCGAATCGTCGGCGACGTTGGTGAGCACCGTCGCCGGATAAAAGAAGCCCGGCCCGTCCGGCAGCTTGCCGCCGGTCAAAACCTTGGCGCCCTTTTTCACGGCGTCGGCCACCAGCTCAATCACCTTGTCGCGCCCGTCCTTGTTGACCAGCGGCCCGAGATTGACGCCTTCGTCGAGGCCGTTGCCCATTTTCAATCCGCCCATCTTGGCAGTGAGTTTTTTCGCAAACTCGTCGTGCACCTTCTCATGCACGTAGAAGCGGTTGGCCGCGGTACAGGCCTCGCCCATGTTGCGCATCTTCGCAATCATGGCGCCGTCGATCGCCGCATCGATATCGGCATCCTCGAAGACGATGAACGGAGCGTTGCCGCCAAGCTCCATCGACGGCTTGAGAACCTGGTCGGCGGCCTCATGCAATAGCTTGCGGCCGACCTCGGTCGAGCCGGTGAAGGAGACGACGCGCACGCGGCGGTCATGCAGCATGGCGGAAACCACCTTGCCGGACGAGCGCGAGGGGATGACGTTGACGACGCCGGCGGGAACGCCCGCCTCTTCCAGCACCGGCATCAGGGCCAGCATGGTGAGCGGCGTGTCGGATGCCGGCTTGAGCACCACGGGACAGCCGGCGGCGAGCGCCGGGCCGATCTTGCGCGTCGCCATGGCGGCAGGGAAATTCCACGGCGTCACCAGCACGGCGACGCCGGCCGGCTTGTGCTGGGCGACGATACGGGCACCGGAGGCCGGCGCCACGGAGATCGAGCCGAGGTTGCGCACGGCTTCCTCGGCGTACCAGCGGAAGAACTCGGCGGAATAGGCCACCTCGCCGCGTGAATCGGGCAACGCCTTGCCGTTTTCCAGCGTGATCAGCTTGGCGAAGCGCTCGGCGTCGCGCATGATTAGCTCGTAGCATTTGCGCAGGATCTCGGCGCGCTCGCGCGGCTTGCGCTTGGCCCAGCCTTCGAAGGCATCCTGCGCGGCGTCGACCGCCGCCTTGGCGTCGTCGACGGTCGCGCTCGCGACGGAGGCAATCTTGCGCTCGGTCGCCGGATCGATGACGTCGAAACGGCCATTGTCGGATGATTTGCGCCACTTGGCCGCCGATCCACAGGTCGGTCGGAACATTGGCGAGAAGATTTTCGTACATGACTCTACACCTTTCCGTACATCAGCTTTCCAACGCGAGCTTTACGGTTTCTACGATCCTTTCCGGGGTTGGCAGCACGATGTCTTCCAGCGTATCGGCCGCCGGCAGCGGAATATGCGGCGTTGTTATTCGTACCGGCGGTCCGTCATGGTCGTAGAAGCCCTCATCTACGGCGATCGACACGATTTCCGCGCCCCATCCACAGAGCCGAGGATTCTCCTCCACGGTGAACAGCCGGTGCGTCTTCGCCACCGAGCCGAGAATGGTCTGCGTGTCGAGCGGCACCAGCGAGCGCACGTCGATAACCTCGGCGTCGATGCCGTGTTCGCTTTTGAGCTTTTCCGCCGCCTCCAGCGCCCGCGGCACCATCAGCGCCAGCGCCAGGATGGTGGCGTCCTTGCCGGGCCGCACGATCTTGGCGGTGCCGAGCTTGTCGACGATCTCGCCGTCGGGCACTTCGCCCTTGGTCGCGTAAAGCGACTTGTGCTCGAGGAAAATCACCGGGTCGGGATCGCGCACCGACGCGGCCAACAGCCCGATGACGTCGACCGGCGACGACGGCGCCACGACCTTCAAGCCCGGAATCATCATGCACCAGTTCTCAACGCTCTGCGAATGCTGGGCGCCGAAGCGCGAGCCGGCGCCGTTGCCGGTGCGCACCACCAGCGGGCATTTGGTCTGCCCGTCGGACATGTAGCGGCTCTTGGGGAATTCGTTGGCGATGTAGTCGAAGCAGACGGCGAAGAAATCCGAGAACATGATTTCGGCGATCGGCTTCAGCCCCGTCATCGCCGCGCCCATGGCGGCGCCGAGGATCGCCTGCTCGGAGATCGGCGTGTCGCGCACGCGCAGCGGGCCAAACTGTTCGTAAAGCCCGACCGTCGCCTTGAACACGCCGCCGGCCTTGGCCACGTCCTCGCCGAGGAAGACGACGTCGGGATCGCGGCTCATCTCCTGGGCGATGCCGCGGATCACCGCGTCGCGGTAGGTCAGTTCCGCCATGTCAGTTTCTCCAAACCTAATTTCGCCAAGCCCAGCCGCCGTCGGCATAGACATCGGTGAACAGATGATATCGGTGCGGCGGCGGCGGCGCGGCCTTGCAGGCTTCCGTCGCGTCGTCGACGACCTTGCGCACATCGGCGTCGATCCTGTCGATCGCGTGCTCGCTGACGCCGAACTGCTTCAGCCGCTCGCGATAGATCTTGATCGGGTCGCGCTGCTTTCCATTTCTCCAGCTCGCCCTCGGGACGGTATTTCGCCGGGTCGGCGCGCGAGTGGCCGCTGTAGCGGTAGGTCATGCATTCGATCAGCGACGGGCCGCCGCCGGCGCGAGCCTTGTCGTAACGCCTTCTGCGCGGTGCGATAGACCACGTCGGCGTCGTTGCCGTCGATGACGATGCGCTCGAGTCCGTAGGCGCGAGGCGCGGTCGGCGGCCGGATGCTCGACCGCGGTGACGTCGCCGATCGGCGTATATTCCATGTAGAGATTGTTTTCGCAGACGAAGATCACCGGCAGCTTCCACACCGCGGCGAAGTTCAGCGCCTCATGGAAGGCGCCGATATTGGTGGTGCCGTCGCCGAAGAAGCACACCGAGACGTCCTTGGCGCCCTTGTATTGCGCGCGCCAGGCGGCGCCGCAGGCGATGGGAAGATGCGCGCCGATGATGGCGTAGGAGCCCATCACGCCGTGGTCTTCAGAGGTCAAATGCATCGAGCCGCCCTTGCCGCGCATCAAGCCGTTATTGCGCTGCATGAGCTCGCCCAACACCTTCTCGACAGGAACGCCGCGCGCCAAAGTGTGGGCATGGCCGCGATAAGTGCAGAAGCTCAAGTCGCCCTTCACCATGGCGCCGGCAAAACCCGCCGCCACCGCCTCCTGCCCGAGCGACAGGTGGCTGGTGCCCTTGACCAGGTTCTGCAGGAACAGGTCGTAGGCGCGCTGCTCCGCCTCGCGGAGGAGAACTTGCGTCCGGTAGAGTTCCAGGCGCTTTTGCTCGCCGATATCGTCGTTCAAGCCGGAGCCCGCGGCAGACGACCGGTCATCGAGTTTGGCCATAGCTTTCCCTGAGGTTATTGGGGCGGACCATAGCGCCGCGCCGGAGGCTTAGGCAACGGGCGCTGAAGGCTCCGGCTTGCCCCTGACCGTTTCGCGGTGGAGCAGGTAAAGGCCGGACGAAATCACAATAAAGCCGCCCACGATCGTCCAGCGGTGCGGCACGTCGCCAAACACCAGGAAGCCGAGCGCCGTCGTCCATACCATCTGCGTGTAGATGAACGGCGCCAGCGTCGACGCCGGCGCGAGGCGGTGCGCCCGGATCAGCAGATAATGTCCGCCGCCACCGAACGCTCCAATCAGCACCATCAATCCGGCGACTAACGCGCTTTCCGGCTTCGTCCAAACAAACGGCACCACCAGGGTCATCGCCACCGCGCCGACCAGGCTGGTGTAGAACTGCGTGGTGTCGCTGCTGTCGCTGCGCGACAAAAGGCGCGTCGAGATCGAATAGAATGCATAGCAGATGGCGCCGGCAAACGTCAGCAGCGCGGCGGGGTGCAGTCCGCCAATGCCGGGACGCGCCACCACCAGCACGCCGCAAAAGCCGATGATGATCGCCGTCCAGCGCCGCCAGCCGACCCATTCGCCGAGCAGAGGCACGCACAGCGCCGCGACCATGAACGGCGTGGAGAACAGAATCGACAGTGACTCGTCGAGTTGCAGCCAGCGCAATGCGATCAAATTGAGGATGGTGGAGAGCAGCAGCAGCGCGGAACGGCCGACCTGGAAAAACGGCCGGCTCGTCCGCATCAGCCCTGGGCGATTCACCGGGTTGGCGAAGATCAACGTCAGGACGAACGCGAAGAAGTAGCGCGCCCAGACCACCTGGATCGTATCCATGTGGCCGATGAGGTATTTGCCGGTGGCGTCGATGCACGAAAACGTCGCCACCGCGCAGCACATCAGCGCGATGCCGGTCAAACGGGCACGGCGGGCAGCGTGAGGATCGGTCAATAGGTCGCCCGCCCGCCGGAAATGTCGAACGCCGCGCCGGTGGTGAACGAACAGTCACTCGACGCGCAGAAGGCGGCGAGCGCGGCAATCTCGTTGACCTCGACAAAGCGCGCGCGCGGGATCTTCGACAGCATGTAGTCGATATGCGTCTGCGTCATCTGGTCGAAGATCGCGGTCTTCGCCGCCGCCGGCGTGATGCAGTTGACGGAAATATCCTTGTTCGCGGTCTCCTTGGCCAGCGACTTGGTCAGCGAAATGACGCCGGCTTTCGACGCCGAATAGGCCGGCGCATTCGGATTGCCTTCCTTGCCGGCGATCGAGGCGATATTGACGATGCGCCCGTAATTCTGCGCGATCATTCCCGGCACGATGGCCTTGCAGCAATGAAACTGGCCGTCGAGATTGATCGACAGCACCCGGCGCCACTCTTCGACCGGATATTCCCAGGTGTTCGTATTCAAGCCGGCGACGCCGGCATTGTTGACGAGGATGTCGATGCGGCCAAACGCCTTCAGCGTCTCGTCGCGGGCGCGTTCGACATCGGGAAATTGCGTGACATCAGCCGCGACGGGGACAACGCGGCCGTGGTTCTGCAGTTCCGCCGCCGTCTTTTTCGCCAGAGCAATGTCGCGGTCCCAGATCGCAACGACCGCGCCGGAATCGAGGAAGCGCTCGACGATGGCGCGGCCGATGCCCTGCGCGCCGCCGGTGACGACCGCATTGCGGCCGGCAAGATCGATTTTATTGGCCATTTCTTGTTCCCCCCGTCAGACTGTTATGGTTTGGCCGGTGGTATAGATTGTTTGTGAGGGAAATAGCAGCCTCACTGCGGGATATCAGCCATCCAATCAACAATAGTCTCGCCGATGCGTGCGCGCCCATGGATGGCATTACTCTAGCGCTTTTCCTGACCGCGACATTTGTCGGCGGCGTCGCCACCGGCCTTGCCGGCTTTGCCTTCGGGCTGGTGGTCTCGGGCGTCTGGCTGCACATCATCACCCCGGTGCAGACCGCGAGCCTGATCGTCGGCTACGGCCTGTTCGTGCAGAGCTACGGCATCTGGACGCTGCGGCACGCCTTCAACTGGCGCCATGTGATCCCGCTGGTGATCGGCGTCGCGGTCGGCGCGCCGATCGGCGCCTGGCTGCTGCACTACACCGACCCGGCCTATCTCCGCTTCGGTGTCGGCCTCCTGCTCATCGCCTACGGCGCCCACGGATTGCTGCGGCCGACCGTCAGGGGCGTGCCGGCGAACGTGCCGGTCGAACTCGGCGTCGGCTTGCTCAACGGCCTGCTCGGCGGCATGACCGGGCTCGCCGGCGTATTCGTGACCATCTGGTGCGGCATGCGCGGCTGGTCGAAGGACACGCAGCGCAGCGTCTACCAGCCGGTGATCCTGGCCTCGTTCATCGCCACCGCCGTTTCGCTGACCGCCGGCGGCGCGCTCACCGTCGAATTCGCCAAGCTCTATTTCCTCGGCGCGCCGGTGCTGCTGGCCGGCATGTTGTTTGGGCTCAAACTCTATGGGCATCTCAACGATGCGGCGTTCCGCAAGGTGATCCTGGTGCTGCTGCTGTTGTCGGGGCTGGTGCTGGTGGTGCCGGCATTGCTGCCGCGATGACGCCGCCGCTTGCCGGCGATCCGGCATTACGATAACGTTTGCCTGTGGGGCCTGCGGCGGTCGCCCCGCACTTCCTTGAAGGCTTGCGAGCCCAAGCACCGTCTCCTTCGTTCACGGAGGGGACCTATGCTGTCTCCGAGCTATTCGATTTCACCGAACGATCTCTGGCGCCTGATTGGCACGGCACACGCGCCGCAGCTCGTCGACGTGTGCAAGCGCGATATCTACGAACTCGAGGCCGGGCCAATTGCCAGCCTCGACGTGGCAAGACCCATCCGAATTCGCGCGCTGGAGTCCGGCGCTCGATCGGCAGCGCCCAATTGTCGTCGCTTGCAAGGCCGGCAAGGAGCTCAGCCAATTCATCACCGCCGAACTGCGCGAGGCGGGCTTTGGCGCGAGCATGCTTGAGGGCGGCTTTGCAGCGTGGAGCGAGGCCGGGCTGCCATTGGTTGACCGGGTGACGCTCGCGCGTTTTGCACCACGCAGGCCGAGCATCTGGGTGACCCGGCGACGGCCGAAAATCGATCGCATCGCCTGCCCGTGGCTGATCCGGCGCTTCCTCGACGCAAGCGCCAAAATCATATTTGTTGATCCAGCCTATGTGGAGGAGTCGGCCGCCGAATTCGGCGGCATCCCGTTCGATATTGCCAACGTCGAAATCTCGCACGACGGCGAACGCTGCAGCTTCGACACCATGCTCAAGCTGTTTGGGCTTGAGGGCGAGCCGTCGCTTGCGCGCCTGGCGCTGATCGTGCGCGGCGCCGACACCGCGCGGCCCGGACATCGCGCCGGAAGCGGCGGGCTTGCACGCGATCTCGCTCGGGCTTTCGGCCTTATCGGGCGACGACGACCATGGCCTGCTGGAACGCGGCTTCATGGTCTACGATGCCTTGTTCGCCTGGCTGCGTTTCGCCGCCGACGAGCGGCACAACTGGCCGGTTAAGGCGGCATGAGATGAGGAACGCAGCACCGCCGCCGAGCTTCGGCGAAGCTTTCAAGGTCTGGCTCAAGATCGGCTGCCTCTCCTTCGGCGGGCCGGCCGGGCAGATCGCGCTGATGCACCGCATCGTGGTCGACGAGAAGAAATGGCTCGACGAGCGCGCGCTTCCTGCACGCGCTCAACTTCTGCATGCTGCTGCCGGGCCCGGAGGCGCGCAGCTCGCGACCTATATCGGCTGGCTGCTGCACGGCGTGCGCGGCGGGCTCGCCGCCGGCATTCTGTTCGTGCTGCCCGGCGCCTTCGTGATGCTGGGCCTGAGCCTGCTCTATGTCTACGGGCGCGGACTGCGGCGCCGATCGACGGCGCGCTGTTCGGCATCAAGGCCGCGGTGCTGGTGATCGTGGTCGAGGCGCTGATCCGCATCGGCAAGCGTTCGCTGAAAACGCAATCTGCTTGGTGGCGCTCGCCGGGCCTGGCTTTCGTCGGCATCTTCTTTTTCGCGCTGCCGTTTCCGCTGATCGTCATCGCCGCCGCGCTGATCGGATATCTCGTCGCGCAGGCCGCGCCCGGAGCAGCTCGGCACTGTCAACGGACGACGCCGCCGGCGGCGCCGCCGCGCGCCGGACGCGCTGGCGGCAATTCGCTACCGCGCTCGCCGATCGGCCTTGTCGCTGTGGTGGGCGCCGGTCGCGCTCGCCGCGCTCTGCGCTCGGCGCCGGACCATGTGCTGGTCGCGATCGGCGCTGTTCTTCTCCAAGCTCGCGGTGGTGACCTTCGGCGGCGCCTATGCGCTGCTCGCCTACATGGCGCAGCAGGCGGTCGAGACGCATCACTGGATGACGGCGCCGGAAATGGTCGACGGGCTCGGCCTTGCCGAGACCACGCCGGGGCCGCTGATCCTGGTCACGCAATTCGTCGGCTTCCTCGCCGCCTTCCGCGACGCCGCGCCGTTCTCGCCGCTCGCTGCCGGCGTCCTCGGCGCGGCGCTGACCACCTGGGTGACCTTCGTGCCGTCGATGCTGTGGATCTTCGCCGGCGCGCCGTTCGTCGAGGAGCTGCGCGGCAACCGGCGGCTCGCCGGCGCGCTCGCCGCCATCACCGCCGCGGTGGTCGGCGTCATTCTCAACCTGTCGGTCTGGTTCGCGCTGCACGTGCTGTTCGGCAGCGTCACCGAAATGCACTACGGGCCGCTGCGCTGGTTCGCCTTCGATCCCGCCGCGCTCGACATCCGCGCCGCCGTGCTCGCCGGCGATCGCCGCCGTGCTGGCGCTTCGGCTTGCATCGCGGGCTTGATCGAGGTCGTCGTCGTCGATGGCCGCGCTCGGCGCGCATCGTGCGCAATTCTCGTGCTGGGCTAGCGCTCGCGCGCGACCGCGCTTTCGTGCCAGCGGCGCAGCGCGAGATAGTTGACCAGCGACAGCGCGAAGAAGATCGCGACGCCGGCGGCCGACAGCAGCAGCAGCGCGGCGAACATGCGCGGGATGTTGAGCCGGTAGCCGGATTCGGCGATGCGATAGGCGAGACCGGAGCCGGCGCCGGCCGAGCCCGCGGCGATCTCCGCAACCACCGCGCCGATCAGCGACAGCCCGCCGGCGATGCGCAGGCCGGCCAGCATCTGCGGCAGCGCCGCCGGCAGTTTGAGCTGCCGCAACATCTGCCAGCGCGAGGCCTTGTAGAGCTCGAACAGCGCGATGAGATTGTGGTCGACGGAGCCAGGCCGAGCGTGGTATTGGCGAGCACCGGAAAGAAGGCGACGATCCAGGCGCAGGCGAGCACGGCGAGCGGCTGCGGCAGGTAGATCAGCAGCAGCGGCGCGATGGCGACGACCGGCGTCACCTGCAGGATGACCGCGTAAGGATAGAGCGAATATTCGATCAGCCGCGACTGGCTGAACAGGATGGCAAGCCCGATGCCGCCGACGGCCGCGAGCACGAAGCCCTCGAAGGTGGTGGCGAGCGTGACCAGCAGCGAATGCCACAGCAGGCTGCCAGTCGGCGATCAGCGTCGCGAGCACGAGGCCGGGTCCCGGCAGCACGAAGGGCGGAATGGCGAACAGGCGCACCACGCAGGTCCCAAACGGAAACGACCAGCGGCCAGCACGATGAGCGGCAGCGCGCAATTCGCAGCGCGCGCTCGCTTCATGCGCCGCCTCCCGCATCGGCCTGGCTGCAGCGCCTCGGCGACGCGGCGGCAATAGCGCGGCATATTCGGCCGAGGTGCGGAAGCGCTCGTCGCGCGGATACGGCGCTCGAATCGTCACCTCGCGTGAACACGCGGCCCGGGCCGCGGCGTCATCACCACGATGCGCTGCGACAGATAGACCGACTCGAACACCGAATGGGTGACGAAGATGACGGTGCGGCGCAATTCGCTGCCACAGCACGCAGCAGATCGTTGTTGAGCTTGAAGCGGGTGATCTCGTCGAGCGCGGCGAACGGCTCGTCCATCAGCAGAAGCTGCGGCTCGGTCACCAGCGCGCGGGCGATCGAGACGCGCATCTGCATGCCGCCGGAAAGTTCGCGCGGATAGCTCTGCGCGAAAGTCGGCAAGGCCGACGCGCTCCAGCGCAGCGCGCGACCGTCGTGCGCGCGGCGGCGTCTTCGTCACGCCGCCAGCTTGAGCGGCAGCCGCACATTGGCCGCACACGGTCGCCCAGGGCATCAGCGTCGGCTCCTGGAACACGAAGCCGATCTTGCCGGCGAGTCGGGCCTGCCCGATTTCGGCTCATTGTCGGCCGGCCATTCGACCGTGCCCGCGACGGCGCGCTCAAGCCGGCGATGATGCGCAGCGCCGTCGACTTGCCGCAGCCGGACGGCCCGAGCAGCGAAACGAATTCGCCGTCGCGCACGTCGAGATCGAAGCCTTCGAGCGCGACGGTGCCGCGCTCGAACGTCTTGCCGACGCCGCGCAGCGAGACGACGGATGCGCCGGCCTCGGTGCGCTGCTCATTTCGGCCGCAGATCGACGCCGACGCCCTTGTTGACGAATTGCAGCGTGTAGGCGCGCTTGTAGTCGATCGACGCCTTGACCACGCCGGCGCGCACCATCTTGTCGAAGAAATTCTTCATGCGCGCGTCGGTCATGGCGCCGATGCCGAGCTTCAGCGTGTCGCCGGAATCGACGATGCCATATTGCTTCATCTTGGCGATCGAATAGGCGAGCAGCGCGTCGGTCATTTCCGGGTTCTGCTTCTTGATCAGCGTCGTTGCCCGGCCGGTTGTCGCCGTAGATATAGTGGTACCAGCCGATGGTCGAGGCATCGACGAAGCGCTGCACCAGATCGGGCTTCTTCTCGACCAGATCGCGGCGCGTCTCGATCAGCGTCGAATAGGCGTTGAAGCCGTGGTCGGCGAGCAGAAACACTTTCGGCTTGAAGTCGCCTTGCGTCTCGATCGCGTAGGGCTCGGACGTCACGTAGCCCTGCATCGCCGAATTCTTGTCGGCGAGGAACGGCTGCGGATTGAAGGTGTAGGGCTTCACCTTGGCTTCGTTGAAGCCGTAATCCGTCTTCAGCCACTGGAAGTAGCTGACCATGCCTTCCTTGGAGACGAACAGCGTCAGCTTCTTCAGGTCGTCGAAATTGTCGAGCCCGCCGGGATGCGCAATCAGCACCTGCGGGTCCTTCTGGAAGCATCGCCGCCACGACGACGGTCGGAATATTCGTGCTCGACCGCGTCGAAGGACTGCAGCGTGTTGGCGCTCATGAAGAAGTCGAGCTTGCCGACCGGCAGCAGGATGCGGTTGTTCACGTTCGGGCCGCCCGGCACGATGGTGACGTCGAGGCCGTATTTGGCGTAGGTGCCGTCGGCGAGCGCCTGGTAGAAGCCGCCGTGCTCGGCTTCCGCCACCCAATTGGTGCCGAAGCGAACCTTGTCGGCCGCCTGCGCCGAAGCAAAGCCCGCGGCCAAAGCCAATACGATCGCGGCAATTCTCATCATTTTCCCATCTTGTCATTGCCTGTCCGGTCCCGGCAAGCCGGTTACCGGATCCGGCCTTGAACCTTTTTGCCGCGGCTCGCGACCCATGTTTGCGCGGCCCACGAGGCCGCCCTGAATTCAAACGGATGGAGACGAGCCATGACCAAGTCGAAGACCATTGCCGCGGCGCTCGCCGCGCTCACCGTTGCCGCCAGCCTGACCGTCGCCACTGGCGAGGCGCAGGCCCATCACGCGCACTGGGGCCCGGGAATCGGGCTGGGCTTTGCCGCCGGCGCGCTGATCGGCGCCGCGGCCGCGTCAAGCGCCTACGCCGCGCCGGCCTACGGCTATGCCGACTGCCGCTACGTCCAGCGCTACGACCGCTGGGGCAATCTGCGCACGGTCCGCGTCTGCGACGTCGTTCCTTACTGATCGCCTTGCGATCGGCGCCCATTCGCCGATTTTGCCGGCACGCCGATCCAACGACCCGCCCGGCTCTTCCCGCCCGGGCGGGTCACGTTTTTGTCGCGCCTGTTGCGCCGCGTGTTGATTTATCAAATCGGCTTGAAACTGCGCTTCCCGACCGGTTCCGGCACCTCGCGGCCCGGCGATCGTCTGCTTGCCTAATCCGGCCCGATTTGCATTGATAATCGAAACAACAAACGCCACCGGCAAAGGCCAACTCGGCCGGCCGAAGGCACCATAAATTTGGGAGGACCGTCATGCCGCTTGCAAGAAAGCTGTGCTGCATTTGCCTTCGCCGCCGCTGCTGTCGGTCGGGAGCGCTGCCAGCGCAGACCGAAATCAAATTCGGCCATGTCGGCGAGCCCGGCTCGCTGCTCGAATTGGACGCTCTGGAATTCGCCAAACGCGCCAACGCCAAACTCGGCGACAAGGTCAAGGTCGTCGTCTACGGATCGAGCCAGCTCGGCGGCGACTCCGAGCTGATGAAGAAGCTGAAGCTCGGAACCGTCGACCTGGCGTTGCCGTCCACGGTGATGTCGTCGTATGTGCCGAGCTTCGGCCTGTTCGAAATGCCGTATCTGGTGAAGGACCGCGACCACATGGCGCGCATCCGCGACCAGATCGTCTACCCGATCATGGTGCCGGACGCGGAAAAAGTCGGCTACCGCATCATCGGCGTCTGGGAGAACGGCTTCCGCCAGATCACCAACAACAAGCATCCGATCGTCAAGCCCGCCGACCTCCCGGGCATTAAGCTGCGCGTGCCGAAGGGCGTCTGGCGCGTGAAGATGTTCAAGGCCTATGGCGCCAACCCGACGCCGCTCGCGCTTCTCGGAAGTGTTCGTCGCGCTGCAGACCGGCGCCATGGACGGCCAGGAGAATCCGCTGGCGCAAATCTATACCGGACATTTCCAGGAAGTGCAGAAATATCTGTCGATGACCGGCCACGTCTATACGCCGACTTATCTCATCGCCGGCGCGAGCTGGTCGCGGCTGCCGGCGGACGTGCAGAAGATCCTCGAACAGACCGCCAAGGAGGTGCAGCCGATCGCCCTGAAGATCGCCGCCGATCTGGACAATGACCTGCTCGAGAAGATCAAGGAGGCCGGCACCAAGGTGAACGAGGTCGACAAGGACGCGTTCATCGCGGCCAGCAAGGCCGTCTACGAGGAGTTCGCCAAGGAAGTCCCGGGCGGCAAGGAGCTGATCGATAAGGCGCTCGCGCTCGGCCACAAGTCGTCCTGAACGCGAGACCATGTCGGCGGGCCGGCCTGAATGGGCCGGCCCGTTGTTTCCGCTGCAAAGTCCGGGGATGTCTCCTTGAACTTGTCTCGTCTTCGTGCGGGCTTCGAGCGGCTGCTCGAAGTCATCGTGCTCGTGTTGATGGTGGCATTGACGGCTCTGATCATCGCCGGCGCCGTCTTTCGCTATATCGGCCACGCGCTGTCCTGGTACGACGAGACTCGCCTCGATTGGCCTTGTCTGGCTGACCTACTACGGCGCCGCGCTGGCGGCGCTGCGCGGCGCGCATATCGGCGTGCCCGGCCTGGTCAACGCCATGCCGCCGAAGGCGCGGCTTGCTGGCGACCGTTTTCGCCGAGGCATGGTCTTTCTCTTTTTCGGCCTGCTCGCGATCTACGGCATGCAGGTGCTGATCATCCTGCAAGGCGAGCATCTGGTCAGCATGCCGGAGGTGCCGACGCAGTTGACCCAATCGGTCATCCCTGTCGGCGCCGTCTTGTTCGTCATCGCCGAGGCGCTGCGGCTGCCCGACATATTGCGTGACGCGCGCACCACCGGCTTTGTCGACCTGGAGATCAAGGAGGCGCTCGAACTCGGCCATACGGACGACCCTGATCAGGGCGGCAAGGCCGGAGGCTCCCGATGACCATCGCGCTGATGCTCGTCGGCATGCTGGCGCTGGCGCTGCTCAATGTGCCGATCGCGGTCGCGCTCGGCATCGTCGCCACCGCCGCGATCCTGATCATCCAGGGCCCCAACAGCCTGCCGAACATGGCGCTGGTCATGTTCGACGGCGCATCGAGCTTCCCGCTGCTGGCTATTCCGCTGTTCATCCTCGCCGGCGCGATCATGAATGCGTCGAGCATTTCGCGCCGGCTTGATCGCCTTCACCTCCGCCTGCTTCGGCTTGGTGCGCGGCGGCCTGTCGATGGTGACGATCGGCGCCTCGATGTTCTTTGCCGAGATTTCCGGCTCGGCGGTGGCCGGCGTCGCCGCGCTCGGCACCATCCTGATCCCGGCGATGAGCTCGCGCGGCTACTCCAAGGAATTCGCGGCGAGCATCTCATCCTCCTCGGCCAGCCTCGCCATCATCATCCCGCCGTCGATCCCGATGATCCTCTACGCGGTGATGGCGCAGACCTCGGTGGTGAAGATGTTCGTCGCCGGCATCCTTCCCGGCATTCTCGGCGCGGTCGGGCCTAGCGGTCGCGGCCTATATCCAGGCCGTGCGCTACGATTTCCCGGTCGAGGAGCGGTTCCAGCTCGCGCGCGTGTGGGTGACGCTGAAAGAGGCGTCCTGGGCATTCCTGCTGCCCGTGATCATTCTCGGCGGCATTTTCGGCGGCATCGTCACCGCGACCGAGGGCGCCGGACTTGCCGTCGCCGCGGCGCTGCTGATCGGCGGCGTCATCTACCACGACCTGAAATGGCGCGACCTGCGCAAGGCCTGCATCGACGGCGGCGTGCAAACCGCCGTGGTCATGCTGCTGGTCGCGAGCTCGGCGCTGATCGGCACCTTCCTCACCGAAGCGAAACTGCCGCAGGCGCTGGCGCAGAGTATCACCGGGCTCACCTCAAACCCCTATGTCGTGCTGCTGCTGCTCAACGTCTTCTTCCTGATTCTGGGCATGTTCCTGCATTCGGCGGCGGCGATCATTCTTACCGTGCCGATCGTGATGCCGATGATCGCCGCGGTGCACATCGATCCGATTCATTTCGGGCTGGTGCTGACGCTCAATCTCGCCATCGGCCAGCAGACGCCGCCGGTGGCCAGCGTGCTGATCGCCTCCTGCGCCATCGCCAAGTCGGACATCTGGGAAACCACCAAGGTCAACCTGCCGTTCATCGCGGCGCTGGTGGTCGTGCTGCTGGTCTGTACCTACGTGCCGTGGTTCTCGCTGGCGCTGGTCAATTTGTTTCTACGGCAGCAGCGGCTAGGCCGCCGCACGCGTCGGGCGTTGTGTCTGCTCATGATCCGCAGCGGACATTATCAATCGCAAACGGGGTTTAGCCGGGAGTGTTATTCATGGCACCCCAGTCCGTGGCAGCGCTATTCGCCGGACTGAAAATAAAAGCGGTCCGCTGAAATAATTTGCGACAAATAGTCAGATGCATTGCTTTCTAGCTTGACGGCCAAGAGCCAAAAACCCGTTACGAATTTCACGACCTTTGTAAATTCGACCCATTGGTTGGGTTTCTTGATGTAACACGCCGCGTGCTGTCGATAACAATATCGAACATCATCCTCCGCATCGGAGGTGCTGAGGACGACTGTAGGTACCGTTTTCCAACTCTCGTCCTTTTTTAGACGGCGTAGAAGATCGCGACCGTCAATTTTGGGAAGGTTCAAATCCATCAAAATGAGATCCGGGCGGGGTGAGTTGCGGCAAAGAAAATCCAGCGCCTCTACACCGTCGCGTGCCTCGTGCAACCGGACAGGCCGATCCGAGGCGCGGAAGGCTTCCCGCGCCAGCACCAAATCACCTTGGTTATCTTCGATCAGTAGAAGGTTCATGTACGCTCATTATTCACAATGGAGGTTGTTCCGTAAATACGGGAGAATACGAACTCAATTGACGACGTCCAATTCAGCCAGCGCGCCCAATGGCCCCAAATATTTGCATCCGATTATACGGTGGTGGTACCCGCGGCCGGCTTTTGGCACATTGCTGCAATCGCCGCGAGCAGCGAGGTTGGTCGCTATCGGCGCATAGCGGACATCGAGCGGAGGTTGCCCCAGAGCGCGCCCGTTGAACGAGGCGCGGCCTAAAAAGCCGAAGCGTCTTTGCGCGGGACGGCAGCCGCAACGCTCATCGCCAGGACGCGGGAAACGTGCAGTGCCTCGCGGCCGGAGCCGTCGTGGATCTGATGCCGGCAGGAGGTGCCGTCGGCGACGATGAGCGCGTCGGCGGCCGCCTTGCGTACCGCCGGCAGCAGCGACAACTCGCCCATCTTCAGCGACACATCGATGGTGTCGGCATCGTAGCCGAAGGCGCCGGCCATGCCGCAGCAACTCGAATTCGATGGTCTCGACACTGAGCTCGGGCACGAGCTTGAGCGCGCCCTCGACCGCGCCCATGACGTCGAAGGCCTTCTGATGGCAATGGCCGTGCAGCAGCGCCTTTTTCGGCAGCGGGCCGAGCGGCAGATTGAGCCGTCCTTCGGCCTTTTCGCGCGCGAGAAATTCCTCGAACAGCTCGGCCTTCGCGGCAAGCGCCCTTGGCGGCGCTCGCTGCGCAACAGCGCCGGCATTTCGTCGCGGAAGCCAAGCAGGCAACTCGGCTCCAGCCCGATCACCGGCATGCCGCGCTCGACGTACGGCGTGAGCGCGGCGAGCGTGCGCTCCATCTCCCGACGGGCCTCGTGCACATGGCCGATGGACAAGAATGTGCGGCCGCAACAGAGCGGGCGTTCGTCGCCATCGGCCGGCAGGGCCGCGTGCACGCGATAGCCGCCGGCGGCGAGCACGCGCGACCGCCGCTTCGAGATTTTCCCGCTCGAAATAGCGGTTGAAGGTGTCGGCGAACAGCACGTCGCGTGTGAGATCGCCTTGGGCGTTCGCGGCGTAGCGACCAATCCGAACGGTCGTAGAAAATATCCTGCGCCATTGCGGCAGGCTGCGCTTGCGCCGCAAAGCCGGCGAGGCGCCGGACAGTCGCGCAAGCGTCGCCGAACGGTTGCGCATATTGGCGAGCCAGGCGTATTTCGCCGCCATCGGCGCGTAGCGCGGCAGAAAGCCGACCAGCCGGTCGTGCAGCGAAAACCCGTGCTTCGCGCCGCGCGCCGCCTGCACCTCGATCTTCATGCGCGCCATGTCGACGCCGGTCGGGCATTCGCGCCGGCAGGCCTTGCAGGAGACGCAAAGCTTCAGCGTCTCCGCCATTTCGCGGAGGCCAGCGCATCGGGGCCGAGCTGGCCGGTGACGGCAAGCCGCAGCGTATTGGCGCGGCCGCGCGTCACGTCGCGCTCGTCGCGGGTGACGCGATAGCTCGGGCACATGGCGCCGCCGGCAAGTTTGCGGCAGGCGCCGTTGTTGTTGCACATCTCCACCGCGCCCTGGAACCCGCCGCCGCTGCCGGGAAACGCCGACCAGTCGAGATGCGTGGCGACATCCTCGCCGTGATATCCGGGCGCATAGCGGAACAGCGAACGGTCGTCGAATTTCGGCGGCCGCACCACCTTGCCCGGATTGTAGAAGCCTTGCGGATCGAAGCGGTCCTTGACCTCCTCGAAAGCGCGGGCAAGCCGCGAGCCGAACATCGGCTCGTTGAATTCCGAGCGCACCAGGCCGTCGCCGTGCTCGCCGGAGTGCGAGCCCTTGTATTCGCGCACCATGGCGAAGGCCTCTTCGGCGATCTCGCGCATGGCGTGGACATCCTTGTCCAGCCGCAGGTTGAGCACCGGCCGCACGTGCAGGCAACCGGAGCCCGCATGCGCGTACCAGGTGCCGCGGGTGCCGTGCTTCTCGAAGATCGCAGTGAGGCGCGAGGTATAATCAGCGAGGTGCTCGAGCGGCACCGCGCAGTCCTCGACAAAGGAGACCGGTTTTCCCTCCTCCTTCATCGACATCATGATGTTGAGGCCGGAGGTGCGTACTTCGGTGATCGCGGCCTGCAAATCCGGGCTCAGCACCTCGACCACGCCGCCCCATTTGTCGCCCGGCTTGTCCCAGGCAAAGCCGAGATCGCCGATGGTCGCCTTGAGTATCTGCAGCCGGCGCAGGTTCTCCTCGTGGTCCGGCTCGCCGAACTCGACCAGCAGGATCGCCGCCGGCGTCTCGCGCACGAACTTGTCGAGTGTTGGCCGGAAAATCGGAATGTCGCGCGCGAGCTCGATCAGCGTGCGGTCGATGAGTTCGACGCCGATCGGCAAGAGATGCACGATGTTGCGCGTCGTCTCCATCGCCGCGCGGAAGCTGCCGAAATGCACGGCGCCGACGGCGCGGCGGCCGAGCAACGGCGCGAGCTTGAGTTCGATGCGGGTGGAAAAACCGAGCGTGCCCTCGGAGCCGACCAGGACATGGGCAAGATTGATGTCGTTCTTGCCCGGCACCAGCGCGTCGAGATTGTAGCCGCCGACGCGGCGCTGCACCTTGGGGAAGCGCGCCGCGATCTCTTCCTTCTCGCGTTCGCCGATTGCCAGCAGGTCCTTGGCCAACGGCCGCAGCAAAGGCGGGACATGGCCCAGATTGCCGCCAATGCGGCCGAAATGGCCGAGCGAGCCGTCGGCTAAAACCGCTTCGATGGAGATAACGTTGTCGCGCGTGGTGCCATAGCGCATCGAGCGGCCGCCGCAGGAATTGTTGCCGGCCATACCGCCGATGGTTGCGCGCGAGGAGGTCGAGATATCGACCGGGAACCAGAGGCCGTGGGCCTTAAGTTGACGATTCAAATCGTCGAGCACGATGCCCGGCTCGACGGTGCAGCGCGCGCGCTTGACGTCGAGGTCGAGAACGCGCGTGAGATATTTGGAGCAATCGACGACCAGCGACTGGCCGACGGTCTGCCCCGCCTGCGAGGTGCCGCCGCCGCGCGCCAGGACGGTTACGCCTTCCGCGCGGGTAATGCCTATCGCCCGTTCGGCTTCCTCTATCGTGCGCGGCGCGACTACGCCCACCGGCTCGACCTGATAATGCGAAGCGTCAGTCGCATAACGACCGCGGGTGAAGCGGTCGAACCAGACTTCGCCGGTCAAATCGGCCTTAAGCCGCCGTTCCAAGCCGGGCATCACCACTGCCACAGCGTCAATCCTGTGTGTGCCAAATTAAGCCTATGCGCGAAGAGCTTGGTTGCCGTGCGGAAAACCGCTTGACCACAATGTTGCATTCATAGTTCAACGCCACAATCCCTTGACGGGACGGCTCGTGGCTCGGCCATGACAATTCATTTACAAGCTGCGCGTTAGGAGCAAATGACAATGGCTCAAAATTCCTCGCGTCCGGTCGGGCGCCATTTCCTGCATATCCCCGGGCCGACGCCGATTCCCGATCGCGTGCTGCGGGCGATGGATACGCCGATCATCGACCATCGCGGGCCGGAATTCGCCAAGCTTGCCAAGAAATGCCTCGAAGGCATCAAGACCATCTTCAAGACGGCCAACCCGGTGATCATCTACACCGCCACCGGAACCGGCGCCTGGGAAGGCGCGCTGGTCAACACGCTGTCGCCCGGCGACAAGGTGCTGACGGTGGAGACCGGCCAGTTCGCTTCGCTGTGGAAAAAGATGGCGGAAAATCTCGGCCTGAAAACCGAATTCATCACCACCGACTGGCGCACTGGCGTCGACGCCAGCGCCGTCGAAGCGCGCCTACGCGAGGACAAGAAACACGAGATCAAGGCGGTCTGCTTCCTGCACAACGAGACCTCGACCGGATGCCTGTCGCCGGTCGCCGAAGTACGCAAGGCGATCGACCGCGCCGGCCATCCGGCGCTGATGATGGTCGATACCATTTCCTCGCTCGCCTCCACCGATTACCGCCACGATGAATGGGGCGTCGACGTCACCGTCGGCGGCGCGCAGAAGGGCCTGATGCTGCCGCCGGGCATGTCGTTCAACGCCGTGAGCGACAAGGCGCTCGCCGCGGCCAAGACCGCGAAACTGCCGAAGTCGTTCTGGTCGTGGGAGGACATGCTGACCATGAACAAGGTCGGCTTCTTCCCCTACACGCCGGCAACGCAGATGCTGCAGGGCCTGAGCGTTTCCATCGACATGCTGCACGAAGAAGGGCTGGACAATGTGTTTGCCCGCCACGCCCGGCTTGCCGAAGCCACGCGCCGCGCGGTGAAAGCCTGGGGCCTCGACATCGTCTGTCGCGACCCGAAATATTATTCGCCGACGCTGACGGCAACGATTTTGCCGGAAGGCCACAACGCCGACGCGTTCCGCGCGCTGGCGCTCGAGCACTTCAATATCTCGTTCGGCTCGAGCTTCGGCGCTTTGACCGGCCGCTATTTCCGCATCGGCCATTTGGGCGACATCAACGACACCATGCTGATGGGCGCGCTGTCGGCGGCCGAGATGACGCTGGCCCTGGCGAACGTGCCGCACAAGAAAGGCGGCGCGCAGGCGGCGATGGACTATCTCGTCTCGGCGCATGGCAGTTCGGCCAAGCAGGCGGCAGAGTAACAATTCACGTGTTCGTCCCCGCGCAAGCGGGGACCCAGCTCTTTTGGATCTGGCTCTGGGTTCCCGCTTGCACGAGAACGAACGGAGTATGGATCAGGCGGCCTTGACCCACGCATTCGCCATCAGCACGCGATCGACGAAGTCCGATATCGCCTTCAACGCTTGATCTGGCGTTTCGCGCTGCGGCGTGTGCCTGGCGCCGGCCATCATCGCCACTTCGACCGGGCAATAGCACTCCCGCTCGGCCGCCTCGATCTGCTTCATCGTGCCGTACTGATCATCGCTGCCCTGCACGACGAGCACCGGCACGCGGATATAAGCAAGGTATTCGCTGATGTCCCACTTGCGGAATTGCGGATCGAGCCAGGCGTCGGACCAGCCGATAAACGCATTGTCGACATCGGCATGCCAGCGCGCGAGCTTTTCGCGCAGGTCGCCGGACGCGTAGGCCCGGGCCGTTTCGGCGATCGCCGCAAGGCCGGATACTTCCTCGGTGAAAAAATGCGGCGCGATCAGGACAAGACCGCCGATGCGGTGATCCTGACGACTGCCGGCATAAATGGCCGCGATCGAGGCGCCGTCGCTGTGGCCGACCCGGAAGACCGCGCCGGAAGCCGATGGAATCGAGCAATTTCGGCAGTATCTCGCGCGCCTCGTCGTGCATGTAGCTCAACGGCCGGGGCAGCTTGACGGACGAGGATTGTCCATAGCCGGCGCGCGAATAGACGAAAACGCCGCAGCCGGTCGCTTTCTGCAATCTCTCCGGAAAATCGCCCCATAGCCCGACGCAGCCGAGGCCCTCGTGCAGCAGCACCAAAGTCGGCGCCGAATCGGGCCGCGGCCCGATCATGCGGTATTCCAGACGCTGCGTGTCGATGATGCGGAAGCCGGAGTCGGTCTGAATGCATTGCAGCTCAACCAAAGAACCGCAGCGAACTCCGTCCTCCCCCCTGAGGAGAAGATGCCGAGCCGCGGCAGCCGGCGAGGCGGATGAGGGGGTGGAGACGCACGGAGCCCACGCCCGCTCACCCGGCTCGCGCTCCGCTATCGCTCCCGCGGAGCCACCCTCTCCACAAGGGGAGAGGGAAATGTGCTGCACCGCCGGGCGCACTACTGTTCCGCCCGCAGTTTGAAGCGCTGGATCTTGCCGGTCGCCGTCTTCGGCAGTTCCTTACGGAATTCGATCCAGCGCGGATATTTGTAGGGCGCAAGCTTGGCCTTGACATGCTCCTGCAGCGCACGGGCGAGCGCGTCGCTTGCCTTCTCCGGCGACTTGAGCACGACAAAGGCGCGCGGCTTCACCAGCTTCTGCTCGTCGTTCCAGCCGACGACCGCGGCTTCGAGAACATCCGGATGCGAGGAAAGCGCCGCCTCGACCTCGAAGGGCGAGACATACATGCCCGATACCTTCAGCATATCGTCGGCGCGGCCGCAGCAGATGTAATACCCGTCGGCGTCCTCGATATATTTGTCGCCGGAGCGCGTCCAATCGCCCTGGAAGGTCGAGCGCGACATCGCGCGGTTGTTCCAGTACATGACGGCGCTGGTCGGCCCGCGCACATGGAGCTCGCCCATTTCGCCCTGCTTGACCTGACTGCCGTCCTCGCCGATCAGCTTGACCTCGTAGCCGGGCACCGCTTTGCCGGTAGTGCCATATTTGCGCACGCCCGGCGCGTTGGTCAGAAAGATGTGCAGCATTTCGGTGGTGCCGAGGCCGTCGTAAATCTCGACGCCATAGCGTTCGTTCCATTGGCGCGCGATCTGCTCCGGCAGCGCCTCGCCGGCGGAGACGCAGCGGCGGAGTTTGACTTCGTGTTTTCTGCGGCGCCGCCGGATTGCTCAGGAACGCGGCGTAGAAAGTCGGCACCGCGAAGAACACGGTGACCGAATGCTTGCGCAGCAGCGCGGCGACGCCGTCCGGCGTCGGCCGCTCGGCGTTGAGCACCGTGGTGGCGCCGACCGACATGGGAAAGGTCATGGCGTTGCCGAGGCCGTAGGCGAAAAACAATTTCGCCACCGAATGGCAGACGTCGCTTTCCTTCAAGCCGGCAACCGGCGTGCCGTAAAGATCGGCGGTGAGCTTGAGGCTCGCATGCACGTGCACCGCGCCCTTCGGCTTGCCGGTCGAACCCGAGGTGTAGAGCCAGAAGGCGATGTCGTCGGACACCGTCGGCGCGGTGTAATCCTCCGGCTCATCGGCGCCGATCACATCCTCGAACAGCCTGAACCCAAGCGGATTGCCGCCGGAGACGATGACGTGCTCGAGGTCCGGGCTCTGCTTGATGAGCTTTTCGAATTTCGGGAACAGCACTTCCGACACCACCAGGCATTTGGCGCGGCTGTCGGCGAGCATGAAACGGTAGTCGTCCTCGGTGAGCAGCGTGTTCACCGGCACGGCGATGATGCCGGCTTTGAGGCAGCCGAGAAACGCGGTCGGCCAGTCGATGGTGTCGGTGAGCGCCAGCAATACGCGCTCCTCGCGCCTGACGCCGAGACCGCGCAGCGCAGCGCCGAACCGCGCCACGCGGTTCGCCAGCTGGCCGTAGGTCAACGGCCCGCGCGCATCGATGAAGGCCGGCTTGTCGGCGCGGCCGGCGGCGAGATTGCTCTGCAGCACATCGGCGGCGAAATTGTAATCGCGTGGGACTGCGCCCATCGCATGCACCGCGCCCGGCGCGGCGGCGCGCGCTTCGGCGATAGCCATTGTTTTTCCTCCCAGAACGATGCGTATTATGCCCCGCAAAGCCAAGGCCTGCAAAGCGAAGCATAATTCGCCGCTTCTGAAGGCCGCGTTCAGGGAGTGAAGTTCATGATTTCGAGCCGCGACCGCATCCTCACCACCCATGTCGGCAGCCTGCCGCGCAATGACGTTCTCACCGAGCTGCTCATCCGTCAGGAAGCCGGCGAAGCGGTCGACCTCGAGCAGCTTGCGGCCGAGAAGGACAAGGCGGTGGCCGAGATCGTCGCCCGCCAGGCCGCGGCCGGCATCGATATCGGCAATGACGGCGAGCAACAGCGCGTCGGCTTCCAGACCTACGTGCCGCAGCGCATGAGCGGCTTCGCCGGCGAATCCAAGCGCCCGGTCGGCCGCGACCTCGTCGAGTTTCCCGAACTGATCGAAATCCAGAAGCGCCGCTTCCCGCGCCGCGGCAAGGGCTCCAACGCGCCGGAGGCTCAAAGCGAACTGAAATATCTCGATACCGGGCCGATCAAGGAGGAGATCGCGCGCTTCAAGAAAGCCGCGCAGGGCAAGTTCGTCGAGATGTTCATGACCGCGCCCTCGCCCGGCATCATCGCCACCACCATGCTCAACGCCTATTACGATTCCTACGAATCCTATCTCAAGGCGATCGCGCGCGAGATGGCGCATGAGTACAAGGCGATCCACGACGGCGGCCTGCTGCTGCAGATCGACGCGCCCGATCTCGCCATGGCGCGCGTGATCAACTTCCAGAAACAGTCCGACGCCGAATTTCTCAAGATCTGCGAGATGCAGCTGGATGCGATCAACCAGGGCATCGCCGGCATTCCGCGCGAGCGCGTGCGGCTGCACGTGTGCTGGGGCAACTGGGAAGGCCCGCATATCTTCGACATCGCGCTCAAGCAGGTGCTGGCGATTTTCCTGAAGGCGAAAGTCGGCGCGCTGTCGATCGAGTTCGCCAATCCGCGCCACGCCCACGAATATTCGACGCTGAAAGCCGTCGGCTTCCCCAAGGACATGTTGCTCATCCCCGGCGTGATCGAAACCACCAGCAACTTCGTCGAGCATCCCGAACTGGTCGCGCGCCGCATCGAGGAAGCGGTAGCGGCGATCGGCGACCGCGAGCGCGTCATCGCCTCGACCGATTGCGGCTTCGGCACCTTTGCCGGACGCGAATGGGTGATCGCGCCGGTGGTGTGGAAGAAGCTCGAGGCGCTGCGTCAGGGCGCCGACATTGCCTCGAGCCGGCTGTGGGGGAAGAAGGTGGCGTAGCTTGCTTCTCATGGTGAGGAGCGCTGCGCAGCAGCGCGGCTCGAACCACGAGGCCGGCGCGAGCTTGATTGCGCGGACGCCCATTGTCGGGGCGCCGGACCCGCTTCGCCATCGGAGCGCGTCATGACGGCGCTCTTCAGGCACAGTGGATCACTAGGATTATTTTCGTATGATGATGGAAGTCGAGCGCGCTTAGCGTTTGCTCCGTCACCCCGAGGCGCGGGCGAAGCAAGCCCGCGAAGGGCGACGGCCCGGAACGGTTGCGCTACAATGATCTGAACCTGTAAGGAGCCCGAACACGGGCCGTTCATCCTTCGAGGCCCGGCTTCGCCGGGCACCTCAGGATGACGGAGTAAGAAGGAGGACGCCATGGACGAGAGAACGCGCGAGCCCACAAAGATCACCGCCGAGGACATCAACCCGCGCTACAACTGGGGCCGCCATCTGCCGGTGCTCGGCACCATGGGCGTCGATTTCGAGGAGCGCGTCGATTACCGGCGCATGCACCGCTACCGCCTGGCGCGCGCGCAGGCGGCGCTGGAAGCCTCCGACCTCGGCGCGTTGCTGCTGTTCGACGACAACAACGTCCGCTACGTCACCTCGACCAAGATCGGCGAATGGGCGCGCGACAAGCTGTCGCGCTTCGTGCTGCTCACGCGCGGCGGCGACCCGATCCTGTGGGACTTCGGCTCCGCCGCCGTGCACCACAAGCTCTATTCGCCATGGCTCAAGCCGGAGAACTGCAAGGCCGGCCTGGTCGGCATGCGCGGCACCGTCGATCCGGCGTTCGGCCTGATGAAGCGCCACGCCGAGGAAATGGCCTCGATCCTCAAGGCCGCCGGCGTCGCCAAGATGCCGATCGGCGTCGACATCATCGAGCCGCCGATGATGTTTGAGCTGCAGAAAGCCGGCCTGACGATCAAGGACGGCCAGCAGGTGATGCTCTCCGCGCGCGAGATCAAATCGGCCGACGAGATCGCATTGCTCAACCGCGCCGCCGCCATGGTCGACGGCGCCTATGACGTGGTCAACGAAATGCTGCGGCCGGGCATCCGCGAGAACGACATCGTCGCCGAGGTCAACAAGTTCCTCTACACCCACGGCTCCGACGACGTTGAGGCGGTCAACGCCATTTCCGGCGAGCGCTGCTCACCGCATCCGCACAATTTCACCGACCGCATGATCCGCCCCGGCGATCAGGCCTTCTTCGACATCCTGCAGGCCTTCATGGGCTATCGCACCTGCTACTACCGCACCTTCAACGTGGTGCGGGCAACGCCGGCGCAGCACGACGCCTACAGGATGGCGCGCGAGTGGCTGGACAACGCCATCGAGCGCATCAAGCCGGGCGCCTCGACCGCGCATATCTGCGAGGTGTTCCCCAAGGCGCAGGAATTCGGCTTCCCCGACGAGATGGCGGCCTTCGGCCTGCAATTCGCCCACGGCCTCGGGCTGAACCTGCACGAGCGGCCGATCATCTCGCGCGTGGTGTCGATGGATCACCCGACCGAGATCAAGGAAGGCATGGTGTTCGCGATCGAGACCTACTGTCCGGCGACCGACGGTTATTCCGCCGCGCGCATCGAGGAAGAGGTCGTGGTCACCGACAAAGGCTGCCGCGTGATTTCGCTGTTCCCGGCGGAGGAATTGCCGATCTCGGCGAAATACTGAGTCTGGTCCGCACGCCCGCGCTCATTCGCCAAGAGGGAATCGGCCGCATGGTGAGGAGCACCGCGCAGCAGCGCATCTCGGACCATCACAAGTCGGCTATAGCTGACTTGTGCACTAAAATTGCCGCCCCTCCTTCGAGACTGACGCGCTATTGCGCGCCCTCCTCAAGATGATGGGCGGGTTGGCGCCCGCTTTCGGCGCCGGGTCTCGCCCCGCCCAGCCGCCATCGCCGCCGGCAGCGCCACGCTCATGGAATCGACCATCGAGGTCGGCATCAGGATGGTGGCGCCGCGCTCCTTGGTGGTCTCGTAGATGATATTCATGGCGCGCAAATGCAGCGCCGCGGCGCTGCCGGCATAGGTATTGGCCGCGTCGACGAATTTCTGCGCGATCGCAGCCTCGGCCGAGCCCAGGATCACCCGCGCTTCCTTCTCGCGCTCGGCCTGCGCCTGCCGCGACATGGCGTCCTGCAGCGCGACGGGAATGGCGACGTCGCGGATCTCCACGGCGTTGACGGAGATGCCCCAGTCGGCGGTCTTGCGGGCGATCTCGGCGCGCAGGACTTCGTCCGCCGCCTTGCGGTCGGACAGCAACTCCGAGAGATGCGAGGAACCGATCATTTCGCGCAAGCTCGTCTGCGCCACGCGGTCAATGGCCGAGCGATAATCGGTGATGTTGAGGGCGGCGCGCTGGGCGTCGTGCACGTGCCAGAAGATGATGGCGTCGACATTGACCGGCACGGTGTCGCGGGTGAGCGCCTGCTCGGCGTTGAAGCCGGTGGTCTGGATGCGCTCGTCGATCACCGCGGTGATGGCGTCGAGGACGGGGATGATCAGGAACAGCCCGGGGCCCTTGACGCTCGACAGCTTGCCGGCGCGCAGGATGACGAAGCGCTCCCAGTTGTTGGCCATCTTCAGCGACAGCGCGGTGAGCACCGCGAGAATGCCGAAGCCGACGGCGACCAAGGGAAAGTGCGCCAGGAAGGCCAGCGCAGCGATGCAGGCGAAAACGACGACAAGCAATAAAGTGATGGGATTCATGGCGAAGCCTCCCGGACAAAGATAATGATGTGGCAGCCGGCGGCGCTCGCCGGCACCTCAATGAAAGATAGTCTCTGGATAGGCCGACGGCGAGCCCGCCTTGGGCAACCGTTCAAGCCATCGCCTTCTCGCGCAAATGCGGGAAGCGCTCGGAGAGCAATGAGCCGTGATAATAAGTCGGCGTGAACGCCGGCTGCGCGCGGATGTTGTCGAACCAGGTGACGATGCGCGGCAGATCCTGCCACTGATGCGCCATGCCGAGATCGTCCATGCGCACCAGCGCCGGCATCACCGCAACGTCGGCAAGGCTAATGTTCTTGCCCAGCAGCCACGGGCCGCCGCTCTTCTCGATCTCGGCGTCCATGCGCTCGTAGGTGCGGCGCAGGCGGGCGAGCGCTGCATCCATTTCCTTGGGCGGGAAGCCGGTCTGGCCCATGGCCATCATGAATTCCTTGCGCAGCGGCTTGCTCTCCGCCATGGCGACGAAATCGACGCGGCTCATCTTCTGGAAGCTGGGCAGGAAGGCGAGGTTGAAGGTCGGCACACGCACCGCGGCGGCCGGCATCTCATCGATGAAATGCATCAGCGCGCGCATGTGGGCGCGTTCGACCGACGATTCCGGCGTAAAGCTCTTCTCCGGCGAGACTTCGTCGAGATATTCGGTGATAACGGTCGAATCGATGACGATGGCGCCGTCGTGGTCGAGCGTGGGCACCACGCCGTTGGGGTTGAGCTTGAGATAATCGGGCTTGAGCTGGTCGCCTGCGAGCAGGTTGAGTTTCACCTCATCGAAGGGAAGCTGCTTGGCATTGAACACAAAACGCACGCGCTGGCTGCAGGTCGATTGCGGCGCGTTATAGAGCGTAAAAGCCATGCTGGTCTCCCCATGGAACGATTTCGCAAGCCGATGATGCGTCATTTGAGCAAAACAAATCCAGCGGCAAATTTACGGCCAATTTACTTGTGGTCGTTGCGCGAGACGGCTTGACTGTCTGCGTGCGCGGTCGCCGTTTTCCTCTCTTTGTGGCCTAGACGGCGGCCCGAATCCTCCACCTACGCACACAGGGCCCCGCAAGGGGCCCTTTTTTTAGCGCGCATGCCGCAAGCGGATGCGCGATGCCCCTGACGGGGCCCTTTTTTTGCGCGCATTCCGCAAGCGGATGCGCGATGCCCCGCAAGGGGCCCTCTTTTTTGTGCGCGCCTATTCGAGGCCGGTGCCGACGTTCTTGTTTTCCGGCGTGAGCTTCATGCCGGCGGCGAGCGCCATGGTTTCGGCAAGTGCTGCAAAATCCTTCTGCAGGTATTCTTCCGGGTTCTTCTGTAATTGCGCGGCGCCGAAATGGGTCTGCAGCACTTCGCGCGTTGCCGCGGTGACCGGCATGGGCACGTCCCATTCGCGGCCGAGCTCGAGGCCGAGGTCGAGGTCCTTGCGCAGCAGTTCCGGCGTGAAGGTCGTGGTCCAGTCGAGATTGACCAGCGCCGGCGTCTTGTAGCGGGTGAACATCGAGCCCATGACGCCGTTGTTCATGAAGGCGAGAAAGGCGTGGCGCGGCACGCCCATCTTGTTGGCGAGCAGCATGATCTCGATCAGGTTCTCGATCACCACGCCGAGCATGACGTTGTGCGCGATCTTGCAGATGCGCGCGAGCTCGCCGTCACCGACATAGGAGACACCCTGCGGCGCGAACACCTCGATGAGCGGCATCGCCGCCTTGGCGTCGACTTCCGGACCGGAAACGACCGATGACAGCCGGCCGGCCTTGATCACCTTGGCATTGCCGGAGACCGGCGCGGCGATGAAGCTCACGCCCTTCTCGGCGAGGCGCTTGCGGATCGCGGCGGATTCCTCGACCGAGATCGACGAGCAATCGACCACCATCTTTGGCTTGTTGCTGCCGGTGAGCAGGCCGTCCTTGCCGAACAGCACCTCTTCGACATCCTTGCCGGTCGAGACGATGGCGAACACGATATCGCAGTCGGCGAGCTCGACCGGCTTGTTCACCAGTCTGCCGCCCTTGGCGGCGAGCGGCTCGGCCTTGGCGCGGGTGCGGTTCCAGATCGACACATCGTGGCCGGCCTTGAGCAGGCGCTCGATCATGGGCGTGCCCATGCGGCCGGCTCCGATCCAGCCAATTGTCATCTTCTCCATCATGAACTCCTTGATTCCGCACCGCACACTGGTCGCTTTGCGCCCGCTCTCTAGCACAGCACGGCAACGCTGCAATGGCTCGCGCATGGTTGCCATGAGTGGCACGCATTGCGCCAGGTTGGACGTTACGCCACCCTGTCGATGGGGCCTGCAATGCAGTTCAGTCAAAATCGCATCCTGACCACGCATACCGGCAGCCTGCCGCGGCCCGCCGCCTTGACCGAGCTTTACGTGAAGCGCGCGCGCGGCGAAGCCTTCGACGCAGCCGCGCTTGAAGCGAGCGGCCGCGCCGCCGTCAACGCCATCGTCGCCAAGCAGATCGAAACCGGCATCGACATCGTCAACAATGGCGAGCAGTGCCGCGAGAGCTTCGTGCTCTATTTGCGTGACCGCCTCACAGGTCTGGGCGGCGCCGGCGACCGCGCGCCTTCGGCCGACATCGAAAACTATCCGCAGTTCAAGCGCGACTTTCAGGCACGCATGGCCGGCAAGAACGCAATCTCGGTGCGCGTCGGCGTGCCGAAGGCGATCGGCCCCGTCACATACACCGATCCCGGTCTGGTCGAACAGGAATGCGCGCAGTTTCGCGCCGCCTTGGCGCCGCACCACGGCGAATATGTCGAAGCGTTCCTCACCGCGCCCTCGCCCGGCATCGTCGCCTCGATCGTGCGCAACGAGCATTACGACAGCCTGCGCAACTATCTCGCCGCGCTCGGCGCCGCGCTCAAAGTCGAATACGACGCCATCATACGCAACGGTTTCCTGCTTCAGCTCGATTGCCCCGATCTCGCGCTGGAGCGCCACACCTCGTATTGGGGGCGCCCGCTCGCCGAATTCATCGACTTTGTCGAGCTGGTTGTGTCGACCATCAACAACGCGCTTGCGGACGTGCCGCGCAACAAGGTGCGCATGCACGTCTGCTGGGGCAACTATGAGGCTCCACACGACAGCGACGTGGAATTGGCGGCGATCTGGCCCACTTTGCTCAAGGCCAAGGTGGGCGGTTTCGTGCTGCCTTTCGCCAACCCTCGGCACGCCCACGATTTCAAAGTTCTCAAAACAATTCGGCTTGCCGACGACCAGGTCATCGTCGCGGGGGTCATCGACTCGCTGACCAATTTCGTGGAGCATCCGGAAGTCGTGGCCGACCGGCTCGAACGGGTTGCCGAAGCGGTCGGCGATGCCAGCCGGGTGCTGGCGGGCACCGATTGTGGCTTCGATACTTCGGCCGGCATGGGCCGGGTATCGGAAGACGTGGTCTGGGCGAAGCTGCGCGCGATGAAGGAGGGCGCGGCGCTCGCCTCGAAGCGGCTGTTCGAGACCTAAATGCAACAACAAGCGGCGGATGCCGCACTGAACGGGAGGATTGCAATGACGGGACTAAGGCGATTGATCGGGCCGGCGGCGCTGGCGGGCGCCCTGCTGGCGCTGCAGGCAGCGCCGGCGCCAGCAGCGGAATACGAGCTCAAGATGTCGAGCATGTTTCCGCCAACCCATTTCATCAACACGCAGGCGCTCGAGCCGTGGGCGCGCTCGATCGAGGAAAAGAGCGGAGGCAAGGTCAAGATTACGCTGTTCGCCGCCGGTTCGGCGCTCGGCGACGCCACCAAGCAGTTCGACCAGGTGCGCGCCGGCGTGGTCGATATCGCGGTCGGCATTCCCGCCATTCCGCGCGGCCGCCATCCGCGCACGACGCTGATGGAGCTTCCGTTCACCATCAAGACCGCTGCGGGCGGCACCAAGGCTCTGGCGCAGCCTGAAATCCAGGCCATGCTCAAGGATGACTTCCCCGGCACGCATATCATCAATCTCACCATCACCGAGCCGAGCGCGGTCCATACCAAGCAGCCGATCACCGACCTCGACCAGCTCAAGGGACTGCGCATGCGCGCGCCGACGCCGAGCGTCACCGCGATGCTCGAAGCGCTCGGCGCCACCCCGGTCGGCATGCCGCCGGGGCAGGTCTATGAAAGCGCCGAGCGTGGCGTGATCGACGGCAACGTCATGCCGTGGGGACCGGTCGGCGCGTTCAAGCTCTACGAGGTGTTCCATAACCACCTCAACGCGCGCATCGACGCCGTCACCATGTACACGCTGATCAATCAGGCGCGCTACGATTCGCTGCCGCCGGACATCAAGAAGCTGATCGACGACGGCGGGCCCTACTTCACCGCGCTGTGGAGCACGTTGTGGAAGAAGACCGACGACGCGGCGGTCGAAACGGCCAAGAAGAACGGCAACCACGTCGCCGACATGTCCGATGACAAGCGCGACGCCTGGCGCGTCAAGATGAAGCCTGTGGTCGACAAATATATCGACGAGCAGGCGAAGACGTTGCCGAACGCGCGGCAAATCTACGACGCGATGGTCGTTGCCCTGAAAAAATACGACAAGTAGCCTTTGCGGCCGCCGGCACCGGCCGGCGGCCACTCTCCCGGCACTATCCTCATGATCGCCCGGACATTGCGCTTTCTGTCGCTGGTCGGCACCGCTGCCCTGGTCGTGGGCATCCTGCTGACGATAACGGACATCGCGCTGCGCAGCGTGAGCACGCTGACCGTGCTCGGCATGGTCGACATCATGGAGCTTTGCGTGATGGTGGGGGCCATGCTGGCGATCCCGCACGCGGTGATGACCGACCAGCACGTCGCCATCGATGTCTTCACCGACCTCATGCCGAAGCGCATTCAGCTTGGCTTACGGCTGTTCGCGGCGCTGCTCGGCATGCTGTTTCTTGGCGGCGTGACCTGGTTCGGCCTGCGTCAGGCGATGACCGAAATAGCCGGCGGCGACCGCAGCCAGACCATCGGCATCCCGATGCTCTGGTACTGGGCGCCGTTCCTCATCGGCATGGGTTTGTCGGTGCTCGCCTATATCGCCCGTTTCGCGCTGTTGCTGCGCCACGGCCTGCCGCCGAAAGCCTAAATCATGTCGCCTCCGATCATCGGCCTCCTCGGCGTCATCGCCCTTCTCGTGCTGATCGGCTTGCGCGTTCCGGTCGCCATCGCCATGGGCACTGTCGGCATTGTCGGCGGCGTCGCCATCAATGGCTGGCTAAGCCTCGGCTTCGTGCTCGGCTCGCAGCCGTTCGTGACCGTGCTGCCCTATTCGCTCTCGGTCATTCCACTTTTCGTCATGATGGGCGCTTTCGCCGCCCGCGCCGGCCTGTCGGCGTCGCTTTATCAAGCGCTGCACGCCTTGATCGGGCATTGGCGCGGCGGGCTTGCCTCGGCGACCATCGGCGCTTGCGCGTTGTTCGGCGCAGTCTGCGGCTCGAGCCTGGCGACGGCGGCAACGATGGCGCGCGTCGCCATCCCCGAAATGCGCGCGCTTGGCTACGACGACTGGCTCACCGGCGGCGCCGTCGCCGCCGGCGGCACGCTCGGCATTCTCATCCCGCCAAGCATCATCATGGTCATTTACGCGATCATGACCGAGCAATCGATTGGCCGGCTGTTTCTCGCCGGCATGGTTCCCGGCTTCCTGGCCGCGGCCCTCTATATGGTCGCGGTCTATGTCATCGCCACCGTGCGTCCGTCGGCGGCGCCACGCGTGCCGCGATCAAGCAGCGCCGCGCGCGTCGCCGCCATCGTGCAAATGGCGCCGGTGGTTGCGCTGTTCGGCGCGGTGATGGGCAGCATCTATCTCAACATCGCCTCGCCGACCGAAGCCGCTGCCGTCGGCGCCTTCGGCGCCATGGTGCTCGCCGCCATGCGCCGGCAACTGACCTGGGAGGTCATCCGCGAATCGCTCACGGAAACCGCCAGCACCACCGCCATCATCTTTCTCATTCTTGTCGGTACCTCGGTGCTGCAATTCTTCATCGAAACCTCGACCCTGCCCGCGCTTCTCCTGCAACAGATCAACTACTTCCACCTGCCGCCGATCGGCGTGGTGATCGTCATTCTCGTCATCTACATCATCCTCGGCTGCTTCCTCGACAGCCTGTCGATGATGCTGATCACGCTGCCGATCTTCTTCCCGCTGATCATCAAGCTTGGTTACGATCCGATCTGGTTCGGCGTGCTGGTGACCTCGGTCGTCGAAATCGGGCTGATCACGCCGCCGGTCGGCATGAACCTCTTCGTCATCGTCTCGGTGACCGAGAAGATGAAATTCGAGACAGTCAGCGCCGGCGTGCTGCCGTTCCTTGCTGCCGATTGCGTGCGGCTGACATTGATCACCGCATTCCCGATCATTCCCTTGTTCTTGCCCAAGCTGGTGATGGGTTAGCTATTCGCCCGCATACGCGTAAAGCCGCGCTGGATTGGTTTCCATGATCGCGCGCGCGAGACCAGCATCATCGAGCGCGGCGAGGACATGATCGACCAACGCGTTGTAGGAAATGTTGCGATAAGGCGCTTCGATGTCGCCGCCCTTCTGCTCCTCGTGCGGCGGCGTGTGCGGCCAGTCGCTGCCCCAGACGCAGCGCTCCTTGGCGCGGGCGAGAATCGCCTTGAGCCATTGCGGGTCCGGCTTTGTCGCCAGCGGATTGTCGCCGACGCGATAGGGCGCCGAGAGCTTCATCCAGACATGCGGCAAGTCGAGCAGCGCCAGCAATTGCCGGCCCTCGTCGCTGTCCGGCGTGGCGCGGCCATAGACGCCGTAGTGATCGATCACGACCAGCGCCGGTGAATGCGCGAGCAGGCTCGCCTGATCGACGAGGACGCGGATCGGCGCGATCACCTCGACATGCCAGCCCAGCGGCTGCGCAATTTTAGCCATGGCGGAAAATTCGCGGTCGAAGGGCTTCGGCGTGCCCAGCGCGCTGTAGAGATTGACGCGCAAGCCGCGCACGCCGCGCTTTGCCCAGCCGGCGAGCGCCTCGCTGTCGGGATCATTGGCATCGACCACGACGACGCCGCGGCCCAGCACCCCGAGCGCGTCGAGGCCTTCCAGCAGCAGCGTGTTGTCGGTGCCGTAGAAGCTCGGCTGCACGATGACAAAGCGGGAGATGTCGCGCGCGGCGCCGAGCCGGCGCAACGTGGCGAGATCGGCGACGCTGGAGAGATAATTGCGTGCCGGGTGCTGCGGATAGCGCGCCAGCGGGCCGATGATATGAACGTGGCTGTCGCAGCGCATGGCCTAGCTCCGTTGTAGCCGCACAGCGAGCGCCGCGCCGGTCTCCTGCGTGCCGAGCCTGCCGCCGACATCGCCGGTTGCCTCATGCGCGGCAACGGCTGCTTCGACCGCCCGCTCGATCGCCGTCGCGGCGGTTTCGAAGTCCTTGAGCTTCTTGCGGCGGCCGTGCCAGGCGAGCAGCAAGGCGATGGACAGCACCAGCGAAAACGGATTGGCGATGTTCTTGCCGGCGATATCCGGCGCGGTGCCGTGCGTTGCCTGCGCCATGGCGTAATCGGCGCCGGCGTTGAGCGAGCCGGCAAGCCCAAGGCTGCCGGAAAGCTCGGCGGTCAGGTCGGAGAGGATATCGCCGAACATGTTGGTGGTGACGATGACGTCGAAGCGCTGCGGATTGCGCACCGCATGCGCCATCATGGTATCGACGATGATCTCGTCCATGGTCGCGCCGGGGAAGTCTTTTGCCACCTTGCGGCATTCCTCAAGGAACAGCCCGTCGCCCATCTTGAGCACATTGGCCTTGTGCACCGCGGTGACACGCTTGCGGCGGCGCGTGGCGAGCTCGAAGGCAACGCGGGCGATGCGCTCGCAGCAGAAACGCGTGATGCGGCGCAGCGAGATCACCATGTCCCTGGTCACCAGCATCTCGCTGCCGCCGGATTCCATATTGCGGTCGGCGTAGAAGCCTTCGGTGTTCTCGCGCACTACGACAAGATCGAATTCGCCAGAACGCAGCCTGACGCCGGGATAGGTGCGCGACGGGCGGATATTGGCGAACAGGTCGAAGGTCTTGCGGAAGAACATCGACGGGTTGATTTCGCCTTTATATTCGAAGGCGGCGGTGGGCCCGAGGATCAGGCCGTCCGCGCGGCGCGCCGCCTCGGCGACTTCGGGGCGCACGCTGGTGCCGTGCCGGCGCAGGCTTTCGTGGCCGACGACGTCCTCGTCAATCTGCAGGCCGAGGTGGAAGCGCTCGGATGCCGCGCGCAACACCGGCATCGCCGCGGCGGTGATTTCCGGCCCGATGCCGTCGCCCGGGAGGACCAACAATCGCATGCTGTCAAAGCTCTGCTGAAGAACGGGCGAGATAGTGTATCTTTCCGGAGACGCGCGCGTTACGCAATGGCCCCTGCGCATGGAAGGACAATGATGACCCCCGAAGCGACATCAAGGAACTTCAAGCTGCTCGCCCAGCACGATCTCGGCGGCTTCGGCGCCATGGGCGAGGGCATGTCGGTGCAGATCGCCAAGGACGGGCGGCGCATCATCTGGCTAGCGCACGAGAGCGCGCCGAAGAATTTCACTGCGGTGGACGTGACCGATCCGCGCCAACCGAAGGTCGTGATCCAGACCGATCTGCCGCAACCCCATATGCGCTCGAATTCGCTGGAATTGACCGGCGACATCATGGCGGTGGCCTACCAGACCAAGAAGACCGGGCAGCAGCCGGCGGGCATGGAATTGTTCGACGTCTCGGTGCCGGAAAAGCCACGCTCGATCAGCTTTTTCGACGCCTCGGGCGAGCATTCGCGCGGCGTGCATCAGCTGTGGTTCTGCGACGGCGAATACGTGCACATGGCCTCCGGTGCAGCCGATTTCAAAGCCAGCAACCCGCTCGACGACCAGTTCTACCGCTGCATCGACGTGCGCAATCCGGCAAAGCCGGTCGAGGTCGGCCGCTGGTGGATGCCGGGCACGCGCTCCGGCGATAACGTGGCGCCGCCGCCACGGCACAAGCTCGACAAGGGTTATCGCGCGCACAACACCAATGTCTATCCGCAGCGGCCTGACCGGCTCTATCTCGCTTATATCGACGGCGGCATGTTCATCATGGACATTTCCGACAAGTCGAAGCCGGCGCCGATCGCGCACTGGTCCAACTCGCCGCCCTTTACCGGCTTCATGCACACGGCGCTGCCGCTGTTCTCCCGCGATCTCCTGATCGTGACCGACGAGTTCGACCGAGAACGCCGCCAAGGATTGGCCGAAGCTGATCTGGGTTCTCGACAACCGCGACGAAAAGCATCCGGTGCCGATCGCCACCTGCCCGATGCCGCCGCTCGAAGATTTCGCCAACCGCGGCGGCCGCTTCGGCGCGCATAACCTGCACGAGAATGTGCCGCTGCCGACGGCGTGGAATTCGGACGACATCATCTTCGGCACGTTCTTCAATGGCGGCTTGCGCGCCTTCGATGTCTCCAATCCGTATCAGCCGAAAGAAGTCGCGGCCTTCGTGCCGCCGGCGCCGAAGGGCTCGCCGGCCGGCTCGGTGCAGATCAACGATGTGTTCGTCGACGAGCGCGCCATCGTCTACACCGTCGATCGCTTTACCGGCGGCTTGTATATTCTGGAGATGGATTTCTAGGCGAGGCTGTTACGCCGGCGCCAGACGCGCGATACTCTCGCGGGCGGTCACAATGACATCGGGCACGGCGGCGTCATTGTTCGGCGCCATGATGTGGCAGCCGGCGACGCCGGGAATTTCCGACAGCTCGCGTATCACGTCGACGCAGATGCGGCGGCCTTCGGCGGCTGGATCGCCGGCACGTTCCATGCGATCAACAATCGCTTGCGGGATGATGGCGCCGAAGAGCTTGTCCCGGATCCAGTTCGCCGATTTTGCCGAGCGCAACGGCACGACGCCGATCAGAAACGAGAGCTTGTCGGCAATGCCATGCTCGGCAAGGTGCGCGAGATAGCGGCGCACGACGCCCGCGTCCATGCAGAACTGGGTCTGCACGAATTGCGCGCCGGCGGCGAGCTTGCCCTTGAGCGACGTCGGCTGCCAATCGGGCTTCGGATCAATCGGATTGTCGGCAGCGCCGAGGAAGAACTCGGCGCGGCCGGTGACCTTGCGCCCGGACGGCAGCTCGCCCGTGTCGCGCAACTTCCGCGCCGTCTCCAGCAGCGCGCGCGCATCGACGTCGAACACCGCCTTGGCGTCGGGCTGGTCGCCGGCGCTCGGATCGTCGCCACGCAGCATCAGCAGATTGCGGATGCCGCTCGCCGCGGCGCCCATGAGGTCGCTCTGCAGGGCGATGCGGTTGCGGTCGCGGCAGGTCATTTGCATGATCGGCTCGATCCCCTCGCCGACCAGAATCGACGCCGCGGCGAGCGAAGCCAGATGCGGCCGCGCCCCGGCGCCGTCGGTGATGTTGACGGCATCGGCGAGGCCCTTGAGCGGGGCCGCCTTGGCGAGCAATTCGCCGCGGTCCATCGAGACCGGCGGCGTTACCTCCGCGGTGATAACAAAACGCCGCGCGCGCAGCTTTTCCTGCAGGTTCATGACAGTCAAGCAGCAGAATCCAGTGGACCTTGCAAGTATAACAATGGGAAAAACGCGGGTCGGCGTTAACGCCGCTCAAGCCATTCGGGCCGGACATGGCATTGTTAACGGAATCCCTGGACGAGGCGCTTGCGCCCATCGGCGACGGCTGCCTGCTGGTTGTGCCGCGCGAGGTGTCCGGCGTGCCGATGGCGGCGACGCGCACGCTCATCTGCCGGCGGGTGAAAAGACTGCATCTGGTGGCGCTGCCGACGTCGAGCCTGCAGGCCGATCTCATGATCGGCGCGGGTTGCGTCGAGACGCTGGAAACGAGCGCGGTGAGCCTGGGCGAGTTCGGCCCGGCGCCGCGCTTCACCGCTGCGATCACCTCGGGCGCGATCAAGATGAAAGACGCGACCTGTCCGGCGCTGCATGCCGCGTTGCAGGCGGCGGAGAAGGGCGTGCCGTTCATGCCGCTGCGCGGGCTGATCGGCTCCGATGTACTCAACTATCGCGACGACTGGAAAGTGATCGATTTACCGTTCGGCAATTCCGATCCGATCGTGCTGCTTCCGGCGATCAGGCCGGACGTCGCGCTGATGCACGCGCCGATGGCCGACCGGGAGGGCAATGTCTGGATCGGGCGGCAGCGCGAGCTCGCCACCATGGCGCATGCGGCGGAGAAGACGATCGTCACCGTGGAAAAAATCGTCGAGACCAATCTGCTCGATGACCCCATGCTCGCCGCCGGCACGCTGCCCGGTTTCTATGTCGAGAGCATCGCGCTCGCCGAGCGCGGCGCCTGGCCGCTGCCATTGCCAGACCACTATGGCGGCGACGCCGAGCATCTGGCGCTCTATGCGAAGATGGCGACGACAGCAGAAGGCTTTGCCGATTATCTGGAGAAGTTCGTGTATGAGAAACGCGCGGCCTAAGTCGTCTCCGTTTCCTCCCCCCTTGTGGGGGAGGGACAGGGTGGGGGGTAAACGGCAAACGCCGCGTGTGCGGCTTACCCCCCTCCCCCAACCCTCCCCCACAAGGGGGGAGGGAGCAGAAAAAAGCCGGCGCATGAGCACAACCCAATTCCGCCCCGAGGAACTGCTCGCCGACGTGATCGCGCGGCTGATCGGCGACGTGCGCCATGTCGCCGTCGGCAATGCCTCGCCGATCCCGGCGACCGCCGCGCTGCTGGCGCGCGAACGCAACGGCAACGGGCGGCCTTACGTGTCGCTGCTGCAAAGCCGCAAGCACAATTTCTTCACCGACGGCGCCCGCGAACTGTTCGACTGCGCCGGGCAAGGCCGCATCGACGTGTTCTTTCTTTCCGGCGGCGAGATCGACGGCGCAGGGCAACGTCAATCTGGTCTGCATCGGCGATTACGACCATCCGAAGGTGCGCTTCCCCGGCTCGTTCGGCTCCGCCTACCTCTATTACGTGGTGCCCAAGGTGATCCTGTTCCGCACCGAGCATTCGCGGCGCACGCTGGTGCCCAAGGTGTCCTTCGTCAGCGCGCCGGGCGTGAGCGCGCCCAACGTCTTTCGTCCCGGCGGGCCGATCGCGCTGGTGACCAACCGCTGCCTGTTCTCGTTCGCCGACGGGCACTTCACGCTGGCCAGCGTGCATCCCGGCCACACCGTCGAGGAGGTGATCGAGAACACCGGCTTCGAGTTCGAGCGCCCGGCGCAGGTAGCGGAAACACCGCCGCCCTCGCCCGCGACGCTCAAGCTGATGCGCGAGGTCGGTGGCGCCGCAACTGGCCGAGGTCTATCCGCAGTTTGCGGCGCAGGTGTTTGGCGTCGGCGAGGCCGCTTTCGCCCGCTGAAAGCGATGGCCCTTCCGGCTGTTATTCTCCTAAGCTAGTGTCCCGCGCGAAAAACAAACCGAGGAAATGCTGACGTGAAAACGGTTGAAGCGGCGGTGATTGGGGTCGGCTGGGTCGGCGGCACGCGCGCGGAAACGCTGTCGCGCACGGCGCTGGTCGACAAATTGCACCTGTGCGAAATCCGGCCCGACCGGCTCGCCGAGGTGAAGAAGCTGTACAAGCCAGCGACCGCGACGCTCGACTACAACGACATCATCAACAACGAGAACATTTCGGTGGTCTATATCTCGACCACGCCGGAATCCAACCACTATCCGATCTGCCGCGACTGCCTGAAGAGCGGCAAGAACGTCATGCTGGAAAAGCCGATCGCGCTCGAATTATGGGAGGCCGACGAGCTCATCCAGTTGGCCAAGCGCAACGGCCTGAAATTCACCATCGGCTATTCGCAGCGTTTCAACACCAAGATCGCCTACGCCAAGAAGAAGATCACCGACGGCACGCTGGGCAAGGTGGTCTCGGTGCTGGTCAGCCGGCACCTTTCGCGCAGCCTCGGCAAGAAGATCGCCAGCCGCGTGCGGCTCTCCCCCGTGGTCATGGAATCGACGCACGATCTCGATTTCGTGTTCTGGCTCCTGGAGCCGGCAAAGCCGGTGCGCGTCTACAGCCAAGGTGCCTACGGCTACATGCAGCCGGTCAACGGCTCGCACGACATCATGTTCTCGACCATCACCATGGACAACGGCGTCACGGTGATGATCGGCGGCGGCTGGAACCTGCCGCCGAGCTATCCGAATTATTGCGCCACCTGGATCGAGATCACCGGCACCGAGGGCGCGCTGTTCCTCGACGACACCCAGCGCGACAACTGGCTCAACACGGTGAAGGACGGCCAGCAGTTTCCGATGTCGACCATGCCGGGCGAACAGGTGGGCGAGGTCTTTGCCGGCGGCATGGGGCCGGAGACCATCCACTTCCTCGAAGCCTGCATCCGCGACACCCCGGTGATGGTGACGCCGGAGAGCGCAAGGCGGGTGATGGAAACCTACAGCGCCGCGGATTTATCCGCCGACCGCAACGAGCCGGTCGATCTGCCGCTGAGTAATGAAACGATCTCCGGCATCGCCGAGCTTAAGGCGCGTAACCGCGCCGGGGTGAATTCATGAAGAATTCCGCCAAAGGCGTCGGGCTGGCGATCATCGGCGGCGGCCGCGTCGGCCTGTTCCGCGGCGAGGTGGCGGCGCGGCATCCGGCGGTCGAATGGATCGGGCTCGCCGAGAAGAACCCGAACCGCGCCGGCGAAGTCGCCCCCAGGATCAACGCCGATTTCGTCACGCAGAGCCACGTCGAACTGCTCAAGCGCCCGGAAGTCACCGCCGCCATCATCTGCACCGACGAGCATCTGCACGTCGATCCGATCATGGCCGCGGTCGAGCGCGGCATCCCGATGCTGATCGAGAAGCCGCTGGCGACGAACCTTGCCGAGTCGGCACGCGTGCTCAAGGCGATCAAGGACGCCAAGCTCGATGCGGTGGTCGGCTACACGCAACGCTTTCGCCGCCGCTGGCTGGCGGCCAAGGAAAAATGCCGCACCGGGGCGCTCGGGCGACGTGACGCTGGTGACATCGCGCGCCTTCATGAATCGCCTGGTCGCCATCGACAACTACAAGCGTACCGACGATCCCGCGACCATCTCGCCGATGGTGATCTCCGGCACGCACGCGCTCGACATCTGCATGTGGTGCCTCGACGGCAAGACGCCGGTCGAGTGCTATGCGCGCTCGATCGACAAGGTGCTGGGGCCGCTCTATCACGGCATCGACGCCACCGCCGGCATGATCATGTTCGCGGACGGCACCGTCTATCACCTCAACATTTCCTGGGCGCTGCCGGTGACCTGGCCCGGCGCGGTCTATTCGCTCGAGGTCGGCATCGTCGGCACCACCGGCGTGCTCACCATCGACGATACCCACCGCGACATCGTGCTCGCGGTGTCGAAGCCGCAAAGCGAAGGCTACAACCCGGACGCCACGCGGCTCGTCGATTTCATGGGCAGCTATCCGCCCGGCGACATGGCGCTCGGCGAATTGCGCGGGCCGATGGCGGAAGAAACCGACTCATGGCTCAACCGTGTGGCGCTTGGCTTGCCTACCGCGGCGGCGACGGTGGAGGAAGCGCACCGCAACCTGATGCTGACCAAGGCGCTCGATCTCTCCGCCAAGCGCAAGGCGCCGGTGAAGCTGCCGCTCGACCCGGACGAGGTGAAGGCGGCGGCTTAGGGGCACCACTATGTGCGGCACCTGACACAAAGCGCTGAAAACTCGTCTTTTCAAAAGGTTCTATTCTGAATACATTCCTCACGCCGCCACGTGAGGTTCTTATGCGCGCGCGACGCGATGCCGCTGTCCGGTTCCTGAAGACCGCGATGGTCGCAGCGGTTGCCATCCCAGTTGCGATTTTCGGCTACGCCGCCTGGGTCACCTACAACAATGCTTTTGCCCACGCCGATGAACAGCTTTCGGCGACATTGGACGTTTTGTCCGAACAGGCCAACACGGTCTTTGAATCTGTCGCCTTAACATTTACGAGCATCGACACACTGGTCGACGCCATGCCCGACGATCAGATCAAGGCGTCGGAGCAAACGCTGCATGACAAATTGCACGAGCTGGAAAAGGCGACCAAGGCCGTCAGCGCCATCAGGGTCTTCGACAAAACCGGCTACGTGCTGGTCAGTTCGCAGGCTATGCCCGCTGTGCAAGACCAAGACTTTTCCGGCCGCGATTATTTCGCGGCGCAGGTAACCAAGGACGCCGGCACGTTCATCGGCTCGGTGCTCAAGCCGCGATATTCCGAGGGCCCCTATTTCGGCGTCAGCCGCCGTCGACCGCTGCAGAACGGCCAGTATTCAGGCGTCATCGCGGTGTCGATTCTGCCCGACGTCTTTACCGAGTTTTATGAGCGGTTGCGCCGCGACAGCGGCGGCAATTATGTGCTGCTCAAAATTGATGGCAGCATTCTCGCCCGCTATCCGCCATCTCCCGCCGGCGTGGCGCGAGTCCTGCCGGAAGGCGGCTTTATGCGAACCCTCGCCACGCATCCAGAAGGCGGGATCACAACTTCGCGACAAACCGTCGATGGAATCGACCGTCGCGTCGGCATACGAAAGCTCGGCGTTTCGGGACTCTACGCCTCGTCGGGCATCGAACTGCGGGAGATATATGCTGCTTGGCTCCGGACGCTGTCAGCGCACCTCATCTTCGGCGTCCCGGCGACGATGCTTCTGTTCACGCTCGTGCTCTTGACTTTACGGCGAACACAAGCCTTCTACGCCGAAGTCGAGCGGCGCGAGCTTGCAGAGCAGACGCTGCGGCAATCGCAGAAGATGGAAGCGGTCGGCCAATTGACCGGCGGCGTCGCTCATGACTTCAACAACCTGCTCACCATCATCATCGGTAATCTTAATATCGCCAAGCGCGGGATCGTCGAATCGCGCGCCGAACGGGCGCTTGCCAATGCGCTGACCGGGGCCGAGCGCGCCGCGCAATTGACGCAGCGCTTGCTCGCTTTCTCGCGGCGTCAGCCGCTGAACCCAAGATCGGTCGACGTCAACAAGTTGATTGTCAACGTGTCCGACATTCTCACGCGTTCACTCGGCGAAAATATCGAGTTGGAAACAATCGGCGGCGCCGGGCTGTGGAACGTTGAGGCCGACGTTTCCGAACTGGAATTGGCGCTGCTCAATCTGGCCTTGAACGCGCGCGACGCCATGCCGAACGGCGGCAAACTGACAATCGAATCGAGCAACGCTTATCTCGACGAAGAATACTGCGACCATCATGGCGGTCTTAAGCCCGGCCAGTACGTGCTCATCGCCATAACCGACAGTGGCGCCGGCATGTCTGCGGAAACCATCGACAAGGCCTTCGAGCCATTTTTCACCACCAAGGAGACCGGAAAAGGCACCGGGCTCGGGCTGAGCCAGGTCTACGGCTTCACCAAACAGTCCGGCGGGCATATCAAAATCTATAGCGAGGTCGGTGAAGGAACGACGGTCAAGATTTATCTGCCGCGGTACGACGGGCATCTCGTGGAAGTGCCAGAAGAGACGCCAGCGGGCTCCGAGCGCGGGCACGGCGAGACAATCCTGATCGTCGAGGACGACGACGGCGTGCTCCAATATGCTGCCGAAATTCTCC
Organism: uncultured Alphaproteobacteria bacterium; assembly: GCA_963742385.1. Classification (GTDB taxonomy): domain Bacteria; phylum Pseudomonadota; class Alphaproteobacteria; order Rhizobiales; family Xanthobacteraceae; genus Pseudolabrys. The sequence continues at coordinate 630,952 of CAVULS010000007.1, read as the reverse complement.
GCGACCTGAATTACCAGGTGCTAGAGGCCAAGGATTTCAGCTTCGGCTTTAAAGCTTCTCGAGGCCGACAAGAAATTCGATCTGCTGCTCACCGACGTCGTACTGCCGGGCAAGAATGGCCGCGAGCTTGCCGAAGAGATGCGAATGCGCCGCCCCGAACTTAAAGTCATCTTCATGACCGGCTATTCGCGCAACGCCATCGTCCACCACGGCCGGCTCGACCGCGGTACCGAGCTTATTCCGAAACCTCTGACTGAGGGCGCGCTGGCGCGCCGGATACGACAGGTGCTCGACGCGTCGTCGGTTGTCGCGCCGACGTTGCGCCAAGGGGATTCCGAACCGACGGACGCCTGACGCAATGGCGCGGACTTGGCTTCAGGCAGCCGACCGGCCGAACCGCGTTGTTCTGACTTGCTTTCTCTGGAAGGCGATAATTTGCCGGACCGTCGCGGGATTCAAACGCGAGAACGTGCCGAAACACTGTTCGAGTTCGCCGGGGGAAATGCCACGGGCGCCGGCATGCAGGCGCAGGAGGGCTTTCACCGTCGGCCAGGACATTCCGATCGCCTTGGCCATGACGAGCACCGCTTCCGGCCGGGGCTGCGCCATGGCGCGATCGGCCACCTCGACCGGAAGATCGCAAAGGACGGCGAGCGCGGCTGTCGTCTCCTCGAATTTGTTGGTCATTGCAAACGCGGCCACATCGCTTTCGCCGAGCTGGCCGGTAGATCGCAGCGATTCGATATGCGCGCGGGCCGCGGCATAATTCCGCGACAGCGTGCCGCTCTTGTCCAGGATCTCGGTCGCAGCGTTGGCGACCGCCTGTTGAATTGTTTCCGCCATCGACGGATGCGCGGCCACAAGCTTGAGCTGCACGGCGTGCGAGGCCCTGACGAGAAGCCGCAACAAGTGCTGGCGCGGTATATCGGGCCGCAAGGCAACACAGGTCGCGAGTTCGTCGTCGTCCGCCGACCGCCTGACCAGGGTCTTGTAGCCGGCGTCGGAAAATCGCGCCGACGGATTGGCGGCGGTGCTCAGCACCACCGGCTTGTCGCCTCTTTCGACCAGAATATCGGTGACCAGCTCGTCGAGAGAGGCGCGCCGGGAAATCGCGAGCAGATGCTGCTGACTCTTGGTTCGCGCGGCCGCGATCAGGGTTTCATTGTCGAGCCTCAGCGATTGCGCGAGGACGGGGCCGGCAACATCGATGTCATCGTCGGACGCCAGGGCGCGGCTGATCTTGGACGGCGCGCGCGGCATTTTGGCCAGCCGGCTGGCGAGCGCGGACCGCGCCGACACCTCGATTATCGCCGCGATGCGAACGAAGACATCGTCAAAGAACTCGATCTGATTGTCCGAATAGCTGGCCGAGCCGGCGACAAAAACTTCGGTCAGCCGCCCGAGTATCTCGGCGCGACGTTCGGCGGTACCATCGCCGACGGCATTGTCGAGCTCTTGAATCAATGCGTGGAGGCTCATGCGGCAAGAAATTTACTTAAAAAAAATGGGAGGCCCCTTAAGACAAACCGCCATAGCGGAATAAATCTGAGAACAGTTCATTAATTACAAATTCAGCCCGCTATTCTGATGTACCGAAGCGGGTACGAGCGGAATGCCTTTCCACCCCGCAGGTTCATGCCTTCACCGACAGCAACTGCTCGGCGCGGCCGCCAAGGATCGCCGCCTTGTCGGCGTCGGAAATCGTCAGGCCGCGCACATGGGCGACGCAGTCCATCATGCCCATGTCGTAGGGATAGTCGCTGCCGAGCACGACGCGGTCGGCGCCGGCCTGTTCGATCATGAATTGCAGCGATTGGTCGGAATGCAGAATCGTGTCGTAGAAGAAGCGGCCAACGATGTTTTCCGGCGGCTGCTTGACGTTGACCTTCGGCTCCGGCCGAACCGCCCAGCCGTGCTCCCAGCGCCCGGCCTGATAGGGCACGAAGCCGCCGCCATGGGCGAGGCAGATTTTCAGCCTCGGATGGCGGTCGAGCACGCCGCCGAAAACGAGGCAGGCGGCGGCAATGGTGGTGTCGAGCGGATTGCCGATGAGATTGCCGAGGTAATAGGACTTGAGCCGATCGGCACCCGCGACATTGTTCGGGTGCACGAAAACGAAGGCGTTGAGCTCTTCGGCGGTCGCCCAGAGCGGCTCGAAGCCGGGATCGTCGAGATTCTTGCCCATGATGTTGGAGCCGATCATGGTGCCGCGCAGGCCGAGCCGGGTCACCGCGCGCCTGAGCTCGTCGGCGGCACGTCTGGGGTCCTGCATCGGCAGCGTGGCGATGCCTAAGAAGCGCGTGGGATGCGCTGCAATGTGTTTGGCGATCTGGTCGTTCTGGATCGCCGAGGTCGCGGCGCCAAGCGCTGCGTCCTGTTTGTAGAGATAGGTCTGCGGCGTCGCCGACAGCACCTGCACGTCGATGCCTCCCGCATCCATGTCGCGCAGACGATGGGCAATATCGAAGCCGCCGCGCGGGAACGGGCGATAGGCGGTGCCGCCGACATCCAGCACTGCGGCGGCATCGTCCATCGGCGTGATAGTCACCGGCACTTTCGGCGCCGCCGCGCGCAACAGCGCCGCGGTTTCCTCGGTCAGCACATGGCTGTGGGTGTCGATGGTGCGCATTTCGTCCCTTGAAAGATGCTTGAGCGCAGGCTGAACCCGCTTGAGTGCCGCAGCGGAATACCGGACGCAAGCCCCTGTCCCGTCCGTGACTTTGCGTTATAAAAGGGCCTCCCATTCACTTTCATCCGGACCCCCATGAGCACAGCAAGCGCCGCCCGCAGCAAACACGAACCGCGCGTCGAGGATGACGCCCTGGTGCGCGGCACCGGGCAGTTCATGGATGACCCGCGGCTGCCGGACCAGGCCCATGCCGCCTTCGTGCGCTCGCCGCATGCGCATGCACGCGTGGCGTCGGTGAATACGGACGAGGCGCGCAAGGCAAAGGGCGTGCTGGCGGTACTCACGGCCGAGGACATGAAGGCGGCAGGCGTGAAAAGCGCCGGGCGTAGCCCGCCGATGACCGGCCGCGGCGGCAAGGAGATGATCCAGCCGTTCCGGCCGGCGCTCGCAGGGGAACGCGTCTGCTATGTCGGCGAAGCGGTCGCCATCGTCGTGGCGGAGACGCGCGCCTTGGCGCAGGACGCCGCCGACCTCGTGTCGGTCGAATACGACGAATTGCCCGTCGTGGTCGATGCCCGCGCCGCGCTGAAGAAAGACGCGCCGCAGGTGCACCCGGAAGCGCCGGGCAATCTGGCGCTCGATTGGCCCGGCCCGGTGCCGAGCGAGGAAAACGAGCGCGAGGTGAACAAAATCATCGCCGGCGCAGCGCACGTGGCGAAGGTCACGGTCGTGCACCAGCGCCTGATGGTGGTCTCGATGGAAACGCGCGGCGCCACCGGGGTCTATGACAAGCAAAACGACAGCTATACCCTTTATGCCTGCTCGCAGAGCGCCGGTGGCCTGCGCAATACCACCGCGCCGGTGTTGGGCCTGCCGCCCGAAAAGCTGCGGGTGCTGACCGGCGACGTCGGCGGCGCCTTCGGCATGAAATCGCCGGTCTATCCGGAATATCCGGTGCTGCTGGTGGCGGCGAAAAATCTCGGCCGCCCGGTGCGCTGGCAATCGACGCGCTCGGAAGCCTTCATGACCGACACGCAAGGGCGCGACGCGGTGACCGAAGCGGAGCTTGCGCTCGACGCCAGCGGAAAATTCCTGGCACTGCGCATGCGCCACATCTGCGGAGAAGGCGCCTATATCTCGCCGGCCGGCGCCAACATCAACACCATGAATGTGGCGCGCTGCCTGCCCGGCATGTACCGCATCCCCAAGATCGATTTTTCCAGCCTGCTCGTCTTCACCAATACGGCGCCGATCGGTCCCTATCGCGGCGCCGGACGCCCGGAGGCCAATTACGCGCTCGAGTGCGTGGTCGAGGAAGCCGCCCGCGTCTCTGGCATCGACCGCGCGCGGCTGCGCAAGAAGAACCTCATTCCGCCCTCGGCGATGCCCTACAAGACCGCGGTCGGCACCACTTACGACAGCGGCGATTTCCCGGCGATCTTCGCACAGGCGATGGAGATGAGCGACTTCAAGAACTTCAGCAAGCGCAAGCGCGAGGCGGCGCGGCGCAAAAAACTACGCGGCATCGGCATTTCCTGCATGCTCGAGCACGCCGGCGCCTCGCCGACGGAAAGCGCCGCCATTCTTTTTTCCGGCGAAGGCAAACTCATCTTGCGCCTCAACGTGCAGTCGACCGGTCAGGCCCACGCTACGGTATTCCCCCACCTGCTGGCGGGAAAGCTCGGTATCGATCCGCATCTGATCGTGCACCGGAACGGCGATTCATCGTTCGATCTTCAGGGCTTTGCCTCGGTCGCCTCGCGCTCGGCGATGACCGCCGGCAACGCCATCATGCACACCGCCGACGTGATGCTGGAGAAGGGCAAGAAAGTGGCCGCGGCGCTGCTTGAGGCCTCGGTGGCGGACATCCAGTATCGCAACGGCAATTTCGAAGTGGTCGGCACCGACCGCAAGATTTCGCTGTTCGAGACCGCGCGCCGCGCCAAGGAGGCCGGCGCCGAGAGCCTCGACACCAAGGAAAAGACCGACACGCCGCTCACCTTCCCCAACGGCGTGCATATCGCCGAAGTCGAGATCGACCCCGACAGCGGCCATCTCGACCTCGCCATCTACACCGCGGTCGACGACTGCGGCAACGTACTCGATCCCATGATCGTCGAGGGTCAGGTGCATGGCTCGATCGCGCAAGGTCTCGGCCAGGCACTGCTCGAAGAAGTCGTCTACGACACCGGCGGCCAACTGGTGACCGGCTCGTTCATGGATTACGGCATGCCGCACGCCGAGGACATGCCGCTCGACTTTCGCGAGGCGATGCATCCGGTGCCGGCCAAGAGCAATCCGCTCGGCGTCAAGGGCACCGGGGAAGCCGGCACCACGGCGTCCATCGCCGCGGTGATGAACGCGGTCGCCAACGCGGTGCCGAACGGCGCCGCCGACCACATGGACATGCCGGCGACGCCGGCGAAGGTGTGGGAGGCGTGCCGGAAGGCGATGGCGGGCAAGTAAAGTTCGGTCGTCGTCTCCGCGCAGGCGGGGACCCAGCACACGCCAACGGCGCAGTGATTACTGGATGCCCGCCTTCGCGGGCATGACAACAGGGGTTGTGTCTACCCCTGCGAGATGAACTTGGTGTTCAGATAGGCCTGCAAGCCTTCGATGCCGCCTTCGGAGCCGTAGCCCGACTCCTTGACACCGCCGAACGGCGTCTCCGGTGTCGAGACGGCAATACTGTTGACACCCACCATGCCGGACTGGATGGCGTCGCCGATGGCCGCCGCCGTCTTTTCCGACGAGGTGAAGGCGTAGGCGGCAAGACCGAATTGCAGCGAGTTGGCGCGCTCGACCACCTCGTCGAAGGTCTTGAACGGCACAATCGGGGCCACGGGCCCGAACGGCTCCTCGGTCATGATCTTGGAGTCGTCGGGCACGTCGGTGACCACCGTCGGCTGGAAGAAATAGCCCTGGTTGCCCTGGCGCTCACCGCCGGTGACAATCTTGCCGCCGCGGTCCTTGGCGTCTTTGACGAAACTGTCCATCGCATCGAGCCGGCGCGGATTGGCCAGCGGGCCCATGGTCGTCGCCTTCTCCAGGCCGTCACCGAGCTTGACGCCCTTGGCGTATTCGGTGAAGCGGGCGAGGAACTTGCTGTAATTCTTTTCCTGCACATAGAAGCGGGTCGGCGAAATGCAGACCTGGCCGGCGTTGCGGTACTTGAAGGCGGCGATGGTATCGGCGGCCTTTTCCGGATCGGCGTCGTCGAACACGACGACCGGCGAGTGGCCGCCAAGCTCCATGGTTGCCCGCTTCATGCCCTTGGCGGCGAGGCCGGCGAGATGCTTGCCGACCGGTATCGAGCCAGTGAAGGAAATCTTCTTCACCGCCTTCTGCGGGATCAGGTGCTCGGACACTTCCGCCGGCACGCCGAAGACGAGATTGAGCACGCCCGCCGGCACGCCGGCGTCGGCGAAGCATTTGACCAGCTCGATGCAGCCGCCCGGGGTTTCTTCCGAGGCCTTGATGATGATCGAGCAGCCGGCGGCGAGCGCACCGGCGATCTTGCGCACCGGCGTCAGCGTCGGGAAATTCCACGGCGTGAAAGCGGCGACGATGCCGATCGGTTCTTGCAACACGAGCTGACGCACGCCTTTCGCCCGGCCGGGGACGACGCGGCCATAAGTGCGGCGGCCTTCCTCGGCATACCAGTCGATGATGTCGGCACTGGTGAGCACTTCCGCGCGCGACTCCAGATAGACCTTGCCCTGTTCCTGGGTCTGCACCTTGGCGACGTGATCGTGACGCTCGCGCAACAGATCGGCCGCCTTGCGCATGATCTTGGAGCGGTCATAGGCGGAGGTTGCTTTCCACGCCGCAAAGCCTTTTTCCGCGGCCGCCAGCGCGGCATCGAGATCGGCTTTGCTGGCATGCGGCAGATGCGCCAGCGTCTTGCCGGTCGCCGGATTGATCACATCCTCGCCCTTGCGGCCAGAACCGTTGAGCCACTGCCCGTCGATGAAAAGACCAAGATCGGTGTACATGAGAAGCCTCTTTAGTTACCCGGAACGAAATTGCAGCGTTGAGTTAGCACCTTTGCGGATGCGCAGCCATCCTCTGCGGCTCAACTGCCGGTAAAGGCCGGCTTGCGCTTTTCCATGAAGGCCTTGCGGCCTTCGGTGTAGTCCTTGCTGGCGAAACAGGCCTGCACCAGATCGTCGGCCTTTTTCAGATCGCGCTGGCTCTCGTCCATGACCGCCTGGGCGACGATGAACTTGACCGAGTCGACGGTGAGCGGCGCATTGGCGGCGATCGTGTCGGCGTAATCCTTCACGTAGGTTTCCAAGTCCGCGTCCGGCAGCACGCGATTGACGAGGCCCATCATCTGCGCCTCCGCGGCTGTGAATTGGCGGGCGGTGAAAAAGATTTCCTTGGCGTAGGACGGGCCCACCAGATCGACGAGCTTCTTCAATCCGTCGAAGCGATAGCCGAGCCCCAATTTGGCGGCCGGCACGGCGAATTTCGAGCCTTCCGAGCAGATGCGCATGTCGCAGCACAGCGCCAAACCGACACCGCCACCGATGCAGTAGCCGCGGATCATGGCGATGGTCGGCTTGGGAAACTTGTAGAAGGCGTTGTTGGCACGATCGACGGCGGCGTTGTAGCGGTCGACGCCTTCCTGCGTCGAACGCTCCTTCTCGAATTTGGAAATGTCGGCGCCGGAGATGAAGGCCTTGCCGCCGGCGCCGGTGACGACGACGACGCGGATATTGTTGTCGGTCTTGAAATCCTCGAGCAAGCCTTCCGCCGCGTCCCACATGTCCAGCGACACGGCGTTGTGGCGCTCCGGATTGTTGAAGGTCAAATAGCCGACCTTGCCCTCCTTGCGCGACAGCATCTTGTCGGTCTGAGTCATTCGTGACCTCTCCGTTGTTTCCTGCACGCGTCACACCGCTCTGGCTGTGTGCAACGCTGCGATTTCATCATCGGCGAAACCGAATTCCCTGAGCACCTCGTCGGTGTGCTCGCCGAGATTTGGCGGACGCGCGGCGATGGTGGTGCCGGTACGCGACAACGTGAACGGCTGCCCGACAAGACCGAGACGGCTGCTATCGGAGCGGGCCGACTGCTGCGCGATGCCGAGATGCTTCACCTGCGGATCGGCAAAAACCTGATCCACCGAATAGATCGGCCCGCAGGGCACGCCGGCCTTGCCGAAGATGTCGACCCACTCGGCGCTCGTCTTCGTCGCCGTCGCCTTATCGATCTCGGCATTGAGCGCGTCGCGATTCTGCAGCCGCGCCTTGCCGGATTTGTATTTCTCGTCGCCGATCCATTCGCGATGGCCGACCGAGTTGCAGAAACGCTCCCAGATGACGGTACCGGTTACGGCGATATTGAAATAGCCGTCGCTGGTCTTGAACACGCCGGTGGGGATCGAGGTCGGATGATTGTTGCCGGCCTGCTTCGGCACCTGGCCTTCGGTCAGATAGCGCGCGGCCTGGAAATCCATCATGAAGATCTGCGCCTGCAGCAGCGAGGTGGTGACCCACTGACCTTCGCCGGAGGCCTCGCGCTCAAGGAGTGCGGTGAGGATGCCGAGCGCGGCGAACAGCCCGGCCGACAGATCGGCGATCGGGATGCCGACGCGCATCGGGCCCTGGCCCGGGGCGCCGGTAACCGACATCAGCCCGCCCATGCCCTGCGCGATCTGGTCGAAGCCTGGCCGCTTGGCGTAGGGGCCGTCCTGGCCGAAGCCGGAAATGCTGGCGAGCACGATGCGCTTGTTGATCTTCTTCAGCGACTCGTAGTCGATGCCGAGCCGGTCTTTCACGTCCGGGCGAAAATTTTCCACGACCACGTCGGCCTTCTCGACCAGGCGCGTGAACGCGGCGTGGCCCTGTGGCGATTTGAGGTCGAGCGTGATGCTGCGTTTATTGCGCTGCAAATTCTGGAAATCCGAGCCTTCCCGCGGGCCGCCGGGGCCCTCACCTTCGGCGAGATGCGGCGGCGCCTCGATCTTGATGACATTGGCGCCCCAGTCACCGAGCTGACGCACGCAGGTCGGCCCCGAGCGCACGCGGGTCAGATCGAGCACGGTAAATCGTGAAAGGGCCTTGGAGGCCTGGGAAAAGGGCATGTTGACGGCTCCAGACAGCCTTTGGCGGGCTTTTCGGGCGAACCTTCCTCAATCTACGGCGGCTTGTCTACGGCGCCAAACGCGATGCTGACGAGCACTTTATTCATCAAACGAGCCGATATTCGCGATTACCGCCTTGAAATGACCACAGCCGACGTGCATATCAGCGGCACGGATGAATGACCCGATATCGGGTTTCGCGGGCTGCGTGCACGAAATTCAATCAAACGATTTTCGCCCCGCCTCTTCCGTTTCTCAAATAACCGACAACCCTGGCCACGCGGGATGTCTTAAAAGCCCGCGATAACGCCGTTTCGCATCAGCGATCCGGCCGTGTCGCCATACAAGAAAGATACTCTTTGACTTCATTTAACGATTTCGGCCTCGCAGAGCCGATCCTCCGCGCCCTTGCGGAAGAAAAATATCTCACTCCCACCCCGATCCAGTCCCAGACCATTCCTCTCGCTTGCCAAGGCCGCGATGTCATCGGCATCGCGCAAACCGGCACCGGCAAGACCGCGGCCTTCGCGCTGCCGATCCTCAACCACCTCAACGCCAAGCGCTCACGCCCGGCGCCGAAAGCCTGCCGCGTGCTGGTGTTGTCGCCGACGCGCGAACTGTCCGGGCAAATATCCGACAGCTTCCGCGCCTATGGCCGTCATATCCGTCCGCTCGATATCGCGCTGGCGATCGGCGGCGTGCCGATCAACAAGCAGGTGCGTTCGCTGTCGCGCGGCGTCGAGGTGCTGGTGGCGACACCCGGCCGCCTCATCGATCTGGTCAACCAGCGCGCGCTGCGCCTCGACCAGGTCGAGGTGCTGGTGCTGGACGAAGCCGACCGCATGCTCGACATGGGCTTCATCCACGACATCAAGCGGATCGTCGCCATGCTGCCGAAAGAGCGGCAGACGCTGTTCTTCTCCGCGACCATGCCGCAGGAGATCACCAGGCTCGCCGCGCAAATGCTGCGCGACCCGGCGCGCGTGGCGGTGACGCCGCAGGCGACCACCGTCGAGAAGGTCGAGCAGCGCGTCATCCTCACCGAGAAGGCGTCGAAGCCGGCGCTGCTCGCCGAACTGCTGAAAGCCGAGCCGATCGACCGAGTATTGGTATTTACCCGCACCAAGCATGGCGCCGACAAGGTCGTGCGGTCGTTGCAGAAGGCGGGGCTTAGCGCCGACGCGATCCACGGCAACAAGTCGCAGGGGCAACGCGAGCGCGTGCTCGCCGCCTTCCGTAGCGGCCGCGTGCGCACCTTGATCGCCACCGACATCGCCGCCCGCGGCATCGATGTCGATGGCGTCAGCCACGTGGTCAATTACGATCTGCCCAACATCCCGGAATCCTACGTCCACCGCATCGGCCGCACCGCGCGCGCCGGCGCCACCGGCGTGGCGATCTCGTTCTGCGACCACGACGAAGCGCCTTTCTTGCGCGATATCGAGCGGCTGATCCGCATGTCGATTCCCTCGACCGACCGGCGCACCGGACTGCGCCCGGCGCACCGCCCCGCAGCGCAGCACGCGAATGGGCGCCATAACGGCCGGCCGAACCACCGTGGAAACCACCAGCCTCGTGGCGGAAACGGCGGCAAACGTCGTGGTGGCAAAAACGGCCAGCGGCCGCATGGCCAGCATGGCGGCCGTCCCCAGGCTCCCCAGACCGAAGCCGCGCAAGGGCAGCCAAACGGCATCGAAAATGTTACATTCATGCAGCGCCCGAAGCAGCCGAGCCGCGACGCCGGCCATCGGACGCAACGTTAAAGCCGGAGAGGACTGGATGGCGAAGGAAGAACTGCTGGAATTCGACGGGACGGTGACCGAGGTTCTGCCTGACGGCAATTTCCGCGTAAAGCTGGATAACGAGCACGAGGTGCTGGCCTATACCGCCGGCAAGATGCGCAAATTCCGCATCCGCACCGGTGTCGGTGATCGCGTGATCGTGGAAATGTCGCCTTACGATCTCAAGCGTGGGCGCATCAGCTTCCGCCACAAGGGCGACGCGCCGGTTCCGGCGCCGATGCCGCGGCGGCCCAATTTCCGGCGGCGCTAGACATCGGGATTATTGCGTCGCTTGGGGGCACGGGGGCTTTTGGAGTTCAGGCGTGCCATGACTGCAAACTCTCTTCTGCGTTTGGTGCTGGCAGTATCCCTCGCCTTCGCCGTCGGCGCGGCGACTGCCCAAGACCGGCCCGGCCGCGGCGAGCGGCGCGACACAAGTTCCAGCGAGCGGCCGAGCGGCGGCAGCGTATTGCGGCTGCTGCCGGCCGACTCCGTGACCGAACATTCAATCGATACCGGCCACGGCAAGCTCGCTTACACGGCGACCGCCGGCACGCTGTCGTTCTTCGACCAGTCGGGCGAAAAGAGCGCCGCGGTGTTCTACACCGCCTATGTCGCCAAGGACGCCGCGCCGAATAGACCGCTGACCTTCGTGTCCAACGGTGGACCCGGCGCCGCCTCCGCCTTCCTGCATCTCGGTCTCGCCGGGCCGCGCATCCTTGATCTCGGCCCCGGCGGGCGCGACGCGGCGCATGCCGAACTGCATGACAATCCGGATACCTGGCTCAGTTTCACCGACCTCGTCTTCATCGATCCGATCGGCACCGGCTGGAGCCGTGCGGTGAGGCCGGACGACACCAAGCATTTCTGGGGCGTCAACAGCGACGCTGACGCCATGGCCAAGGCGGTCGCGCTCTATGTCGATCACAACAACCGCGCCGCCTCGCCCAAATACCTGTTTGGCGAAAGTTATGGCGGCTTCCGCGCCGCCAAGGTCGCGCGCGCGCTGCAGCACGACCAGGGCCTGCCCATCGCCGGCATCGTCATGCTGTCGCCGATGCTCGAAGGCTGGCTCACCTTCGGCGACGACGATTCGGCCTTGCGCGCGGCGTTGCAATTGCCGTCGCTCGCCGCCGCCGAGCTTGAGCGCAAGAACGCGTTCAGCCACGAGGCGCTGGCCGCGGCGGAAAAATTCGCCATGACGGACTATCTGACGACGCTTGCTGGCGCCCCGCCGCAGGGCGAGGCAGGGCGGGCTTTCTACGAGCGCGTGGCAAAGGTGACCGGCATGCCGCTGGACGCGGTGACGCAGACGCGCGGCTTCGTCGCCGACGCCTATGTGAAGAACCTGCGCGCGGCCGACGACAAGATCGTCAGCCGCTATGACGCGGCGTTTGCGGTCGATGATCCCTTTCCCGAGCTGCGCTCGGCGCGCGGCAGCGATCCGATCCTCGACGGAATTTCGCGCGCCTATGGCGGCGCCATGGCCGCTTATGCGCGCAACGAGCTCGGCTTCAAGACCGAGATGACCTACGTCCTGCTGGCGCCGGATGTGTCGCGTCAGTGGGACTGGCAGGGCAGCCGGTCGCAGGCCGGCATCGAGAGCGATCTGCGGCAGCTTCTCGCCTTCAATCCGTCATTTCATGTGCTGATCGCCCACGGGCGTTCCGACATGGTCACACCCTATGCGATGACGCGTTATGTGCTCGATCATATGCCGACGTTCAATCCGCCGGGGCGCATCCAGCTCAAGCTCTATCGCGGCGGGCATATGATCTATCTCGATGCGCAGTCGCGCAAAGCCTTCAGCGCCGACGCCGCGGCCTTCTATCACGCGAGCGACAACGTGACGCGCTGAGGCGGGGCGGGTTACCGCATTTCGGCCTGAAAACCAGGCAATTAGCGGATATGGCATGCTGGCCGTTCGCCATCCTATTCGCGACGCAGTAAATGCCTCAAAGCTGATAGAACCAATTCGCCGCCCCAAAGGTTGGGCCTAAGGGGCTTAACGCGACCAGTTACCGACTTTCGATGAGCAACGTCCTGGCAGTCATCTGCGCGGCGATCTGGGCCTACCTTCTGGCGGCTCGCGGCCAGTTCTGGCGCGGCGCGGTTCAGGATGCCGCTGCGCCGCCACGGCCGGAGCACTGGCCTTCGGTGGCGGCGGTGGTGCCGGCGCGCAACGAAGCCGAGTGCATTGCGCAGAGCGTACAAAGTTTGCTGCAGCAGAATTATCCCGGCTCGTTCCGCATCATCGTCGTCGATGACGACAGCAGCGACGGCACCGCGAACATTGCGCGCGCGGCGGCGGCAAATTCCGGCGGCGAACTGACGGTGCTGACGAGCGGCGGCCTGCCAGCCGGATGGACCGGAAAATTGTGGGCGCTGAAACAGGGCATCGCCGCGGCAGAGACGACGCGGCCGGATTACCTGCTGCTCACCGACGCCGATATCGTGCACGCGCCCGACACGCTGTCCTGGCTGGTGGCGCAATCGCAGTCCGGACACTTCGTGCTGACCTCGCTGATGGCCAAGCTGCGCTGCCTAAGCTTTGCCGAGCGCGCGCATGTTCCGGCCTTCGTTTATTTTTTCCAGATGCTGTTTCCGTTTTCCTGGGTCTACCGCTCCGATCGCAAGACTGCGGCGGCGGCCGGCGGCTGCATGCTCGTCCGCGCCGACGCATTGACGAGCGCCGGCGGCATCGCCAGCATCCGCAATGCGCTGATCGACGATTGCTCTTTGGCTGCGGAACTCAAAGCGATCGGGCCGATCTGGCTCGGGCTTACAAACCGCGTGCGCAGCATTCGCCCCTACCCGACATTCGCCGACGTCAAGCAGATGATCTCGCGTTCCGCCTATGCCCAGCTTCGCTATTCGCCGCTGCGGCTCGCAGGAACGATTGCCGGGATGGCGCTGACGTTTCTCGCGCCGCCGCTGCTCGCGCTGTTCGCAAGCGGCGTGCCGCAATATCTCGCTCTCGCGGTCTGGCTCGCCATGGCGGCATCGTTTGTGCCGATATTGCGCTTTTACCGCCTGTCGCCGCTCTGGGGCCTCGCGCTCCCCGCTATCGCGACGCTTTATTTGCTATATACGCTCGACTCCGCTTACCGGCATCTGCGGCGCCGGGGCGGCCAGTGGAAGGGACGCGTTCACGCCAACGCGCCAAGCCTGCAATGACCGCCAGTGCGCAATTGCGATCCGGCAAGGGTTCGCGCGACGAAAATTTCCCGGTCGCCTCCTGGCTGATCAAGCGCCGGCACCGGCCGGCGATCCTCGCCTTCTATGAATTCGTCCGCGTCGCCGACGATATCGCCGACCATCCCTCGCTCGGCAGCGCCGAGAAACTCGCCCGGCTTGATAGCCTCGAACGGAGCCTGCTCGGCGAGGCAAGCGACGAACCGGAAGGCGTTGCGCTGGCCGCCGTGTTGCGGGAGCGCGGGCTGTCGCCGCGGCACGCCCAGGATCTGCTCAACGCCTTCCGCCTCGACGTCACCAAACTGCGCTACGCCAATTGGGACGAGCTCATCGCCTATTGTTCGGTGTCGGCGATGCCGGTCGGCCGTTTCGTGCTCGATGTGCATGGCGAATTGCGCGCCACCTGGCCGATGTCCGATGCGCTCTGCGCGGCCTTGCAGATCATCAATCATTTGCAGGATTGCGGCAAAGATTACCGGGACCTCGACCGCGTCTACATCCCGCTCGATGCGCTTGGCGAAACGAGCGTCGAGGCGCTGGGTGAGAGCAAGGCAAGCCCGGCCCTGCGCGAATGCCTGCGCGCGCTGGCGGCGCGCACCACGGCGCTGCTGCAGCAAGCCCAGGGCTTCGATCAAAGCGTCGCCGACACCGGGCTCGCACTCGAAGTCGCCGCCATCAACGCGCTGGCCCAGCGCCTGCTCACAATCTTGCATCAACGCGATCCCTTGAGCGAGCAAGTGCATCTTTCCAAATCCCAGGCGCTTGCCACCGCCGCAGGCGGCGCCGCGCGCAGCCTGCTGCACCGACTGCTGCGCGGTACGCCGCGCGCCCGGCGCTACCAGACGCCATGAATATCCAGTCCCCTCACATCCAGGAGAGCCCTTCGCCGGCGGCGGCACGCGCCGGCGGCAGTTCGTTCTACTTCGCCATGCGCATTCTCGGCCGCGAGCAGCGCGAGGCGATGTTCGAGATCTATTCGTTCTGCCGCGCCGTCGATGATATTGCCGACGGCGAGGCGCCGCGCGAATGGCGAATGGCGCAGCTCGCCGAGTGGCGGCGGACGATCGATGCGCTTTACGCGGATTCCACTCCGCCCGGGCTCGACCGTCTCGCACGCGCGATCAACCGTTTCGGCCTGCGCAAGGAGGATTTCCTCGCGGTGATCGACGGCATGGAGATGGATGCGAAAGCGGACATCCGCGCGCCGAGCCTGGAGCAGCTCGACCTTTATTGTGACAGGGTCGCGAGCGCCGTCGGCCGGCTTTCGGTCCGCATCTTCGGCATGGATGAGGCGGATGGGAAATTACTCGCCCATCATCTTGGCCGCGCGCTGCAACTGACCAATATCCTGCGTGACCTCGACGAGGACGCCGGCGTCGGGCGGCTTTATCTGCCGAAAGAGGCTTTGCGCGCGGCTGCTATCGACGACACCGAGCCGATGATCGTCCTTGCCGATCCGCGACTCGATACCGCCTGTCGCTTCATCGCCGAGCGGGCGCGCGGGCATTTCGTCGAGGCCAACGCGATCATGTCACGCTGCCCACGCCGCGTGGTGCGGGCGCCGCGGATCATGGGCGAGGTCTACAGCCGGATGCTCGCCGATATGATGGCACACGGCTGGTCGCCTCCGCGCCGCCGCATTCATGTCAATAAACCGTATCTGTTGTGGATCGCGTTACGGCATGCGTTCATCTGACGGCACAGTCCATATCATCGGCGCTGGGGTCGCGGGGCTTGCCGCCGCCGTCCGTCTCGTCGGCTCGCGTCGTGCGATCGCTATCCACGAAGCCGCGCTGGTGCCCGGCGGCCGCTGCCGCTCCTATTTCGATCACGCCGCCGGCATGCTGATCGACAACGGCACGCATATCCTGATGTCGGGAAACCATGCCGCGCTGTCATTCGCCGAGGCGATCGGCTCCGCTGCAGGCCTGCAGGGGCCGGCCGAAGCCGAATACCCGTTTGTCGATCTGGACAGCAAGGCGCGGTGGACGTTGCGCTTCAATGACGGGCGCATGCCCTGGTGGGTGTTCGACAAGGACCGCCGCGTGCCCGACACCAGTGTCGCCGATTATCTGCCGCTGGCGCGCCTCGCCTGGACGACGGCGGACCGGCCGATCGGCGAGGTCACGAATTGCAGCGGCCCGATTTACCAGCGCCTGCTTGAGCCGTTGCTGCTCGCAGCGCTCAATATCGAGCCGCGCGAGGGCTCGGCCAAGCTTGCCGCCGCGCTGCTCCGCGAGACGCTGGCGCTGGGCGGCAAGGCCTGTCGGCCGCTGTTGGCGCGCAATGGCATCGGCAACGTCTTTGTCGAGCCGGCGATTGCCCACCTGAAGCAGCGCGGCGTTTCGATCACGCTGCAGGATGAGCTTGTTGCGCTTGCATTTCTCCGGCGGGCGTCTGGCGCAGCTCGAATTCGCCGACCGCACCGAGACCCTCGGCGAAGGCGACGCCGTCATACTCGCCGTGCCGCCTTACGTGGCGAAAAAGCTGCTGCCGGACCTGCCGGTGCCGACGGCGTTCCGCGGCATCGTCAATGCCCATTTTCGTATCGACCCGCCCGCCGGCACGCCGCCGATGCTCGGCGTCATCAACGGCACCGTCGAATGGATCTTCGCGCTGCCCGGCCGCATGTCGGTGACCATCAGCAGCGCCGACCGGCTGTTCAAATTGCCGCGCGAGGAACTGGCGCAGACCATCTGGAGCGAGGTCGCCGCGGTCACCGGGCTGCCCACGACACTGCCGCCGATGCAGATCGTGCGCGAGCGCCGCGCCACCTTCGCCGCAACCCCTGAACAGAACGCACTGCGCCCGAAGGCAGAAACGGCCTGGAGCAATCTGTTTCTGGCCGGCGACTGGACGGCGACCGGGCTGCCGGCGACGCTCGAAGGCGCCGTGCGCTCGGGCTATCGCGCCGCCGATCTCGCCGGCGAGCGCCTGCGGGCCGCCGCATGAGCCTCGCCTTCGCCAACCAGCCCCCGGGCGCCGTTCGCCAGCCCGATGTCGGGCAGGCGGCCGACGCCGCGACGCGGGCTCTGCTCGGTTTGCAGCGCAACGATGGGCATTGGGTCTTCGAACTCGAAGCCGACTGCACCATCCCTGCCGAATACGTGCTGCTGCGGCACTACCGCGGCGAGCCGGTCGACGCCGTTCTCGAAGGCAAGATCGCCGTCTATCTGCGCCGCATTCAAGGAGCGCACGGCGGCTGGGCGCTGTTCCGCGACGGCGACTTCGACATGAGCGCCAGCGTGAAGGCCTATTTCGCGCTGAAGATGATCGGCGATAGCCCCGATGCCCCGCACATGGCGCGCGCCCGCGAAGCGATGCTGGCGCGCGGCGGCGCGGTCAACAGCAACGTGTTCACCCGCGCCCTGCTCGCGCTCTTCGGGATTTTGCGCTGGGAAGCCGTGCCGGAAATGCCGGTCGAGATCATGCTGCTGCCGCGCTGGTTTCCCTTCCATCTGTCGAAAGTGTCCTATTGGGCGCGCACCGTCTTGACCCCGCTGCTGGTCCTGCAGGCGCTGAAGCCGCGCGCGAAAAATCCGCGCGGCGTCACCATCGATGAGCTGTTCATCGAACCGCCGGCCTCCATTGGCCCGCCGCACAAGGCGCCGCATCAGAAATGGATCTGGTTCACGTTGTTCCGCGGCATCGATATCGTGCTGCGGCCGGCGGTCAAACTCTTTCCCAGGCGGATGCGACAAAAGGCCATCGATCGTGCCGTTGCCTTCGTCACCGAGCGTCTCAACGGCGAGGACGGGCTCGGCGCTATTTTCCCGGCGATGGCGAATTCCGCGCTGATGTACGACGTGCTCGGCGACACCGCGCACGCGGCGATTGCCCGCGGCTCACTGGAGAAGCTGCTGGTCGTCGGCGAGCGCGAAGCCTATTGCCAGCCCTGCGTATCGCCGGTGTGGGATACGGCGCTGGCCTGTCACGCGCTGTTCGAGGCGGGCGGCAACGAAAGCGCCTGCCGCGGGCTCGATTGGCTGGTGCCGCTGCAGGTGCTCGATGTCGTCGGCGACTGGGCGACGCGGCGTCCCAACGTGCGGCCCGGCGGTTGGGCTTTTCAATACGCCAATCCGCATTATCCCGATCTCGACGACACCGCCGTCGTGGTGATGGCCATGGACCGCGCCCGCCGCAACGGCGCCGGCACGCGCTACGACGCGGCGATCGCGCGCGGCGCCGAATGGGTGAAGGGCCTGCAGAGCAGCAATGGCGGCTGGGCCGCCTTCGACGTCGACAATATCTACGACTACCTCAACAACATTCCCTTCGCCGACCACGGCGCCCTGATCGATCCGCCGACCGAGGACGTGACCGCCCGCTGCCTCTCCATGCTGGCGCAGCTCGGCGAGACGCTTGCCAGTGAATCGGTCGCGCGCGGCGTTGAATACCTGCGCCGCACGCAACTGCCGGACGGCAGCTGGTACGGGCGCTGGGGGCTGAATTACATCTACGGCACCTGGTCGGTGCTGTGCGCGCTCAATGCCTGCGGCCTCGATCACGGGTCGCCGGAAATTCGCAAGGCCGTTGAATGGCTTATCGCCATTCAGAACCCCGACGGCGGCTGGGGCGAGGATGGCACCAGCTACAGGCTCGACTACCGCGGCCACGAGCCGGCCACCAGCACCGCCTCGCAGACGGCCTGGGCGCTGCTCGGCCTGATGGCCGGCGGCGAAGCCGGCCACCCTGCCGTCGCGCGCGGCATCCGTTATCTCCAGCAGACACAGGCCGAAGACGGCTTCTGGGACGAGGAGCGCTTCACCGCGACCGGTTTCCCGCGCGTGTTCTACTTGCGCTACCACGGCTACCGGAAATTTTTCCCGCTCTGGGCGCTCGCCCGCTACCGGTCGCTGCAGGCCGGCGCGGCGGCACGCGTGCCGTGGGGCATGTGAGATCAGCGGCCGGCTGAATTCAGCCGCGCCTTTTGCTGATCATCGAGCCGGCCATAAAAATCGTCGAAGGCGATCTGCACCGTGGTCGCCGCGTAGTTCATTGTCGTCAGCTGCTCGTCCGCGGCATCGAGCCGCGCCAGCGGATCGGCTGCAACCGGCTGCGCACAGCTTCCCGTCAGCAGCTTGGCCATGTTGGCCGAAACCTTGCGCAGATTGTTCAGGCTCGCGCCTTGATCCTTGTTGGGACGCACGCGCTGCTCGATCTGCCTGATCATGCCCTCGGCTTCGCCAATGTTCTGCGCGGCGCAAGCCTGCATATCTTTGCCGGCGTTGTCCTTCGCATTGGCGGCGATCTGTTGCGGATTTTCGTGCGGCTTGCCGGCAAAGGCGGCCGTCTGCGCGGCGGTCAAACTGTCGTCGAAGGCTCGCAGCGGCGCACGCACGAATAGTCCGGTATCGCGAACCGACCAAAGCGCCTGAATCAGTGCCCCGAGCCGATCCGGCGATGCGATTTCGTACGGATTGCGGCAATCGATTTTGAGCGACTTGGTCGATTGCACGAGCGCTGCCTGAAATTTCTCCAGCGCCTGCTGCTGGGCGCCGGAAAGCTGCGCCGCCTGTTCGACTCTCGTTTCCGGCCACTTGTCCTGCTCCGGTGGACGGCACATCGCAACCGGCGGAATCACGCGTAGCGGCGCCGGTTGTGGCGGAAGTGCGCGGCAGGCGCGGCGAATGATCCGGTGATCGTATCGGCGATCACATCAAAGCCGCGGTCTTTGATTTGTCCGGCATAGTCGTCAGGCCAGAACACGTAGCCCAGCAGATCTTCGTAGGCGCTCGGCCAGGCCGGCGGCCCGAGGCGTGAAAGCCACGAGGCGGCCGCCGGGGTCGCCGTTGCGGCGGGCGCCGGCGAATTCGCGACCGAACGGGCATCCGGCGCCGCGCGGTGACGGTAAAAACGCGGGATGTTGTGGCCGAAGCGGCCGAGCATGTGGCGCAGCGGCGCGGTGGCCGCACCGATAATGCCCTGTGGCGAAAATTGCGCTTCGGCGGTGGGCGGCAGGGCCAGGACTAGGCTGAAGACGCCCACCACAATCAGGCCATGGCCCCGCATCGCCGACCTCCGTGAACCCCGGTTATCTAACGGGCATTCGCGGCATGGGTTCCGTCATTTGGCCGCGACCAGATCAACGTCCTGTTTGGATTGCCGGATTTCCTCGAGCTTGTGCTCGACGTGCCGCGAAAAGACGAATTCAGGTGGGCGCTGCCGATCGAGCGGAATTTCGGGCGCCATGGCGCCCTCAGTGCGGGCGCCGCGCAGCCCCACGACAAGCGCCTTGAGCGGATGGGCGACCGCGTCGTTGACGGCGGTGGCCTCGAAGCCGGAATGCACCATGCAGTCGGCACACTTCTCGTAATTGCCGACGCCGTAGGCGTCCCAATCCGTGTCTTCCATCAACTCCTTGAAGGTCTTGGCGTAGCCCTCGCCGAGCAAATAACAGGGCCGCTGCCAGCCGAACACGGTGCGCGTGGGATTGCCCCAAGGCGTGCAGTGATAGGTCTGATTGCCGGCGAGGAAGTCGAGGAACAGGCCGGACTGGCTGAACGACCAGTTCTTGCCGCCATTGCCGCGGCGGAAGATGTCGCGAAACAGGTTCTTGGTCGTCTCGCGGTTGAGGAAGTGCTGCTGGTCCGGCGCGCGCTCATAGGCGTAGCCGGGCGACACCGTGATGCCGTCGACACCCATTGCCATGACGCTGTCGAAGAAGTTCGCCATGCGCGCAGGGTCAGCGTTGTTGAACAGCGTGCAGTTGATGTTGCAGCGGAAACCCTTGGCCTTCGCCGCCTTGATCGCGGCCACGGCGCGGTCGTAGGTGCCGGCCTGACACACCGACTTGTCATGGTCCTGCTTGTCGCCGTCGAGATGCACCGACCAGACGAAGTACGGCGACGGCTGGTAATCCTTCATGCGCTTTTCCATCAGCAGCGCATTGGTGCAGAGATAGACAAATTTTCGCCGCGCGATGATGCCGCGCACGATCTGCGGCAGCTCCCTGTGCAGCAGCGGCTCGCCGCCGGCGATCGACACGACCGGGGCACCACATTCATCGACGGCTTCGAGCGCGTCGGCGACCGAGATGCGCTGGTTGAGGATCTCGTCCGGATAGTCGATCTTGCCGCAGCCGGCGCAGGCGAGATTGCACCGGAACAGCGGCTCCAGCATCAACACGAGCGGATAGCGCTTGCGGCCGGCAAGACGCTGGCGGACAACGTAGCTACCGACCGAGATTTTCTGCAGAAGGGGGATGCCCAAGAGGATTGTCCTTGGCTATTTGCTTGGCGCTGGGAACGTCGAGCGGTTTGACCGGCACGCGGAATTCAATGTGCTCGTCCTGCCCCGGCAGAGTGAACACGTCAACTGGGCCGGCACGCCGCAAGGCCTTGATGACATCGCGCGCCAGAAGACGAGGCACTAGCGGTGATGCCGACCCCCTCCACGTCGTGCAGCCGATTTGCTTCTATCCCATTCGGCGCCGTCATGCATCATTACCTCTTCAGAAACAAATTCGGAGGCTTATGCATATGGCGGAACCTTGCGGAATTATAATGGTTTGCGCCTTTGCGGGCTCCGTTCGCCCGCGCCGGAGGTTTTCAACAAAACGTCAATGTGCCGACTGCACCAAAGTTCCCGGTCTGGTATTTTGAATTTGCCGTCCCGGCGAGTCCCTAGTTATGACCCGGCTCGACAACGGGACCGCTAATGCTTGAGTCCACCATCACCGCTATCGTCCGGGTCTGCACCAGATTCCCTTGGCCTATCATTGTCTTAGCCCTGCTGGCGGGGGCGGGCTCGGTGGTCTATTCGGCCCGCCATTTCGCCATCAGCACCGATATCAACAAGCTGATTTCGCCAAATCTCGACTGGCGCGAGCGGGAAGTCGACTTCGAAAAAGCCTTTCCCGGCCATTTTCAGTCGACGCTGGTGGTCATCGATGCGCCCACGGCGGAATTGGCTTCGATCGCCAGCGCCGAGCTCGCCCAGCGGCTGGCACAGCGCAGGGATTTATTCCGCGCCGTCGAGGACATGAGCAGCAATGATTTTTTCGTGCGCAACGGATTGCTGTTTCAGCCGACCGACCGTGTCGCCAACCTGACAGAAGGCCTGACCCGCGCCGCGCCGCTGGTCAGCACGCTCGCCGGCGACCCCAGCCTGCGCGGCCTCACGCGGGCGATGTCCCTCGGACTCGTCGGTGTGCAAAATCGCATGGTCACGCTTGATGGGCTGGCGCGGCCGCTATCGATGGCCGCGGCGACGGTCGAGGAGGCGCTGGCGGGACGGCCGGCGGCATTTTCCTGGCAGGAAATGCTAGGTGGCCGCAAAGCGACGCCGGATGATCTGCGCCGCTTCATCGACGTGCGTCCGATATTGGATTTCTCCGCGCTCAAGCCCGGGCAGGCCTCCAGCGACGCCATCCGGCAGGCGGCCAGCGAATTGCAGCTTGCATCGAAATATCAGGCGCGCCTCCGGCTGACCGGCTCGGTGCCGATGGCCGACGAAGAGTTCGCAACCGTGCAACAAGGCGCCCTGGTCAATACCACCGGCACCGTCATCGTCGTGCTGATCATCCTATGGCTGGCGCTGAAATCGGCGCGCTTGATCGTCGCCGTGTTTATCAATCTCTTCGTCGGGCTCGCGATCACCGCGGCGCTCGGGCTAATGATGGTCGGCGCGTTGAACATGATATCGGTCGCCTTCGCCGTGTTGTTCGTCGGCCTGGGCGTCGATTTTGCCATCCAGTTTTCGGTTCGCTACCGCGCCGAGCGGCATGAGGTCCCCGAGCTTCGCCCGGCGCTGGCGCAGGCGGCGGAAAAAGTCGGCGTGCCATTGACGCTGGCGGCCGCGGCGGTGGCGGCTGGGTTTCTGTCGTTCCTCCCCACCGCCTATCGCGGTGTCTCCGAGCTCGGGCAAATCGCCGGCGTCGGCATGCTGATCGCCTATCTGACCAGCATCACGCTGCTGCCGGCGCTGATTGCCGTATTCAATCCGCCAGGCGAACCGGAACCCGTCGGTTATCGCGTGCTGGCGCCGGTCGATCGCTTCCTGCAAAGGCAGCGCGTGCCGGTGATCGTCGGGACCGTCGCTGTCGCGGTGATTGGGGCTCCGCTCCTCTATTTTCTGACCTTCGACTTCGATCCGATCCATTTGCGCAGCCCGCAGACCGAATCGATTTCGACCCTGCTCGATCTCGGCAACAGTCCTCAGGTCGGCATCAACTCGATCAACATCATCATGCCGTCGCTCAACGACGCAACGGCCGCCGCAGCGCGGCTGCTAAAACTGCCGCAGGTGCTGAACACCAGGACGCTGCTCAGCTTCGTGCCGGACGATCAGGACAAAAAACTCGCGCTGATAAAGACATTTAGCGAGGACATGAAGCCGATCCTGGAGAAGACGCCGTCGAAACCGCCGTCAGACGCAGAAAACGTCGCCGCACTCAATGGCCTGGCCGAACAGCTCAACAAGTTCGCCGGCAATGCCAAAGGACCCGGCGCCGACGCGGCCAAGCGCCTCGCCGCCGATTGCGTCAAGCTGGCGCACGCCGACAAGGACGTGCGCGATAAGGCGCAAACCGCTTTTGTCACTCCGCTCGAAGCGGATCTGGCTCAGTTGCGAGCCGAATTGAACGCCGAACGGATTACCCGGAATAACCTGCCGCAACCGCTCAAAGCCCAATGGATCACGGCGGACGGGCGCGCCCGCGTCGGGGCCGCACCCAAGGGCAATACCGACGACACCGAAGTGCTGCGCGCTTTCGCCCGCGCCATCCTTGCCGTCTATCCGACCGCCATCGGCGGGCCCATATCAATTCTGGAATCGGGCAAAACCGTCGTGCGCGCCTTCCTCGAAGCAGGCGCCTATGCGCTGTTCTCGATTGCGATCCTGCTCTGGATCGTCCTGCGGCGCTTCGGGGATGTCCTGCTGACGCTGGTGCCGCTGCTGCTTGCCGGCGTGGTGACGCTGGAAGTCTGCGTGCTGATCGGCATGCCATTGAATTTCGCCAACATCATCGCGCTACCGCTGCTGCTCGGCGTCGGCGTCGCCTTCAAGATCTACTACATCATGGCCTGGCGCTCCGGACACACCGACCTGCTGCAATCGAGTCTCACCCGGGCCGTGATCTGGAGCGCGCTGACGACCGCGACCGCCTTCGGCAGCCTGTGGCTGTCGCAGCATCCGGGAACGTCCAGCATGGGCAAGCTGTTGGCGCTATCGCTGGTCTGCACGCTTGCGGCGGCGGTGCTATTTCAGCCCGCGCTGATGGGTAAGCCACGAGGGTCCGAAGACGCTTAGGCATACGTATTCGGCCGGGTTGGCCGGATTGGTGCCGGGCAGTTGACGCTGGCCAGGCGGTGAAACGTTAAGCCCCGTAGAACTGGCAGGCTGGTCTTGCGGCTCAACACGGGTCCAATCTTCCCCGCCGCACAAAAAACCGAGAAAGCATCCTTCCACCCGAAGCACATTCGGATTCACCATGCTGATGCTGGCGGCATAGATATGCCCATCCTGTGAATTATAAATTTGGCCATCCCATTGATTGAATTTCGTCCGCGTCATCGCCATCAGGATTGGCATGCCCAAGGTCGGCCGGGTTCGCAGATTGGAATCCGGATTCTTGCTGTCGACACTCGGCCGCGTTTCCGACGCGACCACGCCCCACAGGCGCCCGTCACAATTGGCGATCCTGATCGTGGCGTAGCGTTTCGCGACCATCCATTCGCCGGTCGGGTCAGGCGCGCCGTTACCGCTCGGCTGATCGGCAAAGGCGCCGCTACCGGCAAGCAGCAATGCCACAACGAGCAGCGTGGCTCTGCGTAATGCGGCATTGGCTGGGCTAGACACGCGCGGGGGCTCCCGATTGTCCGCAAGGAAGCGAATCACTAACGTCTGAAATTGCCGAAACGACGACACAGCCTGCGATTTTGCGCCGGAACGGTTTAGCTCAAACCCCCTGTAAAATGGAACTCGAACGCGCGCCCGCCGTTTTGCCTGCGACCCGGAACGCCTATGGAGTGATTCGTGCGCGAATTTGTTGCAGAGCTTACCCCGCCGGCGCCGATGCCACGAGTAAAACCGTTAGGGCCATTTGGCTTACTGCGCGTCTGCGCCAACAATCCGCTTGAGACCTCGACCGCGGCGCATTCGGTCATGCGCCTTTCCACGCTCGAAGTGGCGCCCGGCTATGCCGCCTAACCGGCGCAGGAAATCACGCCGCGGCCGGATGAGAGCCTGCCGGCGATCGTGCGGCGGCGCTAAGGATTGAATTGCCTCATTTTGTCCGGATGAGCCCGGTACCGAATGGCATTGCTCGGAGGGGTTGGATGGCCATGCTGGCAAGAACCGACGGACAAAAATTCAAGCCAAGCGCTGTCGATATTGCGATGATGCAGAGATGCATTGCCCTGTCGGCAACCGCGATCATGCGCGGCGAATTTCCTTTCGCTGCCGTCATTTGCGAAGGCGACGACGTCGTCGTTGAAGCGACCAATGACGTGGTCAACGGCGGCGACGTCACCCGGCACGCGGAAATCATTGCCGTGTCGCAGGCGCAGAACAAATTGGGCCGCAAGGATCTGAGCAATTGCACGCTCTATTCGAATGTCGAACCTTGCGCGATGTGCTCATTTCCCATGCGGGAGACCTCGATCGGCCGCGTTGTTTTCGCCATCAGTTCACCGATGATGGGCGGCCATTCCAAGTGGAACGTGCTGCGGGACAGCGAATTGTCGCGGGCCATGCCGGAAGCCTTCGGCCCGCCGCCCGAAATCATAGCGGGCCTGTTGCGGCGAGAGGCGGAAAAGGTCTGGTGGACCTGGAATCCGTTGATTTGGTCGGTGATCAGGCACCGCGGCTGTTTCGGGCGGGAATCCACGGTTGACGGCTGCGAGCATCTGCCGGCATCGCCAGAGCGCACCGGCCTTTTGCAGCGGTTGCTGCGGCAGAATATTCACCGTTCGGCTAACGGTGCCGACGCATTCACTCTCCGTGGTCTTCCAGGACTCGCCGGCAGGCTTTCCTCAGTTTTTCGCGGTGCTCTTGCAGGCAGGCGAGCACCCTAAACGTATCAGGAATAGCATCGCTGCAGAATCGCGCCGCGTCAGGACTGCACGCGACCTGCTCTTGTGGCGTGCCCTTGAAACTGAAAAAGCCGTGGCCACTCGGAGCGGTATCCTGCGCCGCCAATGCCGCAGCACCGGTAACCAGAATTAGAACAAATGTGACGCAAATTCTGGCGTTCATTGTCATAAGACCTGCAAAAGTGGAACGGCACCTTGACAACCGCAACGACTGCGCTGAGCTTCAACAAGAATTCTGGGCTTGTCGAGGCGTTGTTGAATCGAAGCCCCCGCACCGCGCGCATAGAGCTTCGGGCCAATTCAATGCCAGTGCAATCCCACCCAACATACAGGGCGATGCGTGGCGCAAGTTTGGCGTTGACGCTCTTGATTTTGGCCGCCGGTGCAGGCTTCGCGCAAGGCCTTACGACGTTCGCACGACTGGCCGGCCAGTGGGCCGGATCCGGCAGCATCGAATTGGCGGATGGCACCCGGGAACCGATCAAGTGCCGGGCAGCCTATGATTTTCTTGAAGAAAGAAGCAATCTCCAGCTCAACATCCGTTGCGCGAGCGAAAGCTATAGTTTTGATCTCCGCGGCAGTGCGACTTATTCCGACGGCGCGATCACCGGCGTCTGGAGCGAGTCGACGCGAAACCTCGCCGGAACGCTTTCGGGCAAAGCCGACGACAGCCGCTTCCAGGTTTTGGCCAAAGCCGCGTCGTTTGCCGCCACTCTGACGGTCATCACTCACGGCAATCGGCAAACGGTTGCGATCAAATCACAGGACCCGCAGTCGTCGGTCAAAGGCGCTTCGATCTCCTTGCGACGCGGCTAGCCGCGCTATACGTCCGATTTCGCTGACGGCCGCAGCAGCGAGCGCCGCGCCACATGGCGAACAACCCGGCTCAGGAACATCGCAATCGGCCGCAACATCAGCAAATCTGCGACCAGCGCGGCCACCATGGCAAAGGCGCTGAGCCAGCCGAACAGCCGCAGCGATGGCAAGCTCGACAGCACCGTCATAGCGAGCGCGCAAGCCAGCACCGCCGAGGTCAGGATCAAGGGCGGGCCGACCAGAATGGTCGCGCGTTCGACGCCGATCGCCGGATTGGGGTCGATATCCTCGATCTGCAAGCGATTGAGGAAGTGGATGGTGGCGCTCAAGCCCAACCCAAACGACACCGTCAAAGCGATGACGCTGGCGAATTGCAGCCCCTGCCCCAGCAGCCATAACAGGCTGCCGGCGAGGACTATGGGAAACAGACCCGGCAAGATGCTGATCAGCATGACCACAGGCGAGCGGAAAGCGATGCCGATAAAGGCCGCCACGAAGGCGATCTCGATGGTGAGACCGCGACTCAATTTATCGATCATCAGCGAGCTGTTGCGGGCTGAAATGACCGACAGTCCGGTGACCGCGATCTTGTAGCCGGGATGCTTGGCGCGCATGGCATCCAATTGATGATCGACATTGTCGACAATGGGCAGCAGCCTACTGGCGTCGGAATCCGGAACGCGTCCGCTGACGATCACCGCGTTCTGCTCAGCAGAAATAAATCGGCGCGTGAGATACGGCGGCAGCAAGTCGACATATTCCTTGAGCGTCGCAACGTCGGATTTTCCGGCTTTTTCCGCAAGCCACCGCCGCAAGGTTTCCAGCGACCAGACATTGCCGACGCCCTTTTCGCTTTCGAGCAGCGCGTGGACCTCGCCGATCACCGCCAGCGTTTCCGGGGCATAAAGCGAGGCGCCTTGCGGGAATTGAATGTAGACGTCGAAAGGATTGGCTCCGGTGAGCTTGAGATCGAGACGGTGGCTCGCCTCAACCGCCTGTTCGCGATCGGGCACCTGATCGGCGAGCCGGTAGCGCGGTGACAGCTGGGCGTAGCCGAGCGAGAGGACGACGACGACAACGAGGCTGACGAACGAATAAAGGCCCGGGCGTGCCACCATGCGCAGCGCAATCCAGCTGCAGAACCGCCGCAATACGTCGAGGGCCCGGTCCATGCCGCGCACGTGGTCGGCGAAGCTTCCCTCGTTACGAATGAGCAAGACGCCGAGCAGAGGCACGCCGAGCAGGATCACGAACAGCGCGATAGCGGTGACGATCAGTCCGGCTTCGCCGAAGGTGCGGATGAGGTCGGACGAGGAGAACTGCAGGGCAATGAATGACACCCCGGCGGTGCCATGGGTGAGCACGCAGGCCGGCCCGACAATCAGCAGCGCGTTGCGAAAGGCCTCAACCTTGCTGTCGCCCATAATCAGGCGGTCGCGCGCGGCGAAAGTAAGCTGCATGCTGTCGGAAAAGCTGATGACCATGATCAGCGGCGTCATCACGTTGAGAAAAATATTGAGCTTGAAATTGAGCCAACCGAGCGCACCAAGCGCGAGCAGGATCGCCGCCAGCGGCGGAGCCGCGGCGATGATCATGAACGAGACGCGGCGGAAGAATATGATCGCGATCAGGCAGCCGACGGCGAAACCAAGGGTATTATAGACGAGCCGGTCGCTCTCGATGGCGTTGCGGATTTCGAGCTGCATCACCGGAACGCCCGACAATTGGCCGTTGAGCCCGGTGCCGGCAAGTTGCTCGTTCAGCGTCTTGCGCACCTCGTCGACGACGCCGGCGAGCCGGTCCTGCGCTGTCGCGGCAGGATCGAGCGCCAGCACCATGAGCGTGAGCTTGCCGTCGGTCGACAGCAACTTGTCGTGAATAATCTCGTTCGCCATCACCTTTTTGACGAGGGCTTCATAGTCAGCCCCCTGTGGCAGCGGCATCGGAAACAGCGGCGGCGGAATGCCCCCGGCGGCCGGCGGCTCGCGCGCCGAGAATATTGAAATGAGGCCGCGGGTGCCGTCGATCAGCTGCAGGTCCACCGCGAGATCGCGCAGCTTTTCCAGCGAACGGCGCGCAAGAACGTCACCGCCCTCAATGACGATGAGGACATCGAATTCATTCGAGGGAAAACGCCGCGTCACCTCTTCATAGGTGTGGTATTGCGCGGTGTCGGAACGGAACAGCTGGCTGAGCGAATCGTCGACCTTCAGCCGACCAAACCCGATTGCTGCTATGACGCAAAGCGCCGCCAAGACAATGGCGCAAAGCACCCGATGCGACAGCGGAAAAAAACCGATCCGCTCGATTCCCAGCGCAAGATTGCGCGGAATAGTGGCGCGAGGGGTCTCTCCCAGCTCGGGTTCCAATGGCGGAAGGCTAGTCACAATTCCGATCCAGTGCGGATGAAGCGGCGTGTTTTAGACGATTAATCCGGATTTGGCGATTAATGGAACCCCCTTCGCGGTCCGTTTGCAGCCGACGCATCGACGCGTGTTACGGCAGCGGTGTTCCTGGACTCTTCGAATTGTGGCGGTCCCGAGAGGAGTCGAACCTCCGACCTTCGGTTTAGGAAACCGCTGCTCTATCCTGCTGAGCTACGGGACCGGCGCGAGGCGATTTAGCATAACCGCGCCACAGCGGCCATATTGACGGCCGCCGCTGCGAATTCCGACAATCGCATGCCATGACATGTTCTGCGCGCTGGGTGCTTGCCATCGCCGCGGCTCTAGTCGCGATGACCAGCGGCATTGCGGCAGAGGAACCGTGCCACCTTGAGCTGATCGGGACCGCGGACGTCGCCGCCGTGCGCGACGGGCGCACCTTGCTGCTGCGCGACGGCGGTGAATTGCGGCTGGCAGGCATCGAGACGAGTGGCGCGGATGAAGCGCGGACGGCGCTTGCCGCGCTGGCCTTGGGCAAGACCCTCACGCTCAAACGACTTGGGCCGGTCGAACGCGACCGCTACGGCAGGCTCGTCGCCTTCGCCTTTCCCCCCGATTCCACGCAATCGCTGCAGCAGACGCTGCTGGAGCAAGGCATGGCCCGGGTCTCCGCCCGCGTCGGCGACAAGGACCTGTGCCATGGCTTTGTTAACCGGCGAACGCGCGGCAAGGGCTGCCGGTCGCGGGCTTTGGGCCGATCCAAATTTCGCCCCTTTGCCAGCTGACCATGCGGTACAATTGGCGGCGGAGCGGGGGCATTTCGCGCTCGTCGAAGGCAAGGTCTTGTCGGTGCGCCAGAGTGGCGGCACTATCTATCTGAATTTCGGGCGGCACTGGACGCGGGATTTCTCCGTCACCATCGCCAGCCGCTTGAGACGTACCTTCGGCGCTGCGGGAATCGAGCCGGATAAACTGGAAGGCCGGCGTATTCGCGTGCGCGGCTGGATCGAGCAGCGCAATGGCCCGATCATCGACGCCGCGGCACCCGAGCAGATCGAGATTGTGAATTAGTTTTTTGCGAGTAGAGGCGTATGGGGTTGGCAAGAATAATATCGGCGGCAAGCACGCGCGGCATGGCCGCAGCGTTGGTTCTGCTGCTCGCCGCCTGCACCGGCACGCCGGATTTTCGGCAGGTCAGGCTGCCGCAAGCGCCGAAGCAGGCGCAAATGCAGCCAGCGGTGGAGCGCGAACATCAGCGCATCCTCGCATCCTATGGTGGCGTCTATGAGGATACCCGCCTGCAAGACGGGATCAGCAAGCTCGTCGACCGGCTGGTGGCCGCATCTGAGCGGCCGAACCTGAAATACAAGGTCACAATCCTCAATTCGCCGGCGATCAACGCCTTCGCGTTGCCCAACGGCCGGCTCTACGTCACCCGCGGGTTGATCGTGCTTGCCAATGACCGTTCCGAGCTCGCCTCGGTGCTGGCGCATGAAATGGGGCACGTGATCGCCCGTCATGCCCAGATCCGCGAGGAGCAGGCACGGCAGGCGGCAATTGTCAGCCACGTGGTCACCGACGTGCTCAGCGATCCGCAGATGGGCGCGCTGGCGCTCGCCAAATCGAAGCTGACGCTGGCGAGCTTTTCGCGGGCGCAGGAATTCGAGGCCGACGGCATCGGCGTCGGTATATCCGCGCGCGCCGGCTTCGACCCCTACGGCGGCGCGCGCTTCCTGACCGACATGCAGCGCAATGCCGACCTCAAATCGGCCGGCGGCAGTACCGACCCGCGCGCGGTCGATTTTCTCTCCAGCCATCCCTCAACGCCGGATCGGGTGAAAAACGCGGTCGCCAATGCGCGCCAGTTCAAAGGCCCCGGCAATGGCGAACGCGACCACGGTGACTATCTCGCCAGCATCGACGGCATGGTCTACGGCGACGACCCGAGTGAAGGCTTTGTGCGGGGCCGCCGCTTTGTGCATCCAAAGCTCGCTTTCAGCTTCCTGGCGCCGCCGGGATTCACGCTCGACAATACCGCGCAGGCCGTGCTCGGCCTCAAGGATGGCGGCCGCGAGGCGCTTCGGCTCGACACCGTGCGCGTGCCCGCCGAGCAGTCGCTCGCCGATTATCTCAGATCCGGCTGGCTGGAAAACGTGGACGCCTCGAGCGTGCAGGAATTTGCCGTCAACGGCTTTCCCGCCGCCACCGCCACCGCGACCGGCGAGAGCTGGTCGTTCCGGCTCTACGCCGTGCGTTTCGGCAGTGACGTCTACCGTTTCATTTATGCGGCGAAGAATAGGACGCCGGAGATCGACCGCTCTTTCCGCGAGTCGATCGAGAGCTTTCGCCGCCTGAGCCTGAAAGAAGCAAGCGAAGTCCAGCCGCTGCACCTGAAGATCGTCACCGTCGGCGCCGGAGATACGGTGGAAACGCTGGCCCGCCGCATGGGAACTCCGGATCACCCGGCCGAGCGCTTCCGCGTGCTCAACGGCCTCGGGCCGCATGACACGGTGAAGCCGGGGCAGACGGTAAAGCTGGTCGAATGATTTCCCTGATTCCGGGTTCGCGCCGAAGCGCGCCCCGGGATGACCGCTTCGCGGTCAGCTTTCGCCGGCTTCGCAATTGAGCGTGAATTCGCGCGGCACTTCCGGACCCCAAAGATAGAACGAATCCTCCGGTTTGTGGTCGGCGGCGGGCCAGCGTTCCTCTTTCGGGATGTAATCGATATCGCAGGAATATTCGGAGAAGCTGCCCCAGGGGTCGCGCACATAGTGGAAATAGTTCGAGCCGAGCACATGGCGGCCGAGGCCCCAACCCTTGGTGAAGCCCTTGTCGGCCATGCGCATGGCGCCAAGCCCGATATCGTTGATGGATGCGACATCCCAGCTGCAATGGTGGAAGCCCGGCGCCGATGATTTCACCAGCGCCAGCAGATGATGGTCGCTGCCATGAATGCCGTGCAGGAAGGCGACAAGATCGGAAGCGCGATCCGACAGCCGCAGGCCGAGCGTACGCTCGTAGAACTTGATCGAGGCATCGACGTCGCTGGTGAAAATCAGCACATGCGACAGCCGGCGCGGCTGCACCGGCGGCGACTTGGCGCGCACGGTCGCGGCGGCGACGCCCGGGCCTACGGTGATCCACTGACTTTCGGCCTTTTTGTCCGGCGATACTTTGGGCCCGACCTTCACTTCGATAACCACGCCTTCGAGGTTACGGAACCAGAAGCCATTGCTTTCAAAGCCGGGCGGCGGGTCGATCAGCTTGACGCCGGCGTCTTCGATGCGCGCCTTAAGCCGCGGTAAATCGTCGGCATAGCAGCCGAAGGACAAGTGATGCAGCGCCTTGGCCTTGGCGCCCTCGAC
Source organism: uncultured Alphaproteobacteria bacterium (assembly GCA_963742385.1). Taxonomy (GTDB): domain Bacteria; phylum Pseudomonadota; class Alphaproteobacteria; order Rhizobiales; family Xanthobacteraceae; genus Pseudolabrys. The sequence goes on along the minus strand of CAVULS010000007.1, from coordinate 598,656 downwards.
CACCGAGCCCCAGCGGTGCTCGTGGCCGAAGGTCTTGATCGCCAGCGTGTTGCCGTTGCGCTGCACGTCGAGGCCGAAATCGCCGTAGAATTTCTCCGCGACGCTGCCATCGGGAACCGCGAGCACGAACTGGTCGAGCGAATGCACGCCGAGCGCGTCGGCTTCATTGGTCGGCGCGACATAGCCGCGAATGGCGGTCATTTTTAACTCCATTAGCGCGTAAAGGGGTGGTTGGCCGGCATATTACTCTCCGCAACATCGAAGGAAAGACCTCCGGGAGCGGCGCCAGTTTCGCAACAAAAAGCCCGGCATCGCTGCCGGGCTTTCGTTGTTGATTGGCGACTAGGATTGCGCGGGGGTTAGGCCGCTGCCTCTTCCTCGGTGGCGGGTTCCGCCTCCGCCTCGTCGGCAGGCTTCGGCCCACGCCTAGGGCCCTTGGCGAGCGCCGCCTCGATCTCTTTGATCGCTTCGGTCTCGGTGATGCGCTGCACCGCCGCGATTTCTCTCGACAGGCGGTCGACCGCGGCCTCGTAGAGCTGCCGCTCGGAATAGGACTGCTCCGGCTGCGTCTCCGACCGATAAAGATCGCGCACGACCTCGGCGATGGCGACGATATCGCCCGAGTTGATCTTGGCTTCGTATTCCTGCGCCCGGCGCGACCACATGGTTCGCTTGATGCGTGCGCGGCCCTTCAGCGTATCCAGCGCACGCTTGACCACCGGCGGCTCGGCAAGCTTGCGCATGCCGACCGACACGATCTTGGCCGTGGGAACCCGCAACGTCATCTTGTCCTTGACGAAGTTGATGACGAACAGTTCGAGCTTGGCCCCGGCGACTTCTTGCTCCTCAATGGCCAGAATTTGCCCGACCCCGTGGGCCGGATAGACGATGAATTCGTTGGTCTTGAAGCCTTGTCGCTGCGTAGTCTTCTTGCTGGCAGTCATTCCGGGCAAAACTCCTTCAGCGGCGACCTTGCGGTTGCCGGCTTTTTTGGCTGCGGGAGCCCCGCCGCGGACGATGCCACGCGGGGCCTGCGAGGGTGTCCGCCGCGCAGCGGCTGACTTGTCTGTCCTCCGGGTCATTCCGGCGGAACCTTTCTTTGATTTATGACGCGATTTTCCTGCCACTGCTGCTCACGCGTGGGACGCACGCCCTCTTGCCGTTTCCTTGGGGCGCCGCGAAAAAATAGGCTCCCCGGGGGGAGCGCTTTGTCGGCGGCGGATCATTTTCATCGTTATTTTTACTATATAGCACATTTTTCCCTAGAATCAAAGCGTTATAGCGACGCAAAAGCGCAATTCAGCTGCCACAAATTTGCAATTTTGCGGAAATCGTTAACAGTATTTAGCCGCACCGGACGCCGATACCTATAGACGCGGCGGCCTAATCCCCGGTTCCCGGTTCGGGGTCAAACAACTTCGCCTTGTCCGGCACGCCATCCCATTCCTTGGCGTCGGCCGGCGGGTCGCGCTTGACGGTGATGTTCGGCCAGGTCTTGGCGTATTCCGCATTGAGTTCCAGCCACTTCTCCAGCCCCGACTCGGTATCGGGCTTGATCGCATCGACCGGGCATTCGGGTTCGCAGACACCGCAGTCGATGCATTCGTCCGGATGGATGACCAACATGTTCGCGCCTTCGTAGAAGCAATCCACCGGACACACTTCCACGCAGTCCATGTATTTGCACTTGATACACTTTTCGTTGACGACGTAGGTCATCCAAGGCTCCAGAGGCAACGCAGTCCCGCTGCCTAACGCAACGATAGATAGGCCGCAAGCAGCGCCTTGCCACGCCCTGCGAAGCGCAGAATTGGCAAGAATAGCGCCCGAATCAGACGGAAGAACGCGTCAGATCCCGGTACAGCGTACGGGCCATGCCAGCTTGCCCGCGCCGCTCGCAGAAGCCCTCGACCTTGACCACGCGCACCGAGCGATCGAGCGCCAAAGTCACTACGTCGCCGACCCGTACCGCATGGCCCGGCGCGGCCATGCGCACGCCGTTAAGCCGCACAAAGCCAGCTTCGGTCAGCGCCGCCGCGGCGCTGCGGGTGCGCACGATGCGCGCGTGCCACAACCATTTGTCGATGCGCTGGCGGTCCACGCCGAAACGCCGCTCCTAGGTCGGCTCTTTCGCGCTCTGCTCGAGCTGCTGCTTGAGCGCGGCGAGCTTGGCGAAAGGTGAATTGGGATCGGGCTGCTTGTTGCGGTCGGCGCGCTGGCCCTGCGGCTTGGCGTAATATTGCTCGCGTTCGGCGCGCTCGACCTGGTCGCCTTTGTCACGCCGGCGTCCGCGGCCACCGCTGGGGCGAGCCATGGCATCCACGCGCTGGCCGCGGCGTTCGGCCCGCTCCTTGCGCTCGCGGCGGTCCTGGCGGAATGCCCGGTCGCGCTTTTCACGGTCCTGCCGCGGGCTAAGTTCGGCCGGCTTTTCCGCAGCCGGCTCCGCGGCTGGCGCAGCTGCTGTAGCCACCTCCGGCGCGGCCTCTGCGGCGGCAGGCGCGGGCGCGGCAGCCTGGACGCGCTCGGGGCGGCGCGGACGGCGCGGCTTATGCGGGCGGCGCTCGGCGCGGCCGGCCGGACGCCATACTTCGATAAAGGCCTGTTCTTCAACAGCTTTTTCTTGCCCTGCGGCGGCAACAACCTCGTCGGTAGGCGCTTTTGCTGCAGCATCCGCTGCAGCATGATCCGAGATTGCTGCAGCATTTTCGGATGCTTGCTGCGCAGCATTTTCTGGCACAGGTGCAGCAATTTTTTCTGCCTCAAATGCAGCAATTTCGGGCTCAGATGCGGCTTTTGGGGCCTCAGGTGCAGCAATTTCCACCGGAGCCGACATGAGCTCGGCCTCCGGCAGCAGCGAAGGCGAGTTGAGCTCGCCGCCCGCAGGGGCAGGCATTTCGGCCACAATGGTCTCGGTCGACGTGGTGGCGGTTTCGGCTGGCGCTGCCTCGGCCGCGGCAGGGGTTTCCGTTGCCGGAGCCGGCGGCTCGGGCGGCTTCGGCTTGCGGTCCATGCGATAGCCGAGCGAGCGCAGGATCGAGGCGAAATCCTCGCCGGAAGCCCCAGTCAGCGAGGTCATTGCCCCGGTGACGGTGAAGCTGCGGCCGTCGACGACCCCGTCCGGCTTCAGCCCCGCTGAGCCTTCACGCCAGGACAGCGTCGGGCGGATCAAATCGGCCAGCCGCTCCAGGATATCGACGCGCACCGCCCGCTCGCCGGTCACGCGGTAGCCGGCGGTGCGGTAGAGCGATTTCGGGGTGTCCTTGTCGATGGGGATCGAGGTCCGCCCCGAAGCGGCCAGATGCAGCAGATCGCCGACGCCCTTGGCGTCCGGGCTCTCGTGTTTCAGCGCCCAAATCTGGGTCGCCAGCGCCCGCGGCGCCGGCTTGAGCAGAATCGGCAGATAGATGTGATAGGCGCCAAAGCGCACGCCGTATTTGCGTAAAGTGGCCCGCGCCGCCTGGTCGAGGCCCTTGACCTCTTCCGCCACCTTCTGCCGTTCCAGCACCCCAAGCGCCTCGACGAGCTGGAAGGCGACGCCGCGCGCCATGCCGGTCACGTCATCGGCGGCGGTGAGCGAGAACAGCTGCGCCAGCACCTTCTCGATGTGGGTCTTGAGCCACAGGTCGAGCCGGGTCTGCACCAGATCGCGCGCCGGACCGGTCAGGTGTTCATCGGCGACGATACGCACGCGCGGCCGCAGCACATCCTCGCCGGCGACCAGCTTGCCGACCAGCTCACCTGTCCAGCGCAGGGCACCGTCATTGGCGAGCACGATCTGATCGTTGGAGGCCTGCGACAGCTTGGTGGCGCGGGTCTCGATCTCGCCGGCCAGCGCCTTCTGCGCCGCGGCGTTGAGCGCCTTGGCTTCGGAAGCGTCGGTGGAGGCATCGGCCGCGAACATGAAGCCGTCGAGGCGGCCGATCACATGGCCCTCGACCGTCACTTCGCCCATCTTTCCGATTTCCGTTTCCAGCATCGCCTTCTCGCGCAGCCGCCGTATCAACACGCTGGTGCGGCGATCAACGAAGCGCTCGGCCAGGCGCTCATGCAGCGCATCCGACAACTTGTCTTCGATCGCACGGGTGGCCGCTTGCCAATGCTCCGGATCGGCGAGCCAGTCCGGGCGATTGGCAACGTAAGTCCAGGTCCTGACATGCGCGATCCGGTTGGAGAGGGTGTCGATGTCGCCATCGATGCGATCGGCTTGCGCGACTTGCTGCGAAAACCAATCGACCGGGATATTACCCTGCCGCGTCAGGAAACCATAGAGGGTCACCACCAATTCGGCGTGAGTGGCGGGCGCGATCTTGCGGTAGTCGGGGACCTGGCAAACATCCCATAAACGCTCGACGGCCTTGGCGTCGCGCGCGACGCTGCGCACGTGTTCGTCGCGTGAGGCGTGCTCCAAAACGAGAATATCTTCGCCGGTCGGCGCTCGGGTCAGTCCCTGCTCGCGCGGCGGCATGGCAAGCGACGCCTGCAGGGCGCCGATCGAAGAAAAATCGAGATCGGAATTGCGCCATTGCAGCAAGCGCAGCGGCTCGAAACTGTGGCTTTCCAGGGCCTGCACCAATTCCGGCTCGAAAGGATCGCAGCGGCCGGTGGTGCCGAACGTGCCGTCGCGCGTGGCGCGGCCGGCGCGGCCGGCGATCTGCGCCAGTTCCGCCGGATTAAGCTTGCGGAATTGATAGCCGTCGAATTTGCGGTCGGAGGCGAAGGCGACGTGATCGACGTCGAGATTGAGCCCCATGCCGATGGCATCGGTGGCGACGAGATAGTCGACATCGCCGGACTGGTAGAGCGCGACCTGGGCATTGCGGGTGCGCGGGCTGAGCGCGCCGAGCACCACCGCAGCGCCGCCCCTCTGGCGGCGGATCAGTTCGGCGATGGCGTAAACTTCCTCAGCCGAAAAGGCGACGATGGCCGAGCGGCGCGGCAGCCGGGTGAGCTTTTTTTCGCCGGCGTAAGTCAACATCGACAGCCGCGGGCGGCTGACGATGTGCGCGCCGGGCAAGAGCCTTTCCACCATCGGCCGCACGGTGGCGGCGCCCAATACCAGCGTCTCCTCGCGGGCGCGGGCATTGAGCATGCGGTCGGTGAAGACATGGCCGCGCTCGAAATCGGCGCCGAGTTGCACTTCATCGATGGCGAGAAAGGCGACGTCGAGCCCACGCGGCATGGCCTCGACGGTGGAGACCCAGAAACGGGCATTGGGCGGCTTGATCTTCTCCTCGCCGGTGATCAGCGCCACGCTCGCAGCTCCGACCCTATCGACGCATTTGTTGTAGACCTCGCGCGCCAGCAGCCGCAGCGGCAGGCCGATCATGCCGCTCGAATGCGCCAGCATGCGCTCGATGGCGAGATGGGTCTTGCCGGTATTGGTCGGCCCGAGCACGGCGGTGACGCCGGCGCCCCGGGCGCGGGATTCATGGCTGGATGGCCGGGAAAATGACAGGGACATTACGCATCCGGACTGGCGGGGCGTCCCCGCCAAGGGTTTTCTGTATCACAATGCGACGGTTGCGGCCGCCCGGTTAAACTCTGGAACGAGTTTGGAACGAAACGCGCCCGAATCGCTGACTCGCGCGCTGTAAGGCTTCGTTCACGGCGACATCTGGATTGCGTTCCATCGAGTCCTACAACATCGGGTAGCTGGGGCGCGCTCTTGCGCTATTCAATGCCGCGAAAGCGTTAACGCGCGACAACACCGCTGTCCCAGCCAGAGTCAAGCCCTGAATCCGTCGCTCCGAGGTGCCCGGCGCGATGCACCGAGCCTTGAAAGACACCGGCCGCCGTCATACTCCGAGATTCGCTTGCACCTCGGCATGACGAATTCTTGTTCACTGCACTTTCGCGCCGTTGACCGAGGCCCGGGTCGGCAGCGCCGTCGAGACAAACTTGTCGGCCGCGAACACGATCGGGCCAATCGGCGTCGGCCCTTGCCCGCGGAACGGTACCAGCACGCGCGTGCCCGCGATCGGCGCCAGCCACACTTCGATGTCGCGGGTCTTGGTGATGTAGCGGATCGCCGCGCGCGTCGGAATATAGCCGGCGACCGGCGTGAAATAGACGGCGCAGACCACCGCCGGGCCGGCATAGCCCTTGTCCGCCTTCACTTGCTCCATGCGCTTGAATTCAAACTGCAGATCGTAACGGATTCTGCCGTCGAAAATCGGCAGCTTGTGCTGACAGGCTTCCGGCGACAGCGGTTCGCCGGCGCCCGGCGTGCGCAACAGCGTGGCGCTCATCGGATCCATGATGCCTTGCTGGTCCGCCTCGGTAACCGGGATGCGCTCGGCATCGCTGTCCTGCGGCGGATCGATCTTCGATTCCTTCACCATGCCGTCGTTGATGACGAGGTGGATGTTGTCGGCCTTTTTGTTGCTGACGATGCTGGAGGCATAGGCCGAGGTCGGCAGTTGTCCGCCGGCAAGCGTGCCGCTCGAACTGCTGACGCCGTGGCCGCTGGTGAAGACGCGCATCAGCCCGGTGGTGGTGCCGGTCGCCGAGGCGGTATAGCGGCCGTCGCGGATGTCGATCGACCAGTCGCCCCTGCCGATCGGGATGCCGGCAAGCGTCACGATGTAACTCGCTTCGAGCTTGCCCTGTGCCTGCGCGCCAAAGGGCGCCGCGACGGCGAGCGCCACGATCAGCAGCAGCGCGGGGCGGCGATGACGGCCAAATGCCAGCACGAATTTTCGGTCCTCTTCGCGGCCGGCGCTTATCCGCTGCCGGCTGGCGGCAACAATATCGTGGAGCGCTTCTGCCCGCACGCAACAGCCGCCCAAGAGGCCGTCAGCTCCACAGGAAACGGCCAGGTCGCCATCGCGTTAGGTCGGCGCGGAATGCGTCGAAACTGTGTTAGCGGCCGCGGCTTGACGGTTTTCGCCCCTCTCTCTATACGTCCGCCGTCTTCCATGACGAATGAGCGAGATCGGCGCCGCTTGGCGCCGGCGTTTTTGAAGGGTTAAGCCATGGCCTGGCGCTGCGATCTGACCGGCAAGAAAGCCCTGGTCGGCCACAAAGTGAGCCACTCCAATATCAAGACCAAGCGGCGGTTCCTGCCGAACCTGCGCAACGTGACGCTGATGTCCGACGCGCTTGGCCGCCGCGTGCATGTGCGGGTATCGGCCAGCGCGCTGAGGACCGTCGACCACCGCGGCGGGCTCGACGCCTTCCTGCTCAAGGCCAAGGACGCCGAGCTGGCGCCGAAGATGCTCGAACTCAAGCGGCAGATCGTGAAGAAGAAAGCGGCGGCCCAATAGTTCGTTTACTCCCCCACCAGCGCGAATTGCAGCAGCAGGTTGCGCTGGAGCACGGAGAAATTGTCGTCCGACACCAGCGTCAGGATGGTTTCGCCGCCGGCGTTTTTATGCACGGTGATGCCTTCCATGTTGTCGATCTGAAAGCCGAGATCGGCGACGATGAGCTGCGCGCCGTCAACCACGGCGCCCGGCTGTAGCGACGCGAGCGCAATGCGGCGGATGCGCATGGCGACGCCGCGCGCCGGCGAATAGCGCCGCTCCAGCAGCAACAGGTCGGCCGGCGGCAGGATGGTGCAATCGCTGACGTCGAAGTCGTCGCTGCGCCTGACGCTGAAGCGCTCGGCATGCGCGCCGTCGAGCAAATAGGAGCGATGGTTGCCATTGGCATCGAGGCTGCGCTCGGTGATCGCGATCAGCGTGCCGGCGAGGGCTGAGCCCTGCGGCGGCATCGCCAGGCATTCGAGGCTCTTGTTGTATTTGAAGGTCTTGAAATCCGCCGGCACCGGCAACGGCTCGCCGCGCGCCCGCAAGCCGTCGCGCGCATAGTTGAAGCGCACGATCTGCTCGACGCGTTCAATCCCGACATAGAGCGTGCCGTTGTCGTTTTCCAGCGACTCAGCGTCGAACCAGCCGCGCGCGGCGAGCGGGGCGCCGTCGGGGCCGAGCAGCGGCGCCATTTCCATGTCGGCGATGGCGGACGGGCGGCCGCCGCCATAGAGGATGCGGCCGCGCAGCCATGAGCCGTTGTCGGTCACGGCGAGGAAATGGCTGCCGTCGGCGTCGACGCGCAGGCCGGAGACGCCGCCGAAGGCGCGCTCGGCCGAGGTGAGCGCAAGCCCGCCGCGGAATTCCAGCGCGCCGAAGCGCGTGCGCGCCGGCTCGTTGGCATCGAAGCTTTCGATGCGCGTCGCCGTGACGGTGATGCGCGTGGGCGCCAGGGCGTAACGCTGCGCCTCGGCGAGCGTCAGCGCGGCGGCGGCGATGAGCAGCGCGGCGACGAGGAAGCCGCCGGCGATAAAGCGGCGGCGCAGGACGATCACGCCACGCGCCGGCGCGCCCGCGGCGTGCGCGCGGGTTCGGCAAGCGCTTTTTCCTCGAACAGCTCGGCGAGCTTGTCGGTCATGGCGCCGCCGAGCTCTTCGGCGTCGACGATGGTGACGGCGCGGCGGTAGTAGCGGGTGACGTCGTGGCCGATGCCGATGGCGATGAGCTCGACCGGCGAGCGCGTCTCGATCTCCTCGATCACCCAGCGCAGATGCCGCTCGAGGTAGTTGCCGGGATTGACCGAAAGCGTCGAGTCGTCGACCGGGGCTCCGTCGGAGATCATCATTAAAATGCGGCGCTGCTCGGTGCGCGCCAACAGGCGCTTGTGCGCCCAGTCGAGCGCCTCGCCGTCGATGTTCTCCTTGAGCAGGCCCTCGCGCATCATCAGCCCGAGATTCTTGCGCGCGCGCCGCCACGGCGCGTCGGCCGACTTGTAGATGATGTGGCGCAGATCGTTGAGGCGGCCGGGATTGGCCGGCTTGCCGGCTGTGAGCCAGGCTTCGCGCGACTGCCCGCCCTTCCAGGCCCGCGTGGTGAAGCCGAGGATCTCCACCTTGACGCCGCAGCGCTCGAGCGTGCGCGCCAGGATGTCGGCGCAGGTGGCGGCGACCGTGATCGGGCGGCCGCGCATGGAGCCGGAATTGTCGAGCAGCAGCGTCACCACGGTGTCGCGGAACTGCATGTCCTTCTCGGCCTTGAACGACAAGGGATGCAGCGGATCGATGACGATGCGGGAGAGCCGCGCCGGATCGAGCTGGCCTTCCTCGAGGTCGAATTCCCAGGAGCGGTTCTGCTGCGCCATCAGCCGCCGCTGCAGCCGGTTGGCGAGGCGGGCGACGACGCCCTGCAGATTGGAAAGCTGCTTGTCGAGATAGCCGCGCAGGCGATCGAGCTCCTCCGGCTCGCACAGTTCCTCGGCGGCGACCGTCTCGTCGAACTTCATGGTGAAGGCGCGGTAGTCGGGCCCGCGCGGCTCGTTCTGCCCGAAATGGCGCGGCCGCTGCGGCTCGCCCGGCGTCTCGGCGTCGCCGAGGTCGCTGTCGTCGGCCATGTCGGCGGCCTGGGCATCGACGGCTTCGGCTGCGGAATCCGGCATGTCCTCGGCGGACACCTGGGTATCCTCCATGCTCATGCGCTGATCGTCGGAATCGGCGCCCTCGCCGTCCTCGCCGGACTGCTGCTTGCGCTGCTCTTCCGCGCCTTCGTCTTCCTCGTCCTCGGAATCGCGGCTGCGGTCCTCGCCCATTTCCAGGGCGTCGAGCAGGTCGTGCACCGCGTCGGCGAACTGGCGCTGGTCCTCGACCACACCTTCGAGCCGGTCGAGATCGCGCCCGGCGCGGTCCTCGATCAGCGGCCGCCACAGCTCGACCAGCTTCTTGGCATGCGCCGGCGGCGTAAGCCCGGTGAGCCGCTCGCGCACCATCAGCGCCAGCGCCTCCTCGATCGGCGCGTCGCCGCGCTCGGTGACCTGGTCGAATTTCGCCCGCGCGAAACGCTCGTCGAGCATGGCGGTCAGGTTCTTGGCGACGCCATCCATGCGCCGGGCGCCGATCGCCTCGACGCGCGCCTGTTCGACCGCCTCGAACACCGCGCGCGCCTGCTGCCCGCCCGGCTGCGAGCGGCGGTGCACGGCGGGATCATGGCAGGCAATGCGCAGGGCAATGGCGTCGGCATTGCCGCGCACGATCGCGGCCTCCGCCTTGCTGAGCTTGCGCGGCGGCTCCGGCAGCCGCGCCTTGCCGCCTATCAACCCGGGCCGCTCGGCGGCGAAGGAGACTTCAAGATCGGGCTTGCGCGCAATGGCGCGCAGGCAGCCGGTGACCGCACGCTTGAACGGCTCGGTCGGCGATTCCTTCGGCGACGGTTTGGACTTGACGTTGGAGGCCATGTCTCTGGTCTGTGTGCCCGTCATCCTTCGAGGGCCGCTGCGCGGCCACCTCAAGATGACGGCGATAGATTTCGGCTCGTAACTACCTTCGATCCGTCACCCTGAGGCGCGAGCGCGCAAAGCGCGCGAGCCGTGAAGGGCGACGGCCCCGTTAGCTCAGCGCCACGTTTACCGAACTCTCCGGCAGATCGACGCCGAAACAGCGCTGATAGAATTCGGCAACGATCGGCCGCTCCAGCTCGTCGCACTTGTTGAGGAAGGTGAGCCGGAAGGCGAAGCCGATATCGTTGAAGATCTCGGCGTTCTCCGCCCAGGTGATCACCGTGCGCGGGCTCATCACCGTGGAGATGTCGCCGTTCATGAAGGCGTTGCGCGTCAAATCGGCGACCCGCACCATCTTGTTGACGATGTCGCGGCCCTGCTCGTTGCGATAGTGCTTGGCTTTCGCCAGCACGATCTCGACCTCGTTGTCGTGCGGCAGATAATTGAGCGTGGTGACGATCGACCAGCGGTCCATCTGGCCCTGGTTGATCTGCTGGGTGCCGTGATAGAGGCCCGAGGTGTCGCCAAGGCCGACGGTGTTGGCGGTGGCAAACAGCCGAAACGCCGGATGCGGCTTGATCACCGTGTTCTGGTCGAGCAGCGTCAGGCGGCCCGACACTTCGAGCACGCGCTGGATCACGAACATCACGTCGGGGCGTCCGGCGTCGTATTCGTCGAAGCAGAGGGCAATGTTGTGCTTGAGCGCCCAGGGCAGAATGCCGTCGCGGAATTCGGTGATCTGCTGGTTGTCCTTGATGACGATGGCGTCCTTGCCGATCAGATCGATGCGGCTGATGTGACTGTCGAGATTGACGCGCACGCAGGGCCAGTTGAGCCGCGCCGCCACCTGCTCGATATGCGTCGATTTGCCGGTGCCGTGATAGCCGGTGACGATGACGCGGCGGTTGTGAGCAAAGCCGGCGAGGATGGCGAGCGTGGTCGGCCGGTCGAAGCGATAGTCCGGGTCGAGGTCGGGCACGTGCTCGTCAGGCTTGGAATAGGCCGGCACTTCCATGTCGCTGTCGATGCCGAATAGCTGCCGGATCGACACTTTCATATCGGGCAAACCTGCAACAGGTTTGCCGGCAACTTCTTGTTGCACTGCGGTAGCCATTGATCCTCCGTGGCTTTCGGAACTTCCGAAGCCTGATGCGGTCCGACGGTTACGGTCCGGCTGATGGGAAGAACTTAGCAGACGCAATCGCGGGGAAAAACCCGTCCAGACTGGATGTCCGTATCAATATTTTCAATGAGATAGGTACGATCCGGCCTGTGCGGAAGGCGGGGCTGGGTTGCTTGGGCCGGGATTTCGCGGCCGGCACCGGTTACCGGCCTATTCCGAGGGCCTTCATGCTGTGCCCGATATCGGCGACCGGGTCGGCGGAAATGATCTCGAGAATATTGACGCCCGTAAAGCCGATCTCGTCGATGGCCGAGAGGATCGGCGCGAAGTCGACGCTGCCAAGTCCGATCTTGTCGTGCCGCCAGGCCGCGCGCGTGGAATCGGACAAGTGCGTTTGCCCGACGCGATGGCCGAGAAGGCGCAGCGCCGCGGACTGATCCTCGCCGATGAACTCGGCGCTGGCGACATCATAGGCGACAAGCAGACGCGCATCGTCGAACTTGTCGATGAAGGCGGCGATTTTTTCCGCGGTCGGAATCGATGTCTGCGGGTGCGATTCGAGATAGATCGTCTGCTCGAATTGCCGCGCAGCCTCGAGCAGCTTGGCAACGCTGTCGGCAAGCCAGCTTTGGGTGTCGGCAGCATTCGGCGGCAGCAGCGCCGAGACGCGGCCCGGCACCACCACGGCCCCGCGTGCGCCGAGTTCGGCGCCGAACTCCATGAGCCGACGATAAAGGTTGACCGCATAGGCGCGCGCGTCGGCGATGCAGCTTCCCAGGTTCTGGTCGAGTGCGGGAATGTTGACCGATTCGACCCGGATATCGTCGGCGCGCAGCGCGGCGGCGAGCGCGCGTCGTCCACCGGCGTCCAGCTCGTCGGGCCAGAAGTGACCGGGAACGGCAAGGATATCGAAGTCGTTGAGGCCGAGCGCACGCATGCGGCGCATGGCCGCGAGCGCCGGCTCGCGCCACATGAAGGAGAACGTGCTACCGCCGTAAATCTGTTGTGTGGTTTTCTTCGCCATCGGGTCAGCGCCCGCGTCAGGCAAAGCCGACGGACTTTAAATAATTATAAGACTGGATGATCTCGACCAGGCGCTCTTCGGTCGAGCGGTCGCCGCCATTGGCGTCGGGGTGGTAGCGCTTGACCAGCTGCTTGAAGCGGAGTTTCACCTCGACCGGCGTGGCGCCGATTTCGAGGCTCAGGACCTCGAGCGCCTTGCGCTCGGCATTGCGCACCGGCCGCGCCTCGGCGCGCGCCCGCTGCTCGGCGCGCAGGCCCTCGCCGAACAGCTCGAAGGGGTCGCCGCCGCCACCGAGGCCGCGCAAATCCGGCCGCTCGAAACGCTTGCCGGTTCCCATTTTCCAGGTCGGACGATGGCCGGTGAGCGCATCCTTCTGATAGGCCATCACCGCGGCATCGTTCATGCCGGCGAAGAAATTGTAGGACTGATTGTATTCACGCACATGGGCGAGGCAAAAATGCCAATATTGTTTATCGCCGCCGCGCCCCTTGGGCGCGCGATGCGTGGCCACGTCCCGGCAGCCGTGCCATTCGCAGACCGGCCCGCCGGTCTTGACGCGGCGATCCCGCGACGGTTTGACGCGAATTTTATCGAACAATGGCGAGTTGAATTTCATGACCAAATATTATGCGCCTTATGCAGTGACACGTTCAAGACTTGACAATGACGCGACAGGCCATTGACCAGCGTCCCGCTCGCGTTTTAACGGGGACGGCATGCGAATCGCCGAAACTATAGAAACAAAGTTGACCGAGGCTTTCGCCCCGCAAAGCCTGAGGGTGCTGGACGAATCGCACCAGCATGAAGGCCATGCCGGGCACCGGCCGGGCGGGCAAACTCATTTCAGGGTCTATATTGTGGCGAACGCGTTCAAAGGAAAGAGCCGCGTCGAGCGTCACCGCATGATCAACAGCATACTTTCGGCTGAGTTGGCGGGCGGCGTGCACGCGCTCGCTATCCATGCGGCGGCGCCGGGGGAAAGCGGCGTTTAGCCGGCTTTCGCCGCGGGTTTGCGCGGCAGCGGCTGGATGCGCAGCGCGGTGATGCGATTGCGGCTGCGCCGCAGCACGCGGAAGCGGAAGCCGTGGAAGGTGAAGCTTTGACCCACGTCGGGGATCGAGCGCGCCTCGTGGATCACCAGCCCGGCAATCGTCGTCGCCTCGCCATCGGGCAGGTTCCAGTCCATGACGCGGTTCAAATCGCGGATCGGCACCGCGCCGTCAACATTGATCGAGCCATCGGGCTGGCGGCGCACGCCCGGCATGGCAACGTCGTGCTCGTCGGTGATGTCGCCGACGATTTCCTCCAGGATATCTTCCAGCGTCACCAGGCCCTCGACGTCGCCATATTCATCGACGACCAGCGCGAACGGCGTCCTGCGCCGGCGAAACGCCTTGAGCTGCTCCGACACCGGCCGCGTATCCGGAACGAACCAGGGCGCCTTCATCAGCGAGGCGATGTCGACCTTGGCGGCATTGCCGTCGACCGCGTGCAGCGCGCGCAACAGATCCTTGACGTGCAGAATGCCGACGATGTTTTCCGGGTTGTCGCGCCACAGCGGAATGCGCGTCACCGGCGAGGCGATCACGGCGTTGACGATCGCCTCCGGGGGATCGTTGGCGTCGAGCGTGATCATGTCGGTGCGATGGATCATCACGTCGGAGACGACAAGCTCGCGCAGGTCGAGCACGCCGCCGAACATATCGCGGTCGAGCGTTTCGACTTCGCCTTCGCGATGGAACAGATCGACAGCGCCGCGCAACCTTTCGTGCGCGGAAAGCACCTCTTCTTCCTCGCCGACGATGATGCCCACGAACTTCAGCAGCCAGCGCACCAGCGCCTCGATGCCCATCAACAGCGGGCCGAACAGGCGCACGAACCAGCCCATCGGCCGGGCGACGACAAGCGCGATACGGTCGGGCGCGTTGAAGGCCGCCGTTTTCGGCAGCACCTCGGCGAAGATGACGACGACCAGCGTCATCAACACGGTGGCGTAAACCACGCCGGCATTGCCGAACCAGGCGAGCAGTATGCCAGTCGCCAGCGACGAGGCGGCGATGTTGGCGGCGTTGTTGCCGAACAGCAGCGCGCCAATCAGCCGCTCGCGTTGCGACAGCAGGCGGTTGACGATGCCGGCGCGGCGATTTCCCTGCTTCTCCAGCCGGTTCATGCTGGCGCGCGAGGACGCCGTGAGCGCGGTTTCGCTGCCGGCGAAAAACGCCGACAGCAGCAGGCAGACGAAGACGACGACGAGGGAAAGCCAGTCTTTCGCGGTCATTTGTTTTTTGGTCGGCGCATGATCTTAGCCGAAAATCGGTTCGCTCTTTTCGGGATCATGCGCTAGCGAGTTTTTCGGTCAGAAAAGTGCGCACATCGGCCGGATCGACGTTGTTCGCGACGAAGGCCTTGCCGATGCCGCGCACCAAAATGAAGGTGAGCTCACCGCGCTTCACTTTCTTGTCCTGGGCAATCAGGTCCATCAACCGGTCGGCCGGCGGCATGGCGCCTGGCACGTCCTTGATATGGGTTGGCAGCCCGACGGCGACAAGATGCGCGCGCACGCGCGCGGCGTCGTCCGGCGAAATCAGTTTGCGGCGCGCGGAGAAGTCGAAGGCGAGCGTCATGCCCAACGCCACCGCCTCGCCGTGCAGCAGCCGGCCGGAGAAACCGGCGGCGGCTTCGAACGCGTGGCCGAAGGTGTGGCCGAGATTGAGCAGCGCGCGCTCGCCGGTCTCGCGCTCATCGCGGGCGACGAAGTCGGCCTTGGCGCGGCAGCAGACGGCGATGGCGTGCTCGCGCGCAAAGCTCCCGGACGATTGACCGCCGGCGAACACGTCCTGCCAATTGGCCTCCAGCCAGGAAAAGAATGCGGCGTCGCCGAGTAACCCATATTTGACGACTTCGGCATAGCCGGCGCGGAATTCGCGCTTCGGCAGCGTGTCGAGCAGCGCGGTGTCGGCGACGACGAGAACCGGCTGATGAAAGGCGCCGATCAGGTTCTTGCCTTGCGGCGAATTGATGCCGGTCTTGCCGCCGAAGCTGGAATCGACTTGCGCCAGCAAGGTGGTCGGCACCTGCACACAATCGACGCCGCGGCGAATACAGGCCGCGGCAAAGCCGGCGAGATCGCCAATGACGCCGCCGCCGAGCGCGATGACGAGATCGCCGCGCTCGATGCGCGAAGCGATGATCGCCTCGCAGACCGTTTCGAACGTCGCGTAGCTCTTCGAGCCCTCGCCCGGCGGCACGCGGATCGCCGCGCTGCCGATGCCGGCGGATTTCAGCGCGGCTTCGACGGCGGCGAGATGATGCTTGGCAACCGACTCATCGGTAACGATCGCGGCGCGGGCGCCCGGGCGCAGCGCCTTGATGCGCGCACCGAGCGAGGCGATGACGCCACGGCCGATGACGATGTCATAGGCGCGCCCGGCAAGCGTCACCTGCACCACGATCGGCTCGGAAGCGCGCGGCTGCGCGGTCATGGCGCCTCCTCCGCGATGCCGAGCGTCTTCGGCAGCGCGACGATGATCTCGTCGATGATGGCGTCGTGCGGATCGTCGCGCGACTGCACCACGATGTCGGCTTGCGAATAAATGGGCTCGCGCAGCGGCAACAGGTCCTTGATTTTCTCCGCCAAAGGCCGGTCGCTGCGGCGTTTGGTCCGGCGCAGCAGCGTTTCGAGGTCGGCCTTGAGCCAGATCGAAACGCCCTTGTCGCGGACGAGCACGCGGGTGTTCGCATCCATCATGGAGCCGCCGCCGGTCGCCAGCACCTGCGGGCCGCCATTGAGCAGACGCGCGATGACCCGCGCCTCGCCGGCGCGAAAATACGGCTCGCCGTGATTGTCGAAGATCTCGGGGATGGACATGCCGGCCGCCGTCTCGATCTCGGCATCGGCATCGACGAAGGGAATGCCGAGGCGGCTTGCCAGCCTGCGGCCGACCGACGACTTGCCGGCGCCCATCATGCCGACGAGCACGATGGAGCGTGCGCCCAGCGCGCGAACGATCGCCGCTTCATGCGCATTTTCAGCGGTCTTTTGGATGGCACCATTGGCCATGATCAAATCCCGGTCGACAAACGGCTTCCTATACCAGAATCGCGGCTGCCGCGATGGCGACCCTTGTCACCCGGCAAAGAACGTGGTCGGACTCCCGCAGAATCGCTCGAATCGCGCATAATGACGAGGCGCGGGCGAGCGCCGGACCCCGACCATGCCGAGCCTATTCAGATTTCTTGTCGTTGTCGGCGTTATTGGCGGGCTCGCCTATGGGGTGGTGTTCGCGCTGGCCAATTTCGTCTCCTACAAGCCGCGCGAGATCATCGTCACCGTGCCGTCCGACAAATTCCTCAAGCAGCAGCGCTGATGGGCCGCCGGCCGCAACATCGCGACGCAGGACAGATCGACGACAGGCTGATCGCGCTGTTCCTCGACATGCTTGCGGCCGAGCGCGGCGCCGGCGCGAACACGCTCGAAGCCTATGGCCGCGACCTCGCCGATCTCGCCGCGCATCTCAAAGCGGGCGGCGTCGGCATCGGCAAGGCCGCGACCGAGGACTTGCGCGGCTATCTCGCTGTGCTCGCCGAGCGCGGCTTCAAGGCGACGACGGTGGCGCGGCATTTGTCGGCGCTGCGCCAGCTTTATCGTTTCCTCTACGCCGAGGGAAAACGCAGCGACGATCCGGCCGCGGTGCTGGAAGGCCCCAAACGCGGGCGGGCGCTGCCGAAAGTGTTATCGATCGCCGAAGTTGACGCGCTGCTCGATGCGGCACGGCGCGCCGCCGAAGACGAAATACAAGAAAAAGCTGCACGCCTGCGCGCGGCGCGGCTCAACTGCCTGATCGAGGTCGTCTACGCGACGGGCCTGCGCGTCTCCGAACTGGTGGCGTTGCCGGCTTCCGCCGCGCGGCACAACCAGCGCATGCTGGTGGTGCGCGGCAAGGGCGGCAAGGAACGGCTGGTGCCGCTCAATCAAGCGGCCAAGCGCAGCATGGATGAGTACCTCACGCTGCGCGGCGATGCGCGCGAGGCGCAATCGAAATGGCTGTTTCCGTCATTCGGCGAGCAGGGCCACCTCACCCGGCAACATTTTGCCCGCGAGTTGAAGGCGCTTGGCGCGAGCTGCGGCATTGCACCGCCGCGTTTGAGCCCCCATGTGCTGCGCCATGCCTTCGCCAGCCACCTGCTGCACAACGGCGCCGATTTGCGCGTGGTGCAGATGCTGCTCGGCCACGCCGATATTTCCACCACGCAAATCTACACGCATGTGCTGGAAGAGCGGCTGAAGGCGCTGGTGCGCGACCTGCATCCGCTCGGCGACCGCGAGCCGGGCGCTGCTTGACTTAAACGGCGGGCCCGCGTCAGTTCTTTGCCTTCATCACCTTAGCCGGGACCCATGCGCAGCTATCTCGACTTTGAAAAGCCAGTGGCCGAACTCGAGGCCAAGGTCGAGGAATTGCGTGCCATGGGCGAAAGTGGAGCCGCGGTTTCCGTCGGCGACGAGATCAACCGCCTCGAGGTCAAAGCCGGGCTGGCGCTGAAGGAGCTCTATGCCGAGCTGACGCCCTGGCAGAAGACGCAAGTGGCGCGTCATCCGCAGCGGCCGCATTGCCTCGACACCATCGCCGGCATGATCACCGAATTCGTGCCGCTCGCCGGCGACCGCAAGTTCGGCGAGGACGCGGCCATCGTCGGCGGCTTCGGCCGCTTCCGCGGCGAGAGCGTCTGCGTCATCGGCCACGAGAAGGGCTCCGACACCGAGAGCCGGCTCAAGCACAATTTCGGCATGGCGCGGCCGGAGGGCTATCGCAAGGCGGTCCGGCTCATGAATATGGCCGACCGTTTCGGCATTCCCGTGATCACGCTCGTCGACACTGCCGGCGCCTATCCCGGCATCGGCGCGGAAGAACGCGGTCAGGCGGAAGCGATTGCGCGCTCGACCGACGCCTGTCTTTCGCTCGGCGTGCCCAATGTCTCCGTGATCCTCGGCGAAGGCGGCTCCGGCGGCGCCATCGCGCTCGCCACCGCCAACCGTGTGCTGATGCTGGAGCACGCGATCTATTCGGTGATCTCGCCGGAAGGCGCCGCCTCGATTCTCTGGCGCGACACCAGCAAGGCGCAGGAAGCGGCAACCAACATGAAGATCACCGCCCAGGATATGGTCCGCTTCGGCATGATCGATGGGATTATCCCCGAGCCGGTCGGCGGCGCCCATCGCAACCCGGCGGCGGCGATTGCCGCGACCGGCGAGGCGATCGCCGCGGCGCTCGCCGAATTGCGCCCGCTCGATGCGGCCACGGTGCGCCAGCAGCGCCGCGACAAGTTCCTGCGGATGGGCCGCGCCCCGGCTTGAGGCCCGCAGCCCGCCGCATCCATTTACCTTTGCTTCACCATAGGCTTAGCGCCGGCCTGCGGCCTCCCGGATTGCCTTGCAGATGCCACATCTTATGGATAACGATTAGGTAATGAGGGGTCCGTTCCCCGGGGAGTATCGCGTTTGAATTCTCGCCCCTTCGCACGCGCGCTGCTGGCGCCCGCGGTCGTTGCCGCCGCGCTTGTGCTGGCCGGATGCGACCAGAGTTCCATCCCCATCGGCCGCGCGCTCGCGCCCTTGTCCGAGAAAATGGTGTCCGATATTGCGCAGAAAAATATGGACAAGGATTCGCCGATCCTCGTCCGTCTGTTCAAGGAAGAAGCCGAACTCGAAGTCTGGAAGAAGGACCGCGACGGCCAATTCGCGCTGCTCAAGACCTATCCGATCTGCCGCTGGTCGGGCGATCTTGGCCCAAAGAAGAAGGAAGGCGACCGCCAGGCGCCGGAAGGCTTCTATACGATCACGCCGGCGCAGATGAATCCGAATTCGAACTACTACCTCGCCTTCAACACCGGCTATCCGAACGCCTATGACCGCGCCTGGGGCCGCACCGGCTCGGAATTGATGGTGCACGGCGACTGCTCCTCGCGCGGCTGCTACGCCATGACCGACGAGCAGATCCAGGAGATCTACGCGCTGGCGCGCGATTCCTTTTTCGGCGGCCAGAAGGAATTCCAGTTCGAGGCCTTTCCGTTCCGCATGACCGCGCTGAACATGGCCAAGCACCGCAACAATCCGAACTTCGCCTTCTGGAAAATGATCAAGGAAGGCTACGACGATTTCGAAGCCACGCATCAGGAGCCGAAGGTCGCCGTTTGCGAACGGCGCTACGTGTTTGACGCCGCGCCGCCCGACAATTCGACCAAGCCGCTCAAATTCGATTCACGCGGAAAATGCCCGGTCTTCGAGCTCGACAAGACGGTCGCCGACGCGGCGCTCGATCATCGGCGACAAGAGCAGGCCCAGATGGCGCAATACATCGCGGACAACGTGGCCACGGCGCCGCCGCATGTCGGCGACGGCGGCATGAACCCGGTCTTCGCCAACAAGCTCGCCTCACATACCGAGTACGATAACACCGGCCGCACCTACGAGGTCACCGGCAATACGCAGGCGCCCGGTGCACTGCCGCACGTCCCCAATCCGCCGGGAGCCTATGCTGCTTTGCATCCGCCGCCGAAGACGCAGCAACCGGCCGCGCCCGCCGTGGCGAAGTCCGCCAGCGAACCGACAGTGTTGGCGAGCGTCCCGGTGCCGCAGGCTGCGCCGCTGCCGAAGGAAGGCGAAGCGCCTGAGAAGCCGACTTCGATCGCGAGCCTGCTGGGCAATGTGTTTGGCAGCAGCCAAGCCGATGCCAAGCAGGCGGACACCGACAGCGAACCGGTTACCCTGCGCGGCACGGAAGACGCGACCAAATCGAAACGCCCCGCGGTGCGCGTTGCGTCCGCGCCGGTTGTGCCGCGGCCGAAGCCGCAAGAAGCGCGGAAGGTCATCGCCAGCGCGGCTCCGCCCAAGCCGAAGCCGCCCGTGCTGCAGGTTGCGAAGAGCGAGCCGCAAGCGCCCGCAGGCGAAATCCGCACCGCTTATTCGGCACCGCAGCCGAGCAACAACCTGCTCGCCGGCGCGCAGCCGGTGGTGCCGGTCGGTTCGTTCAACACCCGTTGGTCGGCGCTGCGTTGAGCGGCGGCGTCTCCTCACGCATGGACTGCTTCGTTTACGTCCTCGGCAGCCGCGCCAAGACCCGCCATCTGACCTATGTCGGCTGGACCAAGGACCTGCCGCGGCGCCTCAAGCAGCACAATGCCGGCAAGGGCGCGCGCACAACGCGCGGCCGTCAGTGGGTCTTGCTGCATTCGGAGTGGTTTCCGACCCGGCGCCAGGCGATGAGCCGCGAGTGGCACTTGAAACGCGACCGCGCCCTGCGCAAGAAATTGGCTCTGGCGTTGCCGCGTTAGGTCCGGCAGAAGTTTTCCACCGGCTCCGCCCGTCGCCGCCCGGCGTGGTGTGAGCTAGTGTTGCGACTGATTCCCACGATGACGCGAGGTGAATGATGCGGCGTGTGTTGCTGGCTTTGCTGATAGCGCTGACGAATGGCAGCGGACTTGCCGCCGCCGATTCCAAAAGCGAGATCAAGATCGAGCCCAGAATCGAGGCCATGCTCAAACGCATCGACCCGGCTGATCGGCTGGAACAGGTTTGCGATTATGCCGCCGCCAAACGCATCGGCCGCGATAAGAATGCCTATCATCCCGATCGCGCCGTGATCAATTCGATTTCACCGTTTAAAGTCGAAGGCGACACCATCAAGGGCAATGGCGGCGCATTTCGCAGCCGCGGCGAGTGGTACCAGTTTTCCTTCACCTGTAAGACGACGCCGGACCGGCTGAAGATCCTGTCGTTCGATTATCAAGTCGGCGAGAAAATTCCCGAAGACAAGTGGAACGACTACGGCCTGTGGCGGTAGGAATTGCCGGCGCTGAGCCGGCGTTTGTCAGATGAACATATTCGAAGAACCGAAGATCGACTGCCACGCCCATATCTTCGATCCGGAAAATTTTCCGTACGGCAACGACATCGAATACAAGCCGTCCGGCCAGGAGATCGGCACGGCCGGGCAGCTTCGCCAGGTGATGAAGACCTATGGCGTGAGCCACGCGCTGCTGGTGCAGCCGAATTCGGGCTACGGCAGCGACAATTCCTACATACTCGACGCCATCGCTCGTGGCGATGGACGGTTCAAAGGCGTCGCCATCATCAATTTCGATGCCGATGACGCGACCTTACGCGACTTCAAGCGCAAGGGAATCGTCGGCGCAGCGTTCAATCCGACCTTTAAGTTTCACGGTACCGCCCACTACAAGAGCTCGGCCGGCCTGATCGCCAGGCTCGCCGAAAACGACATGTTCCTGCAAATCCAGGTCGAGCACGACCAGTTGCCGATGTTCGTGCCCTGGATCGAAGCCATGCCGATCAACGTGCTGATCGATCACTGCGGCCGCCCGACGCCGGACGCAGGACTGGACCAGCCCGGCTTTGCGGCGCTGCTGCGGCTGGCGCGCACACAGCGGGTCAGCGTCAAGCTCTCCGGCTATGCGAAGTTTTCCACACAGCCTTATCCGTTCGAGGATACCTGGCCGTTCGTGCGCGCCATCGTTGACGCCTTCACGCTCGACCGCTGCATGTGGGCGTCGGACTGGCCGTTCCTGCGCGCGCCGCAACGGCAGGATTACGGCCCGCTGGCCGAGCTGCCCGGGTTGCTGTTTCCTGACGCGGCGGATCGCCGCAAGCTGTTCTGGGAAACGCCTCGGCGGCTGCTGGGATTTGGCAGCGACCTCCCGCCATCATCCTGAGGTGCGAGCCGAAGGCGAGCTGCGCGCAAGCGCCTCAGGGTGACGGATTAAGTTCGGAGTTCAGTCTCAGCCGAACTTGCCGTGGCAGTGCTTGAATTTCTTGCCGGAGCCGCAGGGGCACGGCTCGTTGCGGCCGACCTTGCCCCAACTCGCCGGATTTTTCGCATTGCGGTCGGCCTGCGCGGCCCCGCCATTGCCGTTGCCAACCAGCATGGGCGCGAGCGGCGCCGCGGCGAGCGCCAACTCGTCGTCGCCGGTCATCGGATCAACCTTGTGCGCTTCCATGTAGGGCAGGTCCGGTGACGGCCGCGGCGCCTGATCCGTCGGCGCCTGTTCCGGCGGCGGTTGCTGCACGATCTCGACGCGCATCAATTGCGCGGTGACGGCCTGGCGCAAGTGCGCGACCATCGCCTCGAACAGGCTGAAGGCTTCCGCCTTGTATTCGTTGAGCGGATCGCGCTGGCCGTAGCCACGCAAGCCGATCACCTGGCGCAGGTGCTCGAGCATGACCAGATGCTCGCGCCAGAGGTGGTCGAGCGTCTGCAGCAAAATCGATTTCTCGACATAGCGCATGACCTCGGGGCCCCACTTGGCCACCTTGCCCGCCATGAATTCGTCGGCCTGGCGGACGATGCGCTCGCGCACGTCCTCGTCGGTGATGCCCTCTTCCTTGGCCCAAGCCTGCACCGGCGGGTCGATGGTGAGAATCTCACGCATCGCGGTATCGAGCCCGGTGGCGTCCCACTGCTCGGGATAGGCGTTCGGCGGAATGTGCTTGGCGACAAGGTCCTCGACCACTGAATGACGCATGTCGGCGACGGTCTCGTCGACGGCATCGTCGCGCATCAGATCGAGCCGCTGCTCGAAGATGACCTTGCGCTGGTCGTTCATCACGTTGTCGTATTTGAGCAGGTTCTTGCGGATGTCGAAGTTACGCGCCTCGACCTTCTGCTGCGCCTTTTCCAGCGCCTTGTTGATCCAGGGGTGGACGATCGCCTCGTTCTCCTTCAGCCCCAGCTTCTGCAGCATGCCGTCGAGCTTGTCGGAGCCGAAGATGCGCATCAAATCGTCTTCGAGCGAAAGGAAGAACTTGGAATGGCCGGGGTCGCCCTGGCGGCCGGAGCGGCCGCGCAACTGGTTATCGATGCGCCGGCTCTCGTGGCGCTCGGTGCCGAGCACGTAGAGGCCGCCGGCGGCAAGCGCCTTCTCCTTCAGCCGCGCCACCTGCTTGCGGATCTCGTCGGCGCGCGGGTCCTTTTCGCGCGCGGCCCATTCGGTGACGTCGGCGAGTTCCTGGCGGATGCGCATGTCGGCATTGCCGCCGAGCTGGATGTCGGTGCCGCGGCCGGCCATGTTGGTGGCGATGGTGATGGCGCCGGGGACGCCGGCCTGCGCGACAATGAAGGCTTCCTGCTCGTGATAGCGGGCGTTGAGGATGGCGAAGACCTTGGTCTTGGTGGCGCCGTCGTCGCCGGAATAGAGCGCGGCAAAGGCGTTGGGATCGGAGAAGTCGTGCGCCTCCCATCCGGCCTGGCGCAGCATGTCGGCGAGCTGCTCGGACTTCTCGATTGACGTGGTGCCGACCAGCACCGGCTGGCCGCGCTTCTTGCAGTCTTCGATCAGCGCGATGATGGCGCGGTATTTCTCGACCGCGGTGCGATAGACCTCGTCGTCGTCGTCGAGGCGGATGAGCGGCATGTTGGTCGGCACTTCGAGCACTTCGAGGCCGTAGATGTCCATGAACTCGTCGGCCTCGGTGAGCGCCGTGCCGGTCATGCCGGCGAGCTTCTCGTACATGCGGAAATAGTTCTGGAAGGTGATCGAGGCGAGCGTCTGGTTTTCCGGCTGGATCGGCTGATGCTCCTTGGCCTCGAGCGCCTGGTGCAGGCCTTCGGAATAGCGCCGGCCCGGCATCATGCGGCCGGTGAACTCGTCGATGATGACGACCTCGCCGTTGCGCACGATGTAATCCTTGTCGCGCTGGAACAGCTTGTGCGCGCGCAGCGCCTGGTTGACGTGATGGACGACGGAGACATTCTCAACGTCGTAGAGCTTGCCGCCCTTGAGCTGGCCGGCGTCGCGCAGCATCACTTCCATCTTCTCCATGCCGGCTTCGGTCATGGTGACGGTGCGCTGCTTCTCGTCGACTTCGTAATCGGGCTTGTCGAGCCTGGGGATGAAGGCGTCGATGGTGTTGTAGAATTCAGAGCGGTCGTCGAGCGGGCCGGAAATGATCAGCGGCGTGCGCGCTTCGTCGATCAGGATGGAGTCGACTTCGTCGACGATGGCGTAGATATGCCCGCGCTGGACCATGTCCTCCATGCGGTACTTCATGTTGTCGCGCAGATAGTCGAAGCCGAGCTCGTTATTGGTGCCGTAGGTGACGTCGCAGTCGTAGGCCTTCTTGCGCTGCTCGTCGTCGAGGCCGTGGACGATGACGCCGGTGGTGAGGCCGAGAAACGAATAGATCTGCCCCATCCACTCGCTGTCGCGCTTGGCGAGGTAATCGTTGACGGTGACGACGTGAACGCCGCGGCCGGACAGCGCGTTGAGATAGACGGCAAGCGTCGCCACCAGCGTCTTGCCTTCGCCGGTCTTCATCTCGGCGATCTTGCCTTCGTGCAGGATCATGCCGCCGATCAGCTGCACGTCGAAATGGCGCTGGCCGAACGTGCGCTTGGCGGCCTCGCGGCAGGTGGCGAAAGCGGGGACGAGAATGTCGTCGAGCGACGTGCCCTCGGCAACCTGCTGCTTGAAGGCCGCGGTGCGCGCGCGCAGTTCCTCGTCGCTGAGCGCCTCGATTTCCTTTTCCAGCGCGTTGATCGCGTCGACCCGCGGCTGATAGCTGCGGATGCGCCGGTCGTTGGCGGAGCCGAACAGCTTGCGGGCAACGGCGCCGATCATCAGGAAACTCCAAATCCTGGCGAAACTCCGAGCCTTTCGCCGAGCGCTTCTATCATGGCTTCGCGGCCGGATTCCTTCCGGCACTCCGGAAAAAGCGCCTCTTTTCGGGGCTAATTCACCGCAACCTGCGCCGGAACGACGCAAAAACAGTCGAACTAATCGAGACATAGGAGTGGGTCGGAATGTTGTCAATTGCCGGCTTGCAAGGGCCGTAATCGGCGTTTCAGCCGGCGAATGGCCCTCATTTCGTGCCGCATCGCCATTGCAAAGCCATGGTTGTTGCGCCACAAGTTCGCGCCGTCCGCGTCATGTTGAGCGGACCAATCCATTCCCAAGGACAGCGCCATGCCGATCCCGACCTCTGCCGCCCTCCGGGGCCTATTCGCTGCCGTCGCGGCTGGCGCCCTGGCGCTGCTGCTGGCAAGCGCCGCGCCGCTGCGCGCGCAGGACAAGGACCCGGTCGTCGCCAAGATCAACGGCGCCGAAATCCACCAGAGCGATCTTGCCGTCGCCGAGGAGGAGGCCGGCCAACTGCCGCCGATGTCGCCGGACCAAAAGCAGGATTATCTGGTCCAGTTCACCACCGACATGATGCTGCTGGCGAAGGCCGCCGAGGACAAGAAACTCGGCGATGCACCCGACTTCAAGCGCAAGCTCGATTTCATCCGCAACAAATTGCTGATGGAAACCATGCTGCAATCGGTCGGCAAGCAGGCGCTCACCGATGAGGCCATGCACAAAGTCTATGACGATGCCGTCAAGCAGATGAGCGGGGAGCAGGAAGTGCATGCCCGCCATATCCTGATCCGCGCCGCGCCCGACGACGAGAAGGCGAGCAAGGCGGCGGAAGAGAAGATCAAGGCCATTATCGTGCGGCTGAAGAACGGCGAGGATTTCGTCAAGGTCGCCACCGAGGTGACCGAGGATCCGTCCGGCAAGGCCAATGGCGGCGACCTCGGCTATTTCACCAAGGAGCAGATGGTGCCGGAATTCTCCGACACCGCCTTCAAGCTCGACAAGGGACAGATTTCCGATCCGGTGAAGACCCAGTTCGGCTGGCACGTGATCAAGGTCGAGGACAAGCGGGTCAAGCCGGTACCGACCTTCGATGAGGTCAAGCAGCAGATCGAGCAGTTCGTGACGCGCAAGGCGCAGGCCGAACTGGTCAGTTCGTTGCGCGCCAGCGCCAAGATCGAGCGGCTGGACAAGCCGGCAACGCCGGAGGTGCCGGTGCCTGACGCGGCGAAGCCGACGGATCCGGCAAAGAAGTAAGAACGATCATACCCATCAATTGAATTCGTCATGGCCGGCCTTGTGCCGGCCATTGCGCTTGGGTAGGCACATTTGTGCCTCGTCAATCGAGATTACCGGGACAAGCCCGGTGATGACAGATCACTGGACGCTGAGACCATGTCCACCGCCATCTCTCCCCTCGCGCCGCAGCACGTGCCGGACATGCCGGCGGTTGCCGGCGTGCGGCTGGCAACGGCCGAAGCAGGCATCCGCTACGCGGGCCGCACCGACGTGCTGCTGGCGCTGTTCGATGCCGGCACGACGACCGCCGGGGTGTTTACCCGCTCGAAATGCCCCTCGGCGCCGGTTGAATGGTGCCGCGCCCAGCTCAGCCGCGGAAAGGCCCGGGCGCTGGTGGTCAACTCCGGCAATGCCAACGCCTTCACCGGGAAAAGCGGCCGCGCCGCGACCAAGCTCACCGCCGCGCTCGCCGCCAAGGCCGCGGGCTGCAACCCGGCAGAGGTTTTCCTTGCCTCCACCGGCGTGATCGGCGAACCGCTCGACGCTGAAAAATTCGGCCCGGTGATGGATGGGCTCGTGGTCCGCGCCAGGCCCGGCGACTTTCTCGCCGCTGCCAACGCAATCATGACGACCGATACTTTCCCCAAGGTCGCGACCGCGACGGCACGCATCGGCAAGGCAAAAGTGACCATCAACGGCATCGCCAAAGGCGCCGGTATGATCGCGCCGGACATGGCGACCATGCTTTCGTTCGTGTTTACCGACGCCGCTATCGCCGCTCCGGCCCTGCAGACGATGCTCAACGAGGCTGTCGTCGATACCTTCAACGCGGTGACGGTGGACGGCGACACCTCGACCTCCGACACGCTGATGATTTTCGCCACCGGCAAGGCGGCGGGAGCCCCGCGCATTGCCCGCGCCGGTGATCCGCGGCTCAAGGGCTTCAAGAAGGCGCTGCAAAGCGTGCTCGCCAATCTCTCCGAGCAGATCGCCCGCGACGGCGAGGGCGCGCGCAAGCTGGTCGAGATCACGATCGAGGGCGCGGTGTCGAAGAAATCGGCGCGGCGCATTGCGCTGTCGATCGCCAATTCGCCGCTGGTGAAAACGGCGATCGCCGGCGAGGACGCCAATTGGGGCCGCGTGGTCATGGCCGTGGGCAAGGCCGGCGAGCCGGCCGACCGCGACAAGCTGTCGATCTGGTTCGGCGGCATCCGCGTGGCGCACAAAGGCGCGCGCGATCCCGGCTACGATGAAGCGCAGGTCAGCGCGGCGATGAAGAAGCCGGAGATCAGCCTGAAAGTCGCGCTCGGCCTGGGCAAGGGCCGCGACCGCGTGCTCACCTGCGATCTGACCAAGGAATACATCGCCATCAACGGCGATTACCGGTCCTGATCGTCACGGCGTCACGGTGACGGATATTCGCACCGTGCGCACGCTCGGATTGTTCTGCTTGTCACGCCCTCGGCCGATATAGGTGAACGGGTCGCCGACATCTCGTAACGCAGACGGATAATACTGTTTATGGCGATGCGGGACCGATCCGCGTTGGTCCGCACCGCGACTGCCGGCTTACAATCGGCCGCGTTTATGGATCGGTTAACCTTCTTGGGAATTGCGTTAATTTATGCGATCGGTTTGATCAATCATTCACCGTAGCTTCCGTAACTTAAGGACACAGACCGTGAGTCTGGAACTCGTTCTTGTCGCCGCCTGTGCCCTCGTCGACGCCGATGGGCGCGTACTGATCGCACAGCGCCCGGAAGGCAAGCCGATGGCCGGATTGTGGGAATTTCCCGGCGGTAAAATAGAGAGCGACGAATGGCCCGAGCGGACGCTCATTCGCGAACTCAAGGAGGAACTGGGAATAGCGGTCAGCGAGGCCTGTCTTGCGCCGCTTACTTTCGCCAGCCACCGCTATCCCGACTTTCACCTCTTGATGCCGCTCTATGTCTGCCGGCGCTGGGACGGGCAGGTCACTGCCAAGGAAGCGCAACGAATTGCGTGGGTGAGACCGAACCGGCTGCGCGACTATCCGATGCCCCCGGCAGACGAACCGCTGGTCTCCCATCTGCTAGCGCTGTTGTGATGCTCATTCCAAGAACACCGAAACAGGAAGTGCCATGCGCAACGTTGTCCTGAGCCAGTTCAACCGCTTCCTGCAGCAGCAACAGGGCGCCACCGCCATTGAGTATGCCCTGATCGCGGCCGGCATCGCCGCCGCCATCATCATCACCGTCAACGCGCTCGGCGTGTCGGTCGTCAACATGTGGACCTCCGTCTCCAACGCGCTGGGCTGATTCTTCAGAATACGCACGATCTTTTCCGAAAACCGGTTCCTACTTTCCGGAATCATGCCCGGTCCGGTTTTTCTCCTGCCGATATTTCCTTCGTTCCGAGCGCATCGGCGAGCCGATGCGCAGCCGATCCCGGCTTGAGCGGCTGCTGCTGGTTTTCGTGCGGCGCCCATCCCGACAACCAGACGATGTCGAAGGTGGCGCGCATGCGCCCATCTTCATCGGTAAAGCGGTCGCCGTAGATGTCGGCCACGCGCTCGAGCGTCGCGCGCTTGAGCGGGGCGCGGCGGCGCTCGCTCAAGATATTGGTAGCGCCCATGCGGCGCAGCTCGCGCATCAGCGCCAGCACCGAATCATAGCGCACGGTGAGCCGGTCGGTGTCGACCACCGGCAGGGCAAAGCCGGCGCGTTGCAACAGCCCGCCCAGTTCACGCACATCCGCGAACGGCGCGACGCGCGGCGACACACCGCCGTCGATCTCGCTTTCGGCAGCGGCGAAGGCCTCGCGCAATTCGGTGAGGCTGTCGCCGCCGACCAACGCCGCCAGCAGCAGGCCATCGGGCTTGAGCGCGCGGCGGATCTGGATCAGCGTGCCGGGCAGGTCATTGACGAATTGCAGCGACAGCGCCGAGACCACGAGGTCGAGCGAGCCGTCAGCGAAGGGCAAGGCCTCTTCGTCGCCGGCAACGCGAATGAAATCGGTGTCGAGACGATGCGCCGCGGGCTCGACCGCGATCATGCTGCCGATCCGCCCGCTTTCGCTGAGCGCGCGCCGTATTGCGTCACTGGGCGTGCCCAGATCAACGGCGATCTCAAATCGGCGCAGCACGGCCGCGAGGCGTTCGCCCATATCGGCGGCGACCTGATCGAGCAGGAATGTCTCTGCACCAAGCGCAGCGGCGCGGGCGCGGCGCGCGCGCAGCAGGGTGCGGTCGAAGATGGTCGGGCTTGTTGACATCTGCTAGCCTTGCAGCATGAACGAGATGGCCGCCGAAAGCCAAGCGCCCTCCGCCGGCACGCAATTGCGCCGCGGATGGCGCGGTGCGCTGCGGCTTGCGCTCGACATGGTGCTGCCGCCGCTGTGCCCGTCCTGCCGCGAACCGCTTGGACTGGGCGTCGGGCTGTGCGCCTCCTGCTGGTCGAAACTCTCCTTCATCGAGCCGCCCTATTGCGCGCGGCTCGGCATCCCCTTCCTCTACGATCCCGGACCCGGGCTGTTGTCGATGGAAGCGATCGCCGATCCGCCGGCCTATGACCGCGCCCGCGCCGCCGTGCGCTACGACGACGTCGCCCGCGCACTGGTGCACCGCTTCAAATATGGCGACCGGCTCGATCTGGCGCCGTTGATGGGGCGCTGGATGGCACGGGCCGGTCGCGAGCTTGTCGCCGAGGCCGATGCGCTGATCCCGGTGCCGCTGCATTGGCGCCGGCTCTGGGCGCGGCGCTTCAACCAGTCGGCGGCGCTTGCCGCCGCTATCGCGCAGGCGAGCGGCGTGCCGGTTCTGCATTCGGCCTTGAAGCGCGTGCGCGCCACGGCGCAACAGGTGGGTCTGACCAAGGCCCAACGGGCCGACAACGTGCAAGGCGCCTTCGGTGTGCCGGCCGAGGAGAAGGGCAATGTCGCCGGCCGCCGCCTGGTGCTGGTCGACGACGTGCTCACTTCAGGGGCCACGGTCGATACCTGCGCCCGCGCCTTGCTGCGGGCCGGCGCCGCCCATGTCGACGTGCTCACCTTTGCCCGGGTTGTGAGCCCCATGCGCACCACCATATAAACAGGCAGAGCAGACACCGCACAAACGCCATGCCGCCGATTGAAATCTACACCACCCGTTTTTGCCCCTATTGCTACACGGCCAAGGCGCTGCTCAAGCGCAAGGGCGTCTCTTTCACGGAAATCAATTTGTCGCAGGAAACGGGGCGGCGCGAGGAAATGATCGAACGGGCCAAGGGCCGCATGACGGTGCCGCAGATTTTCATCGGCAACCTGCATGTCGGCGGCTCCGACGAACTGCATGCGCTGGAGCGCGCCGGCAAGCTCGATCCGCTGCTCGCTGGAGATGGACAGAGCGCATGAGCACCACCGGGGCAAAGGCTGCCTTCAAGGCCGCCATGATCCAGATGCGCACGGGGCTTACCCCCGCCGCCAATATCGACGCCGCCGCGCGACTGATCGGCGAAGCGAAATCCGCGGGCGCCGATTATGTGCTGACGCCGGAGATGACCAATATCATGGAGGTCAAGCGCGAGCGGCTGTTCTCGACAATCGTCGACGAAGAGGCCGATACCTCGCTCGCCACCTTACGCGAGCTGGCGCGCAAGCTCGGCATCACCATCCACATCGGCTCGCTGGCGATCAAGGTGTCGCCCGACCGCGCCGCCAATCGCGCCTTCCTCATCGATCCCAAGGGCGAGATCGCCGCGCGCTACGACAAGATCCACATGTTCGACGTCGATCTTGCAGATGGCGAAAGCTATCGCGAGTCGCGCACCTATCGCCCCGGCGAGCAGGCGGTACTCACCGACCTGCCCTGGGGTCGGCTCGGCCTTACCATCTGCTACGACCTGCGCTTTCCCGCGCTCTACCGCGCGCTGGCGGAAGCCGGCGCCACCATGCTGGCCATTCCCTCCGCCTTCACCAAGCAGACCGGCGAGGCGCATTGGCACGTGCTGATGCGCGCCCGCGCCATCGAGAACGGCTGCTTTCGTCTTCGCCGCCGCGCAAGGCGGCAAACACGAGAACGGCCGCGAGACCTTCGGCCATTCACTGATCGTTGATCCCTGGGGGCGTATATTGGCCGAAGGTGGAACCGAGCCGGGCGTGGTCATGGCCGCGATCGACATGGAAGAAGTAGCGAAGGCGCGCTCGCGCATCCCCTCGCTGCAGCATGGCCGCCGCTTCGAGATCATCGAGCCGCTGGCCGAGCCGGCGCATCTGCACGTGGTGCGGAGCGCCGAATGATCCGCTACGCCCTCGTCTGCGACAAGGCGCACAGCTTCGAAAGCTGGTTTGCCGACTCGAGCGCCTACGACAAGCAGGTCAAGCGCAAGCTGATCGCCTGCCCGCAATGCGGCTCGACCGCGGTCGAGAAGGCGATCATGGCGCCGCGGCTTGCCGCATCGAAAAGCCGCAGGGTCGAACCGGAGACCCCGGCGCCGGCGCCGCCCGCGCCGGACAAGGCGCCGGTCGCCATGATGTCGCCGCAGGAGCGCGAGCTGCGCAGCAAGCTCAAGGAGCTGCGCGAGCACCTCACCAAGAATGCCGACAATGTCGGGCAGAAATTTCCCGAAGAGGCGCGCAAGATGCATTACGGCGAGATCGAGCATCGCTCGATCTATGGCGAGGCCTCGCCTGAGGATGCCAAGGCGCTGGCCGAGGAAGGCATCGAATTCCACCCGCTGCCGATTCTGCCGGACGAGCGCAACTAGTCAGCCCACACTAAAAGCGCGACGCCGGCAACCACCAGCACGATGCCGAGGGCTTCGCGCTTGCTGGTCGGCTGCTTGAACATGAATTTCGAGATGCCTTGCGCGAACAGCACCTCGACCAGCGCCAGCGTGCGCACATTGGCGGCGCTGGTGATGGCAAAGCCGAGGAACCAGAATTGCGAGGCGAGCGCGCCCATGAAGCCGGCAAACAGCGACGGCCGCCAGGCGCGGAAGATCGCCTTCAGCACGCCCGGATCGCGCAAGGCGAGATAGGCCGAGAGCAACACCGATTGCAGCACGAGCCCGACCACCAGCGTGAAGGTCGCGGCCAGAACGAAACCGTTCGAGCCCTCCAGGCTCAGGATCGCGCCGCGATAGCCGATGGCCGAAAGCCCGAACATGCCGCCGGAAATAAGACCGAGCAGCGTCGGCTTCATGCCGCCGGCCTGCACCGCGCCGGGCTTGAGCGACATCACGACGACGCCCGCGGTGGCGATCAAAATGGCGGTCGCCAGCAGCGGCGTCACCTTGTCGCCGAGCAAGACGAAGCCGAACAGCGCCACCTGCACCGGCTCGGTCTTGATGTAGGCGATGGTGACGACGAAGGAGCGGTCGTTCATCGCCGCCAGCATCAGCGCGGTGGCGGCGATCTGCGCCAGGAGACCGTCGGCGATCCACGGCCAGTAGGCGAGCGTCGGCCGCGGCAGCGCATCGCCGGTCACCAGCAGCACGCCGCCGAGAAACACCAGCGCGAAGGGAAAGCCGAACAGGAAGCGCACATGCGTCGCGCCGACCGTGCCGAGCGTCGCGGTCAGCTCGCGCTGCATGGCGTTGCGCGCGGTCTGCGCCGCCGCGGCGATAACCGTGAAAACGGCCCAGAGCATGTGGGTAAACCCGATTAATGTCATGCCCGGCCTTGTGCCGGGCATCCACGTCCTTGCTTCCTTACTAAGACGTGGTTGGCCGGGACAAGCCCGGCCATGACGACTCTGCTATGCGCGGCTAGTCGGCGGCCTTTCGGCCACCAGCATGTAGTTCACATCCATGTCGGACGACAACTGCCAGCGGTCGGCAAACAGATTGTAGATGACGCCGCGCTCGCCGGTCACGCGGAGACCGCTGCGCTCGAACGCGCCTTCCAGTTCGTTCGGCGTCACGAACTTGTCCCACTGATGCGTGCCGCGCGGCAGCCAGCGCAGCACGTATTCGGCGCCGACGATGGCCAGCGCGAAGCTCTTCAGCGTGCGGTTGAGCGTCGCCGCGATCATCAGCCCGCCGGGCTTGACCATCGACGCGCAGGTGGCGACGAAGGCGCCGACATCGGCGACGTGCTCGACCACCTCCATCGCCAGCACCACGTCGAAGCGCTCGCCGGCGGCGGCAAGGTCTTCGGCGGTGGTGGCGCGATAGTCGATCGCCAGGCCGCTCTCCTCGCGCATGCGCGCTCGCCGCCGCGATATTGTCCTCGGCGGGATCGGCGCCGACCATTGCAGCGCCAAGCCGCGCCAGCGGCTCAGACAGAATTCCGCCGCCGCAGCCGATATCGAGCATGCGCAGGCCCTTCAGGCAGTCGAGCTTCTTGGCGTCGCGGCCAAACTGTTCAGCGGCCTTGTCGCGGATGTAGGCCGAGCCGCACCGGGTTGAACTTGTGCAGCGCCGCCATCGGGCCGCGCGGATCCCACCAATCGGCGGCGTGGCGCGAGAAGCGCTCGACCTCAGCTTCGTCGACCGACGATTCGGCATGTCTCTTTGCCATCAGCGCGCCGTCACGTGATTGCGGAAATCGAGCGGCGCGCCGATGCCGTGCAACGGCTCGATGCCGATGCCGGTGCCGCGGATGATGATGTCGCCGTAGTCGAGCAGGCGGCCGAAAAATGACTGGTCGACGTCGACGCTTTCGACCTTGTCCATGTTCATCTCCACGGTGTGCCGGCGGATGAAGCCGGTCTTGTAGACGATGCGGCGGTCGGTCACGTCGATCTCGGTGGTCCAGCGCCGGAACCAGGCGGACGAGAACATCACCGCGGCGGCAGCCGCAAAGCCGATCGCCGCGATGGACCAGCTCATGCCGGTGCGCCCCTGCCCGGCTTGCGTGAGCGCGGCCAGAGCGAGCACCAGCATGATCATCGCCGGCAGATAAATGACCCAGTGAATCCTGCCGGCATAGATCACTTTCTCGCCGGGCTGCAGAATTCGCTCGATATAGCGCATCGTCTTAACCCAAACCGCGGTTCGACAAGCCGCAAAGTTGCAGTCCCGCAACCCCGCCGGTATGTATACGCGCCTTTTTGTTCCGGCGCTTGCATGCCCGCGCCGGCCGCTTGTTAGCGGTTTTTCGCGCGCCCGGGAACGTCAAGTTCAAAGACCATGGCTCGTCTGGTGATGAAATTCGGCGGAACGTCGGTCGCCGATCTCGACCGCATCCGCAACGTCGCGCGCCACGTCAAGCGCGAGGTCGATGCCGGCCATGAGGTCGCCGTCGTGGTCTCCGCCATGTCCGGCGTGACCAACCAGCTGGTCGACTGGTGCCGGCAGGCGGCGATGCTGCACGACGCGCGCGAATACGACGCCGTGGTGGCGTCCGGCGAGCAGGTCACCGCCGGGCTGCTGGCGATCGTGCTCGAAGGCATGGGCGTCAATGCCCGCTCCTGGCAGGGCTGGCAGTTGCCGATCCTCACCGACAACGCGCACGGCTCCGCCCGCATCCTCGACGTCAACGGCGCCGAACTGATCAAGCGCTTCAAGGAGCACAAGCAGGTGGCGGTGATCGCCGGCTTCCAGGGCATGCACAAGGAAACCGGCCGCATCACCACGCTCGGCCGCGGCGGCTCCGACACCTCGGCGGTGGCGATCGCCGCCGCGATCGACGCCGAGCGCTGCGACATCTACACCGACGTCGACGGCGTCTACACCACCGATCCGCGCGTGGTGCCGCAGGCGCACCGCCTGGACAAGATCGCCTACGAGGAAATGCTCGAGCTGGCCTCGCTCGGCGCCAAGGTGATGCAGGTGCGCTCGGTCGAGCTCGGCATGGTGCACAATGTGCGCATCTTCGTGCGCTCGAGCTTCGAGAAGCCGGAAGACATCGACCCGCACAGGCGCCGCCCGGAACGCTCATTTGCGACGAGGAAGAGATCGTGGAACAGCAGGTCGTCACCGGCATCGCCTTCTCCAAGGACGAGGCGCAGATCTCGCATCCGCCGCGTGCAGGACAAGCCGGGCGTCGCCGCCGCGATCTTCGGCCCGCTCGCCGACGCCAACATCAACGTCGACATGATCGTGCAGAACGTCTCCGCCGACGGCGCGACCACCGACCTCACCTTCACGGTGCCGGCCGCCGACTACGAGCGCGCGCGCATGACCATCGAAAAGGCCAAGGAGGCGATCGGCTATGAGCGCATCGACGGCGCGACCGACGTCGCCAAGGTCTCGGTCATCGGCATCGGCATGCGCAGCCATGCCGGCGTCGCCGCCAAGGCGTTCAAGGCGCTGGCCGAGCAGAAGCATCAATATCCGCGCCATCACCACCTCGGAGATCAAGTTCTCGGTGCTGATCGATGCCGGCCTATACCGAGCTTGCGGTGCGCACGCTGCATTCGCTCTACGGGCTGGACAAGGCATGAGCGACATCGCCTGCTGCGCTGCAGCGCAGATTTCGCGGGAAAATTCAGGCTGTCGCTCGATACCGCCGCTTTGGCTTGCCCCTTGCATAGGCCATTCGCTATAGCCTGACGGAAACGGCCGCGGCCTGCCGGGTGCCGCGGTCGCTATTCGTACATGATCGGGCCGTAGACGAAGCTGCGGTCGGGACCGCAGTTGAAGGATCCTGACAATGCGTGGCGCGCTCGGCGGTCCGCGCGTGCTGTTACGCCGGCTTCGCGAAGTGATGGCGGAGCCGGTCAGCGCGCAGGAACGCCTCGACAAGATCGTGGTGCTGATCGCCGCCAACATGGTGGCGGAGGTCTGCTCCGTCTACGTGTTGCGCGTCGACGGAACCCTTGAGCTATACGCCACCGAAGGCCTCAAGCGCGAAGCCGTCCACCAGACCGTGCTGAAGCCGACGAGGGCCTGGTCGGCCTGGTCGCCAGCGAGGCCAATCCGATCAATCTGTCGGACGCGCAGGCGCATCCGGCCTTCTCGTTCCGGCCGGAAACCGGCGAAGAAATCTACCATTCCTTCCTCGGCGTGCCGATCCTGCGCGCCGGCAACACGCTCGGCGTGCTGGTGGTGCAGAACCGCGCGCGGCGCACCTATACCGAGGAGGAAGAAGAGGCGCTGCAGACGACCGCGATGGTGCTCGCCGAGATGATCGCCTCGGGCGAGTTGTCGGCGCTCGCCCGGCCCGGCGCCGAGCCGGCCGCGCGCCATGCGATGCAGCTCAAGGGCGCGTCGCTCTCCGACGGCGTCGCGCTCGGCCATGTGGTGCTGCACGAGCCGCGCGTGGTCATCACCAATGTCATCGCCGACGACGTGCCGAAGGAACTGAAGCGCCTCGACGCGGCGATCGCCACGCTGCGTTCCGATCTCGACCGGCTGGTCGAGCACCGCGATGTCGCCGACGGCGGCGAGCATCGCGACGTGCTCGAAGCCTACCGCATGTTCGCCTACGACCAGGGCTGGGTGCACAGGATCAGAGAGGCGGTGCCCACCGGCCTGACCGCCGAGGCCGGCGTCGAGCGCGTGCAGTCCGACACCCGCGCGCGCATGCTGCGCGCCGCCGATCCCTATCTGCGCGATCGCCTGCACGATCTCGACGATCTCGCCAACCGGCTGATGCGCGTGCTGATGGGCCACGACCATGCGCCGTCGCGCGAGCAACTGCCGGAAAACGCCATCCTCGTCGCCCGCACCATGGGCCCGGCGGCGCTGCTCGACTACGACCGGAAAAGCTGCGCGGCCTGGTGCTGGAAGAAGGCGGGCCGACCTCGCATGTCGCGATCGTGGCGCGCGCGCTCGGCATCCCCGCCGTCGGCGAGATCGCCAATGCCACCGGCCTGGTCGAGCCGGGCGACGCCATCATCGTCGACGGTTCGACCGGCGACGTGCATGTGCGGCCGCCATCCGACATGGAGAGCGCCTATGCCGAACGCGTGAAATTGCGGGCGCGGCGGCAGGCGCAATACCGCGCGCTGCGCGACAGGCCGTGCGTCAGCAAGGACGGGCAGAAGTTCTCGCTGATGATCAATGCCGGCCTGCCCGTCGACCTGCCGCATCTCGAAGAAACCGGCGCCGCCGGCATCGGCCTGTTCCGCACCGAGCTGCAGTTCATGGTCGCCGACACGCTGCCGCGCACCGGCGAGCAGCTCACGCTCTACCGCGCCGTGCTCGACGCCGCCGACAAGCGACCGGTCACCTTCCGCACGCTCGACATCGGCGGCGACAAGGTGCTGCCCTATATGCGCAACGTCGAGGAGGAAAACCCGGCGCTGGGCTGGCGCGCGATCCGGCTTGGCCTCGACCGGCCCGGCCTGCTGCGCAGCCAGGTGCGCGCGCTGCTGCGCGCCGGCGGCGGCCGCGAACTGAAACTGATGTTTCCGATGATCGCCATGGTCGAGGAATTCGACGAGGCCAAGGCGCTGGTCGAGCGCGAGCTCACGCATCTGCGCCGCCACGGCCATGCGCTGCCGGAGCGCGTGGAGATCGGCACCATGGTCGAAGTGCCGTCGCTGCTGTTTCAGCTCGACGAGCTGTTGTCGCGTGTCGATTTCCTCTCGGTCGGCTCCAACGACCTGATGCAGTTCCTCTATGCCGCCGACCGCGGCAATGCGCGGGTCGCGACGCGGTTCGATCCGCTGTCGGCGCCGGTCCTGCGCGCGCTCAAGGACATCGCCGACAAGGCGAAGAAGCACAACAAGCCGGTGACGCTGTGCGGCGAGCTCGCCTCGCAGCCGATCGGCGCGCTGGCGCTTGCCATTCTCGGCTACCGCTCGCTGTCGCTGTCGCCGTCGGCGGTCGGTCCGGTCAAGGCGATGCTGCTGGACCTCGATGCCGCAAGGGCGAGGAAGCGATTCTGCCGCTGCTGGCGATGCCGGTCGGCAGCGTGTCGATCCGCGACAAGCTCGAGAATTTCGCCGTGGCGGAAGGGCTGCAGCTTTGACGACGCTGCCGCAGCAGAAGCTCGATGCCCTGCTCGCCCGCCACGCCCTGGTGGAAAGCGAGCTCGCCACCGGCCTCGCACCCGACGCTTACGTCAAGCTTTCGCGCGAATTCGCCGAGCTTTCGCCGGTGGTCGATGTCATCAAGGCCTACCGCGCCGCCGCCGCCGAAATCGCCGATCTCGATGCGCTGATCGCCGACAGCACGAGCGACGCCGAGATGCGGCGGATGGCGCAAAGCGAAAAGCAGACGCTGGAGGCGCGGCGCGACAGGCTGGCGCAGCAGCTGCGTCTGGCGCTGATCCCCAAGGACGCGATGGACGACCACAACGCCATCCTCGAAATCCGCGCCGGCACCGGCGGCGACGAGGCGGCGCTGTTCGCCGGCGATCTGTTCCGCATGTACGAGCGCTACGCCGCGACGCAGGGCTGGAAGGTCGAAATCCTGTCGCTGAGCGAAGGCAGCAAGGCGGCTTCAAGGAAATCATCGCCGAGGTCCGCGGCCGCGGCGTCTTCGCCAAGCTCAAGTTCGAATCGGGCGTGCATCGCGTGCAGCGCGTGCCCGACACCGAAGCCTCCGGACGCATCCACACCTCGGCGGCGACGGTCGCGGTGCTGCCCGAGGTCGAGGACGTCGACGTCGATATCAACGAGGCCGATCTCAAGATCGATACCATGCGCGCGCAAGGAGCCGGCGGCCAGCACGTCAACAAGACCGAATCGGCCATCCGCATCACGCATTTGCCGAGCGGGATCGTGGTGTTGGTGCAGGAGGAGCGCTCGCAGCACAAGAACCGCGCCAAGGCGATGACCATGTTGCGCGCCAAGCTCTACGACCAGGAGCGCTCAAAGCGCGATGCCGAGCGCGCCGCGGAGCGCCGCGGCCAGGTCGGATCGGGCGACCGCTCCGAGCGCATCCGCACCTACAACTTTCCGCAAGGCCGCGTCACCGACCACCGCATCAATCTCACGCTCTACACTTTGCCGAAGGTGATGGAAGGCGAAGGCTTGAGCGAGATCATCGACGCGCTGATCACCGAGCACCAGGCCGAATTGCTGGCGGCCGAAGGCGCGGCGTGAGAATCATTGCCGGGCTGAAGGCCGAGGCGTCGATTGCGGAAGCGATTCGCCTGGTGTCGCAATCGTTCCGCGCCGTGCAAATCGATTCACCGGATGTCGATGCGCGGCTGCTGATAGGCCAGGCGCTGCATCTTTCCCGCGCGCAATTGATCGCGCAATCGGACCGGCTGCTTGAGGCGCGCGAAATCAATGTCATCTCGGCGCTGGCCGCGCGGCGGCTCAAGCATGAGCCGGTCGCGCGCATTCTCGGCCGCAAGGAATTCTGGAGCCTGGAGTTACAGGTGACGCCGGCAGTGCTGGTGCCGCGTCCGGAAACCGAGACGCTGATCGAGAGCGCGTTGGATGCCGTGACGGCAAGAGGCCTGCGCAACGAAAAATTGCGCGTGCTCGATATCGGCACCGGCTCAGGCGCGCTGCTGCTGGCGCTGCTTAGCGAATTACCGAACGCCACCGGGGTCGGCACCGACATCAGCGCCGAAGCACTGGAGGTCGCGCGCGCCAATGCCGAACGGCACGGGCTAAACGCGCGCTGTGCTTTCGTCGCCTGCAACTTGGCAAACGGTGTCGCCGGTCCGTTCGATTTCATCCTGTCGAACCCGCCTTACATCGCCGGCGGCGACATTGCTTCGCTGCCGGCGGAGGTGCGCGACTATGATCCGAGGCTGGCGCTTGACGGCGGCAACGACGGGCTCGATTTCTACCGCGCTATTGCTGTAGATGCCTTGCGCCTGCTGGCGCCCGACGGACGCTTGATTGTCGAGCTGGGCGCGGGGCAGGAAGCCTCCGTCAATGCCTTGTTTACCAAGGCCGGAATGGCGGCAAGGACCTCGCGCAAAGACCTGGCCGGGATTCCTCGCGCGCTCAGCGCGACGGCGCCATGATAAAGCTGCATTGTGCTTCCGCGCATGGCGCAGGCCTCAATTTGCTGCAAAAAACTACTTGGATTATTGCCGGGAAACGACTAGCTTCCCGGCAACGGAATCGACCCGAAACGGTCGCATCGCCAGGTACCCCGGAGCGAGGCTCTGTGCGGCGGCGGC
The DNA here is from genome assembly GCA_963742385.1 of uncultured Alphaproteobacteria bacterium. Classification (GTDB taxonomy): domain Bacteria; phylum Pseudomonadota; class Alphaproteobacteria; order Rhizobiales; family Xanthobacteraceae; genus Pseudolabrys. The sequence continues at coordinate 558,454 of CAVULS010000007.1, read as the reverse complement.
GCTGACCCGGCGGATCGCAAAACGCCCGCTTAACAACGGTTTTACGAGGCTGACGAATTCGCCACGAATGGGTCCGGATGCTTCACCGGTTGGGCGCATCAATTGCTGAGTTTTAGCCGATGCGTGTAACGAGAGACAGGCAACGCTGCGGCAGGACCGCGGCCATGGGGTTGCTCCTGCTATCGCGATAAGGATCGCAAAAGTTTCGACAATCGCGTGGAGTTGCGGCGCGGGCCGATGCCGCGCGGCGAGAGTGGTGTGAACTTGGTGAAACGCGTTCAAGCGAAAGGTTAAGCGAACAGGCATAGAATGAGAAACGGTCAGAAGCGCATGCGGGGACGCAACAACAACCACCGCAAAAGCCAGAATCCGCTCACGCGAGTCTATGAGTCGAACGGACCCGATGTGAAGATCCGCGGTACCGCATCGCATGTCGCGGAAAAATACATGCAGCTCGCCCGCGACGCGCAAAGTTCAGGCGATCCGGTCGCTGCCGAAAATTATTTTCAGCATGCCGAGCATTATTTCCGCCTGATCGCCGCGGCGCAGGAACAATTCCGTCAGCAAAATCCCTACTACAACAATCAGCAGCCGCAGCAGGGCCAGAATGCGCCGCAGGGCGCGGCCGATGAAAATTACGACGACGGCGACGAAGACCAGCCGTTCGTGGGCCAGAACGAGCCGAACTACGCGCCGCAGCCGCCGCAACAGCAGCCGCAACCATTTCTGCCGCGCGACGCCCAACCTTTTCCGCCGCGCGATCAGCCGCAGAACTACAACAACCGGCCGCAGCAGTCCTATCAGCAGCCGTCCCCCGGCCCGGGCAATGAAGCTGAGGTCGGCGGCTTGCCCTCATTCATCACCGGCGGGCAGCAGCCGCCGCAGGGCAATTCCAACCAGAATTCTCAGAACGGTCACGATCAGGGCGACCGCCAGGACCGCTTCGGTCATCGCCGGCGGCGGCGTCATCGTGGTGGCGGCTATCGCCCCGACCGTCCGGATTTCGGCAACGCCAATCCGCAAGGCGCGGCACCGCAGATGCCAAACGACGGCGGCGACGAGCCGCCGCGTCAGCCCGAATAACAATCCTCTGCGCCGTCATTGCCCGGTTTCATGCCGGGCATCGACGACTTGGCTCAGCGCGCAAGATGTGGCTGGCCGGGACAAGCGCGGCCATGACGAACCAGTCATTTGGAAAATTCAGGTTCCCGGTGACGGCGCCAGCGCCGGCTTGAGCGCCGGCACCAGATTTCGCTTCTCGCGGCGCGCCGGAATCGCGCGATAGACTTGCTTGGTCGCTTCCACCAGATGCACGCCGGCAAACGGCGCCGACAGCGTTGCGCCGGTGCGTTCCCAGGCGACCGCCGAACGCAAGAACCAGCCGCGCTCGACCGGCGGCACGTAAAGCGCTTCGCCCCATCCGGTCGGCGTGAACCAGGTTTCACGCAACAGCTGATTGATCTGCGTGCGCGAATAGGGCCGGCCATGACCGAACGGCGTCGTGTCCATGCGCGCCCAGAGTCCGCGCCGGTTCGGCACCACCGCCAACAGCCGCCCGCCGGCGGCGAGGACGCGCCACACTTCCCGCAGCAGCGCGCCAGGGTCCGTGGTCATCTCCAGCGCATGTACCAGGAGCACGCGGTCGACGGCGGCATCGGGCAGCGGCATTTCGCAATCATCGACGAGCGCGGCGAGCGCCGGCCGCATCGTCGGCCATTTCACCACGCCCTGCCCGGCCGGCATGAAAGCGAGGCATCGTTCGGCCTCCTCACGAAACAGGCCGAGATAGGGCGTGGCATAGCCGATGCCGAGCACGCGCTGACCGGCCGTGTCGCGCCACTGCGCGCGGATGCCGCGGCCGACAAAGCGGCGGGCCACCACGCCCAGCCGCTGGCCGTAGAAATTGCGCAGGTCGACGACGTCGAGCGACATGGAATGAAAATACCACGAACGTGTTGGCAAATCGCTGCCGTGCGGGGAACGCCGTACCTACAAGGGCTTTGCCGTGCGTGCTACAGTTAATAGAACCCCTCAACGAGGAACGCCATGACCGCTGAAACCCGCCTGTTCCTGTGCCTGAGCGACAATTACGGTGTGCTGCTGCATGACACCGAGACCGGCGCCACGGCATCGATTGACGCGCCCGAGGCGGCGCCGGTCGAAGCCGCGCTCAAGGCGATGGGATGGAAGCTCACCGATATCCTGGTCACCCACCATCACCATGACCACACCGGCGGCATTCAGGCGCTGAAGGAGAAGTACAAATGCCGCGTGGTGGCGCCGGCGAAAGGCAAGGGCATTCCGGACGTCGACGAGACCGTGCATGAGGGCGACGAGGTCAAGGTCGGCAATCTCGCCGCCAAGGTGATCGAGACGCCCGGCCACACGCTCGACCACATCAGCTATTGGTTTCCCAAGGACAAACTAGCCTTCGTCGGCGACACGCTGTTCTCGATCGGCTGCGGCCGCGTGATCGAGGGCACCCCGGAGATGATGTGGGGCTCGCTCAAGAAGCTGCGCGACCTGCCGAACGAGACGCAGGTCTATTGCGGGCACGAATACACCGCCGCCAATATCCGTTTCGCCTTGAGTGTCGACAAGGAGAACCCGGTGCTGGACGCGCGCGCGGCGCAAGTCGAGCAGTTGATCGACGAAGGCGAGCCGACCATTCCGGTTACCATCGGCGACGAAAAGCTCGCCAATCCCTTCCTGCGCGCCGACGTGCCCGATCTCGCCGCCGACATCGGCATGGCCGGCAAGCCGGCGGCACAGGTGTTTGCGGAAATCCGCGCGCGCAAGAACTCGTTCAAGTAAGTGCCGACCGCCGCCGATATCATCCGCCGGCTCGGCCTCAAGCCGCATCCGGAGGGCGGGCACTATCGCGAAACCTTCCGCGATACGCATACCGTCGGCGGGCGCGCGGCTTCGACCTCGATCTATTTCCTGCTCCAGCGCGGCGAGCGCTCGCATTGGCATCGCGTCGATGCGGTGGAGACCTGGCACTATTATGCGGGCGCGCCGCTCAAGCTGTCCGTGGTCAATGGCGCGAGCGAAGAAATCCTCCGGCTCGGGCCCGACATTGCGGCGGGCGAAGCCCCGCAGGTCACCGTGCCGGCGCGCGCCTGGCAGGCCGCCGAATCGCTCGGCGACTGGACGCTCACCGGCTGCACCGTCGCGCCGGGATTTGAGTTCGACGGCTTCGAACTGGCGCCGAAGGATTGGAAACCGGGTTAAGCCGTGCTCCGCACCTGCAACGCACCGCTTTGCGCTGCCGCCTGAGACAAGCAAGATCTACGCGAAGTATTGCCCGCCGTTGGCTGACAGCGTCGCGCCGGTGATCAAGCCCGCGTCGTCGCCGGCGAGGAAGACGACGCAGCGCGCAACCTCCTCCGGCTCGCCGAGACGGCCGATCGGAATCTGCGGCAGGATGTTCTTTTCCAGCACGTCCTTCGGCACCGCCTGCACCATCTCGGTATTGATGTAGCCCGGGCAGATGGCGTTGACGGTGATCCCCGAGCGCGCGCCTTCCTGCGCCAGCGCCTTGGTGAAGCCGATTTCGCCGGCCTTGGCCGCGGAGTAATTGGTCTGGCCGAACTGGCCTTTTTGCCCGTTGATCGAGGAAATATTGATGATGCGGCCGAATTTGCGCTCGCGCATGCCCTCGATGACCTGCCGCGTCATGTTGAACAATGAGCCGAGGTTGGTGTTGATCACCTCCGTCCATTGCTCCGGCTTCATGCGGTGCAACTGCGAGTCGCGGGTGATGCCGGCATTGTTGACCAGCACCTCGACCGGGCCGACTTCGGCGGCGACTATCTTCACGCCCTCGGCGCAGGCCTCGAAGGATGCAACGTCCCATTTGAAAACGGGAATGCCGGTTTCCGACTTGAACTTCTGCGCCGCCTCGTCATTGCCGTGATAAACGGCGGCAACCTTGTAGCCTGCCGTTTTCAGCGCCCTGCAGATCGCGGCCCCGATGCCGCGGGTGCCGCCAGTAACCAACGCAACGCGAGACATGCCCCATTCCTCCCGGAAACATTTGTAAAGGTCATGGCCGGGTCGAGCCGGCCATGACATAAGTCAACCGCATTGTATGCAGTGTAGCTGCGGCGCGCGCGCCGTGCCAACCGTCGTGCTGTGCGCTTAGTTGCGGTGCAACAGCGCTTCTTAGCGCTCCACGCCTTATTTTTTGGCGCGTCTTCGCTACCGCTCGACGCACATAGCAATGCCCATGCCGCCGCCGATGCACAGTGTGGCAAGCCCTTTCTTGGCGTTGCGCTTCTGCATCTCGAACAGCAGTGTCGTCAGCACGCGCGCGCCGGAGGCGCCGATCGGGTGGCCGAGGGCAATGGCGCCGCCATTAACGTTGACCTTGGAGGTATCCCAGCCGAGATCCTTGTTGACGGCGCAGGCTTGCGCGGCAAAAGCCTCGTTGGCTTCGATCAGATCGAGGTCGTCCTTTTTCCAGCCCGCCTTCTTCAGCGCCGCGCGCGAGGCCGGGATCGGCCCGGTACCCATGATCGCCGGGTCAACGCCGGCCTGCGCCCAGGACACGATGCGCGCAAGCGGCGTCTTGCCGAGCTTGGCGGCTTCGGAAGCCTTCATCAGCACCACCGCGGCGGCGCCATCGTTGATGCCGGAGGCGCTTGCGGCGGTGACGGTGCCTTCCTTGTCGAAAGCCGGGCGCAGCTTGGAAATGGATTCAAGCGTTACCCCCTTCTTGGGATATTCGTCGGTGTCGACCACCACGTCGCCTTTGCGCGACTTGATGACGACGGGAACGATCTCGTCCTTGAACTTGCCGGCCTTCATCGCCGCTTCGGCCTTGTTCTGCGAGGCGACGGCGAATTCGTCCTGCTGCTGGCGCGTGATCTGCCACTGCTTGGCGACGTTCTCGGCGGTGTTGCCCATGTGATAGCCGTTGAAGGCATCCCACAGCCCATCCTTGATCATGGTGTCGACCATGGCGAAGTCACCCATTTTCACGCCGCCGCGCAGATGCGCGCAGTGCGGGGCCATGCTCATGGATTCCTGACCGCCGGCGACGACGATCTCGCTGTCACCATTGAGAATTGCCTGATAGCCGAGCGCGACCGTGCGCAGACCGGAGCCGCATAGCTGGTTCACGCCCCAGGCGGGGCTTTCCACCGGAATGCCGGCGGCGATGGAGGCTTGTCGCGCCGGGTTTTGTCCCTCTCCGGCGCTTAGGATCTGCCCCATGATCACTTCGGAGACGCGGGCGCCTTCGACGCCGGCTCGCTCCAGGGCGGCTTTAATCGCGGTTTTGCCAAGCTCATGGGCCGGGAGATTGGCAAACGCGCCATTAAACGCGCCGACGGGCGTGCGGGCGGCGCTGACTATGACGATATCGTCCTGCATCCGAAACTCCTGTTGCGTTGCCGTTGGACGTGAGGGGCTTGTTTTGGCGCTGCCGCATCCTCGATAGCTGGTGAGAGGCTGTCAATAACACTCACCCCGCAAATAGTGCGTAAATTTGCGGTTTTTAGCCCCCTTCCTCGTGGCGGAATGCCCTCGTCGCCTGGCTGCCGCACCGCCACAAAACTGTGGCCCGCCGCGGCCAAAAACGGCTATGCTGAAGTCTTGGGCAGGGGAACTGTGACCAACATGGCAGAAGAAAAAGAGCCGATCACCATCAAGAAATACGCCAACCGGCGGCTCTACAATACCGGGACCAGCACCTACGTGACGCTCGAGGATCTCGCCGCCATGGTGAAAACCGGCGAGGATTTCGTGGTCTATGACGCCAAGAGCGGCGAGGACATCACCCGTTCGGTGCTGGCGCAGATCATTTTCGAGCAGGAAAACAAGGAAGGCCAAAGTCTGCTGCCGATCGCTTTCCTGCGCCAGCTGATCCGCTTCTACGGCGACAGCATGCAGATGCTGGTGCCGCGTTTCCTCGAGCAGTCGATCGATTCGCTCACCCGCGAGCAGGGCAAGTTCCGCGCGCAGATGGCGCAGGCCTTCGGCGTCGGCGGCTTCGGCCCGCTGGAGGATCAGGTGCGGCGGAACATGGAAATGTTCGAGAAGACCTTCGCCATGTTCGCACCCTTCGCCCGCGGCCAGGGCAAAGCCGAACCCGACAAGCCCTCGTCCGGCGGCGGCGATATCGACGAGCTCAAGCAAAAGCTCGACGAGATGCAGAAGCGGCTCGATAAGCTCGGCAACAAGGAATAGCGCTTACGCCGAGGCGAGCGCGCGGGCGGTTTCTTCCGGCCGCCACGGCCGGTGCGGCGACGCCAGCCCGACCAGCGCGCCTTGAAGGTAATCGCAGCCCCAGTCGGTGAGCGTTACAGCCGCCTGCTCGTCCTGCACCCATTCGGCGACAGTCTTGAGACCGAGCCGGCGTGCAAGATCGATCAGCGTGTGCACGAAGGCGCGGTCGTCCTCGGACTTGATGATGTTTTGCACGAAGGCGCCGTCGATTTTGACGATGTCGACGCCGAGCTTGCGCAGATTGCGGAACGAGGTGTAGCCGGCGCCGAAATCGTCAATGGCAATGCGGCAGCCGAGATCCTTGACCCTGGCGACGAAGCCACGGGTGTCGTCGATGTCCTGGATCGCCGCGGTTTCGGTGATCTCGATGATCAGCCGCTCGGCGGCGGTCGCATGCGCGCGCAGAAGGGCACCCAGGCCCGCCCACCAGCCCGGATCGATTGTGGAAGCCGCTGAGACGTTGACGCTGGCGCGCAGATGCGGCGCTTCCGCCAGCTCTTTGACCACGAGCTCCAAAACGCGGTGGTCGAGCATGCGCACGAGGCCGACGCGCTCAGCGACCGGAATGATCTCATTGGCATGGGCAATGCTACCGTCGCGTCGGTTGACCCGCATCAGGCATTCGTAGAAGGCGGTGTGCCGGCTGTGCGCTTCGGCAACCGGTTCGAAGGCGAGCATGATGCGCCGCTCGTTGAGCGCGGCGACGATCTCGTCAGTGGCGCGCACGCTTTCCTTGCGCAGCGCGTCGCGCTCGGCATTGGGCCGGTAGGCGGCGAAGGAGCCGCGCCGCTTGGCGCGCGCGGCGTTGAGCGCGTCCTGCGCGCGGTTCAAAACTTCCGGCACCGTGCGGGCGTGACGCGGCGCGGTGACGCCGCCGATGGTGACGGTGATCGCCACCCGTCCGGCATCGGTTTCCATCGGCTCGTCGCGTACCGCGGCGAGCAGCCGCTCGGCGGCGATCGACAATTCCTCCGGCGTGCATGTCTTCAGAACAACGCCGAACTTGTTGCCGGAATAGCGGCCGAGCTGGTCGTCGCCGCGCAGCTTCGGCCGCATGCGTTTGGCAAGCTGGGCAATCACCTGCTCGGTGATGTCGAAGCCATAGGCTTCATTGAGCCGCCCGAGATTGTCGATGGCGATGAGCAGGAAGCCGCAGGAATTGCGGAAACGGATCGCCTCGTCGAGCACGCCGCCAAGCACCTCGATCAGGCGCGCGCGATTCATTTCGCCGGTGAGCGGGTCGAATTGCGCCAGTTGGATGAGCTTGCGCTCGCGTTCGTGGCGCTCGTCGATGGCGCGGACAACGCCATGGGCCCGCAGCGGCTTGCCGCCGGGGCCGGCGAACCAGCGGCCGGTGTCCTCGATCCATGCTTTTTCGCCGTCGGCACGGTGAAAGGCGTATTCGATGCGATAGGGAACACCGCCGCCGGGATCGCTCCGGCCGCCGCCGGTGACCGCTTCGAAGCGGCTTTGGCCGCTCGCCGCCTCAACGTGCTGCGCGAAGGCGCGGCCGCTCGCGATCTCGGCGACTTTGGCGCCGAGCACCGCCGTGACATTGTCGCCCCAGATGAGGGCGTCGTTATCGAGTTCCCACTCGTAGGCGGCCTCGCCGACAGAGGCGAGGATCTTGGCGGCGTCCGATTGCTCGATACGGGTCACGCTCGCCCCTTTTTGGGAACATCGCGGCTATGGCCGGCGTTGAATGCACGGAGAATGGCAAGCCGGAAACTATAGGGAATGGTTAAAGAATTAGGAAAAGCGCCGGTTATTCGATTTCCGTGATGCCCGGCGCGGGCTTTGCAGCAAACGGCACGATGCTTGCCAATCTCATGACGAAGCGGGGCGGTTTGTCCCGATTTGAGACAAGGCATGATGATCGTCACCAAGACCAGGCCTGCAGTTCATCAATCGTCCGGCAACCTGCCGCGCGAGGCGGAGCAGCACGACGCGCCGGCGAATGAAAGCCGCGCGCTGGTCGCCTTGGCGCCCATTACGGAGCGTCAGCGCGCGACGAGCTTCCGCGAGGCGCCGTTTCTCGCCCAGCTCATCGCCACCCGCGACCAACTGCCGCAGACGCGCGAGCGCCGCCGCGCCGAGCCCGGCGAAGCCATCGCCGCCTATCGGGCCGCCGAAGCGCTGATCGCGAAGTAGGACGTGTCCCGGGCGCAGCGCGTAGCGGTGCGCTGCAGAACCGGGACCTTTTCAAATTCAGAGATCGGTAAGACCCCCGATCAGCGGCGCATCACTCCGTGCCTGCACCGCGTCCGGGGCAAGAACCACTAGTACCCCAGCGCGCAGCCGTCCTTGCGCGGCTCCGAGCCCGCGATCAGTATGCCGCGATCCCAATCGATGTTGATGACCTGCGCACCGCCCCAGGGCACTTCCGGCGTGGTGACGTGATGGCCGCGCTGCCTGAGGCCCTCGATCGTGGCCGCCGGCATGCCGCGTTCGGCCGCCGTGTCCTCGCCGACGAAAAAGGCGCGCGGCGCGTCGATCGCCTGCTGCACGTCCATGCCGTAATCGATGAGGTTGAGCACGATCTGCACGTGGCCCATCGGCTGATAATGCGCGCCCATGACGCCGAACGAATAGGCGACCTTGTTGTCGCGCATGGCGAGCGCCGGGATGATGGTGTGCATCGGCCGCTTTGAAGGACCGATATCGTTAGGATGGCCCTGCTCGAACGTGAAGCACGCGCCGCGATTGGTGAAGATGATGCCGGTCTTTTCGGTGCACAGGCCGTGGCCGAAATTCGAGTAGAGCGTGTTGATGAACGACACCGCCATGCGGTCCTTGTCGACGATCGAAATATAGGTCGTCTCGTTGCCCGGCGTCGGCGCCTTAGGCAATGGCACGCGCCGCGCCGGATCGATCCTGGCGGCCAGCGTCTTGGCCCATGACTTGTCGAGCAGCTTGGCGACATCGATCCGCATCGTCTTCGGATCGGCGACATGGGTGTCGCGCACGGCATAGCCGATGCGTGCAGCTTCAAGCATCAGGTGAAAGCGGTCGGGGCCGAGAGCTTCGAGCGATTTCATATCGAAGGTTTCGAGAATATTGAGCATCACCAGCGCCGTGATGCCCTGCCCGTTCGGCGGCAGCTCGAAAACATCGAGCCCGCGATAATTGCTGCTGATCGGCTTGACCACCTCGCCCTTGTGCGCGGCGATGTCCTCGGCGGTGATCAGCGAGCCGTGCGCGGCCAGCGTCGAGGCCATGTCGTCGGCGATTTCGCCTTGGTAGAGCGCGCGAGCGCCTTTTGCCGCGATCGCCTTCAGCGTGTTCGCCAGCGCCGGCAGCCTGATGACGTCGCCTTCCTTCGGCGACGTGCCGTTGAACAGATAGTGCTTTGCCGTGCCGGGATCGCCCTTGAGCCGCGTGACGAAGCGCGCCCAGTCGAAGGCAACGCGCGCGGCGACGGGAAAACCGACTTCGGCATATCTGATGGCCGGGGCCAGCGCGCGATCGAGGCCGACGGTGCCGTGCGCCTTGAGCGTCGCCTCCCAGGCGTCGACCGCACCGGGCACCGTCACGGCATGGATCGACGTGCCGATTTCGCTCAAGCCTTGCGCGCGCAGGGCTTCAGCCGACGCCTTCGACGCCGCGCGGCCCGAGCCGTTGTAGCCCCAAGGCTGCTGACCATGCTTTGCCAGCATCACGAAGCAGTCGCCGCCGACGCCGGTCATGTGCGGCTCGACGACGCAGAGCGTCGCGCAGGCCGTCACCGCAGCATCCGCCGCGTTGCCGCCTTCGCGCAGCACGTCGATAGCCGCGAGCGTGGCCAAGGGATGCGAGGTTGCCGCCATGCCGGTCGTCGAGATGACCTGCGAGCGGCCGGGAAGCTGGAAATCGCGGCTCATTTTAAACTGCGCATGATCTTGCCCGAAAACCGGTACCCACTTTTCGGGATCATGCGCCTGCGCGCCGCCGCGTCAGACCTCGGTCTTCACCTTGAGAACCTGGCGGCCCTTGTACATGCCGGTCTTCAGGTCGATGTGGTGCGGGCGGCGCAGCTCGCCGGAATCCTTGTCCTCGATATAGGCCGGCCGCTTCAGCGCGTCGGCGGAGCGGCGCATGCCGCGGCGGGACGGCGAGGTTTTTCTTTTCGGCACAGCCATGGACGGGAACTCCTGCGCAATCGCGATGTCGTTTTGAAGCCGGGCTTATAGAGGATGCCTGCCGCGAAGGCTAGGGGGCAAGACTCAGCGCTTTTCCCGCAGGCAAGCCGCCGCGGCGGGCGCGCGCGAAGCGCGGCCAACGTAAAGCCCCGCCAGCCGCCTAAGCCCCGGCCCGGGTCTGTGCGCATTGCGATCCAGCGGGTTGGGCAGCACGGCGGCGAGCAGCGCCGCCTGGTAGGCGGAAAGCTCATGCGCCGGCTTGCCGAAAGCATAGCGGCTGCCGGCCTCGACGCCGAATTCGCCGTTCGGGCCCCATTCGGCGACATTGAGGTAAATCTCCAGGATCCGCCGCTTCGACAGCACCAGGTCGATCCATAGCGCCAGCGGAAATTCCAGCGCCTTGCGCACATAGCTGCGGCCCGGCCAGAGGAAAAGGTTCTTCGCCACCTGCTGGGTGATGGTCGAGCCGCCGCGCATGTCGCCGAGATCGTCGGCTTCGCTGATCGCCTCGCGGATCTCGGCGAGGTCGATGCCGTAGTGGCTGCAAAAGCGCCCATCCTCGGCGACGATCACGGCGCGCGCGAGCAGCGGGGAAATTTGCGACAGCGGCATATAGTCGCGCACGACCCGTTCACCCACGAGCTTGCGCCAGAGCATGACCGTCGAGAGCGGATGGCCGACGGCATAGAACGGCGCCAGCAGATATGGGGTGAGCAGCAGGATCAGCACGGCAATGACGGCATACAACAACGGCCGCGGCACGCGCGGCAGCCGCAATATGCCATGGACAAAACTCAGTCGGCGTTCCCGGCGGGCCATGATGCCGCGACCTTAGCCCATCTCCGGCGCAATTTGCCGTCGCTGCAGGGCGGCGCTAATGATGCACCATGGACGCAAGCTCCAACGACTTTGCCACGCGGCTTTCGGCCATCGCCGCCGAAACCGAAACGCTGCTCGATCGCCTTCTGGGTGCCAAGCCCGTCGGCGGCGAAATCTCGCGCCCGCCGCGCCTGCTCGAAGCCATGCGTTACGCCGCGCTCGGCGGCGGCAAGCGCCTGCGCCCGTTTCTGCTGGTGGAATGTGCGGCGCTGTTCGGCGCCAGCCATGACGGCGCCCTGCTCGCCGGCTGCGCGCTCGAATGCGTGCACTGTTACTCGCTGGTGCATGACGATCTTCCGGCGATGGACAACGACGATTTGCGCCGCGGCCGCGCCACCGCGCACAAGGCCTTCGACGAGGCGACCGCGATATTGGCGGGCGATGCGCTGCTCACCTTCGCCTTCGATCTCATGTCACGTGCCGAGGTTCATGCCGATGCGGCGATACGCGCCGCGCTCGTCTCGGAACTCGCGCGAGCGGCCGGCATCGGCGGCATGGCCGGCGGGCAGATGCTCGATCTCGCCGCCGAAGGCCGCTTCGCCGGAGCCAAGCCGCTCGGCGAAAGCGACATCGTCACCTTGCAGGCGATGAAGACCGGCGCGCTGTTGCGCTTTGCCTGCCGCGCCGGCGCCGTTCTCGGGCAAGCCGACGCCAAGGCGCTGGCGGCGATCGACCGCTATGGCGCCGCGGTCGGCCAGGCGTTCCAGATTGCCGACGATCTGCTCGACGTCGAAGGGAGCACGGCGACCCTCGGCAAGGCCGCGGGCAAGGACGCCGCCGCCGGCAAGGCGACGCTGGTGGCCGCACTCGGCGCCAAAGGCGCCCGCGCCCGGCTCGACGCCCTGGTCGCCGAGGCCGAAGCGGCGCTGGCGCCATTTGGCGCGAAAGCCGATATTCTGCGCGCCACCGCCCGCTTCATCGCCGAACGGCGCAGCTGACGCGCCGCAGAAAAAAGCCATGGCCCGCAACGAACCACAGACCGCGCACCGCCCGCCGCGGATCATTCGCATCATCCGGTCGCGGCCCAGGCTGTTTATTGCTGGGGCGATCGCCCTCATCGCCGCCGTGGTCTCTCCCGGCGAGTGGCTGGCGATGAAGATGCTGATCGGATGGGACATCGGCGTTGTGTTCTATCTGCTCGCGGTGTCCCAGCTCCTTGCCATGGGCGGCGTTGAATACCTGCGGAACCGCGCTGCGAATGAGGACGAAGGCCGCTTCGGCATCTTGATCCTCACCGCCGCCGCTTCGCTCACCAGCCTCGGCGCCATCGTCGCGCTGCTGGGCCATACGCACACGGCCGGGCACGACCCCAGGCAGCTTGCTTTGGCGATCGTCACCATCCTGCTGTCATGGGCGTTCATCCACGTCATCTTCGCGGTCCACTACGCCAATGAATATTACGCCGCGCAGCGCCGGAAAATCGTCGGCATGATTTTCCCCAAAGACGATGAACCGGACTATTGGGATTTCCTGTATTTTTCATTCGTGGTTGGAATGACGTCGCAGGTATCGGACGTCGCGGTAGCGTCGAAATTGGTTCGCCGGACCGTTCTGGCACATGGCATTATCTCGTTCTTGTTTAATGTCACGCTGCTGGCGCTGGTGGTGAATATCGCGGCGAGCGTGATCTAGCGAGAGCTCAACGAATGCCCCTTGAAGCATCGACGATGACCGCGACGATGCAGACCGTTCTGTTCATGCTGGCGGTATTGGCCACGGTTGCTGTTGCCGCCAAACGGCTGACCATTGCGCCGTCGATCCTGCTGATCGTCGCCGGCATCGGCATGGCGCTGATTCCGGGCCTGCCGCAGGTGACGCTGGCGCCGGAACTGGTGCTGCTGGTGATCCTGCCGCCGCTGATCTATTCCGCCGGCGTCGCCATGAGCTGGCGCGAATTCCGCTTTAACCTGCGGCCGATCGCGCTGCTCGCCTTCGGCTGCGTGGTGTTCACCGCCTGCGCGGTGGCGGCCGCCGTGCACTACCTGATCGGCATGGAATGGGCGGTTGCTTTCGTGCTCGGCGCCATCGTTTCGCCGCCCGACGTGGTGGCGCCGCTCGCCATCGTCCGGCGGCTTGGCCTGCCACGCCGGCTGCTGGTCGTGCTGGAAGGCGAAGGTCTCGTCAATGACGCAACCGCGCTGATCCTCTATCGCTTCGCGGTCCTGGCGGTGAGCACCGGCGCGTTTTCGCCGTCGAAGGCCGCCGGCACCTTCGCGCTGATCGTGATCGGCGAAATCATTTACGGAATTGGCGTCGGCTGGCTCAGCCTGCGCCTGCGCAAATGGTCGCGCGACCCGCGCGTCGAGATCACGCTGTCGCTGATGACGCCATATCTCGCCTACTGGGTGCCGGCGCATTTCGGCGGCTCCGGCGTGCTGGCGACCGTCGCCTGCGGCCTCTATGTGAGCTGGAATGGGCCGCTGCTGATCCCGCCGCAGACGCGGCTGCAGGGAATTTTCTTCTGGGATCTGAATCGTCTACCTGATCGAAGGCATGGTGTTCCTGCTCACCGGCCTGCAGGTGCGCACGCTGATCGAGCAGACGCAGCGCTTCGAGATTCACGATCTGATGGTGGCGACCGCCTGGACCACGCTGATCGTGGTGGTGGCGCGATTTATCTGGGTGTTCCCGGCGACCTATCTTCCACGCTGGCTGATCCCGCCGCTGGCCAAGCGCGACCCGTCGCCGTCCTGGCAGACCGCGTTCTTTCTCGCCTTCACCGGCGTGCGCGGCGTGGTGTCACTCGCCGCCGCGCTGGCCATCCCTTACTTCCTCGACAATGGCCGCCCGTTTCCGCATCGCGATCTCATCCTGTTCGTGACTTTCGGGGTCATCATCGTCACCCTGGTCGGCCAGGGCTTGATGCTGCCAAAGGTGGTGCGCTGGCTCGGCCTCTCCAGGGTCGGCAAGCAAGAGCACACCGACGAGATCAAGGCCGAGCTCACCGCGCGCCAGGCGGCGCTCGTTGAAGTGAGCAAACGGCTGGACAAGGCCATCGCTGATCACGAGCTGCCGGACGTTGCGGTCGAGCACCTGCGCACGCGCAACGTGGCGCGCGAGCAAATTTTGCCGCGAAATCTTGAAGACAGTCTCGAGCAGACGCGGCAGACCGCGTCGGTGAAAAGGGAGTTGATCGCGGCCGAGCGCGATTTCATCTTTCAATTGCTGCGCGAAGGCAAGATCACCGACGAGGCACGGCGGCGCATCGAATACGAATTGGACCTGGAAGAGGCAAGCCTCGCCAATCGGGGCGAGGATGGCGGCGGCTGGATCTAGCGATGAACGCGTCGGCCGGGACGGATCATTTCTACGCCGGGCTTCCCGTCTTCCGCGACTTCACCCAGATCGTCGACGACGCGAATTTCCGTCCGCTGCCTGATGGCTGGATGATCGGCGTCGCCGATGTGGTGCAGTCGACCAAGGCGATTGCCGAGAACCGCTACAAGGCGGTGAACATGGCCGGCGCCGCGGTCATCGTTGCCATCACCAACGCGCTGCAGGGCCGCGACTTCCCCTTCGTCTTCGGCGGCGACGGCGCAAGCTTTGCGGTCGCAGCTGCAGACGCCAACTTGGCGCGGCAGGCGCTTGCCGAAACCGCGACCTGGGTCAGGGAAGACCTCGATCTTGCCTTGCGCATCGGCATGGTTTCTGCCGCCGACATCCGCGCGCACGGCTGCGACATCCGTGTCGCGCGTTACGCGCCATCCGATAACATTTCGATTGCCATGTTTTCCGGCGGCGGGCTCGCCTACGCCGACGCCGCGATGAAGCGCGGCGAAATTGCGGTGCCGGCAGCCGCGCCCGGCGCGCATCCCGACCTCACCGGCCTGTCCTGCCGCTACGAGCTCATTCCGTCGCAACGCGGGCTGGTGCTCTCGCTGGTGGTGACGCCGGGGCAGCGCGCGCGCCCGGAGACATTCCGCGCCGTGATCGAGGCCGTCACGCGCATCGTCGAGAAAACTCCCGACGCCTCGCGGCCTCTGCCGGGCCAAGGCCTAAAGTTCAAATGGCCGCCATCGGGCGTCGATCTCGAAGCGCGCGCCTCGCGCCGCGCCGGCGAGTCGGTGGCCGCGCGCAAGATCAAAGTTCTGCTGCTGACGTTTCTCATTTTTCTCACGATGCATTTCAAGCTGCGCATGGGCCGCTTCATTCCGGAAAAATATGAGCGCGAGCTGGTCGAGAATTCGGATTTCCGCAAGTTCGACGACAGCTTGCGCATGGTGCTCGATTGCACATCGGAACTGGCGGCGGAGATCGAGAGCTATCTGCAGAAAGCGGCCGCCGACGGCGTGGTGCGCTATGGCACCCACCGGCAGGGCGCGGCGATGATGACGTGCTTTGCGCCTCACCCGGCGAACCCGAACCACGTGCACTTTATCGACGGCGCCGACGGCGGCTATGCGGTGGCGGCAACGGCGATGAAAAGCCAGGAATAACGTCAGGCGCTCAGGCGTCTAAATTCATCCTGGACGTGCGGGTCGAGCCCGCGCATGACGCCGAGAGCCGGATGCTAGCGCTCACTCCGCCGCACGCTGACCGCCGGTGCCGAAGCGGCGCTCGATGTAGTCGATCACCATCTGCTTGAAATCCGCGGTCAACGTCGGCCCGCGCAGGGTGGCGGCCTTCTTGCCGTCGATGAACACAGGTGCCGTCGGTTGTTCGCCGGTGCCGGGCAGCGAGATGCCGATGTCGGCGTGCTTCGATTCGCCCGGGCCGTTGACGATGCAGCCCATCACCGCGACGTTGAGCGTTTCCACGCCCGGATAGCGCGTCTTCCACGCCGGCATCGAGTCGCGGATGAAGCCCTGGATCTCGGACGCGAGTTCCTGGAACGTCGTCGAGGTGGTGCGGCCGCAGCCGGGACAGGCGGCGACCAGCGGCACGAACGTGCGCAGCCCCATGGTCTGCAGCAATTCCTGCGCCACCTGCACTTCCAGCGTGCGGTCGCCGTTCGGCTCCGGGGTGAGCGAAATGCGGACGGTATCGCCGATGCCCTGCTGCAGCAGCACGCCCATGGCGGCGCTCGAAGCAACGATGCCCTTCGAACCCATGCCGGCCTCGGTCAAACCGAGATGCAGCGCGTAGTCGGAGCGCCGCGCGAGCTCCAAATAGACCGCGATCAGGTCCTGCACCGCCGAGACCTTGGCCGACAGGATGATGCGGTTCTTCGCCAGGCCGATGTCTTCCGCACGCGCCGCCGACAGCAGTGCCGACTGCACCATGGCCTCATGCGTGACCTCGCGTGCGTCGAGCGGATTTTTGGCGCGCGAATTCTCGTCCATCAGCCGCGTCAGCAATTCCTGGTCGAGCGAGCCCCAGTTGACGCCGATGCGCACCGGCTTGCCGTATTTAAGCGCGGTCTCGACGATCTGGGTGAACTGCGGGTCGCGCTTGTTCTTGAAGCCGACATTGCCGGGATTGATGCGATATTTGTCGAGCGCCTCGGCGCAGCCGGGATATTCGGTCAGCAGCGTATGGCCGTTGTAATGAAAGTCACCGATGATCGGCACGCTGACGCCGAGCTGCGCCACGCGCTCCTTGATGCGTGGCACCGCGGCCGCCGCCTCGTCGCGGTCGACGGTGATGCGCACCAGTTCCGAGCCGGCGCGCGCCAGCGCCGCCACCTGCCGCGCGGTCGCCTCGACGTCGGCGGTGTCGGTATTGGTCATCGACTGCACGACAATCGGCGCGCCGCCGCCGACGATCACGCCGCCGACATCGACGGCCACCGATCTATGACGTTCCCGCGCACCCGTGCTCATAGGCTCTCGATCCTGCGGCTCTTGGTCCCGGGCCCAGTCACCTGAGGACATGCCAAACCGCCGGCAGCCCGTCAACGCAGCCGCCGGCCAGTCTGTTCACGTCAGCGTGCCCACGCTAAATTGGCGGCCTAAAGGCACGTCGAGCATGCGCGGAGACCGTGTGATGGACCAAGTCAATGACATGACGGTGACGTTCCGCTGTCTGCCCGAACTCGAGCCGATCCTGCCGCGCCCGATCGCCGCCGTGCAAGGCCTGCCCGGCTGGTTCAAGTCGCTGCCGCAAAAGGCCTTCAGCCAGACCGATTACAAGGAGGTCATGACGATCAAGAAATGCCCTCCGTTCATCGACGCCATGGTTTACGGGTTCCTGATGCCGCTGGTCGCCGATCTCAAGGTCGAGAACGGCGAGTTTTCCTGGGACCATGACGTGCCGGCCGGCAGCGTCAGCAATTTTACCCAATCGCCGATCGATTTTCACGACGGCGCCCAGGTTGCCGGCACGCCGTTTTTCGAGGACGACCGCTTTGTCGTCAAATTCAACAATTTCTGGACGATCCAGACGCCGCCCGGCTACTCGCTGCTGTTCACGCATCCGCTGAACCGGATCGACTTGCCGTTCACGACCATTTCCGGGCTGGTCGATACCGACGTTTTCTTCGACAACCTGATCAATTTCCCGGCGCGCTGGCATGACGTGAATTTCAGCGGCGTGTTGCCGAAGGGTACGCCGGTCGCGCAATGCATTCCGGTCAAGCGCGAGAGCTGGAGGAGCCGCATCGAGCCGCTGTCGGGCGAGGCTTCGCAGCGCTTGAGCCAAACCGCCGCCATGGTCGCAACCGAAAGCGGGATTTACCGCCGGCAATTCCGCGCGCCGAAGCGCTAGGCCAAGCTCGCGCGCTAGTTTGTTTCGCCGCGAAAGAATTTCGCCGCGGCGCTTGGACGCAACCAGAAGCGCCCGTGGCCGGACGACACCGCGACCTTGAGCGCCTTGCCGTAGAATTGCGGACCGCGGGCGGTTGCCGCACGCAGGCAGGCGTAAGCGACATCCGCCTGGCCGAGATTGAGCAAGCAGCCGCCAAGATTGATGCGCGCCGCTGTATCATTGGGATTGGCCGCCAGCGCGCGCCGGTAAAGGTCGGCGGCTTGCGCAAACTCGTGATCGTCCATCAGCACGAGACCGAGCGCGTAAACCGCCCCGGCATGACGCGGATTCATGGAATGCGCCTGGGCGAAAAATCTCCGCGCATTGCTACGGTCATTGATCGCCTGATAGGCAAGCCCGAGTTGAACGGCCATCTCCACCATCATCGGCGCCACGGCGATGCCCTGCTTGAACGCCGCGATGGCCTCGTCGTAACGCCGCAGCGATTTGAGCGCCAAGCCGAGTTCGTGAAAGGCAGCGGCAAACGGCGGCTTGCGCTTGATGGCGCGGTTGAGCCAGAGCAAAGCGTCCTCGCCGCGTCCGGCCTGCCGCAACGCGATCGCAAGCTGCGTCTCGACTTCAGCGTCGCGGCCGCGGCGCGCGGCCTTCTCCAGCAGCGAGATGGCATCCTTGGGCCGCCCCAGCATGATGAGGGCATAGCCGAGAATCTTGGTTGCCTCCGGGTGACCCGGACTGGCCTTGAGGATGTCGGCCGCCAGCCGCTCGGCTTCAATCGGCCGCTCGTTCGAAATGGCAAATTGCGCGCGCCGCAGCGCTTCCTCGCTCGCGGCGGCGCGTTGCTGGCGGTCGTTTGCGGCGCCGTTTTGCATGCCCATCACTCGTCTGGTCGGCGACGCAAAATTACCATCACCGCGTCCGGTTCACCAACACGAGCCCGGCGGCAACCAGCACCACAGAGGCGGCGAAGGCCCCGGTTAGCGGCTCGCCGAGCAACAGGTGGCCGGCGGCAACGCCGAACAGCGGCGCAAGAAAAGTAAAGGCGGAAAGCCGGTTCGCCGAATAGCGCGCGACCAGCGCGAACCAGATCACGAAGGTGACGCTCACCACCCAGAACGTCTGGTAGCCGAGCGCGGCGAGCGCCAGCGGCGACGGCATCCTCGCCATGTGCTCGCCGAACAGCACGATGCAGATGGCAAAGACCGGCACCGAGACGACGAGCTGGTAGAGCATCGTCTTCTCAGCCGCGATGCGGTTGAGCGAACTCGCCTTGATGAGCACCGTGGTCGCCGCCCAGCCCAAGGCGCCGCCGAGGATCATCAGATCGCCCAGCGCCTGGCGTGGATCGGCGGCCGGCGTCGGCATGCCGAAGGCGAGCGCGATGCCGGAAAATGACAGCGCCAGCCCGGTCCACTGCGACCAGTGAAAGCGGTCGGCGGGAAGGAAAATACGCGAGCCGATGACGACGAAGAACGGCGCGGTATAGAGGAAGAGAACCGCGCGGCTCGCCGTGGTGTAGAGTAGGCCCTGATAGAGCAAAATAAACTCGAAGCTGAACAGCGCGCCAGCGCCGAGGCCCGCCAACAATGAGCCGTCGCGCGCGAGCAGCGGCTGGCCGCGCGCTTTGGCCCACAGGGCAACGACCAGCACCGCGCCGAGCGAACGCAGCGCCGCCTGCGTCAGCGGCGGGATATCGTGGATGGCAAATTTTGCCGCGACCTGGTTGAGGCCCCAGGACAGGCAGAGCAGCAGCACGAGCGACGTGGCAAAGGCGTCAAGCGGGCGCGTGACGTGATGGGTGGCGGCGGGCGAGGACACTGAGGAATTCCGGCAACAAGGAAGGATGTCTTACAGCGGCTTACCTGACCTGTCATGGCCGGGCTTGGCCCGGCCATCCCGATCAGGGGCGCACTGCTTTCCTCAACGGGATCACCGGGACAAGCCCGGTGATGACAAGCGGTATCTGCCGATCAAAAAACTACGCCGCCTTGCAATGGGCGCAGATACCGGAAATCTCGATCACCGGCGTTTTCGGCGTGAAGCCGGCGGCGCGCGAGGCGCTTCTGATGGTGTCAGCGACCGCCGCCGAGGCCGCCTCGCCGACGGCGCCGCACCGCTCGCAGATCAGGAACACCACCGGATCGCCGCTACCGTGATTGTGCCCGCAGGCGATGAAGGCGTTGCGGCTTTCGATGCGGTGCACCAGCCCCTGCTCGCGCAGGAAATCGAGCGCACGATAGATGGTAATCGGCGCCGGGCGGCCGCCGCGCGCGGCGAGGCGGTCGATCAGCTCATAGGCGCCGAGCGGCTGGTGGCTCGCCAGCAGCGCCTCGAGCACGCTGCGGCGGATCGGCGTCAGCCGCTCGCTGCGCGCCGCGCAGATCGCCTCGGCATGGGCGATGGCGTCGGTTGCGCAACGCTCATGGTCATGGCCGGGCTCCGGAAACACCGCCCGCGAGGACGCTTTTTTGGCCGCGCGCGTATCTGTCTTCATGCGTTCGTCCGCCGCATGATTCTGTCCGAAAACCGGGTCGCACTTTTCGGGATCATGCGTAAGTCTAACCCGTAATGCGTCAATCAAGAAAAGGTGAGACGTTGCACCCACAGGCTATCATATATATTGCGGTGCAATAATATTAAGGGCAGTTTCGACGCGCCCTTTGGCCGCGTTCTCCGCGGCTCACCCCACGAGGATCTCCCATGCTTAAAGGCAAGACCGCCTTGATCACCGGCTCCACGTCAGGCATTGGCCTCGCAATCGCCCGCGCCATGGCCAAGGATGGGGCCAATCTCGTCATCAACGGCTTCGGCGACAAGGCCGCGATCGAGAAGGAACGCGCCGGGCTGGAGAAGGACTTCGGCATCAAGGCGATTTATTCGGCCGCCGACATGAGCAAGCCGGACGAGATCGCCGACATGGTGGCGATGGCGGAAAAGAACTTCGGCTCGCTCGACGTGCTGGTGAACAATGCCGGCATCCAGTTCGTCGCCAATATCGAGGATTTTCCGGTGGCGCGCTGGGACGCGGTGATCGCCATCAATCTGTCGTCCTCGTTCCACACCATCCGCGCCGTGGTGCCGGGCATGAAGAAGCGCAAATGGGGCCGCATCATCAACATCGCCTCGGCACATGGGCTGGTCGCCAGCGTGCAGAAGGTCGCCTATGTGTCGGCCAAGCACGGGCTCGTCGGCATGACCAAGGTGGTGGCGCTGGAAACCGCCAATGACGGCATCACCTGCAACGCCATCTGTCCCGGCTGGGTGCTGACGCCGCTGGTGCAGAAGCAGATCGACGACCGCGCCAAGGCCTCGGGCAAGAGCGTGCGCGAGGAGGAAATCGCGCTGCTTTCGGAGAAGCAGCCGATGCACAAGTTCTCGACGCCGGAGAGCATCGGCAATCTCGCGGTGTTTCTGGCGAGCGATGCTGCCGCCACCATCAGCGGCTCGGCCTATTCGATCGACGGCGGCTGGACCGCGCAGTGATCGAATTTCTCTCCCGCGCTTTTGGCGGCGGCGACAAGCCGGGCAAGCCGCAGGGAAAAAAGCTCGTCAATCTGGCGCTGCAGGGCGGCGGCGCGCATGGCGCCTTCACCTGGGGCGTGCTCGACCATCTGCTCGACGACGGGCGGCTGACGGTCGAAGGCATTTCCGGCACCTCGGCCGGCGCCGTCAACGCGGTGATGCTCGCCGACGGGCTCAAGCGCGGCGGGCCGGCGGAAGCGCGCAAGCGGCTTGCCGATTTCTGGCGCGCGGCAAGCGTCGGCGGCGACCTGCCGCCGCTGCAGCGCGCGGTCACCGACCGGCTGTTCTCGCTGCTGCCAAGCCAGGATTCGCCGACCTTCGACTGGATCAATGCCTGGTCGAAATATTTGTCGCCCTACGACCTCAATCCGCTCAACATCAATCCGCTGAAGGACCTGATCGAGCGCTTTGTCGATTTCGACGGCTTGCGCGCCGATGCCCGCGTCATCTTCGTCGCCGCCACCAATGTGCAGACCGGGCGGCTGCATATTTTCCCGCGCGAGAAAATCTCCGCCGAGGTGGTGATGGCTTCGGCCTGCCTGCCGGCGGTGTTCCGCGCCGTCGAGATCGACGGCGTGCCCTATTGGGACGGCGGCTATCTCGGCAATCCGGTGCTCTACCCGTTCTTCCGCACCACCAACACCGAGGACGTCTTGATCGTGCAGATCAATCCGCTCATGCGCAAGAAAATCCCCACCTCGACGCGCGAGATCATGGGCCGGGTCAACGAGATCACCTTCAATTCCTCGCTGCTCGCCGAACTGCGCGCCATCGAATTCGTCAACCGGCTCATCGAGCAGGGCCGCGTGCCGCACGGCACCGGCAAGGACGAATACCGGAAGATCAAGGTGCACCGCATCGTGCTCGAAGGGTTGGGCGAGCGCTTTTCCTCGGCCACCAAGCTGCGCAACGATTACGAATCCTTCGAGCTGCTGCGCAAGCTCGGCCAGCGCTCGGCGCGGCGCTTTCTCGACACGCATTACGACGATATCGGCGTGCGCTCGAGCATCGACCTCAGGGCCGAGGTTTATTCCGAGTGGGGGTGACCTGTCCCCGGATGCGGCGCAGCACGAGCGAAGCGAAGTGATGCGAAGCTGATCCGGGACCCAGCTTTGTTAGATAACCGGGGTCCCGGTTCTGCAGCGTACCACCGTAGCGCGTCGAAGACGCGCGTGAACGCGCTAATGGTGCTGCGCTGCGCCCGGGACACGGAGTACTCTGCGATATGCAGCTGCTCACCGCCGAAGTCGGCGCCACAATTCTCGCGATTGACGTCGCCGACATCACCACGCTCGACGTCGACGCCATCGTCAACGCCGCCAACCGCTCGCTGCTTGGCGGCGGCGGGGTGGACGGCGCCATTCACCGCGCTGCCGGGCCGGGGCTGCTCGCGGAATGCCGCGTGCTTGGCGGCTGTGCGACCGGCAGCGCCAAGATCACCGGCGGCCACAAGCTGAAAGCAAAGCACGTCATCCACGCGGTCGGGCCAGTGTGGAATGGCGGCGATTCCAGCGAAGAGGCCTTGCTCGCCGGCTGCTATCGCAGCGCCCTCGATCTTGCCGCCGCGCGCAGGCTTGCCTCGCTCGCCTATCCGGCAATTTCCACCGGCATCTACGGCTTCCCCGCCGATCTCGCCGCGCGCATCGCCGTCGGCACCGTCACTTCGGAATTGGCCAGCGCCCCGCGTGGAATCGCGCGCGTGGTGTTCTGCTGCTTCTCCGCCGACGCCGCGGAGCACCACAGCAATGCCTTTGCCGAGCTGGGGCTGGCCTAGACTTTCGGCGCCACGTCGAGCCGCACGATCCAGTTCTCCAAATTCGCCTTTGCCGCCGGGTAAAGCTTGAGCACCTCAGGATCGTGCCCCGGCACGATGTGATGACGCGAGGAGGCAAGCTTCTGCAGCGTCTTGTAGCCCTCGAGCGTGTCGCCGACGCTGTAGGTGATCGGAAACACGCGGCCCTCGTCGATATGCGAATAGAGATGGCAGCAGTCGGAGGCGACGACGACGTAGCCGCGCTTGGTCTTCACCCGCACGCATTGCAGCCCCTTGGAGTGGCCGCCGATCTTGTGCACGGTAATGCCGGGCGCGAGCTCCTCAACGCCATCGTGGAAATCGACGCGGTAGGCGAAGATCTTGCGCACCATCGCGTGCACGTCGCTCTCGCTGAAGGGAATGCGCAGCATCTGGTGGCACATGCAGCGGCCGGTGGCGTAGGCCATCTCGGTGTCCTGGACGTGATAGCGCGCGTTGGGGAACAGATCGTAATTGCCGGCGTGATCCCAGTGCATGTGCGTGGCGACGACGTGATCGACCTTGTCGGGCTCGACGCCGAGCGCTTTCAGTCCCTCGCCCACCGGATGGGTGATCTTGCGCCCGCGCTCTTTCGCCGCGATCTCGTCAAAGCCGGTGTCGCAGACGAAGGTGCCATGCGGCCCCTTGATGACCCAGACGTAATAGGCGATCGAGGTCATCTCGTCGTGCGGATCGCCGAAGATGTAATTCTCCGCGCGCTTGCGGGTGTGGCTGGCATAGCTGACGGCATAGACCTCGTGGATATCGTCGCTCATTTTTTTGCACCAACGGTGACGCCGGCGCGGCGCTCGATCATTTTTGCGATGACCGTGAAGTCGGTGTCGCCGCCGAATTCGGAATTGGTGGCTTCCCACTGGCCGAGCACGGCGCTCATCACCTCGTTGGGAACGTCGAGCGATTTTGCTTCCTCGACGCAAAGCCGCACGTCCTTGAGCATCAGCCCGGTGGCAAATCCGTAATCGAAGGTGCGCGGCAGGATCGTCCTTGGAAACTTGTCCATGGAAGCGGTGCTGCGGCCGGAGCCGGCGTTGATGACATCGATCATGACCGCGGGATCGAGCCCGGCCTTGACGCCCATCGCCACCGCTTCCGAGGTCGCCGCCATGGCGGTGGCGGAGAGGAAATTGTTGGCGAGCTTCATGGTCTGCGCCATGCCCGGCTTGTGGCCAATGATGAAGACCTTGCCGAACACGGCGAGCGCGTCCTTGACCACGTCGATGTCGGCCTGCGGCCCCGAAACCATGACCGCGAGCGTGCCCTTGCTGGCGCCGCCGACGCCGCCGCTCACCGGCGAATCGATCTGCACGATGTTCTTCTTGGCAAGCGCCGCGCAAATCTTGGCGGCAACGCGCGAGCCGGTGGTGGAGAGATCGACGAAGCGCTTCACGCGCTTGCCGTGAATGACGCCGCCCTCGCCGAGCGCAACCTTTTCCGAGATCTGCAGCGACGGCAGGCTCGCCATCACCGTCTCCACACGGTCGGCGACGTCGGCGGGCGACGAAGCCAGCTGCGCTCCGAGCGCGACCAGCGGCGCCGCCGCGTCGTTGCGGGTGTCGTAGACGACGAGCTTGTGGCCGGCCTCGATCAGCCGCCGCGCCATCGGCTGCCCCATATTGCCCAGTCCGATAAAGCCAATGTCCATTTCGTTTCCGTCCCTTGGTTTTTTGCCGGCGCGACTTTGCCACACCGGGGCGGCCGCGTTGTGCGCCGTCCCCCTAGCGAGGACGAACCGATGGCCTTAGTCAAATGGCCTATTGAACTTATTATAAGCTTGCTTATTATAAGCCGACTTTAGAACGGAGTTCGATCTTGGCGATCCCTGTCGAGCGCGAAATGGCCTTTACAATCATGGACGTAGCCCGGCTGATGAAGACGCTCGCCGATCAGCGCGCGCGTCAATACGGCATGACGCGGGCCCAATGGGCGGTGCTGGTCCGCCTCGACCGGTCCGAGGGCCTCAAGCAGTCGGAACTGGCCGAACTCCTCGACCTGCAACCCATCACGCTCACCCGCCTGCTCGACCGGCTGGCGCAGAACGGCTTGATCGAGCGCCGGCCCGATCCCAACGATCGGCGCGCCAACCGCCTGTTCCTGACGCCGGCGGCGCGGCCGCTGCTCGAACGGCTCTCGGAGCTGGGCATCGACATGATGGAGACGGTGCTCGAAGGCCTCGACGCCAAGGCGCTCGAGCGACTGCTGCACGACCTCGAGCGCGTGCGCGAAAACCTGCGCGGCGCCATCAATCGCAATTCCCTGCAGCCCGAAGCTGCCCACGGTTGACCGTCATGAACGAGAAAGCCCTCAAGATCGTTCCCGCTCCCGACGCCAAAACTGCTCCCGACGCGAAGACCGCGCCGGATGGCACGCCCGTCGCCGCGCCCGCCGACGCCAGGACGCCATCGCGACTGGCGCAGCTGTGGCGCAAGCGGCGACGCATGATCCTTCTGGTCGGCCTGCCGGCGCTCGCGGTGCTGATTGGCCTCGGCGTCTATCTCAACGGCGGCCGCTACATTTCCACCGACAACGCCTATGTCGGCGCGCAGAAGGTGCTGATCACGCCCGACATCGCCGGCAAGATCATTCACGTCGCGATCGTCGAGGGCCAGCACGTCAAGTCCGGCGACGAGCTGTTCACGCTCGATCCCGTGCCCTACCGCCTCGCGCTCGACGCGGCGAAAGGCAAGCTCGACGCCGCGCGCAGCGACTTTGATAAATTGAAAACCAATCTTGCTTCGCTGATCACGTTAGCCGACTTGGCGCAGAAGAACGTCGCGCTCAA
Organism: uncultured Alphaproteobacteria bacterium; assembly: GCA_963742385.1. GTDB lineage: Bacteria > Pseudomonadota > Alphaproteobacteria > Rhizobiales > Xanthobacteraceae > Pseudolabrys. The sequence continues at coordinate 532,467 of CAVULS010000007.1, read as the reverse complement.
GCAGCGTGACGTTGACCGCAAGACCTCGCTGGTGAAATCGCTCGCCGGCTCGCAGGCCGACGTCGACACCGCCCTGACCGGGCTGGTGACCGCGAAATTGCAGGCGCAGTTCACCCAGCAGCAGCGCGACTCCACGCTCAATCAATTGCTCGGCAATCCCGATTTGCCGCTGGCGCAATTCCCCGAATATGCGCAGGCCAAGGCCGTCTATGACGACGCCGAGCGCAACCTCAACCTTACGGTCGTGCGCGCTCCCATCGCCGGCACCGCGACCCAAGTCGACAACATCCAGGTCGGCCGCTACGTGCCCGCCGGCACGCCGATTCTGAGCGTGATCGACGATCAGGCGCCTTGGGTCGACGCCAATCCGAAAGAAACCGACATCACCTATCTGCGCATCGGCCAGCGGGCGACGATCGACGTCGACAGCTTTCCCGATCATACCTTCAAGGGCACCGTGATCGCCGTCAGCCCCGGCACCGGCGCACAATTTTCCATTCTGCCGCCGCAGAATGCGACGGGAAACTGGGTCAAGGTCGTGCAGCGCGTGCCGTTGCGCATCGCCTTCGACAAGGACGAGGACACGCACCTCCTGCGCTCGGGCATGAGTGTCGTGGTCGAGGTCGATACCGGCCATAGCCGGCTGCCGTTTCTGCCGGCCGCGGCAAAAGAACCGGTCAAATGAGCCCGCGCGTCGCCGCGTTGTCGCCGAATGCGCGGCGCTGGCTGATCACGATCTGCGCCATGACGGCGACGATCATGCAGGCGCTCGACACCACCATCGCCAACGTCGCGCTGCCTTATATGCAAGGCTCGCTGTCGGCTTCGCTCGACCAAATCAACTGGGTGCTCACGTCGTATATCGTCGCCGCCGCGATCATGACCGCGCCGATCGGCTGGCTCGCCGACCGCTTCGGCCGCAAAAAGCTGTTCATCATCTGCGTCGCCGGCTTCACCATCGCCTCGTTCTTCTGCGCGCTGGCGCAAAACATCGAGCAAATGGTGCTGTTCCGCCTGCTGCAGGGCATGGCCGGCGCGGCGCTGGTGCCGCTGTCGCAATCGGTGCTGCTCGATTCCTATTCGGTCGAGGAGCGCGGCCAGGCCATGGCGATCTGGGGCGTCGGCGTGATGCTGGGCCCGATCATGGGGCCGACGCTCGGCGGCTGGCTCACCGACAATTACTCCTGGCACTGGGTATTCCTGATCAACCTGCCGATCGGCATTCTCACCGTGACCGGCATGGTGTTCTTCATGACCGAGACGCCGCGTCATGAGCATTTGCGCTTCGACTGGTTCGGCTTCATCGCGTTGGCCATCGGCATCGGCTCGCTGCAATTGATGCTCGACCGCGGCGAGCAGGTCGGCTGGTTCGATTCGAGCGAGATCTGGATCGAGACCATCGTCTCGATCGCCGGCTTCTACTATTTCTTCGCCCATTCGCTGACCACGACGGAGCCCTTCGTGCGCTTCGAGATGTTCAAGGACCGCAATTTCGTTTCCGGCTGCGTGTTCATGGTGGTGATCGGCGTGGTGCTGTTCGGCACCATGGCGCTGGTCACGCCCTACATGCAGAACCTGCTCGGCTTCCCGATCCAGACCGCCGGCTTCCTGCTCGGCTCGCGCGGCGTCGGCACGCTGCTGACCATGCTGGTGGCGCCGCGGCTGATGAAGATGATCGAGTATCGCTATCTCATTCTCACCGGACTATTGATCAGCGCCGGCACGCTCTATGAGATGACGGGATTTTCGCTCGACACGACGCAGCACATGATCATCGTCACCAACATCGTGCAGGGCGTCGGCCTCGGCCTCTTGTTCGTGCCCATCACCTCGGTTGCGTTCCTCACTTTGCCGGGCCATCTGCGCAACGGCGCGACCGCCATCACCACGCTGACGCGCAATATCGGCTCCTCGGTCGGCATCTCCATGGTGATCGCCAACCTGACCAGCAAGACAACGGAAATGCATGCGCGGCTCACCGAATCCGTCACGCCGTTCAACGACGCGCTGCAGATGCCGGACGTCATGTCGAACCTGAACGTGCACAGCGAGCAGGGCCTCGCGATGCTCGACGGCGTCGTAACCCAGCAGGCGGCGATGATCGCCTATATCAATGACTTCAAGCTGCTGATGATCCTGACGCTGGCCATGATTCCGCTGGTGATGATGATCGGTACGGCGAAGAAGACGCCGGGTCCGAAGGCGACCGCAGCCGTCGCGCACGCGATCGACTGATCACGAGTTCCGCGAAAACTCTTTGCGCAGCATTTCCGTGTGCGCGCCGAGCGCCGGGATCGCGCCATAGGTGCGCGTTTCCCCGGCGCGCTGCGCCGCCGGCGCCGGGATCGATACCGGCCCGCTCGGCGTGTCGAAGGCGATGCGCCGCAGATGCGCGTGGGTGCCGAGCAGGCTCGAATCGTTGACGCGGGCAAAGGCGATATCGGCGGCGGCGAGCTTTCGCATCAGCGGCTCGACATCATGCGCGGCAAAGGCCGCGGCAACCTTGGCGTCGGTTTCGCCGCGATTCTTGAGACGCTGAGGCACGGTGGCAAATTTCTCGTTGCCGCCGAGCGAAGCGTCGCCAAGCACCTTGTCCGCCAGCACGCGCCACTCGCGGTCGTTCTGGATCGAAATCAGGATGTCGGCGCCGTCGCGCGTCTTGAACACGCCGTAGGGCGCAATCGTCGGGTGCGCGAGGCCGATGCGCTTGAAGGGATTGCCGCCTTCCTGATTCAACAGCGGCACCGTCATCCATTCCGCCATGGCGTCGAACATGGAGACGGAGATTTCCGCTCCCTCGCCCGTGCGCGCGCGCTTGATCAGCGCCTCCAGGATCGCCTCGTAGGCGTTGAGCCCCGCCGCGATATCGACCACGGAGACGCCGACACGCGCCGGCGCTTCGGGGCCGCCGGTCACCGAGGAGAGGCCGGATTCGGCCTGGATCAGCAGGTCATAGGCCTTGCGCTGGGCGTAGGGCCCGCTCTCGCCATAGCCGGAAATCGAGCAGCAGACGAGCCACGGATAGTCCTTGCGCAGGCGTGATATGGCGAAGCCGAGCTTGGCCAAGGCGCCGGGCTTGAGGTTCTGCACGAACACATCGGCCTTGCCGAGCATGGCTTCGAGCAGCGCCTTGTCTGCGGCTTTGCCGAGATCGAGCACGACCGACTCCTTGCCGCGGTTGAGCCAGACGAAATGCGCGCTCTCGCCGTGCACGATGGCGTCGTAGCCGCGGGCGAAGTCGCCCTCCGGGCGCTCGACTTTGATGACGCGTGCGCCGGCGTCGGCGAGCCGGCAGGTGCATTGCGGCGCCGCCACGGCCTGTTCGACCGAGACGACAAGGAGGCCTGAGAGAGGGAGAGTCATTCTTGTTCTCTACTTTTCCCGGGCGCAGCGCAGCACCATAAGCGCGTTTACGCGCGTCTTCGGCGCGCTATGGTGGTGCGCTGCAGACCCGGGATTGTTCCATCCTCTGAATTTGTAACGGTCCCGGATCAGCGGTGCACCGCTACGCTGCGCTTCGCGCTGCACCGCGTCCGGGACACGAGTCATCAATACGACCTGGGCAAACCAAGCACGTGCTCGGCGAGGTAGGAGAGGATCATGTTGGTGGAGATCGGCGCCACCTGATAGAGCCGCGTCTCGCGGAACTTGCGCTCGATGTCGTATTCCTCGGCGAAGCCGAAGCCGCCGTGGGTCTGCACGCACATGTCGGCGGCGAACCAGGAGGCGTCGGCCGCGAGCAGCTTTGCCATATTCGCCTCCGGCCCGATATCGCGGCCGTCTTCATATTTGCGCGCGGCTTCATGCACCATCAGCTCGGCCGCGCGCATCTGCGCGTAGGCCCGCGCGATGGGAAATTGCACGCCCTGATTTTCGCCGATCGGCCTGCCGAACAGCACGCGCTCCTTGGCGTACTTCGTTGCCTTGTCGATGAACCATTTGCTGTCGCCGATGCATTCGGCGGCGATGAGGATGCGCTCGGCATTCATGCCGGACAGAATGTAGCGGAAGCCCTGCCCTTCCTCGCCGATCAGGTTTTCCGCCGGCACGCGCAGATCGTCGAAAAACACCTCGGTGGTGGCGTGGTTCATCATGGTGCGGATCGGGTTGATGCTGATGCTCGACCCTTGCGCCAGATGCATGTCGACGATGAAAACGGAAAGGCCATCGGTACGTTTCTTTGCTTCCTCCTTCGGCGTGGTGCGCGCCAGCAGCAGCATCAAATCGGAATGCTCGGCGCGCGAGGTCCAGATCTTCTGCCCGTTGATCACGTAATGATCGTTGCCCTCGCGCCGCGCCGTGGTGCGCAACGACAATGTGTCGGTGCCCGAGGTCGGTTCGGTGACGCCGAAGGCCTGCAGGCGCAATTCGCCGCTGGCGATCTTCGGCAGATAGTTCTCTTTCTGCTCAGCCGAGCCGTGCCGCAGGATGGTGCCCATGGTGTACATCTGCGCGTGGCAGGCGGCGCCGTTGCAGCCGGCGGCGTGCACTTCTTCGAGGATCGCCGCGGCCGCGCGCAGCGGCAACCCGCTGCCGCCGTAATCTTCCGGGATCAGCGCGGCGAGATAGCCGGCCTCGGTAAGCGCCGCGACAAATTCCTTCGGATAGGCGCGTTCGCGGTCGAGCGCCCGCCAGTATTCGCCGGGAAACTTGGCGCACAACGCGCGCACGCCGTCGCGGATGTCGGCGAAGTCGTCGCGCTCGGCGGGATGCTTGCTCATCACTCAGGCCTTGACCTCGGCGCGGCCATTGTTGATCGCGATCACGTCGCGCTCGACCACCCGGGCGCGGAAGCTTACCACGCCGCCGGCTTTATTATTTTCTTGCCACATCTCGGTGCGGATGGTCTCGCCCGGATAAACCGGCGCCGAGAAGCGGCCTTTCATCGCGGTGATTTTCGCCGGGTCATAGCCGCACAGCGTCTTCAGGATGGCGTGGCCGGCGACACCGAACGTCGCGAGCCCGTGCAGGATCGGGCGCGGAAAGCCGGCCGCCTTGGCAAAGCCGGGATCGGCGTGCAGCGGGTTGATGTCGCCGGACAGCCGGTAGATCAGCGCCATTTCCGGCCGCGTCGGCAGATCGCAGACGATGGTCCGGCAGCGCGCTCGGGCAGAACGTGCGGCGCCGGCGCTTCGCGCTTTGTCCCGTCTTTGGGCCCACCGAAGCCGCCATCGGCGCGGCAGAACGTCGTCTGCGACAGCGTCGCAACGGGTTCGCCGCTCGCCTTGTCGATCACCTGGCGCTCGGAAAGAACAAGCGCACCCTTGCCCTCGCCCTTGTCGATGACCTCGACGACGCGCGTCTTGCCGACCACCACGCCTTCGGGCGCGACCGGCTTGTGCAGCACAAAGCCCTGCTCGCCATGGACGACCTTGGTCCAGTTCACGCCGCTCTCCGGGTTGCGCAGCCAATAGGGCGTGTAGCCGAGCACCAGCGCCATGGTCGGCAGCACCTTGAGATTTCTCTCGTAGACGAAGGCGAGTTCGTCCTCGTTCATCGGGTCATGGCCGAGACCGAGGCCGAGCGCATAGAGGATGCAGTCCTTTGTCCCGTAGCGATGCTCGACTTCCGGGACCTTCAGACCTTTGAGCTTTTCGTAGACGATCGCCATGCTTTTTTTCGATAGGCCGCGCCAGACTTAAATCGGATCCCAACTGAACACATCGCCGGAGCGCTCGAGCGGCGTCAACGAAGGGCCGAAGGCGCCCTTGAGCTGCTCGGCAATCTTGTCCGGCGTCCAGCCCTCGGAGCGGTGAATGACGCGGATCGGCCGCGGCTGGTTGAACAGGAAAATCTCGTTGTTGCGCACGGCAAAGATCTGCCCGGTGATGCCGTCGGCGGCGTCGGAGCCGAGATAGACGGCGAGCGGGGCGATCTTCTCCGGCGTCATATGCGACAGACGCTCGACGCGCTGTTTCTCGGCTTCGGTCTGCGCCGGAATCGAACTCGATCATGCGCGTCCAGGCAAAGGGCGCGATGCAGTTCGAGCGCACGCCGAAGCGAGCCATGTCGAGTGCGATGCCGCGCGACAGGCCCATGATGCCGAGCTTTGCCGCCATGTAATTGGCCTGGCCGAAATTGCCGATCAGCCCCGAGGTCGAGGTCATGTGCACGAAGCTGCCGGATTTCTGCTCGCGGAAATGCCCGGCAACGGCGCGGCTCATGTTGAACGAACCGTTGAGATGCACCGCGATCACGTCGGACCAGTCGGAATGGCTCATCTTGTGGAAGATGACGTCGCGCAATATTCCGGCATTGTTAACCAGAATGTCGACGCGGCCGAAAGCATCGAGCGCCAGCTTGACGATCGCTTCGCCGTTCTGTGGCTCGACGATGGACAGCGTCGTCGCGATCGCCTTGCCGCCTTGCTTCTTGATCGCCTCGACGGCTTCCTGCGCCGGGCCGGCATCGTGGCCTCCGCCTTCAAGGCTGGCGCCGATATCGCAAACCACCACGTTGGCGCCCTCGGCGGCGAGCAGCATGGCGATGCCGCGGCCGATACCGCGCCCCGCCCCGGTGACGATGGCAACTTTACCCGCAACATTTCCCGGCACTGAAGCAATCCCCCGCGTCGTTCCAGTCGCGCTTTTTATCGCGCGCGTCAAATTTCTTTAACTATGATCACCGGTAATCTTGCACGCGCAAGATTGCCGTGTCGAGACTCGCGCCTTGATTGACGGGCGAAAATCAGCCGCCTGTTTGCAGCGGCACAATCTTTACGCGTTTTTCACCGCAACATTTTACGCGGCTTTATCGCCGCGTGTGTTCAATCGAGATCGTTGAAGACTATTGGCCCGGGGGGTCTAATGTCGGTCAGCGATCTGATTTCGCTGTTCTTCGGAAAAGATTTTGGCGCGCGATTGGCGCGCGGCGGCGGCGCACCGGTACTCGCTGCCTGCATTGTCTGCATCACCGCCAGTGACGGCAATGCCGCTTCAAACAGGGCTTCCGCATTCGCCGCGATACCGTTTCTCTCGCCCGCATCGGCGGCTGGGATCGATGACGCGGCGCCGACGTCGTTCGCGCGCCGTTTCGACTGCCGGCAAACCTCGCTAATCCGAGACGTTCTTGAGAACCCGATTTATCACGCCTCATTGGCGCAGTTCACGACGGCAAGCCTGCCGCACCCGCAGAAGATTGTCCCGGCGGCCCCGGCGATCGTGGGAACGGCGTCGATGTACAATCCAAACGATGCAAGCGATCACGACTCCGGCGACAGCGAAACCGCTTCCGGCGAACAGTATGACGCCGAAGCCTGGACCGCCGCGATCCGCACCGATTTGCGGGCGCAGTTCGGCGGGGTCCGCTTCGGCAAAAACTATCAACAGGCATTCGTGCTGGTACAAACTGGCGACAAGCAGGCCATCGTCAAGATCAACGACGTCGGGCGACTGAAGCTGGGCCGCATCATCGACTTTAACGAACGGACGATGCGCTATTTCGATCCGACGCTGCAGCTCGGGCTCATCGATAATGTCACGGTCACGCTTCTGGCCGGCCAGGATTGGGCGCTCGGACCGATCGACGACAGCCGGCCCGTGAGCGTCGCCAGCCGCTTCGATCAATAATCGCACTAGCCCCAAATCTCTTCGGCGACCTCGACGATCATGCGCAGCTTGGCCCATTGCTCGTCCTCCGCCAGGGTATTGCCCTCCTCGGTCGAGGCAAAGCCGCATTGCGGCGACAGGCACAGCTGGTCGAGTGAAATGTATTTCGTCGCTTCCTCGATGCGCCGCTTGATGTCGTCCTTGGCTTCGAGGCGCCCGGTCTTGGTGGTGACGAGGCCGAGCACGACCTGACGATCCCTGGGCACCAGCTTCAAGGGCTCGAAACCACCGGCGCGCGCGCTGTCGTATTCCATGAAATAGCCGTGCACCTTGATGCGGTCGAACAGGATCTCCTGCTCGGCCGCGTAGCCGCCCGAGCCCATGAAGGTCGATTTATAATTGCCGCGGCACAGATGCATGGTGATGGTCATGTCGGCGGGAATATCCGACATCGCCGTGTTGATGAGATCACCGTACAGCGGACCGAGGGCCGCCGGATCGTCGCCGCGCGCCGTCATCTGCGCCCGGTATTTTTCATCGCAGAGCATGGCGATGAACACCTCGTCGAGCTGCAGGTAGCGGCAGCCGGCGTCGGCGAAGGCGCGCACGGCGCGCCGGTAAGCCTGGCCGAGATCGTCGAACATCCGATCGAGCTTCGCATAGGCCTTGCCGTCAATCGGCGGCTTCACCGGCCGGCCGTAGAGTGCCGACGGCGCCGGGATGGTGATCTTCGGCGTCCGCGTCGTGTGCGCGGCGACGAATTTGAAATGCTCGAGCATCGGGTGGCCGGAAAAGCCGATCTTGCCGGTGACCTTGACGCCCTCGCTGCGCGTATTGACGCCAGCGAAGGCAACGCCCGAGTCCATCACGTGCTTGTCGACGCCGTCGAGGCCCCAAAGAAAATCGAGGTGCCACCAGGAGCGGCGAAACTCGCCGTCGGTGATCGATTGCAGGCCGACCTCCTCCTGCTTCCCGATGACGCGCTCGATCTCGCGGTCTTCGACCGCTTTCAGCGCCGCGGCGTCGATCTCGCCCGTGGCGCGCTGCTCGCGCGCCTGCTTCAGCGCCGCGGGGCGCAGCAGGCTGCCGACATGATCGGCGCGGAACGGCGGCTTGGTGCGCTGGCTCATCCCCACACCTCCTGCGCCACCTCGACGATCATCCGCAGCTTCGCCCACTGCTCGTCCTCGGCGAGGATATTGCCCTCTTCGGTCGAGGCGAAGCCGCATTGCGGCGACAGGCAAAGCTGCTCGAGCGGCACAAATTTCGCCGCCTGCTCGATGCGGCGCTTGATCTCGTCCCTGGATTCGAGGCGGCCGCTTTTCGAGGTGACGAGGCCAAGCACCACGGTCTTGCCCTTGGGCACCAGCCGCAGCGGCTCGAAGCCGCCGGCGCGGTCTGAGTCATATTCCATGAAATAGCCGTGCACGTTGATGCTGTTAAAGAGAATGTCGGCGACCGGCTCGTAGCCGCCCGAGGCGACAAAAGTCGATTGGAAGTTGCCGCGGCACAGATGCATGGTGATGGTCATGTCGGCCGGAATGTCGGAGATCGCCGCGTTGATCATGCGCGCATAGATCGCCGGCAATTGCTCGGGATCGTCGCCGCGGTTGGCGACCTGCGCCCGCAGCTTCGGATCGCAGAGATAGGTGAAGTTGACCTCGTCGAGCTGCAGATAGCGGCAGCCGGCATCGGCGAACGCGCGCACCGCCTTGGCGTAGGTCTGCCCGAGGTCGCGGTAGAACGCGTCCATGTCCGGGTAGATGCTTTCCGGCACCGCGTCGCGGCCGTAACGGAAATGCAGCGACGACGGCGACGGGATCGTCATTTTCGGCACGACGCGCGTATGGCTGCTGAGAAACCTGAAATGCTCGAGCATCGGGTGCGTGGCGAACGATCCGAGCTTGCCGGTCACGCGCAGCATCATCGGCTTCGGGTTGACGCCCTCGAACTTGATCTTGCGTTCGCCGAGATAGGCCTCGACGCCGGGCAAGGCACCGAGGAAGTCGTAGTTCCAGAAGGCGCGGCGGAATTCGCCGTCGGTGACGGCTTTGAGCCCGATCGCTTCCTGCTTGCGGATGATCGCCTCGATCTCGCGGTCTTCCACTGCCTTTAATTGCTCGGCGGTAATCTCGCCGCGCTCGCGCTGCGCCCGCGCCTGCTTCAGCGGCGCGGTGCGCAGCAGACTGCCGACATGATCGGCGCGAAAGGGGGGAGAGGTGCGTTGCATGAGAATATCCTGGCGTTTCTTCTTATCCCTCCCCTGACAGGGGAGGGTCGGCGAGCGAAGCGAGCCGGGGTGGGGGCTGAACGGCAGCCCCCACCCGGTCGCCTTCGGCGACCACCCTCCCCCGCAAGCGGGCGAGGGATAGCTCAGCGGCCCCACACCTCTTCAGCCAGTTCCACGATCATGCGCAGTTTCGCCCACTGCTCGTCCTCGGCCAGCACGTTGCCTTCCTCGGTCGAGGCAAAGCCGCACTGCGGCGACAGACACAACTGCTCGAGCGCCACATATTTCGTCGCCTCCTCGATGCGGCGCTTGATCTCGTCGCGCGGCTCCAGCCGCCCGCTCTTCGACGTCACCAGGCCGAGCACCAGCTGCTTGTTGCCCTTGGGGAAGAAACGCAAAGGCTCGAAGCCGCCGGCGCGGTCGCTGTCGTACTCCAGGAAATAGCCGTCGAAATTGGTATTGCCGAGCAGGTGCTCGGCGACGAATTCGTAGCCGCCCGACGCGATGAAGGTGGAGCGGAAATTGCCGCGGCAGGAGTGCATGGTGATCGCCATGTCGGCCGGCTTGCCCTCGAGCGCGGCATTGGTCACGCGCGCGTAGATCGCCGGCAGCGTATCGGGATCATCGCCGCGCGCTTTCGAGGCCTCGCGCTCCTTGGGGTCGCAGATCATCGACCAGGCGGTGTCGTCGAGCTGCAGATAGCGGCAGCCAGCGTCGTAGAAGGCGCGGATCGCCTTGCGCCAGGTCGCGGCGACGTCGGCGAAGAATTCGTCGTAGCCGGGATAGGCCTCCTTGCTCACCATCGCGCGGCCCTGCCGGAAGTGGAAAGTCGACGGCGCCGGGATAGTCATTTTCGGCGTCGTCTTGCAGTGCGCCTTCAAGAACTTGAAATGCTCGATGTGCGGATGCCCGGCAAAATCGACCTTGCCGGCGATCTTGATGGACTTCGGCCTTGGTTTCGACGCCGCGGAATTTGATCGGCGGCGCGCTGATCATCTCGACGCCCTTGAGTCCCCTGAAGAAATCGAAATGCCACCAGGAGCGGCGGAATTCGCCGTCGGTGGCGAGCTTGAGGCCGACCTCTTCCTGCTTCCTGATGATCTTTTCGATCTCGCGGTCCTCGACCGCTGTCAACGCGGCGGCGTCGATCTCGCCCTTGGCGCGCTTCTCGCGCGCGGCTTTCAGCGGCGCGGTGCGCAAGAGGCTGCCGACGTGGTCGGCGCGGAACGGAGGTTTGCTGCGTGGGGCCATGGATTTACTCTCTACTTGGCTGTCATGACCTAGTTACTTCCCCCACACTTCCTTGGACAATTCCACGATCATCTTGAGCTTCGCCCACTGCTCGTCCTCGGCCAGCACGTTGCCTTCTTCGGTCGAGGCAAAGCCGCATTGCGGCGATAACGCCAGTTGATCGAGCGCGACAAATTTCGTCGCCTCCTCGATGCGCTTCTTGATGTCGGCGCGCGGCTCCAGCCTCCCGGATTTCGAGGTGACCAGGCCGAGCACCACGATCTTCTTGCCCTTGGGCAGGAAGCGCAGCGGCTCGAAGCCGCCGGCACGATCGGTGTCGTATTCGAGGAAGTAGCCGTCGTAGTTGCACTTGGCCAACAGGTTCTGCGCCACCGGCTCGTAGCCGCCCGAGGAAATGAACGTCGAGCGGAAATTGCCGCGGCAGACATGGGTGGTGATCACCATGTCGGCGGGCTTTGCCTGCAGCGCCTTGTTGATGCAGGCCGCATAAGTTTCCTGCAAGTGATCGACATCGAGGCCGCGGTCCTTCGCCTTCTTCAGCTCTTCCTGGGAGCAGAGATAGGCCCAGGCGGTGTCGTCGAATTGCAGGTAGCGGCAGCCGGCGTCGTAGAAGGCGCGCACCGCCTTCTGATAGGCGGTGCCGAGATCGTCGAAGATGGCGTCGCGATCCGGATAGGCGCTCTTGCTCACCGCGCCCGGCTCGAGGCGGAAATGCATCACGCTCGGCGCCGGAATTGTCATTTTCGGCGTCACCTTGGTGTGCGCCTTCAAGAACTTGAAATGCTCCACCATCGGATGCTGCGAGAAACCGATCTTGCCGGTGACGCGGATGCTTTGCGGCTTGGACTGCACGCCCTGGAACTGGATGCCGTGATCGAGCTCGTAGAGCTCGACGCCGTCGAGCATGCTGAAGAAATCGAAGTGCCAATAGGCGCGGCGGAACTCGCCGTCGGTCGCCAGCTTGAGCCCGATCTCCTCCTGCTTCTTGATGATCTTCTCGATCTCGCTGTCCTCGACCGCCTTGAGCTCGGCGGGCGTGATCTCGCCTTTTTCGCGCCGGGTGCGTGCAACGTGCAGGGGCTTGGTGCGTAGGAAGCTGCCCACATGATCGGCGCGGAACGGCGGTCTTTGTTGGGCCATGGGATTACTCCACTCGGTTGCGGTCGGCATGGTTCCGCGCGCATACACAACACCTCTTTGCCGGCGCGTCAATTTGCCGGCCTCTTTCTATGAGCGATACATCAGGCTAAGTTTCCGCCATGCGATGCCGGTAATAACGAAGAGGAACGACCAGTTATGGCTTACAAGAATCTGGAAGAGGCGATCCAGGCCTCGGGCAATATCGTCAAGATGCTGCGCAATTCGCAGATCGGCGCCTATGTCTATCCCGTCGTGGCGCCCGAATTCACCAATTGGCGCGACGAGCAGCGCGGCTGGCGCGAGACCTGCGTGCTGTTCGACCAGACCCACCACATGGTGAACCTGTTCGTCGAGGGCCGCGACGCGCTCAAGATGCTGTCGCATCTCGCCACCAACTCCTTCGCCAATTTCGCCGTCGACAAGGCCAAGCAGTTCGCGCCGTGCAGTTACGACGGCTACGTCATCGGCGACGGCATCCTGTTCTATCTGGCGGCGAATTCATTCGTCTTCGTCGGCCGCAACCCGACGGCGAACTGGATCGAATTCCACGCCAAGACCGGCGGCTATGACCTCAAGACCGAATACGACGACCGTTCGCCCTCGCGCCCGATGGGCAAGCCGGTGTTCCGCAAATTCTACCGCTACCAGATCCAGGGCCCGAACGCCGAGCAGGTGATCAAGAAGCTCAATGGCGGCACCATGCCGGACATCAAGTTCTTCAACATGGGCTACATGACCATCGCCGGACGAAAGGTCCGCGCCCTGCGCCACGGCATGGCCGGCGCACCCGGCCTCGAAGTCTGGGGCCCCTATGCGGAAGGCGACGAAATCCGCGCCGCCATCCTCGAAGCCGGCAAGGACGCCGGCATTGTCCAGGTCGGCGCCCGCGCCTATGCCACCAATACGCTGGAGTCGGGCTGGATCCCCTCGCCGGTGCCTGCGGTCTACACCGGCGACAAGATGAAAGCCTACCGGCAGTGGCTGCCGGGCACGAGCTACGAAGCCAACGCCTCGCTCGCCGGCAGCTTCGTCTCCAACAATATCGAGGACTACTACACCACGCCGCACGAACTCGGCTACGCCGGCTTTACCAAATACGACCACGACTTCATCGGCGCCGATGCGCTGAAGAAGATGGAAGGCAAGAACCACCGCAAGAAGGTGACCTTCGCCTGGGACGACAAGGATGTGACCCGCATCCTCGCTTCGGCTTTCGCGCCGCCGGGCGAGAACTACAAGTGGCTCGACCTGCCGCTGACGAATTACGGCTCGAGCTCATTCGACACGGTGATGAGCGGCGGCAAGGTGGCCGGCGCCTCGATGTTCTCCGGCTACTCTTTCAACGAGCGCAAGATGCTGTCGCTCGGCTTTGTCGAGGAGCAATACGCCAAGCCCGGTACCCAGCTGACGCTGGTCTGGGGCGAGGAAAACGGCGGCACCAAGAAGACCACCGTCGAGCGCCACAAGCAGACGGAATTGCGCGTGGTGGTCGGGCCGACGCCTTATGCCGCACCGGCGCGCGAGACCTATCATCAGGGCTGGCGCAGCGCCGCCGTAGGTTGAGAAATGCGGGCGCGGCGGCACAACGCCACCGCGCCTTTTTTACGATCCTGTCGCCGCCTGCCGCTCCGGCATCGCCGCCTGCGCCATGTCGCAGGCGTAACGCGCAGTGTCGGCGAGACCCCCGAACGAGAAGTAATGCGGATGGGCCTCACCAATCTCGCCTGACGCCGCGCTCAGCGCCTCGACGATGCGGTCGGGGCCGACATGGCCGACGAGGGAGGCCGCTGCGCCCGACATCAGCCCGCGCAGCGAGGCGTTGACGCCGCAGCGCCGCGCATAGCGCAACAGCGCCGGCAGGCTGGTCGGGCCGGCCATGCCGACTTTCACCGGCGTTGCGATGCCGCAGGTGCGCAGCCGCTTGAGCCAGGCAAGGATGCCCTCGGGCGAAAACGAGAATTGACTGACGATGTGCGAGCGCAGGCCGTGCGCCTTGGCGGCGGCGATCTTCTCGTCGAGCGCGGCTTCAAGCCGGCCGGCGCCAATGCGCGGATGGCCTTCCGGATAGGCGCCGATGCCGATCTCCTCGATTCCGGCCTCGCGCAGCCGCGCTTTCTGGATCACCGCCAGCGCATCGGCATAAGGCCCGCTCTGATCGGCATCGCCGCCGATGACGAGAAGGCTTCGCATGTCGGATTCACCACGCAGCGCCAGCAACAGATCGTGCAACTGCGCGGCGCTCGACAGCCGCCGCGCCGCGATATGCGCAATCGGCTCGAGCCCCGCTTTGCGCAATGCCGCGGCGCCTTTTGCCAACTCCTCGATCGATTGCGTCGGCACCGCGGTGAGATAGACCGCCGTGCCCTTGGGCAGGATCGCGCCAAGCTTCTCGATCTCCGCCGCGCTTGGCCGCGTGGATTCGATCGAGAAATTCCGCGCGAAGACGCTCGCAACCATGGCCGTCACTCGCGCCGGCGCGAGATCACGAAAGATTCGTCGTAGAACCACAAGCCGCCGTTCTTTTGCAGCACGTCGCGCGTCGCCTCGATATAGCGGCGATCGCTGTTCACGTCCGAGAGCCGGTCGTCCTCGATCTGCGCTACGTAAATCGCGGCGTTCCAGGCGGCAAGCAGCGTGGAGGTGCCGATCGAAGAGGAAATTTCCGACGGCAGCGTGTGCATGTCGTAGCGGAACAGCGAGCGCTGGTCGGCATAGGCGTTGAAATTGAGATCGCGCCCGGCGCTGCCCAGCTCGTGCTTGACCTCCTTGAGCAACATATGGCGGTTGTGCGCGAACGGATGATCGTTCGGCCAGATCTGATGGATGATCTCCATGCCCGGATCGTGACCGTAGGAATGGATGGCGATCATGCGGCCGCCCGGCCCCAGCGCGCGGGCGAGCGGCGCCAGCACGCGCTTGGCCTTGAATTCGAGCGAGGCGCGGGCGCGATAGGGTTGCGAGGCGATGACCAGATCGTAATCGGCGGTCGAGCCGCCGGGCTTGGGCACGATCTGGTCGAGCAGGAATTTGTGGTCGTTGCGGTAGAGCACCAGCACCACCGGCCGCTCGTAAACCGGATTGCCGCTCTTCGGCGACACCCGCGCCTTCCAGTTCTCGCCGAGGAACGGCTCAAGGCCGGTGATCTGCTGCTCGAAAGCGTGCGCGCTGTTGCCTTCCAGCGGCACTTCCTTCCACACCAGGCTGGTGGCGGCGCTGACCGACTTCACCGACAGCCACGGCGCCTCGGCGTAAGCGAGATTGGTGAGCACGACGACGGTTGAAGGATGCTCGATGAAACGGTCCGCCATTTTCTGCAGCGTCAGGCGGATATCCTCGAGGCTGATTTCCTTGCCGACGATATAGAACGGCATGGTGGGGAAGCGATCGTGCATGTTGCGCATGACCCGCGACAGCACGGTGCCGTCGCCGACGCCGGCGTCGAAGACGCGCACTGCCGGCGGACGCGGATGGATGCTGGCGAGCTCCATGCCGACGCGATTGGCGATTTCCCATTTCTCGCTGCAGGTGTTCACGAACAGCAGATATTTCTGCCGGTTGTCGAAGAAGCGGAAATTGCGGCTGGGGTCGTCGCTGGCCTGGCCGGAAGCGACCGGCGGCGCCGGCGGCGCGATCACCGGCAATGCCGCCGGCGGCGTATCGAACAGCATGCGGCGGCGGGCCGGCGCAACATCGGTCGAGCGCGCCATGAAATTGCGGATGCGCTCCAGCGTGTCGGTGGTGATGCGGCCGCCATTGCGCAGGCGGCTGGCGAGTTTGCCGTCGTTGACCGCGCGGCGGCCGAAGGTGGATTCTGCGAGGCCTCTGCGGCGGCAGAATTCGCTGATCTCTTGCAGTATTTGCTCGTTCATAGGGCGTTTCCTGGCCAATTCTTGCGATCGGCTCTTGCGGCCGCTTCCAACGCGCAGCCAAGCAAGCCGGCCCTCCATCGTCAATCCATGGACCGGCGTTGGGAAAGATGGGCAGTAAATGAGGGCAGGGTCCTACTAAGACAAATAGGCCTTATTTCATTATCTTAAAGTGAATTCCTTAGATGAAAATATTTTTTAAACGAGGATGTATGGGCATTTGCCCATCCAATCAGGCACAATAATGGGCCAGATGGGCAGCGGGCGCCGGCCGGCTAAAGCCTTCAAATGTCGAAGAAAACTGTCTCGTTCTCGCCCTGGACGTGAATGTCGAAACGGTAGCTCGGCTGACCGTCGCGCATCTCCTTGTGGGCAATGAGCGTCTGGCGCCGGTCGGCCGGCACCAAATTCAGGATCGGATCGGCGCTATTGGCCGCCTCGTCGGAAAAATAGAGCCGCGTATAGATCTGCCGCAGCATGCCGCGCGAGTAGATGCAGAACACGATATGCGGGGCCTGCGCCTTGCCGTCCGGCCCCGGTACCGCACCCGGCTTGATGGTGTCGAAGCCGTAGGCGCCGTCCTTGTCGGTGGCGGAACGGCCAAAGCCCTTGAACTTGGCATTCGGCCGCGCCCGGGTGTCGCGCGGGCTGGCGTAGCGGCCTTGCGCATCCGCCTGCCAGATCTCGATCATGGCGTCGTTGATCGGCTGCCCGTCGCCGTCGAGCACGCGGCCTTCGATGTGGATGTGCTGGCCGGTTGCGTCCGGCGTCACCAGATTGTCGCCGATGGTTTCCTTCCAGCCATAGGTGCCGTTGGGATCCCATTTGGCGCGGCCCTTGGGCGTGAGGCCGTAGGCGAAGTACGGGCCGACAGTCTGCGAGGGCGTGATCTCGGACATGATCAGTCCTCATCCTTGTCGAGCGGCGTTGCCTCGCGCCCGCGCAGCACGATGTTGAAGCGGAAGCAGAGCGCCCAATCGGGAATGGTGTTTTCCAGATCGAAGCTGGAGATCATGCGCGCCCGCGCCTTCTCGTCGGTGACCGAGTTATAGATCGGATCGAACGGGAACAGGTAGTCGCCGGGGAAATACATCTGCGTCACCAGCCGCGTCAGAAACGACTGGCCGAAGACCGAGAAATGGATGTGGTTCGGCCGCCAGGCATTGTGATGATTGCCCCATGGATAGGCGCCCGGCTTCACGGTGACAAATTTGTAATAGCCGTTCTTGTCGGTGACGGTGCGTCCTGCCCCGGTGAAGTTCGGATCAAGCGGCGCCGGATGCTGGTCGACGATGTGCACGTAGCGGCCGCAGGCATTGGCCTGCCAGATTTCCACCAGCGTCTCGGGGACCGGCCGCTTGTCCTCGTCGAGCACCTGGCCGTGCACGATGATGCGCTCGCCCAAAGGCTCGCCCTTGTGCTGCTTGGTGAGGTCGTTGTCGGCCTCCTGGATCGCATCGTGGCCGTAGACCGGGCCGGTGAGTTCCGACAGCGTATGCGGCACCACGATCAGCGGCTTCGATGGTGAGCGCTTCACCGTGCTGCGGTATTCAGGGCTTAAATGTTTCGGAAAGACGCTGAGACTTTCCCTTGGATAAATCAGCGACATTGTTCTTGCCCCTTATGAAACCTTTTCCAGCGCCAGCGACACGCCCTGCCCGACGCCGACACACATTGTCGCCAGCGCGAGCCTGCCGCCGTTCTCTTCCAGTCCGTGCGCCGCCGTGAGCGCCAGTCGCGCCCCCGACATGCCGAGCGGATGGCCGAGCGCGATCGCGCCGCCGTGCGGATTGACGTGCCCGGCATCGTCGGCAAGGCCGAGCTGCCGCAGACAGGCTAGCGACTGCGAGGCGAAGGCTTCGTTGATTTCGATCAAATCGTAGTCGCCGATTTTGTGCTGCAGGCGCGCCATCAGCTTTTGCGTCGCCGGCACCGGGCCGATGCCCATGATGCGCGGCGGCACCGCCGCCGAAGCCATGCCGAGAACGCGCGCGCGCGGCGTCAAGCCGTGCGCCGTTACCGCCGCTTCCGAGGCGATGATGAGGGCGGCGGCGCCGTCATTGACGCCGGAGGCGTTGCCGGCGGTGACCGTGCCCGGATTGCGGAACGGCGTCCTCAGCTTGGCCAGCTGCTCGAGCGTCGTCTCGGGACGGGGATGCTCGTCCTTGTCCACTCTGACCGGGCCGTTCTTGCCGCCGGGCACCTCCACGGCGACGATCTCCTTGGCGAAATATCCGGACGCGATCGCCTTGCCGGCGCGCTGCTGCGAGCGCAGCGCGAAGGCGTCCTGGTCGGCGCGGGTGACCTGGAATTCTTCCGCCACGTTCTCAGCCGTGTCCGGCATGGAGTCGACGCCATATTGGGCCTTCATCACGGGATTGATGAAGCGCCAGCCGATCGTGGTGTCGTAGATTTCCGCCTGCCGCGAAAAAGCCTCCTGCGCCTTGCCCTGCACGAAAGGCGCCCGCGTCATCGACTCAACGCCGCCGGCAATGGCAAAATCCATCTCGCCGGCGCGGATCGCGCGCGCCGCGGTGCCGACCGCTTCGAGCCCAGAGGCGCAAAGCCGGTTCAGCGTGACCCCCGGCACGCTCACCGGCAGGCCCGCCAGCAGCAGCGCCATGCGCGCCACATTGCGGTTGTCCTCGCCGGCCTGGTTGGCGCAGCCGTAATAGACTTCGTCGAGCTTTTCCCAATCGATCTTTGGGTTGCGCGCCATCAACGCCTTGATCGGCACGGCGGCAAGATCGTCGGTGCGCACCTTGGCGAGCACGCCGCCGTAGCGGCCGATCGGCGTGCGTACCGCGTCGCAGATAAAGACATCACGGTTTGCCATCACGCCGCCTCTGCATGCGCGCGGTTGGTGCGGGCGTGCAGGTCGCGCAGCACGTCAAGCTCGCGCGCCGTCGGCGCCGGTGTCTCCGCAACCTTGGCCGCGAACTTCACCTTCCAGCCGGTATTCTCCTGAACCTGCTCGCGCGTCACGCCGGGATGCATCGAGACCACGGTCATTTCCCTGGTCTCGGGATCGGGCGCAAACAGCGCGATGTCGGTGATCAGGCGCGTTGGTCCCTTGGTCCTGACCCCAAGCTTGGCGCGGCTGTCGCCGCCGGTGACGTGGCCGATCGAGGTAACGAAATCGAGCTTGTCGACAAAGCCGCGCTTGCCCTGCGCCATGATGATGAAAATTTCGCCGCAGGAGGTGGCGATCTCCGGCGCGCCGCCGCCGCCGGGCAGCCGCACCTTCGGCTTGTCGTAGGGACCGACCACGGTGGTGTTGAGGTTGGCGTATTTGTCGATCTGCGCGCCGCCGAGAAAGCCGATGCTGATGCGGCCGCCCTGCAGCCAGTAACGGAACATTTCCGGCACCGAAACCGTGGTCAGCGCCGTCTCGCACAGTTCGCCGTCGCCGATCGACAGCGGCAGGATGTTGGGCTTGGTGGCGAGCGTGCCGGATTCGTAGATCAGCGTGATGCCGGGCGCATGCGTCAGCCGCGCCAGGTTGCAGGCGGCCGACGGCTGGCCGATGCCGACGAAGCAGACGTCCTCGCTTTTCAGCGCGCGCGCCGCCGCGATGGTCATCATTTCGTTGGGCTTGTAATCGGCCATGACCTACTCCGCCGCAGCGCGGTGACGACGCGCATATTGGGCAAAGGCCTCGGGACCTTTGTCCAGCACGTTCTGCTTCATCCATGTATGGAAGGAGTCGCGCTCGCGCGAGACCTCGTCCCATTCCTTGTAGAAGCCGTTGTTGCGCGGATAGTAGCCCTGCGCATAAGAGGGAAACGCGCCGCCGGGAACCTCGACCACGTGGCCGATCGTCCAGTGCGGCAGCACCACGGCGTTGAGGCTGCGCGGTCCCAGATCGTCGACGATCTCCTCGACCGTCACCACCGAGCGCTTCGACGCCAGCACCGCCTCCTTCTGCACGCCGAGCACGCCCTCGATCATGACGTTGCCGGCCTTGTCGGCGCGCTGCGCATGAATGATAGCGACGTCAGGCCGGTGCGACGGGATCGCGGCAAGCTCCTCGCCGGTAAACGGACATGTCACCCGCTTGATCTTGGCATTCACCTTCGGCAGGTCGCCGCCGATATAGCCGCGGAAGATGGCGCAAGGCAGGCCGGCGGCGCCGGCCTCATAGGCGTTGGCCATGGCGGCGTGCGAATGCTCTTCCAGCTCGAGCTTGTGCGGCCAGCCGTTCTCGACCGCATCTCGAAGCCGATGCAGCGAGCCGACGCCCGGATTGCCGCCCCATGAAAACACCAGCCTGTCGACGCAGCCCATGCCGATGAGCTGGTCGTAGATCAAATCCGGCGTCATGCGAATCAGCGTCAGATGCTTGCGGCCCTGGCGGATCACCTCATGCCCGGCGGCATGCGGAATAAGATGGGTGAAGCCCTCCATTGCCACGGTATCGCCGTCGCGGACGGCCGACCCGATGGCATCGGCAAGGGACGAAATACGCGCCATAAACTGCATTCCCGGTTGCGGTCCCGTATTTACGGCCCACCAAGGACAGGGTCAAATGGCGTTGGTTGGGGCTCCAACGAACGGCCGGGCATGTTGGGCACAGAGCCGATCTTCACGATTGACGCCGAGCTTGCGGCGATCATGGATCTTGGCCGCACGCCCTATGGCGGGCGACGCTTCGTCGGCATTCTCGGCGGCCGCGTCAGCGGGCCGAAGCTCAACGGCCGCATCCTTCCCGGCGGCGCCGACTGGCAGATCATCCGCAGCGACGGCGCCGCCGACATCAGCGCGCGCTACACCATCGAAACCGACAGCGGCGCCCGCGTTCTGGTGGCGAGCGACGGTTTGCGGCATGGTCCGCCCGAGGTACTGGAAAAACTGGCGCGGGGCGACAGCGTCGATCCCGCGCTCTATTATTTCCGCACCGCGATGCGGTTTGAGGCCGCCGACCCGTCGGTCGATTGGCTCAACCGCATTCTTGCCGTGGCGCGCGGCCAACGCGAGGCGCAAAGCGTGCGGCTCGAGGTCTATGAGGTGATGTGAATGGCGGACCGGCTCGATTTCGTACTGCCCGCCTCGCTCGCGGCCGAGCGGCAGGGCGCGGTCGCCATTTTGCGGCTCAAGCGTCCGCACAAACGCAACGCGCTCGACGACGACGCAATCCGCGGCATCGAGACTTTCTTTGCCGCGCTGCCGGACGACATCGGCGCCGTGCTGCTCGCCGGCGACGGCGAGCATTTTTCCGCCGGCCTCGACCTGAGCGAGCTTAAGGAGCGCGACGTCAGCCAAGGCATCGCGCATTCGAGTCTTTGGCATCGCGCTTTCGACAAGATCCAGTTCGGCAAGGCGCCGGTCGTTGTCGTGCTGCACGGCGCCGTGGTCGGCGGCGGCCTCGAGCTTGCCGCCAGCGCCCATGTGCGCGTCGCCGAGCGCTCGGCCTATTATGCGCTGCCGGAGGGCAGCCGCGGCATCTATGTCGGCGGCGGCGGTTCGGTGCGGCTGCCGCGGCTGATCGGCGTCGCGCGCATGATGGACATGATGCTCACCGGCCGCACCTATTCCGCCGAGGAAGGCCAGGCCATGGGCTTGTCCACTTATCTCGTCGAGCCGGGCAAGGGCTTCGCCAAGGGCCTGGAACTCGCCCAGCGCATCGCCGGCAATGCGCCGCTCACCAATTTCGCCGTGATGCAGGTGCTGCCGCGCATCGCCGAGATGGCGCCGGCGGCGGGCTTTGCCGTCGAGGCGCTGATGTCGGCGATTGCGCAGGCCGACCCGCAGGCAAAAGAACGGCTCAAGGATTTTCTGGAAAAGCGCGCGCCGAAAGTGACGCGGTCGTAATGGCAAATCCGGTCCGGGAGCTTGAGCGGACTGCGCCCTTGCGCCCGGTGCGGCTGGGCGCGGCCGATGTCGTGCTCGAGCGCGGGCCTGGTGGCGTCATCCATATGCGCACCGCGCAGGTGCTGGCGCCGTATCACCGCACGCTCGCCGAGCCGCTGGAACATTGGGCCAAGGCCGCGCCCGATCGCGTGTTCCTGGCGCAGCGCGATGCTTCGGGTGCCTGGCGCAAGCTCACCTATGCGCAGGTCCTGTCACAGGTGCGCCGGATCGGCGCGGCGCTGTTGCGGCGCGGCCTTTCCGCCGAGCGGCCGATCGTCATCATCTCCGGCAACGACATCGAGCACGCGCTGCTGGCGCTTGCCGCGATGTATGTCGGCATTCCCTACGCGCCGATTTCGCCGGCCTATTCGCTGCTGTCGAGCGATTTCGGCAAATTGCGCATGATCCTCGAATTGCTCACGCCGGGCCTCGTCTTCGCCAATGACGGCCTTGCTTTCGCGCGCGCGCTATATGCCACGGTTCCGGACGACATCGAATTGGTGGTGACAGGCAATCCTCTCGGCGACCGCAAGACGACTTTATTTTCCGCTCTGCCCGGCGCCGACGACGAGGCGAGCGTCGCGGCGGCGCGCGCGGCGGTCACGCCCGACTCGATCGCCAAATTCCTCTTCACCTCCGGCTCGACCGGCCAGCCCAAGGCCGTCATCAACACCCAGCGCATGCTGTGCTCGAACCAGGCGATGATCGCCGCCGGTTTCTGTTTCGTCGCCGACGAGCCGCCGGTGGTGGTCGACTGGCTGCCCTGGAGCCACACCTTCGGCAGCAATCACAATTTCAATATGGCGCTGGTCAACGGCGGCTCGCTCTATATCGACGAAGGCAATCCGACGCCGCCGGGCGTGCCGAAGACCGTGCGCAACCTGCGCGACATCGCGCCGACCATCTATTTCAACGTACCCAAGGGCTACGAGGCGCTGGTGCCGCATTTCCGCGCCGACGAGACGTTGCGCAAGAATTTCTTCAGCCGGCTGAAGGTGCTGTTCTATGCCGGCGCCGGGCTCAACCAGACCACCTGGGACGACCTGAACCAGCTCGCCATCGAGACCACCGGCGAGCGCATTATTTTTCTCACCTCGCTCGGTTCGACCGAGACCTCGCCGCTGGCGCTTGCCTGCTCCTGGGATTTCGACCGGCCGGGCAATATCGGCCTGCCGTCGCCGGGCGTCGAACTCAAGCTGATGCCGAACGAAGGCAAGCTCGAGGCGCGCCTGCGCGGTCCGCACATCACGCCCGGCTATTGGCGGCAGGAGCAGTTGACGCGCGATGCCTTCGACGAGGAAGGCTACTACCGGCTCGGCGATGCGTTGAAATTCGTCGATCCTGATGCGCCCGAGAAGGGCCTGCTGTTCGACGGCCGTATCGCCGAGGACTTCAAGCTCTCGACCGGCACCTGGACCAGCGTCGGCCCGTTGCGCGCGCGCTTCATCGATCACTTCGCGCCTTATGTGCGCGACGTCGTCTTCGCCGGCCCTGACCGCGATTTCATCGCCGCGCTGATATTTCCGGACATCGAGGCCTGCCGCAGGCTCGCCGCCCTTGGCGCCGACGCCTCCGCCGCCGAGATTGTTGATCATCAGCTCGTCCGCGCGAAATTCGCCGCGCGGTTGAATCAGCTTGCGGCCATAAGCCCTGGCACGTCGACCCGCGTGCAGCGCGCGCTTCTGCTGGCCGAACCGCCATCCATGGACAAAGGCGAAATGACCGACAAGGGCTCGATCAATCAGCGCGCCGTTTTGCGAAACCGTGCCGCATTGGCCGAGGAACTCTACGCATCGCCGCCGTCACCGCGTATCATCGGGGCCGCCAGCCAGGGAACGAGCTAATGGAAGTCAAGGGACACAGCGCGATCGTCACCGGCGGCGCCTCCGGCCTCGGCGCCGCCACGGCGCGCGCGCTCGCTGCCGCCGGCGCCAAGGTGGCGATTTTCGACGTCAACCAGAAGGCCGCCGCCGAGGTCGCGATCGATATCAACGGCATTGCCGTCACCTGCGACGTCGCCGACAGCGCGGCCGCGGAAGCGGCGGTGAAGAAGGCCGCGGCCGACCACGGGCCGGCGCGTATCCTCGTCAACTGCGCCGGCGTCGGCCCGGCCAAGCGCATCGTCGGCCGCGACGGGCCGATGCCGCTCGCCGACTACGAGCGCGTCATCAAGATCAATCTGATCGGCACCTTCAACATGCTGCGCCTCGTTGGTGCGGCGATGCAGCCGCTGGCGCCGCTCGCCGACGGCGAGCGCGGCGTCATTGTCAACACCGCTTCCGTCGCCGCCTTCGAAGGCCAGATCGGCCAGGCCGCCTATTCCTCGTCGAAAGGCGGCGTCGCCGCGCTGACCATGCCGGCGGCGCGCGAATTCGCCCAGTTCGGCATTCGCGTGCTCGCCATCGCACCGGGTATTTTCGGCACGCCGATGCTGCGCGCGCTGCCGCAGGAAGCCCAGGATTTGCTCGGCGCCTCGGTGCCGTTCCCCAAGCGGCTGGGCCAGCCGCGCGAATATGCGGCGCTGGTCCTGCATTGCATCCACAACGGCTATCTCAACGGCGAGGTGATCCGCCTCGACGGCGCGCTGCGCATGGCGCCGCGCTAAGCGCGCAATGAGTTCAGACGACATTATCGGCCTCTACGAGCGCCACGCCCGCGCTTGGGCCGGCGACCGCAGCCGGCAACCCCAATTCATTGAAAAAGGTTGGCTTGACTGCTTCTTGGCAATGGTCCCGGCCGGCGGCACGATTCTCGATCTCGGCTGCGGCCCGGGTAAGCCGCTGGCTGCTTACCTGCTCGCGCAAGGCTTCGACGTCTGCGGCGTCGACGCCTCGCCGACCATGATCGCGCTGGCGCGCGCGGACTTTCCGGGCCGGCAGTGGATCGTCGGCGACATGCGGACGATATCGCTCGGCAAACGCTTCGCCGGCGTCATGGCCTGGGACAGTTTCTTTCATCTGTCCTTCGACGATCAACGGCGGATGTTTCCAGTCTTCCGCAACCACGCGGCCGCAGGCGCGCCGCTGCTGTTCACGAGCGGACCGCGGCACGGCGAAGCCATCGGCAATTTCCGCGGCGAGCCGCTTTACCACGCGAGCCTGGCGCCCGATGAATACCGTTCGCTGCTCGCCGCCAATTCGTTCTCCGTCGTTTCCGAAAAGATGGAAGATCCCGAATGCGGAGGCCATTCGGTCTGGCTGGCGCGACGCCTCGAAGGGCGTTAGAGAATCGGGCATGGCCACGCTGAGCAATCGTCAGACCGTGCGTATCCGCTGGGGCGATTGCGATCCCGCCGGCATTATCTTCTACCCGCGTTATTTCGAGATTTTCGATGCCGCGACCGCGGCGCTGTTCGAGCGCGCGCTCGGCATCACCAAATTCGAAATGTTCAAGGCCTACGAGTTCGCCGGCTGGCCGCTGGTGCGCACGCATGCGCGCTTCCTCAAGCCGACCCGTTTTGGCGACGACGTGGTGATAGAAACCGGCGTGAAATTCGGCCGCTCCAGTTTCGACATCGAGCATCGCCTGACCTTGAAAGGCGAGCTTTGCGTCGAAGCCGAAGAAAAGCGGGTGTGGACCGTGCGTGACGCCGGCAATCACATCAAGTCGCATCCGATCCCCGACGCGGTGCTGAAACAATTTCAGCAGTGACGACGTTCCCCGGACGCGGCGCAGCACGAGCGCAGCGAAGTGGTGTGCCGCTGATCCGGGGTCTTAATGCGGACCGAATTTGCGAAGATCCCGGGTCTGCAGCGCATCGCTAACGCGCTGCGCTGCGCCCGGGACAAATCACTCGATCTCGGCCGCGATCTTCTTCAACGTCGCAATAAACCGCTTGCGCTCGCGCACACCGATGACGCGGTCGAGATTGCGCTCGTGCCGGCGCGCGCAGGCGGTGAGCTGGGCGAGCGTGCGGCGGCCGGCCGGCGTCAGATTGAGGCGATAGGCGCGGCGGTCGTGGCGCAGCCGCACGCGCTTGATCAGGCCGCGCCGAACCAGGTCTTCGACGACCGGCGTGAGGCTCGATTTGTCGCGGCCGTTGGCGTAACTGAGCTCGGTCTGGCTGATGCCCGGGTTGCGCCCGATCAGCGTCAGCGTGGCGAAACGGCCCGGCTTTTCGCCGATCTCCCGCGACAAATGCGAAAAGGCCTGGAAGGCCGCTTCCTGCGCCATGCGCAAATTGAAGCCGACCCATTGCGCGAGCGGCCCGAAATTGACCGATTCGGCAATGACTTCGCCGTTTCTGCCGCGCCGCGCGCGACGTTTTGCCTTGGTCGCCACCTTGGTTTCCCCCAGCGGGACGCCGTCTGCGCGGCTTCCCGCGACATAGTTTGATATCAAACGATATGCTTTACAACGCCACCGACATGCGGCTGAATATCAAGAAAGTTGGCACAGAAACCAACATCAAACGAGGGAGGAATTCCATGCAAATTCGCTTCGCCGGATGCGTGATCGCGGCCGCGCTCGCTTTGGCGCTCGGCGCCGGCAGCGCGCTTGCGCAGGAGAAGACGTTCGAACTCAAGCTGTCGCATTGGGTGCCGCCATCGCACCCGCTGCAAAAGGCGCTGGAGGAATGGGGCGCCGACGTGGAAAAAGAATCCGGCGGCACGCTGCATTACAAGGTCTATCCGTCGCAGCAGCTCGGCAAGGCCTTCGATCATTACGACATGGCGCGCGACGGCATCGCCGACCTCACCTACATCAATCCCGGCTATCAGCCCGGCCGCTTTCCGATCATCGCCGCCGGCGAACTGCCGTTCCTGATGTCGAACGCCAAAGGCGGCTCGGTCGCGCTCGATGCCTGGTATCGCAAATATGCGGCGAAGGAGATGAAGGACGTCAAGTTCTGCCTCGCCTTCGTGCATGACCCGGGCGCCATTCATTCGGTCGACAAGAAGGTCATGGTGCCCGCCGACATCAAGGGCATGAAGATCCGCCCGGCGCAGGGCACCATCGCCGAATTCGTCACCATGCTCGGCGGCACCAATGTACAGGCGGCGGCGCCGGAAGTGCGCGACGTGCTCGGCAAGCACGTGGCCGACGCGGTGACCTTCCCCTGGGGATCGATCATCCTGTTCGGCATCGACAAGGTGACGAAGTACGACATGGACGTCCCGCTCTACACGACCACCTTCGCCTTCGTCTTCAACAAGGCGAAATACGACGAAATGTCGCCGCGGCAGAAGAAGGCGATCGACGATCACTGCACCGGCGAATGGGCGGCGAAGGTCGCCGGCCCCTGGGCCGACTTCGAGCACGCCGGTATCGCCAAGCTCAAGGCTGAGCCCAGCCACGAGGTCTACAACATCAGCGCGGCGCAACTGGCCGAATGGCGCAAGGCCGCCGCGCCGCTCGAAGCGAAATGGGCCGAAGCCGCCAAGAAAGCCGGCATCGATCCCGCCGCGGCGATGGCCGACCTGAAGGCGGAGCTGAAGAAAAACAACGCGGCCTATTAATGTCTGATGCAGCGAGGGGACGCAGTCCCGTCGATCGGTTCATCGATGCGATCGAGGTGACGGCGGCGGGGTTTCTCGCCGTCGTCACCTTGCTCACTTTCGTCTCGGTGATCCTGCGCTATTTCTTCTCCTGGTCGATCCCGGACAGCTACGATTTCACCCGACTGCTGCTCGGCATTCTCATTTTCTGGGGCATGGCGGTCGCCAGCTATCGCGGCGACCACATCACCGTCGACCTCTTATGGAGCGTGAGCCATCGCTATCTGCAGCGCGCCATGGATATCTTCGCGGCGCTGGTGACGCTCGTCGCCATGACCGCCTTTACCTGGATGTTCGCCGTAAAGGTGCTCGATACGCGCGCCGATCACGTCGGCACCTTCGATCTGCGCCAGCCGGTGTGGATCTATTATCTGATCGCCTGGATCGGGCTTGCATCTTCGGTCGTGCTGCTGAGCGTGCGGACGCTGCGCCTGGTGTTCTGGCCGGAAAAGCTCGTCCGCTTCCCGCAGACCCAATCGCTCGATTAAGGCCAAACCGATGGGCACCGACGCGGTCGCGATCATCGGTTTTCTCTCGCTGTTCGCTCTCATGATGTTGCGCGTGCCGGTCGGCATCGCCATGGGTACTGGTCGGCGTGCTCGGTTTCGGCTACCTCATCGGCGATATCGGCCCGGCGCTGAAGCTCCTGGCGCAATCGCCGATCCGCACCGCGACTGACGCGGAATTCGCCGTTATCCCGCTGTTCCTGCTGATGGGCGCCTTCTCCTCCGCCTCCGGCATGAGTCGCGAACTGTTCCGCGCCTCCAACACGTTTCTTGGCCACCTGCGCGGCGGGCTCGGCATCGCCACCATCGCCGCCTGCGGCGGCTTTGCCGCGATCTGCGGCTCGTCCGTTGCCACCGCGGCGACCTTCTCCAAGGTCGCCTATCCGGAGATGCGGGCCCACGGCTACCCGCAAAGTTTCTCCACCGGCGTGATCGCCGCCGGCGGCTCGCTCGGCATCATGATCCCGCCGTCGACCGTGTTCGCCGTCTACGGGCTGATCACCGAGCAGGACATCGGCAAATTGTTCATCGCCGGCATTGTGCCCGGGCTGCTGGCGGTAGGCATGTACATCGTCACCATCAATATCATCGCCTTTGTGCGCCCGGGCTTTCTGCCCGCCGGGCCGCGGCATTCGTGGACGGAACGGCTCGAGGCCGTGCGCGATATCTGGGCCGTGGTGCTGCTGTTCATCTTCGTCATCGGCGGGCTTTACGGCGGGCTGTTCACCGCAACCGAAGCGGCCGGCATGGGCGCGGCCGGCGCCTTGATCATCTCGGTGCTGCGGGGAAGATTATCGTACGCGGATTTCTGGCGCTGCCTCATCGAAAGCTTGCGCACCACCGCCGCGGTCTTCACCATCCTCATCGGCGCGCTGATCTTCGGCTATTTCCTCACCATCACCCAGGTGCCGCAGAAATTGACCGAATTCCTCACCGGGCTCGGCCTCGGTCCCTACGGCGTGCTGGTGCTGATCATGCTGATGTATCTCGCGCTGGGCTGCATCATGGACGCCATGGCGATGATCATTTTGACCATCCCCATCGTGTTTCCCGTGATCAAGGCGCTCGGCTTCGACCCGATCTGGTTCGGCGTGATCATCGTGATGACGGTCGAGCTCGGTCTCATTCATCCGCCGGTGGGGATGAACGTGTTCGTGATCAAGAGCGTGATCAAGGATGTGAAGCTGTCGACCGTATTTTACGGCGTCATGCCCTTCGTACTCACCGACATTTGCCGGCTGGCCATCCTCATCGCCTTCCCGATTTTGGCGATCTGGCTGCCCTCGCATATGTAGGTGAAACCTGCTAATATAGTTGGGACCCCAACCATTAGGCCGAAGCGATGGAACGCTCGTTCAAGAAGGAAGTGCAGGCGCTGAAACTCGGCGACGGCGACACCTTCCATGGCGAAGGCATCCTTGCTGTCACCAAGGCGCTCTTGCAATCCGGCGTCTCCTACGTCGGCGGCTATCAGGGCGCGCCGGTGTCGCATCTGCTCGACGTGCTGGTCGACGCCGAAGACATCATGGGCGAGCTCGGCGTGCACCTGGAGACCTGCGCGAACGAGGCGAGCGCCGCGGCGATGCTCGGCGCCTCGATCAACTATCCCTTGCGCGGCGCGGTGACCTGGAAGTCGATCGTCGGCACCAATGTCGCCGCCGACGCGCTGTCAAATCTCTCCTCGCCCGGCGTCATCGGCGGCGCCATGATCATTCTCGGCGAGGACTATGGCGAAGGCGCAAGCGTCATTCAGGAGCGCTCTTATGCCTATGCGCTGAAGTCGTCGATGTGGCTGCTCGATCCGCGCCCCGATTTGCCGACCATCGTGCGCACGGTGGAGAAGGGCTTCGAACTGTCGGAGGCGAGCCACGCCCCCGTCATGCTGGAATTGCGCATCCGCGCCTGCCACGCCACTGGCTCCTTCGCCGCCAAGGATAACCGCAAGGGCGCGGTGTCGGGACTGAACAAGCTCGCCGGCCCGCCGCGCTTCGAATACGGCCGCCTCGCGCATCCGCCGGTGGTCTTCAGCCAGGAAAAGCTCAAGGTCGAGCAGCGCCTGCCGGCGGCGCGCGCCTTCATCCGCGAGCACAAGCTCAACGAACTGATCGCCGGCGACCTCGACGACATCGGCATCATCGTCATGGGCGGGCTCACCAATTCCGTGTTGCGCGCGTTGGAGCGCGTCGACCTTGCCGATGTGTTCGGCGCTTCGCGCGTCCCGCTTCTGGTGCTCAACGTGGTCTATCCGCTGGTGCCGGAAGAAATCCGCGGCTTCTGCGCGGGAAAACGCGCCGTGCTCATCGTCGAGGAGGGCTCGCCCGATTACATCGAGCAGGCGGTCAATGTCGAACTGCGCCGCGCCGATCTGCAGACGAAAGTCCTCGGCAAGGGTCCGTTGCCGGCCGCTGGGGAATATTCCTCCGACGTGCTGCTCGAAGGCCTCGCCGCGTTCCTGCAGGCCGCCGGACCCAAGGGCATCGACGCCGATCGCATCGCGGAAAAGGCGCGCGGCCTCCTCGCACACAAGGCGAAGGCTGCAGCGGCGCTTGGCCCGCTGCCGCCGCGCCCGCCGGCGTTCTGCACCGGCTGCCCGGAACGTCCGGTGTTTTCGGCGATCAAGCTGATGCAGCGTGAACTGGGGCCGACGCACATCAGCGCCGACATCGGCTGCCATTCATTCGCGACCTTTGCGCCGTTTTCGCTCGGCAATTCCATTCTCGGCTACGGCATGTCGCTCGCCAGCGCCGCGGCGGTGGCGCCCAACATGGAGAAGCGCCCGATCGCCATCATGGGCGACGGCGGCTTCTGGCATAACGGGCTGATCACCGGCGTCGCCTCCAACCTATTCAACAAGGGCGACGGCGTGCTGATCGTGATGCAGAACGGCTACGCCTCGGCCACCGGCCAGCAATACATCCCGTCGAGCACCATGAGCCGCAGCGGCGCGACCCATGGCGTCGATATCGAGGCCACGCTGCGGCAGATGGGCGTCAAATGGCTGCGCACGGTGCGCACCTATTCCGTCTCCGTAATGGTGAAGACGCTGAAGGAGGCGATGAAGACTGCCGAGCGCGGCCTCAAGGTGATCATCGCCGACGGCGAATGCCAGCTCGCGCGCCAGCGCCGCATCCGCGCCGAGGACGCGATCAAGCTCCAGCGGGGAACGCGCGTCACCCGCGCCCGCTACGGCGTCGACGACGAGATCTGCACCGGCGATCATTCCTGCATCCGCCTCTCCGGCTGCCCGTCGCTGACGGTGAAGCCCTCGCCCGATCCGCTGCGCACCGATCCGGTCGCGACCGTGGTTGAGTTCTGCGTCGGCTGCGGGCTGTGCGGCGAAGTCGCCTATGCCGCCGTGCTCTGCCCCTCGTTCTACCGCGCCGAGATCGTGCGCAATCCCACCTGGTGGGACCGCGCCAAGCACCGGTTCCGACAAACCGTCATTGGCTGGCTCGGCGGCTATCGCGGAGAAGCAGCGGCATGAGTTCGCCCCGCCCGATCACGCTGCTCATCGCCGCGCTCGGCGGCGAAGGCGGCGGCGTGCTGACCGGCTGGATCGTCGGTGCCGCCGAACGCGCGGGCTTTCCGGTGCAATCGACCTCGATCCCCGGCGTCGCCCAGCGCACCGGCGCCACCACCTATTACATCGAGATTTACCCGGTGAAGACCGCCGAACTTGGCGGCAAGCGGCCGGTGCTGGCGTTGACCCCCGGCGTCGGCGACATCGACATCGCGGTGGCAAGCGAATTGCTCGAAGCCGGGCGCACGGTGGCCAATGGTTTCGTCACGCCGGAGCGCACATATCTGATCGCCTCGAGCAGCCGCTTCTATGCCATGGACGAAAAGATCGCCATGGGCGACGGCCGTTTCGACCAGGACCGCCTGATCAAGGTCATCAACGACAATGCGCACGGCAGCCTGCTCGTCGACATGGACGCGCTGGCGAAGCAGAGCGGCTCGATCATCAATGCGGTGATGCTCGGCGCCATCGCCGGCTGCGGTAAATTGCCGCTGACGGCAGAGCAGCTCGAAGCTGCGATCCGCGACGACGGCAAGGCGGTGGACGGCAATCTTCGCGGCTTCCGCGCCGGGCTCGAGGCGGCGCGCGCGAAAGCGCCAGCGGCGAAGCCGGTCGAGAAGAAGAGCAACGCGTCGGTCACGGCCGAAGTGCTCGAGCAGGAAGCTTCATATTCCCTGCCGGCGCTGGCGCGGCCAGTCGCGGTCGAGGGGCTCCGCCGGCTGATTGCCTATCAAGGCGTTGCCTATGCCCAGCTTTATCTCGACCGGCTGCGGGCGCTGGCCGATGCCGGCGAGAGCGCCGGCGCGCACGGGACGCTGGTGAAGGAAGTGGCGCGGCATCTAGCCGTGCGCATGTCCTACGAAGACGTGGTGCGCGTGGCGCAGGCCAAGATTGCGCCTTCGCGCATGCGCCGCATCGCCCGCGAGGAATTGCGCGTCACGGACGAGCCCTACTCCGTGCATGATTTTCTCAAGCCCGGCATCGAAGAGTTGTGCCAGCTTTTGCCCGGTTTCCTGGCGCGGCCGGTCCTGCGCCTCTCGCAGCGCAAAGGCTGGCTCGGCCGCGTCTATTTCGGCATGGAGATCAACTCGACGTCGATCAGCGGCTATCTGCGTTTCCTGACGCTGGCGAAGCTGCGGCGCCTGCGCCCTTACGGCCATCGCTACGCGCAGGAGCAGAGCCAAATCGAATCCTGGCTCACGCTCATCACGCAGGCCGCGCGCCAGTCGGCCGAACTGGCGCTGGAAATCGCCGAATGCGCCCGTCTGATCAAAGGCTATGGCGACACCCACGCGCGTGGCCTCGCCAACTACGCAACCATCGAGGCGCGCGTGATCCGCCCGGCGCTGGCGGAAGACATCCCGCTCGCACGCGCGGCCGATGCCATCGCCAGCGCCCGCACCGCGGCGCTGGTCGATCCGGACGGCGAAAGCCTCGCCAAGTGCCTTGCCGACCTTGACGGCGCCGCCGCGTTCCGGGTTGCCGCTGAGTAAGACCCGTCCAAGCCTCCGTTGTCAGCATTTCGCCGGTCGAGTAAAAGACCGGGCCAATCACGTGAAATGAGCGAGCCGGACCCATCCGGCGCGCGAGGGGCGGAGCGCATGGCCGTCACACCGAGCGGGCGCGAGCGGCCGGCAATCGCCGCCGAAGCGTTTTTGCGCGCGCTCGCCGACCATGGCGCCGATTATTTCTTCTGCAATCCCGGCACCGATTTCCCGCCGATCGTGGAAGCCTTCAGCCGCGCCAGGAAGACCAATGCCAAGGTGCCGAAGCCGATCCTGGTGCCGCACGAGAATCTTGCGGTCGCCATGGCGCATGGCGCTTACCTCATGACCGGCAAGCCGCAGGCGATGATGGTTCACGTCAATGTCGGCACCGCCAACACCATCAACAATCTCGCCAACCTGTCGCGCGACCGCGTGCCGCTGCTGCTCGCCGCCGGCCGCACGCCGATCACCGAGAAGGGCTCGTTCGGCTCGCGCTCGCGGCCGATCCACTGGGCGCAGGAAATGTTCGACCAGGCCGGTATGGTGCGCGAACTGGTGAAATGGGATTACGAATTGCGCACGCCCAACCAGATCGGTGACATGGTTTCGCGCGCCGTCGAGGTGGCCATGGCGCATCCGCGCGGCCCGGTCTATCTGATGCTGCCGCGCGAGCCGCTCTCCGCCCCGTTGTCCGAGCCGATCGGGCCGATGAAACCGCGTCAGCGCGCAGCCGCCGTGCATCCCGATCCGGCGGCGATTGCCACGCTTGCCGAATGGATCGCGGCGGCGGAGCGGCCGCTGATCATCGCCGCAGCGCTGCCGGGCGACGCGGTTGCACCGCTCGCGCATCTTGCCGAGCGCTGCGCCATTCCCCTGGTCGCCTACAACGCGCGCACGGTGTGTCTGCCCTCGAGCCACCCGATGCATTTCGGCTCCGAGCCCGGCGCGCTGCTCACCGACGCCGACCTCGTCATCGTGCTCGAATCGGATGCGCCGTGGATGCCGCATTTGCAGCACCCGCCGGCGGGAGCGCGCATTGCCCATATCGGCGAAGATCCGTTCTTCGTGCGCTATCCGATGCGCTCGTTCCCCAGCGACCTCAGCGTTCAGGCCGGGCCGGTCAACGCGCTGGAGGCGCTGATCAGGGCAGTCGAGCCGCGGCTGCAAATGGCGGAAGCGCGTATCGCCGCCCGCCGCGCCCGGCTGACCGAGCGCATGCGCACGCGCCGCGCCCAGCTCGTCAAGGACTCCGCCGCCGGCGCGGCGATTTCGCCGGAATATCTGTCGCGCGCCATCGGCGAGATGGCCGGCGATGACGCCATCATCGTCAACGAATATCCGCTGCGGCCCGACCATTGCGCGCGCGAGAAGCCGGGTACCTTCTTCGCCCTCGGCCCCGCCGGCGGGCTCGGCTGGGGGTTTGGCGCGGCGCTCGGCGCCAAGCTTGCCGCGCCCGATGCTTTCGTCGTCGCCACGCTGGGCGACGGCGCCTATATGTTCGCCAACCCGACCGTCGGCCACTGGGTCTCCGCCAAGCACGCGCTGCCGATTCTCACCATCGTCTTCAACAACAGCCGCTACGGCGCCGTACGCCGCGCCACGCTGTCGATGTTCAAGGAGGGCGTCGCCGCCGAAACCGACGGCCGCGCCCTTGCCGACCTCGATCCGGCGCCGCCTTATGAGGTGATGGCGCAGGCGCAGGGCGCCTATGCCGAACGCGTGGAAAAGCCCGGCGATCTGCCGGATGCGCTGGCGCGCGCCAAGGAAGCCGTCGTCAGCGGCCGCCGCCAGGCGCTGCTCAACGTCATCACCCCCTACTGAAGCAATAACCGTCAGCCACGGAGCAGTGCATGCGCATCGACGCCTATACCCATTTCATTCCGGAGAAATTTTTTACCAAGCTGGTGGACAGCGGCTATCCGGACATCGGCAAGCGCATGCGCAACGTTCCCAGCATTCACGATCTCGATGTGCGCAAGAAGATCGTCGATGGGTTCAAGGACTACGCGCAGATTCTCTCCTACCCGATGCCGCCGCTCGAACTCTTCGCCAAAGGCGCCGAGATCGAGGACATGGCCAAGGTGGTGAACGACGGACTTGCCGATATCTGCGCCAGGAATCCCGATCATTTCCCCGGCTGGGTGGCGGAGGCGCCGATCGGCGCACCCGATGCCGGCGTGCGCGAATGCCAACGCGCCATCAAGAACGGCGCCCTTGGCGTGCAGATCCACACCAACATCGCCGGCAAGCCGCTCGACGACCCGGCCTTCGAGCCGTTTTTCGCCGCCATGAACAAGCTCAACAAGCCGATCTGGCTGCATCCGGCGCGCGCGGCGAATTCCCCCGATTATCTGACCGAGACGAAATCGAAATACGAGATCTGGTGGACGCTCGGCTGGTCCTACGAGACCGGCGCGGCGATGGTGCGGCTGGTCTATTCGGGCATCATGGACAAGTATCCGAACCTGAAGATCATCACCCATCATTTCGGCGGCATCGTGCCGATGCTGGAAGGCCGCCTCGGCCCGGGCAACGATCAGCTCGGCGCGCGCACCTCGGACGAAGACCTGAGCCTGGTGCTCAAGCGGCTGAAAAAACGCCCGCTCGATTACTTCAAGCATTCGTTTTACGCCGACACCGCGGTGTTCGGGGCGACGCCCGCGACGCATTGCGGGCTTGCCTTCTACGATGCCGACAAGATCGTGTTTGCCTCTGATTGCCCGTTCGATCCGGAGAAGGGCACGATGTATATCCGCGAGACGCTGCGCATCCTCGAAGGCATCGAGATGGCGAAGGAGCAGAAGGAAAAAATCTGGCACGGCAATCTCGAGGCGATCACCGGCGCGAAGTTCAAGAGCTGAATTTCTGTCATTCCGGGGTGCGAGCGAAGCGAGCGAGCCCGGAATCCATACTTCGCAGCACCGGGGTTATGGA
Source organism: uncultured Alphaproteobacteria bacterium (assembly GCA_963742385.1). GTDB lineage: Bacteria > Pseudomonadota > Alphaproteobacteria > Rhizobiales > Xanthobacteraceae > Pseudolabrys. The sequence continues at coordinate 496,638 of CAVULS010000007.1, read as the reverse complement.
TTCCGGGCTCGTGGCCGCGCCCCGGAATGACGGGGAGGATTTCTCGGCCGCCGGTGGAAGCTTCGCCCGCATCTGCTAACCTCCGCGTCCATGGCGCTGACCCAACCCATCGGCCTGTCCGAGCCCGACGCATCGCCGCCGTCCGGCGACGACGCGCGCGTCACGCCGGCCATAGCGGGTGGCGAAGACACCCGCGTTACTCCGGCGATGGCGCAATACGTCGAGATCAAGGCCGCCAATCCGGACTGCCTGCTGTTCTACCGGATGGGCGATTTCTACGAGATGTTCTTCGAGGATGCCGAGGTCGCTTCGCGCGCGCTCGGCATCGTGCTCACCAAGCGCGGAAAATATCTCGGCCGCGACGTGCCGCTGTGCGGCGTGCCGGTGATCCGCGCCGATGAATACCTGCACAAACTGATCGCGCTCGGCCACCGCGTCGCCGTCTGCGAGCAGCTCGAGGACCCGGCGGAAGCGAAAAAGCGCGGCTCCAAGAGCGTGGTGCGCCGCGACGTGGTGCGCCTGGTCACCGCCGGCACGCTCACCGAAGACACTTTGCTCGACGCCAGGCGCAACAATTATCTGCTTGCCATCGCGCGGGCGCGCGCCTCCGACACCGAGGCGCGCTTTGCGCTCGCCTGGATCGACATTTCCACCGGCGAATTCCGCATCACCGAGTGCGATCTTGCATCGTTGTCGACGGAAATCGCGCGGCTGGAGCCCGGCGAAGTCATCATCTCCGACGCGCTTTACGCCGACGCCGAGTTGACGCCGCTGTGGCGCTCGCTGCCGGCGGTGATGCCGCTTGCCCGCGATGTCTTCGACGGCGCCACCGCCGAGCGGCGGCTGGCGGCCTATTTCGCCGTGGCGACGAGCGAAGCCTTCGGCGCCTTGAGCCGTATTGAGCTCACCGCGGCGGCGGCCTGCGTCACCTATGTCGAGCGCACTCAGTTGGGCAAGCGCCCGCCGCTGTCGCCGCCGCTGCGCGAAGCCGCCTCCGCCACCATGGCGATCGACCAGGCGACCCGCGCCAATCTCGAACTGATGCGCACGCTGGCCGGCGAGCGCCGCGGCTCGCTGCTTGAAGCCGTCGACCGCAGCGTCACCGCCGCCGGCTCCAGGCTGCTGGCGCAGCGGCTGTCGGCGCCGCTCACCGATCCCGAAGCGATCAATGCGCGGCTCGATGCCGTCACCTGGTTTGCCGGCGACGCAGCCGCGCGCGCCGAGACCCGCTCGCGGCTCGCCGCGGCACCTGACCTTGCCCGCGCGCTGTCGCGCCTCGTCGTCGGGCGCGGCGGCCCGCGCGATCTCGCTGCCATCCGCGACGGCCTGCTCGCCGCCGCCGAGCTTGCCCGCGCGCTTGCTGCGCTGAAGGAAACGCCCGCCGAAATCGCCGATGCCTTGCGCGCCTGCGTCGCCCCCGACGGCATGCTCGCCGCCGAGCTGTCCGCGGCGCTCGCCGCCGAACTGCCGGCGTTCAAGCGCGACGGCGGCTTCGTGCGCGAGGGCTACGATGAGGCGCTCGATGAGACGCGGGCGCTGCGCGATGAATCGCGCCGCGTCGTCGCTGCATTGCAGGCGCGTTATGCCGATGACACCGGCGTTCGCGGCTTGAAGATCCGCCACAACAACGTGCTCGGCTATTTTGTCGAGGTCACCGCCCAGCACGGCGACAAGCTGCTGGCCGCGCCGCACAGCGCGACCTTTATCCACCGGCAGACGCTCGCCGGCCAGGTGCGCTTCACCTCCACCGAGCTCGCCGAGCTGGAAGCGAAAATCGCCAGCGCCGCCGAGCGCGCGCTCGGCCTCGAGCTCGATATTTTCGAGAAGCTGTCGGCGGCGGTGACCGCGCAAAGCGCGCAGATCAAGCAATGCGCCGAGGCTCTGGCCACGCTCGACGTGGCGAGCAGCCTCGCCGCGCTTGCCGCCGAGCGCGACTTTGTGCGTCCGCATGTCGACGACGGGCTTGAATTCGTCATCGACGGCGGCCGCCACCCGGTGGTCGAGCAGGCGCTGGCGCGCGACGGCACGCCCTTCGTCGCCAATGCCTGCGACCTGTCGCCACCTAAGGAAGAGGACGCCGGCCGCATCTGGCTCATCACCGGCCCCAATATGGCCGGCAAATCCACCTTCCTGCGGCAGAACGCGCTCATCGCCATCCTGGCGCAGATGGGCGTCATTCGTGCCGGCCAAGCGCGCGCGCATCGGCGTCGTCGACCGGCTGTTCTCCCGCGTCGGCGCCGCCGACGATCTCGCCCGCGGCCGCTCGACCTTCATGGTGGAAATGGTCGAGACCGCCGCCATTCTCAATCAGGCCGGTCCGCGCTCGCTGGTCATCCTCGACGAGATCGGCCGCGGCACCGCGACCTTCGATGGCCTGTCGATTGCCTGGGCGAGCGTCGAGCACCTGCACGACGTCAACAAATGCCGCGCGCTGTTTGCCACGCATTTCCATGAACTCACCGTTCTCTCGGCGCGGCTCAAGCGCCTGCACAATGCCACGGTGCGCGTGAAGGAATGGCAGGGCGACGTGGTGTTCCTGCACGAAGTCGTGCCCGGCTCCGCCGATCGCTCCTACGGCATCCAGGTGGCCAAGCTTGCCGGGCTGCCGGCGAGCGTGATCGAGCGCGCGCGGCTGGTGCTGGCCAAGCTCGAAGCCGACGACCGCGCCAAGCCGAAAGGCTTCGAGGACCTGCCGCTGTTTGCGACGCCGCAGGCGGCGCCGCGCAGCTTGCAGCAGGACGCCGAGGAATTGCTCGCCGCCGCCGTCGCCGCGCTCAATCCCGACGAGATGTCGCCGCGCGAGGCCATGGACGCGCTTTACCAGCTCAAACAGAAGCTCGCGGAAACGCGCAAGATTGATCCATGATGAACGTCGCCGAGCGAAAACAGGTGAAGGCGCCGGCGGAGGCGCAAGCCTGGCTGGAAAAATTCGAAGCCGCCCTGCGCGCGCAGGATGCAGCGGCTGCGGCGGAGCTGTTTCTCAATGACGGCCTCTGGCGTGACCTTCTCGCCTTCACCTGGACCATCGAAACCATGTCCGGCCGCGCCGCGATCGAAGAGACGCTGCGGCAGACCTTGGCGCGCACGCAGGCGAAAGATTTCCGCATTCCGCCGCAGCGCACGCCGCCGCGCTGGGTTGACCGCGCCGGCGCCGAGTGCATCGAGGCGATCTTCGAATTCGACACCGCCTTCGGCCACGGCAACGGCATCCTGCGTCTCGTCCCCGACCCGCAGAAGCCGTCGCGGCTGCTGGCCTGGACGCTGACGACGACGCTGGAAGAGCTGCGCGGCCACGAAGAGGCGCTGACACACCGCGGCGAAAACGTCGAAACCACGCGCGATTTCGGCGCGGCCAACTGGGCCGACCGCCTCGCCGCGCAGCGCAGCTTTGCCGATCGCGAGCCGGCGGTGCTGGTGGTCGGCGGCGGCCAGGCCGGGCTCTCCATCGCCGCGCGCCTGGCCCAACTCGGCGTCGACACGCTGATCGTCGACCGTCACGCGCGTATCGGCGACAACTGGCGCACGCGCTATCACTCGCTGACGCTGCACAATGAAGTCTACGTCAACCACCTGCCCTATCTGCCGTTTCCGCCGACCTTTCCGGTCTATATCCCCAAGGACAAGCTGGCGAACTGGTTCGAATTCTACGTCGAGGCGATGGAGCTCAACTTCTGGACCGGCGCCGCACTCGCCGGCGGCAGTTATGACGAGCAGCGCAAGCAATGGAATGTGACGCTTAAGCGCAACGATGGCTCGACGCGCGCGATGCATCCGCGCCATCTCATTTTCGCGACCGGTGTCAGCAGCATTCCCTTCACGCCGCAGCTGCCGGGCCTTGAGGATTTCGCCGGCACGGTGGTGCATTCCGGCGATCTCAAAAATGCCGAGCAGTGGCAAGGCCGCAAGGCGCTGGTGCTTGGCACCGGCACATCCGGCCACGACGTCGCCCAGGAGCTGCAGGCGCACGGCGCCGACGTCACCATGATCCAGCGCAGCAGGACTTATGTCGTCAGCCTGAAAGAGGCGCAGAGCGTCTATGCCATCTATTCCGAAGGCATTCCGTTTGCGGATTGCGACCTGCTGGCGGCCTCGTTTCCCTATCCGGTGCTGCAGCGCTCCTATCAGCTCTCGACCACCAAGGGCCGCATGGTCGACCGCAAGTTGATCGCCGCGCTCGACAAGCGTGGCTTCCGGCAATGGTTGGGCGAGGACGAGACTGGCTTTCAGATGATGTATCTGCGCCGCGGCGGCGGCTATTACTTCAACGTTGGCTGCTCCGACCTGATCGTTTCCGGCGCGGTCAAGCTCATGCAGTTTTCCGACATCGATCGCTTTGTCGCGCAAGGCGCCAAGCTGAAAGACGGCAGCATCGTGCCGGCGGAACTACTGGTGCTCGCCACCGGCTACAAGAACCAGCAGGACACCGTGCGCGCTTATCTCGGTGACGCCATTGCCGACAAGATCGGCCCGGTCTGGGGCTTCGACGACGGCGGCGAGCTGCGCAACATGTGGCGGCGCACCGCGCAGGACGGCCTCTGGTTCACCGCCGGCAGCCTCGCCCAGTGCCGCATCTTCTCGCGTTACCTGGCGCTGCAGATCAAGGCGCTGGAAGAAGGGCTATTGCATTAGCCCGCGCCGGCGCGCGAACCAGAGCAGCACATTCCACGCCACGCAGATGACGAGACCGACGAGGTAGGACCACCATACGCCGACGGGTACGGCGAGGTCATGCACCGCGAGGAAACCGGGCGCGAGACCGATGAGCGGCGCCTGCAGGTGCGCGGCGACGCTTCCTGCCGCTTTGCCGCCGATCCGCGAATGCAGGATGATGAAGAACGAACTCATCGCCACTGGAAAAAAGGCGAACACGCCGGAAAAGTAGGGCCCGATCGCGGTGCTCGCCGCCGTGACGACAATGACGCAAAGCGTCACCACGCCGGCGCGCCAGGCGAGATCGAGGTGTGTGATTTGCGACCTTCGCCTTCGCTTCGCCTTCGTCGCGAAAGCGCCGGCTCAAATAAATTGTCACTGGAAAGACGACGATGGTGAGCAGCGACGCGCTGAGCGCCGTCCACGGCACCAGCCTCGACAGAAAGACGGCGGTAAACCAGACGAGGAAGGCGCCGGCAAGGCTCGTCGTCAGCGAGCGCCGCTGTGCCAGGGCCGCATAGGTCAGCGCAAACGGCGCGCTCACGACGATCGCAATCATGCTGCCGATGACGCCTGCCGCAATGAAGGCCGGCGGATGCTCGACGGCAAGAATGATGAGCGCGGCGCCGCCCGCCGTCGGCAGCGCGGCGATCAGCGCGCCGATGAACGGCCCGCTGCGCTCGACCACCACCGAAGCGGCCACCACGATGCCGGCCGTCATGATGATCTTCAGCAGCAGGCCAAGCAGAAACAACTGCGGCGGCGACATTGCGTTCACTTCGCCAGCGCGCGCTGGCGTACGAAATAAAGCAGCAGATTGCAGCCGAGCGAGACCGCAAGCGCCAACGTCAGCGCCGCGGGCGAGCCGAATCGGTCGGCGCCAAGATTGAGCGCGACCACGGCGACGGCGAAGCCGCCGAGCCCGATCACGGCGTTGGCCATCACTGCCGCCGTCGCCGGACCGCCGACGCGGCGGTGCAGAATGATCATGATGCTGGTGAGCACGATCGGGAACACGGCCAGATTGCCGCTCGCGGTCGGCCCGATGCGAAAGCTCAAGGTCACCACCGTGCCGACCAGCAGCGCGACCATCGCTGCGCGCAGCACGAGGTCATACCAGCGCTGCTGCACGCGCGGCATCGGCGCATGACGCAGCGGCGCCGACAGCCAGAAGGAAACGCCGACGATGACGACGTTGAGCATAATGGCCGAGAGCAGCGTCCAGGTGATCCAGTTGCTCGCCCAGATCAACCCGACCCAGGCGGCAAAAGCGCCGGCGAAGCTCAGCAGGAGCGAGCGCTTCTGCGCCAGCAGCGCATAGGTCAGGGCGAAGACGACATTGAACGCATTGGTCACCAGGCTGCCCAGCGCGCTCTGCGCGATGAAATGCGCGTCGTGATCGAGCGCGAGGAAGATGTAGACCGGACCGGCGCTGATCGGCAGCGTCGCCACCAGTCCGCCGATCAGGGGACCGGCACGCTCGGCGATGATCGTGGCCGTCAGCAAAAAGGCCGCGGTGACGGCCATTTTGACGATCAGCGTAAAGGCGAAATAGACGTCGGGGGACATTGGGCTCGTCATCACCGGGCTTGTCCCGGCCATCCACGTCATTCTTTGCGGCGGACGTAGCAAAGCGTGGATGCCCGGCACAAGGCCTGTACTCGGGCCGGCAAAGCCGGACCCGAGTGCCGGGCGTGACGGAGTAGCTATGCGCGGTTGAGCGTTACCGCGACCGGCGGGCCACTCCTGATGGTCTGGTAGACCACGCAATAGCGCTCGGTGAGCTTGAGCAACTGATCGAGCTTGTCCTGCGGCGCGTCGGTGTCGAGATCGAAGCGCAGGCGGATCTGCGCAAAGCCGACCGGCGCGTCCTTGGCGACGCCCAGCGTGCCGCGGAAATCGAGATCGCCCTCGGCCGACACGTGGCCCGACTTCAACGGAATCTCGAGCGCCGTCGCCACCGCCTTGAGCGTGACCCCGGCGCAGGCCACCAGCGCCTCGAGCAGCATGTCGCCGGAGCACAATTCCATGCCGGAGCCGCCGGTTGCCGGATGCAGGCCGGCGACAGCCAGCGCGCGGCCGGTCTCGACCTTGCAGGCGATATTGCTGTCGTCGAGCGTGCCCTTGGCCTTGAGCGTGATCATCCCCGCCGTCGGGTCGCTCTTGTACTTGTCCTTGATCGGCGCCTGCATCGCGCGCAAACCGGCAGCGTCCATTTTCACTTCCTCATCAATTAGCGGTTAGCCGTCATCCTGAGGCGCGAGCGAAGCGAGCCTCGAAGGATGAACGGCCAATTGCGCAAAGACATTGGCCGTCGCCCTTCGAGGGCCGCCTTCGGCGGCCACCTCAGGGTGACGGATCGAGGTTCATCACGCCGCCGGCATCAGCACCACGCGGCCGACCACCTTGCCGGCGCGCAGATCGCCGTGCACGACATTGACGTCGTCAAGCGGCCGCGTCGCCACCGGAACATCCGGCAATCCCTTGGCGCGCACGAGTTCCATCAGTTCCTTCATCTCCGCGAGGCTGCCCAGGTAGGAACCCTGGATCGTGAGCGCGCGCATCGGGATCGGCGGCAGCGACACCGTAAGATCGCCGCCGTAGAGCCCGACGATGACGTACTTGCCGCCTTTGATCAGGCTGTCATAGCCCATGCGCGCCGAAGCCGAGGAGCCGACGAGATCGATCACCGCCCAGGCGCCGGCGCCTTCGCCGGTCAGCGCCATGATCTGTTTTACGGCGTCGGGCGCCTTGCCGTTCACCGTCGCCTTGGCGCCGGCCTTCTTCGCCACGGCGAGCTTGGCGTCATCGATGTCGACGACGATGGCCGAGTGCCCGCCCATGGCCTTGTGCAGGCCGAGGCACATCAGGCCGAGACCGCCGGCGCCGATGATCACCGTCGGCTCGGCTTTAAGCGTCGCCACCTTTTTCAGGGCGCTGTAGGTGGTGATGCCGGAACAGGCGAGCGGCGCCGCGCGCTCCGGCGGCAGGTCGCCGATCTCGAACAGATAGCGCGGATGCGGCACGATCATGTGCGTGGCGTAGCCGCCATTGCTGAACACGCCGAGGCTGCGCATGGCGCGGCAGAGAAAATCCTCGCCGCGCTGGCAGGCCGCGCATTGGCCGCAGCCGATCCACGGATCGGCCAGCAGCCGGGCGCCGACCTTGACGCCCTTGGCGTCGGGCCCGACCGCCACGACCTCGCCGACGTTTTCATGGCCGAGCGTTATCGGCAGCTTCATGCCGCGGTCTTGCAGGCTCATGCGCTTGCCGCCGCCGAGATCGAAATAGCCGTCGGCGAGATGCAGATCGCTGTGGCAGACGCCGGCGGCGAGCACCTTCAGCAGCACCTCGGTGCCCTTGGGCTGCGGCGTCGGCGCTTCGTTGAGTTGCAGCGGCTGGCCGCAGGTGCAGACTTGGAACATACGCATGGGACGATCTCCCGGCTCGATTTTGTTGTCATCGCCGGGCTTGTCCCGGCGATCCCGCTAAAGGATGCAGTGCCTATCTAAGCGAGATGGCCGGAACAAGTCCGGCCATGACACAAGAGCATAGTCCGGCAAAAGCGTCACCACCACAGCGCCGCGCCGGCGGCGGCCTGCGTCTCGGTCTCGTCGACGCGCTTGGCGCGATTGAGCGAGCGGTCGAGCGCGGCGAGCACGCGCCGCTTGGCGAAATCGAACGCCGCCGACTGGCGGTCGCGCGGCCGCGGCAGCTCGGCCGCGATCTCGTCGAAGATGCGCCCCGGGCGCGGGCACATCACCATGATGCGGTCGGCGAGCACGATCGCCTCGTCGACGTCGTGGGTGACCAGGATCAATGTCGGCTTGAGGTCGGCCCAGAGATCGAGCAGATGGTCCTGCAGATCGGCGCGGGTGAAGGCGTCGAGCGCGGAGAACGGCTCGTCGAGCAGCAGCACCTGCGGCCGCGGCACCAGCGCGCGCGCGATGGCCACGCGCTGCGCCTGTCCGCCGGACAGTTCGCGCGGCCACATCGCCGCCTTGTCGCTGAGGCCGACGCGCGCCAAGCGCGGTGGCGACGCGTTCGGCGCGCTCGCTGCGCGGCAGGTCTTCGAGGCCGAAGCCGACATTGTCGGCAACCGTGAGCCACGGCAGCAGCCGCGGCTCCTGAAAGATGATGCCGATCTTCTTCATGCGGCGCGGTGATCGCCACGCCGTCGAGCACGACGCGGCCCTGGCTCGGCGTATCGAGCCCGGAGATCGCGCGCAGCAAGGTCGACTTGCCGCAGCCGGAGCCGCCGACCACGGCGACGATCTCGCCCGGCCCGACCTCGAGCGAGACGCCATCAAGCGCGCGCACGCCAGTTGCGCGATAAGTCTTGCCGACACGGTCGAGCATGAGCATCGTCTAGCTCCCCGTGTTGCGCGCGAAGCGGTCTTCCCAGCGCAGGAACGGCGCGCTGGCGGCAACGATCATCCAGTCGGTGATCTTGCCGATGATGGCGAAAGCGACGATCGCCGCCACGATCTGCGCCGGCTTGCCGAGCTGCTGGCCGTCGACCAGCAGAAAGCCCAGGCCTTCCGACGCGCCCATGAACTCGGCGGCGACCACGAACATCCAGCCGAGGCCGAGGCCCGAGCGCAGCGCGATCACATAGGACGGCAGCACCGCCGGCAGCAGGATCCGCCGCACCATCTGCGCACCGCTGAGACGAAACACGCGGCCGACCTCGACGATCTTGCGGTCGACCGAGGCCACCGCGCCCATGACGCCGAGATAGACCGGGAAGAACACGCCGACGGCGATCAGCGTCACTTTCGAAGCTTCGAAGATGCCGAACCAGAGAATGAACAGCGGCACCCAGGCGATCGAGGGGATCGCGCGCAGCGCCTTGCAAGGTCGGATCGAGCAGGCGGAAGACAAAGGACGAATAGCCGGTGATGGCGCCGAGAATGGTGCCGGCGGCGACGCCAAAGCCGAAGCCCAAGGCGACACGGAGAAGCGTCGCCAGCGCGTGATGCTGCAATTCGCCGGTCGCGGCCAGATCCTTGAACGTCGCGTAGATCACCGAAGGCGGCGGCACCAGACGGCCGTCGGTGAAGCCGAGCCTCACCGCCAGTTCCCAGACCAGCGCCAGCAGCAGCGGCAGGACAAGGCCGAGCGCCGGCCGCGCAAAGCGTTGCAGCGCCGATTTAGGCTTCCGCTCCGCCGCCGCCGGCTCGACTCGCCACGCTCATTTGCACAAGGGACATCAGAGACTCGTTCGTAGCAAACTGCTCGACCGTCATCCTGAGGTGGCCGAGCAAAGCGAGGCCCTCGAACGATGACAGCCCGCTACGTCAGACCGCCATCCTTCGAGGCTTGCCGCTAACGCGGCTCGCGCCTCAGGATGACGGCGTCGACGCGCGGAGCCTACTTCACCGCCACCACGTAGTGATCGTCGATGAGAGCATCGAGCGCGCCCTTCACGTCGACACCCGGCTTGATGACGCCGGCCTGCTGCAGTGCCAGACCCGCGGCGAGGATGGTGTCGCGCTGCGGCGTGCCGATCTTGCCGTTCGTCAGATCGGTGCGCTGGCTCGAGCTGCTGCTCCACCACGTCTTTCGGCAGCTTGGTGGCGGCGATGAAGCTCTTCTCCAGCTCATCGGGATGGGCGAGCGCATATTTGCGCGCCGTCTCGTAGACCGCGAGCACGCGGCTGACGATATCGGGATACTGATTGCGCGAATTCCTCGCGCACATTGAGAATGCCCTAGGTATTGGCGTCGGCGTCGCGATAGAACAACTTGGCGCCGTCGCGCAATTCGAGCTGCGCCATCATCGGATCGAGGCCGGCCCAGGCGTCGACGTCGCCGCGGATCAGCGCGGTGGTGCCGTCGGGATGCTGCAGCAGCACCGGCTTGATGTCCTTTTCGCTTAGCCCCGCCTTCTGCAGCGCGCGGACCAGGAAGATGTGCGGATCGGTGCCGCGGGTGACGGCGACGCGCTTGCCCTTGAGGTCGGCGACGTCTTGATGTCGCTATCCTTGCGCGTGACCAGCGCCGTCCATTCCGGCTTCGAATAGACGTAGATCGCCTTGATCGGATTGCCGTTGATCTTGCCGAGCAGCGCGGCGGAGCCGGCGGTCGAGCCGAAATCGATCGAGCCGGCATTGAGGAACTCGAGCGCCTTGTTGGAGCCGAGCGTCTGCACCCAGCGGATCGAAATGCCGTCCTTGGCGAATTCCTTTTCGATCCAGCCGTGATCCTTGAGCAGCATGGAGACCGGATTGTAGGTCGCCCAGTCGATATTGATGGTCTTCGGATTGTCGGCGGCAAACAGTGCCGTCGTCGGCAGCAGGGCGACGAAGACGGCGGAGGCGATCAGCGAACGTCGGCTAAACAGGTTCATTACAAGCTCCCACAGCGCTGGCCGGTGCATCCGCGCAGACGCGAACGCCCCGTGTTGATGGAGGCGGGAGTTTTTGGCCCGCCGTCAGCTTGAGGCGTGGGGCTTCTCCCCGCGCGTTAGCTGCATTTGTTAAGCGCCCGCAAGCGGCGTTGCTCAAATCGGCGCTATTAATATTCTCTAAACTCCTTATAAATATGGGTCAAACGAATGTTTTCATCTTTGTTTTGCAAAATATAGAAATTATATTCTGTATTCGTGGACTTGGCACCAGCGCGTTTATCTTTCGCGCCGAGCGGTGACTTGTAAAGTCACCTCCGCTATCCCGATGCCCGTCATGGCCTCTCTCGCGATCGACACCGCGGCCTCAGAGCCGCTGCACACCGCGGCGCGACCGTCGAATGATTTGATCGACAGCCGCGCGGTCTCTGCCGATCTGGAGAAGCTCGCCGAGCAGCACGGCGACAACGAGCGCGAATTGCGTTCGGCGGTGGCGCAGCGCCTCAAGGCCGCCCTCATCGCCGGCCGCGCCAAGGCCGAGCAATTGCTGCTCAAGGACCGCCATGGCCGCCGCTGCGCCGAGCGCATCTGCCGGCTGGAAGACGAGATCATCCGCCTGCTGTTCGATTTTGCGCGCAAGCATCTTTATCCGTCGCAAAATCCGTCCGCGGCCGAGCACATGGCGATCGTCGCCACCGGCGGCTATGGCCGCGGCCTGCAGGCGCCCGGCTCCGACATCGATCTCCTGTTCCTGCTGCCCTACAAGCAGACCGCATGGGGCGAGTCGATCGCCGAAGCCATCCTCTATTGCCTGTGGGACACCGGGCTGAAGGTCGGCCACGCCACCCGCTCGGTCGACGAGTGCATCCGCCAGGCCAAGGCGGACATGACCATCCGCACCGCCATCCTCGAAGCGCGCTTCCTGCTCGGCGAGCAAAAGCTGTTCGACGAGCTGGTCACGCGTTTCGACCACGACGTGGTGCGCAACACCGCGCACGCAATTCGTCGCCGCCAAGCTCGCCGAACGCGAGGACCGCATCCGCCGCGCCGGACAGTCGCGCTATCTGGTCGAGCCGAACGTCAAGGACGGCAAAGGCGGCTTGCGCGATCTGCACACGTTGTTCTGGATCGCCAAGTACGTCTATCGCGTGCGCGAGCCGGATGAACTGCTCGAAGCGCGGCGTATTCGACAAGCGGGAGTATCAGCTGTTCCGCAGCTGCGAGGATTTCCTCTGGGCGGTGCGCTGCCACATGCATTTCATCACCGGACGAGCCGAAGAGCGGCTGTCCTTCGACATCCAGCGCGAGATCGCCGTGCGGCTCGGTTACACCGCGCATCCGGGCCTGAAGGATGTCGAGCGCTTCATGAAGCACTACTTCCTGATCGCCAAGGATGTCGGCGACCTCACCGCCATCCTCTGCGCCGAGCTGGAAGACAGCCACGCCAAGAGCGTGCCGGTGCTAAGCCGCATGATGGCGAGGCTGCGCCCGCCGAAGCGGCGCGCGCTCGCCGGCAGCGAAGATTTCATCATCGACAACAACCGCATCACCGTCGCCAATGCCGGCGTGTTCCGGCGCGATCCGGTCAATCTGATCCGCATTTTCCAGCTGGCGCAGAAGAACAATCTCGCCTTTCACCCCGACGCGCTGCGCGCGATCACCCGCTCGCTCAGGCTGATCGACGCCAAATTGCGCGACGACAAGCAGGCCAACGCGCTGTTCCTGGACATCCTCACCTCGCAGGCACGATCCGGAAACCGTGCTTGCGGCGGATGAACGAAGCCGGCGTGCTCGGCCAATTCGTGCCGGCCTTCGGCAAGATCGTCGTCGATGATGCAGTTCAACATGTACCACCACTACACGGTGGACGAGCACCTGCTGCGCTGCATCGGCATGCTCGAGGAGATCGAGCACGGCGGCAAGGACACCCCGCTTGCCAACGAGCTGATCCAGAAGATCCTGCCCGGCAACCGCAAGGTGCTCTACGTCACGCTGTTCCTGCACGACATCGCCAAGGGCCGCATCGAGGACCATTCCATCGCCGGCGCCCGCGTGGCGCGGCGCTTCTGCCCGCGGCTCGGATTTTCCGCGGCCGACACCGAGACGGTGGCCTGGCTGATCGAAAATCATCTGCGTGATGTCGAGCGTGGCGCAGTCGCGCGACCTCTCCGACCGCAAGACCATCGAGAATTTCGCCGCGGTGGTGCAGTCGGCGGAACGGCTGAAGCTGCTGACGATCCTCACCACCGCCGACATCCGCGCCGTCGGCCCCGGCGTGTGGAACGGCTGGAAGGCGCAGCTCATCCGCACGCTCTATTACGAGACCGAGCCGGTGCTCACCGGCGGTTTCTCGGAAATCAACCGCGCCCAGCGCGTCGCGCTGGCGCAGACCGAGTTCCGCAACGCGCTCAAGATCTGGCCGAAGGAAGAGCTCGATGCCTACATCGCCAAGCTCTATCCGGCCTATTGGCTCAAGGTCGATCTGCCGCACAAGCTCGAGCACGCCCGCCTTGTCGCGCAGTGCCGACAAGTCCGCCAAGACGCTCGCCACCCATATCAGCTTTCGACAGCGGCGCGGTGACCGAGCTCACCGTGCTGGCGCCGGATCATCCCTGGCTGCTGTCGATCATCGCCGGCGCCTGCGCCATGGCCGGCGCCAATATCGTCGACGCGCAGATCTACACGACGACCGACGGGCGCGCGCTCGACACCATTTCGCTGTCGCGCGAATTCGAGCGCGACGAAGACGAGCAGCGCCGCGCCGCGCGCATCGCCGATTCGATCGAGAAGGCGCTGCGCGGCGAATTGCGCCTGCCCGACGTGGTGACCAAGCGCGCGCCCCCCAAGGGCCGCATCAAGGCCTTCGCGCTCGAGCCCTCGGTCATCATCAACAACCAGTGGTCACACCGCTACACCATGGTGGAAATCGCCGGCCTCGACCGCACCGGCCTGCTGTATGAGCTGACCGCGACGCTGTCCAAGCTCAACCTCAACATCATCTCCGCCCACGTCGCCACCTTCGGCGAGCGCGTGGTCGACGTGTTCTACGTGACCGACCTGATGGGCGCGCAGATCACCTCGCCGACGCGGCAGGCGGCGATCAAGCGCGCGCTGATTGCGCTGTTTGCGGCGAGTGAGAGCGAAGGCAAATCGGCCAAGGGCTGACGCGCGCCAAATCACCGGTATTTGCGCGCGAATTCCCCACTTAACCGCCCCTTAAATCGCCGGTCTTAGCGTCCTCGCGGGGACCGGCGGAGCGCCGCCGGCCGAGTGGGTTTTGCGTATGGCGCGAGGACGGGGAAAATCGGGCACGCGTCGGGAGCCGGTCTTCGACGCCGCGCCGCCGGTCGAAATTGCGCCTGACGACCGCCCGGCCGCCGCCGGGGCCGCATCGCCGGCGCCGCGCCGGCGCTCACCGCGCAAGCGCAAGACGCGGAGCCGCGGCGGCGGGCGCAAGCGCGCGCTCATCACCCGTTCGATCTACTGGGCGCTGGTGGTCGGCCTGTGGCTCGCCATCGGCGGCGTCGGCACCGTGGCTTGGGTCGGCGCGCATCTGCCGCCGATCCAGTCGCTGGAGATTCCCAAGCGCCCGCCGTCGATCCAGATCGTCGATGACGAAGGCCACGTGCTCGCCGTCCGCGGCGATGCCGGCGGCGCCGTGCTCACGCTCAAGGAACTGCCGAGCTATCTGCCGCAGGCCTTCATCGCCATCGAGGATCGCCGCTTCTACGAGCATTACGGCGTCGATCCGTTCGGCATCGGCCGCGCCGTGCGTTGCCAACATTTTGCACCGCGGCATCAGCCAGGGCGCATCAACAATCACGCAGCAATTGGCGAAGAATCTCTTTTTGACTCAAGAGCGTACGCTCACGCGCAAGCTGCAGGAGATGCTGCTGGCGCTGTGGCTCGAGCGCAAATATCTCCAAGACGCAAATTCTCGAACTGTATTTGAACAGGGTCTATTTCGGCGCCGGCGCCTACGGCATCGAACAGGCGGCGCAGCGCTATTTCGGCAAGTCGGCCAGACAGATAACGCTTGCGGAAGCCGCGTTGCTCGCCGGCCTCGTCAAGTCGCCGACGCGGCTGGCGCCGACGCGCAATTTCGACGGCGCCGAAAACCGCGCCAAAATCGTGCTCGCCGCCATGGCCGAATTGGGCTTCATCAGCCCTGCGAGCGAAAGAACAGCGCTGGCAAAGCCGCCGCACATCGTCGCACAAGCCGGCACCGGCTCGGTCAACTATGTCGCCGACTGGGTGATGGACGGCGTCAACGACATCATCGGCCATGTCGACGAAGACCTCGTAGTCCGCACAACAATCGATTCCAAGTCTCCAGGCAAGCGCCGAAAAAGCCGTGACCGAGGAGCTCGCGCAAAAGGGCGAGAAGAGCAACGTCAGCCAGGGCGCGCTGGTGGCGATGACGCCGGACGGCGCGGTGCGCGCCATGGTCGGCGGGCGCAATTACGCCGAGAGCCAGTTCAACCGCGCGGTCGCCGCCAAGCGCCAGCCCGGCTCCGCGTTCAAGGCCTTCGTCTATCTGACCGCCCTGGAGCATGGCCTCACCCCCGACACGATGCGGCTCGACGCGCCGATCAAGATCAAGGGCTGGCAGCCGGAAAATTACGGCCACGAATATTACGGGCCGGTGTCGCTGACCAAGGCGCTGGCGCTGTCGCTCAACTACGGTGTCGGTGCGTCTCACCATGGAATTGACGCCGGCGGCGGTGGTGCGCACCGCGCACCGGCTCGGCATTGCCTCGAGGCTCGAGCCCAACGCCTCGATCGCGCTCGGCACCTCGGAAGTCTCCATGCTCGAACTGGTCGGCGCCTATGCGCCGTTCGCCAATGGCGGCATGGCGGTCACGCCGCATGTCATCGACCGCATCACCGCCGGCAACGGCAAGCTGCTCTACAGCCGCAGCGCGGCCTCGGTCGGCCGCATCATCGACGCGCGCTATGTGGCGATGATGAACGCGATGATGGCCGAGACGCTGACCATCGGCACCGCGCACAAGGCGGCGCTGCCCGGCTGGCCGGCGGCGGGCAAAACCGGCACATCGCAGGATTTCCGCGACGCCTGGTTCGTCGGCTACACCGCCCATCTCGTCACCGGCGTCTGGCTCGGCAATGACGATGGCACGCCGACCAGACACGTGACCGGCGGCAGCCTGCCGGTGGAAATCTGGAGCCGCTTCATGCGCGCCGCGCATCAAGGCGTGCCGGTCGAAGGCCTGCCCGGCGATTCCGGCGGCGGGCTATTCTCCGGACTGTTCAGCAGGCGGCGGCTCGACGCCGGCAGCCGATGCCGGCGGCGTCCGTGCAGCCCGCGGCGGCCACACCGCAGCAGACAACAGGTGCCCGCGGCGGCCTCGACGGCTGGCTGATCAATAATCTGTTCGGCCGCTAGGCCTGGACAGCGGCGCGCCGGCAAGGCCCTGGCGGCCTTTGCCGTGCAAGCCGTAACGATGCAAGTCGGTGCCGTGGGCGTCGAGCCAGGCCTTGGCGCGATCGACATGGGGGCAGATTCGTCCGACCAGCCGCCAGAACCGGCGCGAATGATTCATCTCGACGAGGTGCGCGACCTCATGCGCGGCGAGGTAGTCGAGCACGTAGCGCGGCGCCAGAATGAGCCGCCACGAATAGGACAGCACACCGGTGGTCGAGCACGAACCCCAGCGGCTCGACTGATCGCGGATCGACACCCGCTTGATGATGACGCCAAGCGACTCCGCCGCGCGCCGGCTGGCCGCTTGCAGGTCGCGCTCGGCCTCGCGCTTGAGAAAATCGGAAATGCGCCGCGCAACATGCGGCTCCTCGCCGGCAACACAAAGCAGACGCTCGCCGTCATCGCCGGCCTCGGCCCAGACCGTGCCGCGATGACCGCGCCGGTGCACGATGCGGTGGTCGAGGCCGCGCAGCGGCACCACCGTGCCGTGCGCGAAAGCGAGTGCTTCCGGCAAACGGTGCAGCCGCGCCGCGATCCAGCCGCAGTGTTTTTGCGCGAAGGCGCGCGCCTCCTTCAGGCTGCCGCGCGGCGGCATGGTCAGCACCACGTCGCGCGTCACCGAGTGGATGCGCAGCGTATAGCGGCGCGCCTGTCGGTGCCGGCGCAGCCGCACCAGATACATTTGTTGATCGAAGACGATGCTGATCGCTGACGGTTCGCTCGGCCGACGGTAGAGCAGCGCGCGCAGCGGCATGGATGTTGTCCAAGCGAATTCGGATCGAGGCGGGATAGTGCCACAATTTTCGCGGCGTGAAGCGAAAATCGAAGACACGTTACGCGACTCGGCGGCGCGACGAAAACACCCAGACAGACAATGGCTTAATGGCGGTGCACGCCATTGCCGCGGCCGCGCCCGCCATTGTTGGAGAGAACGAAATCAGCGATGCGCGGCGCAATCTCCGAGCGGAAGCGCGAGCCGTTGAAAACTCCGTAATGGCCGACGCCCGGCTGCAGGTAATGGGCCTTGCGCTCGCTCGGAATGTTGATGCAAAGCGCGTGCGCGGCCTCGGTCTGTCCGACGCTGGAAATATCGTCGTGCTCGCCCTCGACGGTCAGCAGCGCGACGCGCTTGATGTGGGACGGATCGATCATGCGGTTGCGGTGAGTCATCTGCCCTTTGGGCAAGGCGTGACGGATGAACACGGTATCGACGGTCTGCAGGTAGAATTCCGCGGTCAGGTCCATGACCGCGAGATATTCGTCGTAGAACTCGCGGTGCTTGTTCGCCGAATCGCCGTCGCCCTTGACCAGATGCATAAACAGATTGCGATGCGCCTCGATGTGGCGGTCGAGATTCATGCTGACGAAGCCGTGCAGCTGCAAAAATCCCGGATAGACGTCGCGCATAAAGCCGGGATGCGGAAACGGCACCTTGCTGATGACGTGACTGCGGAACCAGTCGAGGCCGCGTCTTTCGGCGAGCTTGTTGACCTCGTTTGAATTGATGCGCGTGTCGATCGGCCCACCCATCAACACCATCGAATGCGGAACGTAAGGATCCTTGTCGGCTTCCATCAGCGCAACGGCAGCAAGCACCGGCACCGAGGGTTGGCACACGGCAACGACATGTGCATCGCCGCCGAGCAGATGCAGGATGGAGATGACGTAGTCGATGTAATCGTCGAGATCGAAGCGGCCTTCCGCCACCGGCACCATGCGGGCATTGCGCCATTCGGTGATGTAGACGTCATGATTGGGCAGGAAAGCTTCGACGGTGCCGCGCAGCAGCGTGGCGTAATGGCCCGACATCGGTGCGACGATCAGCAGTTTCGGCTGCGGGCGACGCGGCACGTGGGTGAAGGCACGCTCGAAATGGAGCAGCCGACAGAACGGGCGCTCCCAGACCGAATTGATGTGGATTGGAACACGCTGGCCGCCGACAGTTGTTGCTTCAATCTGCCACTCGGGCTTGCCGTAGCGGCGCGTCGTGCGCTCGAACAGTTCCATCGAGGCAGCGACCGACTTGCCGTAAGTCGTGTGCGCCAGCGGATTGGCGGGATTACGGAAAAACAGCCGCGTGGCGTCGGCAAAGGCGCGCGAGGGGTCCAGCGCGGCATGGCCCATCTCGTAGAGCCAGTACATCGGCGTGGAAAAAACGCCGTTATCGGCCGGCAGCGATGCTGCCCCGTCAAATTCCCCGATCGGCATCGGCTCAGTCCCCGGACTTTGCTGCAACGCAGCATGATGTCTTTTTTCTGTCATAGCGTCAACCTACGCGCAGAACCTTCGCGCCCGGTTTACATGGGGATTATTCGCGTAAAATAAGCATTTTCTGGCTATTCGCCGCCTTGCAGCAACGAGCCCTGGACACGCGCGCTCTGCAACAATCGCATGAACGCCAGCGAGGCGGCCGCGAACAGCACCAGGTTGAACGCAAAGGCCTCCAGCATCAGGTCGGCGCGGAACACGTGCTCGATGAGCAGCGTGCGCATGCCCTCGAAGACGTAGGTCGGCGGCAACGACCAAGCGACGTATTGCAGCCAGTGCGGCAGCACCGTCACCGGGTAATAGACGCAGGTCAGCGGCAGGAACAGAAACATGATGGTCCAGGCCATGCTCTCGGCGCCCATGCCGTTCCGCAGCAGCAACCCGGCGACAAAAATGCCGATCGCCCAGCTGGTGAGGATCAGATTGAGGAAGAAGGCGACGAGCGCGAAGCCGAGCGACCAGAAATTGAACCCGAAGAAGGCGAAGGCCAGCAGCGTCACCGGGATCATGCCGATGAGCAAGCGCACCACGCTCATGATCATCAGCGCGGCGATGAATTCCACCGGCCGCAACGGCGACATCATCAGATTGGCGAGATTGTGCGAATACATCTCCTCCAGGAATGAAATGGAGAAGCCGAGCTGGCCGCGGAACAGGATGTCCCACAGCAGCACCGCGCCGATGAAAACGCCGGCGGTGCGGGCGAACATGCTGGAGCTCTGCGACACGTAGAGCTGCAAAAAGCCCCACATCAGCATCTGCACCGTCGGCCAATAGATGAGATCGAGGATGCGCGGCCAGGACGAACGCAGCAGATACCAGTAGCGCCGCACCATGGCGGCGACGCGGTTGAGGGAGAATTCCATGCTCAGCCTCGTGTCCCGGGCGTGCCGCAGCATGCAATGCTGCGGCGCCGACCCGGGACCCCGGTTCCGGTGGAAGCAAGCTGGGTCCCGGATCTGCGGTGCACCGCTCCGCTGCGCTGCGCGCTGCACCGCGTCCGGGACACGAAAGGCCAATTCATTGCGCCGCCTCGTTGTGCGCCTGACGGCCGCGCGCGACATCGAGGAACACGTCTTCCAGCGTCTTGCGCCCGTAGCGGGCAAGCAGCCGCCCGGGCGTGTCATCGTCCTCGATGCGGCCTTTCTTCATGATGATGACGCGCTCGCACAGACGCTCGACCTCGGTCATGTTGTGCGACGCGAGCAGCACCGTTGCCTTCTGCCCGCGCCGGTAGCGTTCGAGGCATTCGCGCACCCACTCGGCGGTGTCGGGATCAAGCGAGGCGGTCGGTTCGTCGAGCAGCAGGACTTCCGGGTGATTGAGCAGCGCCTTGGCGAGCGAGACGCGGGTCTTCTGCCCGGACGAGAGCTTGCCGGTCGGCCGGTCGAGGAATTCGACAAGGTCGAGCTCGGCGGCGAGACTGCCGATGCGCCCGCCGATATCGGCGACGCCGTAGAGCTGGGCAAAGACCGACAGGTTTTGCCGCACGGTGAGCCGCATCGGCATGTCGACATAGGGGCTCTCGAAATTCATGCGGCTCAGCACGCGGTAGCGCTCTTTCGGCATCTGGGCGCCGAGCACCGTGACCGTGCCGGACGTGGGCAGCACCAGCCCCATGATCATGGCGATGGTCGTGGTCTTGCCGGCGCCATTGCCGCCAAGCAGGCCGGTGATGGAGCCTGGGGCAAGCGCAAAGGAAATACCGTCCACCGCGGTCGTGGCTTTGTAGCGCTTGACCAGGCGTTCGACGGCAATGGCCGGGGCGGTCACACGATGTCCCCGTAAGGCCCGTTCGGGTCGGCCAGCGCCTGCAGCCGCAGCGCCGCGGCGCGGGCAAAGGCGAGCATCATGGATTTGCGCGTCGGCGCAGTGAGCCGGTGTTCGGGCGCCTCGCAGACAAGATGCGCGCCAAAGGCGTCGGCCACGATCAGCCCGGTGTCGGGCGGAAAAATCTCGCACGGCACGTCCATGCAGGTGGCGAAGAACAGCCGGTCGCAATGCATGCGGTAGTCCTGCCATTTCTGGTCGGCGCGGAAATCGGCGACCGAGGACTTGATTTCGACGATCCAGATCTCGCCGCCCGCGTCGAGGCCCACCAGATCGGCGCGGCGGCCGGAGGCCAGCGGCAATTCACTAACGCAGGAAAAGCCGTGCGAAAGGAGGAACCGCGAGGTGCCGCGGGCGATCGCCAGCGCGGTCTCCGACTGGCGGCCGTCGACCGGAATTTGCAGCGGAGTGGCGGCGAGGTTCATGGGGCAAGAGATAACGATTGTTTCCGGCGGGCGCAAAGCCTTGTAGGTTTGCGGCGGAAACGCAAGATCAGAGCAGGACGTTATGACGACAATCGACTACGAAAAGGAATACGACAACCGCGGCCGCGTGCCCGAACACCCGGAGATTTTCGTCCGCCGCGAGCGCGAGGCCAGGGCCTATCGCGCGGCGACGCCGGCCGCCGAACTCGGCATTTCCTATGGGCCCTCGCCGCGGCAGACGCTCAACATTTTCCCCGCCGCAGGCGGCGGACGTGCGCCGATCGCGATGTTCATTCACGGCGGCTACTGGTCGATGGGCGATCCGTCGATGTACAGCCATCTGGCCAAGGGCCTCAACGCCAACGGCGTGACCGTCGCCATCGCCGGCTATGACCTGTGCCCCGCCGTCGTCATGGCGGCGATCATCGAGGAACTGCGCGCGGCGGTCATCGCGCTGTGGCGCCGCTATCACAGCCGCGTTTTCGTCTACGGCCATTCCGCCGGCGGCCATCTCGCCGCCTGCATGCTGGCGACCGACTGGTCGACGCTTGCCTCGGATGCGCCGGCGGACCTCGTGCCCGCGGCTTGCGCGGTTTCCGGCATCTACGACCTGGCGCCGCTGCTGCAGGTCTCGCAGAACAAGGAGCTGCGGCTCGACGAAAAGTCGGCGCGCGCGGTGTCGCCGGTGTTGTGGAAGGTGCCGCCCGGCCGCACGCTCGATGTCGTGGTCGGCGCAACCGAATCGAGCGAGTTCCTGCGCCAGAGCAGGATCATCGCCGCGCAATGGAAGAAGGCGGGCGCCGTCACACGCTACGAGGAATCAGCCGGCGCCAACCATTTCACCGTGATCGAGCCGCTCGCCGACGCAGGGAGCGCGATGACCAAGCGCGTGGCGGAACTGGCAAAACAGGTCGCGGCGATGCCGCTCTAGAAAAACGCCTGGATGCCGGTCTGCGCGCGGCCGAGGATGAGCGCGTGGATGTCGTGGGTGCCCTCGTAGGTGTTCACCGTCTCCAGGTTCGAGAGCACGCGCATCACGTGATATTCCTCGGAAATGCCGTTGCCGCCGTGCATGTCGCGTGCCGTTCGCGCAACTTCGAGCGCCTTGCCGCAATTGTTGCGCTTGAGCAGCGAAATCGACGGCGGCGCAGCTTTCCCCGCTTCCATCATGCGGCCGAGCCGCAGCGCCGCCTGTAAGCCAAGCGCGATCTCGGTCTGCATGTCGGCGAGTTTCTTCTGCACCAGCTGATTGGCGGCAAGCGGGCGGTTGAACTGCTTGCGCTCGAGCACATATCGGCGCGCCGCGTGCCAGCAGAATTCGGCGGCGCCCATGGCGCCCCAGGAAATGCCGAAGCGGGCGTTGTTGAGGCAGCCGAACGGCCCGGCGAGGCCTTTCACGTTGGGCAGCAGATTGTCCTCGGGCACCACGCAGTCTTCGAGCACGATCTCGCCGGTGATCGAGGCGCGCAAGGACAACTTGCCTTCGATCTTCGGCGTGGAGAAACCTTTCATGCCGCGCTCGACGATGAAGCCGCGGATGACGCCGTCGAGCTTGGCCCAGACCACGGCGACATGCGCGACCGGCGCGTTGGAGATCCAGGTCTTGGCGCCGTTGAGCTTGAAGCCGCCGGCGACTTTGTCGGCGCGCGTCACCATCGAGCCGGGGTCGGAGCCGTGGTCGGGCTCGGTCAGGCCGAAGCAGCCGATCAGCTCGCCGCTGGCGAGCTTGGGCAGGTATTTGCGCCGCTGCGCCTCGTTGCCATAGGCATAGATCGGATACATCACCAGCGACGACTGCACCGACATGGTCGAGCGGTAGCCGCTATCGACGCGCTCGAGTTCGCGCGTGATCAGGCCGTAGCTGACATAGCCGAGGCCGGCGCCGCCGTAGTCCTGCGGGATGGTCGGCCCGATGAGGCCGAGCTTGGCCATCTCCGTCAGCATGTTGGCGTCGTATTTTTCCTCGCGATAGGCGGCGACGACGCGGGGCGCCAGATAATCCTGGGCAAAGCCGCGCGCGGTGTCGCGCACCATGCGCTCTTCTTCCGTAAGCTCGCCCTCGAGATCGAGCGGGTCTTCCCAGTTGAACGCCGCGTCCTTGAGCATCGCCGGCAGTCCGTCGCGTTTCTCCGCCGCTTGCGACATCGCTCGCCTCCCTTGATCGTTGCCGCCGATTATAGACGCTCCCGGGAAATGAAAAACCCCGCCAGGCGTCCCGGCGGGGCTTTGCATGGCAAGCGAATAAGGCGATCAGATCGCCATCTTCAGTTCCTTGGTGGCGCGGAAGGCGACCTTCTTGCTCGCCTTGATCTGGATCGGCTCGCCGGTCGCCGGGTTGCGGCCCATGCGGGCGGCGCGCTTGCGCACTTGCAAGATACCGAGGCCGGCGATCTTCACCCGCTCGCCCTTCTTCAGGTGCTTGGTGATCAGGCCGACAAGGTCCTCGAGCATTTGCACACCCTGTTTCTTGGTGAGCTGATGCTGTTCGGCCAGCGTATAGGCCAGAATTTTGGTGGTAATCGGCTTGCTCGGCTTCATGTCTGCCATGGGGGTCCTACTCCTCGTGCGCACCATGCGCATCGGCGCAAAGCCATATGAGATTCGCGCGCCTGCGCAAAGGGCTGCAAGGCCAAAATTGTCGAAAAATCGGGCTTTTTTGCACTGCAGAGGCGGATTTCCGGCGTTGCCGGTACCCCGTGATTGGTCTATTTGAGACCCTCAGGCGCCCGTAGCTCAGCTGGATAGAGCGTTGCCCTCCGAAGGCAAAGGTCGGACGTTCGAATCGTCTCGGGCGCGCCAGCCCCCCATCCTCAGCGCAGCCGGGGAGCGAGCGCTCCTTACCGCCCGCGCGCGATCAGGCGGACGCCGCCGAGGCTGCCGCGGCGACACAGGCGGTCAATGACCGCATAGAATTTTTCCTGGGCCGCATAGGCCCCTTCGCCGTGGACGCGGGCGTAGGCCGCATGGTTTGGCCGCCATGCCGCCGGCCGATCCGCGCATACGGCGCCCAATCTCCAGTCAGGTCGGTAACGGCAGCACCTACGAAACCGGCTGTTCGCAGGTCATTGCCTTAATCTTCGATGCTGGACATAGAGATGCCAAAGACGACATCGCGCACATCGCGCAAATCATCGGCGAAGAACGGCGCGCGTATGCACAGATCTTCGATGTAGCATCCGCCGCCCGGGCGCAACGTCCGCGCGAGCCGCCGGCGACGCAATCCAGATTTGTGTAGAGCGGCATCGCGGCGATCGTGGAGTTCTCACTCATCGCGCGCGCATCCATCGATAGCGATCCCTAACAGAACGCTTAAGAATTCCCGCAAGTTTACAACGCGTCGTTTATATCGAACGCGCGCCGCGCCGCGCATCGGCGATGAGCACCTTGGCGCCGCATGCACCGCGGCCGCGACATGTCGCTCTTGATCATCGGCAACCTGTTGCAATGATTGATGCAAGCGTGTTCCTACAAAGGAACTCACCGATTTTAGTTAATTGCCAAATTCGCGACACGTTTCAGCCATTCTGCGTTTTCAGTCTCACCGGCAATGCCCTTGGAATAATTCCGAAACCCGAGGTGCAGAACAGGGAGCGACAAGGCCATGAAACAGATCTCAGCGAACAGTCACGGCCAGAATTCATTTGACGATATCGACCACAACGGTTTCGACGCTTTCAATCCGCTGTTGTTTTATATTCCACCGCACCATCCAAATCCGGCGCCGCCGCCGCATCCGACACCGCCGCCGAGCGGCGTCCACTTTCGTTCGGTCGATGGCTCCGACAACAACCTGACCCACACCAACTTCAACGAAGCCGGCAGCGATTTCATCCGTCTCGGCCCGGCGAACTTCGCCGATGGCGTCGATGCGATGGTGTCCGCGCCCAATGCGCGCATGATCAGCAATGTGGTGGTCGCGGGTAACGGCGATCTCGCCAACCCCGAAGGCCTGTCGGGCATGATGTACGCCTGGGGACAGTTCATCGACCACGATCTCGATCTGGCCAACGAAGACGGCGTCACCAACATCGATATCACCGTCCCCGCCGGCGACCCCAATCTCGTTCCCGGCTCGGTCATTCCGGTCGACCGCGTGGTGATCGATCCCGCCACCGGGCACGACGGAAAGCCGGCAGCCGCGGTCAATTCGGTGACCGGCTGGCTCGATGCTTCGATGGTCTATGGCGCAAACCTGGCAACGGCTGACAGCCTGCGCCTGTCCGACGGCCACATGAAGACGTCTGCGGGCGGCAATCTGCCGATCGACCCGCAGACCGGCATGTTCATGGCGGGAGATGTCCGCGCGCAGGAAAACCCCGATCTTACGGCACTGCAAACGCTGTTCGTGCGCGAACACAATTATCAGGTCGACCTGCTACACAAGGAGCACCCGAACTGGACCGGCGACCAGCTTTACCAGCAGGCGAAAGCGATCGTCACCGCCGAAATCGCGCACATCACCTATTCCGAATTCCTGCCGCATCTTCTTGGTCCCGATTTCCTGACCGCGTATCACGGCTACAATCCAAACGTCGATCCGCGCATTACCGAGGAATTCGCCGGCGCCGCCTATCGATTTGGCCACTCGATTGTTTCGGCGGAGATCACGAAATTCGGCGAGCAGGGCCAGACGCTCGCCGACCAGAACCTCAAGGACGCATTCTTTAAATCGCCGGCGACGTTTGAGTCGAGCGGCGGAGCGGACGGCCTGCTCCGGCATCTCAGCGCCGACGAATCGAACGCGCTCGACGTGCACATCGTCGATGACTTGCGCAATTTTCTCGACGCGCCGCCCGACGCCCTGGACCTCGCGGCCATCAATATCCAGCGCGGCCACGACCTCGGCCTCGGCTCGCTCAACGAAACCCGGGCGGCGATCGGGCTCACCCCCTACACCAGCTTCGATCAGATCACGTCCGACACGACGACGGTGGCGGCGCTCGAGCTCGCCTACAACAACGACATCAACTCCGTCGATCTGTGGACCGGCGGCCTCGCCGAGGACCACATGACGGGCGCCATGATCGGAGAGACGTTCGGCAACATCATCGCGCATCAGTTCGAGAACCTGCGCGACGGCGACCGCTACTGGTACGAAAATCAGGGCTTCGATGCGAAGACGCTGAACCAGATCGAGAATACGACGCTCTCCGACATCATCGCCCGCGACACCGACACCAAAGACATCCAGCCCGATGCATTCGTGTTCTACGACCGGCACAGCGGCACCGCCGGAGGCATCGCCTCGGAGGATCCAACCGCGCCGCAGCTCGTCGTCGGATCGAACGGGACCGACACGCTTGTCGGCGGGCCGAATAACGACATTCTGGTGGCGGGCACCGGAACGCAAACTCTGACGGGGCAGGCCGGCGCCGACACCTTCGTGTTCGGCAAGGGCGTAACCAAAGCCACCATCACCGACTTCAAGCCGGGCGTGGATAAATTAGAATTTGACAACGCCAGCATCGGCTATGGCGGCGTTCATATCCAGCAGGTTCACGGCAATACCGTGGTCACTGTCGGCAACGATCACATCACGCTGCTGGACGTCACTCCGCACCAATTGGGCGTCCACCACGATTTCATCGTGTGAGCGGCACCTGTGGCGGTGCGCGTCAGGCGGTGCGCCCGGGTGTCCCCGCGCGCATCCGCCGTGGCCGCGGCACGTAATATTTGCCGATCTTCATCATCGGCCGCGGATTGAGCACGATTGAGGTCAGCCGGTCGCGCAGTGCCTTCGGCGAAGTCGGCTTGACGAGAAATTCATTGACGCCAGCGCGCATGGCCTCGGTCACCTGCGAGCGCTGCGTGCGATTGGTCAGCATGATGGTCGGCAGGTTCGGCCGCGGAAAGACGCCGGGCGAACGCACGATATGCAGCACCTCGATGCCGTTGAGCACCGGCATGTCCCAGTCGAGCAGCATGATGTCGGGATCGCGGGTACGGATCGCCTCGAGCGCGGCAAGGCCGTCGGCGGCTTCGATCACCGACTTGGCGCCGAGATTCATCAGCATCATGCGCGTGACTTTGCGCATATAGGCGTTGTCGTCGACGACCAGGATATTGATCCCCTGGATCATCTTCTCGATCATTTTTCGGGGCGTGGACGGCCCCGCGCCGGCCCGCTTGGTATTCAGCATGAAGAAAAGCTAGCCAAAATGGGCTGCCATTTTCCTAAAGATATTCGTTAACAAATTCGTAATCGGCTAATGCGGAACGACGGCCCGGCCCCTAAATGAAATGGACCCGCGAAAGGCTCCTCATGAAACTGCCTGGTCCCGATCATCCCATCACCATCACGCCGAACACCAAGCGCGTGCGCGTCAGCTTCGCCGGCAAGATCATTGCCGACTCGACCCGCGCGTTGACGCTGAAAGAAGCGAGCTACGCGCCGGTGCAATATATCCCGCGCGCGGATGCCGATATGAGCCTGCTCAAGCCGACCACGCACAAGAGCCATTGCCCTTACAAAGGCGATGCCAGTTATTTCAGCATCGCGAGCGATGGCGGCACGGCCGAAAATGCGGTGTGGAGTTATGAGCAGCCCTATCCGGCGATAGCCGAGATCGCGGGCCATCTGGCGTTCTATCCGAACCGCGTCGACAAGATCGAGGAGATATAGTAGCTGCGCCTATTCGTCATCCTGGTGGCCGCGCGACGGCCCGCGAAGGATGAGCGCCGTGATTCAACGCCCGTCATCCTTCGAGGCTCGCTTTGCTCGGACCTCAGGATGACGGGAACCGGTCTTAATGCATCCGCGGCGTCTTGAGGAATTTCGTCCGGTCGGAGGAATTCACCCGCACGTCGAACGTGACGCCCTCGCGGTAAAGCGTGAGCGGCACCTCGGCCCCGGCGGAGCCGAGCGACCAGACCTTGCGATAGAAGCCGGCCAGCGTCGACACGTTCTGTCCGGCGACCGAGAGCACGACATCACCGGTCTTGATTTCGGCGCGCGCCGCCGGCCCCTTGCCGGCGATGCCGACGACCACGACCTTGTCTTCGATTTCGGTCGAATAGACGCCGAGCCAGGGGCGCGCCGGTTTGTTGACGCGGCCAAATTTGCGCAGATCGTCGAGGATCGGCTTCAGCAGATCGATCGGCACCACCATGTTGAGATGCTCGTTCTTGCCTTCGCGCGCGCGCTCGAGCTGCAACGAGCCGATGCCGATCAGTTCGCCCTTGGCCGAAATCAAGCCGGTGCCGCCCCAATTGGGATGCGCCGGATACGTGAAGATGGCTTCGTCCAGCACGTATTCCCAATAGCCGGCGAATTCCTGCTTGGCGGCGATGCGCGCGGCAAGCGAGCGCGTGCGCCCGCCGACCCCGCCCAGCACCACGCGCTCGCCGAGCTCGGCGGCTTTCGAGGAGCCGAGCGGCAGCGCCGGCAGATCAAGCTTGGCCAGCGCCTGCACCAGGCCTAAGCCGGTTTCCTGATCGAAGCCGAGCGCGTGGCCTTCGACCGCGCGGCCATCGCCGAAATGCAGCCAGATTGTTTCCGCTTCGGTGATCAGATAGCCGATGGTCAACACCAGCCCGTCGCCGATCATGACGCCGTTACCGGCGCGCTCGACGCCCAGCGTCTCCGCGGTGAAAGCCTCGGGCGAAATGATCGAGTGCAGGCCGACCACCGAGGACAGCGCACGGTCGAGATCGAATCCGTAATCTTCCTGGCGCGGCTGCGCCGCCGGCGGCACTTTCCATTCGGTCAGCGAGGGCATGCACGGTTCCCTTCAGACCCGCTATCTATCATAGCTGCCGGGCGCACGAGAAGATGGCGCGAGCCACGATAAAGTGACAACTGTTTACTATGGTGCCGCTGTCCATCCTCGATCTCTCGCCGGTCAGTGCCGGCTCGACCGCAGCGCAGGCGTTGCACAACACGCTCGACCTTGCCCGCTTTGCCGATGCCCGCGGCTTTACCCGCTACTGGGTGGCCGAGCATCACAATCTGCCGGCGATTGCGTCAGCGCCTCGCCCGACATCATGATCGGGCAGATCGCGGCGATCACGCAGAGGATGCGCGTCGGCTCCGGCGGCGTGATGCTGCCCAATCATGCGCCGCTGATGGTTGCCGAGCGCTTCAAGCTGCTGGAGGCGTTGTTTCCCGGCCGCATCGATCTCGGCCTTGGCCGTGCGCCGGGCACCGATCCGGCAACGTCTTACGCGCTGCGCCGCCGCCAGGGCATCAGCGAGGAGGACGATTTCCTCGAGCGCTTCCAGGAGCTGATGCTCATCGAGAATCGCGGCTTTCCCGAGGGCCACCCGTTCCACAATGTGCGCGCGCAGCCGAGCGAGGCTCCCTTGCCGCCGATTTTTCTGCTCGGCTCCTCCGACTACAGCGCGCAACTTGCCGGCCAGATCGGCGCCGCCTTTTCCTTCGCGCATCATTTCGCCAATTTCGACGCCGGGGAAGCGATGCGGCTTTACCGCGACAGCTTCCGCCCCTCGCCCGCACACGCAAAGCCCTATGCAATTCTGGCGACGCATGTGGTCTGCGCCGACAGCGACGCCGAAGCCGAGCGCCTGGCGGCAACGGTCGACCTCAATTTCGTGCGCCGCGCCAAGGGCGAATATCAGCCGCTGGCCTCGCCGGAAGATGCCCTGGCCTATGACTATGCGCCCGTCGACCGCGTGCGCATCAAGGCAAACCGCGCCCGCATGTCGGTCGGCGCGCCGGCAACGATCAAGCCGCGGCTCGATGCCTTGCTCGCCGCGACCAAGGCCGACGAGCTGATGGTCACGACCATGATCTTCGACCACGCGGCTCGCAAGCGCTCCTATGAATTGCTGGCGCAGGCCTTCGGCCTCAAGGCGGCGTAAGACCCCCGTCTGGCCGGGACCAAAGCGGTCATGCTAGAAACCGCCGCCGGCGACGAAGAATTTGGCCATCACATTGGCGTTCAGGGGAGGTTCCATTGGGCAAGCAGTTCACGCTGACCACGACCGACAAACATTCGCTCGGCGCCTATCGCGCCGACCCGCAAGGCAAGCCCAAGGGCGGCCTGGTGGTGATCCAGGAGATTTTTGGCGTCAATCATCACATCCGCGCCGTCTGCGATCGGCTCGCCGCGCTCGGCTATGTGGCGGTGGCGCCGGCCGTGTTCGACCGCTTCGTGCGCGATTTCGAGTGCGGCTATACGCCCGACGAAATTGCCCATGCGCGCAGC
Source organism: uncultured Alphaproteobacteria bacterium (assembly GCA_963742385.1). Lineage (GTDB taxonomy): Bacteria > Pseudomonadota > Alphaproteobacteria > Rhizobiales > Xanthobacteraceae > Pseudolabrys. The sequence continues at coordinate 466,503 of CAVULS010000007.1, read as the reverse complement.
TATCTGGGCAACCTCAACTGGGATCACATGGTCCACGACATGGCGGCGGCCGCCGTTGATCTCAAAGACGTCGGCCCCAAAGGCGTCATCGGCTTCTGCATGGGCGGCACCGCCGCATTTCTCGCCGCCTGCCGCGTTCCCGGCCTCTCGGCCGCGGTCGCGTATTATGGCGGCATGATCGCCAAGTTCGCCGACGAGAAGCCGAAATGCCCGCTGCAGATGCATTTTGGCGAGAAGGACGATGGCATCCCGCTCACCACCGTCGAAGAAATCAAGAAGAAGCAGCCGCAGGCCGAGACCTATGTCTATCCCGGGGCCGCACACGGCTTTTATTGCGACGAACGCGCGAGCTACAACAAGGCGGCCGCCGATCTCGCCTGGCAACGCACGCAGCAATTCCTGGGCAAGCACATGAAGTAAGCGCCCGCTAGTGCCGAACGATCGAGCCCCCGGCTGAAGCCCGGGGGCTTTTTCATTTGCAAAATATTTCAATGTGCGACCGCGACCTTACGCGCCGGGATCGTCATCGCCGCCACGCCGACGATGACGCAGACGAGGCCCACCCAAGCGGTCGGCGCAAGCGTTTCACCGAGGAAGAGAACGCCGATCGCCACGCCGATCGGCACGCGCAGGTAGGACTGCGCCGTCGTGCCGACCGAGCCCAATGTCTGCACCAGCCGGAAATAGATCAGGAAGGCGAGCGCGGTCGAGATCACCGCAAGGCCGAGCAAGGCGATGACCGATTGCGCCGAAGGCTCGAGCGTCCACGGCCGGTCGACCAGCAAGCTCGCCGGTACCAGGACCGCGGCCCCGCACAGCAACGAGCCAGCGGCCGGCATGATCGGGTCGAGGCCCTTGAAGCTGCGTCCGAAGATCGCCGCGCCTGCGTAGCAGATCGTGGCGACGACGATGGCGAGCTGAGCCCACAGCTCGCGGCCGAGGCCGTGAAAGGCCTGGACGCCGATGATGAGGCAGATGCCGCAGAGGCCGGCGACGACGCCGAACAGCTTGCGTGCCGTCACCGGCTCATGCCGGGTCATGACCGCGGTGAGCAGAAAGGCGAAGATCGGCGAGGTGGAATTCAGGATGGTGGCCAGGCCCGCATCGACGGTCCGCTCCGCCCAGGCGATGAGCGTGAACGGCACCACGCTGTTCAGACACGCTTGGGTAAAAAAGCGTCGCCAATTGGCGGCGTCGCGCGGCAGGCGCAGTCCGCGCCAGCAAATGATCGCAACGAGCAGGCCGCCAGCGATCAAGGTGCGCGCCGCGATCAGCGTCACTGGCGGGATGGTGGCGACGCCAAGCTTGATAAAGGTGTAAGAGGCGCCCCACAGCGTGGCGAGCGCGAGCAGGAGCGCGAGCTCCAGTTTCAGATTTGCCTTGGACGGTGTCACGATGAAACGGCCTCTTAAGCGGCGGCGGGATACGCGCCTCGGGCCGTCTCTGCATCATGCGGAACGTTCTTGGGCCACCCGAAACCTGGGAGGTCAGAACCACCGTTCCTTGACGACGATGGTATCGCCGGGCCGCAGCGGATAGCTGAGCGGCACCTCGCCGCTGAATTGCTGCCCTGGGGTGTTGCGGGTGAGCTTCACCTTCTTCTTTTCAGCGCGCGGGGCAAAGCCACCGGCAATGGCAATCGCCGTTTCTGCGGTCATGTTGGCGACGTAAGGATACTGACCCGGAGTGGTGACTTCGCCGAGGATGAAGAACGGCCGGTAGGTCTCGACCTCGACGCTGACATGCGGCTCGCGCACATAGCCTTGCTTGAGCCGGTCGGAAATCACCCGCGCCAATTGCTGCGTGGTCGTGCCGCGCGCCTGAACGACGCCGATCAGCGGCAGGTTCACGTTGCCGCCGGCATCGACGATGTAGGAATTGGAAATACCCTCCTGGCCGAACACGACGATGCGCAATCGATCGCCGCTACCGAGCGTGTAGGGCTGTTCCGGCGGTGCATAGGCATAACCATAAGGCGCGGCGGCATAAGGCCCGCCTCGCGCCGGGGGTGCGGCATAATATCGCGGAGCCGGATGCCGCGCGGCCGCGCGTGGCGGAGCGACATATTGAGCCGCAGCATATTGCGGAGCGCTTTCCTGCGGCGGGTTATATTGCAGAACGTAAGACTGCTGCACGTGAGCGGACGGCGAGGCCGGCGACGCGCTCTGCCGCGAAGTGAACAGCCCGCGCCCGCCAGACGATGATTGCGGCCGCGCATATTCCTGCTGCTGAGAGGACGGCTGGGCGTAAGCCTGCGCATCTTGCGGCTGGCCATATCTCGGCTGCGGCTGCGCGTATGGCTGTTGCGCGACCACCGGCACCGGCTGACCGGTTGCGGGATCGATAATGTAAGTGCTTGCCTGGTGCCGTGCGCAGGCGGCAAGCGCGAGCGCCCCCGCCAATGCCAGCAGAAATCTGGCTTTCCCCATCAAGCGAATCCGAGCCGGATTGATGAAATCGACGCCGGATTAACGCTTTATATGGTTAATAAATCCTCACTGAGGGACAACCTTGCCTCTCCCCGCGCGGGAGAGAGGCAAGAGGCCGGCCCGTCAAGCCGGAGCTGCTTGCGCAAGCTTGGCGCCGGTGCCGATCGGGCAGGACACGCCGGTGCCACCATGGCCGCAATAGCCGAAGGGATTCTTCGCCAAGTATTGCTGATGGTAATCCTCGGCGAAATAGAACTCCGGGGCGTCGACGATCTCGGTGGTGATCGTGCCATAGCCCTTTTTCGTCAGCTCCTGCTGATACATCGCCTTTGACGCCTCGGCCGCTTTTCGCTGCTCCGGGGTGAAGGTGTAGATCCCGGAGCGATACTGGGTGCCGACATCGGCACCCTGGCGCATACCCTGCGTCGGGTCGTGGCCCTCCCAGAACGTCTTGAGCAAGCTCTCGTAGGAGATCTTCTTCGGGTCATAGACCACCAGCACCACCTCGTTATGGCCGGTGCGGCCGGAGCAGACCTCTTCATAGAGCGGGTTCGGCGTCAGACCCCCGGCATAGCCGACGGCGGTGACGTAGATGCCGTCGCCTAACAGCCAGAAGCTCTTCTCGGCACCCCAGAAGCAGCCGAGCCCGAACATCGCCTTTTGCGAGCCTTCCGGATAAGGCCCCTTCAATGCGTGGTGGTTGACGAAATGCTCTGCGGCGGTCGGGATCGCGTGATCGCGGCCCTTCAACGCCTCGCTGGCACTCGGCATGGCAATTTTCTTGAAGCCGAACATTGCTTGGTCCTCCTGAAATCTTCGCCCGCAATATAGTCGCTAACGCTGCAATCCGGAACGCCGCCGCCGATCACGTCTCGGCCAGCCTTATGCACGGCGCACTCACAATGGCGCTATCGCGCGTAGCCGATCAACGGCCGCCTCTTGCGCCCAAGCAGAATGAAGATAATGCCGAAAAAGCCGAGCACGCCCCATGCCGGCGCCGACAGAAGGGTGACCATGACTGGATCCCACAACAGACCGCCGGCGTAAGGGCTGATCAACGGTTCAACCTTGGCAAGGCTTCCGGCATTGATCAGCTCCCAGAGGACACGCAGGCTGGTCAAAGACAGACTATTGCCGGCGATCGACTTGGTGCCGTCGTAAATCACCAGAATAAATGCGGCCGCCAGGCAGAGCAGGCCGATAAAGCGTAATAAGAAGCGGATCATGGCTTAAAGGGTCGATTCGCCTTTGCTTTGAAGGGACGGATTACCCCGCGCGGCGGCGCGGTTCAACCATGCAAAAATGCGCCAAGCTCCCACTTCCCTTGAGCTATCTGCTCCGGTTCCGCTAACGTCGCGCCAGCCGGGCCTGCCCGGACGCGTAGGGAGTAGAAATGCCCGCCAAGCCGCCAGGCCGCAACCGGCCGACGTTTACCGACCAAGAAGCCCTGCAATTTCACAGCGTCGGCCGACCCGGCAAGCTGGAAGTCGTGGCCACCAAGCCGATGGCGACCCAGCGCGACCTGTCGCTCGCCTATTCGCCCGGCGTCGCCGTGCCAGTGCTGGCGATCGCCGACGACGCGAGCCGCGCCTACGACTACACGGTCAAGGGCAATTTCGTCGCCGTCATCACCAACGGCACCGCCATTCTTGGTCTCGGCAATCGCGGCGCGCTGGCGGCAAAGCCGGTGATGGAAGGCAAGGCGGTGCTGTTCAAGCGCTTTGCCGATATCGACTCCATCGATCTTGAAGTCTCCACCGAAGACCCGGACGAATTCATCAATTGCGTGAAATATCTCGGCGCCGGCTGGGGCGGCATCAATCTCGAAGATATCAAGGCGCCCGAATGTTTCATCATCGAGCAGCGCCTGCGCGAACTGATGGACATCCCGGTCTTCCACGACGACCAGCACGGCACCGCGATCATTTCCGCCGCGGGCTTGCTGAACGCGCTGGATCTCACCGGACGCGACGTCAAGCACACCAAGCTGGTGTGCAACGGCGCCGGTGCCGCCGGCATCGCCTGCCTTGAACTGCTCAAGTCGATCGGCTTCGCCCCGGAAAATCTTATCCTCTGCGACACCAAGGGCGTGATCTATCAGGGCCGCACCGAGGGCATGAACCAATGGAAGTCGGGCTATGCCATCAAGACGTCGGCGCGGACATTGGCCCAAGCCTTCGAAGGCGCCGACGTGGCATTCGGGCTTTCAGTCAAAGGTGCCTTCACGCGCGAGATGATCAAGTCGATGGCGGCAAAGCCGATCATCTTTGCCTTGGCCAATCCGGATCCGGAAATCACCGCCGAGGAGGTGGCAGCCGTGCGCGACGACGCCATCATGGCGACCGGACGCTCCGACTATCCCAATCAGGTCAATAACATTCTCGGCTTCCCCTTCATTTTCCGCGGCGCCCTCGACGTGCGTGCCTCCACCATCAACATGGAGATGAAGATCGCCGCCGCGCGCGCGCTCGCCGATCTGGCACGCGAGGACGTGCCCGATGAGGTCGCCGCCCTCTACGGGGCACGGCCGAAATTCGGGCCCGACTACATCATCCCGGTCCCGTTCGATCCGCGGCTGATTTCCACGGTGCCACCGGCGGTCGCCAAGGCGGCGATGGATACCGGCGTCGCGCGCAAGCCGATCATCGACTGGGACGCCTATCGCCACCAGCTCAATGCGCGGCGCGATCCGATCGCCGGGACGCTGGTGCAGGTCTATGCGCGGCTGCGCCGGCAGCCGCGGCGCGTCGTCTTTGCCGAAGGCGAGGAAGAGCAGGTGATCCGCGCCGCCGCGAGCTTCGTCCACCAAGGCCTGGGCACCGCGCTGCTTTGCGGCCGCGAGGACCGCGTGAAGGCCTCCGCCAAGGAAGCCGGCATCGACCTCGGCGACGGCATCGAGATCGTCAACGCGGCGCTGTCCAAGCGCAATACCGTTTATCTCAATTATCTCTACGAGCGCCTGCAGCGGCGCGGCTATCTGCTGCGGGACTGCCAGAGGCTGGTGAATACCGACCGCAACTATTTCGCCGCCTGCATGGTGGCGCTCGGCGATGCCGACGCCATGGTAACGGGCGTCACCCGCAATTTCTCCGTAGCGCTCGAGGACGTGCGCAACGTCATCGACCCCAAACCCGGCCACCGCGTGATCGGCGTGTCGCTGGTGGTGGCGCGCGGGCGCACTGTGCTGGTCGCCGATACCGCCGTCACCGAAATGCCGACCGCCGAGGAATTGGCCGAGATCGCCATCGAAGCAGCCGGCGTCGCGCGGCGGATGGGCTATGAGCCGCGGCTCGCGCTCCTCGCCTTTTCGACCTTCGGCAATCCGAAGGGCGAACGTTCGGCGCGGGTGATCGAGGCCGTGCGCATCCTCGATCACAAGCGCGTCGATTTCGAATATGACGGCGACATGGCCGCCGATGTGGCGCTCAATCCGGAGCTTGCCGCCCCCTACCCGTTCTGCCGGCTCTCGGGGCCGGCCAATGTGCTGGTGATGCCCGCCTTCCACTCGGCCTCCATCTCCACCAAGATGTTGCAGGAACTCGGCGGCGCTACCGTCATTGGCCCGCTGCTGGTCGGCCTCGACCGGCCGGTGCAAATCGTGCAGCTCGGCGCCAAGGACAATCAACTGGTCAACATGGCGGCTCTCGCAGCATATAACGTGAGCGGATAGCTCATTCCCGGGAGAAATGCCGTGAGCAAACCTTTGTCCGGCGTCATCGCCGCCATCGCCACCCCGATCGACCAGAACGGCGCGCCGGATTGCAAACGGGCGACTGAGCTCGCACGCTACCTCCTCGACAATGGCTGCGACGGCCTCAATGTGCTCGGCACCACCGGTGAAGCGACTTCGTTCTCAGTCGACGAACGCAAGAGCGTGATGAGCGCCTACAAGGCCGCCGGCCTTCCTCTCGACCGATTGATGGTGGGGACCGGCGCCGCCGCCGTGTCGGATGCTGTCGCGCTCACCCGCCATGCCGCCGAACTCGGCTTTGCCGGCGCGCTGGTGCTGCCGCCGTTCTACTACAAGGGCGTGCCCGACGATGGATTGGCTGCCTATATCGCCAGCCTGGTGACGACGACGGCGGAAAAACCGATACCGATCTACCTCTATCACTTCCCGGCAATGTCCGGACTGCCCTGGCACGTGGCGCTGATCCGCCGACTGCTCGATGCTTTCCCCTCGCGCATCGTCGGACTGAAGGATTCCTCCGGCGACATGGCCTACGCGCGCTCGGCTGCTGCGGTCTCAAGCGATTTCGCCGTGTTCCCGTCGACCGAAGCGGCTCTTTTGGAGGCGCGAAAGGGCGATTTTGCCGGCTGCATCTCGGCAACCGCCAATCTCAATGCCGATCTGTGCGCCCGCGCCTGGCGCGACGGCGATACCGCTGCGCTGGAGCAGGCCGTCGGCATTCGCAAGCTGTTCGACGGCCGGCCGTTGGTATCCGGGGTGAAGGCTCTGCTCGCTCATATTCATGGTGATCCGGCACTTGCACGGGTCAAGCCGCCGCTTTTTGCGTTCTCGGCTGCCGACCGCGCCGCGGTCATCGCCGGCCACGACGCAATCAGGGCCAAGCGCGTGGCCTAGCGCGGCCTTTTCCGTCGTTGACGCCCGCTTTCGCCCTCTCTATAAGCCTCAGCGCTGGCGGCGAGTATTCTCGCCGCCGCATTTTATTCAAAAGCTCGATCGCCCGAGCGGGAATTTCGCGCCCGAGCAATCATTTGTCAGTGAGACTGTGATGGCCAACACAACGTCCGCCCGCAAAGCCACGCGCAAGATCGCGCGCCGCACCGAAATCAACAAGGCGCGCCGCACTTTGCTGCGCAATTCCGTGCGCAAGGTCGAGGAAGCGATCGCCAGCGGCGACCGCAACGCGGCGATGGCCGCGATGAAGGAAGCGGAGCCGGTGATCATGCGTGCGGCGCAGCGAAACGTCGTGCACAAGAACAGCGCCAGCCGCAAAGTTTCCCGGCTCACGCACCGCATCGCCAAGCTCGGCAAGTAGTTCTCGATTGAACGTTCCGCTATCGGCGAATTCGGCCGCGAACTGACATTTTTCGTTATTCTTTTCTTTTTCGCCGCCGAGAATTTTCAAAGCTGATGCTTTCTTTGCGCGGCGTTGCAAATTCGTCACAACCATGTCAAAAAAATTTGCGCGGCTTGATTTTATTGAAGAGAAATCGTCGCAACCGTTTTGTTGCACGCGGGTTACCCTGGGTTTTTGAACACGAATTTAACCGTCACGTGAATGACTTACACGGCAAGACGAAGCTAGGACCCGAAAATCCATATGCCACGGGCCTTTTCTGCGACATCGGCCTGAAGAGGATTTTTTCGGCAGTGCCGATGCAAAATACAATTCTCGCCCGCGAGATTCTGCGCGGCTGATCAACACCTTAAAAAAATTTCGATACGCATCGACCCTGCATAGCAGTCTCGCTTACGCCCGTTGCAATGCGCAACGCGTGGCGAATGTCATTGCGGGCCGACAATGCTTGTGTATCGTGATCCACGCGCTCGGAATTCTTCGGGCGCTATCAGGACAAGGGTTCGCGACACTCTCATTAGCAGATGAGAACGGCGGTTGCTTGACTGCTCAGAGCAATTCGCCGCTTCAAGGTACTTACCGATTTGCCGTCGCGGGCCTGAGTTCGAGCGTCGTCAAGGCGGTGCATATGAGCGACGCTGGTGGCACGCGGTACAAGCGAGCGGGCAAAGCTCGTGTCTTATTCGGGGGGTATATTATGGTTGGAATAGGAAATGGAACGCGAGTCCATGCTGCGGAAGTCGGTTGCGCTGCATCTACCCTTGCTCTTGGATTTGATCTTTCCCCCTGTTTGAGCCACTGCGACATTGTTCCCGGCGCGCGCCTTTCATCCCGCGCGGCGCGTCGATCATTGCCCAGCTCTGTGAGCGAGATTCGAGGGGCAACGCCGCCACCCGGCGGCTGAGGCGCAAAGTCCTCGATCCTCGAAGTCGATGCCGTTCCGCCCCGGCGCCTTGAGCCTCGCGGAGCAAAACAAGCTCCCCACGGCACTGTCATTGATTGAGTGAAGTTGCGTTCGGTTCCCGGCGCGTTGGCGGCCACTCCGCCAAGCCGAGCAACCCCCGAGTCCGTTCCAACCATCGAGCCGGATAAGAGAAAAAGAAAATGACGAACGCGGATCAGGATAGCTGGTCACGGGTCAGAGAACGCCTCCGAGCTGAACTTGGCGAAGATGTCTATTCAAGCTGGTTCGCCCGCATGGATCTCGAAGCAATCGAAGAGGGAACGGTGCGCATGTCAGTGCCGACCCGTTTCCTTAAGAGCTGGATACAGTCACATTATGCCGAGCGGGTGCTTGCCTGTTGGCAGGCCGAGGCCAGTACCGTCGGCCGCATCGAGCTGATCGTGCGCTCGGCAGTGCTTCGCTCGGCTGTCGCCAAGACGAAGGCCGCCGAACTCGAGCCCTCAAGCGAGGGCGCCCGCTACGCCAATGGCGGTGGCCGGTCGATATCGGCTGGCGACCCGACCGCGCATGAGGCGCTCGGCGGTTCGCCGCTCGATGCGCGGCTCAGCTTCGATACCTTCGTCGTCGGCCGCTCCAACACGCTTGCCAATGCGGCGGCAAAGCAGGTCGCAGCGGCCAAGCGCGGCGACGCGGTGATGTTCAACCCGCTCTACATCCATGCCGGCGTGGGCCTGGGCAAGACCCACCTGTTGCAGGCGATCACCTGGGCGGGAAACGCGGCGGGCGAGCGCAAGGTGCTCTATCTCACCGCCGAGAAATTCATGTACGGCTTTGTCTCGGCGCTGCGCACCCAGACGGCGCTTGCCTTCAAGGATGCGTTGCGCGGCATCGGTGTCCTGGTGATCGACGACCTGCAATTCCTGCAAGGCAAGTCGACCCAGGCCGAGTTCTGCCACACCCTCAATGCCCTCATCGATGCCGGCCGCCAGGTGGTAATCGCCTCCGACCGGCCGCCGTCCGACCTCGAAAGCCTTGACGATCGGGTGCGTTCGCGGCTCGCCGGCGGTCTCGTGGTGGAGATGGGCCTGCTCGGCGAGGAGTTGCGCTTTGAAATCCTCAAAGCCCGCGTCATGGCGGCGCGCCAGCATCATCCCGGCTTCGACGTACCCTTGCCGGTGCTTTCCTATATCGCCAAGACCGTGACCCATAACGGCCGTGATCTCGAAGGCGCGCTGAACCGGCTGTTGGCGCACAATAAGCTCACCGGCCATGCCGTGACCCTGGAGATGGCCGAGCGCGAGGTGCGCGACCTAATCCGCCCGCAAGAGCCGAAGCGGGTCAAGATCGAGGACATCCAGCGGGTGGTGGCGCGGCAATACAATGTCAGCCGCTCGGACCTGCTGTCGTCACGGCGCACCGCCAACGTGGTGCGACCGCGCCAGGTGGCGATGTATCTCGCCAAGACGCTCACTTTGCGCTCACTGCCGGAGATCGGACGGCGTTTTGGTGGCCGCGACCACACCACCGTGCTGCATGCGGTGCGCAAGATCGAGGGCCTGGTCGGCAACGACATGGCGCTCGCCGAGGAGATCGAAATCCTCAAGCGGCAATTGCAGGAGTAGGCGGCGCCCACCGCACATCGGGCGACGTGTGCGGCCTCGTCCCGGGCCTCCCGGGGCGGGGCCTTCTCTTTCGGGCGCCGGCCTGTGGAAAGGCGCTGCCGCCCTTGCAGGTTTCGCGGCCCCCGTGCCACCCTTGTTCCCCGGCCCCGCAATCGCGCGGCACAGCCGGCTTGCTGTTGCGCCAGTGAGTTATTTTAAGGCGCCGAAGCGGGTCTTCCCATGAAAGTGACCGTCGAGCGCGCCGAATTGTTGAAATCGCTAGGCCACGTGCATCGCGTGGTCGAGCGCCGCAACACAATACCGATCCTCGCCAACGTCCTGATCAAAGCCGACAAGGGCAAGCTCAGCCTCAAAGCCACCGATCTCGATCTCGAAGTCACCGATTCGATTGCCGCCGAGGTATCGCCCGGCGGCGCCACCACGGTGCCGGCGCACATGTTCTACGACATCGTGCGCAAGCTCCCCGAAGGCTCGCAGATCGTAGTCGAGGGCTCCGGCGATCGCGCCGTGCTGTCGATCCGCGCCGGACGCTCGCGCTTCACGCTGCAGACACTGCCGGAAAGCGATTTTCCAGATCTTGCCGCCGGCGAGATGACGCATTCGTTCCGACTTGCGGCTGCCGACCTCAAGCGGCTGATCGACAAGACCCAGTTCGCCATATCCACCGAAGAGACGCGCTATTACCTCAACGGTATCTATCTGCACGCCGCCGGCACTGCGAAAAGCCCGACGCTGCGCGCGGTGGCGACTGACGGCCACCGCCTCGCGCAGGTCGAATTGCCACTGCCGCAAGGCGCGTCGGGCATGCCCGGCATCATCGTACCGCGCAAGACCGTGGGCGAAGTGCAGCGGTTGATCGAGACCGGCGAGGGCGAGGTCAGTATCGAACTCTCCTCCGGCAAAATCCGCTTCACCATCGGGGACGTGGTGCTCACATCCAAGCTGATCGACGGCACCTTCCCCGACTATGCGCGCGTGATTCCGGTCAATAACGACAAGGAGTTGACCGTCGACAAAAAGGACTTCGAGGCAGCCGTCGATCGCGTCTCCACCGTGTCAAGCGAGCGCGGCCGCGCCGTCAAGCTGGCAATTACGAGCGGGCGGCTGGTGCTCTCAGTCACCAACCCCGATTCCGGCAGCGCTACCGAAGAGCTCGAAGTCGACTATTCCGCCGATCCGCTCGATATCGGTTTTAATTCGCGCTACCTGCTCGACATCGCCGCACAGATCGAGGGCGAGGTGGCCGTGCTCAGGCTCGCCGACCCCGGTTCGCCGACGCTGGTCCAGGACAAGGACGCCAAGGGCGCGCTCTATGTGCTGATGCCGATGCGCGTGTAATACCGCCTCCGCTGCATTTTATTAGCCAACCGCAAACATCGAACTTGCCGGAGCCGGGCGAGGCCGGGCAAGCTATCGCGCAAGAATGGCCGGGGATGGCGACATGCAGATCGGAATGATCGGGCTTGGACGGATGGGCGCGCATATCGCCCGCCGCCTGATGCATCGCGGTCATGCGGTCGCTGCCTATGATCAGACGCGCTCTGCCGTCGAGGCGCTCGCGGCCGACGGCGCTGTGCCCGCGGGCACGATCGAAGAATTGATCAAGCAGCTCACGCCGCCACGAACGGTTTGGGTCATGTTGCCGGCGGGCGAGGCCACAGAGGCCACCATCGAGCGGTTGAGCAAAATCCTCACCCCCGGCGACGTCGTCATCGACGGCGGCAATACCTTTTGGAAAGATGACCTGCGCCGTGCGCAAGCCCTCAAACAATGCGGACTGCACTACCTGGACGTCGGCACCAGCGGCGGCGTCCTGGGACGCGAGCACGGCTATTGCCTGATGATCGGCGGCGAGAGCGAGATCGTACGGCGGCTCGAGCCGATTTTTGCGGCCTTGTCGCCCGGCGGCGACGACAAGACGGGTCAGGCCTCGAGCGCCGCGCAAGGCTGGCTGCATGTCGGGCCGAGCGGCGCCGGCCATTTCGTCAAGATGGTGCACAACGGCATCGAATATGGACTGATGCAGGCCTATGCCGAAGGCTTCCAGATCCTCAAGGAAGCCGATGCGGCCCAGCTGCCCGAAGCCGAGCGCTTCACCTTGGACATTGCCGCGATTGCCGAAGTCTGGCGCCACGGCAGCATCGTGTCGTCGCGGCTGCTGGATGTGATCGCTTCGGCTTTGGACGGCGACGCGGCGCTCAAGGAATTTTCCGGCGCCGTCGACGACACCGGCGAAGGACGCTGGACGATCCAAACCGCCATCGAACGCGCCATACCGGCAATGGCGTTGACCACGGCGCTGAACGCACGCTTTCGTTCGCGGCGCGAGCAGAATTTCGCCGATAAGATGATTTCGGCGATGCGCCGCGGGTTCGGCGGCCATTCCGAGGCCAAGGGCAAGCCGTGATGCCGCGGCGCGGAGACGGCCATGCAGTATAGAACGCCCGCGGCCGCAGGCTGGAATACGGCAATCATCGTCATGGGCGTTTCCGGCGCCGGCAAGAGCACTGTCGGCTCACGCCTGGCGCAGCGGCTCAATCGCTCTTTTCTCGAAGGCGACAGCCTGCACCCACCGCAAAACGTCGAAAAGATGAAACGGGGCATTCCGCTCGCCGACGATGACCGGCTGCCCTGGCTGCAGGCCATTGCGGCGCGGATCGATGCCGCGCGCAAGGCGCGGCAGCCGATCATCATTACCTGCTCGGCGCTCAAACGCGCCTATCGTGCGACGCTTGCCGCCGGCAATAGCGATGTTGGCTTCGTCTACCTCAAGGGCGCCAAGGATTTGATCGCGCAGCGGCTGGCGGGCCGGGTCGGCCACTTCATGCCGCCGCAGCTGCTGGAAAGCCAATTTGCCGCTCTGCAGGAGCCGGCGGCTGATGAGCCGTCGATTGTCGTGGCGATCGACCCCCCGCCGGACCAAATCGTTGAATCGATCGTCGAGCATTTCGCGGCGGAAAGACGCTTGTAATCCCGGCCCAATCGCGGCTCAAGTTCGAGGATGACCGCCGCATTTATTCGCCGCCTGACGCTGACGAATTTCCGCAGCTATCACGCCGCATCGCTTGCACTTGAGCACGCCGGATCGGTGGTGCTCACCGGCGCCAATGGCGCCGGCAAGACCAACCTGATCGAGGCGATCTCGCTGTTGGCGCCGGGCCGCGGCCTGCGCCGCGCCACCATGGAGGAAATGGCGTTTTCCGAGGGCGACGGCGCCTGGGCGGTCAGCGCCGAGATCGAAGGCATGCTGGGCTTGGCCACGCTCGGCACTGGTATCGATCCGCCGGCCGGCGAGGATTCCGCGCCCGCGCGCAAGTGCCGCATCGACCGCGAAGCCGTCTCCTCCGCTGCGGCCTTCGCCGACCATCTGCGTGTTGTCTGGCTCACCCCGGCCATGGACCCGCTGTTCAACGGTCCGGCTTCGGAGCGGCGGCGCTTTCTCGACCGGCTGGTGCTTGCGGTCGACGCGCAGCACTCAAGCCGCGTTGCCGCGCTTGAACGCTCATTGCGCTCGCGCAACCGGCTGCTTGAGAACGCGACCAGCGACGCGCATTGGCTCGACGCGGTGGAGCACGAAACCGCCGAAGTCGCGGTGGCGGTCGCGGCGGCGCGCGCGGAAGCGGTCGCACGGCTGTCGGCGGCGCTGGCGCAGGCGCGCGAGCAGAAAGGATTTCCCGACGCGGAGATCGCGCTGCAAGGCTGGATGGAAAATCTGCTGCCGGCGCACAGCGCGACCGACATCGAGGATCGCTACCGCGCGCTGTTGAAAGACAACCGCGCGCGCGATGCCGCCGCCGGGCGCACGCTCGACGGGCCGCATCTTTCTGACTTGACCGTCACCCATGCCGGCAAGGGCATCCCCGCGCGCGAGGCGTCAACCGGCGAGCAGAAAGCGCTGCTGATCCGTCTGGTGCTGGCGCATGCCGGACTGATCAAGGAGATGACCGGTTTCGCGCCGATCCTGTTGCTCGACGAAGTCGTCGCCCATCTCGACCCTGCGCGGCGGGCCGCACTCTACGACGCGCTTGCAGGCTTAAGCGCACAAGTATTGATGACCGGCGCCGATCCGGCCTCTTTCGGCGACATCATCGACCGCGCGCAGATATTTGAGGTGCGTCCGGGATTCGTCGAGCCGCGCCGAAGCTAGATCTCGCCAAGCAGTTCCCGCCGCTGGCGCTCGGAAGCGTCGGAATAACGGCGCAGCGCATGCGCTTCGCTCAACAGCCCGATGGCCTGCCGCCGCTCCGGCGTGTCGACGACGGCAAGCGCTTCCGCTTCCGTGCGGTCGAAAGCGGCGATCGCTTCCTGCGCCGTCATCTGCGGCAGCAGCACATTGTCGGCATAGTGGAGGACGTCGCGCACCGAAGCGGTGGCGGCAAGATCGGCGGCATGGGCTTCGGGCAACAGCACCATGCCGGCATAGCGGCCGTCTTCGTCCACGGCGATCACCTGGCTGGTCGAGCCCAGCGGAAACGCCTCGCGAAACGCGGAAATCTGCGTTTCCGCCGGCACGGTGCGCACATCGGCGCGCATCATTTGCGCCACCGTCAAATCCCGGATCCACCCCACGTCGGCGGCGCTGCGGATGGTCTCGCCGCGCAGATGGAAGCGCCAGGTGGTGAAGGAATAGCCGAAGAATTCGCGCGTCACCTGCATCGAAATGATCACCGCAATCAGCACCGCGGTGGTGAGCCACAGATCGCCGGTCGATTCCAGCGCGATGAAAGTCATGGTCAGCGGCCCGCCGATGACCGACACCGACAGCGCGGACAGGCCGATGATGGCGTAGGCGTCGGGATTGGCATGCGATCCCGGCCATACGGTCGACAGCCCCACCGCGAAAAGCTGCCCGCCGAGGGCGCCGAGCAGAAGCGATGCAAAAAATAAACCGCCGCGAAAGCCGCTGCCAAGCGAGACCATTGAAGCGAAGGTTTTGAGTACGAAGATCGTCGCGATCATCTGCAGCGGCAGCTTGAATATGCCGGCCAGATGCAGAGCGCCGTGGCCGGACGACATCACCTGCGGCGACACGATGGCCAAAAGACCGACGATCGCACCGCCCACCATCGGCCGCAGTGCCGTCTTCACCCGCATCCGCGCAAACAGCAATTCGCAGGCGGCAACGCCGCGCATCACGACAATGCCAAAAATGGCGGCAAGCAACCCGACCAAGCCGGCAATCGCAATGTCATGGACGGCAAGATTCGATACGCTGCCAGCTTCGACACCGAGCCCCGCGGGCGTGAAAGCTTGCGCGGTGAGATAGCCGAGCAGCGAGGCTATGCCGACCGGCGCCAGGCTCGCGGTCGAATAGCTGCCGATAATCAGCTCGAAGCCATAGAAGGCGCCGCCGAGCGGCGCGCCGAAGGCGCCGGAGATTGCCGCCGCTGCGCCACAGCCGACCAGAATGCGCATGTCGCTGCGGCGCAGGCGAAAGGCACGGCCGAGCCATGAGGCGATGCCGCTGGCAAGCTGGGTGTAGCCGGCCTCCAGCCCGACCGAGGCGCCGATGCCGCTCGACCACACCGTCTGCCCGGCGACAATAAGGCTGCCGCGCATGGACATGCGGCCGCCATGCAGTGCATTGGCTTCCACCGGGTCGACCTCGGTGCCGCGCCGGCGCGTGATATAGGCGCTGACCAGCCCGAACAGCAGACCGCCGATCGTGGGCGTCAAAAATGCGTAGAGCGGATTGAGCGCGACGCGCCCGGACAGCCGTTCGCCGGGGTCGAGCCCAAAGAAGCTCACGTGCATGATGCCGACCAGTTCGCCCATCGCCGCAACCACCAAGCCGGCGGCGCAGCCGACTACAGCCGCCAGCACGATGACGCTCGACTCACGGGCGCGCACGATGGCGCGCAGGCGATGCGGAACTTCAAATGGCCAGTGATCAGGGAGTTTGAGGGTCGGGCTGAACCAGCGCATGGGGAAAAAAATCGAACCGAGCAAGATCAGCTTGCTTAGAGGACATCACACGCGCCGGCACAAGTGCAGGCGGCATTTGCGGCATAAAAAGACGCTTCGATGACAACTGCCTGGGCCGCACAAAAACGGTGAAATTTGAGCCCGATTGAGGCGCAAAAATTCGCCAAATTTATCCACCTCGACTCTTTAAAAATTCCTTCCAAATCAACATATTAAGGCTCACGTCTTTGCCCTGTACGAGGGTTGTTTTTCGTGCCACACCAACCGCCCATTCCGACTCAATTTTCGATCCGTTTTGAGAGTGCCGTCCATGGCTGAACCTGCCCGCAATCTTCCGTCCGATTATGGCGCCGAGTTGATCAAGGTCCTCAAGGGCCTCGACGCGGTGCGCAAGCGGCCGGGCATGTATATCGGCGATACCGACGACGGCTCCGGCCTGCACCACATGGTCTACGAGGTGGTGGACAACGCCATCGACGAGGCGCTCGCCGGTCACGCCACCGAGGTCGTGACCACGCTCAATCCGGACGGCTCGGTGACGGTGCGCGACAACGGCCGCGGCATCCCGACCGACATCCACAAGGGCGAAGGCATTTCCGCTGCCGAGGTCATCATGACCCAGCTGCATGCCGGCGGAAAATTCGACCAGAACTCCTACAAGGTTTCCGGCGGCTTGCACGGCGTCGGCGTTTCCGTGGTCAATGCGCTGTCGAGCTGGCTCAAGCTCACCATCTGGCGCGACGGCAAAGAGCACGTCATGGAATTCCGCGACGGCGTCGCGGTCGCGCCGCTGAAAGTGGTCGGCGATGCCAAGGGCAAGCGCGGCACCGAAGTGACGTTCCTCGCCTCGCCGAAGACCTTCACCATGCTCGAATTCGACTTCGCTACGCTCGAGCACCGACTACGCGAGCTCGCTTTCCTCAATTCCGGCATCAATATCGTGCTCTCCGACATGCGCCACGCGGTCGAAAAGCGCGAGGAGATGAAATACGAGGGCGGCGTCGAGGCCTTCGTGAAGTATCTCGACCGCAACAAGAGCCCGCTCATTCCCAACCCGATCATGATCAAGGCCGAGCGCGAAGGCATCACCGTCGAATGCGCGCTGACGTGGAATGACGGTTATCACGAGAGCGTGCTCTGCTTTACCAACAACATCCCGCAGCGCGACGGCGGCACCCATCTCGCCGGCTTCCGCGGCGCGCTGACGCGGCAGATCACGCAATATGCCGAGACCGTGGGCACCACGCGCAAGGAAAAGGTCGCGCTCACCGGCGACGACTGCCGCGAAGGCTTGACCTCGGTGCTGTCGGTGAAAGTGCCGGACCCGAAGTTCTCCTCGCAGACCAAGGACAAGCTGGTGTCCTCGGAAGTGCGGCCGGTGGTCGAGAATGTGATCAATCAGGCGCTGCAGGACTGGTTCGAGATCCACCCCTCGGAAGCCAAGGTGATCGTCGGCAAGGTGGTGGAAGCCGCCGCCGCCCGCGAGGCCGCGCGCAAGGCGCGCGAATTGACCCGCCGCAAGGGCGCACTCGATGTCAATTCGCTGCCCGGCAAACTCGCCGATTGCCAGGAGCGCGATCCAGCGAAAGCCGAATTGTTCATCGTCGAGGGCGATTCAGCCGGCGGCTCGGCGAAGCAGGGGCGTAACCGCGAATTCCAGGCGGTTCTGCCGTTGCGCGGCAAGATTCTCAACGTCGAGCGCGCGCGCTTCGACAAGATGCTGGGCAGCCAGGAGATCGGCACGCTGATCACCGCGCTCGGCACCGGCATCGGCCGCGATGAGTTCAACCCGGAAAAGCTGCGCTACCACAAGATCATCATCATGACCGACGCCGACGTGGACGGCAGTCACATCCGCACGCTGCTGCTCACCTTCTTCTTCCGGCAGATGGAGGAACTGATCAACCGCGGCTACATCTACATTGCCCAACCGCCGCTCTACAAAGTCAACCGCGGCAAATCCGAGCAATATCTCAAGGACGAGCGCGCGCTCGAGGACTATCTGATTTCCACCGGGATCGAGGACGCGGTGCTGCGCCTAGCTTCCGGCGAGGAGCGCTCCGGCGCGGACCTGCGCACGCTGGTCGAAGAGGCGCGGCAGATCCGCAATATCCTTCAAGGCCTGCACAGCCGCTACAACCGCAAGGTCATCGAGCAGGCGGCTATCGCCGGCGTGCTCAATCCGGATGTCACCAACGACGCGAAGAAAGGCGCCGCCGCCGCCGATTACATCGCCAAGCGCCTCGACGCGCTCGAGGACGAGACCGAACGCGGCTGGAAGGGCGCGTTCGATGAGAACGGCTTCCATTTCGAGCGTACCGTGCGCGGCGTCAAGGACGCGGCCATCATCGACCAGGCGCTGCTTGGCTCGGCCGACGCCCGCAAGCTCGACGAATACGCCGCGACCTTGCAGCAGATCTATCCGCGTCCGACGCCGCCGGCGATGCTCCGCCGCAAGGACGAAACCGTATCGATCTATGGACCCGTGGGGCTGTTCGAGGCGCTGACCGCCGCCGGCCGCAAAGGCATATCGTTGCAGCGCTACAAAGGGCTGGGCGAGATGAACCCCGAGCAGCTTTGGGAAACCACGCTCGACGTCAATGCGCGCTCGCTTCTGCAGGTGAAGATCAAGGAAGTAGACGAGGCGAGCGTACTGTTCGACCAGCTGATGGGCGACGTGGTCGAACCGCGCCGCCAGTTCATCCAGGACAACGCGCTCACCGCCAGCGTCGACGTCTAGCGCATCAGCGCGCCGCGGTTCGCGGCGCGCGCCCTTCGCCGTCAGGGCTTAGTTGCAGCCCGCCTTCACGCTCCACACCCACCCGCCGTATCCGTCGGCAAGCGGACGCAGGGCGCACGGATCGTAAGGATAGACGACGGGATAGTTCACCGTGGTGTGCACATCCGGGGGCGGCGGGCCGTAAACATATTCGGCTGGCGGCCCGTAATAGCCCCGGCCACAACAGCCGCCGCCGGCATAATATGCGCCACCGTGATAGTGGCCGCCGTAATAGTGACCGCCGGCGTGAGCGGGACTTATGAAGGCACCGAGCGCGGATAATGCACTCAAGCTCGCGACAGCAACTGCGATACGCAACATGACTGGACTCCTTCGAAACACGCCACACACCCGACGTTCAGGCTCCTCCCAGTCAAAATGTAGCTGAATTTCTCCCGTGAGGCCATGCCGCCCCTCGGTACCGTTCCACCCCTCGGTACCATTACCGCTGCGCTACATAAGCGCGCGTTTTTACGACATCAGTCTGGAGCCGATCGCAAGCCCGATCACCAGCGCGCCGATGAATAGCACCAGGAAAATTCCGAACAGGATCTTGGCGATCGTGGCCGACGCGGCCGCGATGCCCGTGAAGCCGAATACACCGGCAACGATGGCGATCAGCAAAAACACAACGGCCCATTTCAACATTGGTGTGTCCTCTGCGGGATTGAGCCTGCACTAAACTTGCTTTGCCACCTTCAGGTTCCATGGCGGCGCAACCGACGACGCGGACATGGTCCGTGGATCGCGCGCCGGCCAGCGCCCGGCATCGACACGGGTGAGGAAATCGCCGAGCAGCGCATTGAACAGGTCCGGCTCCTCCAGGTTCACGACGTGGCCCGTCTTCGGCAGCACGACCAGGCCGGAGGCGGGAATCGTCTGCTTGAGAAAAAAGCTCGGCTCAATGCAACGGTCGTCCTCGTCGCCGACGACAATGAGCGCCGGAATGACCGAGCGTCGGAGGTCGGCTTCGAAATCGTAGAGTGAAGGCCGCGCGCCCTGAAAGCCGCGCGACGTGTTCCCCGCCCCCAGTGCATCGTGCTCAGCGAGCTGCCGGGTAAATTCGGCAAAGCCGCGCGGGTCCTTTATCGCGAAGGGGATGCGGCTGGGCCCAAGCCCGTAGGTCTTGCCCACCGCCGCCGCGCCTGCACGCTGGTACTGATCGCCGATCGCTTGCGAATTGGTATGGAATTCGTCCGTGTACCAGCGCTCGCTGCCTGCGCCGGTACCGGCAAGCGTCATTGAACGCACGCGCTCAGGGTAATTCAGGCCGACTTGCAGACATGTGTAGCCGCCCATCGACAGGCCGACGAGATGCGCCTTGTCGATCTTCAAGTGATCGAGTACGGCGACGCAATCACGCATCACATGCTTGTAGCTGTAGACGTCTTTGTCGGACGGCACGTCGGACGGCGGGTAGCCGCGCGCGGAATAGGCGATGCAGCGATAGCGCTTGCCGAATTCGCGCAGTTGCGGCTCCCAGCCGCGATGGTCGGAAGCGAATTCGTGCACGAACAGGATCGGCGTGCCCTGCCCGACCTCTTCATAATAGAGCCGAACTTTGTCGGGGGTGGTCGCGAACGGCAATGATCTGTCCCGGCACAAACGTAGAAGCCGTCGGCCTTATACGATTATCGCGCGTCGACTGAAAGTGCGGCGATCTTAGTGCGGCTGCCGGGCCGCCCCGCCCAAATCCAAGCGCCGGCGCCAGGCGACCTGCCGCAGGCTCTTCAACCGCTGTGCGGCGATCTTGGCGGCGGCGCGGCTGGCGGCGGCGAAGGTGCGGTATTCGAGCTCGGAGACGCGCGAGGTCAGCGGCGCCGGCTTGAACAGCTTGGTAAAGGGGTTGGTACGGTCGACCTTCAGTTCGGTGATCGCATTGGCGACATTGGCGGCATGACCGAAGGCAATCAAACGCCCGGTAAGTGCATGGCGAACCTCATAGACTCCCGGCCCAATCGGCGCTTCGACGTTGTCGCCGCTCTCCGCATCGGGAAAGCGTTTCCAGCCGCTCCAAATCTGCTCCATGGGGTCTCTCGCGTAGCCGCCCGTGAACGCGAGAACTAGTCATTGGCAGCGAAGGGTCAATGGCGGGTGTGGACAAGTGCCCGTGAACGCCCTGCGAGGCCAAGAAAAGGCAAGAACAGGCCCCGATTCCCGCAGACAAGGCGCCGAACAGAATTAGTGGCCGGGAAGTACGAGAATCTTCTGCTTTCCCGGCAGGCTGGTCCTGGAAACGACCACCGACGGCACCTCGGACAGCTCGACCGGCCACTCCTGCCGCACACGGCTCAAAAAGCGGTCGAGCGTAAAGGCGCTGAAATAGTGCATCGGGATCATCAGTGGCGCTTTCAGCGCGTGCAGCACCTCGATCATGCCGTCGAGGTCGAGGGTGTAGTTACCGTCGACCGGCACCAGCACCACGTCGGGCCGGCCGATCTCGTCGAGCTGTTGTTGCGTCAGCGTGTGGTGCAGATGGCCGAGATGGACGATGCACAGATTGGCGATCTCGAAGATGAAGATGGAATTGCCATTGCGCTCGGTGCCGCCGTCATAGGTGCGGATATTGGTCGGCACGTTGCGCACGCGCACATCCTTGTAGGTCATGTCAATGCGCGCCGGCTTCTCGTCCGCGGCCCAGCCGCGCAGCACGTATTTGATCCCCGCATCGGGATGATCGGTGTAATGCGTCGTGTGCGCGTGATTCATCGTCACGATGTCGGGCAGCAGCGGTGGCCGCACATAGTCGTTGTAGTCGGTGGCGATGCGCACGAGCTGCGGGCTTTCGATCAGGAAGGTGGCGTGGCCGACGAAGGTCAAGCGCACCTGGTCGGCGGCAAGCGCGGCAAGCTGCAACAGCGCCGGCCGCGCGAACGGCGCCCGCTCGGCGACGAGGCCGGGGCAGCTTTGCGCCATTTCCGGCTTGGCTTGAGCCGGCGCCGCGCCCTGCGCGGCGGCGGGGCCGGCGCCGATCAGGCCGAAGACAATCGCCGCGCCAAGAATTTTCAGCGACATATCGCGCATGGCAATAACCCGCGACGCTACCGGCGGAGGTAAATCTGACACAGTTTGCACCGGCCCGCCACAGCATCGACCATGCGTTGTTTCACCGATGATTTCAGCTAACCTGCCGGCCGCTCCGCAACGCGACATTTTGAGGGCGCCCATGACGAAACTCGATGCCGTTTTCGCAGGCTCGATTCCCTCCTTGTATGAGGAGTATCTCGGCCCGCTCATTTTCCAGCCTTATGCCGAGGACCTTGCGGATCGTTTGTCCGGTCTCACGTCGGGCACGGTTCTGGAGACGGCCGCCGGCACCGGCATCGTCACGCGCGCACTGGTGCGTTCCCTGCCCGCTGGCGTCCGCGTTGTCGCAACCGACATCAACCAGCCCATGCTTGATCATGCCAGCAAACAGATCCCGCCGGACCGCGTGAGCTGGCAGAAAACCGACGCTCAGGCACTTCCGTTCCCCGACGGCACGTTCGATGCGGTGATCTGCCAATTTGGCGCGATGTTCTTCCCCGACAAGCAGAAAGCCTACGCGGAAGCGCGGCGCGTGCTCAAACCGCATGGCCGCTTTATCTTTAGCGTTTGGGACAAGATCGAATTCAATGAATTCGCAGACGTGGTCACGGCAACAATTGCCGGAATGTTTCCCGACGATCCTCCGCAGTTCCTCGCAAGGACGCCACACGGCTACCACGACAAGGAAGCGGTCATGGCCGCGGTCCGCGGCGCCGGCTTCGTCAATGTGACGTCAGAAACCGTGACACGGCGCAGCGTCGCGCCGTCGTGCCGAATCCCGGCCGTCGGTTACTGCCAGGGTACACCGCTGCGCAACGAGATCGAAGCGCGGGATGCCAGCCGACTCGCTGAAGCGACGGACGCGGCCGAACGCAGCATCAGCAAGCAATTCGGCAGCGGGCCAGTGGACGGAATGATCCAGGCGCACGTCATCACGGCGAGGTAGTGGACGCCCGCGCCGGGGAACTCAGCGTCCGCAGTTATTCGAAATAACGCCGGTCGCGCGCGGAGACGATGATGCCCCGCGGTGTCACCACCATCCAGCGCCCGTCCTCGTGCTTGATCGTCTGCACCGGGCCGAGGCCGGGCAGGGCGGCGCCGAGCACGGCCTGATAGATCTCGCCATGCCCTTCGACATAGGCCATGCCGTCGCGCGCGGAGCGGATCGTCCAGTCCGCTACCAGCGCCGGGCGCATGGCGGTGGCCGGTTCTGCCACCGCGACATCCTGTGCGGCTGGACGCGGCGGCGGCAAAGGAACGGCGGCCTGCGACTCCGGTGCCCGCGGCATGGTCTGCGGCGGCGCTATCGAGCCGGTGATCTCGTCCATGGCGGCGAGACGGTCGGCGGCTTTGGCGGCAAAGCTCCGCGCCGCCTTATGCGCGGCATCGAGGCTCACCTTCAGCGAGGCGACCTGCGTCGACAGATGCACGAGCGATTGCTGCACCGCCTTGCTCTCCTCCAGGCCGGCGCCGTCAGCCGGCGGCTTGGCCACGGCAAAACCTTGGCTCGACGCGACGCCGATAACGGCGCCGAGCGCGGCGGCGAGCGTCACCGACGCGGCTAGAAGCGCGGCGCGCATGTGGCGCGGCCGCCATTTAAAGTCAGGCTTGGCAGCGGGCGCCGGCGCGGTTTCCACCAGCGGCGCCGGCGGCTCGGCCGGACTCCGCGCCGGCTCCGGGCCGGCCGGCGACAGCGACGGTGATTCAACATGCGGCAGGTCGGCGTTTGTGGTGCCCGGCTTCGCAGCGGCGGCGGTTTGCTCGATGGGCTTGCGCTTGGCCATGGTCGGTCCCCGAATTGGCGTTCACCAATTGCTAACCACGTTCGGTTAGCAATTGGTTACCAATGCGGAGCGGATCGAGGCGCGGCGTAAGCGCGCGGCCGCCTCAGGCCCCCGGCCCGACCTCGACCAGAAGGCCATTCTCCTCAGCCAGCACTTTGAGCGAGACCGCCGGCCGCGCGCCGATGTGCTGGATCACTTCCGCGGCGCAAAGTGCGCCGAGGCGGGCGGCGGTGCGGTGATCCTTGCCACGCGCGAGACCGACAAGGAAACCGGCGGCGAACAGATCGCCGGCGCCGGTCACGTCCACCACCTTCTCGACCGGCTCCGCCGCCACCGCAACGTCGCCGGCCTTGGTGACGACGACGCAGCCTTTTTCGCTGCGCGTGACCACCGCGAGCTTGGCATCGCCCTTGAGCGCCTTCACCGAGGTGTCGAAATCCGCCGTCTGATAGAGACTGCGCAATTCGCGCTCATTGGCGAAAATGATGTCGACGGTGCCCTTCTTGATGAGATCGAGGAATTCGGCGCGGTAGCGGTCGACGCAGAAGGCGTCCGACAAAGTCAGCGCCACCTGCCGTCCCGCCTTGTGCGCGATCGCCGCTGCCTTGACGAAGGCTTCCTTGGCCTGCGGCGGATCCCAGAGATAGCCTTCGAGATAGGTGACGGCGGCGCTGCCGATGGCCTCCGCATCGATGTCGGCGGGCTTCAAGTCCTGTGCGGCGCCGAGATACGTATTCATCGTGCGCTCGCCGTCCGGCGTGACCATGATGTAGCAGCGCGCGGTGGAAGGCCCCTCGCGCGCCGGCTCGGTGTGGAAGGAAACGCCGGCCGCGCGGATGTCGTGGATGAAAACGCGGCCGAGTTGGTCTTCCTTGACCTTGCCGACAAAGGCGGCACGGGCCCCTAAGCTGGCGACGCCGACGATGGTATTGGCGGCGGAGCCGCCGGAAGCCCTGATGGCCGGGCCCATGGCGTCGTAGATCGTGCGGGCGCGGGCCTCGTCGATCAGCGTCATTCCGCCCTTGTGCATGCCGTGCGCGACCAGAAAGTCGTCCTCGGTATTGGCGATGACGTCGACAATGGCGTTGCCGATACCGAGTACGTCGTAGCGGGGGGCGGTCATGCGGGTTCCTCGTCAGTCAGGCGCCGCACTATAGCCCCGGCAATCATCGAAGCAATGAGCTCAACCGTGTTGGGTCCGGTTGATCCAAGCGGATATGGGCCGGCTGTCGCTAAGTCCGCTTCCCAGAATATCACTTGCGTTTGAGTCCGTCGCGCCATGCAATCGCTTCGAGTTCGACGCGGACGGCATCCTCGACGGGAATCACGGGTCGCGCCTGAAACTCAAATGCGGGGAAGGTCGAGCAGATCTTGTGAACCAGCAACGGATCGTCGCAGTCCACCAACATATGTCCACCCCACTCGCCCACTCGCACGACGAACAACTCGATCTTGAAATTGGCGGGCGCGTTCCATTGAGTGAAAACCTCAAGGATCCGCTTCTGGGCATTCTCGTATTCCGCGGGCGATCCCTGCGGGCGTTCGAACCAGCTGATCATGTACTTCATCGGCATCCTCCCCTATTTGAGCTGAAACGCTGGGAACGCCTTGTTCCTAAACAAAAGCCTTGCGCGACTGGGCTTCGTTGACAAGTCGGCTCATGGCCCACAGCGGATGCCGAAGAGCCCGCAATCAATATCTGCTTTCGCGGGGAGAACAGACATCATTGTTTGACGGCGTGATACTCCTTTCTCGACGGGGCCAGGGGGTTCGACTGTGCGCGCCAATGGCCGCTTGCTCACCGCTGCACACCAGGATTTGGAGGCCCTTGCATCGCGCCGGCCCGGCGTGGCATGGGTCCGCCGCTGATCGAAAGGCTTGCCAATGGCGTTCAAGGAACGGGTGTTTTCCGGCGTGCAGCCGACCGGCAATCTGCACCTCGGCAATTATCTCGGCGCCATCGTCAAATTCGTGGCGCTGCAGCAGCGCTACGACTGCATCTATTGCGTCGTCGACCTGCATGCCATCACCGTATGGCAGGACCCGGCCGAGCTGCCGAAAGCAACCCGGGAAGTGACCGCGGCCTTCATCGCCTCCGGCATCGATCCAAAGCAGAACATCATCTTCAACCAGAGCCAGGTCGCCGAGCACGCCGAGCTTGCCTGGGTGTTCAATTGCGTCTCCCGCATGGGCTGGCTCAACCGCATGACGCAGTTCAAGGAGAAGGCGGGCAAGGATCGCGAGAACGCGTCCGTCGGTCTCTACGTCTATCCGAACCTGATGGCGGCTGACATTCTGGTCTACCGCGCGACACACGTGCCGGTGGGCGAGGATCAGAAGCAGCATCTCGAACTGTCGCGCGACATCGCACAGAAATTCAACAACGACTTTGCGTCGTCGATCCACGCCCACGGTTTCGGCGACGCTTTCTTCCCGCTGCCGGAGCCGATCATCCAGGGTCCGGCGACGCGGGTGATGTCGCTGCGCGACGGCTCGAAGAAAATGTCGAAGTCGGATGCTTCCGATCAATCACGCATCAATCTCACCGACGATGCCGACGCCATCGCGCTGAAAATTCGCCGCGCCAAGACCGATCCGCATCCTTTGCCCAGCGAGGAAAAGGGACTGGAGCAACGCCCTGAAGCGGAAAATCTCGTCGGCATCTACGCGGCGCTGCAGGGCGTCAACAAAGCGCAGGTGCTGGGCGATTTCGGCGGCGGACAGTTCTCCACCTTCAAGGCCGCGCTCGTCGATCTCGCCGTCGCCAAGCTCGGGCCGATTGGTTCGGAGATGAAGCGGCTGGTGCAGGACCCGGTCTATATCGACAGCATCCTCGCCGACGGTTCGCAGCGCGCGCAGACGATCGCCGCCGAAACCATGAAGGCGGTCAAGGATATCGTCGGCTTCGTGCGGCGGTAAATTTCTCCGCTTGTCGGCACGGCAGCGGTCGTGCCACGCTTGTTGTTTGTGCGTCCGCACGTGATCGTAGCGGGCTTGTTTTTGCGAGCATGACCTTGTCCGAAAACCGGTTCCCACTTTTCGGGATCATGCTCGGGGAGCGACCATGAGCAGCAAGCGCCGCAGCTACGAGGCCGGCCACAAGCGCAAATATCTCGTCGTCATCGACGATACCGAAGAGTGCGATCGCGCCGTCTACTGGGCGGCGCGGCGCGCCGGCCGCACCAAATCCGGTGTGGTCATGTTGCGCCTGATCGAGCCGGGCGACCGCAACCAGCAATGGCTCGGCGTCGCCGACCTGATGATGGCGGAGCAGATGGAGGCGGCGAAAAAATTGCTCGATAAATATGCCACGCGCGCGCAGTCGATCGCCAAGGTCAAGGTCGACCGCGTCATCCGCGAAGGCCCGACCTCCGAGCAAATTCTCAAATTGATCGATGAAGACGCCGATATCGGCATCCTGGTGTTGGCCGCCGGAGCCAGCGCCGAGGACCCCGGGCCGCTGGTCAGCAATGTGGCCAAATTCGCCGGCACCTTCCCGATCCCGCTGGCCATCGTGCCGGGCCATCTCAGCGACGAGGATATTGACGCCAGTTCCTAATCCGTCGCCCTTCGAGGATGACGGATTGGGCCGGTTGACCAAGGCCCATGCCGCGCCCATTTATGCTATAAGAGATTTGCCTGCGGGCTTTGAACCCGCGCGGCGCAAGGAGCTAACCGATGTTCATCCAGACCGAAGCCACGCCCAATCCGGCGACGCTGAAATTCCTGCCCGGCCGCGCCGTGCTCGAAAACGGCACGCTCGACATGCCGAACCGGGACGCCGCCAGGCAATCGCCGCTCGCCGAACGGCTGTTCGATGTCGCCAATGTGGGCGGCGTCATGTTCGGCGCCGATTTCATCGCCGTCACCAAGACCGGTGGCGACTGGCAGCAGATCAAGCCGGCAGTGCTCGGCGCCATCATGGAGCATTTCATGACCGGCGCGCCGCTGCTTGCCGACGAGGCGCAACCGGCACCGGCGAGCGATGAGTTCTTCGACGCAGCCGACGCGGACACCGTCGCCACCATCAAGGACCTGATCGAGACGCGGGTGCGCCCGGCGGTCGCCAGCGACGGCGGCGACATCACCTTCCGCGGCTACAAGGAAGGCGTGGTCTATCTTGCCATGAAGGGCGCCTGTTCCGGTTGCCCGTCCTCCACCGCGACGCTGCAGCACGGTATCCAGAACCTGCTGCGGCATTTCGTGCCCGACGTGGTCGAAGTGCGGCCGATGTAATCCGCAATTGCCGGCCGCAAACCCCGTCATGCCCGGCCTCGCGCCGGGCATCCGCGTTTTAAGGGCCCGGCGACGATAAAGTCGTGGATGGCCGGGACAAGACCGGCCATGACGGTGGTAAAATCCGCTCATGCGCGTCTTGGCAATCGACACAGCGCTTGGAGCCTGCTCGGCGGCCGTGTTCGACGCCGCGCTCGGCATGTTCGCCGCACATGAGTCGCTGCCGATGCAGCGCGGCCATGCCGAGGCTTTGATGCCGCTGATCGCGCGGGTGATGGAGCGCGCCAAGCTCGACTTTGCGGCGCTCGACCGCATCGCCGTCACCACCGGGCCCGGCAGCTTCACCGGCCTGCGCGTGGGCGTCGCCGCGGCACGCGGGCTCGCGCTTGCCGCCGGCAAACCGGCGGTAGGCTTGTCGACGCTGTCGGCCTACGCCGCGCCCTTCATTGCCGCCGACGATGGAAAGCCGGTGGTGGC
This sequence comes from uncultured Alphaproteobacteria bacterium, assembly GCA_963742385.1. Classification (GTDB taxonomy): domain Bacteria; phylum Pseudomonadota; class Alphaproteobacteria; order Rhizobiales; family Xanthobacteraceae; genus Pseudolabrys. Next base: position 438,275 of record CAVULS010000007.1, on the reverse strand, counting down.
GGCGATCGACGCGCGGCACGAACACGTCTATCTGCAGGTGTTCGGCGCCGGCGGCCGCGCGCTGGCGCCGCCGCGGCTTGCTTCGATCATGGAGGCCCTGCGCGTCTGCGCCACCGGCGAGCCGCGTCTGGTCGGCAACGCCGCGAAGCTCATGGCCTCGGCCTGGCCGGAAGATGAACTGCCGCCCAGCGCGGTCGAGCAGCGCCCGGCGCCCGACATCGACTGGGTGGCGCGGCTCGGCGGCGCCGCGGTTGAAGTCGGCACGCCGCCGAAGCCGCTTTATCTGCGCGCGCCTGACGCGCAGCCGCAGGACGCCAGCCGGTTGGCGCGGCGATGATCTGGCGCTGGCTCTTGGCGCGCGGCGAGCCCGCGCTGTCGGAGGCAAGCCCGCGCGACGCCGCGAGCATCGCGGCGCTGCATGCCGCCTCGTTCCGCCGCGGCTGGAGCGAGGACGAAGTCGAGCGCCTCATCGTCGAGCGCAATGTGATCACCCACCGCGCCATGAACAGCCGCTCGCTCTGCGGCTTCATCATGTCGCGGCTCGCCGGCAACGAAGCCGAGATCCTGTCGGTTGCGGTCGCCCGCGCCAATCAAGGCCGCGGACTGGCGCGGCGGCTGCTCGACCTGCATCTGCGCAGGCTTGCCGGCCTCGGCTGCCGCGCGATTTTCCTCGAGGTCGACGAGAACAACGGCGCCGCCATCCGCCTTTACCAGCGCGCCGGCTTTCGCCAGGTCTCGCGCCGCGCCAATTATTATCCGGGCACCGGCGGCAGGGCCGCGGCGGCGCTGGTGTTGCGCCGCGACCTTAATTGATGGACATGAGAGCGGCCCGCTTCCTATGATAGGGGACCGGACGGAGGATGACGACGTGGCCACGCCGGAGCGACGCTTGCCTGACAGGGCGAATATCGAGGCGCTCTGCGCCGCCAAAGGCATGCGCATGACCGAGCAGCGCCGCACAATCGCGCGCGTGCTGGCGGCATCCGACGATCACCCCGACGTCGAGGAACTGTACCGGCGCTGCGCCAAGGTCGACGACCGCATCTCGATCTCCACGGTCTACCGCACCGTGCGGCTGTTCGAGGATGCCGGCATCATCGAGCGCCACGATTTCCGCGAGGGCCGCGCCCGCTACGAGACCAGCCCCGAGGCGCATCACGATCACCTGATCAACCTGCGCAACGGCGAGGTGATCGAATTCCAGTCGGAGGAGATCGAGCGGCTGCAGGCGGAGGTCGCGCGCAAGCTCGGTTACAAATTGGTCGATCACCGGCTCGAGCTTTACGCCGTGCCGCTCGACGACAAGAAGAAGTAGCTGCTTGAACGCGGTTGCCCGCAAAAAACTCCGTTCGTTCCCGCGGACGCGGGAGCCTGGACTTTGCTTCAAAGTGTACGGCCTCTGGATCCCCGCTTGCGCCGGGACGAACGGTTGAATTGCTTATGATCCGCGCGCTGTTCACCGCCGCGTTCTTCTTCACCATGACGCCGATCCTGATCTCGATACAGTGGGCGCTGGGCAAATTGCGTCTGCCGGGATGGGGCTTCATTGCCTCGAATTATTATCGCGTGCTGGTGCGGATCGTGGGCATCCGCGTGCGCGTGGCCGGCGACATGGTGCGCGACCGCGCGGTGCTGCTCGTCTCCAACCACGTCTCCTGGGCGGATATCCTGGTGATCGGCTCGATCGCGCCGCTCGCCTTCATCGCCAAAAGCGAAGTCGCCAAATGGCCGCTGGTCGGCATCACCGCCAAGCTGCAGCGCACGGTCTTCGTCGAGCGCGCAAAGCGGCAGCAGACCGGCGACGCCATCGCCGAGATCGTCAAGCGGCTCGCCTCCGGCACCACGATGGTGCTGTTCGCCGAAGGAACCTCAAGCGACGGCAACCATGTGCTGCCGTTCCGCTCGGCGCTGATCGGCGCGGTGAAGGAAGCAGGCGCGCGCTCGGAAAGCGGCATCCTCATCCAGCCGATGTCGATCTGCTATACCGGCATCAACGGCGTGCCCATGGGCCGGCAGCATCGCCCGCTGATCGCCTGGTACGGCGATCTCGACTTCATGCCGCACGTCAAGGCGCTCATGAACGCCGGGGCGGTCGACGCGGTGGTCACCTTCGGCGAGCCGTTGACCGCCGACGGCGCAACCGAACGCAAGGCCATGGCCAAGACGCTGGAAGGCACCGTGCGCACCCTGACCGCCGCCGCCTTGCGCGGCCGAACGCCGCCGGCGCCTGCCGCCACCTCAGCAGCGTCTTAAAATCGCAACAAAATCAATCGTATAGATGGAGGCGACAAATCGCCGCCCTCCGGGTTAGATTGGCTCAATGGTTCGAATTCGAGCGGCATGAGCAAACCCCGCAAAGTCCACGTCAAATCCTTCGGCTGCCAGATGAACGTCTACGATTCGCATCGTATGGCGGACACGCTGGCACCGGCCGGGTTCACGGAAACGGCGGAGGCCGCGGACGCCGACCTCGTCATCCTCAACACCTGCCACATCCGCGAAAAGGCGGCGGAAAAGGTCTATTCCGAGATCGGCCGCATCCGCGTGCTGAAGGAGGAAGCAGCCAGCAAAGGCCGCGAGATGATGATCGCGGTCGCCGGCTGCGTGGCACAGGCCGAAGGCGCGGAGATCATGCGCCGCGCGCGCGTCGTCGATCTCGTCGTCGGTTCGCAGAATTATCACCGCTTGCCCGAGCTCGTTGCCCGCGCGCAAGAGGGAGAAAAAATCGTCGACACCGAATTCCCGGCCGAGGACAAGTTCGATGCCCTCGCCCACCCCGCGCGCGACGCGATCCGTCAACGCGGCATCTCCGCTTTCGTCACCGTGCAGGAAGGCTGTGACAAGTTCTGCACCTTCTGCGTGGTGCCTTATACGCGCGGCGCCGAAGTCTCGCGCGCGGTGGAGAAAATTGCCGCCGAGGTCGAACGGCTGGCCGCCGCCGGCGTACGCGAGGTGACGCTGATCGGGCAGAACGTGAATGCGTATCACGGTGCGGACAGATACGGCGCGCCGGCGACGCTTGCCGCCCTGCTGCGCCGTCTCGCCGAAGTCTCCGGCATTCTCCGCCTGCGCTACACCACCAGCCATCCGCGCGACATGGCCGACGACCTCATCGCTGCGCATCGCGACCTGCCGGCGCTGATGCCCTATGTGCATCTGCCGGTGCAGTCCGGCAGCGACCGCATTCTTGGCCTGATGAACCGCCGCCACAGCCGCGCCGATTATGTCGACGTGATCGCGCGCTTGCGCGCCGCGCGCCCCGACGTCGCGCTCACCTCGGATTTCATCGTCGGCTTCCCCGGCGAGAGCGAGGCGGATTTCCGCGAAACGCTCACGCTGGTGGATGAGGTCGGCTTCGCCGGCGCTTACACCTTTGCCCATTCGCCGCGCCCCGGCACGCCCGCAGCGGAGTTGGAAAACCAGGTTCCCGAGCCGGAAAAAATCGAGCGATTGCATCGGCTGCAAGCTGTCATCGCGCGGCAACAGCGCAATTTTAACGCGCGATCTGTCGGCCAAACGGTCGAGGTGCTGCTGGAAAAGCCTGGCCGGCTGGCTGGGCAACTCACCGGCCGCACCCCATATCTGCAGACGGTGCAGGTGATGGCGCCGCGCGCGCTGGTCGGTTGCGTGGTGCCGGTCGCCGTCACCGAGATTGGAAGCAACACTTTGTTCGGAACACTTGAACGCGCCGGGACGCCGGCGCTTGCCGCAGCAGGAGCCTGATACCACCTTGCGCACACCGGATTCCGCGATCCCGCCCGCCGCCACGTCGGAGGAAACCGCGACCACGCAGACCGTGCTCGCTTTCGAGGACAACCGCCTCGCTTCCGTGCTGTTCGGCCAATACGGCCAAAATCTGGCGCTGATCGAACGCCGCCTCGGCGTGGTCGCCGAGCAGCGCGGCAATCATGTCACCATCGAGGGCTCGCGTGGTGCCTGCGAGCAGGCGCGCCGCGTGCTCGAGGGCCTTTACGAACAGATCAAGCATGGGCACGAACTCAGCCCCGGCGACGTCGAGGGCGCGATCCGCCAGGCGATCGCGCAAGGCTCGCTGTTCGACTACGACGCCGCGAGCGCGCGCTCCACGTTCGATGAAATCAATTTGCGCAAGCGTCCGGTGCGCGCGCGCACCGCCGCGCAGGACGCCTATATTCACGCGCTCAAGCGTTTCCCCTTGATATTCGGCACCGGACCCGCCGGCACCGGCAAGACTTTTCTTGCCGTGGCGCAGGCCATCCAGATGTTCGAGCGCAAGGAAGTCGACCGCATCATCCTGTCGCGCCCGGCGGTGGAAGCCGGCGAGCGCCTTGGCTTCCTGCCCGGCGACATGCGCGAGAAGGTCGATCCCTATCTGCGCCCGATCTATGACGCGCTGTTCGATCTGATGGATGCGCGCATCGTCGAACGCGCGCTGCAATCGGGCGAGATCGAGATCGCGCCCCTCGCCTTCATGCGCGGCCGCACGTTGTCAAATGCCGCGGTCATCCTCGACGAGGCGCAGAACACGACGTCCATGCAGATGAAGATGTTCCTGACGCGCTTGGGCGAGAACAGCCGCATGATCGTCACCGGCGATCCGAGCCAGGTCGACCTGCCGAGCGGGCAGACTTCGGGCCTGGCGCAAGCGGTGCGGCTGCTCGAAGGCGTCGAAGGCATTGGCCATGTGGCATTCACCCATGAAGACGTGATCCGCCACGAGCTGGTGGCACGCATCGTCGAGGCCTATGACCGCGCTGTTCCTCCGCGCGGGGAGAAAAAATGACGCCGGCGCCAAGCCGGCGCGCAGACCTGCCGTCGGCCGAGATCAAAGTGGAATCGCCGCTGTGGAGCGCGCAACCGCGCGCCGGAGATACCGTGCGCGAGGCTATCCTCGCCGCCGCCGATATGCTCTCAACAGCGGGCGGCGAAGTGAGTATCGTCCTCACCGACGATTCGCACATGCAGAACCTCAATCGCCAGTGGCGCGGCATCGACAAGCCGACCAATGTCCTGTCCTTTCCGGCGGCGAAGGCAGGCGGCCGGATGTTGGGCGATATCGTCGTCGCCTACGAGACGCTGGCGCGCGAGTGCGAGGAGGAGGGACGGATGTTCCTTCACCACCTCGCCCATCTCACGGTACATGGTTTCCTCCACCTCATCGGCTACGATCACGCAACCGATGCCGAAGCCGACGCGATGGAAACGCTGGAAAGCAAAATCATGGCGCGCCTGAACATGCCCGACCCTTATCTCGCGCGCGATCCCGGATAAAATCTGACCGTCATGCCGGACAGCGACAATTCAGCTTCTTCGGGCGGCGCGCCGTTCGAGCCACGACATCTTCCGGTGCCGGTCCCCGCCAAGCGCGAGAACGGCGACAGCTGGTTTTCGCGCATGTTCCGCGCGCTGTTCGGCCGCAAGACCGACACCATCCGCGCCGACCTGCACGACGTGCTCGACCTGATGACGCCCGCCGAATCCGGCTTCTCGCCGGAAGAAAGCCGGATGCTCAAGAACATCCTGGGGCTGCGCGAGCGCCGCATCGGCGACATGATGGTGCCGCGCGCCGACATCATCGCCGTGCAGCAGGACATCACGCTCGGCGAATTGATCCGCGTGTTCGAGGGCGCGGCGCATTCGCGCCTTGTGGTCTACAACGACACGCTCGACGATCCGGTGGGCATGGTGCACATCCGCGACCTGATCGGCTTCATGACCGCGCGCGCAGCCGTCGATCCGGAAAAGAACGCCAAGCGCAAGAAGCCGCTGCCGGCCGGACTCGATTTAAAGGCCATCGATCTGTCCATGCCGCTGTCGGCGGCGAAGATCGTGCGCGAAATGCTGTTCGTGCCGCCCTCGGCGCGGGTGATGGACCTGCTGGCACGCATGCAGGCAACGCGCATCCATCTGGCGCTGGTGGTCGACGAATATGGTGGCACCGACGGGCTTGTCTCCATCGAGGACATCGTCGAGCAGATCGTCGGCGAGATCGCCGATGAGCACGACGAAGACGAGACGCCGCAGGTGGCGCGGCAGAACGACGGCTCGTTCATCGCCGACGCCCGCGTGCGCCTCGAGGATGTCGCCTCCGTCATCGGCAATGATTTCGATCCCGGCGATGCGGCGGACGAGGTCGATACGCTCGGCGGCTATCTGGTGACCCGCGCCGGGCGCCTGCCGGTGCGCGGCGAGCTGATTTCCGGCCCCGGTTTATTCGAATTCGAAGTGCTCGACGCCGATCCGCGCCGCATCAAGCGCGTACGCATTACACGGCTGAAGGAACGCCGCGAGCGGCCGCGCGGCGAGCGCAAGCGCGGCGAGCCTGATGTCGCGCTCGCCGCCACCACACCGCCGTCTTTGCCGATCGAGGATCCGCCGGCGCAAAAAAACGGCGGCCGGCAATCCGCCACATCTTCCACCCGCCGCCCGTGACGCTCAACCGCATCGCCAATTCGATCGTTCTCGCCCATGGCTGGCAGCGCGCCGGCATTGCTTTCATCGCCGGCGCCGCATCGGCATTGGCGCTGGAACCGATCAATGCCTGGCCGATTCTGTTTCTGACCTTTCCGGCGCTGGTGTGGCTGGTGGACGGCTCTGCCGCCGGCCGCTGGAGCGGCCCGGTGGCCGCAGCGGGCGCCGGCTGGTGTTTCGGTTTCGGCTATTTTATCGCCGGGCTTTATTGGATCGGCTACGCCTTCCTGGTCGATGCCAAGACCTTCGGCTGGCTGTTGCCGGTCGCCGTCGCCGGTCTGCCCGCTTACCTCGCGGTATTCACCGCCCTGGGCCTCGCCGCGGCGCGGCTGATCTGGGTGCGCGGGCCAGCGCGCGTGCTCGCTCTCGCCACGGCCCTCGCCGCCGCCGAATGGCTGCGCGGGCACGCCCTCACCGGTTTTCCCTGGAACGCCTTCGGCTACACGCTGACACAGCCGCTGGCGCTCGCGCAAAGCATCTCGCTCGTCGGCGTCTGGGGTCTCACATTTCTTGCCGTCGCGATCTTTGCCACGCCGGCGCTGTTCGCCGACGACCGTGCCGATACGCCGCACCCGTGGCGCCCGCTCATTGCCGGCCTCGCCGTGCTCGCCGCGTTCACCGGCTATGGCACGGTGCGGCTATGGACGCATCCGACCGACTACGTCGCCAACGTGAAGCTGCGCATCATGCAGCCCAATCTGCCGCAGGACGACAAATTCAACTACACGGCCAAGCAGCAGGTGATGGAGCGCTATTTGCGCTTGTCCGGTCGCGCCACCGGTCCGCAATCGAACGGCATCCATGACGTCACGCATCTGATCTGGCCGGAATCGGCGTTTCCGTTTTTCCTCGCGCGCGAGCCCGACGTGATGACGCAGATCGTGCAGCTCTTGCAGCCAAGCACGGTGCTGATCACCGGCGCCGTGCGCGCCAACCCGACGCCTGGCAATACCCGCTTCGTTGAAGCCTACAATTCAGTTTATGTGATCGATCACGACGGCGCGATCTTCGGCATTTACGACAAGGTGCATCTGGTGCCATTCGGCGAGTACCTGCCGTTGCAGCCGCTACTGGAAAAGCTCGGGCTTCGCCAGCTCACCAAAGTGGTCGGCGGCTTCCGGTCGGGCAGCCGTCGCCGCGCCATGAATGTGCCGGGCGCGCCGAAGATGCTGCCGCTGATTTGCTATGAAGTGATTTTTCCCGGCGCCGCGGTGCCAGATGGCGAGCGACCGGGCTGGCTGGTGAACGTCACCAATGACGGTTGGTTTGGCATCAGTTCCGGCCCGCATCAGCATTTCCAGCAGGCGCGCATGCTCGCACTCGCTGAAGGCCTGCCGCTGGTGCGCGCGGCAAACACCGGAATCTCAGCCGTCGTCGATCCGTTTGGCCGCGTCATTGCGTCGCTGCCGCTCGGCAGCGAAGGCGTGCTCGACGCCAAACTGCCGCGCGCGATTCCTCCGACGCCTTATGCGCGTTGGGGCGACTACGCCTTTATTCTACTTCTGGTAGCAAGTCTGCTAATAGTCGGGCGCAGGCGCCTGCGCCTCTAGATTGTGAGGATGCACGCGCAACTTGTTCCGGTTGCTTTCCGCTCTGCCGAAAAAGCATGGGACCACTGCGGTGCCACTCTCCCGTAGAATGAAATGCTACTGAAAACTGTAGATAATTTTCACTGTTTTTTCGTGGCATTTACCAACCGGCGGGCGATCATCTATTGTATAGACAACGCCTTCTTGTATAGACAACGGTTTCCGTAAGATTACGTCGCGTCACAGTCGCATAGGAGCAGTTTATGGCCAAGAAGGCGCCGAACCCGATCGACAAACATGTCGGCTCGCGCGTGCGCATGCGTCGCATGATGCTGAGCATGAGCCAGGAAAAGCTCGGCGACGCATTGGGCCTGACCTTTCAGCAAGTGCAGAAATACGAGAAAGGTACCAACCGCATCGGCGCCAGCCGGCTGCAACAGATTTCCAATATTCTGCAAGTGCCGGTGTCTTTCTTCTTCGAAGGCGCGCCGCATCTGCCCGGTCATCCCAGCGGCATGGGCGAGGCGCCCTCGCCGGCCTATGTCTCCGACTTTCTTGCCACCTCGGATGGCCTCTCGCTCACCAAGGCGTTCATGCGCATCAAGAACAACAAATTGCGCCGCCGCATCGTCGATCTCGTCGAGCAGATCGCAGACGAAACCAACTAGTCGTCAATCGTTTTACTTCTTAATGGGCCGCGGCGTTTTGCATCAAATTCCGGGCTCGTTCTAATATTTTGCTTCAGCACGAAGCTGGCGCAGGCCAGTTCCCACCCTTCACCATCGGCGCAAGAGGCGGCTGCCCACCGCAGCCCGCATCTTGACCTGTCAAGGGTACACTGCAAGAAACACCCCCGACGTCACAGAGTACGGCGCAAAAATCGCGCGGCGGGAGGAGTTTAGCGTGTCTCACACGAATTTCTTGTTCACCAGCGAGTCGGTCTCCGAAGGCCATCCGGACAAGGTCTGCGACCAGATCTCCGATGCAGTGCTCGACGCGTTTCTGGAAAATGACGTCAAGCTCGGCATCTCGGACGACAGCTTGGTTAACACCCGGCTCGGCTGCGAAACGCTGGCCACCACCAACAAGATCATCATTGCCGGCGAAGGCCGCGGCCAGGCACCGTTCTTCCGCAAGCACGGCGACAAGGTGGTCGTCGACCGCGAGGCGATCTCAGAGATCGCGCGCGGCGTGGTCAAGGACATCGGTTACGATCAGGACGGCTTCTCCTATTACGGCGCCGACATCGAGGTGCTGCTGCACGGCCAGTCGCCCGACATCGCCATGGGCGTCGATGCCAAAAAGAAAAAGAGCGGCGAGGAAGAAGGCGCCGGCGACCAGGGCATGATGTTCGGCTTTGCCTGCACCGAGAGCGAAGTCTACGAAAAGAATTCCTTCATGCCGGCGCCGATCTATTTCGCGCACAAGATTCTGAAAGTGCTGGCGGAGAAGCGCCACTCCAGCGCCCTTCCCGACCTGCAGCCGGACGCCAAGAGCCAGGTGACGGTGCGCTATGTCGACGGCAAGCCGATCGGCTGCACCAAGGTCGTGGTCTCGACGCAGCACAATGCGCAAAGCCGCAACGGCAAGAAATACACGCCCGGCATGGTCAAGGACATGATCGAGCAGACCGTCACCGCGGCGCTGCCGAAAGGCTGGATGCCGCAGAGGTCGTCCGACTTCCTGGTCAATCCGACCGGCAATTTCGTCATCGGCGGCCCCGACGGCGATTGCGGCCTCACCGGACGCAAGATCATCGTCGACACTTACGGCGGCTACGCGCCGCATGGCGGCGGCGCCTTCTCCGGCAAGGACCCGACCAAGGTCGACCGCTCGGCGGCGTACGCCGCGCGTTATCTCGCCAAGAACGTGGTCGCCGCCGGCGTCGCCGAACGCTGCACCATCCAGGTCGCCTACGCGATCGGCGTCGCCGATCCGATGTCGGTCCTGGTCGACACCCACGGCACCGGCAAGGTGGAAGAAAAGAAGCTCGAAAAGGTTCTGCCCGAACTGTTCCGCCTGACCCCGACCAATATCCGCCGCACGCTCAAGCTCAACCGGCCGATCTACCGCCGCACCGCCGCCTACGGCCATTTCGGCCGCGCACCGGACAAGGATGGCGGCTTCTCCTGGGAGAAGACCGACCTCGCCGCCGCGATCAAGAGCGCGGTGAAGTGACCGACGTTTTCGTCTGACGTTAAGAGGTACTAAGCTTGTCATGGCCGGGCCATAGCCGTTCGTAGAACGGCGTTCTTCCAGAACGCCTATGGTCCCGGCCATCTCGCTTAGGGAAGCACGGCATTGCCGGACAAATCGGGATCACCGGGTCACGCGCCTTCGGCGCGGGCCGGTGATGACAAAGGCGCGCAGCGCGCCTTCTTCGGGCGGCGCAAGGGGCATCCGCTGCGGCCACGGCAGGCCGCGTTGTTCGACGCCTTGTTGCCGAAGCTCGCGCTTGATCTGACCAAGTCTGCGCCGGCCGACCTGCGCGCGATGTTCAATAGTGTCGAAGACGTCCGCCTCGAAATCGGCTTCGGCGGCGCCGAACATCTGGTGGCGCAGGCGAAAGCCAATCCGCGCAGCGGCTTCATCGGCAGCGACGGTTACCTCAACGCCATTGCCAAGGCCCTAGCGGCGGTCGACGACGAAAACCTTGGCAACATCCGCCTGCATCTTGGCGACGCCAGCGCGCTGATCGACTGGCTGCCAGCGGCATCGCTCTCGCGCATCGACCTGCTCTATCCCGATCCGTGGCCGAAGCGGCGGCACTGGAAGCGGCGTTTCATTCAGGATGAAAGTCTCGCGCGCCTGGCGCGAATTCTTGCAAGCGGCGGTGAGCTGCGCTTCGCAACGGACATCCCCGGCTACGCCGCCTGGACGCTGGCGCGCGTGCTGCACTCAAAGGATTTTTTCTGGACCGCCGAATGCGCCGACGATTGGCGCATGCCCTGGACCGGTTTCGGCGGCACGCGCTATGAAGCAAAAGCCAAGCGCGAAGGCCGTGCGCCGGTCTATCTTGTTTTCCGGAAAAAGTAGGTCGTCATGCCCGCGCTTGTCGCAGGCATCCACGTCTATCTTGCCACAAGAGAGAGGCGTGAACGGCCAGGACGAGCCCGGCCATGACGAGAGGAATTGTCATTCCCCGGTGCCTTGGCGGATCTGCCAGAAGCGCACCACGCGCTGCGCGGTCGCCGCGGTCAACCGGTCGAAATTCTCACGCGTTGTCTCGAGGATTTGCGGCGACGGCTTGCTGCCCGGGCGCCCTTCAATGATTGCCTTCACGGTCGCAAAGCTGAAATTGGAGGCGCGGGCGAGAATCAGCACCGGATCGGCGCGCTCACCATTCATCAGCCGGTCAACGATCTCGACCGGCACCGCGCAGATCGTCGCCAACGCGGCGATGGTTTCTTCGTATTTTCCCGACTTGGCATATTCGGTGACGTCGGCCTCGGTGAGCTTTCGGTCCTTGTGCAGCGCGCGCACCGCGGCGAGCGCGGCGGTGTAATTGCGCGGCGCCGCCTTGGCGGCGACCTCGTCGCTGACTTTCACCAATACGCGGCGGATTTCAGCCTGCGTCTCGGGCTTGGCCTGCATCAGCAACCGCTTGCGCACGACTTCCGTCGCCTGCATCAGCAATTGGCGGAACAGCCGCGGCGGAATGTCGTCGCGCACGCCGACCTTTTCCGCCAAGACCCCGTCCTGTTCGGCGCGCTGGACCAAAGTGGCAAACGCGTCCTCCGATAGTTGCGCCTTGGGATTGGTGGCAAGACTGCGCGCAACGTCGTTATTGCCGCGCTCAACGAGAATGTCGGAGATCGCCTCGCCGATGCCCTGCCGCGTCGACATCGCCAGCAGATGCGCCTGACTCTTATTCTCAGCGATAAATTTCAGATCCGGTTCTTCGAGCCTGGCTTGCTTGAGGACCGGACCGGCAACGGCAATATCGTCGTTGCGCGCCAGAGCTCGCACCACGCCCGCCGGCGCGTTGCCAACCGCGGCGATGCGGCGGGCGAGTTCGGCTAGCGCCTTCGCCTCGATTTCCTCGATCAGGCAGCCGATGACGTCGTCGAACAGCGCGACATGGTTTTCGTTGAAGCCGCCGGCGCCCTCGAGAAACAGCGTGGTGATCCGCCGCAACGTCTCCGCGCGCCTTTCGGCTGAGCCGTGCTGCACGACTTCTTCAAGCTCTGGAAGCAGCGAGGCGGGAGCGCTCATTACAAAACCTTGCAATCGGCCTTTTAGTGCGATTGGAGCGGCGGCTTTACACAAACTTAAGGGCAGATTCTGAAAGAAGGGTTAGCTGGCGCAGCGCCCCCGATAGCCTTGCATAGGATAAGGAAATCGCTATATTCCGCTTGCAATTAAGACACCCTCATAACCGAACGGGTTTTGAGAGTGGGTCCCCCGGGGCCCGCTCTTTTTTGTTACCAAAATGGCAAGCGAGGCAGGGCAAGTGCACGCGGCGAAAGCCGCTTCGGTCGAAATGGAACCGCGGCTGATCAGCGAGCCGGGACTGCCGGCCCGCGTCGCGACTATCGCCGAACCGGTGCTTGAAGGCCTCGGCTACCGGCTGGTGCGGGTTCGCGTATCGAGCGCCGATGGCTGCACTGTACAGATCATGGCGGAACGGCCGGACGGCACCATGGCGGTTGAGGATTGCGAGGCCGTATCTCGTGCTTTGTCGCCGGTACTCGATGTCGCCGACCCGATCGACCGTGCCTACCGGCTGGAAATTTCCTCCCCGGGCATCGACCGGCCCCTGGTCCGGCTTTCGGATTTCGACCGTTATGCCGGGCATATCGTGAAAATCGAAACCGAAATGCCGATCAATGGGCGCAAACGCTTCCGCGGGCTGCTTATCGGCACCGAGGGTGAAGCCGCGCGCCTGCGCCGCGATGAAGCCGCCGAAGGCGAAGAATTAGAAGTACTGCTTCCGATCGGCGACATGAGTGAAGCAAGGCTGGTGCTTACCGATGAACTGGTGGCGCAGGCCCTGCGGCGCGAAAAGGCCGCCAAGCGCGAAGCCAAGACTGCGAAGAAACAGGAACGACAACACCGAAGGCATCACACCGGTCAGACCGGACATGCCGCCAACCGAGGAGACTGAGCTATGGCTGTCAGCGCCAACCGGCTCGAATTGTTGCAAATCGCCGATGCCGTTGCCCGCGAAAAAGCGATCGACCGCTCGATCGTCATCACCGCCATGGAGGATGCCATCGCCAAGGCGGCGCGCTCGCGCTACGGCGCGGAGACCGACGTGCATGCCGAGATCGAGCCCAAGACTGGCGACTTAAGGCTCTCGCGCCATATGCTGGTAGTGGAAGTGGTGGAAAACCCCTCCAACCAGATCACGCTCGAGGAGGCGCGCAAGCGTCACCCGGCGGCGCAAGTCGGCGACACCATTGCCGACCCGCTGCCGCCGCTGGAATACGGCCGCATCGCCGCGCAATCGGCCAAGCAGGTGATCGTACAGAAGGTGCGCGAGGCCGAGCGCGACCGGCAATATGCCGAATACAAGGATCGCATCGGCGACGTCGTCAACGGCGTGGTCAAGCGTGTCGAATACGGCAACGTCGTCGTCGATCTCGGCCGCGGCGAAGCGATCGTGCGTCGCGACGAAATGTTGCCGCGCGAAGTGTTCCGCAACGGCGACCGCATCCGCGCCTATATCTATGACGTGCGTCGCGAGCCTCGTGGACCGCAGATTTTCCTCTCGCGCACGCACCCGCAATTCACCTCCAAGCTGTTCGCGCAGGAAGTGCCGGAAATCTACGACGGCATCGTCGAGGTGAAGGCGGTCGCCCGCGACCCCGGCTCACGCGCCAAGATCGCGGTGATCTCGCGTGATTCCAGCGTCGATCCGGTCGGCGCCTGCGTCGGCATGCGTGGCTCGCGCGTGCAGGCCGTGGTCAACGAATTGCAAGGCGAGAAGATCGACATCATTCCCTGGTCGCCGGACATCGCCACCTTCGTGGTCAACGCGCTGGCGCCGGCGGAAGTCGCCAAGGTGGTGCTCGACGAAGACAAGGAGCGCATCGAGGTGGTGGTGCCGGATCAGCAGCTTTCGCTCGCCATCGGCCGCCGCGGACAGAATGTGCGCCTGGCGTCGCAGCTCACCGGCTGGGATATCGACATTCTCACCGAGCAGGAGGAATCCGAGCGCCGCCAAGCCGAGTTCGAGAACCGCACCAAGGTCTTCGTCGAGGCGCTCAATCTCGATGAAGTCGTCGGTCAATTGCTTGCGTCCGAAGGCTTCGGCTCTATCGAGGAACTGGCGCTGGTCGATCAGAAGGAACTCGCCGGCATCGAAGGCTTCGACGACGATACCGCGCGCGAACTGCAGGAACGCGCCAAGGAGTATCTCGACAAGCAAGAGGCCGAGCTCGACGCCAAGCGCATCGAGCTGGGCGTCGCCGACGAGCTCAAGGAAGTGCCGGGCGTCACCACAGCGATGATGGTCAAGCTCGGCGAGAACGGGGTGAAGACGGTGGAAGACCTCGCCGGCTGCGCCACCGACGATCTCACCGGCTGGACCGAACGCAAGGACGGCGAGAGCAAGCACGAGCCTGGCTTCCTCGACGGCTTCGATATTGCACGCGAGGACGCCGAGCAGATGATCATGCAGGCGCGGGTCAAGGCCGGCTGGGTCACCGAGGCCGAGCTTGCGCCGCCACCTGCGGCGGAAGAAGAAGCGACGGCGGCTGAACCGGCCACGCAAGCCTAAAGGAGAATGGCGATCGCGATGCTGGCGGCAGCACAAAATCGTGAGATTGGCGGCGAGCTTGACCGCGGGACGGCGAATGCCGCCCGCGGCACGCAGCGCACCTGCGCGCTGACGCGTGAACAGCTGCCGGTCGACGCCATGCTGCGCTTCGTGGTGTCACCCAACGGCGAGGCCGTACCCGATCTCAAGCGCAAGCTGCCCGGCCGCGGCATCTGGCTCACCGCGACACGCGCGGCGCTTGAGGACGCGGTGCAACGCAAGGTGTTCGCGCGCGGCTTCAAGCGCGAGGTGCGCGTCGCCGCCGATCTTGCGGCGCAAACCGAGCGGCTCTTGGAGCGTTCGGCGCTCGACGCGCTGGCGATTGCCGGCAAATCCGGCAATGCGGTCGCCGGTTTTGCCAAGATCGAAGCGGCGCTGGAACACGAGGATGTCGTGGCGCTGATCCATGCAGCCGACGCAGCCGACGACGGCAGGCGCAAGCTCAATGCCGCTCTGCGGCGCCAAACAATGCGAAAATCGCGGGAAATCGCGGTGATCGAGGAATTTAGCGGCAGCCAATTGGATTTGGCATTGAACCGCCCAAATGTGGTACATGCAGCGCTGCTTGCCGGGCCCGTGAGCGGGACGTTTCTCGCCCGCGCCGCGCGTTTAGCGCGCTTTCGGACCGGACATCCGCCCGATGCAGTTAGCGCCATCGCGCCGACGGACGGCGCACGAGGATAAAGTACGGAATGAGTGAAACGAAGAACCCTGGCGAGAAGAAACTGAGCGTCGGAAAACTGACGTTAAAGCCGCGCACCGAGACGGGCGTGGTGCGCCAGAGCTTTAGCCATGGCCGCAGCAAGCAGGTCGTGGTCGAGAAGGTCAAGCGTCGCGCGGTCGGCCCGGGCGAGGCGCGCGCAGAACCTGTGGCCGCCGAGGCGCCGAAGAGAGCTGCGCCGGCGGCGAAGTCCGCGCCCGCCGTAACGGCCGAGGTGCCGAAGCCGTCCGGTGTGGTGCTGCGCACGCTGACCGAAGAGGAGCGCGCCGCGCGCGCCCATGCGCTTGCGGATTCGCGCGTGCGCGAAGCCGAAGAGCGCAAGATCGCCGAGGAAGAAGCCCGCCGCAAAGCCTCGCGCGAAGCCGGCGACAAGACTGACCGTGAAGCCGCCGAAGCGCGCAAGCGCGAGGAGGAAGATCGCCGCAAGCACGACGAGGAAACCAAGCGCAAGGCAGGCGAAGTCGCCAAGAAGCGTTTCGGCGAAGACGAGACGCGCCGGCCCGCGGGCCGCATGACGCTCGAAGCCGAAGAAGAGGAATCGCCGCGCGCGTCACGCCGTCCCGGCGGCGGTGCACGTCCGGCCGCCGCTCCGCGTCCGGCACCGCGCGCCGGCGTCGAAAAGCAGCGCGGCCGCCTCACTCTAGTGACCGCACTGCGTGCCGATGAAGTGCGCGAACGCTCGGTCGCTTCGTTCCGCCGCCGCACCCAACGCCTCAAAGGCCAGACCTCGAACGAGCCGAAGGAAAAGCTGGTGCGCGAGGTCACGATCCCCGAGGCGATCAGCATTTCCGATCTCGCCAACCGCATGTCGGAGCGCGCGGTGGACGTAATTCGCCTGCTCATGCAGCAGGGCCAGATGCTTCAGATCAACGACGTGATCGACGCCGATACTGCCCAGCTCATCGCCGAGGAAATGGGCCATACCGTGCGCCGCGTCGCCGAAGCCGACGTCGAGGAGGGTCTGTTCGACACCGCCGACGATCCGGCGCAGGTCGAGCCGCGCGCGCCGGTTGTCACCGTCATGGGCCATGTCGACCACGGCAAGACCTCGCTGCTCGACTCGATCCGCTCGGCCAACGTCGTCTCTGGCGAAGCCGGCGGCATCACCCAGCATATCGGCGCCTATCAAGTGACCGCGCCTTCGGGCGCCAAGATCACCTTCATCGACACGCCCGGCCACGCCGCCTTCACCGCCATGCGTGCGCGCGGCGCCAAGGTCACCGACATCGTCGTGCTGGTGGTCGCCGCCGATGACGGCGTCATGCCGCAGACGGTGGAAGCGATCCACCACGCCAAGGCCGCCAAGGTTCCGATCATCGTCGCCATCAACAAGATGGACAAGCCGGACGCCAATCCGGCGCGCGTGCGCAACGACCTGCTGCAGCACGAGATCCAGGTTGAGTCGCTCGGCGGCGAGGTGGTCGACGTCGAGGTCTCCGCCACCAAGAAAACCAATATCGACAAGCTTCTGGAGATGATCGGCCTGCAGGCCGAAATCCTCGACCTCAAGGCCAATTCGACCCGACCGGCCGAAGGCACCGTGATCGAAGCCAAGCTCGACCGCGGCCGCGGGCCGGTGGCGACCGTGCTGGTGCAGCGCGGCACGCTGCGTGTCGGCGATCTGGTCGTTGCCGGCGCCGAATGGGGCCGCGTGCGTGCGCTGGTCTCCGATACTGGCGATTCGATCGCCGCCGCCGGACCGTCAACGCCGGTCGAAGTGCTCGGCTTCTCCGGCACGCCAGACGCCGGCGACCGCCTCGCCGTGGTCGAGAACGAAGCCCGCGCGCGCGAAGTCAGCGATTACCGCGCCCGGCAGAAACGCGAAAAGGTGGCGGCGCGCGCCTCCGGCATGCGCGGCTCGCTCGAGCAGATGATGGCGCAGGCGAAAACCGCGGGGCGCAAGGAATTCCCGCTGGTGGTCAAAGCCGACGTGCAGGGGTCGCTGGAAGCGATCATCGGCTCGCTCGACAAGCTCGGCACCGAGGAGGTGGCGGCGCGCGTGCTGCATGCCGGCGTCGGCGGCATCACCGAATCCGACGTCACGCTGGCGGAAGCCTCCGGCGTTCCGATCATCGCCTTCAACGTGCGCGCACACAAGGAAGCGCGCGAGGCGGCCGAGCGCGCCGGCATCGAAATCCGCTACTACAACATCATTTACGACCTTGTCGACGACGTGAAGAAGGCGATGTCGGGGCTTCTGGCGCCGACGCTGCGCGAGACCATGCTCGGCAACGCGCAGATCCTGGAAATCTTCAAGGTGTCGAAGATCGGCAACGTCGCCGGCTGCCGCGTCACCGACGGCACGGTCGAGCGCGGCGCCAACGTGCGGCTGATCCGCGACAACGTCGTGATCCATGAAGGCAAACTGTCTCAACTCAAGCGCTTCAAGGATGACGCGCGCGAAGTCACCGCCGGCATGGAATGCGGCATGGCCTTCGAGAACTACCAGGACATGCGCCAAGGCGACGTGATCGAATGTTACCGGGTGGAGTCGATTCAACGCTCGCTGTGAGTCCAAGTCTCACAGCGTTAGCCAAGACGGCCCACTCATTTTCCAATTGCGCGCGTGGACGGCTGCGGAATGTGCCGCCATGAGAATTTGAAAGCTTTGAATTGATGGCACGCCATAAACGTAACCGCGACCCAACACCCGGCGGCTCGCAGCGCCAGTTGCGCGTCGGCGAACTGGTGCGCCACGCGGTGGCGGAAATGCTCACGCGCGGCGACGTGCACGATCCGGTGATCGAGGGCCATCTCATCACCGTGCCCGAGGTACGCATGACCGCCGACCTGCGGCTCGCGACAATCTACGTGATGCCGCTGGCCGGCCGCGATGCCGACCAGGTTGTCGCCGCCTTCGAGCGCAACAAGAAATTCCTGCGCGCCGAGATCGCCCACCGCGTCAATCTGAAATTCGCGCCTGATATCCGCTTCCGCATCGACGAGCGATTCGCCGAGGCCGAACGCATCGACAAGCTGCTGCGCTCGCCAGCGGTCAAGCGCGATCTCGAGGATGAGGGCGACGATGAGTGAACCGGCGGACGGCAAGCTTGCTTCACCTCTCCCGCTCGCGCGGGAGGTCGCCGAGCAAAGCGAGGCCGGAGGGGGGCCCCTCCCCAACCCTCCCCCGCAAGCGGGGGAGGGAGCGGCAGAGCCCGCGCGACGACAGCAGCAACGCCGGCGCGAGAAGCACGATGTGCACGGCTGGGTCATCCTCGACAAGCCGGTCGGCATGACATCGACACACGCCGTCAGCGTCATCAAGCGCCTGTTCACGGCAAGGCGCGCCGGACACGCCGGCACGCTCGACCCGCTCGCCTCGGGCATGCTGCCGGTCGCCCTTGGCGAAGCGACCAAGACCGTTCCTTTCGTCATGGACGGGCGCAAGCTCTACCGCTTCACGGTTTGCTGGGGCGAGGAACGCGACACCGACGACGCCGAGGGCCGCGTCACCGAAACAAGCGATGCGCGGCCGACGCCGGAGGCGATCCGCGCCTTGCTACCGACCTTCACCGGAACGATCCAGCAGGTGCCGCCGCGCTATTCCGCCATCAAGATCGAAGGCGAGCGGGCCTATGACCTCGCTCGCGACGGCGAGCAGGTGGAACTGCAGGCCCGGTCGGTCGAAATCACCCGCCTCGAACTCATGGATACCCCCGACCCCAGCCATGCCGTATTCGAGGCCGAATGCGGCAAAGGCACCTATGTCCGCTCGCTCGCCCGCGATATGGGGCGGTCATTGGGCTGTTTCGGCCATGTTTGCGCCCTGCGCCGGGTCGAAGTCGCGCCATTTGGCGCGGAAACCATGATTTCACTGGAAGAATTGGAGGCGCTATGCCATAGAGCCGCGGCCGGCGAGGGAAGCCTCGCCGACGCGCTCATGCCCGTCGAGACCGCGCTGGACGACATCCCGGCGCTGGCCGTCAGCGGGTCTGATGCGGCAAGGCTCAACAGGGGCCAAGCCGTTTTGTTGCGCGGACGGGACGCTCCCAATTTCCGCGGCACGGTCTATGTCACGGCAGCAGGCCGCCTTGTGGCTCTTGCCGAAGTGGACCGTGGCGAAATCGTCCCCAAGCGCGTGTTCAACCTCTCCGGCCTGGTGGGCAGCGCCGGAGCAAAACGAGGGTAACCGATGTCGGTAACCACCGGCCGCAAGGCCGAAGTGATCAAGACCTATGCCAAGAAGCCCGGCGACACCGGGTCGCCGGAAGTGCAAGTGGCGATCCTGTCCGAGCGCATCAATAATCTCACCGAGCATTTCAAGGCGCACGTCAAGGACAACCATTCCCGGCGTGGATTGCTCAAGATGGTGAGCCAGCGCCGCACGCTGCTCGATTACCTGCGGCGCACGGACGAAGCGAGTTACAAGACTTTGATCGAGAAGCTCGGCATCCGCCGGTAAATGAATTCCGCGTGAGGCGCGTCCGCCTCGCGCGTTTCGTGCGAATGCGTTTGGCGCATTCGCTTTTAGGGCTGGCGGCGATAGGCGCTGCCGGCGACAGACCGGGACCGGAAAGGTCCGTGTCCCGCGACAAGGCAAGGCTCTGAACGCCATGGCAGGATCGCCAGACGCTGTTCGCATCCAGTATCCGCGGATGACGCGCAGCCTCTCGCCGTCTTGCTCATGGCATTCGGTCCCTGGCCGGAACCATGAGAGACAGAAAAAATGTTCGATATTCATCGCGTTGAGCTGGACTGGGGCGGGCGCAAGCTCACCCTTGAGACCGGCAGGGTAGCCCGCCAGGCCGACGGCGCCGTTATCGCCACCTACGGCGAGACCACCGTGCTCGCCGCCGTCGTTGCGGCCAAGCAGCCCAAGGAAGGCATCGACTTCCTCCCCCTCACCGTCAACTACACGGAAAAATACTACGCGGCCGGCCGCATTCCCGGCGGATTCTTCAAACGCGAACGCGGGCCCACCGAAAAGGATACGCTGACCTCGCGCCTGATCGACCGCCCGATCCGTCCACTGTTCGCCGACGGCTGGCGCTGCGATACCCAGGTCACCATCACCGTGCTGTCGCACGACATGGAGAACGATCCCGACATTGTCGCCATGGTCGCGGCGTCCGCGGCGCTGACACTGTCCGGCGCGCCGTTCATGGGCCCGATCGGTGGTGCCCGCGTCGGCTTCATCAACAATGAATACGTGCTCAACCCGGCGATCGACGAGATGTCGGAAAGCCAGCTCGATCTGGTCATCGCCGGCACCACCGATGCCGTGATGATGGTGGAATCGGAAGCCAAGGAGCTGTCCGAGGAGATCATGCTCGGCGCGGTGATGTTCGGCCACCGGCATTTCCAGCCAGTGATCGAGGCCATCATCAAGCTCGCGGAAAAGGCGGCCAAGGAGCCGCGCGATCTGAGCGTGCCGGATAACACCAAGCTGGAGAAGGAAATCCTTGGGCTCGCGGAGAAAGACCTGCGCGCGGCCTATTCGATCGTGAAGAAGCAGGACCGCCAGGACGCCGTCGCCGCCGTGAAAAAGAAGGTGATGGAGCATTTCTTCCCGGGCGGCGCCGACAACCCGGACTACAACAAGCTGCACGTCGCCGCGGTGTTCAAGGAGCTCGAGGCCAAGATCGTACGCTGGAACATCCTCGACACCGGCAAGCGCATCGACGGCCGCGACGTCAAAACCGTCCGTCAGATCATTGCCGAAGTAGGCGTACTGCCGCGCACCCATGGCTCGGCGTTGTTCACCCGCGGCGAGACGCAGGCGCTGGTGGTGGCCACGCTCGGCACCTCGGAAGACGAGCAGTTCATCGACGCGCTGCAGGGAACGTATAAAGAGACGTTCATGCTGCACTACAACTTCCCGCATTATTCGGTGGGCGAGACCGGCCGTACCGGCGCGCCCGGACGGCGCGAGATCGGCCACGGCAAGCTCGCCTGGCGCGCGATCCATCCGATGCTGCCGTCGAAGGAAGAGTTCCCCTACACCATCCGCCTCGTCTCCGAGATCACGGAGTCGAACGGTTCCTCCTCGATGGCCTCGGTCTGCGGCGCCTCGCTGGCGCTGATGGACGCGGGCGTGCCGCTCAAGCGCCCGACCGCCGGCATCGCCATGGGCCTCATTCTCGAGGACAAGCGCTTCGCCGTGCTCTCCGACATCCTCGGCGACGAGGACCATCTTGGCGACATGGACTTCAAGGTGGCCGGCACCGAAGGCGGCGTCACCTCCCTGCAGATGGACATCAAGATCGCCGGCATCACCGAAGAGATCATGAAGGTCGCCCTGGCCCAGGCGAAAGACGGCCGTCTGCACATCTTGGGTGAAATGTCGAAGGCGCTCACCTCGGCGCGCGCCGAGCTCGGCGAGCATGCCCCGCGCATCGAGTTGTTCAAGATTCCGACCGACAAGATCCGCGAAGTGATCGGCACCGGCGGCAAGGTGATCCGCGAGATCGTCGAGAAGACCGGCGCCAAGATCAACATCGAGGACGACGGCAGCGTTAAGGTTGCTTCCGCCGACGGCGAGTCGATCAAGGCGGCGATCGCCTGGATCAAGTCGATCGCCTCCGACCCGGAACCCGGCCACATCTATGACGGCACCGTGGTCAAGGTCATGGACTTCGGCGCCTTCGTGAACTTCTTCGGCGCCAAGGATGGCCTCGTCCATATCAGCCAGCTCGCCTCGCACCGGGTCAACAAGACCTCCGACGTGGTCAAGGAAGGCGACAAGGTCAAGGTCAAGCTCCTCGGCATGGATGAGCGCGGCAAGGTGCGCCTGTCGATGAAGGCGGTCGATCAGCAGACCGGCGAGGACCTCGAAGCCAAGGGCAAGGAACAGGCGCCGGCGCAGGCCGCCGGCGGCGCGGCGGAATAGCCCTCGTTCCAGGCCGAAACCGCAAGACTTGAGGGCGGCCCATGCGGCCGCCCTTTTTCGTGCCCCATTTTAGTCCAGATTGATGACGCTCTAATGCCGGAGCGGCCGGACTTTGCCAGATGCCAGGCGGCATCTTTTGCTAAGTTATTGGGGCATCGATGCGGATATCAGCGTATTAATGCTGGGGCACCATGGCGACGCATATCGATAATTTGCTGTCGGATCTTCCGGACCGGCTATTTTCCGCGCTGCTGACCAAAGCAACGCCGCGAAATTTGTCCGCCAACGAAGTGCTCTTTGTCACCGGCGACCCGGGCGACGGCTTTTACCGCCTCGATGAAGGCTTGCTCAAAGTCAGCATCGCGTCGGCAACCGGCGCCGAACGCATCCTTGCCATTCTCGGTCCCGGCTCGATCGTCGGCGATCTCGCCATTATTGACGGCCTGCCGCGCTCGGCGACGGTGACGGCGCTGCGTCCATGCAAACTGCATTTTGTCAGCCGCGCCGCGTTTACCGCTTTCGCCAACACGGAACCGGCGATCTACCAATACCTGGTGAAGATGCTTGCGGCACGCTTGCGCGACACCGACCAGATTGTGGCGGCAGAAAGTTTCCTGCCGCTCAAGGGGCAAGTCGCCCGCGCTTTGCTCGGCCTCGCTCATGCCTTCGGCCACAAGGTCGGCGGCGATCGGGTCGTCATTCGTCAGAAAGTCAGTCAGCGCGACCTTGCCGCCATGGCCGGCATCGCGCGAGAAAATGTCAGCCGCATCGTGAACGAATGGATGCGCGCGAATATCATCACCCGACAGTCCGGCTATTACTGCCTGGAAAACCCGGCCAAGCTCGAACGCGAGACCGAGATTTAACGCGCGGCGTGCGGCTTCAGCGCGCTGGTGACGATCTTGCCAAGCGCGACGAAATCCTTCTTGCGCGGCGAGGTGCGCCGCCAGGCAAGGCCAATGGTGCGCCCTGGCCGCGGCTCGGAAAAGCGCAACAGCTTCACGCGCTCGTCGCGCACTTCCGTCTCCGCCGCAACCTCCGGCACCAAGGTCACACCATAGCCGTTGGCCACCATCTGCATCACCGTTGCGAGCGAGGTGGCGCCAAGGCTCGCCGGTCGGTCGCGCCTGGGCGCGCCGCAGAAGGCGAGCGCCTGATCGCGCAGGCAATGACCTTCCTCCAGCAGAATGAGCCGGCGCTGATCGACGTCCTCGACGCCGACGCGGCCGCGCAGTTTGTCGGTTGCCGGCACCGCCAGCAGGAATGCGTCCTCGAACAGCGCAAGCGTCTCCACATCGGCGTCCGCCGGCAGTGCCAGCATCACGCAATCCAGCTCGCCGCCTGCGAGTTCATCGAGCAGCGGTTTGGTCTGCGTCTCGCGCACTTCGAGCCGCAGCTGCGGGTACGCTGTCTGCAGCGCCGGCAGCACGCGCGGCAGAATATAGGGCGCCAACGTCGGGATGATGCCGAGCCGCAATGGGCCGCTGAGCACATCGCGGTGGCGGGCAAAATCGACAAGATCGCGAGTGGCAGCAAGAATGTGTTCGGCACGCTGGGCCACGTCGAGGCCGGTGTCGGTGAGCACGATCTCGCCGGGGCGCCGCTCGACCAGTTCGACACCAAGCTCGCGCTCCAGTTCGCGCACTTGCATCGACAGCGCCGGCTGGGTCACCGCGCAGTCTTCCGCCGCGCGGCCGAAATGCCTATGCCGCGCTAGCGAGGCCAAATAACGCAATTGGCGCAATGTGATCATGGCGATAAGATAAGCTTATCGGCGCTGGCAATCAATACCATTAGACCTGATGGCAATCCGTTCGTAAAAGCGCCGCAGCGGCGCGCTCCGTTTACGTTTCTCGTCTCTTTTTGGCGCGCGCCGTCTCAGTGGAGGACACGATTCATGGACGCAAAGACCGACGACAAGAGCGCGGGCAAATGTCCCGTCATGCACACGAGTTTTCGAAATCGCGACTGGTGGCCGAACCAACTGGACCTGAGTGTTCTCCACCATAACTCGTCCCTGTCCGATCCGATGGGCAAGGACTTCGACTACGCCAAGGAATTCAAGACCCTCGACCTCAACGCCGTGATCAAGGACCTGCAGGCGCTGATGACGGACTCGCAGCCTTGGTGGCCAGCCGACTTCGGTCACTATGGCGGGCTGTTCATCCGCCTGGCCTGGCACGCCGCGGGCACCTACCGCATCACCGACGGCCGTGGCGGCGCCGGCGCCGGCCAGCAGCGCTTCGCACCGCTCAACTCCTGGCCGGACAACGCCAACCTCGACAAGGCGCGCCGGCTCTTGTGGCCGATCAAGCAGAAGTACGGCCGGAAAATCTCCTGGGCCGACCTGATGGTCCTCGTCGGCAACGTCGCGCTCGAGTTCGATGGGCTTCAAGACCTTCGGTTTCGCCGGCGGCCGCGCCGATGTCTGGGAGCCCGAAGAGCTCTACTGGGGTCCGGAGGGTTCGTGGCTGGGTGACGAACGCTACAGCGGTGAGCGCCAGCTTGCGGAGCCGCTCGGTGCCGTGCAGATGGGCCTCATCTACGTCAATCCGGAAGGGCCGAACGGCAACCCGGATCCGGTCGCGGCGGCCAAGGACATCCGCGAAACGTTCTTCCGCATGGCGATGAACGACGAGGAGACCGTCGCGCTGATTGCCGGCGGCCACACCTTCGGCAAAACCCACGGCGCCGGCGATCCGTCATTGCTCGGCCGGGAGCCGGAAGGCTCGGCAATCGAGGATCAGGGCCTCGGCTGGAAGAGCAGACACGGCACCGGCGTAGGGGCCGACGCCATCACCGGCGGCCCGGAAGTCACCTGGACGCAAACGCCGATCAAATGGAGCAACTTCTTCTTCAAGAACCTGTTCGAAAACGAATGGGAACTGACGAAGAGCCCAGCCGGCGCCAAACAGTGGAAGGCGAAGGGTGCCGAAGCCACCATTCCGGACGCCTTCGACAAGTCGAAGAAGCATGTGCCGACCATGCTGACCACGGACCTGTCGCTGCGCTTCGATCCGGCCTACGAGAAGATCTCGCGGCGCTTCTACGAGCATCCGGATCAGTTCGCGGACGCGTTCGCCCGCGCCTGGTTCAAGCTCACGCACCGCGACATGGGCCCGCTCATGCGCTACCTCGGCCCGCTCGTGCCGAAGGAAACGCTGATCTGGCAGGACCCGATCCCCGCGGTGAATCATCCGCTGATCGGAGAGCAGGATATCGCGGCTCTTAAGGCCAAGATCCTCGCGTCCGGCCTGTCGGTGTCGCAACTGATCTCGACGGCCTGGGCGTCGGCGTCGACGTTCCGCGGCTCCGACAAGCGCGGCGGCGCCAACGGCGCGCGCATCCGCCTCAGCCCGCAGAAGGACTGGGAGGTTAACCAGCCGGCTCAGCTCAAGACGGTCCTGCAGAAGCTCGAAGCGATCCAGAAGGAGTTCGGCAAGAAGATTTCGCTTGCCGACCTGATCGTGCTCGGCGGCTGCGCGGCGGTCGAGAAGGCCGCCAAAGACGCCGGCGTTGACGTGAAGGTGCCGTTCACGCCGGGGCGCATGGACGCGTCGCAGGAGCAGACCGACGCCCAATCCTTCGCCCCGCTCGAACCGGTCGCTGACGGCTTCCGCAACTATCTCAGCGGCAAGCGGCAGTTCATGGCGCCTGAGGAGGCATTGGTAGATCGCGCGCAATTGCTGAGGCTGACCGGACCGGAGATGACGGCGCTCGTCGGCGGCCTGCGCGTCCTCGGCGCCAATGCCGGCGGGTCCAAGCACGGCGTCTTCACCAAGAAGCCGGGGACTTTGACGAATGATTTCTTCGTCAACCTGCTCGACATGAGCACGCAGTGGCACCAGGCCGGCGACAACGTGTACGAGGGCCGCGACCGCAAGACCAACGCAGTCAAGTGGACCGGCACCCGCGTCGACCTGATCTTCGGCTCACACTCTCAGCTCCGCGCGCTTGCGGAAGTCTATGCGTGCGGCGACGCCAAGGAGAAGTTCGTGAAAGACTTCGCGGCGGCGTGGACCAAGGTGATGAACGCCGACCGTTTCGACCTGGCTTGATCTCAGCACAGTGATGAAAATGAAACGGCCGGGGAAATCCCCCGGCCGTTTTTTATTCTGGCGTCATCGCGGGCGAGCGAAGCGAGACCTGGGATCCAGTACTCCACAGCCTAACGAGAGATTTCGGAGTACTGGTCCCCGCCTCCACGGGGACGACAACCGAGAGGTTACTCCCCGCCGCCGTTCTCCACCGACCCACCCGCGCTCTTCAGCGCGTCCGGCTGCGGCATGGCGATGACGTTGTAGCCGGAATCGACGAAGTGCACTTCGCCGGTGACGCCGGTGGACAGATCCGACAGCAGGTAGAGGCCGGCGCCGCCCAATTCCTGCAGCGTCACACCGCGGCCCAGCGGCGAATATTTCTGCTGGAAGGCAAACATATAGCGCGCATCGGTGATGCCGGCGCCGGCGAGTGTGCGGATCGGGCCGGCCGAAATGGCGTTGACGCGAATCTTCTGCGGCCCGAAATCGACGGCGAGATAGCGCACCGAGGCCTCGAGCCCCGCCTTGGCGACGCCCATCACATTGTAGTTCGGCATGGCGCGCTCGCCGCCATTGTAGGTCAGCGTGACCATGGCACCGCCGCTCGGCATCAGCGCCGCGGCGCGCTTTGCCGCCTCGGTAAAGGCGTAGCAGGAGATCACCATGGTGCGGATGAAGTTCTCGCGCGTCGAATTGGCGTAGCGGCCTTTCAGCTCGTTCTTGTCGGAGAAGGCGATGGCGTGCACGAGAAAGTCCATCGTGCCCCATTTCTTCTTGATGTTGGCGAACACGGCGTCGACGGAGGCGACATCCTCCACGTCGCAGGGCATCACCAGCTTCGAGCCGACTGACTCGGCAAGCGGCTTCACCCGCTTGGCCAGCGCGTCGCCCTGATAGGTGAACGCAAGCTCGGCGCCGTGGTCATGCAGCGTCTTGGCGATACCCCAGGCGATCGAGTGGTCGTTGGCGACCCCCATCACCAGCCCGCGTTTTCCCTGCATCAGCCCCGGCATAACAACCTCAAATCCGTCACCCTGAGGTGCGAGCGAAGCGAGCCTCGAAGGATGACCGCCGTCGCCCTTCGAGGCTCGGCAGTCTTGCTGCCTCGCACCTCAGGGTGACGGTTCGAGGCCGTCGTTTAATACCGGTAGCTTTCACGCATCCAGCCGCTTGAAGGCCACCGAGGCATTGGTGCCGCCGAAGCCGAAGGAGTTCGACAGCACGGCGCCGAGCGCGACGTTGTCCTTGCGCTCGCGGATGATCGGCATGTCGGCGAAGGCGGGATCGAGATTTGCGATATTGGCGCTCTCGCAAATGAAGCCGTTATGCATCATCAGCAGCGAATAGATCGCCTCCTGCGCGCCGGCGGCGCCGAGCGAATGGCCGGTGAGCGATTTGGTGGCCGAGATCGGCGGACATTTGGCGCCGAACACGTCGCGGATGGCCTCGATCTCCTTGAGGTCACCGATCGGCGTCGACGTGGCGTGCGGATTGATGTAGTCGATAGGCGCTTTCACCGTCTCCAGCGCCAGCTTCATGCAGCGCATCGCGCCTTCGCCCGACGGAGCGACCATGTCGAAGCCGTCGGACGTCGCGCCATAACCTGCGACCTCGGCGTAAATCTTTGCGCCACGCGCCTTGGCATGCTCGAGCTCTTCCAGCACCAGCACGCCGGCCCCGCCGGCAATGACGAAGCCATCGCGGTCCTTGTCGTAGGCGCGCGAAGCGGTCTGTGGCGTGTCGTTGTAACTCGACGACATCGCGCCCATGGCGTCGAACAGGTTCGACATGGTCCAGTTGAGCTCTTCCGAGCCGCCGGCGAACACCATGTCCTGCTTGCCCCACTGGATGAGTTCGGTGCCGTTGCCGATGCAATGGTTCGAGGTCGCGCAAGCCGACGAGATCGAATAGCTGACGCCCTTGATCTTGAACCAGGTGGCGAGCGTCGCTGAGGCCGTCGACGACATCGCTTTCGGCACGGCGAAGGGACCAACGCGCTTGGGCGAGCCTTTTTCGCGGGTGATGTCGGCGGCCTCGACAATCACCGCGGTCGAGGGACCGCCCGAGCCCATGACGATGCCGGTGCGCGGGTTGGAAATGTCTTTTGCCTCGACGCCGGAATCACGGATCGCCTGCTCCATGGCGACGTGGTTCCAGGCTGCGCCCTGGCCGAGAAAGCGCATGGCGCGGCGGTCGACCGACCCGGCCGGATCGAGCGTCGGCATGCCCTGCACCTGGCACTTGAAGCCGCGCTTCTCGAATTCATCGGCGTGGGTGATGCCGGATTTGGCCTCGCGCAAGCTGGCCAGAACTTCCTGCGTGTTGTTGCCGATGGATGAGACGATGCCCATCCCGGTCACGACGACTCGCCTCATGGCCGCCCTACCCCGTTTGCACCGCGGATTGATTGAGCCCTAAATGGGCCGCCGCTCGCAACCATGCAATACCGCGAGCGCTGCTCAAGCGCTGCTCGGCTGCAAAACCTGGCCCTGCTTGAAGAGGCCGACTTTGAGGTCGCTTGCCTTGTAGATCACGTTGCCGTCCGCCGACAGCCAGCCGTCGGCGATCCCCAGCACCAGCTTCGCGCGCATCACCCGCTTGAAGTCGATGCCGTACATCACCTTCTTCATGGTCGGCAGCACCTGGCCGGAGAATTTCAATTCGCCGAGGCCGAGCGCGCGGCCCTTGCCGGGCGCCCCCAGCCAGCCGAGAAAGAAGCCGACCAGCTGCCACAGCGCGTCGAGGCCGAGGCATCCCGGCATTACCGGATCGCCTTTGAAGTGGCAGAGGAAAAACCAGAGATCGGGTTTCACGTCGAGCTCGGCCCGAATCATGCCTTTGCCGTGCTCGCCGCCTTGCTCCGAAATCTCGGTGATGCGGTCGAACATTAACATCGGCGGCAACGGCAATTGGGCGTTGCCGGGACCGAACAGCTCGCCACGTCCGCAGGCGAGCAGATCTTCGTAATCAAAGCTGTGTCGCCGGTCTTCCATGGCTGTTGCGGTATTTTCCGGCATTGCTGGCAGGATTCCCATGGCAAATTCCTAACATAGCCGGCCAAGTCGGCAAAGGTCGCGGCGGTGGCGAGCGGATAATCTTCCTGCCGAACAGCGCCACAATGTCGCCTCATCGGTTATTGCGACAGAGTTGCATCTAAAGGACGCATTGCGTATATGTCTCAAACGCAACGGTTTTCCGGGTTCGCCGGAGATCGCTTTTGGGCTTTCACCAACGAAAACGCGAATCATGGTGTTTCCTTCCAAGCCTGCTGGCACAACGGCACCGCCGCCGCGCGCGGAAATGACCGGCTGCCCGTGGCATGACGTGAAAGCGATGCTGCGCCAGGTGGGGTTGCGGCCCACGCGCCAGCGCATGGCGCTGGGCTGGTTGCTTTTCGGCAAAGGTGATCGGCATCTTACTGCCGAGGCGCTTTACGAGGAAGCGAGCCGCGCCAAGGTGCCGGTGTCGCTGGCAACGATCTACAACACGCTGCATCAATTCACCGAAGTCGGCCTGCTGCGCCAGGTCGGGGTCGACGGCTCGAAAGCTTACTTCGACACCAACGTTAGCGCGCATCATCACTTCTTCATCGACGGCGCGGACGAGTTGCTCGATATTCCCGGCGCCGAAGTCGTCGTCGGCAAAACGCCGATACCGCCGGAAGGCTACGAGATCGCCCACATCGACGTGGTGGTGCGGCTGCGCAAGAAGAGCTGAAGGCCTAGGCTGCGATCGTTGAATTTGTATGCGTCATGGCCGGGCTTGTCCCGGCCATATTGTTGAGATGGGCACCGCGTCCTTGGTCGGGATGGCCGGGACAAGCCCGGCCATGACAACTCAATCCACCTTCTCGTTCGGATAGGCGCCCCAGACCCGTTCCTGCTGGATCCAGCCGTCGAAACTTTTGCCGGCAAATTCGCACCAGGTGCCGGTACAGGATTTGAGCGTACCGACGACACCAGCCTGCAGCCGCGCCATCAGAGGCGATTTCACATCCGCGCTTTCATAAAGCGGCACCATCTCGTCTTTCAATTTCGGCACCACGACGGCCGTGCGTTTGCCGGATAACAGCGAGTGGTAGACCCAGCCTTCCGAGCCTTCCCAGTCGCGGATGCGGCGCCAGTTCTCGAATTCGGCGGTGATCTCGACCGGCATTCCGGCGCGGGTATAGACCCAGCGCACCTCCTGGTCCTTGTTGGGCCCGGAGCGGACATTGACCCGGTCCGATTTCAAACTGACGAAGCGCGGCACCGGCAGGCCGCTGACCGAGCCGGTGGCGACATCGCCGGCGGCGCGGGCCTGCGCCGCGGCGAACGCCAACAGGCCGGCGGCGAGCGCAGCTCTGCTCAGGCGGAGGAACGCGGCGCGAAAGCTTTGTCTTGTTACGGCCATCTGATAGGAAAAGACTGGAATTGCCGCTCCGCGGCGCAATCAAAGCAGTTGCGCGGTAGTTTGGGCGAGCACGGTTAAAGAGGCCTGAATCGGGGAGCCGGCGCGGGACAAAACAGGATGCCAAAAGGCAAAAAGCCGGTCGTCGTCGTCACGCGCAAGCTGCCCGATAGCGTCGAATTGCGCATGCGGGAACTATTCGATGCCCGCTTCAACCCCGAAGACAAGCCGATGACACAGGCCCAGCTCGCCGAGGCGGTCAAAACCGCCGACGTGCTGGTGCCGACGGTGACCGACCGGATCGACAACGCGGTGCTGAGCAAGTCCGGCGAGCAGCTCAAGCTGATCGCCAATTTCGGCAATGGCGTCGACAATATCGACGTCGCCAGCGCGGTGCAGCGCGGAATTACCGTCACCAATACCCCGGGCGTCCTCACCGAGGACACCGCGGACATGACCATGGCGTTGATCCTGGCGGTGCCGCGCCGGCTCGCCGAAGGCTCCACCGTGCTCACGTCGGACAAGGACTGGGCCGGCTGGACGCCGACCTGGATGCTCGGGCACCGCATCTGGGGCAAGCGCCTCGGCATCATCGGCATGGGGCGGATCGGCCAGGCGGTGGCGCGGCGCGCCCGCGCCTTCGGCCTGCAGATCCACTATCACAACCGCCGCCGGGTAGCGCCGAAGATCGAGGAAGAGCTCGACGCCACTTATTGGGAGAGCCTCGACCAGATGCTCGCCCGCATGGACATCGTCTCGGTCAACTGCCCGCACACTCCGGCAACCTATCATCTGCTGTCGGCGCGCCGGCTCAAGCTGCTGCGGCCGGAAGCCTACATCGTCAACACCTCGCGCGGCGAAGTGATCGACGAGAACGCGCTCGCGCGCCTGCTCGAAGCAGGCGACATCGCCGGCGCCGGCCTCGACGTGTTCGAGCACGAGCCGGCGGTGAACCCGAAACTGGTAAAACTCGCCAAGCAAGGCAAAGTGGTGCTCTTGCCGCATATGGGTTCGGCAACTTTGGAAGGCCGCGTCGACATGGGCGAGAAGGTCATTATCAACATCAAGACCTTCATGGACGGCCATCGGCCACCGGACCGCGTGTTGCCGTCGATGCTTTAGATGCGAACTCCCCTCGGCCGCATCCTGAGGAGCGCTCCGCAGGAGCGCGTCTCGAAGGACGAGGCCGCCCCATCCTTCGGGACGGGCGCGTTCCGCGCCCTCCTCAGGATGAGGACGGAGCGAGGTGTGTCGACAAATCCCTGATCGTCGGCGCCTCGCCGCTCAACGGATTGTTCGGATCCCAGGCATAGCTCAGCGTTTCGAAACGCATCGAGTGCGCGTCGATCATGGCAAGCCGGCCGACCAGGCCTTCGCCGAAGCCGACGATCTCGCGGATCACCTCCAGCGCCATCATCGAGCCGAGAATACCGGGCAGCGCGCCGAGGATGCCGGCCTCGGCGCAGGCCGGCACGGTGCCCGGCGGCGGCGGCTCCGGAAAAAGACAGCGGTAGGTCGGATTGGGCCGTCCGTCGGCGCGCCTTTCATGCGCGCGAATGGTCGTGAGCGCTCCGTCGAAGGTGCCGACCGCCGCCGTCACCAGCGGCTTCTTGGCGAAGAAGCAGGCGTCGGACACAAGATAACGCGTGGCGAAATTGTCTGAGCCGTCGGCGACGATGTCATAACGCGAGATGAGATCAATCGCGTTGGCCGCGGTCAGGCGGATCGTATGCGTCTCAACCGCCACATGCGGATTGAGCCGGGCGATCGCAGCGCCCGCGCACGCTACCTTGTCCTTGCCGATATCGCCGGTCGAAAAAATAACCTGCCGCTGCAAATTTGACAGTGACACCTTGTCGTCATCGACCACGCCGAGCGTGCCGACGCCTGCGGCGGCGAGGTAAAGCAGCACCGGCGCGCCGAGACCGCCGGCACCGACCACCAGCACCCGCGCGCTTTTAAGCTTTTGCTGGCCGGGGCCGCCGACCTCGCGCAGCACGATATGGCGCGCGTAGCGTTGCAATTCCTGTGGATCGAGCATCACGGTTAAAACTATGACGTTACAAGCATTTAGACCAGTGTCGTGCGGCCCATAGCGGCCGCGCTTGGCTTGCCGTACCGCCTCGATCGGCTAAGGTCGCCCATCGATCGTGGTTAGTGCGGCGTTAATTCCATGCGATTGGCATTTTGGCTGGCGATACTCGCGTTTGCGCTCGGTGCCATTCCGGCGCGGGCGCAGGATTCGCCCGGTATCGTCCCGAAGGTGCAAGAGCCTGCACCCGAGGCAAAGCCGGCCGCAAAGCCCGCGGCAAAATCGCCAGCGGGCAAGCCACATATGGTCAAGGCGGCCAAAGAACCCAAGAAGGAAGCCAAGGCCGCACCGCAAAAGCCGGTCGCCAAGCCCGAGCCGGCGAAGGCAGATGCCGGCAAATCTGGGCCCGCGAAATCGAACACCGCAAAGTCTGAGCCGACAGCCGAAGCGCTTGCCGGCATCCCTGCCGACGAGCGGCTGGCAGTGCAGTCGGCGCTGCTGTGGTCGGGCGACTATACCGGCTCGATCGGCGGCGACGACCAGATGCTGACCGCGATCAAGAATTATCAGAAGCGCAGCAAGGCGAAAATTACCGGTGAACTGACGGCGGCCGAGCGCGCCAATCTCATCGCCGCCGCCCACGATCACGAGCAGGAATTCGGCTGGAGCGTCGTGGTCGATCCGGCGACCGGGATACGTATCGGCCTGCCGACCAAGCTGGTGCCGCAGGCGCGCGATGCCGCGCACGGCACGCGCTGGTCCTCGGCGCATGGCGAGGTGCAGGTCGAGACGTTTCGCACCAAGACCACCGATCTCGCGGCGTTGTTCGAGCGGGAGAAGAAGGAACCGAAGACGCGCGCGGTCGAATACAGCGTCATGCATCCGGATAATTTCTTCATCGGCGGCATGCAGGGACTGAAGAAATTCTCGGTGAAGGCGCAGTTGCGCGACGGCGAGGTGCGCGGCTTCACCATGCTCTACGATCAGATGATGGAAGGCATCGTCGCGCCGGTGATGGTGGCGATGGCGAGCGCATTTTCACCGTTCCCCGAGCACAGCGCGCCGTTCGCGGCGCCGGCGAAGTCGGTCGAATACGGCACCGGACTGATCGTCAGCGGCGGCGGCGACATTGTCACCGACCGCAAGCTCACCCAAGGCTGCCAGGTGATCGTCGCCAAAGGCTTGGGCAATGCCGATCGTATCGCCGAGGATCCCGAGAGCGGCCTCGCGCTGTTGCGCGTTTACGGCAGGCACAAGCTGGCGCCACTGGCGCTTGCGAACGGCACGCCGAAGCCGGGTGAACTGACGCTGGTCGGCATGCCCGATCCAAAAGAGCAGGATGGCCGCAAGCCGCTCGCCGAGATCAAGGCGCGGCTCACGGACGGCGCAGCCATCGAATTGCACGAGCCGGTGCCGATGGCCGGATTTTCCGGCGCCGCTGCGCTCGATGTGAGCGGTAAATTCCTCGGCATGACCGAGATGCGTAACGCGGTGCTGGCGAGCGTCGCGCCGGCGCCGCCGCCGCTGCGGCTGGTATCGGCGCTGACCATCCGTGCCTTCCTCGAGGCGCGCGACGTGGCGCCGGCGTCAACGCAAGGCGGCGATGCCCGGGCTGCGGTGGTGCGGGTGATCTGCGTGCGGAAATAGCTAATCGAATCGCTGTCTTTTCAGAAGTCGGCAATTGCTAATTGGGGACGGCCTCGCCAATGATGCCCCCTTCCCATAAGTAGAATTTCTTCACTTTGCGAAAAAGGTCACCGGCTTCAGGCGTGAGAAACACCATTCCGAATTGTTTCGTTTCGCCCGGCGATAGTTGCTCTCCACGAATCAATATTCGGCAGTCCCAAGCGCTAAAATCACCAGGATCGAATTTGCAGGGACATCCAAACCAATCCCCAGCAATTGGCGTGCGACGACCGCCCTCTTTCGCAGGATAAAGCGTTATCGTCGCAACGAAGTCGGGCACTACGTCTTTCATGGAGCCTTCGAGACGATTACAATCTGTGTGGGGACTTCTCGCCTATCTGTGCTTCCACTCCGGCTTGCGCTTTTCGACGAAGGCCTTCATGCCTTCTTTTTGATCTTCAGTCGCAAACAGCGAGTGGAACACGCGGCGCTCGAAGCGGATGCCTTCGGCAAGCGGCACCTCGAACGAGCGGTTGATCGCTTCCTTCGCCAGCAGCACCGAGGGCAGCGACATCGAGGCAATGGTCTCCGCCGTCTTCATCGCCTCGTCCATCAGGCTGGCGAGCGGCACCACACGCGCGACGAGATTGGCGCGCTCGGCCTCGGCGGCATCCATCATGCGGCCGGTGAGATTCATCTCCATGGCCTTCGACTTGCCGACCGCGCGGGTGAGCCGCTGGGTACCGCCGATGCCGGGGATAACGCCGAGCTTGATCTCGGGCTGGCCGAATTTGGCATTGTCGGCGGCGATGATGATGTCGCACATCATCGCCAGTTCGCAGCCGCCGCCGAGTGCAAAGCCAGCGACCGCCGCGATCACCGGCTTGCGCGCGCGCGCGGCTTCATCCCAGTCACCGGCGAAGTTGCCCATCAGCGCTTCGATGTAGGTCTTGTCGGCCATTTCCTTGATGTCGGCGCCGGCGGCGAAGGCCTTCTCCGACCCGGTGATGATCATGCAGCCGATGTTCGGGTCGGCGTCGAAGCTTCTGACTGCCTCGCCGAGCTCGGCCTTCAGCGCCAGGTTGAGCGCGTTGAGCGCATTGGGACGGTTGAGCCGGATGATGCCGACACGGCCCTTGGTTTCGACGATGATGTTCTCGTAGGTCATAAATGCTCCCAGCATTTCCGCGCGGTCATTGCCGGGCTTGACCCGGCAATCCATGAGGCCACGCCTCACGCGCGATCGTTGGCTTGGCTCTATTTGCACCTCATCATGGATGCCCGGGTCAAGCCCCGGCATGACGGCGGAGAGCCTGTCACTTCTGACAACTCGGACAGTAGAACGTCGAGCGTCCGTTTTGCACGATGCGCTTGATCTTGCCCTTGTCGTTCGGGCAGGGCTCGCCTTCGCGGTCATAGACGCGGAAATTGTGCTGGAAGTCGCCGAGCGAGCCGTCGGCACGGCGATGGTCGCGCAGCGAGGAGCCGCCGGCCTCGATCGCGTCCTTGAGCACCGCCTTGATGGCATCGACCAGCGCCACCGCGCGCTGGTTCGGTTTGCCGTTGCGGTCGGCGATTGTGGACGCCTGCCGCTTGGGCGACAGCCCCGCGCGGAACAGCGCCTCGCAGACGTAAATATTGCCCAGGCCGGCGACAACACGCTGATCGCTGAGCGCGGCTTTCAGCGAGGTCTTCTTTCCGGTGCAGGCGCGCGCCAGCATGGCGGCGTCAAATTCATTACCCAGCGGTTCGGGGCCGAGACCGCGCAGCAGCTTCTCGGTATCGAGCTTGGCGCGCGGCACCAGCTTCATCGAGCCGAAGCGGCGCGGATCGTTGAAGGTGACCGTCGCGCCGTTCGACATGTGAAACACCACGTGGTCGTGCGCCGTGCTCTTTCCGCGCTCGTGATAATAGACGCCGGGCTTGGCATCCTTGCCCACGCGGAATGAGCCCGACATGCCGAGATGCATCAGCAGCACGTCGCCCGATGAGAGATCGGCCAGCAGATATTTCGCCCGCCGCCCGAGGCCCTCGACCGTCTTGCCCTCAAGGCGCTTCTCGAAGCCCTTTGTGATCGGCCAGCGCAGGCGGCGGTCGCGCACTTCGACCTTGGCGAAGCCGCGCTCCTTCCATGGCCGGCGCCAGGCCGCGGCGCACGGTCTCGACTTCAGGCAATTCCGGCATGGTTAACCGCTCCCGCGCTCACACATAGCGCCCCGCCGCCATGCGCGCTATGGTCCTGCCGGAAAAGGATTATTGGCCAAAGCAGGCATCATGGCAGAAGGCGGCGACGAGACCCATTTCGGCGAACAGACGGTGCCGCTTGCCGATAAGCAGGGGCTGGTGGACGACGTGTTCCGCTCGGTCGCGCGGCGCTACGACCTGATGAACGACCTGATGTCCGGCGGCATCCACCGCGCCTGGAAGAATGCGCTGGTGACGGCGGTCAATCCGCCGAAGAGCGGCAAGCCCTTCGCCCTGCTCGATGTGGCTGGCGGGACTGGAGATATTGCCTTCAGGGTGGTCGCGGCGGGGGGTGAGGGCACGCGGGCGACGGTCTGCGACATCAACACCGACATGCTCGTAGTAGGCCGCGAGCGCGCCGCCGAGCTTGGCCTGAGCAATGTGAGCTTTGCGGAGGGCAACGCCGAGGAACTGCCCTATGCCGACCGCCAATTCGATTGCGTCACCATCGCCTTCGGCATCCGCAACGTGCCGCGCATCGACCGCGCGCTCGGCGAAATGTATCGCGTGCTGAAAATCGGCGGGCGCTTCCTGTGTCTCGAGTTTTCCTCGGTCGACATTCCCGGCGTCGACAAGCTCTACGATCTCTATTCCTTCCAGGTGATCCCGCGCGTCGGCGAGATGGTGACCGGCGATCGCGACGCCTATCAGTATCTGGTCGAATCGATCCGCAAGTTTCCCAAGCCGAAGGTCTTCGCGCAGATGATCGAGGCTGCAGGCTTCCGCCGCGTCTCGGTGACGCCAATGACCGGCGGCGTGGTGGCGCTGCATTCGGGCTGGAAGCTGTGATGGCTGGCGTTGGCCAAGACTTCCTCTTCATCTCTCCCGCTTGCGGGGGAGGTCGGCGAGCGAAGCTCGCCGGGAGGCGGGCGTTTCATTTCTCATCGTTCCCCCTCCCTGACCCTCCCCCGCAAGCGGGGGAGGGAGCCTAATTCGCTGCGCAGCAGCAGTTCTCCTCGGATCCGGCGATCGCCTGATCGGCGGCTTCTCCCATCTGCTCCGTCTTGGCCGCGCCGGTTTTGTGTTCGCGCGCGAGGATGTGTTCGCGCTGGTCGATACGCGGCCCTTGCCGCTGCCGGCGCGGACGGCGATTTCGCTGGCACGGCTGTTGGCGCGGCGCGGTGCCAAAAGCGGCGCCAGCCGGCTTGCCGCCGCGCTCACCAAGCTCGGGCCGACTTACGTGAAGCTCGGCCAATTCCTCGCCACCCGGCCGGACGTGGTCGGCAAGGCCATCGCCCGCGATCTGGAAAGCCTGCAGGACAAGATGGCACCGTTTCCGCAGAACGAGGCGGAAGCAACCATCGTCGCCGCCCTCGGCAGGCCGCTGAACGAGATTTACGCGAGCCTCGGGCCCGCGGTTGCTGCCGCTTCGATCGCGCAAGTTCACAAGGCCGAAGTCGACGAGACCGGCACACGCAAGCCTGTGGCGGTGAAGGTGCTGCGCCCCGGCATCGAACGGCGCTTCAAGGCCGATCTCGACGCCTTTTTTTATGCCGCGCGCACGGCGGAAAGCTGGTCGCTGGAAGCGCAGCGGCTGCGATTGATCGAAGTGGTGGCGACGCTCGCCCGCTCGGTAGCGATCGAAATGGATTTCCGCCTCGAAGCCGCCGCGCTCTCGGAGATGGCGGAAAACACGCGCGAAGATAAAGATTTCCGCGTCCCCGCCGTGGACTGGAACCGCACCGCGCGCGAAGTGCTGACGCTGGAGTGGATTTCCGGCACGCCGCTAAGCGATCATGAAGCGCTCGCCGCCAAGGGCTTCGACCTGCCGGCGCTCGGCCGCACCGTGATCCAGAGCTTCCTGCGCCAGGCGCTGCGCGACGGCTTCTTCCACGCCGACATGCATCCCGGAAATCTGTTCGTCGACGACGACGGCCGCCTGGTCGCGGTGGATTTCGGCATCATGGGGCGGCTGGGCCCGAAGGAGCGCCGTTTCCTCGCGGAAATCCTTTTCGGCTTCATCACCCGCGATTATATGCGCGCGGCGCAAGTGCATTTCGACGCCGGCTACGTGCCGCGCACGCATTCGGTGGAAAGCTTCGCGCAGGCGATCCGTGCCATCGGCGAGCCGATCCACAACCGCACCGCCGAAGATATTTCCATGGCGAAGCTGCTGACGCTGCTGTTCGAGGTCACCGGCCTGTTCGACATGCGCACGCGGCCCGAGCTGTTGCTGCTGCAGAAAACCATGGTGGTGGTCGAAGGCGTTGCCCGCTCGCTCGATCCCAAGCTCGACATGTGGACGACGGCCGATCCGGTGGTGCGCGAATGGATCGAACGCAATCTCGGGCCGGTCGGCAGGCTCGAGGGCGCCGTTGAAGGCGCCGGCGAGATCGGCCGCTTTGCCGCGCAGATACCGTCGCTGCTCACCCGCGGCGCCGAACTGGTCGACCAGCTCGACACCATCACCCGCGACGGGCTGGTGCTATCGCCGGAGACGGTCGCCGCCATCGGCGCCGCCGAGGCACGGCGCAACCGCTGGAGCGCGGCGGCGCTGTGGATGATCGTGCTGCTGCTGGCATGGATCGCGTGGATGATTGTATGAGCCGCGGATTGCGCGCGACGTGATCAAGCGTCACGTGCGTCGGCCAAAAAAAGCCGGATCGGCAGATTTCGCCGCGCCGTAATACCGGCGACCGGCTGTGCATTAAATCTGGGCTTCTGCAGCATCCGGAGTATTGCTACTCTCCTCATCGGCAGACCTCCTGCGCTGGGGGCACCGGTAGATAAATTTTTGGTTTGTCGATATTGCGCACTGCATAAAATCCTCAAGCGCTTCCCCCAGCATGGCGAACCGTTAAATGAACGAGATCATATCCGCATCGCCGTGCGTCACCTGCACCGTAGGGTCCGCAGGCATTTGCGGCGCACTGATGTGTGGATCGGCGCAACAGCCGCCGGCACTCAAAAAATCTTTGCGGCAGGTCCACCGTACCGCGTCGGCCGGCCGCGATATCTACAGCGCCGGCGAAACGAGCCCGGATACGCACATCATTTGCGATGGCTGGGCCGCGCGCATCAGCGAAATTTCCGGCGGTCGCCGTCAAATCGTCTCCTTCCTGCTGCCCGGCGATCTGGTGTCCGCCACCGCGCCGTTCGATAAAACTATGGACATCTCGGTCGAGACCATAACGGAGCTTCGCTACAGCTTGATCTCCCGTACCAACCTCGTGGCAGCATTATCGGAGCAGCCAGGTCTTTTCGACGTTTGGGGAAAACTCTATGTCGCCGAAATGCAAGCGGCCGAGCAATTGATCATCGATCTCGGCCAGCGCCGGTCCGACGCACGCATTGCTCGCCTTATTCTGCACTTGAAGGACCGGCTCGCCGCACGCGGCCTGGTCGAAAGCCAATCCTTTGCCTTTCCGCTGCGCGAAAATCACATCGCCGATGCCTTGGGATTGGCTCCGACCGACGTCACTACCATACTCGATGAGTTTCGCGCCGAAGGTCTTATCAAACTTGCCGAAGGCTGCTTGACGATTCTCAATCTCGCTGAGCTTGAGCGCCGCACCAGTGAACTGATGCCGACTTGAGCAACCAGGCAACCCCGCGAGTCCCCCAGCCGCTCGGGGACCGCGTCGCGCGCAATTCCACAATCACTTAAATGGTTATTCGACATTGATGCGGAATCGTACACCTTACATACAACTAATGCGCGAATCGTATTTCGCCGACGATCAGCCGGCCGATAAGCGGCCGCGTCGGCGCAGGGACAATGGTTGGGCCGACAAGCAAAACTCGCGGCCAATGCCTCGCCTCTGGGTCAGGAGGTCTGCGCTGCATGCCTGCTGCGGAGTGTAAATTTTTGCGGTGCGCTGCTTGCCGAAAGTCCCGACGAGCCTTGCCTAAGCCAAGTGCCGCTGCTGCAACATTTCCGAACCGCGCCCGCCCGCCACATGATCTATCGTGCCGGCGAACCGCTGGATGGCACACTCACCATCTGCGACGGCTGGGCTGCTCGCGTCAGTCATCTGCCTAACGGCCGCCGCCAAATCCTGTCCTTCCTGCTGCCCGGCGATTTCGTTTCCTTCGTCGCAATGTTCACGGATGTTTTCGACTTCTTCATCGAGGCGGTAACACCGCTGCGCTATTGCTATTACAATCGCGCTTGCATCGAAGCGCGGCTGGCGCGGCCAAACGTCTTCCGAGCCTGGACAGCCGCATTGCTGCAAGAGAAAAAGCAGGCCGACCAGCTGGTCATCGATCTCGGCCGGCGCTCGGCGGAAGCGCGCATCGCCAAGCTGTTTCTGAGTTTGCGGGACCGTCTTGCCGCGCGCGGAATGATCAGCGGCCAATCGTTTGCCTTTCCGCTACGCCAGCAGCACATCGCCGACGCCACAGGGCTCACCGCGGTTTATGTCAACCATGTCCTTGCCGCATTCCGCCAGGACGGTTTAATCGCGATAGCGGGCCGCAGCGCGACGATCGTCGATTTAGCCGGGCTGGAACGCGTGGCCGATCACAATTGACGGTCCCGAAGGAATTTAACCCGTC
This sequence comes from uncultured Alphaproteobacteria bacterium, assembly GCA_963742385.1. Classification (GTDB taxonomy): domain Bacteria; phylum Pseudomonadota; class Alphaproteobacteria; order Rhizobiales; family Xanthobacteraceae; genus Pseudolabrys. The sequence continues at coordinate 397,155 of CAVULS010000007.1, read as the reverse complement.
TTTGCGATTTGATTTCATTGATTGCAATGAGATCATTCCTATGCTAAGTATCTGCTGTCCATAGCAGATTTTTTCATGGCCTCGCTCACCGTCCGGCAACTCGACGACGTGCTTAAAAAGCAGCTGCGACTGCGCGCGGCCCGCAACGGCCGTTCAGTCGAGGACGAGGTGCGCAATATTTTGCGCGAGGCGGCCGAGACGACCGGCCGCGAAATTCTCGAGGCGTTCGAACCGCCGGCGCACCGCGCCACCCCGGCCGCGCGCCGCGCCGCCACCGTGGCATCGCCCGCCGCCAAACGCGTGCTGCTGATCATCGGCGGCGGCATCGCCGCCTACAAGTCGCTCGATCTGATCCGCCGACTGAAAGAGCGCGGATTTGCCGTGCGCGGGATTCTGACCAAGGCAGCGGAGCATTTCGTCACCCCGCTGGCAGCCGGCGCCATTCTCGGCGAGCGCGCCTTTACCGACCTGTTCGATGCGGCGGGCGAATTCGATGTCGGTCATATCCGCCTCGCCCGCGAGTGCGATGTTATCGTCGTCGCGCCGGCAACCGCCGACCTGATGGCCAAGATGGCCGGCGGGCTCGCTTCCGATCTCGCTACCGCGGTGCTGCTGGCAACGAGCGCGAAGATCCTGCTGGCGCCGGCGATGAACCCGCATATGTGGGCGAACAAGGCGACGCAGCGCAATCTCAAGCAGCTCGTCGCCGACGGCATTGCGCTCATCGGGCCCAACGAGGGCGAGATGGCGGAAAGCGGCGAGCGTGGGCTCGGCCGCATGGCCGAGCCGCTGGAGATCGCCGCCGCCGTCGAAAAGCAGTTTGCCCTGGCCGGCGCACTGCAGGGCAAGCGCGTGCTGGTCACATCGGGCCCGACGCATGAACCGATCGATCCGGTGCGCTACATCGCCAACCGCTCCTCCGGCAAGCAGGGCCATGCCATAGCGGCCGCAGCGGCAGCGGCCGGTGCGGAAGTGACGCTGGTCAGCGGCCCGGTGAATGTGCCCGATCCACCGGGCGTTTTGACGGTTCGCGTCGAGACGGCGCGGCAAATGCTCGAGGCGGTGCAAAAGACGCTGCCCGTGGATGTGGCGATCTTTGCCGCCGCGGTTGCCGACTGGCGCGTCGCCAATGCCGGCGGGCAGAAGATCAAGAAGAAGCCGGGCCAGGCGACGCCGGAACTGGCGTTGACCGAAAATCCCGACATTCTCTCGACCATCGCGCACCGCAAGTCGCAGCGGCCAAAACTGGTGATCGGCTTTGCCGCCGAGACCGAAAACGTCGCCGCCAATGCCAGGGAAAAGCTCGCCCGCAAGGGCTGCGACTGGATCCTTGCCAATGACGTGTCACCGCAGACCGGCATCATGGGCGGCGACCGCAACACCATTCAGCTCGTGACCGCGGATGGCGTCGAGGCCTGGCCGCCGCAGTCGAAGGAGGATGTGGCGGCGACGCTGGTCGAGCGGATCGTCGCGGAGTTAGGAAAAAAATGATTTCAACATTGCGCGTATTTTTCCGTCATCCTGAGGTGCGAGCGAAGCGAGCCTCGAAGGATGACGGGCACAGAGTCTGGGGCCGTCGCCCTTCGAGGCCCGCCTACGGCGGGCACCTCAGGGTGGCGGATCGAGGAATGCACTCGTGACCGACATCGAAGTCCGCGTCCTGCGGCTTCCGCACGGCAAGGACTTGCCGCTGCCGTCGTATCAAAGCGCGCACGCCGCCGGTCTCGACCTCATCGCCGCAGTGCCGACCGATAGCCCGCTCACCATCGCACCTGGCGGGCGCGCGCTGGTCCCGACCGGCATTGCCATCGCCCTGCCGGGCGGCAGCGAAGCGCAGGTGCGCCCGCGCTCCGGGCTTGCGGTCAAGCACGGCCTCACCGTGCTCAATGCGCCGGGCACCATCGATGCCGACTACCGGGGCGAAGTGCAGGTGCTGCTGGTCAATCTCGGCGCCGATCCGGTCAGCATTACGCGCGGCATGCGCATCGCGCAGCTCATCATCGCTGCGGTCGCCCGCGCCGAGCTGCGCGAGGTCTCCTCGCTCGACCAAACCCCGCGCGGCAGCGGCGGCTTCGGCTCGACCGGACGCTGAGACACATCTTCTTTTCCGGCTAGACGGATGGCAGACTGTAGCCTATTACCTCAGCATTAGTTGCGACTGGGCCCAATCATGCCGCTGGCGTCCCGCAAGACCATTCTCGCCATCGTGGCCGTTGTCGACGTGGCGCTTAATGCCCGCGAGCGGCCGGTGTCGGCGCGGGTGCTGGCGGCGCGGCACCACCTGCCGCCGCGCCATCTCGAGCCGGTGCTGCAGGCGCTGGTGCGCGACGGCATTCTCAAAGGTATCCGCGGGCCGCACGGCGGCTACCAGCTCGGCCGCGAGCGCAAGCGCATTTCCGCGGCGGATATCCTGCGCGCCGCAAAGCAGGCCGAGGACCAAGGCGAGCCGCTGCCGGCGCTGGCGCTGATCACCGACGTGGTGCGTCCGGCCCTCGCCGAAGCCGAGCGCACTTTTGCCGTCGCGCTTGCCCGCATCAGCATCGACGATATCGCGCGCCGCGCCGAGGCGCTGAAATAACGATCAGCCGTTCCGGGACAGACACGTTCACGGTCTGGACTCTTTCGGCGGGAGTCCCCGGAAGAGTAAAGTCCAGCGATTCGCGGGCAGCGTGGCGGACGTTTTGCTCGCATCCTGGGGCAAGCACGTAATGCCGGAGACGATCCGGACGGCGAACGAGAGGCTGCGTTCGCGGCAGGGCGGCGTTTCCGCCATCGTCGTTGCCGCTTTATCCTTGTTCGCGCCGGCGGCGCCGGCCCGGGCCGACGGCGCATTCGGCCTGTTCGGCACGCTGCCCAATCTCAGCCACCAGGATATCGCCGGCCTGACGCTGACCCTCGGCCTGCTCTGCTTTGCCGTGCTTGCCACCATCATGCTGCTGCGCACGCGCAGCCGCGCCGAACGTATCGAGAGCGCGGCGCGCGACGAGGCCATGGCGCGCAATGCCGAGATCGACCGGCTCAAGGCGCTGTTGCTGTCGGAACCACAGGTGCTCATCGCCTGGACGGCGGCAACCGAGGAGACCCCGGATATTTTCGGCGATACCAGCATCGTCGTCCCCGGCGCCGCGGGCGAGCGCGCGCTCGCCTTCGGCACCTGGCTCGAGCCGGCGGCCGCCCAGCGCATGCAGCACGCCGTCGATGATCTGCGCGCGCATGGCCGCGGTTTCGTCATGACGCTCACCACCTCGGCCGGCCGGCCGCTCGAAGCGGAAGGCCGCGCCATCGGCGGCCGCGCGGTGCTGCGGCTGCGCGATGTCGGCGGCATCGAGCGTGAGCTGATCGATCTCGCCACCCGCCACGATGCCATGCTGGCCGATGTCGAGACGTTGCGGGCGCTGGTCGATTCGCTGCCGACCCCGGTCTGGGCGCGCGACGAAAGCGGCCGGCTGATCTTCGTCAACGCCGCCTATGCGCGCGCCGTCGAGGCGGCCGATGCGGCCGACGCGGTCGCGCGTGAGCTCGAGCTGCTCGACAGCGCCGCGCGCGAGGAGGTCTTGCGCGCCCGCGCCGCCGGCGCGCGCTATAGCGGGCGGGTGCCGGCGGTCGTTGCCGGCGAGCGCCGCAGCTTCGAGGTCATCGATGCGCCGAGTGGCGGCGGGCGCGCCGGCATCGCCATCGACCGCACCGAAGCGGAAACCATGCGCACCGGAATGGCGCGGCTGATCATCGCGCACCGCCGCGTGCTCGACCGGCTGGCGACCGGTGTCGCCATCTTCGCCGCCGACGGCAGGCTGACGTTTCACAATGCCGCCTTCCGCTCGCTGTTCGAGCTCGACCCCGGCTTCCTCGACCAGACGCCGACCGACAATGCGGTGCTCGATCGCCTGCGCGCCAGCCGCAAGCTGCCGGAGGAGCAGGACTTCCGGCAATGGAAGAACCAGCTGCACGAAGCCTATCGTTCGGTCGAGCCGAAGGAACATCTGTGGCACCTGCCCGACGGGCGCACGCTGCGCGTGGTCACCACGCCCAATCCGGAAGGCGGCGTCACCTACCTCTATGACGACGTCACCGAGCGCCTCGACATGCACCGCCGCTACGACGCGCTGATCAAGGTGCAGAGCGAGACGCTCGACCATCTGACCGAAGCGGTCGCCGTGTTCGCCAGCGACGGCCGCGTGCGCCTGCACAATCCCGCCTTCGCCCGCATGTGGAAATTGCAGAAGGAAGCGCTCGACGAGCGCCCGCATATCGAGGCGGTGACCGCCTGGTGCCAGGCCCAGCACGACGACAACGCGGTCTGGCGAAACCTGCGCTCAGCCGTCACCGCAATCGACAACCGCGAGCCGATCCGCGCCCGCATCGAGCGGCGCGACGGCATGGTCATCGATCTCGCCACCATGCCGCTGCCCGATGGCGCCACGCTGGCAACCTTCCAGGACATCACCGACACGGTGAATGTCGAGCGCGTGCTGCGCGAGCGCAACGAGGCGCTGGAAGAGGCCGACGAAATCAAGATCGAATTCGTCCATCACGTCAGTTACGAATTGCGCTCGCCGCTGACCAACATCATCGGTTTCGCGCATTTCCTCAGCGACCCCGCGTTTGGCCCGCTCACCGACAAGCAGCGCGAATATCTCGGCTACATCACCGCCTCAACCAATGCGCTGCTGGCGCTGATCAACAACATCCTCGATCTCGCCACCATCGACGCCGGCGCCATGACCTTGAGCCTTGCGCAAGTCGACATCCGCTCCGCCATGGAGGCCGCCGCCGAAGGCGTGCAGGACCGCCTCGTCAAGGATCACATCAAGCTCGACATCCGCGTGCCGTCGGGCATCGGCAGCTTCAACGCCGACGAGCGGCGGCTGCGGCAGATTCTGTTCAACCTCTTGTCCAACGCCGTCGGCTTTTCACCGCCGAACGCGACGGTGACGCTTTCCGCCGAGCGGCGGCCGGACGCCGTCGTATTTGCCGTTACCGACCGCGGCCCCGGCATTCCGCCCGAGGCCAAGGACAAGGTGTTCGACTGGTTCGAAACCGACTCGCGCGGCTCGGCTCACCGCGGCACCGGGCTCGGCCTGTCGCTGGTGCGCTCGTTCGTGGAATTGCACGGCGGCAGCGTCAAAATCGACTCGGTGCTCGGCCAGGGGACGACGGTCACTTGCGTTTTCCCGACGGCGCAGACCGCCAAGCAGAGCGCCGCATAACGCGGCAATAAATCGCCCGACTGACCCGCAATGCCTGCGGCCGGCGGAACCATTGGCGGCCCCGCAAATTAATGGCAGGGGTGCATGGCATTCTCCTGCGGCATGGCCGGTATCGGTAGAGAGGTTCTTTAAACCAAACTGCATCGCTGATATGATGCGAATGGATAGTCGGGGGCGAATAATCCGACCTCTGAGCTTCTCCCATGAAGATGAGCAAGTTCGGTTATTTTTCCGAATTCCTGCTATTCCCTCCGCTGATCCTCGCCGCCACGCTGTTCGCGTTCCACCGCTCGACGCCGGAACGGCCGGTCGCGTGGGTCTTCGTCTTCGGCGCCGGACTGTTTGCCTGGACGTTGGTTGAGTACCTGCTGCACCGCGTATTTTTTCATCACGCCCCGATTCTCTCCGTCATTCACGAGCGCCATCACGACGAGCCGCAAGAGCTGATCGGCACGCCGGCCTGGGCGAGCGCGCTGGTCGGCTTGATCGCGGTCGCCAGTCCGTTGTGCGCGGTGCTCGGATTTGAGCTCGGCACCGCGGCGACGGCGGGGCTCGTCAGCGGCTATCTGTGGTACGTCTTCGTGCACTACGCGATCCACCATTGGCAGCCGCGACGCGATTCCTATCTCTACCGTGCGCGATTGCGCCACGCCCGGCATCATCATCTATCCCATAGCGGCAATTTCGGCGTGACCACCGCCATGTGGGATCATGTCTTCGGCACGGCGCTGCAAACGCGCACGCCGGGTATCCGCACCGCCAAATGACACCGTCTCTGCCCGCGGCGAGTAACCTCCACGGGCTCGCCGCGGAGGTTACTCGTTTTCATTAGCGGACGATCCTGCGGCGCGGCACTTCGCTGAACCGGTGCGGCCCAACCCAGGTGCCGTCGACGCATTCATCTTTGTTCAGCCCGAACAAGGCCTGGAAGCCACGGCATGGCTGCACGACAGAATCGATCAACGCCACGGTGCCGACACCGGCAACACCGCCGAGCGCTGCCGCTCCGGCGGCCGTCGTGGGTAGTGCCGCCCCCGCCGCGGTCGCACCCCACCAGCCGTTGTAAATTCCGACGCCGGCAACAGTGCCGGCGACAGCGCCGGCGCCCAGCTCGGGCGCGGCAGGGCCATTCAAGTAGTCCTGTCGTGCCAGAGCGGACGTCGCAAACGCGGCCGCCGCGACGAGGGTAAGGATTGGAAGAATTCTACGCATTGCATTGCTCCTTCGATTTCGGGCTGCCCCGGCACCCGTCCGTTGCAAACGCCAGGCGATTAGGAGCGTTCCAGCATTTGTCCGCGGAACCGATGCGCCGCCGGCAACCTTGGCGACGATGTGACGTGGCGAGCAGAACCGAGTTGCCGCCGTGTCGAAAACATGGCGCCGAAGTGAGTGGGGAACGCCGGCTTGGAAACCGTGCAGCGAGGCTGCTAGCATCGGCGCCCGAGCACGATCAGCAAGCTGCGTCGCTTCAGCCGGAGATCCAACTGCCTAATCTCAATAAATTGGACGGAGCGGCGCGTGGTGCGCCTCTCGTCACCGAAATGCTGGTCATCCCGGTGGCCGGCGAAGACTCGATGCTGCTCAACCTGAGCGGCGCGCACGGGCCGCTTTTCACCCGCAATATCGTCATCGTTAAGGACAGCGCCGGCCGCACCGGCGCCGGCGAGGTGCCGGGCGGCGAGCGCATCCGGCAGACGCTCGAGGAGGCGCGCGCGCTCGTCGTCGGCCAGTCGATCGCCGATTTCAACGCCGTGCTCAATTCCATGCGCGGGAAATTCGCCGAGCGCGACGCCGGCGGGCGCGGCCAGCAGACCTTCGACCTGCGCGTGATGATTCATGCCCTCACCGCCGTCGAGGCGGCGTTGCTTGATCTGCTCGGGCAATATCTCGATCTGCCGGTAGCGGCATTGCTCGGCGAAGGCCAGCAGCGCGCGGCGGTGCAGATGCTCGGCTATCTCTTCTATGTCGGCGACCGCAAGCGCACCAATCTCCCCTATCGCGCCGAGCGCGGCGATAGCTGGTTTGGCCTGCGCAATGAAGAGGCCATGACCGCGAACGCCGTCGTGCGCCTCGCCGAAGCCGCGCACGATCGCTACGGCTTTGCCGATTTCAAGCTCAAGGGCGGCGTGCTGTCGGGTGAAGACGAGATGCTCACCGTCGCCGCGCTGAAGAAGCGATTTCCGGCCGCGCGCATCACGCTCGACCCGAACGGCGCCTGGCCGCTCGAGGAAGCGGTGCGGCTCTGCCGCGGCCGCGGCGACGTCCTCGCCTATGCCGAGGATCCTTGCGGCGCCGAGAAGGGCTATTCCGGCCGCGAAATCATGGCCGAGTTCCGCCGCTCAACCGGCCTGCCGACGGCGACCAACATGATCGCCACGGACTGGCGCGAAATGGGCCACGCCATCCAGCTGCATTCCGTCGACATCCCGCTCGCCGATCCGCATTTCTGGACGCTGCAGGGCGCGGTGCGGGTTGCGCAGATGTGCCGCGACTGGGGCCTGACCTGGGGCTCGCACTCCAACAATCACTTCGATATTTCGCTCGCCATGTTCACCCACGCCGCCGCGGCGGCGCCCGGCACCATCACCGCCATCGACACGCACTGGATCTGGCAGGACGGCCAGCGGCTGACCAAGGAGCCGCTCAAGATCGTCAAAGGCCATGTCGCGGTGCCCGAGCGGCCCGGTCTCGGCATCGAGATCGACATGGGCGAGATCGAGGCGGCTCATCGACGCTACAAGAGCATGGGCCTCGGCGGCCGCGACGATTCCATTGCCATGCAATTTCTCATTGCCAACTGGACCTTTAACCCCAAGCGGCCGGCGCTGGTGCGCTGACTCTCCGTGCCCTGCCGCCTATAAGGTGGCCACAGGGCGGATGATTCGATGGTTCCCCTCACCTCCGGCGGTTCGAGCTTCACGGTGGCGCTCGCCGACGAACAGGCGACGCGGCGGCTGATGACGGATATCGCCGCATTGATCGAACCGGGCGACATGATCACGCTGTCGGGCGATCTCGGCGCCGGCAAGACCACCTTCGCCCGGGCTTTGATCCGCCACCTCGCCAACGACGAATCGATCGAGGTGCCGAGCCCGACATTCACGCTGATGCAAACCTACGAATTGCCGCGCTTCACGCTGGTGCATGCCGATCTCTACCGCCTTTGGGGACCGGCCGAGCTTGCCGAGCTCGGCTTCGAGGATGCCGCCGAGCGCGGCGTCATCGTTTTGGAATGGCCGGAGCGCGCCACCGGTTCTCTGCCCGCCGACCGGCTCGACGTGACGCTGATGCTTTCGCCGCGACACGGACCGACTTTCCGCAACGCGCGCGTCACCGGCTACGGCGCCATGGCGGCGCGCGTCGAGCGCATCGCCGTCATCCGCCGCTTTCTCGACGCCAACGGCTTTGCCACGGCCGAGCGGCGGCGCATTCAGGGCGACGCCTCGACGCGCTCGTATGAACGGCTCACGCGCGACGCAGACGCCTACATCCTGATGAATGCGCCGCGCCGGCCGGACGGGCCGCCGGTGCGCGACGGCAAGCCGTACAGCGCCATCGCCCACCTGGCCGAAAGCGTGACGCCGTTCGTGGCCATGGCGCGGGCTTTGCGCGAACGCGGCTTCTCGGCGCCGGCGATCATCGCCGCCGACCGCGAGGCCGGCCTGCTGCTGCTCGAGGATCTCGGCAACGAGCCGGTCACCGCCGGCGATCCCCCGGCTCCGATCGAGGCGCGCTACGAAGTGGCGGTCGATACGCTGGTGGCGCTGCACGGCATGTCGCTGCCGGAGACGCTCAACGTCGAACCGGGCGCCGATTACCGCCTGCCGCCTTACGACATGGAGGCGCTGCTGATCGAAGTCGAACTGCTGCTCGATTGGTATGCGCCGCGGGTCAAGGCCACGATTTCGCCGTCCATGCGCGAGGCCTATGTCACGCTCTGGCGCGACGCCCTGCTCCCGATCATCAAAGGCCCGCGCACCTGGGTGCTGCGCGATTTTCATTCGCCCAATCTCATGTGGCTGCCGGAGCGCAACGGCATCGCCCGCGTCGGGCTGCTCGACTTCCAGGACGCGGTTTTGGGCTCGCCCGCCTACGATCTCGCCTCGCTGCTGCTCGATGCCCGCGTCGACGTCCCGGAGATGATGGAGATCGCGCTCCTCTCCCGCTACACCCGCGCCCGGCACAGCCTTGACCCCGGCTTCGACGCCGCGCATTTCGCCAGGGCCTACGCCACGCTTGCCGCCCAGCGCTGCTCCAAGATTCTCGGCATTTTTGCCCGCCTCGACGCCCGCGACGGCAAACCGCAATATTTACGTCACATACCGCGGGTATGGGGCTACCTGCAGCGCTCGCTGGCGCATCCGGCGCTGGTGTCGCTTGCCGCCTGGTACGCCATCAACTTGCCGGCGCTGAAGCCGTGAGCCGGATGAGCGAGACGGCCATGCAAACTCCGCCCCGCAGCGCCATGGTGCTCGCCGCCGGCCTTGGCACGCGCATGCGCCCGCTCACCAATCGCCGGCCGAAGGCGCTGGTCGAGGTCGACGGCAAGGCGCTGATCGACTACGTGCTCGACCGGCTGGCCGATGCCGGCGTCACCCGCGCCGTCGTCAACGTGCATCATTTCGCCGATCTGCTGCAGAAACATTTGTCGGCGCGGACAAAGCCGCAGATCGTGATTTCCGACGAGCGCGGCCTGCTGCTCGGCACCGGCGGCGCCGTGGTCAAGGCGCTGCCCGAGCTCGGCGACGCGCCGTTCTTCCATCTCAACGCCGACACCATCTGGGTCGACGGCGTGAAGCCGAACCTCACGCGCCTTGCCGATGCCTTCGATCCGGCAACGATGGACGCACTGCTGCTGCTGGCGCCGACCACCGGCAGCATCGGCTATGCCGGGCGCGGCGATTTCACCATGGCGCCGGACGGCCGCTTGCGCGCGCGCGGCGAGCGCGAGGTCGTGCCCTTCGTTTTCGCCGGCGCCGCGATCTTTACGCCGGCGCTGTTCGCCGCTGCGCCGCAGGGCGAGTTCGCGCTGACCGATCTGTTCGCGCGCGCGATCGACGCCGGCCGCCTCTACGGATTGCGCCTCGAAGGCCTGTGGATGCATGTCGGCACGCCGGATGCGATCGCCAGCGCCGAGGCCGCGATCCAGGCGAGCACGGGCTGACCGCATTCCAGGCCCGTGCCGACGTAAAGCGTGTATGATTCACGCGATGCCCGCCACAAAACCCAACGTCTTCAACATCCCCGCATCAGCGCCGTTCCTGCCGGTGCTGATCGATGCGCTGCTCGGCGGCAAACTGGTGCCGGGCTTTCCGGCGACCCACGATCCGCTGGAACTCGCGCAGGCAACGCTCTATCTGCCGACCCGGCGCGCAGCCCGCCTCGCCCGCGATGTGTTCCTTGACCGCATCACGGGCGACGCCGCCATCCTGCCGCGCATCCTCGCCATCGGCGACATCGACGAGGACGAGTTCGCCTTCGCCGATGCCGCCACCGCCGATCTCGCCGCCGCGGCGCTCGATCTGCCGCCGGCGATTGCGCCGCTCGAGCGCCGCCTGCTGCTCGCCGAACTGATCCTCAGCTGGGCGAATTCCCCGGCGCTGCGCGGCGCCGAAGGCTCGCCGCTCATCGCCAATACGCCGTCGGCGGCGCTCGGCCTTGCCGACGATCTCGCCCGCCTCATCGACGACATGACCACGCGCCAGGTGAGCTGGGCGAGACTCGACGGCCTGGTGCCAGAAGACCTCGATCCGCTATTGGCAGCTCTCGCTCGATTTCCTGAAGATCGCGCGCCTGTACTGGCCGGCGCGGCTCAAGGAACTGGGCGCGGTCGAAACCGCCGAGCGCCGCGACCGGCTGATCGAAGCCGAGGCCCAGCGCTTGGCCAACAGCAAGGCGCCGGTCATCGCCGCCGGCTCCACCGGCTCGATGCCGGCGACGGCGAAACTGCTCGCCACCATCGCGCGGCTGCCGCATGGCGCGCTGGTGCTGCCCGGCCTCGATCTCGATCTCGACGAGGCCTCCTGGCAGCGCATCGCCGGCGACGGCGCCGACAAGACCCATGACGGCGCCCCCGCCGCCGGCCATGCGCAATTCGCCATGCAGGCGCTGCTGGCGACGCTTGGCATCGACCGCGGGGCCGTCAAAGCGCTGGCCGCCCCGCAGGGGCGCGAACTGCTGGTCTCCGAAGCGCTGCGCCCGGCGGCCACCACCGACCACTGGCAGCAGCGCGCGGCGACCAAGGATTTCGCCAAGGCCGCCGACGCCGGCACCGCCGCAATCGCCATGATCGAAGCCGCCAATGCCGAGGAAGAAGCCCTCGCCATCGCCGTCGCCCTGCGGCAAACGCTGGAAGAGCCGGGGAAAACCGCGGCGCTGGTGACGCCCGACCGCGCGCTCGCCCGCCGCGTCGCGGCGGCGCTGGAACGCTGGCAGGTGGCGGTCGACGATTCCGCCGGCTCATCGCTCGCCGACACCGGCGCCGGCGTTTTCGCCCGGCTGGCGGCGGACGCCGCCCTCGGCGGTTTGGCGCCGGTGACGCTGCTCGCTTTGCTCAAGCACCCGCTGCAGCGGCTCGGCGCCGCCAGGGGTGCGCATGCCATGACCATCGCCACGCTCGAGCAGACGGTGCTGCGTGGGCCGCGTCCGCGGCCGGGCAGCGAAGGGCTCGACCGCGCCTTTGCCGCCTTCCGCCTCAACCGCGATTCGCTTCACCGCAGCGACCCGCGCTGGCTCATTGCCGACGACAGGTTCGACGGCACCGCTGAACTGATTGCGCGGCTCGCCGCGGCGCTGGCGCCGCTGGAAGACCTGAAGAAGCCGCATCCGCTCGCCGAGCTTGCCCGCCGCCACCGCGAGGTGGTCGTGGCCCTGAGTGCGGACAAAGACGGCGCGGTCGCCGCTTTCGCCGGCCATGACGGCCTCGCGCTCGAGCGCGCGTTCGACGAACTCATCACCAGCCCCACCGCCGCCGCACTGGCTGTCGCCAGAAGCGACTATGTCGAGCTGTTCCATGCCGGCATCGCCGGCCGCGTGGTGCGCCGCCCGGAATTGCACGACGTGCGCCTGCGTATTTTCGGGCCGCTGGAAGCGCGCCTGCAGACGGCCGGCCGCATGGTGCTCGGCGGCCTCAACGAAGGCACCTGGCCTCCGGAGACGCGCAGCGATCCGTGGCTGTCGCGGCCGATGCGCGCCGAACTCGGACTCGATCCGCCGGAGCGGCGCATCGGGCTTTCCGCGCACGACTTCGCCCAGGCGCTCGGCGCCAAGGAAGTCATTCTGTCTCGCGCCGCCAAGATCGCCGGCGCGCCGGCGGTGAGGTCGCGCTTTGTGCAGCGGCTGGCCGCGGTTTCAGGCGAAGCACGCTGGGAAGATGTTGTCGCGCGCGGTGAGCAATATCGTTCCTGGGCACGGGCGCTCGACGAGCCGGCGAGCGTAACGCCCGCCGCGCGGCCCGCTCCGGTGCCGCCGACGGAAGTGCGCCCCAACCGTCTCTCGGTCACCGACATCGAGAACTGGCTGCGCGACCCCTACACGATTTACGCCAAGCATGTGCTCAATCTGCATCCGCTCGAAGCGATCGATGCCGAGCCCGGCGCCGCCGACCGCGGCAGCGTCATCCATGAGGCGATCGGCGAGTTCACCAAGGAATATTCAGGCGCCGAACTCCCTGCCGACCCCGAAACGGAGCTGATCCGCTTCGGCAAGAAAAGCTTTGCCCCGTGGCAGGATTTCCCCGAAGCGCGTGGCTTCTGGTGGCCGCGTTTTCTGCGCATCGCGCGCTGGTTTGCCGGCTGGGAGCGCGAGCGCCGCCCCGGCCTCGCCATGGTCCAGGGCGAGATTAGAGGCGAGTTCAAAATCCCGCTGCAGGCATGCGTCTTCACCTTGACGGCGCGCGCCGACCGCATCGAACGCCGGCAGGACGGTACTTACGCCATCCTCGACTACAAGACCGGCCAGCCGCCGACCGCGCCGCAAGTGCAGTCGGGACTGGCGCCGCAGCTCACGCTGGAAGCGGCGATCCTGCGCAACGGCGGCTTCGCGGACCTGCCGCCGGGCTCCGTGGCCGAGATCAGCTATGTGCGCCTCAAAGGCGGCGAGCCGCCGGCCGAGCCGAAGGAGATCAAGTTCAGCAAAGGCGGCACGCCGGACAGTTACGCCGACATCGCGCTCGCAAAACTGACCGGCATCGCTGTCCGCTTCCTCGTCGACGGCGAGCCCTATCGCTCGCTCGTGCACCCGATGTGGAAGAAGCACTACGGCGACTACGACCATCTGGCCCGGGTCAAGGAATGGGCGGCTTCCGGCGGCGAAACCGAATACGAGGGTCCGCCGTCATGAGCGCCGAACCCAAGATCCCCGAAGCCGCGACCGCGCGGCAGATCGCCGCCGCCGATCCCGACCGCTCGGTATTCGTCTCCGCCAATGCCGGCTCCGGCAAGACCCACGTGCTGGTGCAGCGTGTGATCAATCTGCTGCTGCGCGGCGAAGACCCGGCGAAGATCCTCTGCATCACATTTACCAAGGCCGCCGCCGCCAACATGGCGAGCCGTGTGTTCGCGACGCTCGCCGAGTGGACGACGCTCGACGACGCCGCGCTCGACAAGAAAATCAAGGCGAGCACCGGCAAGAGCCCCGATGCGGGCCAGCGTGCGCGGGCGAGGCGCTTGTTTGCCAATGCGCTGGAAAGCCCCGGCGGGCTCAAGGTGCAGACAATCCACGCTTTCTGCACCCGGTTGCTGCATCAGTTTCCGTTCGAGGCCGACGTCGCCGCGCGCTTCGAGGTGCTCGACGAGGCCGCCACCGCGCAGATGCTCAACGAGCTCACCCTCGACGTCATCCTCGAAGGCGCCGCCGACCCCGACGGCGCGCTCGGCCAGGCGCTGGCCAATGCCATCACCGCGGCCGCCGACTTAACCTTCAAGGAGGTGATCGCCGAGACCATCCGCAAGCGCGACCTGGTCACCGCCTGGATCGAGCGCGCCGGCGGCGTGCCCAAGGCGATCGAGGAATTGACGCGCGCCTTCGGGCTCGATCCGGGCGACAGCATCGCAAAGGTCGAAGACGAATATTTCTCCGGTTCACTGATCCCGCAATCCGAGTGGCCGGCGCTGATGGAATTCCTGGCGACCAGCGACAAGAAGAGCGATCGTGAACTCGCCGACGTTCTCATCGCGGCCAAAAGCGCGCGCGGGCGTGATAGTGTCGAGCACTATCAGCAGCTTTTCTGCACGGCTAAACTCGAACCGCGCAAGAACGTGCTGACAGCGAATTTCGCCAGAGCCAATCCGCATTGGAACGACCGGCTTGTCGCCGAGCAAGCCCGCGTCTGCGCGCTGGTCGCCCGCGAGTTCGCGCTGCGCGCGCGCGACCGCAGCGCGGCGCTGATCACCGTCGCCTCCGCCGTGATCGAGCGCTACCGCGCCGAAAAGGACCGCCGCGGCCTGCTCGACTACGAGGACCTGATCGGCAAGACGCTGGCGCTGTTCAAGAAAACCTCGGCCGCCTGGGTGCTCTACAAGCTCGATCTCGGCATCGATCATGTGCTGGTCGACGAGGCGCAGGACACCAGCCCCGAGCAATGGGACATCATCGCCACGCTGGTGTCCGAATTCGTGCAAGGCGGCGCCCGGGCGGAGAAAAAGCGCACGGTCTTCGCCGTCGGCGACGAAAAGCAGTCGATCTTCTCATTTCAGGGCGCGGCGCCGCTCAACTTCGCCAAGATGCGCGAGCACTTCCGCCGTCTCTATGAACCGAGCGAGGTCATCTTCGCCACCGAAAAGCTGCACTATTCCTTCCGCTCCGCCGCCGAAGTTCTGGAAGCGGTGGACACGGTGTTCAAGCAGCCGCAGGCCTTCCGCGGGCTCACCTCCGAGGACACCTGGACGGTGCATCAAGCGCTGCCCGATGCCGCGCCGGGCGAGGTGGAAATCTGGGAGCTCACCGCACCGGACGAGAAGGATGCAGGCAAGGAAGGCTGGGACGCGCCGTTCGACACGACGAGCGAAACCAGCCCCGCGATCAAGCTGGCGGCGCGTATCGCGCGCACGGTGAAGTCCTGGGTCACGGGAGGCACGCGGCCCCGCGACGTGCTCATTCTGGTGCGCCAGCGCGGGCCGGTGTTCGAGGCGGTGATCCGCGCGCTCAAGCGCGAGCAGATCGAGGTCGCCGGCGCCGACCGGCTGATCCTGACCGAGCACATCGCCATCATGGATCTGCTGGTGCTGGCGGACGCGCTGCTTTTGCCGGACGACGATCTCGCGCTCGCCACCGCGCTCAGGAGCCCGCTGTTCGGCTTTTCCGACGAGCAGCTCTATCGCCTCGCCTATGCGCGCAAGGGCCCGCTGCGCTCGGTGCTGCGCGCCAAAGCCGGCGAAGAAGCGGCCTTCGCCGCCGCATCGGCCGCGCTCGACGAGCTCGAGGTCAAGGCGCGGGTCATGGCGCCGTTCGAGTTCTATGCCCACGTGATCGGCGCGCAAAAAGGCCGGGCGAAGTTTCTGGCCCGGCTCGGCATCGAAGCGTCCGACCCGATCGATGAATTCCTGAATCTGGCGCTGGTCTATGAGCAGCGCGAGACGCCGTCGCTGCAG
The DNA here is from genome assembly GCA_963742385.1 of uncultured Alphaproteobacteria bacterium. GTDB lineage: Bacteria > Pseudomonadota > Alphaproteobacteria > Rhizobiales > Xanthobacteraceae > Pseudolabrys. The sequence continues at coordinate 381,359 of CAVULS010000007.1, read as the reverse complement.
GGCTTCCTCAACTGGGTGCGCGCGGCGCAATCGGAAGTGAAGCGCGACATGGAGATGGTGCGCGACGAAGTGCGGGTCATGACCGTGCACGGCGCCAAGGGGCTTGAGGCGAAGAACGTGATCCTGGTCGACACCACGACGACACGGCCAGAAGGCGCGCACCCGCCGCGGCTGCTCGCGGTGCCGCTCGCCGATGCGGCGCCGGGCGCCACTGGCCTGATCTGGGGCGTCGCCAGGGACAAGGACGCCGGTCCCATGGCGCAGGCGCGCAGCACCGCCATAGAAGCGGCGAAGGATGAATACCGGCGGCTGCTTTATGTCGGCCTTACGCGCGCGGCCGAGCGGCTGGTGGTGTGTGGCACCAAGGGCGTCAACAAGATTCCGGAAGGCTGCTGGTACGAACTTGTGCTCGACGCGCTCAAGCCGCTGTCGACCGAAGTCGACACCGGCAACGGCAAGGTCTGGCGCTTCCGTAAATTCGAGCGCGGCGAGGCGCCGGCTGAAATCTCGTCCGCCACGGCGAAGACCACTTTGCCCGCCTGGCTCACGCGCGACGCCGCAGCCGAACCGCAGACGATCCGCACCATCACGCCGTCCTCGGCCATCGACGATGAGGACAACCGGCCGGCCGCAGGCGGCGACCGCACCGCGGCGCTCTTGCGCGGCACGCTGATGCACCGGCTGCTGCAATCGCTGCCCGATATTGCCGCCGACCGCCGCGCGGCGGCGGCGGAAAAATTCATGGCGCGCGCCGGGTCGGCGCTGCGCCGAAGACGAGCGCCGTGTTCTGGTTGATCGGGCCCTGTTGCTGCTCAATTCCGACCAATTCGGCGCCTTGTTCGGCCCCAACAGCCGCTCGGAGGTCCCCATTGTCGGCCGCATCGAGCACGGCGGGAAAACCGTCCGCGTCTCCGGACAGATCGACCGCCTGGCCATCACGGACAACGAGATTCTCATCGGCGACTACAAGACCAACCGCCCCGCGCCGCGGCGAATCGAAGACGTGCCGAAATCCTATCTCGGCCAGCTCGCCCTCTACCGCGCCGTGCTCGAAAAATTGTACCCCGGCCGGCGCATCCGTGCCGCGCTGATCTGGACGGAAGTCCCTGATTTAATGGAGCTTTCTGGCGCCGTTTTGAACGCCGCGCTGGCGCACGTCACCTCCGCGTGACGGCGCCTTGACGCTTGTGGGTACCGTTCTTAGGTTCGGTCCCTCGCAATTTTCTGGCGCGAAACGAGCGCCCGATTCCAGACAAGAGGTGCACCATGGCCGTCGGCAAAGTGTCGGACGCAAGCTTCGAATCGGACGTTCTCAAGTCGAACGAGCCGGTGGTCGTTGATTTCTGGGCCGAGTGGTGCGGCCCCTGCCGGATGATCGCGCCGGCGCTGGAAGAGATCGCCGGCCAGCTCGGCGACAAGGTCAAGATCCTCAAGCTCAACGTCGACGAGAACCCGAACACCGCGGCGAAATACGGCATCATGTCGATCCCGACGCTGATGCTGTTCAAGAACGGCGAGATCGCCTCGCGCCAGGTCGGCGCGGCGCCGAAGCAGAAGCTCGCCCAGTGGATCAGCGGCGCGGTCTGAACGCGCCGGCCTACGCCACCGAATTCGGAGTTGTCATGGCCGGGCTTGTCCCGGCCATTTTGTTTTCTCGCTTATCGCTCGTCCCGCTTGCGGTTCGGGAGGGATAAGCAACACTGCGGCAGCGTGCCGTTCTCGCGCAGCACGTCGCCGGCGAGATAGAGCGAGCCGGTGATGAGGATGCGCGGCGGCGGCTCGAGATCAAGCTTGCGCACCGCGTCGAAGGCTTCGGCGAGATTGTCGCGGCTGGTGGCGGCAAGCCCGATGGCGCGGGCGGCATCGGCCACCGCTTCGGCGCTGAGGCCTTTCTCCGCCGCGGGCACCGGCACAGCGATCACCCGGCGCGCGAGCCCGGCGAAATTGCGCAGGAAGCCTTCGCAGTCCTTGCTCGCCAGCATGCCGACGATAAGCACCAGCGGCCGCGACACCCGCTCCTCGAGGTCGGCAAGCGCGGCGGCGATGGCGCGGCCGCCGTCGGGGTTGTGCCCGCCGTCGAGCCACAATTCGCTGCCCGGCGGCGCGAGCGCAATGAGCTTGCCTTGCGCCAGACGTTGCAGCCGCGCCGGCCAGTCGGCCTTGATGATGCCGCCCTCGAAAGCCGCCGGCGCAATCTTCAGCGCCTCGATGGCACGCAGAGTGGCGATCGCGAGCCCCGCGTTCTCGAACTGGTGGCGCCCGTAAAGTTTCGGCGCCGGCAAATCGAGCAGCCCCGCCTCGTCCTGAAACACCAGGCGGCCGCGCTCTTCCGTCGCGGTCCAGTCCTCGCCGGCGATCTTCAGCGGCGCGTCGAGCCGCGCTGCCTGCCGCTCGATCACGGCGAGCGCGTCGCGCGGCTGCGCTGCGACGATCGCCGGCGCCCCGCGCTTGAGGATGCCGGCCTTTTCCGCGGCGATCTTCTCCAGACTATCCCCGAGAAAATCGGTGTGATCGATCGAGATCGGCGTGATCACGGTGGCCAGCGGATGCTCGATCACATTGGTGGCGTCGAGCCGGCCGCCGAGCCCGACTTCCAGCAGCACAATATCCGCCGGATGCCGCGAAAACAGCAGCAGCCCAGCCGCCGTGGTGATCTCGAACAGGGTGATGTCGTGCTCGCCGTTGGCCCTTTCGCATTCCGCAAGCGCCGCGCTGAGCTCCTCGTCGCCTACCAGCAGGCCGTCTCCTGGTGCAGCGATGCGAAAGCGCTCGTTGAAGCGAACAAGATGCGGCGAGGTATAGGCATGCACACGCTTGCCCGACGCTTCCAGGATTGCGCGCAGGAAAGCAATGGTCGAGCCCTTGCCGTTGGTGCCGGCAACATGGATCACCGGCGCCAGCTTGCGCTCGGGATGGCCGAGCGCGGCAAGCAAACGCTCGATGCGCTCGAGCGACAGATCGATGCGCTTGGGATGCAGCGCCGCGAGCCGCGCCAGGATCGCGTCAACGGGCCTAGTCACGGCATCGTACTCACGCGTGCGCCGGAACCGGCAATTTCTGCTGGCCGCCCGCCGGCGACTTGGTCAACAGCCGGCACAATTCGGCGAGCGTGGCGCGCAATTTGTGCCGGTGCACGACCATGTCGACCATGCCGTGCTCGCGCAGATATTCGGCGCGCTGGAAGCCTTCCGGCAATTTCTCGCGGATGGTCTGCTCGATGACGCGCGGGCCGGCAAAGCCGATGAGCGCGCCCGGCTCGGCGATATGCACGTCGCCGAGCATGGCATAGGACGCGGTGACGCCGCCGGTGGTTGGATTGGTGAGCACGACGATATAGGGCTTCTTCGCCTCGCGCAGCATCTGCACCGCGACCGTGGTGCGCGGCAATTGCATCAGCGAATAGATGCCTTCCTGCATGCGCGCGCCGCCGGAGGCCGCGAACATGATGAACGGCGTCTGCCGCTGCACCGCTGTTTCCAGCCCGGCGACCACCGCTTCGCCGGCCGCCATGCCGAGTGAGCCGCCCATGAAATCGAAATCCTGCACGCCGATGGTGACCATCAGACCGTCCAGCCGGCCGATGCCGACCTTTACCGCATCCTGCAGGCTGGTCTTGGTGCGCGCATCCTTGAGCCGGTCGGCATAGCGGCGCTCGTCGCGGAACCTGAGCGGATCGATCGGTACCTCCGGCACGGCGACGTCTTCAAATTCGCCGTTGTCGAACATGGTCTTCAGCCGCACCGATGCGCTGATGCGCATGTGATAGTTGGAACTGGGGATGACAAACTGGTTGGCCTCGACGTCCTTGAAGAAGACGAGCTGGCCGGTCTCCGGACATTTGATCCAGAGATTTTCCGGCGTCTCGCGGCGCAGGAAGCTGCGAATTTTCGGGCGGACGACGTTGGAGATCCAGTTCATGGCTCGCTTATATAGGCACGTTTTGGCGGCAATATAACGGCCGCGACCGTGGATTTCTTCAACCCTTGCGAGCTTTCCGGTTCGCGCCGTCGAGCAGGGCGATGAGCCCCTTCAACAATGCCGTCGGCGAAGGCGGGCACCCGGGAATATGCAGATCGACCGCGATCACGTCGCCGACGCCGCCCGCCACGGCATAGCTGCCGGCAAAGAGGCCGCCATCAGCCGCGCAGGCGCCGACGGCGACAACCCATTTCGGGTCGGGTGTGGCGTTGTAGGTGCGCAGCAAGGCCTCGCGCATGTTCTTCGTCACCGGCCCGGTGACCATCAGCACATCGGCATGACGCGGCGAGGCGACGAAATGCAGGCCGAAGCGTTCGAGATCGTAGAACGCATTATTGAGCGCGTGGATTTCGAGCTCACAGCCATTGCAGGACCCGGCATCGACCTGGCGGATCGACAGTGAGCGACCCAACCTGGCGCGTGCCGCCCGGTCGACGCTTTTGGCGAGCTCCGCGAGAGAAGCCTCATCGGCTGCGGGCGCCGCTTCCGTCAGCGGGCCACGCGTGAGATTTTCAAAGAGTGTTCTGCGCATGGCTAGAGGTCGTGGCCCGAATAGGAGCAGTTGAAAGACTTGTTGCAGAGCGGGAAGTCGGCAACGATGTTTCCCTCGATCGCGGTCTCCAGTAGCGGCCATTGGAACCAGGAGGCGTCACGCAAGTGGCAGCGTGCGACGCGGCCCTTGCCGTCGAGCCGCAGCCAGATCAGCACGTCGCCGCGGAACGCTTCGACAACGCCCAAGCCCTCGCAAATCCTGCCGCTGGAACGGACCGCCGCGCGCACATCGCCTTGCGGCAACCCATCGACAATCTGCTCGATCAACGCCAGGCTCTGCTCGACTTCGCGAATGCGAATCCATATCCGGGCGTTAACATCGCCCGCGTCGAGCACAGGCACCTCGAATTTCAGCTTGTCATAGGGCGCATAGCCAAGGCGCCGCCGGGCATCGAAACCGCGCCCCGAAGCCCGCCCGACATAGCCGCCGGCGCCGAATTGCCGCGCGTAATCGGCGCGAACGATCCCGGTAGTAACAGTGCGATCTTGCAGCGAAGCGGTATTATCGTAGAGCTCGATCAGCCGCGGAAAAACCTTGCGCACTTCGGCAAGCAGAGCGCGCACGCTTGCCGCGCCATCGGAGGCAATGTCGCGCGCGACGCCGCCCGGCACGATGACACCCATCATAAGCCGATGGCCGAAGCAGGCCTCGGCGGTCCGCAAGGTGCGCTCGCGCAGGATGCCGGTCTGCGCGTGCATGAGCGCGAAGGATGCGTCGTTGCAGATGGCGCCGATGTCGCCGAAGTGATTGGCCAGCCGCTCGAGCTCCGCCATAAGTGCGCGCAGATAGAGGGCGCGCGGCGGTGGCGTCACCTGCAAGGCCGCTTCGGCGGCCTGCGCAAAGGCATAGGAATAAGCAACCGTGCTGTCACCGGAGGTGCGCCCTGCGAGCTTGGCCGCATCTTCCAGCGATGCGCCGTCCATCAACTTCTCGATGCCTTTATGCACATAGCCGAGGCGCTGCTCCAGGCGCACGATGTGTTCGCCATTAGCGGTGAAGCGGAAATGGCCCGGCTCGATAATGCCGGCATGGACGGGGCCGACCGGGATCTGATGCAGCCCTTCGCCTTCCGCCGGCAAAAACGCGTAAGGCTCCACCTTCCGCGCCGGTTTCTCCTTGCCGAGCGGGTAGTGCACGTCCCAAAAACCGAGATCGAGCCACGGCCGCGCATCGGGCGTGCCCGCAGCTTCCAGCCCGAACAGATCGCGGATCGCGCGCTCGAGCCGGATCGCCGGCGGATGTCTTGCGCCGACGCTTGGAAATTTCCCATCCCGGCACGCATAGGTGAGAACCGTGATGTCGCCGGCCTCTTCATCGAGCAGCGCCATATGCACCCGCGTCGCGTCACCCCACAGGCCGAGCAATGTGCATTGGCCGGCCGCGAGCAGATCGATGGCAGCGCGCCAGCCGTCATCATCAACCGCTGCGCGCGGCCAAGGCCGGTGGCGCTCGGCAAGCTCGTTGTGAGGGATGCGGTCGAGCAAAGTCATGGCGCTATCCCAACAGCCGCGCGACGTTCTCGAAGCCGGTCACCAGCGCCGGCGGGATGTAGAGGCCGGTCATGAAAACAATGGCGAGATGGGCAAACATCGGCACATAGGACGCTTGCGCGGGCGCGGTCGGCCCGCGCGGCTCGCCGAAGGCAATACTGTTGAGGCGCAGGAATAGCCCACCAAGCGCGACCAGAATGCCAAGAACGAGAATTACGGCGAGCCACGGCTGGCGCGCGAATGTCGAACTCACGACCAGAAACTCGCTCATGAAGATACCGAGCGGCGGCAGGCCGGCAATCGCGACGACGCCGAGCACCAGGCCCCAGCCGAGCACCGGATTGCTCACCGTCAAGCCGCCCATGTCGGCGATTTTCTGCGTGCCCTTAACCTGCGAGATGTGGCCGACCGCGAAGAAGATCGCCGACTTGGTCAGCGAATGCATGGTCATGTGCAGAAGCCCGGCGAAATTGGCGAGTGGGCCACCCATGCCGAAGGCAAACACGATGATACCCATGTGCTCGATCGAGGAGTAGGCGAACATGCGTTTGATGTCGCGCCGCCGGTACAGCATGAAGGCGGCGAACAGGCAGGAGATCAGCCCCATCGTCACCATCAACGGGCCGGGCGCGATCGCCGCCGGGTTGAGCGCCAGCAGCATCTTGAAGCGCAGCAGCGCGTAGAGCGCGACATTGAGCAGCAGGCCCGAGAGCACCGCCGAAATCGGCGTCGGGCCTTCGGCGTGCGCGTCCGGCAGCCAGGCATGCAGCGGCGCCAGCCCGACCTTGGTGCCGTAGCCGAGCAACAGGAACACGAAGGCAACGTTGAGCAGCGCCGGATCAAAGCGCGCGGCGTGTTGCACCAACACGGTCCACACCATGGCGTAAAGGCCTTCGCCGATCACCGGCCGCGCCGCCATGTAGATGAGGATTGTCCCAAACAGCGCCAGCGCGATGCCGACACTGCCGAGGATGAAATATTTCCAGGCCGCTTCCAGCGCCTCGTGCGTGCGGTAGATGCCGACCATCAGCACGGTCGTCAGCGTCGCCATCTCGATCGCCACCCACATCAGCCCGATATTGTTGGCGACCAGCGCAAGGTTCATGGCGAACATCAGCGCCTGGTACATGGCGTGATAGAAGCGCACATAGGTCGGCGTCAGCCGGCCGATTTCGATCTCGTGGCCGATGTAGCTGGCGCTGAAGGCGCTGGTGGTGAAGCCGACGAAGGTGGTGAGCACGATGAAGACCTTGTTGAGGTCGTCCACCAGCAGATAGGGCCCGGAAACCGGCTGCACGACGAACAGCGACACGGCGGTGAGGAAAGTCGCCAACGTTGCCACGACGTTGAGCCGCGCGGTCAGCCGGTAGCCGGGCAATGCGGCGAGCAGCGCCGCCGACACGGCCGGGATCAAAAGAACGCCGGTGAGCGCGTCGAATGTCATCGTCGCTCTCCGCGGAACTTGTCGAGCGCCTGCAGATCGACGGTGTCGAAGCGCTCGCGGATGCGGAACAGGAAGATGCCGATGACGATGAAGGCGATCAGCACCGAAAAGGCGACGCTGATCTCGACCACCAAAGGCATGCCTTTGGCGCCGGTCGCCGCCAGCACCAGGCCGTTCTCCAGCGACATGAAGCCGATCACCTGGCTTACCGCATTGCGCCGCGTCACCATCATCAGCAGGCCGAGCAGCACCACCGAAAGTGCGAAGGCCAGATCCTCGCGCGCGAGTGGATCGGCTTCCGCCGTCACGCGCAGCATGACCACCATCGACAGCGCCACCAGCCCCATGCCCAGCAGCATGGCCGGACCGACGCCAACGACCGTCTCGATTTCACGATGGATGCCGAGCCGCACGATAATCCGGTGCAGCGCCATGGGAATCACGATGGCCTTGAAGATCAACGCAATGCCGGCAGTGACGTAGAGATGCGGCGCGTCCTGGATGAAGGCCTGCCAGGCAACCGAGGCCGCCAGAACAAGCGCATGCAGGGCGAAGACGTTGAGCAGCGCGTAGAGGCGATCCTGGTAGAGCTGCATGAAGCTCACCAGCACCAGCGAGCCGGCGAGCAGGTGGGCGATATCGAAGGCGAGGCCGTGCATGGTGCTCACAGGCTCCCGGATACGAACAGCAACAGGGTGGCGAGCAGGCCCAGCATGAGCGCCGCGCCGAGATATTGCGGCACCCGGAACACGCGCATCTTGGCGATGGCGGTCTCGAAGATGGCGAGCAACACGCCGCCAGCCGCCAGCTTGGCAAGATAGGAGAAGACGCCAATGGCAACCGCCGCTGCGTTGGCGTCCGGTCCCGCGATGCCCCAGGGCACGAACAGGCAGCCGAGCAGCGAAACATAAAGCAGCAGTTTGAGCTCGGCCGACAGATCGATCAGCGCCAGATGGCGGCCGGAATATTCGAGCACCATGGCCTCGTGCACCATGGTGAGTTCGAGGTGCGTCGCCGGATTGTCGATCGGGATACGGGCGTTCTCGGAAATCGCGACCATGATCAGCGCGATCAGGGCGAGGCCGAGCGATACGCGCAGGCCGACCGTGGACAGCATGTAGACGGCTATCGTCGAGAGCTGCGTCGACCCGGCAACCAGCGCCAGCGTGAACACGATCATCAGCATGGCCGGCTCGGCGAGCGTGGCGATCATGACTTCGCGGCTGGAGCCAATGCCGCCGAAAGACGTGCCGACGTCGAGGCCGGCGAGCGCCAGGAAAAAGCGCGCGCTGCCGAGCAGCGCGATAATGGCGATCAGGTCGGCCGACCACGAGAACAACAGCCCGCCTCTGAAGGTCGGCACCAGAGACGCCGCCACCCAGGTGCCGGCGAATACGATGTAGGGAATGACGCGGAACAGCCACGAAGCACTTTCGGCCAGCACCACGTCCTTGCGCATGAGCCGGATCAGGTCGCGATACGGCTGCAACAGCGGCGGACCCAGCCGGCGCAGCGCCCGCGCTTTGACCTTGCGCACAAAGCCGGTAAGCAAGGGCGAGAGCAGCAGCACCAGCAGCATTTGCGCGCCTTGAAAGGCATATTCGCGGACCAGCGTCATATCGCGAGCACCACGAGCAGCAGCACCAGTGCCGCGAACACCAGCGTGAGATAACGGCGGATGGTGAGGAACTGCAGGACATTGAGCCGGTCCGCGGCCACGCCGATAAATGAAGCGACCGGCGCGTAGAGCGCATCCCAGATCAGGTCGCGCAGATCGACGGTGAGCCGCGCAGGGGTCATTGCGCCAGGCGGCGGCATCTCGCCGATCTCGCGGGCGTGAAAAACGGATGTCCCGTAAACGCGGCGGATCGGCTGGGCAAAGCTCGACGCCGTGTACTGTGTCGCCGGGCTCGGATCCGGATAGCCGCAATCCCAGGCCGGCGCGCGCCGCAGCCGGTCGGAGGCCAGACGATGGATGGCGAAGGCCGCGATCGAGCCGGATAGCACCACGAAAACGAATACCAGCAGCCCGTTATAGGAGCTGCGGCTCTCAGCGATCGGCACGATGGTCAACCAGGCGAGGCCCGACTGGTGCGGCATGCTGCTGCCGACCAGCGCGGTTGCGACCGGCGCCAGCGCGTCGATAAACAGGCCGGGGAGGACACCGGCGACGACGCAGAGCGCGGCGAGAAAATACATGGCGGCGAGCGAATTGCTGTCGGTCTCCTGCGCCTTGGCGGCGGCCGGCGTTCGGGCGCGGCCGAGGAAGCTCACACCAAAGGCCTTGACGAAGCAGGCGGCGGCAAGCGCCGCCGACAGCGCCAGCAGCGCGCCGACCGCGGGCACCAGGAATTTCAGGCCCCAGGAGGGCAATTGCGGGCTGAGCAGGATGGCCTGAAAAGTGAGCCATTCCGACGCGAAGCCGTTAAGCGGCGGCAGCGCCGAAATCGCCACGCAGCCGACGAGGAACACGAACGCGGTCTGCGGCATGCGGTGGATCAGGCCGCCGAGATGCTCCATGTCGCGCTCGCCGGTGGCATTGAGCACGCTGCCGGCGCCGAAAAACAACAGACTCTTGAATACCGAGTGATTGAACACATGGAACAAGCCGGCGGTGAGCGCGAGCGCCGCAGCCAGGTCCAGCCCAAACGATTTGAAAGCCAGCGCCAGGCCAAGGCCAATATAGATGATGCCGATATTTTCCACGGTGTGATAGGCGAGCAGCCGCTTCAGGTCGTGCTGCATCAGCGCGTAGAGCACGCCCATCACCGCGGTGGCGCCGCCGACGGCGAGCACGACCATGCTCCACCACCAATCCGGCGGTCCGAGCAGGTCGAACACGATGCGCACGAAGCCGTAGACCGCGACCTTGGTCATGACGCCGCTCATCAGCGCGGAAACGTGGCTCGGCGCCGCCGGGTGCGCGAGCGGCAGCCAGGCATGGAGCGGCACGATGCCTGATTTCGAGCCGGCGCCGATCACCACCAGAACCAGGACGAGCGCGGCCAGTGCCGCGGAAGGATGCGCAACGCGAATGGCGTCGAAGGCATAATTGCCGTTCGCTCCGGCGAGCAGGCCGAAGGCAAGCAGCAGCGCCAACGTGCCGAAGCCCGCCATCAACAGATAGACGTAGCCCGCCCGTATGTTCTCGCGGTCCTTATGGTGCGCGATCACCAGCGCCCATGACGTCAACGACATGAACTCCCAGGCCACCAGAAAGCTGAAAGCGTCGTCAGCGAGCACAACCAGATTCATGGCGGCGAGATAGGCGGGATAGAACGGCAGCACGCGGGACGGCGATTCTTCATGGCGCCCATAGCCGAGCGCGAACAGACTTGCCGTCGCGCCGCCGAGATTGACCACGATCAGGAAGAACGACGCGAGCGCATCGATGCGGAAATGCGCGCCGAGCCAGGGCAGGCCGAGCGGCAATGTCGCGGTGGAAGCGGCCATCGGTTGGTCGAGAAGGCTCGCCACCGCAATGACGCATAGCGCCAGCGTGACCGCGAGGCTGGCGCCATACACAACGTTGCTGGCGCGAGGCGAAGCAGCGAGCACTATGGCGGCGGGGGCAAGAGCCAAAAGCGCCGCCACGCCATAAAGGGCATAAGCAGCCATCATGGTCCCGGCGCTCCCTTGAGACGCACGCCACGGCCGCCGCCATTCGACGCTGAACCTTCGCCGATCAGTTCAATGCCGTTGGCGGCAAGTGCCTCGACCAGCTTCATCAGCGAGTCCACATTGCCGCGGACGACGCCGTCGCTCGCCTCCATCCGCTGGATGGTGGGAAGCGAAAGCCCTGAGCGCAGTGCCAATTGGCGTTGGTCGATGCCGAGCAACGCCCGGGCGGCCCGCATTTGGCCGGAGGTGATCATGCCGAGGAGCGCCCTTTGCTGGCGCCGATAATGATATTTGAGGTGCTTATACTAAGTTTTCAAACATTAGAAAAGATGTTTTATACATAATAAGGCGCAGGGCGCCGAAAGGCCTGTGGCTGGCCTTTACTCCGCGGGAACCCGCCGGGCCGAGCGCACACCTTCGGCCAGCGCGGCGACGAGGCTGGCGACCGCTTTCACCGTGCCGGCGCCGGCCTTGCCCTTGTTGTCGAGGCTGAGGCGCAGCGCGTCGACCAACGCCGAGCCGACGACGACGCCGTCGGCGCGCGACGCGATAGCTCGCGCGCTCGCGGCATTCTTCACGCCGAAGCCGACGGCAACCGGTAGCGTGGTATGCCGCTTGATGCGCTCGACCGCCGCCGCGACCTTGCTTGCATCCGGCGCCGCCGCGCCGGTGATGCCGGTGATCGAGACGTAATAGACAAAACCCGAAGTATTGCTGAGCACCGTTGGCAGGCGCTTGTCATCGGTGGTCGGCGTGGCGAGGCGGATGAAATTCAATCCCGCCTTCAGTGTCGGCAGGCAAAGCTCATCGTCCTCTTCCGGCGGCAGGTCCACGACAATGAGCCCGTCGACGCCGGCCGCTTTGGCGTCGGCGAGAAAACGATCGACGCCGTAGATGTAGATCGGGTTGTAATAGCCCATCAACACGATGGGCGTTGCATCGTCGCCTTTGCGGAATTCGCGCACCAGCGCGAGCGTCTTCTTCATGTTCTGACCACCGCGCAGCGCGCGCACGCCGGCGGCCTGGATCGCCGGCCCATCGGCCATCGGGTCGGTGAACGGCATGCCGAGCTCAATGACGTCGGCGCCGGATTTCGGCAACGCCTTGGCGATGGCGAGCGAGGTCTCGTAGTCCGGATCGCCGGCCATGGTGAAGGTGACCAATGCGGCGCGGCCTTCACCATTTAACGCCGCGAAGCGGCGGTCGATGCGGGTTGTCATCGGCCTTTGCTTCCGAGATAGGCCTCGACCGAGGCCAAATCCTTGTCGCCACGGCCGGACAGATTGACCACCATCAGGTGATCTATAGGCTTCTGCGGCGCCAGGTCGAAGACGCGGGCGAGCGCATGCGCCGGCTCCAGCGCCGGGATGATGCCTTCGAGCCTGCTGCAGAGCTGGAACGCCGCCACCGCCTCGTCGTCGGTCGCCGATAAAAATTTCACCCGGCCCATATCGTTGAGCCAGGCGTGCTCGGGGCCGATGCCGGGATAATCCAGGCCAGCCGAAATCGAATGGGCTTCTTCAATCTGGCCGTCGTCATCCATCAAGAGATAAGTGCGGTTGCCGTGCAGCACGCCCGGCCGGCCACCGGCGATCGAGGCCGCATGCTTGCCGCTGGGAAGCCCATGCCCGGCCGCTTCGACGCCGTAGATCTCGATGCCCGGCTCGTCGAGAAACGGATGAAAAAGCCCCATGGCATTGGAGCCGCCGCCGATGCAGGCGATCAGCGAATCCGGCAGCCGCCCTTCCGCGGCTTGCATCTGCTCGCGCGTCTCGCGGCCGATGATGCACTGGAAGTCGCGCACCATGGCCGGATAAGGATGCGGGCCGGCGACGGTGCCGATGCAGTAGAAGGTGTCAGCGACGTTGGTCACCCAGTCGCGCAGCGCCTCGTTCATCGCATCCTTCAAGGTACGGGAGCCGCTTTCCACCCCGCGCACTTCCGCGCCGAGCATCTTCATCCTCAGCACGTTCGGCTTCTGCCGCTCGACGTCGACCGCGCCCATATAGACGATGCAGGGCAGGCCGAATTTGGCGCACAGCGTCGCGGTGGCCACGCCATGCATGCCGGCGCCGGTTTCGGCGATGATGCGGGTCTTGCCCATGCGCCTCGCCAGCATGATCTGGCCGAGCACATTGTTCACCTTGTGCGCGCCGGTATGGTTGAGTTCTTCGCGCTTGAAATAGATCTTCGCGCCCATAAGACCGGAGGCTGTCTGCGATCTGCAGTACTCGGTCAGCCGCTCGGCGAAATAGAGCGGCGACGGGCGGCCGACATAGTGCGCGAGATGCCCGTCCATCTCCTGCTGAAACTTCGGATCGGCCTTGGCCTGCGCGTAGGCCTTTTCCAGATCGAGGATCAGCGGCATCAGCGTCTCGGCGACGAAGCGGCCGCCATAGATGCCGAAATGGCCGCGTTCGTCCGGCCCGGTGCGAAAGGAATTGGGGCGCTGCACGCTCATGGGCCGCTCACGATATTGGACTCGCCGAGCTGCAAGATGTCCGCCGGAACGCGCGGCGGTGATGAAGGCGCGGATTTTGCCGAGATCCTTCTCGCCGGGCGCGCGCTCGACGCCGGATGACACGTCGACGCCCGGCGCCTTGGTGATGCGCAAAGCCTCGGCGACATTGTCGGCGTCAAGCCCGCCCGACAGCAAAAATGGAACTCCAGGATTGACGCCCTTGAGCAGAGTCCAGTCGAACGCCTTGCCGAGACCGCCGGGCCGCGTCGCGTCGACCGGCGCACGCGCGTCGAACAGCAGCCGGTCGGCAACATTGGCATACATGCGGATCGGCGACAGGTCGGCGCGCTCGGCGATCGGCAGCGCCTTGATCACCGGCAGGCCGAAACGCGAGCGCACCACCGCCACTCGCTCCGGCGTTTCCTTGCCGTGCAATTGCAGCATGTCGGGCTGCAGCGCCGCGATGATGTCGCGCAGCGTCTCGTCATTGGCGTTGACGGTGAGCGCGACCTTGCCGGCGCGGTCCTGCACGCGCTGGCCAAGAGCGCGCGCGGCTTCGAGCCCAAGATTGCGCGGGCTCGGCGGAAAAAACACGAAGCCGACCAGGTCGGCGCCGGATTCCAGCGCGACGTCAATAGCTTCGGGGGTCTTGAGACCGCAGATTTTGACCACGAGCGGCATGGGCTGCGTTCTACCCGCTTCTCCGCGCCGCCGCAAAGCGCCTCAGGCAACCGGCGGCGGCAGGATGCCAAGCGGCGGGCTTGGTTCGCCTTGCGTCGGCCGCTCGGCGGCGTCAACGCGGCGGCGTAGCGCATCATGTTCCCGGTGCAGGGAACGTAACTCATTATCGAACTGGCGCGCCGCGCGCCGCCACTTGCCCTGGCGCAGCCAGGCGGCAAAGCCGCCGACCAGCACCCCGAGGATCAGGACCACGAAAAGAATGATGAAGAGCGGCAGCGTCACCGCATAGGCCGGCGCAGTCGTCGAGAGCGGATCGAACGACACCGTCACCACCTGCCGGTTGGCCACCGCGAAGGCGACAATGATCACAACCAGCGGGACGACGATGATCGCAGTGACGATTTTGCGCAGCATGAGTGGCCCTCTCGTCATGGCCGGGCATAGCCGTTCGAAGAACGGCGTTCTTTAAGAACGCCTATGTCCCGGCCATCCACGTCTTAATCTGTCGATGCCAGTTTCTAAGACGTGGATGCCCGGCACAAGGCTTGTGCTCGGGCCGGCGAAGCCGGACCCGAGTGCCGGGCATGACGGATTGTCGGACGGCATTGCCTGAACGCCGCTAAGCCACCGGCGTCTTGTTCAGCCGCTCGCGCATTTCCTTGCCGGTCTTGAAGAACGGCACTGACTTCTGCTCGACCGAAACGTGGGCGCCGGTGCGCGGATTGCGCCCCGTTCGCGCCGGGCGATGCTTAACCGAGAAGGCGCCGAAACCGCGCAATTCGACACGATCGCCCTTACTCATGGCGCTGGTGATCTCGCCGAGGATGGCGTTGACGATGTTCTCGACGTCGCGCTGATAGAGGTGGGGATTCTGGGAGGCGATACGCTGGACAAGCTCGGACTTGATCATCGGACGCCGCCTCACTCAACTGGTGGTCAGTTGGACGAGGGAGGGTGCCAAAGCGCCAAGAGACCGTCAAGGTTTAGGCGCTCGACCGCCTGCACCGTGCCCCAGTCCTCGATGCGCTGCGCAACGGCGGAGAGGCCCACGGCCTGGAACGTCCAGGCGGCGACATGCAGGAAAGACAGCTCGCTGAACCGCGGCTGCAGCGAGTAATCACGCACCGGCGTATCGGCAGGGACCTTCTTTTCCTTGGCCAGCCACGCCAATGCGGTCTTTTCATTGCCAAGCTCGTCGATCAGCTTCAATCCGATGCCTTGCCGGCCGGTAAAAACGCGGCCGTCGTCGACGGCGCCAAGCTGGGCGTCGTCCATCTTGCGCCGGTCCTTCACCAGGCCCTTAAACCAGGCGTAGGAATCGACGACGATGGCGTTGATCGCCGCGCGCGCCTCGGGGCTGGTCGGCTCGAAGCCGTTGGGCGCCGCCTTGAGCGGCGAGGATTTGATCTCCTCGACCTGAATGCCGATGGTTTTCAGCACCTGGGTGAAATTCGGATACTGGAACAGCACGCCAATGGAACCGACCAGCGAGGTATCCTGGGCGATGATGTGGTCGGCGGAGATCGCCGCGATATAGGCGCCGGAGGCGGCGAGCCCGTCGACGACGACCACCATCGGCTTCTTTGCCTGCAGGGCGCGCAGCGCATCGAACAACTGCTCGGAACCGGCGGTGGTGCCGCCGGGTGAGTCGACATGCACGATCACCGCGCGGGCGCGAGAGCGGGAGAGCCGGTCGAGCGCCTCGACCCGGTCCTGATTGCCGCGGATCAGGCCCGCGACCGAGATGCGGGCGATGTAATCGCCGTGCTCGATCAGCCGGTTGGGTGCCAGCACCGCCGCCACGCCGCCGATCGCCACAACGGCGATGACGACTGCGGCGACGCGCCAGAAGGTGAGCTTGCGCCGCATGCGGCGGCGATCGACGATTGAATCGGCGTCGAGCGACATCTCTCTTCGCTCCCTGTTCGAATCGCAACCCGATGCTAGCCGACGAGGCCGGCGATTATTCGCCGGCCTTTTCCGTCTCGGTTTCCTCGGCCTCCGGCTTGTCGTCGCGCTGCTTCAGCGCGGCGCCGAGAATGTCGCCCAGCGAGGCGCCGGAATCGGCGGTACCGTATTGGGCAATCGCTTCCTTCTCCTCGGCAACTTCGAGCGCCTTGATCGACATCGAGACCTTGCGGGTCTTGCGGTCGAACTGGGTGATGCGGGCGTCGACTTTCTGCCCGATGGAGAAGCGCTCCGGGTTCTGGTCGGCGCGTTCGCGCGCAAGCTCGTTGCGCTTGATGAAGGCGGTGAGATCGGTGCCGGCGATCTTGACCTCGATACCGCCGTCCTTCACCTCGATGACCTCGCCGGTCACCACCGATCCCTTCTTGAGATCGCCGGCAGACGCCATCGGGTCGCCCTGCAGCTGCTTGACGCCGAGCGAGATGCGCTCCTTCTCGACATCGACGTCGAGCACCTGCGCCTTGACCATGTCGCCCTTCTTGTACTCCTCGATCACCTGCTCGCCCGGACGCTTCCAGTCGAGGTCGGAGAGGTGGACCATGCCGTCGACGTCGCCGTCGAGGCCGAGGAACAGGCCGAACTCGGTCTTGTTCTTGACCTCGCCTTCGACCGTCGAACCCGGCGGATGCTTCTCGACGAAGACCTCCCACGGATTGCGCATGGTCTGCTTGAGGCCGAGCGAGATGCGGCGCTTGACCGGGTCGACCTCGAGGATCTGCACCTCGACCTCTTGCGACGTCGAGACGATCTTGCCGGGATGCACGTTCTTTTTGGTCCACGACATTTCGGAGACGTGGATGAGGCCCTCGATGCCCGGCTCCAGTTCGACGAAGGCGCCGTAGTCGGTGATGTTGGTGACGCGGCCCTTCATGCGCGCGCCGACGGGGAATTTGGCTTCGATGCCCTGCCACGGGTCGTCGAGCAATTGCTTCATGCCGAGCGAGATGCGGTGGGTCTCGTGGTTGATCTTGATGATCTTGACCTTCACCTGCTGGCCGATATTGAGCACTTCGGTCGGGTGATTGACCCGGCGCCAGGCGATGTCGGTGACGTGGAGCAGGCCGTCGATGCCGCCGAGATCGACGAAGGCGCCGTAGTCGGTGATGTTCTTGACGACGCCGTCGATGACCTGACCCTCTTCGAGGTTCTGCACCAGCTCCTGGCGCTGCTCGGCGCGCGTCTCTTCCAGCACGGTGCGGCGGGAGACGACGATGTTGCCGCGGCGGCGATCCATCTTCAGGATCTGGAATTGCTGCGGCACGTTCATCAGCGGCGTGACGTCGCGGATCGGCCGGATGTCGACCTGGCTGCGCGGCAGGAAGGCCACGGCGCCGTCGAGATCGACGGTGAAGCCGCCCTTGACCTGATTGAAGATGACGCCGGAAACTTTCTCCTGGCTGTTGAAGGCCTTCTCCAGCTTGCCCCAGCTCTCCTCGCGCCGCGCCTTGTCGCGCGACAGCACCGCTTCGCCGAGCGCATTCTCGACGCGCTCCAGATAGACCTCGACCTCGTCGCCGACCTTCAGGCTGGCCTGGCGGCCGGGGCCGGCGAATTCACGGAGCGCAACGCGCCCTTCGGTCTTCAAGCCGACGTCGATGACGGCGAGATCCTTTTCGATGCCGACGACCTTGCCCTTGATGACCGAACCTTCCTGCAGGTTTCCGGTGCCGAAGGACTCGTCGAGCATTTTGGCGAAGTCTTCACGCGAGGGTGCTTGAGCGGTGGCGGTTGCCATGGAGTCTCCTGTATGCGGCGCGCCGGCGGGTTTGAATGGCGTTCCTCGTGCCCGGGCCGACAGGTCCCGCAAGACTTGTCAGCAGCCCTCCGGAATCGCGGAAGGCCGGCGCTCAATACCGTGCATTCGGAACGATGGTGCGGTTGGGCTGCCGGCACCGAGGCTCGAGCGGGGCTTTGTCCTCCAACAACGGGGGGCGGTTAACCGCGCCCCCGGCCCGCTCGGGTGGCCTCGACGATGTCGATGGCGGCCCGAATGGCGCTGGATATATCCATATTGGTGGTATCGAGCAAGTGGGCGTCCGGCGCCTGTTTCAGCGGTGAAACCGCGCGATTTGTGTCGCGTTCGTCGCGCCTGACGATATCGGCGAGAACGGCGGCCTCGTCGATCGATTGGCCCAGCGCCTTGAATTCGGCGGCGCGGCGGCGGGCGCGCACTTGCGGCGTCGCGGTGACGAAAATCTTAACGTCGGCGCCCGGGCAGATGACGGTGCCGATATCGCGGCCGTCGAGCACGGCGCCCGGCGGCTTGGCGGCAAAGCCGCGCTGCACGGCAACCAGGACCGTGCGCACGTCGGGGAAGGCCGAGACGATCGACGCGGCATCGCCCACTGCGGGCGCCTTCAGCGCCGTCTCGTCGAGATTGGCCAGATTCGAGCGCCTTGCGCCGCGGCGACTGCCGCATCGCGATCGTCCGGCTTGCGTCCGGCATCGAGCACGCCCTTGGCCACCGCGCGGTAGAGCAGCCCGGTATCGAGATGGCGCAGGCCGTAATGCGCGGCGAGGCTCTTGCCGAGCGTGCCCTTGCCTGAGGCCGCCGGTCCGTCGATGGCGATGATCATGAAAGATCCGCCCCCAGCGAGCGCATCAGCTCGGTGAAGCCGGGGAAGCTGGTGGCGATGAACGCCGAATCGTCGATGCGCACCGGCGTTCGTCAGTCGCCAGACCGATCACCAGCGCCGCCATGGCGATGCGGTGATCCATGTGGGTCGCGACCGTCGCCGCCGCCCGCCAGCGCGGCCCTTGCCGTGCACGATCAGATCGTCGCCTTCGATCTCGACCTCGACGCCATTGGCGCGCAGCATGTCGGCGGTCGCGGCCAGGCGGTCGCATTCCTTCACGCGCAATTCCTTCAAGCCCGCGCATGCGCGTCGCGCCCTCGGCGAAGGACGCGGCGACCGCCAGGATCGGATATTCGTCGATCATCGACGGCGCGCGCTCGGCGCGGCACGTCGACGCCTTTCAGCGCGCATGCGCGTCACGCGCAAGTCGGCGACCTCCTCGCCGCCATCGTCGCGCGTGGCGAGCGTCTCGATCTTGGCGCCCATTTCCGCAGCGTCGCGTAGCAGCCCGGTGCGCAGCGGATTGGTCATCACCGCTTCGAGCGATCACGTCGGAGCCCGGCACGATCAGCGCCGCCACCAGCGGGAACGCCGCCGACGACGGATCGGCCGGCACCACGACATTGGCGCCGGCTCCAGCTCCGGCTGGCCGATCGAGCGTGATGCGGCGGCCGTGCTCGCCCTGCGGCTTGCTCGCGACCTTGGCGCCGAAATGCTTGAGCATGCGCTCGGTGTGGTCGCGGGTCGCCTCCGCCTCGATCACCGTGGTCTCGCCCGGTGCGCGCGAGCCCGGCCAGCAGCACCGCCGACTTGAGCTGCGCCGACGGCACCGGCGACTCGTAGACGATCGGGATCGGATCGCGCGCGCCCTGCAGCGTCAGCGGCAGCCGCCCGCCCTCGGCCGCTTCGATCACGCGCGCGCCCATCTTCTCCAGCGGATCGAGAATGCGCCGCATCGGCCGCTTGCGCAGGGACGCATCGCCGTCGAAGGTCGCGGTCACCGGGCAGCCGGCCACCGCACCGATCACCAGCCGGCAGCCGGTGCCGGAATTGCCGAAATCGAGCGGACCGGCCGGCGCGGCGAAGCCGCCGACGCCGACACCGTGGATGCGCCAGACGCCGTCGCCGCCGCGCTCAAGCCTGGCGCCGAGCGCGCGCATGGCGGCTGCGGTGTGGAGGACGTCTTCGCCTTCCAGCAATCCGCTGATCGTGCTCTCGCCGACCGTCAGCGCGCCGAAAATCAGGGCACGGTGCGAGATCGACTTGTCGCCGGGCACGCGCGCGCGGCCCTGCAAGGGGTTGCCGCGGCGGGCGGTGAGCGGCGTTACAACTGCGGTATTCACCGGCTGGTATCCTTAAAAAGCCGCGCCTCCCTACCACGCTGCCGCTCACGGCGTCAGCCCTGGCGGCTATTGACAGCGGCGCACCAACTAGCCAAGTGAAGCACCAATTTTGCAACCTTTTCCGAGGAGCCCGACCGTGGCGAAAGCTGAACTCGGCACTAAGCGCGTTTGTCCGGAGACCGGACGCAAGTTCTATGATCTCAACAAGACACCGGTGATTTCTCCCTATACCGGCAAGGTCGTCCCCATCGTCGTCGCACCGGTGCGCGCGTCGCGGCCGGAGCCGGTGGTGGCGGCGGCCCCCGTGGCGCGGCCGGCGCCGGTCGCTGAGGCGGAGGTCGTCGCGCCGGAGACGGCAGATGCCGAATTCGTCTCGCTCGATGAAGCCGAAGCCGAGCAGCAGGGCAAGAAGCCGGCCGATGCCACCGCGGCGGCGGGCGAAGAAGAAGAGGTCGAGGCTGACGAAACCCTGGACGATGCCGCCTTCATCGAGGAACAGGACGAGGGCGACCCCGACGTGTCCGATATCATCGGCGAAGGCGTCGAAAAGGAAGAAGAGCAATAGCCAAAGGGCCGGTAAGCATGTCCAAAAACCGGCCTTTGCCTCATGCTGGACTACTGATATCTGTTCCCTAAGGGGGCCATAGCTCAGCTGGGAGAGCGCCTGCATGGCATGCAGGAGGTCGGCGGTTCGATCCCGCCTGGCTCCACCAACCTTACGCTCGCTTCGCGAGCTACCACTGTAGGCAACTCAAGACTTTTGCGTGCGGCCGCCCCCGGGGCGGCTTTTTTGCTTTTCGAGCCTGCCATTGCATGATGGCGGCAAAACCGGAGGGAACGCATGCAAGGCAAGATCGCGCTCGAGGAACATTTCGCCATCGATGCAACATTGAGCGACTCGCAGGTGTTCGGTTCGCACGTATGGCAGGAGCTCGGGCCGCGGCTCATCGACATCCAGGACATGCGCCTGCGCGAAATGGACAAGCACGGCATCGAAATGATGATCCTGTCGCTCAATGCGCCTGCCGTGCAGGCAATTCACGACGTCAAGCGCGCGGTCGCCGTGGCGCGCGAGGCCAATGACGTTCTCGCCGCGCATGTGCGCAAGCGCCCCGGCCGTTTCGCCGCTTTTGCCGCGCTGCCGATGCAGGATCCGGACGCCGCCACCGGCGAACTCACGCGCTGCATCAAGGAGCTCGGAATGGTCGGCGCACTGGTCAACGGCTTTTCGCAGGTCGGCACGCCGGAAAACGTCGCTTACTACGACGCGCCGCAGTATCGACCGTTCTGGCGCGCGGTCGAGGCGCTCGACGTGCCCTTCTATCTGCACCCGCGCAATCCGCTGCCGAGCT
Source organism: uncultured Alphaproteobacteria bacterium (assembly GCA_963742385.1). Classification (GTDB taxonomy): domain Bacteria; phylum Pseudomonadota; class Alphaproteobacteria; order Rhizobiales; family Xanthobacteraceae; genus Pseudolabrys. The sequence continues at coordinate 359,892 of CAVULS010000007.1, read as the reverse complement.
GGACGAAATTCTACGACGGCCATCCCTGGCTGCTCGGGCCGAACTGGGCCTTCGCCGCGGAAACCTCGGTGCATGCACTGCGCCTGATCGGCAGCGGGCTATTCGACGAATTCCCGCGGCTCAAACTCGTGCTCGGCCATCTCGGCGAAGGTATCCCGGTGCAGCTATGGCGCATCGACAATCGCAACGGCTGGATGCATGCGCCGCACAAATACGCGGCCAAGAAAAGCGTCGCCGATTATTTCCGCGCGCATTTCCACCTCACCACCTCGGGCAATTTCCACACGCCATCGCTCGTCAATGTCGTCGCCGAGATGGGCGCCGACCGTGTGATGTTCTCGGTCGACTGGCCTTTTGAGGCGGTTGATGAGGGCGCGCAATGGTTCGACAAGGCGGAGATCGGCGACGCCGAGCGCAGCAAGATCGGCCGCGACAACGCAATCCGGCTGTTCAAGCTGAAGTTCTAATTGCGCCGATGGCCGGGCTTGCCCCGGCCATCGGCGGATGTTTCGCCAGGAGACGCGGACAGGCCGCGCTCGTTACTTTTTGGCCTGCGCCATCGCTGTGGTAGGCATTATTGGCTCAGTTTTGGCACCTCAAAGGGCGCCCAACTGCCTGTTCTTGAACCTTTAACGGCCCCTGCCCATATTAGCGGAGGCCGGGCGGCAAGGTGCTGTCCGGAGGGGGTGCCTGCGAAGGGCCCCAGTCAAAGTCGCTTCAAGCGAGGGCTTTGAGACCATGTCCAGAGTTCCGTCACTATCCAGCCCGTTCCTTCTGGGCTTCGACGAGATCGAGCGCGTGCTCGACCGCGTCGCCAAGGGCGCCGACGGCTATCCGCCCTACAACATCGAGCGCCTGGCGCGCGATGGGAACAGCCCGGAACGGTTGCGCATCACGCTGGCGGTTGCCGGTTTCACCCGCGACCAGCTCGATGTCACCATCGAGGAAAGCCAGCTGCTGATCCGCGGCCGCCAGCAGGACGACAAGACCCGGCAATACCTCCACCGCGGCATCGCCGCGCGCCAATTCCAGCGCACCTTCGTGCTGGCGGAAGGCATGGAGGTGTTGGGTGCCGAACTGAAGAACGGGCTGCTGTCGATCGATCTAGCCCGGCCGGAGCCGGAGCGGACCGTGAAGACAATCTCGATCAACGAGTGTGAATGACGGAAATTCGAAAACAGGACTCGACACGCGCAAGTAGCATCAGAAAGGAGTCGAGGGCCATGACCAACGACAAAATGACAGAGCAGAATTCAACCCATCCGGCGATCACCCAGGAAGCGCTGGCGCATCTCGGCGACGGCCGCTTGGCCTACGTCAAACCGATCCGCTCCGAAGATGTGGCGAACATGTTTCCGCAGGCGCCGAAGATTGCGCCCGGCCTGAAACTGTTCTCGCTGCATGCCGCCGACGGCACGCCGATCATGTTGACCGATACGCGCGAAGCTGCGCTGGCCAATGCCTGGAGCCAGGAGCTCGAGCCGGTTAGCGTGCACTGATTGAACCACTGCAAAAATTCAATGCCCGGCCATGTGCCGGGCATTTTGCGTTTTGGCGGCTCAACGTCTCAGCGTTACGCCGCGCTGCTCGCCGCCGGCATCGCCAGCACGGCGTAGAGCGCGTCGGCGTCGCGCGATTCGCGCAGCTTGCGGGCGATTTCGGGATCGCGCAGCAGCCGTGCCACGCGGGCGAGCGCTTTCAGGTGATCGGCGCCGGCGGCTTCCGGCGCCAGCAGCAGGAAACAGAGATCGACCGGCTGGCCGTCGAGCGCTTCGAAATCGATGGCCCGCTCCAATCGCGCGAAAAGCCCAAACAGACGCCCGAGCTTCGGCAGTTTGCCGTGCGGAATGGCGACACCATTGCCAACTGCGGTTGAGCCAAGTTTCTCCCGCTGCAGCAGGATTTCCAGAATCATTTTTTCGCTCTGCCCCGTCAACTCGGCGGCGCGAGTGGCAAGCTCCTGAATCGCCTGCTTTTTATTATTGACCTTCAGCGCCGGAATAATGGCACTCGGCGCGACGAGATCGGTAAGCGTCATGGGCGTGACCAATGATCGTATGAAGCGGCGCGGATGAACAAGGGGTTGATGAATGCGGCGGACCATAAGTACGGTCCGCTGCGGCTGTCAATGGCACGCCGACATAACGGCGTGCCGCTTTTTCCGGCAGTGCGAAATGCAGTTAACCCCCGCGTACACCTTGATGGTCCTTGCGGCGGCGTTTGTAGCGGCGCAAACGCTTTTCGATGCGGATCGCGGCCTGATCCGCGCTTTCGTAAGCATCCGCCGCCATTCCTTCGGATTCGAGAACGGCGCCGGAGTCGAGATGGATCACGCATTCGGTGTGATAGCCGAAGCCATCGCGGCCGACCGTGGCGTGGCCTGAATAACCGCCGCGGAAATATTTCGATGTTGCCTCGGCGACCCGCTCGCTGATGCGCTCGCGCAGCGCGGCGCCAATGTTCATGTTTTTTCCGGACACGCGTAGCACCATGGACTAGCCTCCAACTACCGACGCGGAATTCTGCCCCGCGCCCTCTGCCGCCCGGCCCAATCATTTAAGCTTAGGAATGTTCCGCCAAAGGTCAATGCAGGCCGCGGGCTCCTAGACGGCCGCCGCCTGCTTGTCACGCCGCCGCTGCACCGAGGATGGGATTCGCATTGCTTCCCGGTATTTGGCGACCGTGCGGCGGGCGATGTCGATGCCGGCTTCGCGCAGTTTTTCGACGATGGTATCGTCCGACAGCACGTCGGAACGGGTTTCCGCGTCGATCAACTGACGGATGCGGTGGCGCACGGCTTCGGCGGAATGCGCCTCGCCGCCGTCGGCGGAGGCAATCGACGAGGTGAAGAAATATTTCAGTTCGAAAATGCCCCGCGTGGTCGCCATGTATTTGTTGGCGGTAACGCGCGAGACGGTCGATTCATGCATGCTGATGGCGTCGGCCACCGTCTTCAGATTGAGCGGCCGCAAATGCTGCACGCCGTTGGCGAAGAAGGCATCCTGCTGGCGCACGATCTCGCTCGATACTTTCAGGATTGTCTTGGCGCGCTGATCGAGCGCGCGCACCAGCCAGGTCGCGGTCTGCAGGCAATCGGCGAGATAGGTCTTGTCGGTGTCGTTGCGCGTCGTCTTTGAGACTTGCGCGTAATAGCGCTGATTGATGAGCACTTTCGGCAGCGTGTCGGAATTCAATTCGACCTGCCAGGTGCCGTCCGGCGCCGGCCGCACGAACACGTCGGGCACGATCGGCTGCACCAGCGTCGAGCCGAAGGCCAAGCCCGGCTTGGGATTGAGGTTGCGGATCTCGGCGATCATGTCGCCAAGATCCTCTTCGTTGATGCCGCAATGGCGGCGCAAGGCGGCAAAATCGCGCTTGGCCAGAAGATCCAGATGCTCGACCAGCGCCCGCATCGCCGGGTCGTAACGGTCGCGGTCCCTGAGCTGGATGGCCAGACATTCGCTTAAGTTTCGCGCGCAGACACCGGGCGGATCGAGCGTCTGCAGGATCGCCAGCACCGCATCCACATCGGCGCGCGGCGCGCCGAGCTTTTCGGCGACGCCATCGAAATCACCGCTGAGGTAGCCGGCCTCGTCCACCATATCGATGAGGTATTTGCCGATCATGCGGCGCGCCGGATCGGAAATCGCCAATGCCATTTGCTCGGCGAGATGGCTGGCCAGCGTGGTTTCCGCGGTGACGAAAGCTTCGAGGTTGTAGGCGCCGTCGTCGCCGCCATGCGAGCCTGAACCCGACCATTCCGAATAAGCGGGCGGCGGCATCTCCGGCGGCGGCGACTTTTCCCCGCCATCGTCGGGGAAGACGTTTTCGAGCTCGGTGCCGAGCCCCTCTTCCATCGAACTCCGGCTTGAGTCGAGTTCCTGACCGTTCCAGTCGGCGGGCTCGGCCGCGGCGTCGTCATTTTCGGAGCCGCTGCTTTCGCCTTGGGCTTCGGCTGCCGCCGGCGGCGGCTCATCGTCGCTTGCGCGCTCGAGCAGCGGGTTCTTTTCCAGCTCGGTTTCGACGTAGGCGGCGAGGTCAAGGCTGGAGAGCTGCAGCAGCTTGATGGCTTGCATCAGCTGCGGAGTCATGACCAGCGCTTGCGTCTGGCGAAATTCTAGTCGTTGCGACAGCGCCATTGAAATCCCGGCAGAATCTGGTCCGTTTCTTGCTTGTTAATCGTTTATAACAGGTTGCCGGCGCGAGAGGTATGAGATTCCGCACTGCGGCAATGCACAAATCTTGTGCAAAATTCCGGTTGCTAAAGCCGGAATTCCTCACCCAGATAGAGTCGGCGCACGTCCGGATCGTTAACGATCTCATCGGCGCGGCCCTCCCTCAGCACCGACCCCGAATAGATGATGTAGGCACGGTCGGTGAGGCCAAGCGTCTCGCGGACATTGTGATCGGTGATCAGCACGCCGATGCCGCGATTGGTCAAATGCCGCACCAGCGCCTGGATGTCGCCGACGGCGATGGGGTCGATGCCGGCGAAGGGCTCGTCGAGCAGCATGTAGCTTGGCCGCGTCGCCAGCGCGCGGGCAATCTCGACGCGGCGCCGCTCGCCGCCGGAAAGCGCGATGGCCGGCGTCTTGCGCAGCCGCGCGATATCGAACTCCTCGAGCAGCGCGTTGAGATCGGCTTCGCGGCGGCGCCTGTCCGGCTCGACCACTTCAAGCACTGAGCGGATATTGTCCTCGACATTGAGACCGCGAAAGATCGAGGCCTCCTGCGGCAAATAGCCGATGCCAAGCCGCGCGCGCTGATACATCGGCAGCTCGGTAACTTCATAGCCGTCGAGCTCGATGCGGCCGCGATCGGCGGCGATCAACCCGGTGATCATGTAGAACACGGTCGTCTTGCCGGCGCCGTTGGGGCCGAGCAGGCCGACCGCCTCACCCCGCCGCACATAAAGTGTGACGCCTTTCACCACGGTGCGGCCGCCGAAACTCTTCTCAACGCCGTGGGCGGCGAGATAGCCGTGGCGGACCGCCTGGCGGCCGTCGACGTCACGGCGCTGACGCGCGCCGACCGGCTGCCCGGCGGCATTCGCCTGCCGCATTTGCGCGGCCAACTGATGCTGGCGCGCGTCGGCTGGCGTCCGTTGCGCCGACCCGGTTTGGCGCCGGAACAGCGAAAGAATGTTCACCGGGTAACCTCGCGGCGCATGGTTCGAACATGCCCTGGCCGGGCGCGGCAGTTTAGCTGATTCCGCGTCAGTTGAATGGCCGCACCGGAATCGGCGACGGCGCCGTCCCTTTACCGCCGGGCTTGAAATCCGGGGTGCCGTTGCCGGGCAGGAACAGGCCCTGCACGCGGCCTTGCCCGTTTTTCCCTGACTCCACGCGCGAAACGCCGCTGGTCAGGTCGACGACCAGCCTGTCGCCGCGCAACACGTTCTGGCCCTGCGTCATCACCACGTTGCCGGTGAGCGTCACCGTATTGGCTTGCATGTCGAATAGCCCGAGGTCGCCGGTGGCAGTTTCATTTTTTTGCGTCACCACGACGCCGCCACGCGCCTCCAGCTTCTTGATGCGCTGCTGGCCGCCGGGGCCGGGATTGGCCAGCGCCACGCTTTTGCTCTTATCGGCATCGGCATCATTCTGTTCGTAATAGACCACCAGTGACTTGCAACGCATGCCGGTGTCTCCCTGCGTCACATGCACGTTGCCGCTGAACGTCGCCACTTTATCCTTGTCGCGCACTTCCAACGTCGCCGCCTCGATATGCACCGGCTGGTCGTGGTTCTGCGAAAAGCCCTGCAACGCATTTGGCGGCCCCTTCGAGGGCTGGGCGTTGACCGTGCCGGCCACAGCAAGACATGCGGCGGCAACGAGAGAAAAGCGGATGCGCAGCGCGGTCATCGCGCCCCTGCCTTGCTTTGCGAAGTGTCCGCCTGGTTGAACGTCAGCACCATGTCAACGCCGCCACCGAAGCGCACCAGATCCCCGGAATCGACGACCTCCAGCCGATTGGCGTTGAGCGTACCCTGCAGCATTTTCACTTCCACCGGATGCTCGGACAGCACATTGCCCTCGCGGGTATCAACCACTGCTTCGGAGAGCCGGCATTCGTAACCGGTCGATGAGGTAAGCACGATATCGCGCGCGAGCTTGAGCGTTTCGCCTTTGGTGTCGTAGATGCCGGTCGCCGCCGACACCTGAATCAAGCCGCTGCCCTGCATCTGCACTTTGGCACGGATGTCGTGCAACTCGACGATATCCGGCTTGGTCACGTCCTGTGCCGCCGCCGTGGCGGTCACCTCGTAAGCGCGCCCGTCGCGCGTGAAACCGGAAAGCCGCGGCCGTTCCATGGTGATCTTGGTGCCGGAGACAACAAGATTACCGATATCGATCGGCAACTTGGTGAGCATGCGCAGCGGATTGAAATAGGTGGTCACGATGACGAAGGCGAGCACCAGCGCCACCGCGGCGGGCAGTGCAATGCGCAGGATGCGCACGATCCGGCTGTGCCGGCGTGCGGCACGGAAGACGCGCTCGGCGCTGCCGCGGCTCATAGTCCAATAAGCGCGCGCGGTCTGCGGATCGGGTCTGGCTGCGAGCGGAAGATTCATGCGGCCTGCATGGGCTCGATTGAGATTGGCTCTGGGAAAATCACGTTACGCCCCGCCACGCAACCTGCCGCGCGAATATGGCTCGCAAGCGGCAAGAACCGAGCCCAAACCTGTAATAAACCCAATAGCTTACACTGAATGCGAAAAGATATCCTCGGCCGCCCAGCCGGAAAGATCAAGCCGCACGCGGTCGGGCAGGAAATTAAAGCAGGCCGCCGCCAAGCCGGCGCGCCCTTCGCGCGCGAGCATGGCGTCAAGTTTCTCTTTCAGCGCATGCAGGTGCTGCACATCGGTCGCCGCGTAGGCGACCTGCGCGTCGGTCAAGCCCTCGGCGCCCCAGTCGGAGGATTGCTGCTGCTTGGACACATCGACACCGAGCAGTTCCTTCGTCAGATCCTTGAGGCCGTGCTTGTCGGTGTAGGTGCGGGCAAGACGCGACGCGATCTTGGTGCAATAGACCGGCTCCGCCATGACGCCGAAGGCATTGAACAGCACGCCAAGATCAAAGCGCGCGTAATGGAAGATTTTCAGGATCGATTTGTCGCCGAGCAACTTTTGCAGATTGGGCGCCTGCTTTTGCCCGGCCGCGATCTGCACCACGTCGGCGGACCCGTCGCCGGGAGACAACTGCACCACGCAGAGCCGGTCGCGGTGCGGGTCGAGCCCCATGGTCTCGGTGTCGATCGCCACGGCACCCTTGTAGCCATTGAGGTTCGGCAGATCGCCACGATGCAGGCGGATGGTCATTCGATTAACCGGTTTGCCTGCGCATGATCTTGCCCGAAAACCGGTGACCGCATTTCGGCATCATACGCTGGACGCTGGTGCCCAGGAGAGGACTCGAACCTCCACGGCTTTCACCGCTAGTACCTGAAACTAGTGCGTCTACCAATTCCGCCACCTGGGCTTGTCGGCACTAGGTACGGAGCCGGTTTCGCCTTGTCAATTCAGGGCCATTCGACGCTTTGTCCGCCCCTGTACAGGCTGCGCCCGATCCTGTATCTGCCGGCTTGCCAAGCTTTGAGCCCGCGGGCACGGAATGACCTTCAAAAGCGACCTCGATACCCTGATCACCGTCTATGGCGGTTCGGGCTTTGTCGGCCGCCATGTGGTGCGCACGCTGGCCCAGCGTGGTTATCGTATCCGCGTCGCGGTGCGCCGGCCGGAGCTTGCTTTTCATCTGCAACCGCTCGGCCGGGTCGGCCAGATCCATGCCGTGCAGACCAATTTGCGCAACGCGGCTTCGGTCGAGGCGGCCGCGCGCGATGCCAGCGTGCTGGTCAACCTGGTCGGCATCCTTGCCGAAGGCGGGCGGCAGAAATTCGACGCAGTGCACAGTTTCGGTGCCGAGCAGGTGGCGCTTGCCGCCAGCAATCACGGCGCCCGGATGGTGCACGTGTCGGCTATCGGCGCCGACGAAAAATCCGCCTCGCGCTATGCCCGCTCCAAGGCGGCGGGCGAGCAGATGGTGCTGGCGGCGCAGCCGCAGGCGGTGATTTTCCGGCCGTCGATCCTATTCGGGCCGGAGGACGATTTCTTCAACCGCTTCGCCGCGCTGGCGCGCATGTCGCCGGTGCTGCCGCTGATCGGCGGCGGGCAGACCCGCTTCCAGCCGGTTTTTGTCGGCGATGTCGCCGAGGCGATTGCGCAAGCCGTGGACGGCAACGCGCGCGCGGGGACCATTTACGAGCTGGGCGGCCCTGAAGTGCTCACCTTCAAGCAGCTCATGCAGTTCGTGCTGGCAACGACCGAACGCAAACGATTGCTGCTGCCGCTGCCTTTCTTCGCCGCCAAGCTCAAGGCCGTGCTGCTGCAATTCATGCCATCGCCGCTCACGCTGACCGGCGACCAGGTGGAACTGTTGCGAACCGACAACGTGGTGTCCGCCGCCGCGAAAAACGAAGGCCGCACGCTTCAGGGGCTGGGCCTCGATCCCGAGCTCATCGAGGCGATCGTGCCGGCCTATCTCTGGCGCTTCCGCAAGACCGGCCAATTCCGCAGCCGCGCCGCCTGAATGGCGGCCTACAGATAATAGAGCGCGAAAATCCCGACGGCGCCGACAATGATGCGCCACCACGCGAACACCGCGAAGGTGTGGTGCTGCACATAGCGCAGAAACGTCTTCACCACGATCCAGCCGAAGATGAACGAGAAGATGAAGCCGACGGCGATGGCGAGGAGGTCGCCGTGCGCGAGCTCGGCGCGGCTCTTGAACGCCTCGTAGGCGAAGGCGCCGACCATGGTCGGCATGGCGAGCCAGAATGAAAATTCCGCCGCCGAACGCCGGTCGGCGCCGAACAGCATGGCGCCGACAATGGTCGCGCCCGAACGCGATACGCCGGGGATCATCGCCAGGCATTGGCAAACGCCGATACCGAAATACATCGGCAGCGAAAACTCAGTCGACTCAAAATAGCGTGGCTTGAGGTTCATGCGGTCAATCAACAGCAGCACGACACCGCCGACGATGAACATGATGCAGACGATGCGCACGTCAAACAGATGCGACTTGATGAACGACGCCGCCAGCGCGCCGATCACCGCTGCCGGCAGGAACGCCACCAAGACGCCGATGACAAAGCGCGCCGCGTCCCGTTGCACGAACATGTGCGTCGCCAGTGACCAGAGGCGGCCGAAATAAATGCTGAGCAGCGCCAGAATGGCGCCGAGCTGGATCAGAATGGTGAAAGACTTGCCGAACGCGTCTTCGCCCCAGCCGAGAAAATGCTCCATCAGCAGCAGGTGCCCGGTTGACGAAACCGGCAGGAATTCGGTGAACCCTTCGACCACGCCGAGGATTGCCGCCTTGATCAGGTCGATATAGGGCGCGACGGTGTGCATGCGGTGCTCCGGGGCGGTGGCTATGCGGCTGGGATCTCTAGAGGTCAGCGCTTTTGGCGCAACGGTCCGACCGGAGCAACTAAAAATGCCGTAATTCGCAGCAATTTGCGCTGTGACGGCGGATTCCTATAGTGCTCGCCTTCCGATTCTTACCCAGGCTCACATGCTGACATTGCTGCATCACCCACTCTGCCCGCTGTCGCGCTATGTGCGGCTGATCCTCAACGAATACGGACTGGAAACGCGTCTCGTGGAGGAACGCTTCTGGGAGCGCCGCGAGGAATTTCTCTTGCTCAATCCCGCGGGCGAAATCCCGGTTCTGGTGCAGGACGAGGCGCCACCCGTCCCCGGCGCGACCATTATCGCCGAATACCTGCACGAAATGCGAGGCGGCGATGCCGGATTGATGCCGGCTCCCGGCGCCGAGCGCGTTGAGGTGCGGCGGCTGGCGAGCTGGTTCAACGACAAATTTCATTCCGAGGTGAGCGGTCCGCTGGTGACCGAGCGCGTGTTCAAGCGCCATATGACACGGGAACAGGGCGGCGGTCCGCCCGACACCAACGTGCTGCGTGCGGCGCGCAACAATATCCGCTATCATCTGGCCTATATCGGCTGGCTGGTGCAGGCGCGCGATTGGCTGGCCGGAGACCGGCTCAGTTATGCCGACCTTGCCGCTGCCGGCCATATGTCCTCCGCCGACTATCTGGGTGAAGTGCCGTGGAGCGAAAGCGAGGCAGCGAAGAACTGGTACGCGCGGGTGAAATCGCGGCCCTCGTTCCGGCCGATTCTGGCCGATACGCTGGCCGGGCTGCCGCCAGCGAAAAACTACGCCAATCTCGACTTCTGACCGATCCGCATAAAATTAAAGCGGCATTGATCGAACAGGCCCGCGCGCGCGGCTTCGATGCCGCAGGCGTCACGCGCCCCGACGCGGTGCCGGAAGCCAAAGCGCGGCTCGAGCGTTTCCTCGCCGACGGCGCCCATGGCGACATGGTGTGGATGGCGACGACGGCTGAGCGCCGCGCTTCGCCCAGCGCGCTGTGGCCGCAGGTTCGCTCCGTCATCATGCTGGGCATGAATTACGGCCCCGACGACGACCCGCTGGCGATCCTCAAGCGCCGCGACCGTGCGCGCCCTTTCGTCCTATGCCAAAGGCGAGGACTATCACGAGCTGATCAAGTCGCGGCTCAAGGAAATAGCGCGCTGGCTCAGCGACAATGCCGGCGGCGACGTCAAAGTCTTCGTCGATACCGCGGCGGTGATGGAAAAGCCGCTGGCCGAAAAAGCCGGCCTCGGCTGGCAGGGCAAGCACACCAACCTCGTGTCGCGCCAGTTCGGCTCCTGGCTGTTTCTCGGCTCGATCTTCACCACGCTCGAGCTGCCGGCAGACGACGCCGGGGCCGACTCCTGCGGCACCTGCCGCGCCTGTCTCGATATCTGCCCGACCGCGGCATTTCCCGAGCCCTATCGGCTCGATGCGCGGCGCTGCATTTCGTATCTGACCATCGAGCACAAAGGCCCGATCCCGCGCGAGCTGCGGCCGCTGATGGGCAACCGCATCTTTGGTTGCGACGATTGCCTCGCCGTCTGTCCGTGGAACAAGTTCGCGGTGAAGGGCCGCGAGGCCAAGCTCGCCGCACGCGAGGATTTGCGCGCGCCGGCGCTGGCCGATCTCGCACGGCTCGACGACGCGCAATTCCGCGCACGCTTTGCCAAGACCTCGATCAAGCGCACCGGCCGCGATCGCTTTGTGCGCAACGTGCTCATCGCTATCGGCAACTCCGGCGATGCTGCGCTCGCCGGTGAAGCCGAGCGGCTGCTTGAGGACGCTTCGCCGCTGGTGCGCGGCGCGGCAGTGTGGGCGCTGTCGCGGCTGTTGCCGCGGGACAAGCTTGCGGCGCTGCGGCGCGTGGACCGCGATGACTTCCGTGAACGAGGAATGGACGACGGCGCTGGCTTAGAGCGCGAGTATTTCAGATTGATGCGGCGGCCACGTGCACGGCGCACTCCCTCTCCCCTCGGGGGAGAGGGCTGGGGTGAGGGGGCAAGTGAGTATCGATAGGCTGTAACCCCTCACCCGGATCGCGTTCCACGATCCGACCTCTCCCCATGGGTGAGGTGAAGGAAGCTCACCGCTCAAAACTCCTTCACCGCCGCGATCAGCCGCTCGATGTCCTCCGGCCGCGACAGCCGGTGGTCGCCGTCCTTGATCAGCGTCAGCACCACATCGTCGCGGGCAAAGCGTGCCATCAGTTCCTGCGCGTGCCGCCACGGCACGTCGGGGTCCTGTACCCCTTGCAGGATGTGCACCGGGCAGCCGGTCTCGATCAGCCCGCCGAGCAACAGGTGCTTGCGGCCCTCCTCGATCAGCCGCTTCGTAATCGGATAGGGCTCTTCCGAATAGGCCGACGGCCGCATCCAGGCGCCCTTCTCCTCGATCTCGCGCCTGACCGCCTCGGGAAACTGCTTCCACATCAGCTCTTCGGTAAAATCGGCCGCCGGGGCGATCAGCACCATGCCGGCGATCGGCGCCGCACCGCTCACTTTGCGCAGCTCCCGCGCGAGCAAAAGCGCCAGCCAGCCGCCCATGGACGAGCCGATCACCACCTGCGGGCCTTTGGCGAACTGCCGGTAGACCGCGACGCTTTCCTCGAGCCAGCGCCCAATGGTGCCGTCAGTGAAGGCGCCGCCCGACTCACCATGCCCGGAATAGTCAAAGCGCACGCAGGCGCGGCCTTCGGCGCCCGCCCAGTCGTCGAGCGCCACGGCCTTGGTGCCCTTCATGTCGGACTTGAAGCCGCCCAGCCAAAACAGCCCCGGGCCCTTCGTCAGGCTCTTGCCCTCGCGCACGCGCACGGCGATGGTCCGTGCTGGTGCAGGTGATTCGACTGTCAGGGATGTCAGGCGGGATTCGCTCATGCGCACTTCGGCAAAATTAGCCCGTACCATTGAACCAGATCGCCAACCCTTGTCGCCGCAAGACGGCGATGAGCGCAAGGGGGCAGCCAACTCGAACCGGCCGCATATCAAGCCGCGCTCGCTCGTCGGCGCCACCATCCTGCAACTGGTCCCGGCACTGCGCGACGATCCGGCAAGCCACGCTGCCGTCGACATCGCGCTGACGCTGCTGCAATCCGGCGCCCGCGCCATCGTCGCCGGCGAAGGCGGCCTGCTGGTCAGCGAGCTGCGCGCCTTCGGCGGCGAGTGGCTGGATATGCCGAACGATACCATCAATCCGCTGCGCATCCGCGGCAATACGCGCAAGCTGGCGCAGCTGATCGCCTCCGAGCGCATCGACATCATTCACGCGCACAGCGCCGGAGCCGCCTGGAGCGCAATCAGCGCCACCCGCCATATGCCGGTCTTCCTCGTCACCTCGTTTCCCGATCAGCTGCCGGGAAATTCCTGGCCCGGCAGGCTGCTCGGCGGCTCGCTGGCGCGCGGCGACCGCGTGATCGCACCCTCGACATTCGTGTCGCGGGCGATGATCGAGCGCTACAAGATCCCGCCTGAACGCATCACCGTGATCCCGCGTGCGGTCGACACCGCGACGTTCAGCCCGGCGGCGGTGAGCGCCGACCGGGTCGCGGCGCTGCGCCGCACCTGGGGTGTGCTGCCGCAGATGCGCCTCGTGCTGGTGCCCGGCCGCATCGCCTCGTGGAATGGGCAGCTGATCATGATCGACGCGGCGCGGCTCATGGTCGCAAACGGCGACCGCGACACCGTTTTCGTTTTTGCCGGCGACGACCGCACCGAGCCGAATTATACCCGCGCGCTGCGTCGCCGCGCGCGCATGCACGGCATCGACACGCTATGCCGCCTGGTTGGCCACTGTCCGGACATGCCTGCGGCCTATGCCGCGGCCGACGTCGTGGTGGTGCCGGCGCTGGAGCCGCCGCTGTCCGGCCGAGCGGCGGCGGAAGCGCAGGCCATGGGCCGGCCGGTCGTCGTCAGCACGGTCGGTGTGTTGCCGGAAAACATGCTCGGACCGCCGCGCATGCCCGACAGTTTGCGCACCGGCTGGCTGGTGCGGCCCGCGAACGTCGCCGATCTGGCGCGTGCTGCAAGTCAGGCCCTTAGCTTCAATGCCACCGCTTATGAGGCCCTTAGCGCCCGCGCCCGGCAGTTCGCCGAATTCATGTTCTCACCGCAGAGCGTTGCCGAAGCGATCCGTGGGGTCTATACGTCGCTGCTGGCACGCGACGCCTGAGTTCGGGGGGCTTTTGCGTTTATGTCGAGCTTCTCCGCGCCTCGGACGCCTGCGGTAAAGCCGGACCAGGCCTCGCGCATCGACAGCCACAGTCCCGATATCGGCGAGAGGCACGATCCGATCAGCGCGCTTATTGTCGTTCCCACTCTCGATGTCGGCGCCGCCGACGCTGGCGCCGCCGCGCTCGCACGAATTCTAAGTCAGGGCGGACACCACGCTATCGTGGTGTCCCGACCCGGTCGCCTGGTCGCCGACGTGACCGCAGCCGGCGCTGAATTCGTCCCGCTCGATATGGCTGGCAATAACCCGATCGCGATACTTCGCAACGGTTTTGCGCTCACGCGAATTGCGCGCGAACGCCATTGCGATGTGATCCATGCGCATGGCCGCGCCGCCGCCTGGAGCGCCTATCTCGCTGCGCGGCTCACCGGCGTGCCCTTCGTCACCAGCTGGTACAAGGGCTTTCGCGATCAGAACATCTTCAAGCACCTGTACAACGGAATCATGGCGCGCGGCGATCGCGTGATCGCGGCGAGCGAGCAGCTCGCGCAACTGGTCAATGACCGCTACGGGACGTCCTGGGAGCGCATTGCCGTCTTGCCGACGAACATCGACTTCGAGCGTTTCGACCCGGCGCAGGTCACGCGCGAGCGCATCGAGACGCTACGGCGCAGTTGGGGCATCAAGCCCGATACCAAGGTGATCCTCGTTGTCGGCCGCATCCTGCGACGCAAGGGCCACCACGTGATGGTGCGCGCGGCGCAACGGCTCAAGGACATGGGCTTCAAGGATTTCCTGTGCGTCTTCGTCGGCGAGGACCGCGGGCATACGCGCTACACCGGCGAACTCTGGGACCTGATATTGACGACGCGCACCATGGACGTGATCCGCATGGCGGCACCGGTTGCCGACATGCCGGCGGCCTACGCCGCCGCCGCGGCGGTGGTATCGGCGGCGGTGCAGCCGGAAGGTCTACAGCGTTCCATCATCGAGGCGCAGGCCATGGGACGGCCGGTCATCGTTTCCGATCTCGGTGCCGGACCGGACGTGGTGCTGACCGCGCCGGCGGTGCCTGACGGCCGCGTGACAGGCTTGCGCTACGCGGCCGGCGACGATGGTGCACTTGCCGAAGCCCTGGTGCGGCTGTTCTCCATGCCCGAACCCACGCGTCGGGCCATCGGCGTGCGCGGCCGGGAGTGGGTTTGCGGCCATTTCGAGCCTGCTTTGGTCGCCGAGCAGACGCTGCGGCTTTATGCCGCGATTACCGGCCGCACCGTGGCGCCTGGTTTGGTGCCGCAGGCATCGCTCCATTAATTGGAGCAGTTTGAAGGCCTTGGACGCGGTTTCGAGTGGTTTTAAATACGATTCATTGGCAAAGACCTCGGAACCGCGTTGACTTCTTCGCCGTTTCTACCAATCTTTCCCTTCCCGAGTAGCGCCTGATGCGCGAAAGGAAGCATTGCAACAGCAGAGGAGACAGTAGCCATTCGTCGTCCGATGAAGTCTGCGCTGCCCGCCCAGAAAGACGGCCCGCGCGTAAACGAGGAGATCCGCGTCCGAGAGGTTCAGCTGATCGATAATACCGGCGACAACAAAGGCGTCGTCGAAACGCAAGCCGCCCTTGCCATGGCGGTTGCAGCGGGGCTCGATCTGGTCGAGATCGCCCCAAATTCTAATCCGCCCGTCGTCAAAATCCTGGATTACGGCAAATACAAATTCCAGGCGCAGAAAAAGGCGGCGGAAGCCCGCAAAAAGCAAAAAGTCGTCGAGATCAAGGAGATCAAGCTCCGGCCGATGATCGACGACCACGATTACGATGTGAAGATGCGCTCGATGAAGCGCTTCTTCGAGGAGGGCGACAAGGTCAAGATCACCTTGCGCTTCCGCGGCCGCGAAATGGCGCACCAGGAGCTCGGCTACAAGCTGCTCAACCGCGTCAAGGTCGATACCGCGCCAATGGCCAAGATCGAATCGGAGCCGCGGTTCGAAGGGCGGCAGATGGTCATGCTGCTGGCGCCGCGCTAGCCATTTCGCTCAAGAACCTGCCCTCCGGCGCCCTGCGAGGGCAGGAATAGAGCCAGAATAAGCGCCCGCTAGCCTTGCGGCTCGCGGTTGCAAGGAACGGCCGCCTCTGCCATAACGCCGCCCTTCGCCGCCCGGCTGATAAGGGCTGCCGTGGCGGCGTTTTAGCGCTCAATTCCGAGCAGCACGCTCAAAAGCAATTGTCTTTTAGAGCATCAACCGGCCCGGCGGGTCGTCCCGCCAACGCGCCGATGAGGAGAGCCAAATGCCCAAGCTGAAGACCAAATCGGGCGCCAAAAAGCGCTTCAAGGTGACCGCGACCGGCAAGGTGAAATACCAGCAGTCCGGCAAGCGCCACGGCATGATCAAGCGGACCACCAAGACCATCCGCGAGCACCGCGGCACCGCCGTGCTGTTCAAGACCGACGGCGACAACATCAAGAAATACTTTCTGCCGAACGGCTGAGTATTTCGCGAGGCGGCGTCCGCGCCGTCATTGACCATTCGCCAGACCTGTCAGGAGATTTCCCATGGCCCGCGTCAAACGTGGCGTCACCGCACACGCCAAGCACAAGAAAGTCTACAAGGCCGCCAAGGGCTATTACGGCCGCCGCAAGAACACGATCCGCGTCGCCAAGCAGGCGGTGGAGAAGGCCGGCCAATACGCCTTCCGCGACCGCAAGCGGCGCAAGCGCACTTTCCGCGCGCTGTGGATCCAGCGCCTCAACGCCGCGGTGCGGCCCTTTGGCCTCAACTACAGCCGCTTCATCGCCGGGCTTGCCAAGGCCGGACTGCAAGTCGACCGCAAGGTGCTGTCGGATCTTGCGATCACCGAGCCGGTGGCGTTCCAGGCTATCGTCGAAAAGGCGAAAGCCGCGCTCCCGGCTTGAACACCAACGGCGCGCGCCGATGACGCTGAAGGAAAAGGCGCTCTACAACCAGATCCATCCGCTCAAGCTGTCGACCGACATTCTTGCAGCGGTGGTGTCGCTTTATCTTTTCTGGCTGCGCCAGCCGGTTCCGGCCTTGCTGCTGCACTTCGTGCCGCCGATTGTCGCCTCGTGGCTGCTCATCCGCTACGCCGATCTCGAGCCGCTCAAAGAGTCGGCCTTCGGCCGTTATGTCGGGCGCACGATGACCAGGATGATCGAAGCCATCCGCCTGTTCGGCGATCTGGTGATGATCTTTGGCGCCTGGCGCCATGACGTGATGCTGCTCGCGCTCGGCCTGCTCGTCATCATCGGCGCCTGGTGCAACGGGCTCATCCCCTCGAAAACCCGCCGGCGCAAAACCAATGGCTGACATCGCGCAACTGGAAAACGAATTGCTCGCAGCCGTCGCCGCGGCCAAGGACGAGGCGGCGCTGGAGTCGCTGCGCGTTGCGGCGCTGGGCAAGAGCGGCGCGATCACCGCGCTGCTGAAGACGCTTGGCGCGATGACGCCGGACGAGCGCAAAGTCCAGGGCCCGGCGATCAATGGGCTCAAGGATCGCGTTACCGCGGCGCTCGCCGCGCGCAAAAGCGCGCTCGGCAATGCCGCGCTCGACGCCCGGCTCAACACCGAGACGGTCGACGTCACGCTGCCGGTGCGCGAGGCGCCGGCCGAAATCGGCCGCGTGCATCCGATCACGCAGGTGATCGATGAGTTGACGGCCATCTTCGCCGACATGGGCTTTGCCGTCGCCGAAGGCCCCGACATCGAGACCGACGACTACAACTTCACCAAGCTCAATTTCCCCGAGGGCCATCCGGCCCGCGACATGCACGACACCTTCTATTTTCCGCCGAAGCCGGACGGCTCGCGGCTGTTGCTGCGCACGCACACTTCGCCGGTGCAGGTGCGCACCATGCTGAGCCAGAAGCCGCCGATCCGCGTCATCTGCCCGGGCCGCACCTATCGCAGCGACTCGGACCAGACGCACACGCCGATGTTCCACCAGGTCGAGGGCCTGGTCATCGACAAGGGCTCGCACCTCGGCCACCTGAAATGGATTCTGGAGGAATTCTGCAAGGCCTTCTTCGAGGTCGACAGCGTGAAGATGCGCTTCCGCCCGTCGTTCTTTCCGTTCACCGAGCCGTCGCTGGAAGTCGACATCCAGTGCAAGCGCGACAAGGGCGAAATCCGCTTCGGCGAGGGCGAGGACTGGCTGGAAATCCTCGGCTGCGGCATGGTGCACCCTAACGTGCTGCGCAATTGCGGGCTCGATCCTGAGGAATATCAAGGCTTTGCCTGGGGGATGGGGATCGACCGCATCGCCATGCTGAAATACGGCATGCACGATTTGCGCGCCTTCTTCGAGGCCGACGTGCGCTGGCTGGCGCATTACGGATTCAGGCCGCTCGATTTCCCGACGCTCGCGGGAGGGTTGAGCCCGTGAGTGCCTTAACGGCATTGATTTCACTAACTGATAGGCTCTTGCTTTGCGCAATTGCTGCAAAGGATTTGACTGACAGAGAGCATGAGATCAACCGCGAAGCGAACGCGCATGACACCAAGATAGCTAAATTAATTTACGAGGCACTAGATTCGATAGACACAAAGGCAACTGCTGTACTTCAACACGTTTCGATCATGATTGCGGTGTCCGGTGCATTGTACGCAAAGGCGGACTCCAAATTTTTCCAAATCATTTTTGTAAGTGAAATGCTGGTTTACGTCTTGATGGCGCTCCTGTGCTTGCGACTACTCATGACTCAACATGTATCGACCGATTTCAACCCGAGCAAGGACACGGTTGCTAAAGAAGCAATAATGGACCTGACTTCGAAGCTCACATTTGCAGTTACGTTAGCTTTAGCAGTTTCGGTTGTTGCCGAGGTCTGCTTAATATGAAATTCACTCTGCCCTGGCTCAAGGAGCATCTCGACACCGACGCGTCGTTGGCGGAAATCGTCGACAAGCTCACCATGATCGGGCTCGAGGTCGAGCGCGTCGAGGACAAGGCGGCGGCTGCTCAAGCCGTTCGTCATTGCCTCCGTCATCTCCGCCGAGAAGCACCCCAACGCCGACCGCCTGCGCGTCTGCATGGTCGATACCGGGACTGGCCAGCCGATCCAGGTCGTCTGCGGCGCGCCCAACGCGCGCGCCGGCATGAAGGGCGTGTTCTCTGCGCCCGGCGCCTTCATCCCCGGCAAGAACATGACGCTCGCGGTCGGCACCATCCGCGGCGTCGAGAGCCGCGGCATGCTGATGTCGGAAGCGGAACTTCAGCTCTCCGACAATCACGACGGCATCATCGATCTGCCCGCCGATGCGCCGGTGGGAAAAAGCTACGCCGAATACGCCGCAGCTCGGCGAGCCGGTCATCGAAATCAACCTCACCCCCAACCGCCCCGACTGCACCGGCGTCAACGGCATCGCCCGCGATCTCGGCGCCACTTCCATCGGCACTTTCAAGGACCGCACCGTGAAGCCGGTGAAGGGCACGTTCCCCTGCCCGGTCAAGGTGACGATCGAGGCGAGCCCGCTGTGCCCGGCCTTTGGCCTGCGCCTCGTCAAGGGCGTGAAAAACGGCCCCGCGCCCGACTGGCTGCAGAAGCGGCTCCTCGCGATCGGCCTGCGCCCGATCAACGCGCTGGTCGACATCACCAATTTCATCACCTACGACCGCGGCCGGCCGCTGCATGTATTCGACGCCAAGAAAGTTCATGGCAATCTCACCGTGCGCCGCGCCAAAAATGGCGAGCAATTGCTGGCGCTCGACGGCAAGACCTACACGCTCGACGAAGCCACCTGCGTCATCGCCGACGAGAAGGGCGTTGAATCGCTTGCCGGCATCATGGGCGGCGAGGAGTCGGGCTGCGACGAGAACACCACCGACGTGCTGATCGAATCGGCGCTATGGAACGAGCTCAACGTCGCGCAAACCGGGCGCAAGTTCGGCATCAATTCCGACGCGCGCTATCGCTTCGAGCGCGGCGTCGACCCGGCCTTCATGCTGCCCGGCCTCGAGCTGGCGACGCAGATGGTGCTCGAATTCTGCGGCGGCGAGCCGTCGGAGAATGTGGTCGCCGGCGATCCGACGCCGAAAGAGGTGGTGGTCGATTTTCCCTTGAGCGAATTGCCGCGGCTGTCCGGCCTCAAGCTGCCGGCCGCCGATGTGCGCCGCGTGCTGGAGAAGCTCGGCTTCTTCGCCGCCGGGCAAGGCGAGAAGGTCAAGGTCGCGGTGCCGTCATGGCGGCCGGACGTGCATGGCCGCGCCGATATCGTCGAGGAAGTGGTGCGCATCGTCGGCGTCGACCGCGTGCCGTCGACGCCGTTCCCGCGCGGCGAACACGCGCGCAAACCGGTGCTGACACCGATCCAGAACCGCACGCGCAAGGCCAAGCGCGCGCTGGGCGCGCGCGGCCTCACCGAAGCCGTCACCTGGTCGTTCGTCTCAAAGCGCGAGGCCGAACTGTTCGGCGGCGGCGCGGCAGCGCTGGCGCTCGCCAATCCGATCGCGGCGGAGCTCTCCGACATGCGGCCGAGCCTCATGCCCGGCCTGATCATGGCGGCGCAGAAGAATGCCGACCGGGGGTTTGCCGACGTGGCGCTGTTCGAGGTCGGGCAGATCTTCCAGGGCGACCGGCCGGAGGATCAATATACCGCCGCGACGGGTGTGCGCCGCGCGCTGGCCACGAGCGCCGGCATCGGCCGCCATTGGTCAAGCGCGGCGAAGCCGGTCGATGCCTTCGACGCCAAGGCCGACGCCTTCGCCGTGCTGGCGGCGGCCGGCGCGCCGATGCAGGCCCTGCAGGTCGTGCCCGGCGGGCCGGCCTGGTTTCATCCCGGCCGCAGCGGCACCATTCAGATCGGCCCGCAGAATATCCTCGGCCATTTCGGCGAGCTGCATCCGCGCGCGCTGGAAGCGCTCAAGGCAGAAGGGCCGCTGGCCGGGTTCGAAGTGATTTTGGAAAAAATCCCAGAGCCCAAGGCGAAAGCGACGCGGGCGAAGGCGATGCTGGAACTGTCGCCGTTCCAGCCGGTGACGCGCGATTTCGCTTTCGTGGTCGAGCGCAGCGTCAAGGCCGCCGACATCGTGCGCGCCGCGCAGAACGTCGACCGCAAGCTGATCGCCAATATCACCGTGTTCGACGTCTACGAAGGCAAGGGCATCGACCCGGGCAAGAAATCGATCGCCATCGCCGTGACCATCCAGCCGCGCGAGAAGACGATGACCGACGCCGAGATCGACGCGCTGGGCAGCCGCATCGTTGCCGAGGTCGGCAAGCGTACCGGCGGCGTTCTCCGAGGCTAATCCGTCACCCTGAGGTGGCCGCGCGCAGCGCGGCGCTCGAAGGGCGAGGCCGAGTTCTTAAGCGTGTTGGCCGTTCATCCTTCGAGGCTCGCGCGTTCCGCGCTTGCACCTCAGGATGACGGAAGCAGATCGGCGAAGGCAAAGCCCTCGCGCTCGACGGTCTCGCCGACGCTGACCGCAATTTTTTGCGCCAGCATCGGGCCGGCGGAAACGAAGGAGTGAAATTCGCCGTTCTCGCCGCAGGGGTCGGTGCTGGCGGGGAAATCATCGAGCAGCGCGTCGTCGAACCGGCGCCCGGCAAAAGCGGCCGGCAATTTTTTCAAATCGACCACGGAGAGATGCGCCTCGACGCCGGCGGCGATCATCTCGCGCGCCAGATCCGCGGTCGGCTTGAGCCACAGCGGAAAGACCGGCGTCAGGCCGACGTCCTTGAGCTTTGCCTCGCGATAGGCGCGGATGTCTTCGAGGAACAGATCGCCGAAGATGACATGGGTGACGCCGCGCGCCTTGGCGTCGTTCATCGCCTTGGCCATTTCGCGTTCGTAGATATCGTTCGGGCACGGATAGGGAATGCGCACGATGATCGCAGGCAGCCCGGCGGCGTCGAGCTGCGCGCGCAGCAGTTCCTCGCGCACGCCATGCATGCTGACGCGGGCGAAAGCATCGGTCACCGTGGTCAGCGCGCCGATGATGTCGAACTCGCCGCGGCGGCGCGTCTCATGCAGCGCCCAGGCGCTGTCCTTGCCGCTCGACCAGGCGATCAGCGCCTTGGGCAATTCGCCGCGCATTCGCATCGCATGGTTTCCGATTGCTTGTTGTGCGTTGCGGCAGCATGCCCGAAGGCATGAGGCGCGGCAATGTCATGGCTAAGATTCGGTAACAGCGCCGCGCCGTCGGTGAACCAAATTGCAATGAGTCATTACTATTGTGCCGCTCGGCAAACGTGCAGAACGCGCGTGCTCGGGGACAGCTGCGGATAATGGGCTGGATAGTCGACCGCGTCGGGCATTTGCTCGCCCAATATCTGGAAAAGCCGGCGCAAGGCTACGAGCCGTTCACGCCGACCGATCCCGACGCATTGCGCGCGACGCTGAAACCCGGCGACGTGCTGCTGGTCGAGGGCAACAATCATATCTCCGGCGTCATCAAGTATCTCACGCAGTCGACCTGGTCGCACGCCGCGCTCTATGTCGGGCCAATCGGCGACCGCACCACCGCCGACGGCGAGCCGCTGGTGCTGGTCGAGGCCAATATCGGCGAAGGCGTGGTGGCGGCGCCGCTGTCGAAATACCTCTGCTTCCATACGCGCGTCTGCCGCCCCATCAACCTGACCGAAGACGATCGCGCCCGCGTCTGCGCCTATGCGGCCGAGCGCATCGGCTTCGACTATGACCTGAAGAACATCCTCGACCTGCTGCGCTATCTGTTGCCGCTGCCGGTGCCGCAGCGCTGGCGCCGGCGCATGATCGCGCTCGGCTCCGGGCACCCGACCCGCATCATCTGCTCGGCGCTGATCGCGCAGGCCTTCGAGAACGTGCGCTATCCGATCCTGCCCAAGGTGACGCGCAGCGAGGCGGCGCGGCAGGAGATTCTGGAGATCCGGCATTCCTCGCTGTTTGCGCCGCGCGATTTCGACATTTCGCCCTATTTCGAGGTGGTGAAGCCGACCATCCTCA
Source organism: uncultured Alphaproteobacteria bacterium (assembly GCA_963742385.1). GTDB lineage: Bacteria > Pseudomonadota > Alphaproteobacteria > Rhizobiales > Xanthobacteraceae > Pseudolabrys. The sequence goes on along the minus strand of CAVULS010000007.1, from coordinate 337,330 downwards.
ACGGCTTCGACTACAGGGCCATGGCCTGGGCCGATCTTGCCGCCGAGGACGCCGGGGACATCGAGGAACTGGTGCCGTTCGTGCCGGCCGAAGACGAGGCGGCCAAGGACGAGACGCTGTCGCCGGCTTGAGCCGGCTTGCGCGCGGACTTGCCGGGCGACGCTGCCGGCCTTACCTCTCTGCGCATGATCGACGCGGCCGTCTCAGCGCTTGCCGACCTTTTCTCGCCACGCTTGCGCCGCGTGCTGCTCAAATCCATCGGCCTCGCGCTGCTGCTGATCGTCATCATCGGCATCGGCCTGAATCGTTTGATCACCACGCTCGCCGACAACGGCGCCACCTGGGCCGAGCAGACCACGGGCTTTGCGCCGCACGCCGCCTGGACAACGCTTGCCTTCGTGCTCTCGCTGATGGCCGGCCTCGGCATCGTCACCGGCGCGCTGTTCCTGATGCCGACGGTGACCGCCTTTGTCGGCAGTTTCTTTGTCGATGACGTCGCCGACGTGGTCGAGCACGCGCATTATCCGGCGCAGGCGCCGGGCCGCGCGCTGTCGTTTTTCCGCGCGCTGATCGAGGGTGTGAAGTTCGCGCTGCTCACGCTCGTGGTCTATCTCTGCGCGCTGCCGTTTATTCTGTTCGCCGGGCTCGGCGTGGTCATCCTGCTGCTGGCCAACGCCTATCTGCTCGGCCGCGAATATTTCGAGCTCGCCGCCATGCGCTTTCACCCGCCGCACGAGGCCAAGGAACTGCGCAAGCGCAACGCCATCATGGTGTTCCTCGCCGGGCTGGTGATCGCGGTGTTCGTGTCGATTCCCGATCGTCAACCTGGCGACGCCGATCTTTGCCATGGCCTTCATGGTGCACGTGCACAAGAAGCTCGCGGGCGCGGGCGCCGAATTGATCGAGCCGCCGCGCTAGCTTTTTGCCCGCATGTCGATGACGCGCTTGGCCTTGCCGGCCGAGCGCTCGACCGAGCCGGGCTTCACCGCCTTCACCTCGGCGGTGACGCCGATCGTGCTCTTGATGTGATGCGCGAGATCGCGGCCGCTTTTCGGCCATTCAGCCTCGGCAATGCCCGGCCGCGCTTCCACCACCACCGTCATCGTGTCGAGCCGCTCCTCGCGGCGCAGCTCGATGACGAAATGCGGCGACACCCGCTCATCCTTGAGCAGGATTTCCTCGATCTGGCTGGGGAACACATTGACGCCGCGGATGATCATCATGTCGTCGGAGCGGCCGATGACTTTTTCCATGCGGCGCATGCTGCGCGCCGTGCCCGGCAGCAGCCGCGACAGGTCGCGGGTGCGATAGCGGACGACCGGCATCGCCTCCTTGGTCAGCGAGGTAAACACCAGCTCGCCGACTTCGCCGTCCGGCAGCGCCGCGCCGGTCGCCGGGTCGATCACCTCCGGATAGAAGTGGTCCTCCCAGATGGTGCAGCCGTCCTTGGTCTCGATGCATTCGTTGGCGACGCCGGGACCGATCACTTCCGACAGGCCGTAGGTGTCGATGGCGTGCAGGCCGAAAGCGCCCTCGATTTCCTCGCGCATGGCGTTGGTCCACGGCTCGGCGCCGCACACCGCAATCTTGAGCGAACTTTGCCGCGGATCGACCCCCTGCGCGCGGAATTCGTCAAGAATGGCAAGCAGATAGCTCGGTGTGACGAAGATGACATCGGGCTTGAAATCGCTGATCAGCTTGACCTGCCGTTCGGTCATGCCGCCGGAGACCGGCACCACCGTTACGCCGAATTTCTCGGCGCCGTGGTGGAAGCCGAGCCCGCCGGTGAACAGGCCGTAGCCGTACGAGTTCTGCGCCAGCATGCCGGGCCGGCAGCCGGCGGCGCGCAAGCCGCGGGCGATGAGATGGGCCCAAGTCTCGATGTCGCCCCGGCTGTATCCGACCACCGTGGGTTTTCCGGTGGTTCCCGACGACGCATGCACGCGCAGCAATTGTTCGCGCGGCATCGCCATCAGCCCGAACGGATACTTCTCGCGCAGCTCGGCCTTGCTGGTGAAGGGAAACTTGCGCAGATCGTCGAGCGTCTTCAGGTCGCCGGGATGCACGCCGGCGGCATCGAAGACCTGCTTGTAGTGCGCGACGTTCTTGTAGACGCGATCAAGCGTCCATTTCAGGCGCTTGAGCTGCAGCGCCGAGATTTCGTCGCGTGAGGCGATCTCGATCGGCTCGAATGTTTCGCGGCGCGGCGTCAGGTCGACGCCTTTGACGTGCATGCCCGGCATTATGTTTAGATTTTCCGGTTCGCGGCGTTCCAGTGCTTTTCCAGATTGGCGATCAGCGCCGGCGAGAAATGGCAATAGGCCTGCTCGCGCGCATAAACCGCCATGTATTTGCGGAAGGCGTCGAGCGGCTCCTCGCCGACGCGGAAGGCACGCCGGTTGCTAGCAGCGCTGACGACGCCGGAATTGGTGAAATCCTCGCACACCTTCGTCACCGTGTGCCCGACTTCATTTGGCCGCACCACGAGATCGCAGACCATGCGGCCCTCGGCGCTGTCGCAATCGAGCCGCTTGCCCATCATGATCGCCTGGCGCGCGATGCGCGGGCCGACGAAGCGCGGGAAGCGCATGTTGGCGGCGCCGGGGATGATGCCTTCCTTGCGCGCCGGCAGCGTCATGTAGGCGTCGCTGCCCGCCACCACATAGTCCATCACCAGCAGATATTGGCAGCCGCCGCCGATGGCGAAGACTTCGAGCTGGGCAACCCATGGCTTCTCGAGCGTGCCGCCGCTGGTCTCCTCGGGGCTGCGCGTGTCGGACGAGGCGATGCCGCGGAACATCTTGTTGACGATGCCCATGTCGCGCGTGACGTACCAGAGGAACGGAATCTTGCCGCGGTAAATGTGCGTGAGATTGATGCCGCTGCAAAAGACGTTGCGGCCCTTGTATTTCGGGTGCTCGACCACGCCGCCACGCAAGACGCAGATCTCGCTCAGCGGATCGAGGATCGCCATGTCAACGGCGGTCTCGGTGTCGGCGAGCGTGTCGTTGTCTTCGGCGTTGAGAAAGCGCGGGTTTTGGATGGTTACGACCGCGGTCTTATCCCTGCGCTCGACCTTGGCCGGGCCGAAATCGACCGCTCCGGTTTTGATCAATTCGCCCATGCGCTTGAGCGCTTCCTGCTTCGGCCGCAGCATGGCGTGACACAGATGCATGCCAGTCTCTTCATTGGCGAGCACGTTGGCGAGGAAAATGCCCTGATCGACCTCAACGCCATCCTTTTCTGACTGCATCGACTGGGCTTCGGTATCGACCTGCTTGCGCGTCGGCGTCAGCCCGGGCACCAATTTGGCGGCGTCGTAACAGAGCTCCTCGACACGAACGAAGTTCACAAGGTTCTTTGTGAGCTTGCGGTAGACCGCGTCGGCGTGACGGGACAGAAATTGTTCGCGCGATTCGCGAGCGGCGAATTGAATGGCTAGCGCCGCTTGTTGCTGCTCGACGGTGCGCAGCGGCTTTTTCGGCAGCTTGGCGAGGAAAGCCGTGCCCTGCTGCCAGAACTTCGACGCCGCCGCAGCGTCACGCTTGAAGTTGCCGGTGATACGAAGTCCGGTTTTCAGCCAGGCGGCGGCAGACTTAGCCGGCAAGCCGGCAGCGGCGAAATAGACCTTAGCATCGCCGTGATCGACGAGCTTTGCCTTTGCAGCGGCCGAGCCTTCCATAGCAACCTCCCGAAAGCGCTTTTATTTTGCGACCGTTTTTCCCGGCCATTTGCACAGGTCGCTGATGATGCACGTCTCGCACAGCGGCTTGCGCGCCAGGCAAGTGTAGCGCCCGTGCAGAATAAGCCAATGATGCGCGCGCGATTTATATTTCGCCGGCACCACCGCCTCCAGTTTCATCTCGACCTCCAGCGGCGTCTTGCCGGTAGCCAATCCAGTGCGGTTGCCGACACGAAAAATATGCGTATCCACGGCGATGGTCGGCTCGCCGAAGGCGATATTGAGCACCACGTTGGCGGTCTTGCGCCCGACCCCCGGCAGCGCTTCAAGCGCCTCGCGCGTACGCGGCACCTCGCCGCCATGTTCGGCGACAAGCCTTCGCGACAACTCGACCACGTTTTTCGCCTTGGTGCGGAAGAGCCCGATGGTTTTGATCAGATCGCGGACGCGCTCCTCGCCCAGCGCCACCATCTTCGCCGGCGTATCGGCGAGCGCAAACAGCGCCGGCGTCGCCTTGTTGACGCCGGCATCGGTCGCCTGCGCCGACAGCACCACCGCGACCAGCAGTGTGAACGGGTTGATGTATTGCAATTCACCCTTAGGGTCCGGATTGGCCTTCTCGAAGCGGCGGAACGCCTCCTCGATTTGCGCATTGGTCCAGGGCGGCACCTCGCCAAACGTTGCCAATGTCGCAATATTGGCATCGGCCTTTGCCCGCTTCGGCGCCGGCTTGACCTTGGCTTTGACTTTGGTCTTGCGACGCTTGGATGACTGCGTGCGGAGGGATTTTTTCGCCATTTTTCCTGTATACTAAAGCGCTAAGAGCGACACCATGACCGGCCACAACACCGACCTCGAACCGACGATTTTTTCCGCGGTGATCACGCCGCACCGCTCGCTCAACCGGGTCGGCTTCTTCATCCTCATGGGAATTTTCGGCGGCTTGAGCTTCATCTCCGGCATGGCCTTCCTGCTGATGGGCGCCTGGCCGATCTTCGGGTTTTTCGGCCTCGACGTGCTGCTGCTCTACCTCGCCTTCCGGCTCAACTACCGGCATGCGGCGGCCTACGAGGAAGTGAGCATGACGCCGGTCGCGCTCACCGTGCGCAAGGTGAGCCATCGCGGGCAGTCACGCGAATGGGTGCTCAATCCACTGTGGGTCAGGCTGGAAAAGATCGTGCACGAGGAATTCGGCATCGAGAGGCTTTTGCTCGTCTCGCGCGGCAAGCAATTGGCGGTCGCCAATTTCCTCGGGCCGCACGAAAAGGCGAGTTTCGCGGTGGCGCTCGGCAATGCGCTCGCCGAGGCCAAGCGCGGGGTGACAAGGACGGCTATTCCGTGAGCCTCCACCGCCTCATCCAGAGGAGGGCGCGGAATGCGCCCGTCTCAAAGGATCGAGGCGGCCCAATGCTTCGATACGCGGCCTGCGGCCGCTCCTCAGCATGAGGCCCATTTAAGTTATCAGGAATCGGGTGGGCAGGCCGCTTAGGCTGGCCTAGATACGCGAAATGATGAACATGACCCTGTCCGACCGTTTTCCCGACCTCGCCCCGCTGCCGACCGCGGCGGCCGACTATGACGTGGTGCGCCGCGCCATCGCGCACATTCGCGGCAACTGGCGCTCGCAGCCGGAAATCGAGACCATCGCCGATGCCGCCGGCGTGTCCGCGACCGACCTGCATCACCTGTTCCGCCGCTGGTGCGGGCTGACGCCGAAGGCGTTCCTGCAGGCGCTGACGCTCAACCATGCCCGCGATTTGCTGCGCGCTTCGGCGAGCGTGCTCGACGCCGCATACGAAGTCGGTCTGTCCGGCCCCGGCCGGCTGCACGATCTGTTCGTCACCCACGAAGCGATGTCGCCCGGCGAATGGAAGGCCGGCGGCGAAGGCCTCACCATCACTTATGGCTTCCACCCCTCCCCGTTCGGCATGGCGCTGGTGATGACGACGCCGCGCGGCCTGGCCGGCCTCGCGCTCGCCGACGCCGGCAAGGAACGCTCGGCGCTGCGCGACATGCGCGCGCGCTGGCCGAATGCGAAATACGTGGAAGACTTCGCGGCGACCGCGGCGACGGCGCGGCGCATTTTCGATCCGGCGCTGTGGCGCAAGGACCAGCCGCTGCGCGTGGTGCTGATCGGCACCGACTTCGAAGTGCGCGTCTGGGAGAAGCTGCTCGACATCCCCATGGGCCGGCTCGACACCTATTCCGGCATCGCCGCCAAGGTCGGCGACCGCAAGGCCGCGCGCGCGGTCGGCGCCGCCGTCGGCAAGAACCCGATCTGCTTCGTGGTGCCGTGCCACCGTGTCGTCGGCAAGAACGGCGACATCACCGGGTATCACTGGGGCATCACGCGCAAGCGCGCGATGCTCGGCTGGGAAGCCGGCAAGGTCGCGGCGTAGCGCTAAATCTTCTTCCAGAAGATCGTCGTGTCGCAGAAGCCGCCGCCCGGCCACATCGCATAGTCGGGAATATTGCCGAGGCGCTGCCAGCCGCCGCGCGCATAGAGCCGCCGAGCATCGTCGCTCGCGGTGTCGAGCACCAGCAGCGTGCGGCCTTGCCGCTTCGCTTGCGCCTCGGCCTGCGCCATCAGCGCCGCGCCGATGCCTTTGCCGCGCGCCGAACGATGCACCAGCAGCTTCTTGATCTCGGCGCGGTGGACCTGGTTCGGCGGCGTGTCCAGCCCGAGCTGCACGGTGCCGACGATGCGGCCGTCGAGCCTCGCCGCGAACAGGATTGTCTCGCCGCACGCAACGGAAGAAATGACCGTCTCGAAGAAGGCCGCCGCATCGTCGCGGCCGAACGGCAGCATGAAGTTGACCGAGGCGCCGGCGGCCACGCAATCCGCGAGCACGTCGGCCAGTTCGCCGATGGCGCGCTTCGCCGCATCGGCATCGAGAACGACGATGTCGGCTTTTGCGTTCACGCCGCCAAATCGAGTTTCGAGGCCACCGTCGAATCGGCGTTGAGCTGGTAGATCATCGGCACGCCGGTACCGAGATTGAGCTTGGTGATGCTGTCCGTCGTGTGCCTGTCGAGCACCATGACCAGCGCGCGCAGCGAATTGCCGTGCGCGGAGACGAGCACGCGCTCGCCGCGCAGCACGCGCGGCAATATTTCCTGGATGTAGTACGGCAGCACCCGCGCCGCGGTGTCGCGCAAAGATTCGCCGCCGGGCGGCGCCACGTCGTAGGAGCGGCGCCAGATATGCACCTGCTCCTCGCCCCATTTCTTGCGCGCGTCATCCTTGTTGAGTCCGGAGAGATCGCCGTAGTCGCGCTCGTTGAGCGCCTGATCCTTGATCACCGGGACCTTGGCCTGCCCCATCTCCGCCAGCATGAGATCGAGCGTGCGCTGCGCGCGCTTGAGCGCCGAGGTGAAGGCGACATCGAAGACAATGTTTTGCGCCTTGAGCTTGCGCCCGGCCTCGCGCGCCTCCTTGATGCCCTGCTCGGTCAGGTCGATGTCGCGCCAGCCGGTGAACAGGTTCTTCAGGTTCCAGTCGCTCTGGCCGTGGCGCACGAGCACGAGAAGTCGGTCGGTCATTGCATGCTTCCTGGTCTCTGCCTTTAACCGTCACCCTGAGGTGTGAGCGACGCGAGTCTCGAAGGGTGACGGCCCGCCATCCTTCGAGGGCTGCTGCGCGGCCACCTCAGGATGACGGGATCGAAACTAAAAATCCTTCAGCCCCAGCACATCCATCATCGAATAGAACCCGGGCTTCTGCGTGCGCGCCCAGATCGCCGCATGCAGCGCGCCGCTGGCAAAGAGCATGCGGTCCTCGGCCCGATGCGTGAGCTCGATGCGCTCGGCGGGGCCGGCGAAGATTACGCTGTGCTCGCCGACCACGGTGCCGCCGCGCAATGAAGCAAAGCCGATGTCGCCGGGCTTGCGCTTGCCGTCGTGCCCGTCGACCGCGCTGTGCCGGTCGAGATCGATACCGCGGCCTTCCGCCGCGGCGTGGCCGAGCAGCAGCGCGGTGCCGGACGGCGCGTCGATCTTCTGGTTGTGATGCATCTCCAGGATTTCGATGTCGAACGACCTGTCGAGCACCTGCGCCGCGCGCCTGGTCAGCGCCGCCAGCAGATTGACGCCGAGGCTCATATTGCCGGACTGGACGATGATCGCCTTGTTCGCGGCCTCCTTGATCTTGCCGAAATCGCCTGCGCTCAGGCCCGTGGTGCCGATGATGTGCACCTTGCCCATGGCTGCCGCCTGCCCGGCAAACACAACGGTTGCCGCCGGCGCGGTGAAATCAATGATGCCGTCGGCCTGCTCCAGCAGCGGCCGCGCATCGCCCGCGAGCTTCACGCCGTTTTCGGGGACACCCGCGAGCACGCCTGAATCCCAGCCGATCAGCGGCGAGCGCGCGTCTTCCAGCGCGCCGGCGAGCGCGAAGTCCTTGTTGTCGGCGATCGCCTTGACCAGCGTGCGGCCCATCCGCCCGCCGGCGCCGGCGACCACGAGCCGCATGGCGGTCATGGGTCAACTCCGGAAACGTGGCGCCGGTATAGCCGGGGCGGCGCCCCGGGTCACCTCCCCCGCTCGCGGGGGAGGGAAAAAGAAGCTACGGCTGCGGGCCGTCGTAGCCTTCCAGCACGACGAACTCGCCTACGCCCTTACCGATGCGTAGCGCCTTGGCTTTCTGGTACTCGGGCGAACGATAACAGCTCAGCGCCGCCTCATAGCTTGGAAATTCGATGACAATGATGCGTGAGCGCAGCTTGCCTTCGACCGCTTCGGATTTTCCGCCGCGCGTTAGAAATTTCGCACCGAACTTGTGCAGCGGTTCGGCGTTCGCCGCGACGTAGGCCTTGTAGCCGTCCATATCCGTCACGTCGATATTCGCTACCCAATAACCCTTGGCCATCTCAACTTCCTCTCATTTTCCCGAAGTGTTTTCGATTTCGGCGATGATCGCGTCGGCCGCCGCCTTCGGATCGGGCGCTTCCAGGATCGGGCGGCCGACCACCAGATAGTCGGCGCCGGCGGCGATGGCATTGCCCGGCGTCATGATGCGCTTTTGGTCGCCCGAGGCGCTGCCCGCCGGGCGGATGCCAGGCGTCACCAGCACCATGCCCGGTCCGGCGATCGAGCGCAGGTGCGCCACCTCTTCCGCCGAGCAAACCAAGCCGTCGACGCCGGTGTCGCGCGCCTGCGCCGGCGCGGGCGGCGGCAAGTTCTCCGACGCTCAAGTCGTAGCCGGCGGCGGCAAGATCGGCGTCGTCATAGGACGTCAGCACAGTGACGGCGAGAATGCGCAGCGTCGAGCCTTGCTTGCCCGCAACCGCCGCCTTCATGGTCTGCGGATAGCCATGCACCGTGAGGAAGGTGGCGCCGAGCTGCGCCACGCTTTCAACGCCCTTGGTCACCGTATTGGCGATGTCGTGCAGCTTGAGGTCGAGAAACACCTGCTTGCCGGCGGCGATGAGGCCGGCGGCGAAAGGCAGCCCGCCGGCAAAGGCCAGCTGATAGCCGATCTTGTAAAAGCACACCGCCTCCCCCAGCCGCGACACCATGGCCTCGGCCGCCTGCACCGAAGGCAGGTCGAGAGCGACGATCAGGCGTTCGCGCGCGTCAAGCTGCATTCAAGTCTCGTCCCTTCATCCTTACGCGCCCTCACATCATCAGCCGCGCCACCTCGACCAGGCGGGCGAGCTGGGCGCGCAGCAGATTGGCGGTTCCGGTATCGGCGATGTTGTCCATTTCGTCGAAGGCCAGATCGGCATTGGCAATCGTCACCTGCTCGGGGATGACAAGAGCGCCGCAGCCGAGTTCGAGGATCTGCCGCAGCGCCAGCAGCGCGCGCACGCCGCCGAGCGCGTTCGGCGAGGCCGAGCTGATGGCAAAAATGCGGCCCTTGAACGCGGCATAGGTCGGATCGCCGCGTTCGCGCACGCGCGAGACCCAGTCGATGGCGTTCTTCAAGAGCGGCGGCACCGAAGCGCTGTATTCGGGGCTGGCGATGAACACGCCCTGATGCGCCATGACCATCTGCTTGAGGCGCAGCGCATTGGCCGGCGGCCCGCCCTTGATTTCGATACCGGCTTCATAGATCGGCAACTCATAGTCGGCGAGCGAGATGCGGGTCACCTCGATATCGTTCAAGGTGAGTTCTTTCACGGCAAGCGCCGCCAGCTTCACGTTGTGCGAGCCAACACGCGTCGAGCCGGGAATGACAAGGATTTTTGGGCCAGGCATCGGCGGCTCCGCAGGCGAACCCTTTGAATAGCACGCGACCTTTCCATCGTCATTCCGGGGCGCGGGCCTTAAGCGCGTTTACGCGCGTCTTCGACGCGCTATGGCGAGCGAACCCGGAATCCATAACCCCGGTGCATGCGGAGCATGGATTCAAGATCCGGCGCTGACGCGCCATCCCGGAATGACGAAATAAAATTGTCAGCGGCCGCGATAGACCCACACGCGCGCCGGCGGCAGGTTCAGCCAAATCAGCTCGGAGGCTTCGGCGGTGATGCCGGACAACGCCCTCGGGATCGGCGGCAGCATCGCGTAGGTGAACTGGATGAAGGGCGCGGCCGGCGCGAGAAGTCCTACGGCATCGGCAATCAGACGCAACCGCGTGCGCAGCGGCTTGGTGACCAGCGGCAGGCCGGAGACGACCGCAGCGGCGGGCTCGCGCACATAAGTTTCAAGCAGGCGGCGCAGCCGGTAGGCGTCGCCCTGCACCACCGTCGCCGCCGGATAGCGCGTGCGCAGCAGACGGCAGAATGTCGGATTGAATTCGACCAGCACCAGACGGGCGGGATCGATGCCGTGCTCGACCAGCGCTTCGGTGACCGGGCCGGTGCCGGGACCAAGCTCTATCACCGGGCCACTCGACTTCGGATCGACGTAGCTCGCCATCGTACGCGCCAGCGCCTTGCCCGAGGGCATCACGGCGCCGGTTGAAATCGGCTTCTCGATCCAGGAGCGGATGAACTGCACCTCGTCGTCGAGACGCAGCGGCTTTTTTTCAACGCGAGCTAACGAGTGCAGGGGCATTATGCGGGGTCGCCACAACGTACGGCAGTCATCAGACTGCAACATTCACGGGTATAGCGCGGCGGGCAAAGGGTCAAGCCGGGTCGCTCGTATGGCCTTTGCTATTTCCGAGGCTGTCGAAAAACTCCTTGACTCGACTGAAAAATCCTTCGGATTCCGGCTGCGTCTCCTGCGACGACAGTTTTTGAAACTCGGTGAGCAATTCGCGCTGCCGTTTGGTCAGATTTTGCGGCGTTTCCACCGCGACCTGAACGTACATGTCGCCGGTTTGTTTCGCCCGCAGCACCGGCATGCCCTTGGCGGCAAGCCGGAAGCGGCGGCCGGTTTGTGTGCCGGCCGGCACTTTCACCTTCGTTTTGGCACCGTCGATCGCCGGCACCTCGAATTCGCCGCCCAAAGCGGCGGTGATCATGGAGATCGGCACCCGGCAGTGCAGGTCGGCCCCGTCGCGCTGAAACAGCGTATGCGGCGCGATCGACAGGAAAATATAAAGGTCTCCGGCGGGTCCGCCCCGCAAACCCGCCTCGCCTTCGCCGGCAAGGCGGATACGGGTGCCATCTTCGACGCCGCGGGGGATATTCACCGATAGCGCGCGCTCGCGCGTAACGCGGCCCGCGCCCGCGCAGGCCGTGCATGGGTCGTCAATGACCTGCCCGCGTCCCTGACAGGTCGGGCAGGTGCGCTCGAGCGTGAAAAAACCTTGCGCGTGCCTGATCTTGCCGGCGCCGCCGCAGCTCGCGCAGGCCTTCGGCTTGGTACCGGCCTTGGCCCCGGTGCCGGAGCAGGCCTCGCAAATCACCGAGGTCGGTATGCGAATCTGCGCGGTCTTGCCGACAAAGGCCTCTTCCAGCGTGATTTCCATGTTGTAGCGCAGGTCGGAGCCGCGCTCGCGGCCTTGGCCGCGGCCGCCGCCGCGGCGGCCGCCCATGCCGAACAGGTCCTCGAAAATATCGGCAAAGGAGGTGGCAAAATCAGCGCCAAAGCCGTGGGCGCCGGCGCCGCCTTGCTCGAAGGCGGCATGGCCGAAACGGTCATAGGCGGCGCGCTTGTCGCCGTCCTTCAAGACGTCATAGGCCTCGTTGAGTTCCTTGAACTTGTGCACGCACTCCTCATCGCCCGGATTGCGGTCCGGGTGATGCTGCATGGCGAGCTTGCGGAAAGCCGCCTTGAGCTCGACTTCGGTGCAGCTGCGGGTGACGCCCAGGACTTCGTAGTAGTCGCGCTTGGACACCGTCTATCCCCGCCGGAAAGTCAAAACCCCGTCCCCCAGGAGCGCAACGCGCATCGCGAAGGACGAGGTTTTCATTGCTTGGTCGTCAGGCTGACTTCTTGTTGTTCTTGTCGTCGTCGACTTCGGTGAACTCGGCGTCGACAACGTCTTCCTTCTTTTCGGCCGCAGCGCCCTCAGCACCGGGCTGCGCGTTCTGCGCTTCCTGCTGCTGCTTGTACATCGCCTCGCCGAGCTTCATCGAAGCCTGCGCCAGCGTGTTGGTCTTGGCGGCAATCGCGGCGGCGTCGTCGCCTTTGAGCGCCTCTTTCAGGTCGGCCATGGCGTTCTCGATGGCCGAGCGCTCGGCGTCGCCGACCTTGGAGCCGTGCTCGGCGAGCGCCTTCTCGGTCGAATGCACCAGCGCCTCGGCGTGGTTCTTGGCTTCGACCGCGGCCTTGCGCTTCTTGTCTTCCTCGGCGTGCGATTCGGCGTCCTTGACCATCTTCTCGATGTCGGCTTCGGACAGGCCGCCCGATGCCTGGATGCGGATCTGCTGCTCCTTGCCGGTCGCCTTGTCCTTGGCGTTGACGTTGACGATGCCGTTGGCGTCGATGTCGAAGGTGACTTCGATCTGCGGCACGCCGCGCGGCGCCGGCGGAATGCCGACGAGGTCGAACTGGCCGAGGATCTTGTTGTCGGCCGCCATCTCGCGCTCGCCCTGGAACACGCGGATCGTCACCGCGTTCTGATTGTCCTCGGCGGTGGAGAAGACCTGGCTCTTCTTGGTCGGGATCGTGGTGTTGCGGTCGATGATGCGGGTGAACACGCCGCCCAGCGTTTCGATGCCGAGCGAGAGCGGGGTCACGTCGAGCAGCAGCACGTCCTTGACGTCGCCCTGCAGCACGCCGGCCTGGATCGCCGCGCCGATGGCGACGACTTCATCCGGGTTGACGCCCTTGTGCGGCTCCTTGCCGAAGAACTGCTTCACGACTTCCTGCACCTTCGGCATGCGCGTCATGCCGCCGACCAGGACCACCTCGTTGATCTCGGCTGCCGAGATGCCGGCGTCCTTGATCGCCTTGCGGCACGGCTCGACGGTCTTCTGGATGAGATCGTCGACCAGCGCCTCGAACTTGGCGCGGGTGAGCTTCATGGTCAGATGCTTCGGACCGGACGCATCCGCGGTGATGAACGGCAGGTTGAGTTCGGTCTGCGTGGTGGACGACAGCTCGATCTTCGCCTTTTCAGCGGACTCTTTCAGCCGCTGCAGCGCCAGCTTGTCGCGGCGCAGGTCGATGCCCTGCTCCTTCTGGAACTCGTCCGCGAGATAGTTGACCAGCCGCATGTCGAAGTCTTCGCCGCCGAGGAACGTATCGCCGTTCGTCGACTTCACCTCGAACACGCCATCGCCGATTTCCAGAATGGAAATATCGAAGGTGCCGCCGCCGAGGTCGTAGACCGCGATGGTGCCGGTCTTCTGCTTGTCGAGACCGTAGGCGAGCGCCGCCGCCGTCGGCTCGTTGATGATGCGCATGACCTCAAGCCCGGCGATCTTGCCGGCATCCTTGGTGGCCTGGCGCTGGGCGTCGTTGAAATAGGCGGGAACGGTGATGACGGCTTGATCGACCTTGCTGCCGAGATAGGCTTCCGCCGTTTCCTTCATCTTCTGCAGGATGAAGGCGGAGATCTGCGAGGGCGAATACGGCTTGCCGTCCGCCTCGACCCAGGCGTCGCCGTTCGAGGCCCTGGCGATCTTGTAGGGAACGAGTTTCTTGTCCTTCTCCACCATCGGGTCTTCGTAGCGCCGTCCGATCAGGCGCTTGACCGCGAAGATGGTCTTTTCCGGATTGGTGACCGCCTGGCGCTTGGCCGGCTGGCCGACGAGACGCTCGCCGTCGTCGGTGAAGGCGACGATCGAAGGCGTGGTGCGCATGCCTTCGGCGTTCTCGATGACTTTTGGATTTTTGCCTTCCATGACGGCAACGCACGAATTCGTGGTGCCGAGGTCGATGCCGATGACCTTACCCATGGTTCTTCCTCTCAATTGCGGCAGGCTGCCTGGGCCACTTGGCGCCCAGATGGGTTAAATCCGCGGCTCATCCGCAGACCTCCCTCTCCAGCCCCCTGGATACTCGATTCGCCGTATTTATACGGCTTACTGGCTCATATAGGAGGGCGGCCAAGGCCCGCAAGCGGGACGCTCACGAAATCGCGAGCGGCCCAATGACGCCCAGGTCAAGGGTTAACGGAAATGCCATTGCAGCAGCCGGCACCCCCGTCTAGGCAAGCGCGGCGCCGCCCCTGCGCCCTGGAATTGGTTTTGATGGTCCGTCGTCTAATTGCTGTTGTGCTCGCGGCCTGGGCCGGGATGGCCCTTGCCGGCGCCGCCGCCGATCCGGTGTTTCCGCCCGGCCAGCGCATTGGCCTTGAGCCGCCGCCGGGCATGAGCGTGAGCCGGCGCTTTCCCGGTTTCGAAGACACGGCCAACAAGGCGGCCATCACCCTCCTCGAACTGCCGCTGCCGGCTTATGAGAATGTCGAAAAATCGATGTTCGATTTTACTCCTCCGGGATTGACCGTGGAAACGCGCACGATGTTTCCGTTCGCGGATGGCGTCGGCATTCTGCTGACCGGCAAGGGCGAAGTGGGCGGCGTCACGACGCGCCGCTGGTTTCTGCTTGGCCGCACGTTCGGCGGACCCAACGCCGATCTCACCGCTTTGGTCACCGTGGCCGTGCCCGAACAGGCATTGGCCATTTATCCGGACAAGGCGATCCGCGCCGCGCTTTCCTCAGTCACCTTCCGCCCGCCGCCGCTGGCCGAGCAGATGGCGATGCTGCCGTTTGCGGTCGGCGATCTCGCCGGCTTCCGGGTCATGCAGGCCGTCGCGGCCGGCGGCCTGCTGCTCACCGACGGGCCGACCGACGACATCACCCGGCAGCCTTACATGATCATTTCCGTCGGACCCGGGGCGCCGGCCGAGCCCGGCGACCGCGCGCGATTTGCCCGCGATCTCTTGTCCAGCGCGCCGCTCAGCGAGCTGACCGTCACCTCCAGCGAAGCCATGCGGCTCAGCGGCCTGCCCGGCTTTGAAATCCGCGCCAATGCCAAAAACCCGCGCGGCGCCTCGATCAAGCTGGTGCAGTGGGTGCGCTTCGGCGTCAGCGGCTACGTGCGCGTTATCGGCGTGGTCGCGGCCGATAACTGGGACCAGTTGTTTGATCGTTTCCGCGCCGTGCGCGATGGCGTTGCGACGCGCTGAATCGGGCTAGAACTTGATCGTGCTGCGAATGCCGGCAACGAAGGCATCCTGCACGGTCGCCGCCGGATTGTTCGGATCGGATACGTTGCCGCCGGGGTGAACGATGTATTGCAGGTCCGGCTGCACGGTCCACCAGTTGGCGAGCTGCAGGGTGTAGTTGAGCTCGAATACCAGCTCGTAGTCGCGGATCGGGAACGGCGGGCCGTTGATCGCCAGCAAATCCTGGTCGAGCGCCGCCGCGTCGCGGCTGATCTTGGCGTAGGCGACGCCGAAGGTGAGTACATCGTTGGCGCGGCCGGGCAGCAGGCCTTTAAAGCCAGCGCCGCCATCGACGTAATACGAAATCAGATTGCGGTCGGACGGCACAACGCCGCCGCGCGCGAACAGATTGAGGCTTTGGTCGCCGGCGCGCCAGACCATTTGATCGGCGACCGCATAGACGCCGCCATTGCCGCTGTGGTTGAGCGGACCGGCCACCGCGGGGTCGGCCAGCGAAACAGTGGCGTCCGTGCCGTCGAGGCCGAAATGCTGATCGGCAAAATCGGCGGTCGCGTACCAGCCGCCGAGTTTATAGACGCCCGGCAAGCCCTTTGAATTCTTGTCCTGGTTGATCGCGTATTGCAGCTCACCCATCCACAGCGAGCCGCCGCTGAAGCTGAACGTCGTGCCGTGACGATTGCAGGCCTGTGGAACGTCGTTGCAATCCTTGCCGGCAGGGTCGCCGGAGAAGACCGCGGCAAGCACGGTGAGCTGATCGGTCGGCTTGACCGCAAGGCGCGCGCCCGGCGTCGCCAGCGGATAGGCCGGGCCGCCGCTGGTCATGTTGGCGGCGGCGATGCCGGCCCAGCCGAAGGTGCCGTTGATCAGGCCACCTGCGGTCGGGCTGATGAGGAATTCATCGTCTGCGGCAAGTTGCCCGATGCGCAGCGAGACGCGGTCGTCTAAGGCATTCTGCTGGAACCAGGCGGTGAACAGCCGCGTCGTCGCCAGCGCGTCGATATTGCTCGGATCGGCAATCGAACCAACATTGTCCGCCGCAGTCACGTGGCCGATATTGTGGATCTGGTAGACGGTGAAATGGGTAGTGGCGCCATTCCAGCCGATGAGCTTCTGCAAATCGGTATCGACGGAGAACTCAAGGCGGCCTTCATAGCTCGCGCGGCGCTCGAGCCCGCCGGATAGGACGGCAAGGGTTTCGTTGATGTAGTTCAGCGTGACGTCGATGCCCTTGTCCTTGAGCGTGGTGCGCGCGCCGCCCCAATCGCCGGTCAGCGTGTCCTGGTCCCAGATCGATGGCTGCTTTGCGGCGTCCTTGGCCTGCGCCGCGCCGGCAACAAGTGCCAACGCCAGAACCAGACGCGAAACCCGCGACCTCGATCGTCCGCACCACTTACCGCCCCGCATGCCATCACCCCCTATACGATACGTTATAACGTTACCGACGCCTCGGTAAACCCCTATTTTGCTAGCTCCGCGAGCTGGCGCAGCGCCGCGAAGTGCGCCTGGCGGACCACCGGATTGAACAGGGACCACGCCTCGGCCACTTTCAGATCGGCAGCGGCAGCAGCGACCTGGCTGCGGTAGTCGGCATAGGCCTGCGCAGCGCCATCGAAATCATCCGCGTCGGCGGCCATGGCGACCTGACGAAGCCCGAGGACCATCTCGCGCACTCCACCACGCGCGCGCAGGCGTTCCGTGAGCCCGCCGCCGACGCTGGTGTCGGAACGCTCCGGGAAATTCTCGCCCAGCTCGCGCCATTCGTTGCCGACGGCATCGACGGTCAAGGCGATCACTTCCTTGTTGCGCTGGGGGATCGCGGTGTCGAGCACGCTGACGAATTGCGCGATCTCGTCGAGCTCGGCTTGTACCCTGTTGCGCACGATCGGTTCGTCGGCATCGCCGACCGCATCGAGATAGGCCACGAGATCGGCGCGCTCGCCTTCGCTCAAGCCGAGATCGAAATGGCGGTCGAAATAGGCGACGACGTCGGCGTAGTTGTCGAAACGGCCGTCGTGGAAATAGGGCGCGTTGAAGTTGGCGTTGATCAGCGTCGGCGTCTTGAACCAGCCGCCGCTCCCGACATCGTGCACCCCGTGGTCGACAAAGGCGCCGCTCGGTTGATGGCAACCGGCGCAGCTCATCGCCGCATCGCGCCGGAACGGCTTGACGAACAGCATCTCGCCGCGGCGCGTGGCGTCGGAGGCTTCCGTGCTCAAGCGGCCGCCGGCGGCCAGCTTCGAATTGGGCAGGAAAGAGATTTCCTGGATATAGGCGATCAGCGCGTCGAGGATCTGTGCCGATGGCTCGGACCCGGCGAACTCATTGACGATGACGTTGCGCACGAAATCGCGCAGCGAGGCAAAGCGGCCGTCATGGCCGTAAGGCGCCAGATATTTGGCGCCGCGCAGGCTTGGCGGCGTCACCGGATCGAACACACCGTTGTCGGCCTTGGCGTTGAACAGCGCGCCGGTGGTGTCGAAGGTTCCAGGCCGGCTCGACAGACCGGGCACGAACAGCCTGGAATTGTTATGGCCCTGCCGATGGCAGGTTTCGCAGCTGATGCCGGCCTGCCGCGCGGGCCCGCCGAAAATCGCGGACGAGGAAAACAGCAAGTCGCCAAGGTTGAGCAGGTAGGAACGCTTGCCGCCGGAAAGCTCCGACGCGAACAACTCGTTCGGCTGATCGAGCGGTTCTTCGTTGAGCTCGGTGCCGGGCGGCAGCACGCCTTCCTTGGTGGTGATCGGCGTTGACTTGGCCGCGCTGGCGCCGAGGACCAGCGCGGCGGCGACGCATGCCGCCAGCGCCGTTCGCGCATAGAAAGGACGAGACATCGGCATTTACTCGCCGACGGCCGGCTTTTTCAGCTTCAGCTTCGGCGCCGCGGTCTGCAGCAGCACGGCAAGCTCTTCACCAGCCTTGTGGAGCCCGGCCGCGTTGACGCTCTTGAGGTCCTTGTCCTTCACGAAATCCTCGACCTCTTCGATCTTGTCGCTGATGCGCTTGGCGAGTTTCTGGTCGCGCGCCGTCAGGGCGGTGAGAAAGACCAGATTGTAGACGGCCTCGATGCCTTCGTTGTTTTCGTAGATGTCGGTGACCGAGGTGCCGGCATAAGGCGATTCACCGCCCTTGGATTTGTTTTCGCCGATCTCGTAGGCAAGCTTGGTGATGCCGTTGAGCAGGCCCTGCGCCTCGAACTTGAAGCCCGGCGCGCTCAGCTGTTTGTCGAATTCGGCAAGGTCGGCGACCAGCTTGTCCACGGGCGCTGCAAGATCGTCGAGCTTGCCGGCAAACAGGGCGGCCTCGATGGCATGATAGCCCTGCTTGGCGTCGGGCCAGGCGTCGATCGCCTCGTCCAGCTTGGGGAAAAATTCGCCGGTAATCGGCTCGGCGGCTTCCCAGCCTTTACGTGATTTGATCCAGGCGCTTTGCGCCACCTTGGCGTCGCCGGCCTTCACCGCGGTCTGCAGTTCCTTGGCGCCGTTGAGCGCGATCTCGATGCGCTCAACGGCAAAGGATTTGTATTCCTTGATGCCCTTGGCCAGCGCATCCGCCGCTTCGGCGCGGCTCACCGTCAGTGAAACAAGCGCGATCGCCAGCGCGCAGATCAGGCGGCGCGCGCCCATGGCGAAGGTCGCGTTGGGCATATGCGCTGCATTTGCAATTGACGTCGGCATGGAGTTTCCCCGCGATCGGATTTCGATCGCGCGACATTCATCAGAACGCCGGCCGCCGTCAACAAAAAACGTAATAAAAACAATGGTTTATAATTAGTCCAAAGAGAAACTAACGCGCGCAAGCAAGCTTCGAATTAGTCCAATGAAGAGTTTGCCGCTAAGCCACTGATGCCACGTGCGGACGCGCGGACAGCAATTCGCCAGCAAGAAAATTTGCGACGTACGGGGTGGCCGCGCCGCTCAGTCGGCGGCGTCGGGCGCGGCGTTGTCGTTGGCGGAAGACCCCGGCGATTTCGACGCTGCCTTGGCGACGGCGACCAGTGCCGGGCGTAACACGCGGTCGCCGAGCATGTAGCCGGCCTGGATCACTTGCGCGACGCTGCCCGCAGCCGCGCCGGAATCGGGAACCTCGTACATGGCCTGGTGCAAATTGGGGTCGAACTTCTCGCCGAGCGGCGAGAATTTGCGCACGCCGTTGCGCTCGAGGATTTTCAGCAATTCGCGTTCGGTAAGATCGACGCCCTCGACCAGCGCCTTGACCTTGGTGTCCGAAGACTGCCGCAGCTCATCGCCAATCGCATCCAGCGCGCGGTGCATGTTATCGGCGACCGCCAGCACGTCGCGGGCGAATGCGGCGATGGCGTATTGGCGCGTATCGGCGACCTCGCGCTCGGTGCGCTTGCGCAGGTTTTCCATCTCCGCCAGCGTGCGCAGCAGCTTGTCCTTGAACTCGGACGCCTGACGCTGCGCCTCGACGAGCGGATCAACCGGCTCCGGAGCCGGTTGGGTCTCCGCTTCGGGTGCAACGGCAGCGCTTTGGCGCGCAGTCGGGTCGCTCATGTCGGGTTCGTCCATCGCCAATGAGTTCCAGCCCCGGATATCAGGGTTCAAACGTTAAAAATCAAGCGTTCAGGTCGCCAGCAGGCGGCTCACCACCCGGGCGGTATAATCGACCATGGGAATGACGCGGGCATAATTGAGCCGGGTTGGCCCGATCACCCCGATCACCCCGACAATGCGCCCCGCCCCGTCGCGATAGGGCGCGACAATCGTCGAGGACCCCGACAGCGAGAACAGCTTGTTTTCCGAGCCGATGAAGATGCGCACGCCCTCGCCGCGCTCGGCACGGCCGAGCAGATCGGCGACCCCGCGCTTGGTTTCCAGCGCGTCGAACAGCGAGCGCACCCGCTCCAGATCCTCGACCGCGTGCAAATCGTCCAGCAGGTTGGCGTGGCCGCGCACGATGAGCTGGCGCTCGTCACTCGCCCCGCCCGACCAGCTCGCCAAACCGGCGGCGATGATTTTCTGCGTCAACTGATCGAGTTCGGCCTGGCCTTGCACCAGCGAGCTCTCGATCTCGGTGCGCAGGTCGGCGAGCGTCTTGCCGCGGATATGCGCGTTGAGGAAATTTCCGGCCTCGACGAGTGCCGACGTCGGCAGGCCTGGCGGCACGTTGAGCACGCGATTTTCCACCTGGCCATCTTCAGCCACCAGCACGGCAAGCGCCCGCTCCGGCTCCAGCCGCACGAACTCGATATGCTTGAGCCGCAGATTGGCCTTGGTGCTGAGCACCACGCCGGCCGAACGGGTGAGCCCCGACAGCGTCTGCGAGGCTTCGGTAAGCAGCGTTTCCAGCGATTTGCCGCCACCGCTGCCGGCGACCTGCGCTTCGATCGAGCGGCGGTCGCTTTCCGTCAGATCGCCGATCTCCATCAGCGCGTCGACGAAGAAACGCAGGCCGAGTTCGGTCGGCAGCCGGCCGGCGGAGGTGTGCGGCGCGTAGATCAGCCCGAGCTGCTCGAGGTCCGACATCACGTTGCGCACCGACGCCGGCGACAGCGCGATCGGCAATATGCGCGACAGATTGCGCGAGCCGACCGGCTCGCCGGTCGCCAGATAGCTCTCGACGATCTGCCGGAAAATCTCGCGCGAGCGCTCGTTGAGCGAGGCGAGACTCACTTGCGATGTGCCGATCGGGATATCGTGCGAAGCCAAAGGCTCTTAACTCCTCACCCGCCTATGCTCGCTTCGCGAACTTCGGCGGGTTTCCAGGTCCGCCGTAGCGCAGCGCGCGACGACGGAATTTCCGTCAACAATTGACCATCGGGTCGGCCTTGTTCAAGCCGGGCGTATGGTTATGGTGTGCGGCCAATATCACGAAGGATCAAGCCCAATGCGGCCGAGCCGCCGACAGGTCGACGAATTGCGCAGCGTTTCGCTCGAGCGTGGCGTGGTCAAATACGCTGAAGGCTCCTGTTTCGTGAAATTCGGCGATACCCATGTGCTGGTGACCGCGAGTCTCGAAGAGCGGCTGCCGCCCTGGCTCAAGGGTCAAGGGCGCGGCTGGGTTACCGCCGAATACGGCATGCTGCCGCGCGCGACCTCCGAGCGCACCCGCCGCGAGGCCTCGGCCGGCAAGCAGGGCGGGCGCACCGTGGAAATCCAGCGGCTGATCGGGCGCAGCTTGCGCTCCGTGATAGATCTGCAGGCGCTGGGCGAGCGGCAGATCACCATCGACTGCGACGTCATCCAGGCCGACGGCGGCACCCGCACCGCCTCGATCACCGGCGCCTGGGTGGCGCTGTCCGACTGCCTGTCCTGGATGAAGACGCGCGACATGCTGCGCGCGCCGGTGCTGCGCGACCATATCGCCGCGATCTCGTGCGGCGTATTCAAGAACACCGCGGTGCTCGATCTCGATTACGCCGAGGATTCGGAGGCCGAAACCGACGCCAATTTTGTCATGACCGGCTCCGGCAATATCGTCGAGGTACAGGCAACCGCCGAGAAGACGCCGTTCAGCGAGGATCAGTTCCTGGCGCTGCTGGCGCTGGCGCGCAAAGGCATCGGCAAGCTTGTCGATCTGCAAAAGCTCGCGGTCGCCTAGTCATGGTCGGGCTTGACCCGGCCATCCCGATAAGAGACGCACGTCTTTGCCACTCTAAGCGGGATGCCCAGCACAAGGCTGGGCATGACAGTTGAATGCCTCGCCAATTCATCGGCTCCGTTGTCATCGCCACCCACAACGCCGGCAAGCTCAAGGAAATGCGCGACCTGCTCGCCCCTTATGGCGTCGCCGCGCAATCCGCCGCCGAGCTTGGCCTTGGCGAACCGGAGGAAACCGGAAAAACCTTCGCCGCCAATGCGCGCATCAAGGCGCTCGCCGCCGCGCGCGCGGCTGGGACGCCGGCTTTCGCCGACGATTCCGGCCTTGTCGTTGATGCGCTGGGCGGCGAGCCCGGCATCCACTCGGCGCGCTGGGCCGGACCGGACAAGGATTTCCGTTTCGCCATGAACAAAATCCAGACGCTGCTGATCGAGCGCGGCGCCAAGACGCCGGAGCAGCGGCGGGCGCATTTCACCGCGGCACTGTGTCTTGCCTGGCCCGACGGCCACGTCGAGCAATTCGAAGGCCGCGTCGACGGTGTCGTGGTCTGGCCGCCGCGTGGCGATAAAGGCTTCGGTTACGATCCGCTGTTCAAGCCCGATGGCTTCGACCGCACCTTCGGCCAAATGAGCGCGGAGGAAAAGCACGGGCTGCCGCCGCAAGGCAAAGGCCTGTCGCATCGCGCACGCGCCTTCGTGAAACTTGCCGCGGCCTGCTTGCAGCCGGAATAATTCATTACAATTTTAATGATCTCGCCGCAGAGAACGCGAAGCACGCTGGCTGTTGCGGGCGGCGCAGCCTATGATGCTTAACATGACCTTAACAACTCACACGCCCTTCGCCGTCTACGTGCATTGGCCATTCTGCCTGTCGAAGTGTCCCTATTGCGACTTCAACAGTCACGTGCGCCACGGCGGCGTCGACGAGGCGCGCTTCGTCCGCGCTTTCGAATCGGAAATCGCCGTCACTGCCGCGCGCGTGCCGGGCCGCACGGTGTCGACGATTTTCTTCGGCGGCGGCACGCCATCGCTGATGCAGCCGGCAACGGTGCAGGCAATCCTCGACGCCATCGCCAAGCGTTGGAGCGTCGCGCCCGATGTTGAGGTGACGCTGGAAGCGAATCCCACCAGCGTCGAGGCGACGCGCTTTCGCGGCTACCGCACCGCCGGCGTCAACCGCGTGTCGCTTGGCGTGCAGGCGCTCGACGACGCGGTGCTGAAGGAACTCGGCCGGCTGCACACGGCGCAGGAGGCGCTCGATGCCGTTGCTGTGGCGCGCTCGATCTTCGAGCGCTACTCCTTCGACCTCATCTATGCGCGGCCGCGGCAGACCCTCGACTCATGGAGCGCCGAGCTCAAGCGCGCCATCGCCGAGGCCGCCGAACATCTCTCGCTCTATCAGCTCACCATCGAGCCGGAGACGCCGTTTTTCGGCCTGTATAAAGCCGGAAAACTGGCGCTGCCTGACGAGGACCTGGCGCGCGATCTCTACGATCTCACGCAGTCAGTCTGCGCCGAAGCGGGCCTGCCGGCCTACGAGATTTCCAATCACGCGCGGCCCGGCGCCGAATGCCGGCACAATCTCGTCTACTGGCGCGGGCACGACTATGCCGGCGTCGGGCCCGGAGCGCACGGGCGGCTCAGCATCGATGGCCGCCGCTACGCCACCGAGACCGAAAAGCGCCCGGAAGCCTGGCTCGCGCGCGTCGAAGCCGACGGCCACGGCCTCATCGTCGACGAGAAACTCACGCCGGGGGAACAGGCCGACGAATTCCTGCTCATGGGCCTGCGGCTGGCCGAAGGCATCGATCTTTCGCGCTATACGATGCTCTCCGGCCGCGATCTCGATCCGCAGCGGCTCTCATTCCTGCGCGATGGCGGTGCGGTCGAAGTGACCGACGACGGCCGGCTGCGCGTCACCGCGTCGGGATTTCCGTTGCTCGACGCCGTGGTCGCCGATCTCGCCGCTTAGCTCGCCGGCGCGAAGGTGCGCGGCGCCGGGCTGATGACTTGTCCGCCGCCGGGTGTCACGCGCAAAACCGCGAGCCCGCGGTCATTGGTGCCGTCGGCGCGGAAGCGGAAAATTCCGTCGATGCCGGCAAAGCCCGACGCGTTGGTCAGCACCTGTTCGCTGAAGCGCTGCGCGCCTTGCGTCTTCACCAGCGCCGCGACCAGCGCCACCGCGTCATAGGCGAGCGCCGCCGCGCGCACCGGGTCCTGCCCGAAGCGGGCGCGATAGCGGGCGGAGAAGTTGCGATAGCCGCTCGGATCCGGCCCGGCATACCAGCCGCCGTCGAGCGCCGGACTGGAGAAAATGCGCTGGTCTTCCCACAGGCCGGTGCCGAGCAATTGCTCGCGCTTAAGGTTGACGCCGTCGCTCTCGAGCGACTGCACAACGCGCGGCACCACGTCGGCGCTGTCGGGAATGAATATCGAGTCGACGCGGTTTGCCACCTGCGCCACGCGCTTGATCGACTCGGCCATCCTGCCGGGGTCGACCGGATATTTCTCCAGCGCGATCAGCCGCACGCCGCGGCGCGAGGCTTCCTGCTGCAACGCCGCCTCGACGACCGCGCCATAGGCGTTGTCGGGCAGCAGCGCCGCCAGCGAACGTTTGCCGCGAGAGGCGGAGTATTCGACGATGCGCTTCACGTCGGACTCGGGGAGAAAGCTCAGCAGATATACACCGCGCGCGGCAACGCTGGCGTCGGTGGAGAAGGCGATCACCGGAACACCGCGGCCGCGCGCGACCTGACCGACCGCGCTCACCGATTGCGCAAACAGCGGCCCGAGGATCATTTCGGCGCCTTCACCCAGCGCCTGCTGCGCCGCAGCCTGCGCGCCTTGCGGCGCGCCGGCGTCGTCCTTCACCAGCAATTGGATGTTCGGGTTCTTGAATTCCTCGAGCGCCATTTGCGCCGCATTGCGCATCGATGCGGCGACGCTTGCCGCGGCGCCCGACAGGGGCAGGATCAACCCGACTTTCACCTGTCCGGCGCCGATCATGGCGGCGGGCGCTTCGGCCGATTGCGGCGCCGCGGCACCGTCGCCGGCCTGCTGCAAGGTGCCGGCGCAGGCCGCAAGTCCGACCGCTGCGGCGACGACGCACAGCGCGGCGCGTAAGCGCCCGCGCGGCAACGTTTTTCCTTGGTGCGATAGCCCGCCCATGCCTGCTTTCAGCGTTCCCTCGCCGTCAGTCGTAAACTTAAACAAATATCTTGTCGTTGAAAAGTTAAGGCAATGAAAAAGAAAGGGAATTTGCCTTGGAATGACCCCGCGCCATGCTGCGTCTAGAGTACGATGGGGGGAGCGAAGGCGGCGCGGACATGGCGAAGAACAGCAGCAAACACAGCAAGAACAGCCGGCCCAAAGCCTTCACAACCGACGGAACAACGCGCGCAGCGGCCGGCATAGCGCCCGGTCTCTATCTGGTGGCGACGCCGATCGGAAACCTCGGCGACATCAGCCGGCGCGCGCTGGAAACGCTCGCGAGCGCCGACGTCATCGCCTGCGAGGACAGCCGCGTCACCCGCAAGCTCACCGAGCATTACGGCATCGCGACACCGCTCACGCCCTATCACGAGCACAACGCCGCCGAGGCGCGGCCGAAGCTGCTGGCGCGGCTCGCCGATGGGCAGGCGGTGGCGCTGGTGTCGGACGCCGGCACGCCGCTCATTTCCGATCCCGGCTACAAGCTGGTGCGCGCGGCGGCGGAGGCCGGCCACGCCGTCACCGCGCTCCCCGGCGCTTCCGCGGTGCTCACCGCGCTTGGCGTCGCCGGGCTGCCGACCGACCGCTTTTTCTTCGAAGGCTTCCTGCCGCCCAAGCAGGCGGCGCGGCAAAAGCGCATCGCGGCGCTCGCCGCCATCCCGGCGACGCTGGTGCTGTTCGAAACCGGTCCACGCATCGCCGAAGCGCTCGCCGACCTTGCCGCCGGGCTAGGGCAGCGCGCCGCCGCGATCTGCCGCGAACTGACCAAGTTGCACGAGGAAGTGCGCCGCGGCTTCCTCACCGAACTCGCGCGCCACTACGCGGCGGGCGGCGAAACGCGCGGCGAGTTCGTCATCGTCATTGCACCGCCGAGCGACGAGCCGCGCGTTGACGATGTCGACGATCTGCTGCGCCAGGCGCTCGCCCGCGTGTCGGTCAAGGACGCCGTCGGCGAGGTGGCGCTGGCGACCGGCCGGCCGCGCCGCGAGGTCTATCAACGCGCGCTGGCGCTCGCCAAGGACGCAAACGATGCGCGATGAGACACCCCCTGCACGGCGCGCCAAGCCGGTCACCGCGCCGCAGCGGCAAAAACGTGATGCGCGTCCGGAAAAAATTGCAGCGTTCCGCGTCGGCATTTCGGCGGAAAGCCGCGCCGCCGCCTGGCTCGTCGCGCACGGCTTTCGCATTCTGGCGCGGCGCTGGAAAAGCCCGCTCGGCGAAATCGACATCATCGCCGCGCGGCGGCATTTGCTGATCTTCGTCGAAGTCAAGGCGCGGGCAAACCTTGACGAGGCGGCGGAGTCGGTGACGCCGCGGCAGAAGCAGCGCATCGCCGCCGCAGCCGAGCTGTGGCTCGCGCATAATCCGCAACCGACGATCCGCGACATGCGCTTCGACGCCATCCTGGTTGCGCCGGGCAAATTGCCGCGTCACATCCCGGCGGCGTTCGAAAGCTAGCGCCTGAGTCGTGCACACATAAAATAGGCGGCGTGTCCGCTGTCGACCGACACCGGATAAAACATTGCGGCGCCGCCCGAATGCCCGCCAGGTGCCTGTTGACGCTTCCGATTTTCTTGCGATTGCACCGGCTGTGCGCACGTCTCAAACCGAAGCAGCGTGATTGCTGACGTGTTCTGTTCTTTCGGTCCCGTCCCGTGCCCCCCGCGTTCGCGGACGCAACATAGTCGGTCGCCGCGCCAGCTGTTACCACGACGGTCTCTGTGCCGTGGATCTTGGCATAGCGGATGACGGCGAGAGCGCCGACTACGAATAGGCTGCGCAGATAACGGTCACCTTGTTTGCTTGATACTGCCGAGTTTGTCCTTGCCCCCACTCGAATGCTGCTTTGGCACCAACCCAATCCAGGCCGAGAAGTTACGCCCTGATCGGAAGACCTTCGGATCGGCAACGGTGGCAACCAGAGCGGTCGCTAGCACTGGGCCGACACCTGGACATTCATCCAGCCGCAGGCTCATCTCACTGGATCGATGCCAAGCCCTGATCATCCGGTCGAACTCTAGAATCTGCTCTTTGAGCTTATGCAGTTGTGTCCCGAGAGCTGCCGAAACATGCGCGGGCTATCTCAGGAACTCGCTTGTCGCTTGGATCGGCGACAACATCGAGTAGTTCCTCAACCCCATTTCGTCCGACCGGAGCGACAATGCCAAACTCGGCAAGATGGGCGCGGATTGCATTAATCACCGCGGTCTGCTGGCGCATGTAGAGATGGCGCGTGCGATGAAGTACCATGCCGCTCTGCTGCTCGGAGGTCTTGGTCTCGACGAACCGCATGTTGGCCCTGGTGACGGCTTCGCAGATAGCCTCGGCGTCAGCGGCATCGTTCTTCTGCCGTTTGACGTAGGGCTTCACGTAGGCCGGCGGCATCAACCGCACCGTATGGCCAAGCGCCTTGAGCTCGCGTGACCAATGGTGCGACGACGCGCAGGCCTCGATGCCGACCAGGCATGGCGCCAGCCTTTGGAAGAACGCCAGGACATAGCGGCGCTTTAACTGACGGCGGAGGACCACTTGCCCTTGCGCATCAACGCCGTGCACCTGAAAGACTGACTTGGCGATGTCGAGACCGATTGTCGTGATCGTCTGCATGCTTGGCTCCTCTGAAACGTGGGGGCCTTAACAGCACCCACATCTGTGGCACTCACGTGCCGGTGGAGGAGCCGTCCACAGCATCAGAAGGAGACCAAGGGCGAAAAGGTTGCGATTCCTTTCCGCCTGATAGTCGACTGATGTAGAGTTTTGCGAGAACCGTTACCGAGAGTCATGGGGATACGATCATGAGCCAGACTATCAGCAGGTGGATGCGCCTGTGGCGCGATCCGATATGAAACCGACGCCGCCCCCTTAGTCATGTTGAATTGTCACTGCCGCGACTGCCAGCGGACAAGCGGCAGCGGCTATGCCGCTCACCTCGCGGTTCCCAAAGCGACTGTCCGCGTCCAGGGCGAACCGCGCTATTACAAGACGGTTGGTGATGCTGGCCGGGCAGTCGAGCGCGGATTTTGTGTGGTCTGCGGAAGCCCGGTGATGTCTAAACTGGAGCGAATGCCCGACCTCCTCGCGCTGCGGGCCGCCAGCCTCGACGATCCGTCGCTGTACAAGCCGGCGATGGACACTTTTACCGATAGCGCCTGGCATTGGGACGCTATGACTGTCGACACGCAGAAGCTGCCAAAAGGCATAGCGGGCTAATGTCGACCCCGGTGTCCGCTGGAGTTGTATGTCCGCTTTGGGCAGCCAGCTCAACCGATCGACGCAACACAGGCGTTAAATCTCTCTGCTGGGGTTTCAAATTGCAAGGTCTCACGCGGTCGCTCATTGAGCTGACGCGCCACTTTGTTGAGATGAGCTTGCGAGTGCACCGATAAGTCGGTTCCCTTCGGAAAGTACTGTCGCAGCAGACCGTTGGTGTTCTCGTTCGACCCGCGCTGCCATGGACTTTGCGGATCGCAGAAGTAAACGTCGATGTTGGTCGCCAGCGTAAATCGTCGATGATCGGTCAGCTCCTTGCCCCGGTCCCAGGTCAGCGACTTATACAGCTCACTCGGTAGCTTTCTGGCCTGCTTGATGAGCGCGGAGATGACCGTCTGGGTGTCCTTGTTGGCCACCTTTGCCAGCATCACGTAACGCGTATGACGTTCGACCAGGGTCGCGATGTAGCTGTTCTTTGACCCGGACAGGAGATCGCCTTCCCAATGACCAGGCACCGCCCGATCTTCAACCGCTGCCGGTCGCTGACGGATCGAGACGATGTCCTTGATCTGCCCCCGTCCATCGCCATTGAGGCCCGCCTGTTTCGATCGGCGGATGGTCCGCCTCGATCGAAGATAGCCGAGCAGCTCCTTCTTAAGCACCCCGCGGGCTTGAACAAACAGGCTGCGATAGATCGTCTCGTGGGACACGTGATAACTCTCATCGCCAGGATGGGCTCTCTTCAGCCAGCCGGCGACCTGCTCGGGCGACCAGTTCAATCTGAGCTTGCTCGCCACTGCCTGTCGTAGCCGCGCACTGTTCGCCAGCTTACACCGCTTCGGGCGACGAGCTCGGGCCCAGGCTGTCTCATCAGCCAATGCAGCCCGGTATCCATCATAGCCGCCATTGCGGCTGAGTTCGCGGCTCACCGTCGAGGCCGAGCGGCCCAGCAATCGTGCCATCGATCGTGCTGATTGATGCGCCGCAATGCCTCTGGATATTTCCTCGCGTTCGGCGAGCGTCAGTGCCAATCGTGAGCGACGCCGGGGTGGAGGACGAATCCCACCGTGCGGAGCCACTTGGTAATAAATAGACGATGACGGCTTACCAAACGCTCGCCCAATCGCTTTGAGCGACTCTCCCCGCTGCCAGCGATCCCACAACTCCGTCTTCTCTGCCGCAGTGAACCCGCGACGAAACCTCTGATCCATCGCTACACCCCATCTTTTCCCTCAAAGATAAAGTGTTGCGTCGATCAATTGAGACCACCACCAATAGCGGACATCAGGCTAGTTGTTCAAAAAAGCAGAAGAGATCGCTGTTAGCTGGCGGCCTGCGCTAAAATCAACTTCTAGCGCACCTCGGCTCGGCGTTCGGAACGTTCCGAATGATATCTTGCGATACAAAATCCATCGTCGATTGGCTAACGGACGGCGCGCGCTCAGCACGACGACCCGAGGCTGTGCTTGCCGATTTGTGTGAACGGCTTATCCGGGCCGGCATCCCGCTCTGGCGCGTGGCGGTATTTGTACGAACCTTGCATCCACAAAACATGGGGCGACGCTTCATTTGGCAAGCTGGCGTCGGCGTCACGATAACGGAAGGCGCGTTTGACCTACTGGAAACTGATCGATTCCAAAGCAGTCCGTTTCTCGCCGTTATTAAAACAGGTCGTACCGTTCCGCGACGGCTAACGGATGCGAATAGCCAACAGGAGTTTTCGATATACGGTGAGCTGCGCTCCCAGGGTGCAACCGACTACCTCGCCAACCCGCTGATTTTCACAGACGCCTCTGTGCACGTGGTAACGTGGTCGACGCAGCAGAAAGGTGGGTTTACCGATGCGCAAACTGCAGGCATCGAGACCATTGTGACCCCGCTCGCGCGCGTTGCCGAGATCCGAGCGTTGCAACGGACGACTACCAATCTGCTCGACGCTTATGTCGGGCATCATGCCGGCGAATGTATTTTGGCGGGCCAGATCAGACTCGGCCATAGCGAACTGCTCCATTCGGTCATTTGGCTCTCAGACATGCGTGGCTTCACCAGCCTCGCCGACCAATTGCCACCGCAGACGCTTGTCGATCTTCTTAATCGCTATTTCGATTGTCAGGTTCCCGCAATTCTCCAGTACGGCGGCGAGGTCCTCAAATTTATTGGTGACGGGTTGCTCGCGATCTTTCCTCTCGCCAAAGCCGCGACGAATGCTCCTGAGGTCTGTGATCGCGCGCTCAAGGCTGCGCGCCAGGCGCAGGTCAATATCGAATCTATTGAAGCTCCAACCAATACCGGTAACGCGAATGGTGTGCGCTTTGGACTCGCCCTACATCTCGGTGAAGTGCTCTATGGCAATATCGGCAGCGGTAACCGGCTCGATTTCACCTGCATTGGCCCGGCCGTAAATCTTGCGGCACGGCTTGAGAAGCTTGCAACCAGTCTTGGGCGAACGATCATTCTGTCAGCCGAATTCGCAAAACATTCTCGCGTCAATTTGGAACCATTAGGTGAATTCGCGGTTGCCGGTTTTGCAGCGAAACAGGAGACGTTTGGCTTGCGAACTTAGCGACCGCATTGCTCGGTGATGTCCGCTTTGGGTCATTAGCGGAAATGCCGTAGCGGGGACAAAGCCCACTTTAGTGCGCTTTAGTCCAAAAGCAGACATTGAGCAGCGCACAAAGGTAGTGATTGGCTCAGCGTTAGGAGTCTACGCGCTCAAGCGTTCGAAGAATTCATCGACCTGGGAGCGGATGCGGCTGGCAACGTGGCCGAGATCGTCGGCCACCGCTTTCACTGTGCCGGCGCTGGCGCGGGTATCCTCGGTCGCGCCGCCGACAGCGCCGACTTCGTCGGCGGTTTCGCGCGTGCGCCGGGCGGCGATCTCGACGCTGCGCGCGATCTCCTGCGTCGCCGCGCCCTGCTCGGTGACGGCGGCGGCGATGGCGCCGCTGATGTCGCCGATCTCGCGGATGGTCTGCTCGATCGCCGTGATCGCCTCGATCGAGCGCAAAGTGGCGTGCTGCATGGCCGCGATCTGCGCACCGATCTCCTCGGTCGCCCGCCCGGTCTGCCCAGCCAGCGCCTTCACCTCGCCGGCAACCACGGCGAAGCCGCGGCCGGCTTCGCCGGCGCGCGCCGCTTCGATAGTGGCGTTGAGCGCCAGCAGATTGGTCTGTTCGGCGATGTCGTTGATGAGCTTGACCACGTGGCCGATGCGCGCGGCGGCCTCATCGAGTTCCTTCACCGCCAGATTGGTGCGCTCGGCCTTATTGACCGCTTCGACCGCGATGGCATTGGATTGCGCCACCTGACGGTCGATCTCATTGACCGATACCGACAGTTCATCGGCGGCCGAGGCGATGTCGCGCACGTTTGCCGAGGCTTCGGAAGATGCCGACGCCGCAGTCGCGGTCTTGGCCGCGGCGCCGTCGGCAGCGCCGGCAAGCTGCGCCGAAGCCGCCAGCATCTGGTCGCAAATGCGCCCGAGCTCGGAAAGCGTCGCCTCGACCTCACCGGAAAATCGCGCGATCTCGTTCGACATCTGCTTCTGCAGCTGCGTGCGCGCATCAGCGTCGCCGATGACGGTGCGGTTGAGCTCTTCGTTCTTGCGCATGGCGTTCTGGAACACGCCGATCGAGCGCGCCAGCGCCCCGACCTCGTCGGTGCGCTCGCGGAACGGGACCGCCGCGGTGGTTTCGCCGGAGGCAACCGCTTCGGTGATGCGTGTGATGGCGGCGAGTGGCCGCGCGATGCCGCGGGAGATGACCAGCACCCCGGCGGTCGCCAGCATGACGGCGAGCGCCGCAATTACGCTGAGCCAAAGCGCCGCCTTGTCGATGCCGCTATCGATCTGCGCGTAGGCGCGGCTGGCGCGGGCGGCGTAAAGCTCGGCAAGCTTCTCCAGATCCTGATTGAGCGCCTTGCGCACCGAACGGTTGGCGTCGTTGTCGCCCCACTCGCGGCCGGCGGCCGGGCTCACCTCGGTGCCGAGCCGGGCCAGTTCGCGGCGGAAGTCGATAAACTGGGCGATGCGCTTGGCGAACTGGGCGAACAGTTCGGCATCGTCGGAGCGCACCGATTTTTTCCAGTCGTCGACTACCTTGGCGATCTGTGCGTTGAACTTGAGAATTCCGTCGGCATAGATTTTCGAGGTCTTGAGGTCGGCCGACATGTAGACGCCGCGCGATTCCATCACCACGGCGTAGATCAGCCCGTTGACGCGCTCGACGTTCCAGGTGCCGGCGTTGGCCGATTCGAATTCGTCGGTGAGCGCGGCGTGGTAGCGCGCGTTGAGCACGGCGCCGATCGCCAGCGCCAGCGTGATGGTGGCCATCAAAGCGAAGATGGCATAGAGCTTGGCGGCAATCGAAAGCTTCGGCAAAGTCACCGCGCGCCCTACCCGTGCACTCAAGGTTTGCACAGCTATACTGGCGGTAAAGTGTTAAAGGTTTGTTTGCCTTAGCCTTTCCGCCGCCAGAGGATTTTCATGAGCCTCCATGTTGCAGTGCAGATGGATCCGATCCAGCGGATCAACATCAAGGGTGACTCCACCTTCGCTTTGCTGCTGGAGGCGCAGAAGCGCGGGCATAAGCTTTCCTATTACACGCCCGACCGGCTGGCGCTGCTGGAAAACCGTGTCTTTGCAACCGTCGAGGCGCTTTCCGTCCGCGACATTGCCGGCGACCATTTCACGTTGTCGGCGCCGCGGCGCGCTGAGTTGACCGAATTCGACGTCGTGCTGCTGCGCCAGGACCCGCCTTTCGATCTGGCCTACGTCACCACCACGCATCTGCTTGAACGCCTGCAGCCGAAGACGCTGGTGGTCAACGACCCCGCGCATGTGCGCAACGCGCCGGAAAAGCTGTTCGTCACCGAATTTCCCGAATTGATGCCGCCAACGCTGATCACGCGCGATCTCGCCGAGATCAAATCGTTCCGCACGACGCACGGCGACATCGTGATGAAGCCGCTCTATGGCCACGGCGGCGGCGCCGTGTTCCGCATCACGCGGGACGATCTCAATTTCGGTTCGCTGTTCGACCTGTTCTCGATCACCTTCCGCGAGCAGTGGGTGGTGCAGAAATTCCTCCCCGAGGTGAAAGACGGCGACAAGCGCATCATTCTGGTCGACGGTGACTATGCCGGGGCGATCAACCGCATTCCGGCAGCCGACGACCTGCGCTCCAACATGGTGCGCGGCGGTTCGCCTGCGGCGACCGAACTGACCAAGCGCGAGCGCGAGATTTGCGCGGCGCTGGGGCCGCCGCTGCGCCAGCGCGGGCTGCTGTTCGTCGGCATCGACGTGATCGGCGATTACATCACCGAAATCAACGTCACCTCGCCCACCGGAATCCGCGCGGTGAAGAATGTCGGCGGCCCCGACATCGCGGCGCTGATCTGGGACAAGATCGAGGCCAAACGCCGCGGCCTGATTATTTCTTGCCGGCGGCGGCCTTGAGCTTTTCGATCTCGGCGCGGATCGGAGCGAACGGCCCGTATTTGTGCTGCTGCTCGCTGAACTTGTCGGCATAGGGACCGTAGGGCGCATCGATCGGCTTCGCCAGCAAGTCGGGAAAATCATGCTCCAGTCCGGCCAGATGTGGCCGCGGCTGCGACACCACGAAAGCCGCGACGTCCCAGGCATCCTCGACGCTCAGTTGCGGGTCGAGGTAATCGGCGCCGTGCGGCATGTTGAAGTGAACGAAATTGGCGATGTTGATGAGGCGGGCCATGCCGGCGCCGTCATTGAAGGTGTCGTTGCCCCAGAGCGGCGGCATCATGTAGCCGAGGTCGGAGCCGCGCACGCTGTTGCTGATGCCGGAGCCGTTGGTGTTGTGGCAGGCGACGCAGCTCGAGCGGTAGATGGCGCGGCCGCGCTCGGGATCGGCGGCGCGCGTCAGCTCCGGCATGCGGCCAATGCCGAGCCCGGGCACGCGCTCGCCCGGCGGCACGCCGGTGCTGAGGAACTTGATGTAGGTGACCATCGCCTGCATCTCCGGCGCATCGACCGGCAGCGGGCGGCCGTTCATGCTGCGCGTCATGCAGGAATTGATGCGGTCCTCGATGCTGATCTCGGCGCCGGAGCGCGCGCTGTACTGCGGAAAATCGCCGTAAAGCCCGAACAGCGGAATGGCGAATTTCTTGGTGCCGGCCTGCAGGTGGCAGTTGGTGCAGGCGAGATCGTTGCCGGCATAGCGCTTCGCGGCGTCGGCGACGTGCGGGCCGATATAGGCATAGGTCGCGGTGATGAGATCGCGGCCATCGCGGACCTGCTGGCCGTAATTGTTGCGCGCCAGCGCGCCGACTTCAGGCACCGTCCAGAGCGGCTTCGTCTGCGCCGGCGCCGGCTGAACCAGCGGCGCGGCGCCGAGCGCGGCAAGCAGCGCGAAAGCAAAATAGCGTCTCACCAAGGGGCGGCTCCTGACGGGCTGGCGGATTGGACGGGAGTTGGAATTATGGTCGCGGCGCCGCGTTGGGGCCAGTGGCTCATCGTCATCGGCCCCGGGCCGGCCATCTGTTCGCTAAATGTTCTTGTGGGCCAGTGGCCGATCCGCTAGGCTTGCGGCCGAGGCGGAGGGGCAATCCATGGTCCAGCGGGTCAGTACCGTGGCCTTTGAGGGCATCGAGGCGCGCGCCGTGGACGTGCAGGTGCAGGTGGCGCCGGGACTGCCCGCCTTCGCCATTGTCGGACTGCCCGACAAGGCGGTGTCGGAAGCCAAAGAGCGCGTGCGCTCGGCGCTGATCGCCTCCGGGCTGGCGCTGCCGGCGCGCCGCATCACCATCAATCTGGCGCCCGCCGACCTGCCCAAGGAAGGCAGCCATTACGATCTGCCGATCGCGCTCGGCCTGATGGCGGCGATCGGCGCCATTGCCGCACGACGCGCTCGCCGGCTTCACTGTCCTCGGCGAGCTCGGCCTCGACGGCGGCATTGCTCCCGTTGCCGGCGTTTTGCCGGCGGCGATCGGCGCCAATGCGCAAGGCCACGGCCTGATCTGTCCGGCGCTGTGCGGGCCGGAAGCGGCCTGGGCCTCGCCCGAAATCGAGATCATCGCCGCGCAGTCGCTGATCCAGCTCGCCAATCATTTCAAGGGCACGCAGGTGCTCACGCGTCCGCAGCCGAAGATCCGCGAGCTCGCCGAGCTGTCGCTCGATCTTGCCGACATCAAGGGCCAGGAAAGCGCCAAGCGCGCGCTCGAGGTCGCCGCCGCCGGCGGACACAATCTGCTGATGATCGGCCCGCCCGGCGCCGGCAAGTCGATGCTGGCCGCGCGGCTGCCGTCGATCCTGCCGCCGCTGTTGCCCGCCGAGCTGCTCGAAGTGTCGATGATCGCCTCCGTTGCCGGCGAGATCGAAGGTGGCGCGCTCACCAACCGGCGGCCGTTCCGCTCGCCGCACCATTCGGCGTCGATGCCGGCGCTGGTCGGCGGCGGCTTGCGCGCGCGGCCGGGCGAAATTTCGCTCGCGCACAATGGCGTGCTGTTTCTCGACGAGATGCCGGAGTTTTCCGGCCAGGCGCTCGACTCGCTGCGCCAGCCGCTGGAAAGCGGCGAGGTTGCCATCGCCCGCGCCAATCACCGCATCACCTATCCGGCGCGTTTCATGCTGGTCGCCGCCATGAACCCGTGCCGTTGCGGCCGCGCCAGCGATCCCGGCTTTTCGTGCAAGCGCGGGCCCAATGCGCGCTGCGCCGCCGAATATCAGGGCCGCCTGTCCGGTCCGCTGCTCGACCGCATCGACCTGCATATCGAGGTGCCGGCGGTGACCGCCGCCGATCTCATCCTGCCGCCGCCGTCGGAGGGCAGCCGCGAAGTCGCCGCGCGCGTGGCGCGGGCCCGTGACATCCAGGCCGAACGCTACGCCGCGCTCGGTCTGACGGGCGTTCGCACCAATGCGCAGGCGCAGGGGCCGGTGCTGGAAGAGGCCGCCCGCGCCGACGGCGCCGGGCTCTCCTTGCTGCGCGATGCCGCCGACGCCATGCACCTCTCCGCCCGCGGCTATCATCGCGTGCTGCGCGTGGCGCGCACGCTCGCCGATCTCGACGGCGCCGAGAAAGTCGGCCGCGTGCATTTCGCCGAGGCGCTATCCTATCGCGCGCTCGCCGACGAGGTGCGCCGGGCGGCATAAGCGGCGCGCGCACTCAAATACCGCAAGCTTAACCCTCCTTTCACCACGTTCGCGCCTGCGGCAAATGCGCCGCAAAGCGGGAATGGAATTGCAAGGGTTCCAGCCTCAAATGCCCCGAGGGATCGGACTCCGGGCGACGGAACCATGCGGCCGAAATCATCGTCTTCTCCCGTTCACGCCATTCGCAAATCGGCGCGCAATCACGCGGCGCTGGTCTTGTTCGGCCGCGCCGTGGTGACGACGCTGGCGATCGTCTCCGCGGTGCTCGGTTTCTTCACCGGCATTCGGGTGAAAAGCCACAACTACGATCCTTACGCCTTTGCCACCGGCGTCGGCGCGTTGTTTGCCGCGGCCTGTGCCGTTATCGCCTTCCTGCTCATGCGCCGCCGCGCCAGCGTGGAAAAGATCCGCACGCTGGAGGCGCGCGCCGATGAATTGTCCGACCGCAATTGGGAGCTGCGCGAAGCCGAGGAACGCGCCCGCAGCCTGCTCGAAGCGCAAGGCGACGTGATCGTGCGCCGCGACGCCGGTGCCCGGATCACCTACGCCAACGACGCGTTTTG
This sequence comes from uncultured Alphaproteobacteria bacterium, assembly GCA_963742385.1. Taxonomy (GTDB): domain Bacteria; phylum Pseudomonadota; class Alphaproteobacteria; order Rhizobiales; family Xanthobacteraceae; genus Pseudolabrys. The sequence goes on along the minus strand of CAVULS010000007.1, from coordinate 300,512 downwards.
CTCGCTTGCGGCGCAAGGGCGCGACGCGCTCGTCGGCAATCCGTTCCAACTGCCGGTGCTGGAACAGAGCGACATTGCCGTGCTCGAGGACGGCACCCGCGTCTATGATCAGAAAATCGCCCACCGCGCCGGCGCGCGCTGGATCGCCTGGCGCGAGGTGGCCGTGCGCGGCGACGGCGGCGCCGAAGTGCAGGGCGTCGGCCGCGACGTCACCGACCGCGTCGAGGCCGAGCGCGCGCTTTCGGCCACGCGCGACCAGGCGCAGGCGGCCAATCGCGCCAAGTCGCGCTTCCTTGCCACCGTCAGTCACGAAATCCGCACGCCGCTCAACGGCATGCTCGGCATGGCCGACCTGCTGCTCGATACGCCGCTGACGCCCGAGCAGGCGACATATGCCAAAGCGGCAAAGACCTCCGGCGAGACGCTGTTGTCGCTGATCGAGGAAATTCTCGATTTCTCCAAGATCGAGGCCGGCAAGCTCGAACTGGAAATGCACCCCTTCGCGCTCGGCGCGCTGGTCGAGGGCGTGGTCGAGCTGCTGGCGCCGCGCGCGCAGGCCAAAGGCATCGAGATCGCCTCGTTTATCGACGACCGCTTGCCGAAAAAGCTCATGGGCGACGCCGCGCGCTTGCGCCAGGTGCTGCTCAATCTCGCCGGCAACGCCGTCAAGTTCACGGAAATTGGCGGCGTCGCCGTCATCGCCGAACCGGACGAAGCTACCGGCAATATTCGCTTTGTCGTGCGCGACACCGGCATTGGGCTCAAGCGCGAGGATCAGGAGCGCGTCTTCCTCGACTTCGAGCAGGCCGACGGCTCCTCGACGCGCAAATTCGGCGGCACCGGCCTGGGGCTGGCGATCTCCAGGCGCGTCGTCGAGCGCATGGACGGCCACATGCAGGTCGACAGCGACGCGGGCCGTGGCGCGACATTCAGCTTCACCGTGCCGCTTCCCGCCGTCGAGGAGGCAAAGGCCGAATTCGCAGCGCCGGATCTGCGCAACACGGCGGTGCTGATCGTCGCCGCAGCGGAAATCGAATCTTCGCTGCTGGCGCGCCGCCTCGGCCGCTGGGGCGCAAAAACGTGTACCGCCGTCGATGAAGCGGTCGCAGCGGCGCTGCTGCCCGAGCGGTTATGGGAGGCCATGCTCGTCGACTACGCGGCTGCGCAAAAAATGGCGGCGCAGGGTTCTGTCGGCGCGCTCAATGTGCCGCGGCGCATCGTGCTGATCACGCCGGGCGAACGGCACGAGCTTGCGGCGCTGAAGGACGCCGGTTTCACCGGCTATCTGGTGAAGCCGATACGCGCGGCCTCGCTGGCGGCGCGGTTCGCCGCCGAGGATTCTTTCGAGCATCGAGCGGCGGACGCTGCCGGCGAATCGGCCGAGGCCGGCGACCGCGAGGCGAACGGCAAATCCCTTTCGATCCTCATCGCCGAAGACAACGAGATCAACGCATTGCTTGCGCGCGCGCTGCTGACGCGCCTCGGCCATCGTCCGACGATCGTCGGCGACGGGCTCGCCACTGTGCAAGCGTGGATCGCCGCACACGAGACCGGCAACTCCTACGACGTGGTGCTGATGGACGTGCAGATGCCCGGCATCGACGGGCTCGAGGCGGCGCGCCGCATCCGCGCCGCCGAAACGGATCGTGGTACTCCGCGCGTGCGCATATTGGCGCTCACCGCCAATGCCCAGGCCGAAGACCGCGAGGCATGTCTCGCCGCCGGCATGGACGGCTTCCTCGTCAAGCCGCTCGACCGCGAGCGTCTGCGGGCGGCGCTGGAGGGATTATCCCCAACCGCTTCGGCCACGCTTGCGGCTTGAGCCACTTCCGCCACACTGTCATAATTCCGTGTCGAGCCCATGCTGTAGGGGGGTGTTGGCGACCGCCCCGCTGATTCGCCGGGCTTTAATCCGCCGGCTCGCGGCGGTCGCGCGGAAAAGGACGCTAGAGCCCCATGGCAAGCCGCGATTCGATCAAGCTATCTCGCAGCCTGTTCGAGCGGTTTCGTGCGCCACCTGGTGGCACCAATGTCCCCAGCCTGCTGTCGTCGCTGCAGGCCTATGGCGGCTTGCAGGCCTGGGCCGCGCGCGCGCATCGCCCGGTGCAGTCGCTCGGCCGCCTGGGTTCGCTGGAGGTGCGGCTGGCGCAAACCGCCGCCGAGGTGCGGCAGGCGCAAAAGCTGCGCTACCGCGTGTTCTATCAAGAGGGCTCGGCGATCGCCAGTCCGGGGCGGCTGTTCGCGCGCCGCGACGTCGATGCTTATGACGCGATTTGCGATCACCTTCTGGTGCTCGACCACGCCGCGCGTGACGGCCACACACTGAACCGGCCGACGGTCGTCGGCACGTACCGGCTGTTGCGGCAGCCATTGGCCGAGGAATATGGCGGCTTTTATACCGCGAGCGAATTCGATATCGGCGATCTGATCGGGCGCCACGGCAATCTGCAGTTCCTCGAACTCGGCCGCTCCTGCGTGCTGGCGCCCTATCGCAACAAGCGCACGGTCGAGCTGCTCTGGCGCGGGATTTCCGGCTATCTCGCGCAATACCGCACCGACGTGATGATCGGCTGCGGCAGCCTCGACGGCACCGAGCCGCGGCAATTGGCGTTGCCGTTGTCGTTTCTGCATCACTATGCCCGCGCTCCGGAGCCGTGGCGGGCGCGCGCGCTGCCCGAGCGCTACGTCGAGATGAACCGAATGTCGAAGGAAGCGATCGACCCTAAAGCGGCACTGCGGGCGCTGCCGCCGCTGCTCAAGGGCTATTTGCGCATTGGCGCCTATGTCGGCGACGGCGCGGTCGTCGACCACGAATTCGGCACCACCGATGTGCTGATCGTCCTACCGATGTCGGCGGTCAAGGCGCGCTATATCGAGCACTTCGAGGTCGGACGCCACGCGGCTTAAAGCCGCCGCAGCGAGACTTCTTCGACCTCGTGGCTTTCCACCTTTTTCAAAATCAGGTCGGCGCGCTGGCGCGTCGGCAAGATATTCTCGTGCAGATTGACCAGATTGATGCGCTCCCAGATCGAGCTCGCGGTCTCCACCGCTTCCGCGTCGGACAGATTCGAATAGCGATGGAAGTATGATTTCGGATCGCGGAAGGCGGTGCTGCGCAGAGTGAGAAAGCGGTCGACGTACCAGGACTTGAGCACGTCATCGTCAGCGTCGAGATAGACCGAGAAATCGAAAAAGTCGGAAACGAAGGGGATCGCCTTGCCGTCCTTGGGCAGCCGCCCGGTCTGCAATACGTTGAGGCCTTCGACGATGAGGATTTCGGGCCGGTCCACTTCGACCCATTGGTTCGGCATCACGTCGTAGGTCAGATGCGAATAGACCGGCGCGCGCGCCGGCCGGCGGCCGGCTTTCACATCGGTGAGAAAGCGCAGCAGCGCCGGCAGGTCGTAGCTTTCCGGAAAGCCCTTCTTCTCCATCAGGCCTTCGCGCTCGAGGATGGCGTTGGGATAGAGAAAGCCGTCGGTGGTGATGAGATCGACCTTGGGCACGTTCGGCCAGCGCGCCAGCAGCGCCTCCAGCACACGCGCGCTGGTCGATTTCCCCACCGCCACCGAGCCGGCGACGCCGATGATGTAGGGCATCTTGGCATCCTCGGTGCCGAGGAAGCGCTGCTGCGCGCGGAACAGCCGCTGCGTCGCCGCCACGTACAGCGACAGCAGCCGCGACAGCGGCAGATAGATCTCCTCGACCTCCTTGATGTCGAGCCGGTCGTGCAGCGAGCGCAGCCGCGTCACCTCGTCCGAGGTCAGCGTCATTGGCGCGTCCTCGCGCAACGCCGCCCACTCCTCGCGCGGGAAGATGCGGTAGGGCGAGAGGACTTCTTCGGTGCGCTGCTCCATGCGCATTCCTCAGGCGCCGCGCGACGCCTTCTCCTGATGCCCGGATTGCGCGGTGCGCTTTTCCAGTTCGGTCTCGACTTCGGCGAGCGTGACGCCGCGCGCCTCCAGCACGACAAGCAGATGATAGACGAGATCGGCGGCTTCCGCGATCAGCCGGCTCTTGTCCTCCTGCACGGCAGCCATCGCTGTTTCGATGGCTTCTTCGCCCAGTTTTTTGGCGCAGTGGGCGACGCCCTTGTCCAGCAACGCGCGCGTGTAGGATTCGGCGGCGCCCGCCTTGGCGCGTTCGTGGACGCGCTTTTCCAGATCGGCCAGCGTGAACTTGGTCATGGGCGGCTGCATAGCATCTCTTCCACTCCCCGTCATTCCGGGACGCCGCCATAAGCGCAGTTACGCGCGTCTTCGACGCGCTATGGCGGCGGGCCCGGAATCCATACTCCGCAGCACTGGGGATATGGATTCCGGGCTCGCGGCCTTCGGCCGCGCCCCGGAATGACGGAGACTCACGGATCGAGCCGCATCGGCAGGCCCGCTTTGGCCATATAGGCCTTGGCCTCACGCACGCTGTGCTCGCCGAAATGGAAGATCGAGGCCGCCAAGACCGCAGTCGCATGACCGTCGCGGATGCCCTCGACCATGTGGTCGAGCGTGCCGACACCGCCGGAGGCGATTACCGGCACGGACACCGCGTCGGCCACCGCGCGAGTGAGCGCAATATCGAAGCCGCGTCTGGTGCCGTCGCGATCCATGGAGGTGAGCAGGATTTCGCCGGCGCCGAGCGCGACCACCTCCCGGGCGTAGGCGACCGCATCGATGCCGGTCGGCTTGCGGCCGCCGACGGTGAAAATCTCCCAGCGCGGTTTTTCGCCGGCGTTCGACACGATCTTGGCGTCGATGGCGACGACGATGCATTGGTCGCCGAATTTCTCCGCCGCCTCCTTGACGAAGGCGCGCCGCTCGACCGCCGCGGTGTTGATCGAGACCTTGTCGGCGCCGGAGGCAAGCAGCGCGCGGATGTCGTCGATTGAGCGCACGCCGCCGCCGACGGTCAGCGGCATGAAGCAGGCTTCCGCCGTGCGCCGCACCACGTCGAGAATAATGCCGCGCTTCTCGTGGCTCGCGGTGATGTCGAGAAAGCAAAGCTCGTCGGCGCCGGCGGCGTCGTAGGCAATGGCGGCTTCCACCGGATCGCCGGCGTCGCGCAGGTTGACGAAATTGACGCCCTTGACCACGCGGCCGTCTTTGACGTCGAGGCAGGGGATGACGCGGACCTTGAACATTCACGCCGCCTTCGCGTCGCGGATGAGGCGCAAAGCTTCCTGCGCGTCCAGCCGCCCGTCGTAGAGCGCGCGGCCGGCGATGGCGCCTTCGAGCTTTTTCGCGCGCGGCTGCGAGCAGCGCCCTGATGTCGTCGATCGAGGCAAGCCCGCCGGAAGCAATCACCGGAATGGAAATCGCATCTGCAAGCGCGATGGTGGCGTCGAGATTGAGGCCCTTGAGCAGCCCGTCACGCGCGATGTCGGTGTAGACGATGGCGGCGACACCGGCATCCTCGAAGCGGCGGGCGATATCGAGCGCCGAGAGTTCGGACGTTTCCGCCCAGCCGTCGACCGCCACCTTGCCGTCGCGGGCGTCGAGGCCGACGGCGACACGGCCGGGAAAGGCCTTTGCCGCCTGCTTTACCAGCTCCGGATTGCGCACCGCCGCGGTGCCGATGATCACCCGGTCGACGCCCTTGCCGAGCCAGGCTTCGACCGTCGCCATGTCGCGCACGCCGCCGCCGAGCTGGATCGGCAGGCCGACGGTTTCGAGAATCCGTTCGACCGCCGCAGCGTTGACCGGTCTGCCGGCGAAGGCGCCGTCGAGATCGACGATGTGCAGATATTCAAAGCCCTGCACCTCGAAGGCGCGCGCCTGCGCCGCCGGATCGCGGTGAAAGATGGTGGCGCGCGCCATGTCGCCCTGCTCGAGACGGACGGCGAGGCCTTCCTTGAGGTCGATGGCGGGGAACAAGATCACGGCGACCACTGCAAGAAATTGGCGATCAGCTTCAGCCCCAGATGCTGGCTTTTTTCCGGGTGGAATTGCGTGCCGACCATGTTGTCGCGGCCGACGATCGCGGTGACCGGGCCGCCATAATCGGCCTGCGCCACCAGATCGGTTTTGTGCGCGGGCTTGAGCTCATAGGAGTGCACGAAATAGGCGTGCAAGCCGTCGGGCCCGAGCGGAATGTCGGCGAGCAGCGGGTGCGGCTGCAGCATGTTGAGCGTGTTCCAGCCCATGTGCGGAATTTTCAAACTCGCGTCCGACGGCGCGATGCGGTCGACCTCGCCGGCGATCCAGCCGAGCCCGGGCGTCACTTGATATTCACGCCCGCGCTCCGCCATCAATTGCATGCCGACGCAAATGCCGAAGAACGGCCGCCGCCGCTGCAGCACGCTTTCGTTCAACGCTTCCACCATGCCGTCGATGTCGTCGAGCCCGCGCCGGCAATCGGCGAAGGCGCCGACGCCAGGCAATACGACGCGATCGGCGCGTGCGACTTTATCCGGCGCGTTGGTGACGAGGATCGGCTGGTCGTGGCCGCACTCGCGCGCGGCGCGCTCGAAGGCTTTGGCCGCCGAGTGCAGATTGCCGGAGCCGTAATCGACGATGGCGACGCTCACGATTTGCGCTCCGGCTGCGGAAAGAGGCCGATGACATCGGACGGCGCCGGCGGCGCGCGCCAAACCGGCGCAGCGAATTTTTCCGGCGGCGGTGTGTCCGGGATGCGCGCGGCCGAATTCTGCGACCAGGCGGCGAAGAAGCGCCGCTCGGCAGTTTCGACATCGTCGCCGACGGCAAAGCCGACAAGCTTCCAGCCGCGGCGGCCAAGCGTCCAGCGCCGCAGCGTGCCGCCTTCAAGGCCGACGAGCAGCGCGATCAGCAATCCGACGGCGAAGTACGCGCCCTGCGGCGCGCCGAGCACCTCGAGCACGAGGCCGGTCAAGATATTGAGCGCAACATAGCCGGCGAGCGCGATCCAGAGCCGGTGCGCCAGCAGCCACAGCGGCGCCAGCAGAAAGGCCCAGACATAAAATCCGTCGCGCACAAAGACGAAGCGTTCCGGATCGGCGGTGCTTTCGCCCGGCCGCAGCGGCGGTGCATGAACGGTGAAGGTGGACATCTGCGTACTCTCAACTCTCTCAACTTTGTCATGGCCGGGCTTGTCCCGGCCATCCCGTCTAGTTGGCCACTGCGCCGCTTATCGGGATCGCCGGGACAAGCCCGCCGATGACAGTCTCAGAGACTTCGACTCACCCGCCGAGCGAGCCCTTGGTGGACGGCACCTCGTCCTTGGCGCGCGGATCGATCGCCACCGCCGTCCGCAGCGCCCGCGCCAAGCCCTTGAAGCAGGACTCGGCAATGTGGTGATCGTTTGTCCCGTACAAGGTCTGCGCGTGCAGCGTGATGCCGGAATTCATGGCGAAGGCCTGAAACCATTCCTGCACCAGCTCGGTGTCGAACTCGCCCACCTTGTCGCGCACGAACTCCGCCTTGAACACCAGAAACGGCCGCCCGGAAATGTCGATGGCGACGCGGGTCAGCGCCTCGTCCATCGGCACGTCGACGCTCGCATAACGCGTGATGCCCTTCATGTCGCCGAGCGCCTGCTTCACCGCCTGGCCGAGCGCGATGCCGACGTCCTCGGTGGTGTGGTGATGGTCGATATGCAGGTCGCCCTTGGCCTTCACCGTGATGTCGATGCGCGAGTGCCGCGCCAGAAGATCAAGCATGTGATCGAGAAAGCCGATGCCGGTGGCAACCGACGAACGCCCCTGCCCGTCGAGATCGACCTCGACCTCGACGTCGGTTTCCTTGGTCTTGCGCTTCACGGCGGCTTTGCGCATGGCGTCATCCTTCAAGACGCGGGCCTTTTATCAGGGGTTTGTCGGGGAAGCCAATCCGCCGCTGGCCTTGGCAGGCGGGCGTCATCTAGGCTTAATTCATAACGGTTTCCGGAGGGCCAAATGGCAGAGCGCGCGAACGAACGAGTGGCGTGGTTCAACGGCGAATTCATGCCGGAGCGGGAGGTGCGCATCCCGTTCCGCGACCGCAGCTGGGTCTACGGCGACGGTTGCTTCGACATGACGCGCACCTTCGGGCACCGCCTGTTCAAGGTGAAAGAGCACGTCGAGCGGCTCTACCGATCGCTAAAATATCTGCGCATCGACCCGGGCATTGCGCCGCAGAAAATGTGCGCGCTCACCGAGGAGCTGTTCGAGCGCAACCGACATCTGCTCGGCCCCGACGACGATTACTGGGTCGGCCAGCGCATCAGCCGCGGCGTCAAGGACACGCCCGGCGACAATCTCGACTATCACGGACCAAACGTGGTGCTCGAATGTGCGCCGCTGCCGCTCGTGCAGCGGGCTAAACTGTTCAAGGAAGGCATCCGCGTCATGGTGCCCTCACAGCGCCGCGTGCCGCCGGAATCGATCACGCCGCGGGCCAAGACGCACAACTACCTCAATCTCATCGTTGCCGACCAGGAGGTGCAGAGTGTCGATCCGGAAGCCTGGGCGGTGCTGCTTGACATGAACGGCAATCTGGCCGAGGGACTCGGCTCCAACATCTTCATCGTGCGCAGCGATGAAATCCTCACCCCGCGCGAGCAGTTCGTGCTGCCCGGGGTGAGCCGGCAGACGGTCATCGATCTCGCCCGCGCCGACGGATTGACGGTGCGCGAAGCCGACCTCGACCTCTATGACGCATATACCGCCGACGAAGCCTTTCTCACTTCGACTTCGCTGTGCATCTGCCCGATCGTCAAGATGAACGGCGTCACCGTCGGGCCGCCGGATCAGGTCTGGGGCCCGGTGACGCGCCGGCTGGCGGACGCCTATCAGCGTTTCGTCGGCCACGATTTCATCGGGCAATATCTCAAACATTATGTCGAGGGCGCAAAGGCGAGCGCGTTCTGAGGCCAAACGTGTACGCTTTGCGGCGCCGGCGGCGGTCTCAATAGCCGAGCGCGTGCGGCAGCCAGAGCGTCAGACCCGGCACGAAGGCGATGAACAGCAAAACCGAGGTCAACAGGCCGAGATAGGCGAGAATGGGCTTTACCGTGCTTTCAATCGGGACGTTGCCGACCAGGCAGGCGCCGTAGAGCCCAAGGCCCAGAGGCGGGGCGAACAGTCCGATCCCCATCGCCACCACCAGCACCACGCCGAAGTGCAGGGGCGCGATGCCCAACTGCGCCGCGACCGGGACCAGCATCGGCCCGAAGATGATCAGCGCCGCGGCGCCTTCGAGCACCGAACCCATCACGATCAGGATCGCGATCGACAGGATCATGAACAGCCAGCTGCCGCTCGTCTGCGACAGATGCACCAGCGTCTCACCGATCGCGTGCGGCACCTGCTGCAGCGTCAACACGAAAGCGAGCGATTGCGCGCTGGCGACGATGAACATGATCAGGCCGGAGCGCACAGCCGAATGGATGAAACTTCGCACGGCTGCCTGCCAGCCAAGCTCGCGGAATACGATGCTGCCGACGACCAGCGCATAGAGCGCGGCGAAGGCGGAAATTTCCGTGGCGGTGGCGAAGCCCGACTTGAAGCCGCCGAAGATCAGCACGATCAACCCGACGGTCGCTGCCGCGCCGGTCCACAATTGCCGCAACGGTATATGCGCCGTCGTGCTGTCGCGGATTTCGCTGCGGGTGCCGAACAGGATCGCAGTCGCGATCAGCGACAGCGCCATTAGCGCCGCCGGCACCACGCCGGCCATGAACAATCCGCCGATCGAAATATTGGCGACGAAACCAAGGATAATGAGATTGAGACAAGGCGGGATCGCTTCCGCCATCACCGCCGAGGCCGCGAGCAATGCCACGGCGTTGCCGGGATTCTGTTTCGAGCGTCGCGCCGCCGGCACCAGCACCGAACCGACCGCGGCGACATCCGCCATCTTCGAGCCGGAGATTCCGGAGAAGATCACCATCGATAGCACCATCACGACATTGAGGCCGCCGCGCGCCCGGCCGACCAGCCGCTCCAAGAGCGCGATCAGCCGCACCGACATGCCGTTGGCTTCCATCAAGTAGCCGACGAGGATAAAAAACGGGATCGCCAGCAGCACAAAATTGTCGATGCCGCGCGCCATCTGCTGCGCGAAGATGACGCCGGGCAGCGCGCCTTCCGCCCAGATGTAGATGAGCGCCGCGAGCGCGAGCGCAAAGCCGATCGCCATGCCGCCGAACATGCTGATGGTGAAGCCGATCAGCATCAGCGGGCCCGGTCCCGGCACCGTGCCCGGCGCGACGGCGTTCCAGGCAAGCCAAACCGCGGCAACGCCCCCGACGATTGCAATCGCCAGCCCCATGTCGCGCGGCCCGCGGCGCAGGAAATGATCGATCGCGAACACGGTCATGCAGGCGGCCCCGGCCCCCATCGGATAAAAAGTCAATTCGAGCGGCAGGCCGGAGCCGGTCGTCTGGCCTGTGGTGATGTAGCCAAGGTTGATCGAGAAGTAGGTGACATAGGCAGCGATTATGAGAACCAGCAGCGCCGAGACCGCATCGACGATGCGCCGCGCATGCGCAGGCACGCGGTCGGCAAAAAATGCGATGCCGATGTTCTCGCCGCGCGCCAATGCGCTCGCCGCGCCAAAGAAGCTCGAGCCGACCATCAATCCGCGGGCGACGTCGTCCGACCATTCGACCGGCGCGTTGAACAGCGAGCGCAGCGTCACCGAGCCGATGACGACGGCAAGATCCGCCGCCAGCAGCGCGGCCGCCACCGCATCGGTCAGGTTTAGCAGCAAACGAAGCGATGACCGGAGGCGGGCCTCCGGCGCTGTTATTGCAGTCGCCACGGGTTAGGTCTTAGACCGAAGTCGACTTGATCTTGTCGACGACCGCCTTGGCATCTGGGTTTTGCTTGATGAAGCTCTCCGTCTGCGGCGCGACGCGCGCCTTGAAGGCCGCTTTGTCGCATGCGTTGATGCTCACGCCTTTGGACTTGAGCAATTCAAGGGCTTCTTTCTCGACGGCGAGACCGTGCGCGCGCGTATCGGCGGCCGCCTTTTCCGCAGCGGCGAGGAAACCGTTGCGTGCTTTCTCGTCCATTTTCTTAAAGGTAGCGTCGCTGAAATAGATCGCCAGCGGCGAGAAATTGTGTTCGGTCAGCGCGTAGAATTTTGCCGTTTCATAGAATTTGCTGGCGACGATGGTCGGCGGATCGTGCTCGACGCCATCGAGCACACCAGCCTGCAGCGCGGTGTAGACCTCGCCGAACGCCAGCGGCACCGCCGCCGCGCCCATGAGCCGCAGGCATTCGGTGATGATAGGATTGGGCAGCGTGCGGATCTTCACGCCGGAAAGGTCGGCCGGCTCTTTCACCACCTTGCGGCAAAGCACGCTGCGCGCGCCGAAATTGTAGGCCCAGGCGATGATACGGATATTGGCTTTCTTGAGCAGGGCATCTTCGACCGGCTTGGCGGCGCCGGCGTTGAACGCCTTGGTCTGCTGCGGAAAACTGTCGAACATGTAGCCGACGTCGAATGCGCCCACCAAAGGCACCAGGTTGGCCGAAATCGACGAGCCCGACACCATCATGTCGATCACGCCGAGCTTGACCGAATTGATGACGTCGATTTCCTGGCCCAGCTGGTTCGCCGGAAAGAAGGCGACCTCGACCTGTTCAGATAAGCCGTCGGCTTTGATGTGCTTGACGAGGTTGTCGTAATAGACGCGGCCGTTGGCGTATTTCGGATCGTCCTGTTGCGACGAAGACAGCCGCATCTTCACGGTAGCGGCTTTCGCCTGGCCGATAATGGCGGGCGCAAAAACGGCGCCGAGCGGGATGGCGCTGGCGCCCTGCAGCAGTGAACGGCGGCTAATCGTGGTTTTACTCATGGCATCCCTCCCAAAAAAGGCCAATTTTGAAAGGCCCTGATGTTTGTAGTCATATGATGACATGAAGACTCGGTTGGGGTCCAGACTACCCGCACACCAATTGAATAGTATAAAACGGTTCCTTACATCACGCTCTCATGCAGAACTCCTCCCCCGACGTTTGGCACGGCACTACGATCCTCACCGTCCGCAAGGGCGGCACGGTGGTGATCGGCGGCGACGGCCAGGTCTCGATCGGCCAGACCATCGTCAAGGCCAATGCCAAGAAAGTGCGCCGCCTCGGCAAGGGTGACGTGATCGGCGGCTTCGCCGGCGCCACCGCCGATGCGTTCACGCTGTTCGAACGGCTTGAAGTCGAAACTCGAGCAATATCCCGGACAGTTGCTGCGCGCCGCGGTCGAGCTTGCCAAGGACTGGCGCACCGACCGTTATCTGCGCCGGCTCGAAGCGATGATGATCGTCGCCGATCCGAAGGTGTCGCTGGTCCTGACCGGCACCGGCGACGTGCTGGAGCCGGAGGCGGGCGTCGCCGGCATCGGCTCCGGCGGCAATTACGCGCTCGCCTCCGCCCGGGCGCTGCTCGACGGGGCGCTCGATGCCGAGGCCATCGTGCGCAAATCGCTCGACATCGCCGCCGATATCTGCGTCTACACCAACCGCAACATCACCATCGAGTCGCTGAAAGCGTAATGCTCGCCCCGTATCAGTTCCGCGCGCTGTCGGCTGGCGACCTTCCACTGATCCGCCGCTGGCTGGAGGCACCGCACGTGTCGCAATGGTGGGGCAACGCCGACGAGCAGTTCGCGCTGATCAGCGGCGATCTCGGCCACCCGGCGATGCGCCAATTTATCGTGTCGAATGATGACCGTCCCTTTGCCTATTTGCAGAGCTACGATCCCGGCGCCTGGCCGGTCGAGGCGCTCGGCGAGCAACCGGACGGTACCCGCGGCATCGATCAGTTCATCGGCGAGACCGACATGCTCGACCGCGGCCACGGCTCCGCATTTATCAGCTGCTTTATCGAGCGCCTGCTCGCCGAAGGCACGCCGCGCGTGCTCACCGATCCCGACCCGAAGAATGCCCGCGCCGTGCGCGCCTACGAAAAGGCCGGATTCCGCGTCGACCGTCTTGTGGACACACAGGACGGTCGCGCCCTTCTAATGGTACGCAGCGCATGACCGACTTCTCCCCCCGCGAAATCGTTTCCGAACTCGACCGCTTCATCGTCGGCCAGGGCGACGCCAAGCGCGCGGTCGCCATCGCGCTGCGCAACCGCTGGCGGCGGCTGCAGCTCGACGACAGACTGCGCGAGGAAGTGCTGCCGAAAAATATCCTGATGATCGGGCCGACCGGCGTCGGCAAGACGGAAATTTCCCGCCGCCTCGCCAAGCTCGCCGGCGCGCCGTTTCTCAAGGTGGAAGCGACCAAGTTCACCGAGGTCGGCTATGTCGGCCGCGACGTCGAGCAGATCGTGCGCGATCTGGTCGAGATTTCCATCGCGATCACCCGCGAACGCAAGCGCAAGGACGTGCAGGCGCGCGCCGAACTCGCCGCCGAAGAGCGCGTGGTCGATGCATTGGTCGGCCCCGGCGCCTCGCCGGCGACGCGCGAAAGCTTCCGCAAGAAGCTGCGCGGCGGCGAGCTTAACGACAAGGAAATCGAGATCGAGGTGCAAGCCGGCGAGCTCCGGCATGCCGATGTTCGAAATCCCCGGCATGCCCGGCGCGCAGATGGGCGCCATCTCCATCGGCGATATTTTCAGCAAGCTCGGCGGCGGCCGCACCAAGACGCGACGCGTCACCGTGCACGATTCGCACGATATCCTGATCAACGAGGAATCCGACAAGCTGCTCGACAACGAGCAGCTCATCCAGGAATCGATCAAGGCCACCGAGCAGAACGGCATCGTCTTCCTCGATGAAATCGACAAGATCGCCGGCCGCGAGGGGCGCATGGGCGCCGATGTTTCGCGCGAGGGCGTGCAGCGCGACCTGCTGCCGCTGATCGAGGGCACCACGGTCAACACCAAGCATGGGCCGGTGAAGACGGACCACATTCTGTTCATTGCGTCCGGCGCCTTCCACATCTCCAAGCCGTCCGACCTGCTGCCGGAATTGCAAGGGCGGCTGCCGATCCGCGTCGAATTGAAGGCGCTCACCCGCGACGATTTCCGCCGCATTTTGACAGAACCTGAAGCCTCGCTGATCAAGCAATATGTGGCGTTGCTCAAGACCGAAGGCGTGACGCTCGATTTCGGCGAGGACGCAATCGACGCCATCGCCGATATTGCCGTGAGCGTGAATTCCGCCATCGAGAATATCGGCGCGCGGCGGCTACAGACCGTCATGGAGCGCGTGCTCGACGAGATTTCCTTCGCCGCCACCGACCGTTCCGGCGAGACGGTGAAGATCGACGCCGCTTACGTCGAGAAGCATATCGGCGATCTGGCCAAGAACGCGGATTTGTCGCGCTTTATTCTCTGACCGCGCACGGTTGGAATGCCGCGCGAGATGGCCGATAATGCCTCGCAACCAGCCCATCGAATAACGCTTCGGGGAGGAAACCATGCCGGTGCGGGCTCTGCGTCAACAAGACGGCTCTAACCCGCGCAACGCCGACGAGGCGCGCGTTTTGGTCAAGCACGTCGAATCCTTGTTCATGCCGTGGAATATCGAGGCGCTGGTTGCCGGGTTCACCGAAGACTGCGTGGTGCGCTTTGGCACCGTCCCGGAATTGCGCGGCCGCGCGGCCTTGCGCGATTTCTTCACCGCCCGCAGCACCAAGCAGAAGAACTACCGGCTGCGCAAGCAATTCCGCTCGCTCGACGGCGATACCCTGAGCAATATCTGGGACGGCGAATGGGAAGACGCCGCGACGGGCTTGAAGATGAAAGGCTTTGGCGTCGAGATCTGGCTCATGCGCGGCGGCAAGATTGCGGTCTGGGAAGCCGCTTTCAATGTCGCCCCTGCCGATCAGGCCGGCGGCATCGGCGACATATTGCGCTAGGCTCCCGCCGTATCCACCTTGATTGAGCCGCGGCAGACATGCCTGTCTCCCGCGCCCAGAACTTGCTTCCATCCAGGGGTATCGATTCCATGCCGCAATCCATGTTCAAAGCCTCCATTCCCGTCTTCACGACGATTCTCAACGCGCTATCCGGCGTGCTCGACAAGGCCGAGGCTTATGCCGGGGCCAAGAAAATCGAGCCGTCGGTACTGCTCGCCATGCGCCTGGCGCCGGACATGTTTGCGCTGGCGCGCCAGGTGCAGGTCGCCTGCGATCAGGCCGTCCGCGGCAGCGCGCGGCTCGCCGGCGTCGAGCCGCCGAAATTCGAGGACACCGAAACGTCGATCGCGCAGCTAAAGGACCGCATCGCCAAAGTTGTTGCTTATCTGAACTCGCTCGATGCCAAGGCCATCGACGCCTCGGCCGAGCGCGAAATCACGTTTCCGCTCGGGCCGAAGAAAGGGCAGATGAAGGGCGACGACTACCTCAACCTCTTCGTGCTGCCGAATTTCTATTTCCACGTCACGTCGGCTTACGCCATCGTCCGTCACGCCGGCGCTGAGATCGGCAAGAGCGACTTCCTCAAAGGCATTCCGCTCAAGATATCTTGACCGCGTCGGGCGCGTTCGCGTCGAAGCGGCGGCGCGCGTCCTGAATCGTCGCCCGGTTCTGCCGCGCCCAGGTGCCGAGCTCGCTCACCGGCTCGAGCAATGAACGGCCGAGCCTGGTCAGCTCGTAATCGACGCGCGGCGGGATGGTCGGAAACACGGTGCGCGTGACCAGCCCGTCGCGCTCCAGCGCGCGCAGCGTCAAGGTCAGCATCCGCTGCGAGATCGAGCCGAGCGCGCGGCGCAATTCGTTGAAGCGCTTGGGCCCGTCGCCCAGGGTGGAGACGACCAGCACCGTCCACTTGTCGCCGACCCGCGACAGAACCTCGCTGACCGCCCGGCAATCCTCGGGCACATGCAGGTTACCGGGTATCGGCGATGTGCCTTCTTGCGGCTTTTTCTTGGTCATCTATCTAGCCTTGGTATCAATTCGTAACCACTAGATAGAGGCACCCATGGCGAAACTCAAGCTCGGCATCATCGTCGGCTCAAACCGCCGCGAATCCATCAACCGCAAGCTGGCGCAGGCATTGGCCAAGCTCGGCGGCGACAAATTCGACAGCAAAATCATCCAGATCGACGATATGCCGATCTATAATCAGGATAACGAGAACCCCGTCCCTGCCACCGTCGCGCGCTTCAAATCAGAAGTCGAAAGCTCCGATGCGGTTCTCTTTGTCACCCCCGAGCACAGCCGCTCAATTCCGGCCGTATTGAAGAATGCCATCGACTGGGGCGCGCGCCCCTGGGGCAAGAACTCCTGGGCCGGCAAGCCGGCGGCAATCACCGGCACCTCCGGCGGCGCCATTTCCACCGCGCTTGCCCAGGCGCATCTGCGCGCGGTGCTCAATAGCGGCGTTGCCATACATGTCATGGGCGGCGACACCTATATTCAGTTCAAGCCCGACCTCATCGACGGCCAAAACAACGTGACCGACGAGACCGTGCGCAAGTTCCTGCAGGCCTTCGTCGACCAGTTTGCCGATTTCGCCGGCAGGTTCGCGCCGCAACGTGCGCAGCGCGCCGCGTAAAAAAGAGGAAATGAAATGTCCATCCGACCCGTGAAGCAAATCGTTCAATCCAAGCCGACGCTCGAAGGCGCCGGCGTCAAGCTCAACCGCGCCTTCGGCTTCGGCACCACCACCGAGTTCGATCCGTTCCTGCTGCTCGACGATTTCCGCAACGACAACCCGGAAGACTATCGCGCCGGATTTCCCTGGCATCCGCATCGCGGCATCGAGACCATCACCTATGTGCTCAACGGCACCGTCGAGCACGGCGACTGCCTCGGCAACCGCGGCCTGCTCGGCTCCGGCGACGTGCAATGGATGACCGCGGGCACGCGGCATCATGCATCAGGAAATGCCGCAAGGCGACGCGCAAGGCCGCATGCACGGCTTCCAGCTCTGGGCCAATCTGCCGAAGTCGCTGAAGATGACCGCGCCGCGCTATCAGGACGTCAAGGCCGCCGAGATCCCGGAGATCGTCGACGATGACGGCACCCGCGTGCGCGTCGTCTGCGGCGACTTCTGGGGCAAGAAGGGCCCGGTCGAAGGCGTCGCCGCCGATCCGCGCTATCTCGACATCTTCGTGCCGCCGGGCAAACGCAAGACCTTCAAGGTCGAGGTCGAGCGCCACGCCTTCGCTTATATCTTCGAAGGCGACGGGCGTTTCGCCTACGCCTCGAAGCCGCTCGGCGTGCTCACCGAGAAGCAGGTCAACGGCGAGGAGATCGTGTTCCGCGAGCCGGCGGGAAACCGTTCGCTGATCCTGTTCGACTCCGGCGATGAGGTCACGGTGCAGGCAGGAGACAAAGGCATCCGCTTCCTGCTCGTCTCCGGCAAGCCGATCGAGGAACCGGTCGCCTGGTACGGGCCGATCGTGATGAACACCGAGGCCGAGCTGCAGCAGGCGGTCAACGAGCTGCGCAGCGGCACCTTCATCAAGGCGGCGTGAGAACCCACGTCTCGCCGCGTGCACAGCGCGCTCCCTCTCCCCTGCGGGGAGAGGGTTGGGGTGAGGGGGTGAGTGAGTGAGTCCCGATAGGCCGTAATCCCTCACCCGGCGCACTTCGTGCGCCGACCTCTCCCGTTGGGAGAGGTGAAGCAAGAGCTGCAGCCGCTATGCTTTCTCGCCAAGCACCGGGTCGGTAACGGCAGGTGGATCGGAGGCCGGGAAGGTCTCTTCCAACCCTTCCTCAAGTTTGCGCTCGAGGCGTTTCTTGTTCGCCTGTTCAGCTTTGGCGTCCGCGGCCGGTTTGCCGGATTTTTGTCTGTTCGGCATCGTCAATACTCCACGTCAGAACGGCTTACCCGCTCGGCAACGCGCGCGGGCGGCTTGTCGTTCTGTCGTCGTACCATGCGGCATTTTCTGGTCGACAAGCCGCCGACATTCCTCAGCCGAGCGGTGCTGGTTCGTCGCCGCCACCACCGTGCCGGGTAGTACGGTTAGGACAATCATCGCAATGAAAGCGACCACCACGCGCATCACGGTCCTCCCTCCTTCGCCGGGCCATCGTTTGTCAGACCCGTGCGCGCCGTACCGAAACATACCAGGCGCCCTCGCCGCCATGGGCAATATGCGCCTGCTCGAAGCCGACCACCAGCGCGCGGAACTCCGGCAGCGCCAGCCAGTGCGGCAGTTGCCGGCGCAGAACGCCGCGGCCGCCATCGCCGCCTTTGCCGGTGATGATCAGCACCAGCCGCGCCTGGCGCGCGCTCGCCGCGCGCAGGAAGCGCAGCAGCGCCGCATGTGCCTCGCTTTGCGTGAGGCCATGCAGGTCGAGGCGGCCGTCGATCGCCTCGCGGCCGCGGGCAACGCGTGAGCGCTTGCGGCGGCCGAGCGGCGAAGGTGGCGCGCGCGGCGGCGCTTCCGGCCTTGCCGGCGGCGGCGCGATCACGGCGGGCGAATTTGAACGCGCAGCTTTTGGCGGCGCGGCGCCGGCGTTGTCGGTGGCGCGCAGCGTTTCCTGCAACGGCGCGATCGATTTGGTGACCGTCGTCCACAGCACGCGCTCATCCTCGGTGAGCACGCGCCGCCTGTCGCCGTCACGCGGCATGGCTTACGGACCGGCGTGTTTCAACGCCGACGTCGGCACCGGATCCGGACTGATCTCGACCGGCTTAGGCTTCGGCAGCGGAACATTCTTGCCGCCGGCGACCGAAACCCCGCGCGGCACCAGCATGACGAAGCGGCCGTATTGCTTGACGCGCCCGGCGACATGGCCGATCTCCTCGCCGGAGCCGAAATAGATATCCGCGCGCGCCGCCCCGACAATGGCCGAGCCGGTGTCCTGGGCAAACATCAGGTGGCGGAATTCCGTGTCCGGCTTTTCCGACTTGATCGGCAGTTCGGCTTCGATCCAGATCGGCGTGCCGTAGACGTGAATATTCTTGTCCACCGCCAGCGAGCGCTCGCCGGTGAGCGGCACGCCCTGCGAGCCGATGCACTCGTCATTCACGCCGAGCTCGGTTTCCGTGAAAAACACGAAGGAGCGATTCTTGCGCCGCAGCTCCTTCGCCTCCGCGGGATGGGCCTCCATCCATTCACGGATGCGGTCCATCGACATGTCTTCTTTCGCGATGATGCCCTGGTCGATAAGCCAGCGGCCAACCGGCGTATAGCGCTGGCCGTTGCTGGCGATGTAATTGAGGCGCAGCAATCCGCCGTTCTCGAGCTTGACGCGGGTCGAGCCCTGGATCTGCGCGAAGAAGGCATCGATCGGATCTTTCACCCAGCAGATTTCCAGCCCCTTGCCGGCAAGCGCGCCGTCCTCGATCTGGGTGCGATTGAGATTGCCGAAAATCGTGCTGCGGCCGACGAGCCGCTTCGGCGGGCGGTAGAGCGGCACCGTGTATTGGTCGCTCGGGTAACGCGAGCCGTCGACCTGCGTCTCGTAATAGCCGGTGAAAAAGCCCTCGGTCTGCCCGATCGGCACCACCCGCACCGGCGCGAAATTATTCTCGAAGAAAGCGCGCGCCTGATCGTTGTCGAGCAGGCCGACGGTGGTCGCGCGCTCGCACACATCGTAGAGGCCGCCATAGACCGGCCGCGCCCGGCGCATGGCCTTGGTGCCGTTGAGGATGGCCCCGCAGCTTTTCAGGAACGTGGCGAAAGCGACGGCGTGATTGTCCTCGGTCCAGCCATTGAGCGCCCTGAAGTCCAGCGGCTCGACGGTGGCGTTGCGAAGCCTGATCTCGGTTGCCGCCGCCGGTTTGCCCGTCATCGCCATCAGCGCGAGCGCTATTGCGTAGCCGAGAGCAATGCGGGTGGCGGAGCGGCGTCGCGAGACCTGCATGCGATCATTGCCCGGCTTCGGTGGCGACCAGCTTCCAGTTCGGATCGCGCGAGGTGGCATCGCGGGCGAAGGTCCAGACGTCGGTGATGTCGGTCACCTTGTCGGGATTGCCGTCGATGACATTGCCGCTCTTGTCGCGCGTGACCGAGACAAGCTGCGAGACGAAGCGCACCGTGAGCTGCGCGGTGCGTTGGCGCTGTTCGGCCGCGGTGATCTCGGCTTTCTCGATGGCGACGAAGCGGCTCTCCACGGTCTCGCCGCGCTTCTCGCGTTCGTTGATCGCCGTCTCGAAGCCGTCGTCGACCTCGCGCGACAACAGGTTCTTCAGCGTGCGGCGGTCTCCCTCGGCATAGGCGTTGACGATCATTTCGTAGGCCGCGCGCGCGCCGGTGAGGAAGTGCTTGGCATCGAAACTGGAATCGGCGGCGGCGACGGCGTCGAGGCCGCTCGCGACGGGTGTGCCCGCAGCTGCGATCCCGGCCCAGCGCTCGACCGGCGTTGCCGGTTCGGCGGGCTCGGCCGGCTTCTGCGCGGTGTCCGGCGTGCGATTGGGCAGTGCCACCACCTTTTCCGGCGCCGGCCGCACCGGCTCGCGCGCGGCATAAGGATCGTAAGGCGGGCGCTCCCGCCCGGTGCGCTGACCGAGGACGCTGCGCAGGCGCAGGAAAATGAACACTGCGAGCGCCAGGAAGATGATGGTGTAAATATCGAACACGTCTCGCATACTTTCCGCAGCCGCGTCGGCCGCCCGGCGTAAGACCCGCGCGGCATGGCGCCCAGCGCCACCCGTATTATCTATGGTAGTGGCAGCGCTGTTCCATAGGCGTTAACGCCGATTCGCCACGCAATCGGGTTTCCCGGCAAACTTTAGACGATTGAGGCGCTGCCGCCAACACTGCCGGACCGTAAGAGAACAGCGATGAATGTGGCTAAATGGCTGCTGTTTGCGCTGCTGGCGCTGCCAATTGCGGAGTTGGCCGCGTTCATCATCGTGGTCGTGGCGCTCGGCCTGCTCGCGGCGCTGGCGCTGCAGGCGGCAAGCTCGTTCGCCGGCCTCATGGTACTGCGCCACGCCGGTGGTGCCCACATCTCGCGCGTGCGCGCCGCCCTCGACGAGGGCCGCGTCACCGCGCTGCGCGCCGACGGCACCGGCTCCCTCACGCTGCTTGCCGGGATTCTTCTGCTGGTTCCGGGGTTTATTACCGACCTCATCGGTCTTGTGTTGCTGCTGGGAACACTGCTGCGCGGCGGACCGGCGCCTGCGGCAAGTGACGGCGTGATCGACCTGCCGCCGGAACAATGGCACCAGGTCGAGGAACCCAAGCTCGCCGACCGGCGCGACGGCAACCGCAAAGACTGAATTCCGCGCGTCCTTGTTCCATCGGGGACGCTATGTTAGCCAACCGCCGCCGCTGAACGCGGCCCCGTGGGGAACGAATATGACAACGACCAATGGCGGCGAGACCAAGGCCCCGCCACAGGGCAGCGCACCGCCGCATCTCAACGTGGTGACGCAATACATCAAGGACCTGTCGTTCGAGAATCCGAACGCGCCACAGTCGATGGCCCCGGGGCAGCAACCGCAGATCGCCATCCAGATCAATGTCAACGCCAAGCCGGTGCAGGGCAACGATATCGAGGTCGAGCTCAAGCTCGACGGCAAGGCGGAGAGCGGCGCCAATGTCATGTTCAGCTTCGAGCTGGTTTACGCCGGCGTGTTCCGCATCCAGAACGTGCCGCCGGAAGCGATGAACCCGATCGTGCTGATCGAATGCCCGCGGCTGTTGTTTCCCTTTGCGCGCGAGATCATCGCAACCACCGTGCGCAACGGCGGCTTCCCGCCGCTGCTGCTCGACCCGGTGGATTTCGTCGGGCTGTATCGGAAGAAGATGGCAGAGATGCAGGCCGCCGGCACGCCGGCGCCGCAGCCTTGACGATCAAGCCTCGCCGCTACGATAGCTGAGCCACAGCGCTGCTTCGCCGAGCGTGGCGATGAAGTCGCGGTGCGCGGCGCGATCGGCATCGGTCACACGGCCGGCAAGCGGCTCCGGGCGTTCGCGCATCGCTGCTCCACCATGGCGCCCCATCTGCCCCCCGACCTTTTCGGCAAGGCCGAGCTGCGCCTGGCGGGCGCCGATCAGCTCGACATAGACCTCGGCCAGGATTTCGGCATCGAGCAGCGCGCCGTGCTTGGTGCGCCGCGAATTGTCGATGCCGTAACGCGCGCAGAGATCGTCGAGGCGATTGGGGCCCGCGGGGTGCTTGCGCCGTGCCAGGAGCAGCGTGTCGACGAGCCGCTCGCGCGCGATCAGCATGCGCTCGATGCGTTTGAGCTCGGCGCAAAGAAAAGCGTGGTCGAAGCCGGCGTTGTGGATGACCAGCGGCGCATCGCCGATGAAAGCTAGGAAGTCGTCGGCGACTTCAACGAAGCGCGGCTTGTCCTTGAGGAATTCGGCCGACAGCCCGTGCACGGCGAAGGCCTCGGCCGGCATGTCCCGTTCCGGATTGACGTAGGCGTGGAAGGTGGCGCCGGTCGGGATGCGGTTGAGCAATTCGATACAGCCGAGCTCGACCAGGCGGTGGCCCTGGGCGGGATCGAGGCCGGTGGTCTCGGTGTCGAGGACAATTTCGCGCATGGGCGACCTTAAGGGATTCGCTTCGGCATTGTAGCAACCGCCTTGAGAATTTCACGCACCTGGGCCCGGGCGGCGTCGAAACCACGCGAGGTATCCACCGTGAAATCGGCGCGGGCGCGCTTTTCCGCATCCGGCATTTGCTTGGCGAGAATGGCGTCGAACTTCTCCACATTCATGCCCTCCCGCTCGAAGGCGCGGGCGCGCTGGATTTCCGCCGGCGCCGACACGACAACCACGGCGTCGCAGCGCTTCTCGCCGCCGGTCTCGAAAAGCAGCGGAATATCGAGCACGGCGACTTTGGCGCCGTCGCGCCTGGCCGCAGCCAGAAAGCGCTTCTCGTCCTCTCGCACCAGCGGGTGCACGATCTGCTCGAGCCGTCGCAGCGCCGTTTTATCGCCAAGCACGCGCTGACCGAGCTTGCCGCGATCGACCTTGCCTCCGGCGGTGGTGCCGGGAAACGCCGCCTCGACCGCCGGCACCGCCGCGCCGTCATAGAGCCGATGCACTGCGGCGTCGGCGTCGTGCACGGGAACGCCTTCTTCGGCAAACATTTTCGCCGTGGCCGATTTTCCCATGCCGAGCGAACCGGTAAGGCCGAGAATGAACATCTGGGTCAACTCATTGCGCAACAAAGCCGGCCTGCCGCAGAAAGTCGAGCAGCGGCAGCAGCGGCAGGCCGAGAATGGTGAAATAGTCGCCTTCGATGCGTTCGAACAGATGAATGCCGGCGCCTTCGATCTGGTAGCCGCCGACGCTCATCAGCGCCGCCACGCCGGCCATATCGAGATAATCATCAAGAAAGCGGTCGGAAAAGTCGCGCATGGTGAGCTGCGCGGTATCGGCATGCTCGAACAGCACCGCCCCGTCGCGGACAAGCGCCAGCGCCGAATGCAGTGCATGGGTCTTGCCGCGCAGCGCCCGTAGCTGCTCGCGTGCCGCCGCCCGGTCCGCCGGCTTGCTGAAGCGCGTTGCGCCCAGCGCCAGCGTCTGGTCGGCGCCGAGCACCAGACGGGCCGGTAACGCGCCGGCCACGTTTTGCGCCTTGGCCCGGGCGAGCAGGCGTGCCGCCACCTTGGCATCGCTCGCCGCGGCTTGCGCTTCCACTGCGCGCTCGTCGATCTGTGCCGGTCTGATCTCGAGCCGCAATCCGGCGCCGCCGAGAATTTTCGCGCGGGCTTCGCTTTTGGACGCGAGCACCAGCGGCCGGCTGTCGAGCCAAAGCGGCACGTTATTTCGCCGGCTGCCGGCGCCGCTCGGTCAAGAGCCGCATCACCGCCGAGGCGGTCTCCTCAATGGAACGCCGTGTCACGTCGATCGAGGGCCAGCTGTGCTTGGCGCAAAGCCTACGCGAATAGGCGACCTCCTCGGCGACCGCCGTTCTGTCGATATATTGATCGTCAGCGTTATGGGCCTTGAGGCCAAGCAAGCGGTTCTCGCGAATCTGCACGATGCGCTCCGGGCTGGCATAGAGTCCGACCACCAGCGGCCGCGACAGCTTCTCGACGTCCGGCGACAGCGGCACGCCGGGCACCAGCGGCACATTGCCGGTCTTGATGCCGCGATTGGCGAGATAGATGGAAGTCGGCGTCTTCGACGTGCGTGAGACGCCGACCAGCACCACGTCCGCCTCCTCCAGTCCTTCGGTGTGCTGGCCGTCGTCGTGGAACATCGTGTAGTTGAGCGCCTCGATGCGATGGAAATATTCGGCATTGAGCACGTGTTGAGCGCCGGCGCGGTGGATCGAACTCGCTGCCGAGGTAGGACTGGAACAGACGCAGCACTGGCCCGAGGACCGACATGCAGGGAAGTCCGAGCTCACGGCACGTGCTTTCCAAGAGCTCGATCAGGTCCTCCTCGAGCAAGGTGTAGAGCACAATGCCGGGCTGCTCGGTGATTTCGGCCAGCGCGCGCTCAAGCTGCTTCTTCGAGCGCACCATCGGATAGAGATGCTCGACCGGCTGCACACTGGCATATTGCGCCGCGGCCGCGCGCGCGACCGTGGTGAGCGTTTCACCGGTCGCATCGGAGACAAGGTGCAGGTGAAAATAGCCTGTGTCTGACATCGGTATAATTAGTTGCCCGATTGTGGAAACCAGGGGAGGAGGCCACGCTTGCCGTCCAGGTGCAAGCGGCGGGCACAAGGTGCCTGCATTTTCATCCACATCACTGCCTCCGACAGAAGCCGACGGCAGCTTCGTGTGAGTACTGCAATATGGGGATCAGTGAATTGGGGATTGCTGGGGACAGCTTTCAATATAGCCCATAAAATATGAGCTTTTGCTGTGGAGTAATTGGCAGCCGAAAGCAGTCATAACTTGATAGCGAACCACCTCACAGTGGACAGCCCGTGGACTGCAATGCATGAGTCTAATCAACCGCCTAACAACTACTACAGAAGATTCTTAGTAAGATTCTTGGGAAGAGAGCCTGCAAGGCGAGCGCATGGGGACAAAGCCGCTGCTCAACGTGCTGGATGGTTATCATCAACCGGTGCCGCCGGTCTGGATGATGCGCCAGGCTGGGCGGTATTTGCCGGAATATCGTGCCGTGCGGGAGAAGGCAGGTGGCTTTCTCGATCTCTGTTTTAATCCGGCGCTGGCGGCGGAAGTGACGCTGCAGCCGGTCAGACGTTTCGGCTTCGATGCGGCAATTTTATTTTCCGATATTCTGGTGGTGCCTTTGGCGCTCGGCCGCAAGGTTGAATTTGCGGCGGGTGAAGGTCCGAAGCTGGAACCGCTTGCTGACGGCAAGGCTGTGACCGAGATGAGTGACGAAGCCGACGAAAAAATATTATCGTCGATTTATGAAACCGTGCGGCGGGTGAAATCGGAATTAAAGGATAATATCACGCTGATCGGATTTTGCGGCGCTCCATGGACGGTCGCGACTTACATGGTCGCTGGTGAAGCGACACCTGACCAGGCACCGGCGCGGCTCTTTGCCTATCGTGATGCGGAAAGTTTTTTATTGCTGATCGATCGCTTGGTACGGACATCGATTGACTATCTCGTCGGTCAGCTCAAAGCCGGTGCCGATGTCGTGCAGATCTTCGATACCTGGGCTGGCGTCCTTGGCCCGGAGCAATTCCAGCGCTGGTGCATCGAGCCAACACAGAAGATCATCGCTGGCGTGCGCGAAAAGATTCCCAACGCGAAAATCATCGGCTTTCCGCGCGGCGCGCAAGCGATGGCGCTGCCTTACGTGGAAATGACCGCGGTGAATTGTATCGGCATCGATTGGACGTTTGCCCGCGCCATCGCCCGCGATGTGCTGCAGCCGCGTGTCGCGGTGCAGGGCAATGTCGATCCGCTGGCGCTGCTCGCCGGCGGCGCGGCGCTTGACCGCGAAGTCGATGACGTGCTGACGACGCTGTCCGGCGGACCGCTGATCTTTAACCTCGGCCACGGCATTCTGCCGGCAACGCCGATTGCGCATGTCGAACGCATGCTCAAGCGCGTGCGGGGGTAAGGCGCTAGGCGGCACCGGCGACGCCGTCATGCTCCGCGCAGGCGGGGTATCCGGCGCGCCACAATGCTTGCGATTTTCGGCAAGACAGGGGTTACTAAGATCGCCCGCCTGTACGGGCGATGGCACTGCTGTGAACTGCGCCGCATGTATCTCTGGCTCAAGGCCCTGCACATCATCGCCGTCATCTCCTGGATGGCCGGCATGCTCTATCTGCCGCGGCTGTTCGTCTATCACGCAGACGCCAAACCCGGCTCCGAGCAATCCGAGACCTTCAAGGTGATGGAGCGGCGGCTGCTCAAATTCATCATGGTCCCGGCGATGGTTGTCACCTGGCTCGCCGGCATCATGCTGGTGCTGCAGGGCCAGTTTCTCGGCGCCACCTGGTTTCACATCAAATTTGCCCTGGTGCTGGCGATGACCATCCTGCACGGGCTGTTCGGCCACTGGGCCAACGAATTCGCCTTCGACCGCAACCAGCACACGCCTAAATTCTTTCGTATTATCAATGAGATACCGACGGTGCTGCTGATCGCCATCGTTATTTTGGCGGTGGTCAAGCCATTCTAAAGCAACCATATTCGTCGATGAGGGGCCGCGCCTCTTGCGTGGAAACAAAACCCAACTTATCTTGTTGATACCCTACCGAACGCAGGCAGATGCAGGTGGCGTTCCGGCTCCGTAAGTTTGGGCCGGTCGCAGCATCGGGTTCAGGGCTCCTTTCCAAAATCGTCCTCGTTACCCCAGACCTGCGACCTCTCTCAAGTTAACCGGCTACCTCTCCCCCGAGTCTTCTCATTATGCAGGACTCCCCCGTGCTCTCAGGAAATAACGCCCCCATGCGGGAAATGAAACTACAGGACCTCAAGTCCAAAACTCCCCCCGAACTTGTCGCCTTCGCGGAAGAGCATCAGGTCGAAAACGCCAGCACCCTGCGCAAGCAGGAGCTGATGTTCGCGATCCTCAAGCAGCTCGCCGCGCAGGAAGTCGACATCATCGGCGAAGGCGTCGTCGAGGTTCTCTCCGACGGCTTCGGCTTTCTCCGCTCTCCGGAATCGAACTATCTCTCCGGCCCCGACGACATCTATGTCTCGCCTTCGCAGATCCGCCGCTTCGGCCTGCGCACCGGCGACACCGTCGAAGGCCACATCCGCTCGCCCAAGGACGGCGAGCGCTACTTCGCGCTGCTCAAGGTCAACACCATCAATTTCGAGGATCCGGAAAAGGCCAAGCACAAGGTCAACTTCGACAACCTGACGCCGCTCTATCCCGACGAGCGGCTGAAGATGGAACACGAAGATCCGACCAGGAAGGATCTGTCGCCGCGCGTCATCGACATCGTCGCGCCCATCGGCAAGGGCCAGCGCGCGCTGATCGTTTCGCCGCCGCGCACCGGCAAGACCGTGCTGCTGCAGAACATCGCGCACGCGATCACCGCCAATCATCCCGAGTGCTATCTGATCGTGCTGCTGATCGACGAGCGCCCGGAAGAAGTCACCGACATGCAGCGCTCGGTGAAGGGCGAGGTCGTGTCCTCGACCTTCGACGAGCCGGCCTCGCGCCACGTGCAGGTCGCCGAAATGGTGATCGAGAAGGCCAAGCGCCTGGTCGAGCATCAGCGCGACGTGGTGATCCTGCTCGACTTCGATCACCCGCCTCGGCCGCGCCTACAACACCGTGGTGCCGTCGTCCGGCAAGGTGCTGACCGGCGGCGTCGACGCCAACGCGCTGCAGCGGCCGAAGCGCTTCTTCGGCGCCGCGCGCAACATCGAGGAAGGCGGTTCGCTCACCATCATCGCCACCGCGCTGATCGATACCGGCTCGCGCATGGACGAAGTGATCTTCGAAGAGTTCAAGGGCACCGGCAATTCCGAGCTCATCCTCGACCGCAAGGTCGCCGACAAGCGCACCTTCCCGGCCATGGACATCACCCGCTCCGGCACGCGCAAGGAAGAGCTGCTCACCGATCCGGCGATCCTCAAGAAGATGTACGTGCTGCGCCGCATCCTCAACCCGATGGGCACGATGGACGCCATCGACTTCCTGCTCGACAAGCTGCGCAACACCAAGAACAACGCCGAGTTCTTCGAGAGCATGAATACCTGAGCAGGCTCACGCGCTTCGGAAATAAAAAAATCGCCCGCCTCGTGCGGGCGATTTCTTTTTTGCTGTCGCGCTTGCAGCGCTTACCGGCGCGCGTTCCAGCCGCCGTCGAACAGGCGCTCGTTGATCTCGCGCTCGATGCTGTCGGTGAAGCGGCGGCCGGTGCGCGCGAGATAGGCTTCGACGACGCGCTCGGCCCGGCGCTGGCGGTTCTCGAACACGGCATTGAATAGGCGGGTGAGCAAAGCCGGCCGGGGCGCGGCCTCGGACGGCCGGCGATAGTGGGTGATATTGCGTTGAAATTCGCTCGGACGGGCTGCATGGGTCATGGTCGGTCTCCCGTGTGGAGGCCCGTCAAGGTTGAGCAGGCCTCATTCATGGGAGGAATATCATGCCGATTTGTGCAATTGACAAAGGATTAGCTCTCAGCCGATAGTTGAGTAAATCTCATGCGCTCCGCACTGCCCCCGCTCTCCGCCCTGCGGGCCTTCGAGGCCGCGGCGCGCCATTTGAGCCTGACGCTGGCCGCGCGCGAGCTCAGCGTGACGGCGGGCGCGCTCAGCCATCAGATCCGCGGCCTGGAAGACTTCCTCGGCATGAAGCTGTTCGAGCGCCGGGTGCGCTCGATCGCGCTGACCACCGCGGGCAAGCAGCTCTATCCCGGCTTGCAGACGGGCTTCGCGCAGATCCGCGAAGCGGTCGAAAGTCTCGACACGTCACACGGCGCGCACGTGCTCGTGGTGAGCACGTCGCCGGGACTGACGTCGAAATGGATCGCGCCGCGGCTCTATCGTTTCGGCGCTGCGTATCCGGATATCGATGTGCGCATTTCGTCGACGTCGGCCAATGCGAACTTCGCCACCGACGGGATCGATCTCGCCGTCCGCAACATGCCGATTGACCCGCCGCTCGAATCCGCGCTCGAGTTCGAGAAGCTGGTCGATGTCACCTACGTTCCGGTTTGCAGTCCGCGCCTGCTGCAAAAATACGGAGCGGTGAAGAATGCGCGGGCGCTCGCGCGTTTGCCGCTGATCCACGACGAATTGCTGTCGGCGCGCGGCGCGAGCCCGAATTGGAGCGACTGGTTCAAGGCCGCTGGCGTCGACAATGTCGATCTCCAGCGCGGTCTTCGCTTTACCAGCGCCGACCATGCGCTCGATGCCGCCGGTGAAAGCGCGGGCGTCCTGCTCTCGCACGACATCCTGGCCTATGACGGCCTGCGCACGGGCCGGCTGGTCATTCCAGTGAAATTGGCGCTGCCGGCCGGCCGCACGTTCAGCCTGGTGTGGGCGAAGGGCCGCAAGCCAAGTCCCGCCGCGGAAAGCTTCCGGCGCTGGATCAAAGAGGAGGCCGCCGCGCTCGACTGGCGCGGCATCCGAGGGCGGCGCTGACGGAAAAATCGCGGGCGCCGCCTAGAAGCGGACTGCGGCCAGCCGTACGCTGCGGCCGTTGGCGGCGAAGTTCGGGTCGGGCACGCAATAGGCAGTCTTTCTTCTCGCCGAGCGCCTGTTTGCACTCGTTGCGGCTGGAAAAGCCGCAGCGCACTTGCGAGTATTCCTTGTCGATGAAGCCGCACCAGTCCTGCGCCTGGGCGGGCAAAGCCGCGGCGGCCAGCAATCCGGCAGTCAAAAGTCCAAACACGACGCGCATGGCAAATGTCCCGTTCGCGCCCCACGCGTAATTTTGGCCGGCGCCGTGGCGAAATCAAGCCCGCATGCCTGCGACCGCCGCGGCGATGTCGTCAGCATTGGTCACCGGCAACGAGCAGGTTGAGCCGACGCAGATGAAGGCCGCGCTTCCGGGCGCGGCCTTGAGCTTGTCCTGCGCCGGGTGCGACGCCGGCAGGTCGGCGGCGCTGCGCGCGCGCAAGACGATGCGGTCGAGGAACGGAAGCTTCAGCGCCGCTTGCGCCAGAGCTTCGGCCTCGGGCCCGGTGACGACGATCTCGGCGGCGCGCAGGCGCAGATCGAGCGCGTTGAGCAGCGCCACATGGCCGAACAGATTGCGCTCGGCGGCCGACAGGATGCCGTCGATCAGCCGGTCGGCTTGGCGCGCGCCATGCGTCGTCGCCGGCGAGCACGGCGAGCCGCACCAGGTTCTGCGCCGCCACCGCATTGGGATTGGGCGTGGCGTCGTCGACGGTCGAATGCGGGCGCAGCAACAGGCCTTCGGCATCGTCGGCGGTGAGGTAATAGCCGCCGGTCTCGGCATCGGCTGTAATGCGCGTCGAAAGCGCGCTGCCAGGCCAGCGCCCGCTCGAGAAAGCTGCGCTCGCCGGTTGCTTCATAGAGCGCGAGCGCGGCGCGGATCATGGCGGCGTAATCCGACGCCAATCCCGGCAGCAGCAGCCGGCCCTCGCGCCACGAATGGCCGAGGCGGTCGCCGTCGGTCATCTGACGCGGCGATGAAAGCGAAGGCGCGCCTGGCCATGTCGAGCCAGGCCGGCTCCTCGAGCGCGACGCCGGCATTGACCAGCGCGGCGATCATCAGCCCGTTCCAGTCGGCCAGCACCTTGTCGTCGAGCCCGGGCCGTACGCGCCCGGCGCGGGCCTCCAGCAAAATCGCGCGCAGGCTCGAAAGCCGCGCCTCGTCGGCCTCCCCCTCGCTGCCCTCCCTGCTGCGCGGTAGGTGCGTCTTCAGCCGATTGAGAATATTGTGGCCCTCGAAATTGCCCTCGTCGCTCACGTCGTAGTGACGCGGCGAAAAATTCGCCGGCCTCGGGCCCGATCAGCTCGACGATTTCGTTCTTGCGACCAGACGTAGAACTTGCCCTCCTCGCCTTCCGAGTCGGCATCGAGCGAGGCGGCGAAGGCGCCCTCCTTCGTCGTCATCTCGCGCGTGCAGCCAGCCGACGGTCTCGCGCGCGCGCTGCTTGAACAGCGCGCTTGCCGCTGCGCTGCAAAGCCGAGCGCCAGCAATTCGAGCAGCTGCGCGTTGTCGTAGAGCATCTTCTCGAAATGCGGCACCAGCCAGCGCTCGTCGACCGAATAGCGCGAGAAGCCGCCGCCGAGATGATCGTAGATGCCGCCCTCGCACATGCGCTCCAGTGAAAACTCGACCGTCTCGAAGAACGCGCGCGTCGCCGCGTGCGCATTCCCGCGCGCCACAGCATTTCCAGGATCGCCGGCTGCGGAAATTTCGGCGCGCCGCGCAAGCCGCCGTTGCACCGTGTCGAACATGTTGCCGAGCTGCTGCGCCGCGGCGTCGAGTTCCGGCAAGCCGATCGTCACCTTGCCCGCCGGCCGCGCCTTCTCGGCCAGCCGCGCCAGCAGCGCCGCGCGGTTCTGCTCGATCTTTCCCGGCTCGTCGCGGAACAGCCGCGCCACCTCGCGCAGCACGTCGGTAAAGGCCGGCCGCCCAAAGCGGCTCTCTTTCGGAAAATACGTGCCGCCCCACACCGGCTCGCCGGCGGGCGTCAGGAACATCGTCATCGGCCAGCCGCCCTGCTCGCCGAGCAGATGCAGCGCGTTCATGTAGATCTGGTCGATGTCGGGCCGCTCCTCGCGGTCGACCTTGATGTTGACGAACAGCTCGTTCATCACCGCCGCCGTCGCCTCGTCCTCGAAACTCTCGTGCGCCATCACGTGGCACCAGTGGCAGGCGGCGTAGCCGACCGAGAGCAGGATCGGCTTGCTCGCGCGCTTCGCCTCTGCCAGCGCCTCCGGCCCCCATTGCCACCAGTCGACCGGATTGTGCTGATGCTGCAGCAGATAGGGCGAGGTGGCGCCGGCGAGGCGGTTGGTGTGGGTGCTCTGTGACGCGGACATCGACGCTCCTACGGCAGGACCGCAAAGGCGCGCGCCGGGAAGCCGAGGCCGTTCTTCACCTTCGGCCAGGTCACCACGATCAGCGCGCCTCTTCGCCGGCACCTTGTCGAGATTGGCCATGACCTCGATCTGATAATGCCCGTGCTGGAGGATGTAGGTCTCCGAATCCATCTTGTCGGTGGTGTCGGTGTCCATCGCCTCGTGCCCGGTCGCCGTCACGCCGCGCTGTTCATAGAGGAACTTGATGGTCTCGAACGCCCAGGCCGGGAACGGCTGCGCGCTTGAAGCGTTCGGGATTGCTGTCCCAGTCCTTGTACATGTCGGTGCGCAGCGCGACGAATGAGCCGCGCGGCACGCGGCCATGCTTCTTCTCCCAGGCCTTCAGGTCGGCGACCGAGAAGGCGTGGTTCGGATCCTTCGCCGAGATAAGGCGTGTCGTCGAGCACGATCAGGCGCAGGATCATCTGCTTGAGCGGGATCGCGTCCATGGTGATCCCCTTCTCGTCGAAATGCGCCGGCGGATCGACATGGGTGCCGTACTGCCCGACCATTTCGTAATAGGTCGTGCGGAAGCCGTCCTTGGGAATTGTGTAGGGCTCGTGCGTCTTCGGATCGGACGCGGGCGAGAACTTCGCCTGGCCGAAGCCCGACCACACCGGCGTCTGCGGGCCGAAGCTGTGGGTGAGATCGACGAAGCTCTTGCTGGCGATAACGCGATAGGCGCGGGCAAGATCGCTGTCGGCTTTCACCGCCGGCGCGAGCAGGATGACGGCGCCGACGGCGAGCGCGGCGGCCCAGCGTCGGATCACGGGAGCCTTCATGGGCACCTCCAGTGGTTTCGTGGCCGTGCGTGACGGCTAGCCGATAATCGCCCGCTTCCAGACTTCGCGATAGACGCCGAGCGCGGTGAAACCGCCGTCGACCGGCAGATCGATGCCGGTCAGGTATTTGGCATCGTCGCTGGCGAGGAACACGACGCAGCGCGCGACATCCTCCGCCGTCGCCGGGCGGTTGAGCGCGGTGACCTCGGTCATGGCTTCGACAAAGGCGTCGGAGCCCTCCACCATCGGCGTCTTCACGATGCCCGGATGCACCGCGTTCACCCGGATGTTCCAGTCGGCATATTCCATGGCGGCGCATTTGGTGAGGCCGCGCAGGCCCCATTTGGCCGCGCTGTAGGCCGCGGCGAAATGTCCATTGATGCCGGCGGTCGAGCCGATATTGACGATTGATCCGCCGCCGCTATCGCGCATCAGCGGCGCCGCGGCCCGCGTGCCGAGAAACGGCCCGGTGAGATTGATCGAGAGCACGCGGTCCCAGTCCGCGCGCGTGGTGGCGCCGATATTCTTGCCGCGCAGCGCCACGCCGGCGTTGTTCACCAGCACATGCAGGCCGCCGAATTTTTCCTTGGCGAAGCCAATCGCCTTCTGCCAGTCCGCCTCGTTGGCGACATCGAGATGGATGTATTCGGCTTTGCCCTTGGCACCATGAATCTCTTGCACCAGCGCGGCGCCTTCGGCATCGAGCACATCGGCGACGATGACCGAAGCGCCGTGCTGCGCAAAAAGCCTGGCCTCGGCGGCGCCCTGCCCGCGGCTGGCGCCGGTGATCAGCACGGTTTTGCCGTTAAACGATTTTTCCATCAGGGTTCCTCCGGGTCATTCGCTGGCACGCTGGATTCGAGCGGGCCGATGATTGCCTTCCACGTCTGGTTCTTGAAATCGACCAGCGGCGGATTGTCCAGCTCGACGGTGGTCTCGGTCGTGGTGTTGCAGCCGGCAACGAGCCGCGAAATCTTGATTTCGCCGTCGGTGTAATAGCGGTCGCCGCCGCCGTTCCAGGCGACCAGCGTCGGCCCGACGCCGGAGACTTCGTAGATGGCTTCGACCACCTTTGCCATTCTCAGATCATTGGTGAGGCCGTCGCGTTCGGCGTCGATGTCGGGCGCGATGTGGTGGGTGATCTGCCCGGTATAGCGGCTGAAGCCGACGTCGCGGTCGAACGTCACTGAGCCGAGCCACACCGGCCGCCCCTCCTCGCCCCGCTTCAGCACCTCCCAGAAACGGACGTGGTGACGCCGGTCCGCGCTTTTGCCGACAGGCTTCTCGAAGGCGAGGTCCTCGCGGCGGCCGTCGTAGAACAGGTTGCTCACCGGCGCGTCGCGATAAGGCCGGCGCAGGATGACGCTGCCGACGATGGCGACGCTCGAGCGGAACGTGATCGGGTCGGCCGGATACCAGCCGGCCGCGTGCATGGCGCACAGCACATCCTCTTTGGCGCCGACCAGACCGACATTGATGGGATCGCCGGGAATGTTCTGCGCCGTGCGCGTCACCATCGGCAGGCCGGCGAGGTCTTTCTGGTGCTCGTAGTGCGTCCACGCATACGGCAGCGCGATGTAGGCGATGGCTCCGTAGAAGACGAGGAGGATCGCCAGAGCCGTGAAAGTGAGCCGGAGTTTTGAGCGGCGGGACGCCATGGTGGTGTGACTCGAAAGTCGCGGGACACAGGTTAGCCGAGGCTCACGCCGAATGCCTCGCGCAAGCCTCGACGACCGGCGGGGGTGATGGTGATCGAGCGGTTGCCGTGCTGGCGGCGTAGCCAGCCTTTCTCCTGACAACAGCGCCAGATCTCAGCGCCGACCAGGCCGGCGACGTGGTAACGCCGCTCGCTCCAATCGAGGCAGGCCCGGCAGAAGACACGGCGCCCGGGTGAATCAAGTTTGGCGCCGAAGCCGGTCAAGAACCGCTTGCCGGCGGCGGTCAGCACGCCGCCCTCGTCGTTCAGCACGAGGTAACGCTTTCCGATGAGCGCGTCGGCGATCGTCACCCCGAGCCGGCCGGCAACATGGTCGTAGCAGGTGCGGGCAAGGCGCAGCGCGTCGTCCTGTGTCGAGCGCGGCTGATGGCGTGGCGGTACCTCGATCGCTGCAACCGCCTTGATCCCTTCCAGCATCGCCGCCACCAGCGGTGAGGCAATGCGGTAATAACGGTTGCGGCGGCGCTTGGTCACCGTGAGCAGCCGCGCTCTGGCCAGCTTGGTGAGATGTTCGCTCGCTGTCGGCCGCGAGACGCGCGCCAGATGGGCAAGCTCGCTGCTGGTCAGCGCCTCGCCGCCCATGAGCGCGGCTAGCATCGTGGCGCGCGCGGTGTCGCCGATGAGCGCAGCGACTTCGACCAGATTGGCGGTGGCGGCCATGCCGCATTGTACCGGTGGGCCAATCGCGGCGGCAAGCGGCCATAGTTCGGCATCGGCCGAACCATTGAAGCGATTTGGCGGGCTAGTCTCTCTCAGGTCAAGGAGCCGCACCATGATGATGAAGCGACTACGCGTTGAACCTTTTTCGACCTATCTCGAACGCCGCCGCATTATTAAAGGATCGATTACCCCGGTCACGATCGCCGGCGGCTTCGTGTTCCTGTCGGGCCTGCCGCCCTTCGACCCCGAGACGGGCGAAATCAGGCCAGCGCCGTTCGAGCGCCAAGCCGACATCGTGCTTGAACAGATGAAGCAATGCCTGGAGGCCGCCGGGTCGTCGCTAGAGCAGGTGCTCAAGTGCAATGTCTATTGCACTCCCGATCCCGCGCATTTTGCGGCCTTCAACGACGTCTATGCGCGATATTTCCCGGTGATGTCACCGGCGCGGATTTTTCTGCATGTGCCGTCATTTCCTGGCCCGTTCGATATCGAGGTCGACTGCATGGCGGCGGTTTAAGCGGCGAGCGTGCCCTTGACCCGCCCTCCCGGCGGCGTTCACCTGCGCCGCAATGCCCGCACGCGACACCATCTTCGCCCTCTCCTCCGGCCGGCCGCCGGCGGCGATTGCCGTGGTGCGCATCTCCGGTCCGCGCGCGGGCGAGGCGCTGAAGGCGCTCACGGGGAAACTCCCCTCCCCGCGCCAGGCGGCGTTTGTCCGCGTCCGCGATCCGCGATCACGCGACATCATCGACGAGGCGCTGGCGCTGTGGTTTCCGCAGCCCGCGAGCGAGACCGGCGAGGATGTCGCCGAGCTGCAGCTGCATGGCGGCCGCGCGGTGATCGCGGCAACGCTCGCTGCGCTGTCGCGCATCGAAGGCCTGCGCCCGGCGGAGGCCGGCGAGTTCACCCGCCGCGCCTTCGAGAACGGCAAGCTTGATTTGACCGCGGTCGAAGGCCTCGCCGATCTGGTGATGGCGGAGACCGAGGCGCAGCGCCGTCAGGCTTACCGCCAGCTGCAAGGTCTGCTCGGCAACCGCGCCGAAGCCTGGCGGCAGCAGTTGATCAAGGCGCTGGCTTTGGTCGAAGCGGCGATCGATTTCTCCGACGAAGCGGATGTGCCGGACAATCTGCTCGAGCCGGCGCTGGCCATCGCGCGCCAGCTCAGAGACGAAATCGCTGCCGCGCTCGCCGACGGCGGCCGCGGCGAACGGCTGCGCGACGGACTGGTGGTGGCCATCGCCGGCCCGCCCAATGCCGGCAAGTCGACGCTGCTCAATCGCATCGCGCGGCGCGAAGCGGCGATCGTCTCGCCTTATGCCGGCACCACGCGCGACGTGATCGAGGTGCATCTCGATCTCGGCGGCCTGCCGGTGACGCTGCTCGACACCGCCGGCATCCGCGAAACCGACGATCCCGTGGAGATGGAAGGCGTGCGCCGCGCCCGCGAGCGGGCAGCGGCGGCCGACCTTGTGTTGTGGGTGGAGGACGCGTCGGGGCCGGTGGCCGGCGCGCCGGACATGGCACCGGGCTCCGTCTGGCGGGTGCGCAACAAGATCGACCTGCTGGCGGGTAATAATGAATCACTGCTCAATCTATCGCAGGAGACTAAACCAGGGATTCAGCCTACCGATTTGTCAACAAAGGCGGCTAATAAGCCGTTACTGCAAAAGAATGAACCAAGTATCGATCCTACTGATGTTCTAAGAAACATGGTTAACGAAAGGTTAACAGAAAAGAATGAACCGCTATTCAATATAGATGAACGACAATTCAATATTTCAGCCGTATCGGGTGAGGGCTTTGACGGCCTTCTGATTGCCCTTTCGCGCTATGCCGAAAGCCACCTCGCCGGCGCCGAGCAGGCTTTGATCAGCCGCGAACGCCACCGCCACGCGCTGACGGACGCCGAAAAGGCTCTCGATCGGGCTCTGGGCGACTGATTTGGCTGGCAAAGACGATCTGATCGCCGAGGAGCTGCGCCTGGCCGCTCGGGCGCTCGGCCGGCTGACTGGTCGGGTCGATGTCGAGGACATTCTCGACGTGATTTTCCGCGATTTCTGCATCGGCAAATAACCGGTCGAAAAACAGCCCGAGGATGCCCCGAGGAATCGCCCTCGCGACGGCGAATAGGCGCGCTCGGAGGCCGAGCAATCCAGGTACAACGGTATACTGATACTGCAAAGGGGCCTTGTTTCACGTGAAACATGGGTTTTTGGCCCCCCGCCGGTGTTTCACGTGAAACATTTTCCGCCGTACTGGTTCTTTTTGACCGCTTAACCGGCCTCCGCTACAAGGCCCGTATTCGAGGCGCCCATGCAAACGCAATTCGACGTCGTTGTGATCGGCGGCGGCCATGCCGGCTGTGAGGCCGCGGCCGCGGCCGCCCGCATGGGCGCGCAAACCGCGCTGGTCACCCATCGCTTTGCCACTATCGGCGCCATGTCCTGCAATCCGGCGATTGGTGGCCTCGGCAAGGGTCATCTGGTCCGGGAAATCGATGCCCTCGATGGCCTCATGGGCCGCGTGGCCGACCGCGGCGGCATCCAGTTTCGGGTCTTGAATCGCCGCAAGGGGCCGGCGGTGCGTGGTCCCCGCGCCCAGGCCGATCGCAAGCTCTACGCGGCGGCGATGCAGGACGCGATCCGCGAAACGCCGAATTTGCAGGTAATCGAAGCGGAAGTGGACGACCTGGTCATCGCCAATCGGCGCGTCGCCGGCGTCAAATTTGCCGACGGCCGCGAGCTCTCGTGTGGCGCCGTGGTTTTGACCACCGGGACGTTCCTGCGCGGCCTCATCCATATCGGCGAAAAGCAAATTCCCGCCGGCCGCGCCGGCGAGGCGCCGGCCTTGGGGCTTTCGCAAACGCTGGAAAAAATCGGCTTCGCACTCGGCCGCTTGAAAACCGGCACGCCGCCGCGGCTCGATCGCCGCAGCATCGATTGGTCGTCACTCGAAATGCAGTCGGGCGATGAGCCGCCCGAGCCGTTTTCGATGCTCACGTCGCGCATCGACAATCCGCAGATCCAATGCGGCATCACGCGCACCAGCAAAGCGACGCACAAGATCATCCGCGACAACGTGCATCGCTCGCCGATGTATTCCGGGCAGATTGCGAGCAGGGGCCCGCGTTATTGTCCGTCGATCGAAGACAAGATCGTGAAGTTCGGCGAGCGTGACGGTCACCAGATTTTTCTGGAGCCGGAAGGTCTCGACGATCACACGGTCTATCCGAACGGAATTTCGACGTCGCTTCCAGAAGACGTGCAGCACGCTTTGGTCGCGACAATTCGCGGCTTGGAAAATGCGAAATTCATTCGTCCTGGCTACGCCATCGAATATGATTTCGTCGATCCGCGTGAGCTAAAACCGACACTCGAAACCAAACGCCTGCGCGGATTGTTTCTCGCCGGACAGATCAACGGCACCACAGGCTACGAAGAGGCTGCGGCACAAGGACTTCTTGCCGGTCTCAACGCGGCATCGCACAGCGGCGACAGCGACGAAATTATTTTCGATCGCGCGCAGGCTTACATCGGCGTGATGATCGACGATCTCGTGACGCGCGGTGTCACCGAGCCGTATCGCATGTTCACCTCGCGCGCCGAGTATCGTCTGGCGCTGCGCGCCGACAACGCCGATCAGCGTTTGACGGCGAAAGGAATTTCGATCGGCTGCGTCGGCGCGACGCGCGCAAAATTTTTCACCGAAAAAAAATCCGCGCTCGATGACGCGCGCGAATTTGCCAATTCAGTTTCGATCACGCCGAAGGAGGCCGAGCGTCACGGTCTTGTGTTGAACAAGGACGGACAACGCCGCAGCGCGTTTGAACTTCTTTCGCATCCGAACATTTCGGTTTCGGATCTGAAGAAAATCTGGCCGCGCTTTTCTGAATTTGCGCCAAACATCGCCGAGCAGATCGAGATCGACGCAAAGTACGATGTCTATCTCT
This sequence comes from uncultured Alphaproteobacteria bacterium, assembly GCA_963742385.1. Lineage (GTDB taxonomy): Bacteria > Pseudomonadota > Alphaproteobacteria > Rhizobiales > Xanthobacteraceae > Pseudolabrys. The sequence goes on along the minus strand of CAVULS010000007.1, from coordinate 261,726 downwards.
CGCGCCAGGCGGCGGACGTCGCGGCGTATCGTCGTGATGAAAGTTTCGAGCTGCCGGATGAGATCGACTACGCAACGCTGCCCGGGCTTTCCAACGAAGTGAAACAAAAACTTGGCGCGCAGCGGCCGCGCACCATCGGTCACGCCGCGCGCATCGACGGCGTGACGCCGGCGGCGCTGACGTTGCTGGTGGCGCATGTCCGCCGCCGGCCTAGGCCTTCGAAAACCGCTTGAACAAACAAGGGCAGGGCTTTGATCTCGGCGCCGACAAAGCGCGCGCGCTGCAGCTCACCCCCGTTTCACGTGAAACGGAACAGTGCCTGGACAGGTTCGTAGACGTGCTGTTGCTCTGGCAGCAGAAGCAGAACCTCGTTGCATCCTCGACGCTTCCGCATATCTGGAGCCGGCACATCGCCGATTTGCTGCAACTGCTGTCGCTGGCGCCCGGCGCGAAAGTCTGGGCCGACTTCGGATCAGGTGGGGGCTTTCCAGGCATCCCGATTGCTTGTGCCCTGAGCGAGCGCGGCGGCCTGGTGCATCTTATTGAGAGCAATGGGAAAAAGGCTGCATTTCTGCGTGAAGCAGTGCGCGTGACTGGGGTCAAAGCGGTAGTGCACCAAGTGCGGGTGGAGGATTTCGTGGAAAGCTGTGCAGAACCCATCGATGTGGTCACGGCGCGGGCACTGGCGCCGCTAAAAGTGCTTTGTGATCAGGTGTTTCCGTTGATCGCCAAGGGGGCCATTGGCCTATTCCCCAAGGGTCAAGATGTAGATGCCGAATTGACCGAAGCCGCTAAATATTGGACTATCCAGGCGACCAAAGTCCCCAGCGTCACCAGCCCGGATGGCCAAATCCTCGTCGTCCGGGGCCTTGCCAAGCGTAAAACAGCGTAGAATCGGCGACGAATAAGCCGAAATCACCAAGAACAACGCGAACAACAGCAGAGCAAGGCCATTTCACATGACTGACGCCCCCGAAAGCCGAAACGGCCCGCCGCCCGGCGAACCGCGGGTCGTGCCCTTTGCCAAGGACAGCCTGGCGGCCAAGCCGGTGCCCGGCGCCCGGCCACGGGTGATCGCGGTGGCCAACCAGAAGGGCGGCGTCGGCAAGACCACGACGGCGATCAATCTCGGCACCGCGCTGGCGGCGATCGGCGAGCACGTCCTCGTCGTCGATCTCGACCCGCAGGGCAACGCCTCGACCGGACTCGGCATCGAGCGACGCGCACGCCGCACCTCGACTTACGACGTGCTCACCGGCGCTGCGCCACTGCGCGCGGCGGCGCTGGCCACTTCAGTGCCGAAGCTATCCATCGCGCCGTCGACGCTCGATCTCTCCGGCCTCGAACTCGAGATCGGACAGGAGCGCGACCGCGCCTTCCGTCTGCGCAACGCGCTGCGCGAACTCAACAGCGGAACGCAGGAACCCAATTACACGTACGTGCTGGTCGATTGTCCGCCGTCGCTCAACCTCATCACCATCAACGCCATGGCGGCGGCCGACTCGATTCTCGTTCCGTTGCAGTGCGAGTTCTTCGCGCTCGAAGGCCTGTCGCAGCTTTTGAAAACAGTCGAGCAGGTGAAGACGACGCTTAATCCCGAGCTGTCGATCCACGGCATCGTGCTCACCATGTACGACTTCGCGCAACAACCTCGCCAACCAGGTCGTCGCCGACGTGCGCCAATTCATGGGGCCCAAGGTTTACGACACGGTGATCCCGCGCAACGTGCGCATCTCGGAGGCGCCGTCGTACGGCAAGCCGGTGCTGGTCTACGATTTGAAATGCGTCGGCAGCGAAGCCTATTTGCGTCTCGCCACCGAGATCATCCAGAAGGAGCGCGCGCTGAAGGCGAGTTGATCCGACTACACCGCGTCACCTCTCTCCGTCACCCTGAGGTGCGAGCGAAGCGAGCCTCGAAGGGCGACGGCCGATTGATCCTTCGAGGCCCGCGCTGCGCGCGGGCACCTCAGGATGACGGAGACAGTCCTGAACAACATGGGAAGGCGAGCGTGTCGAGAAGTGCAGGAGCGGCGGCGATGGCGGATCATTCGCGACTGGGACGCGGCCTTGCATCGCTGATCGGCGATGTCGGCGAGGAAAGCGCGTCGGCGGATTCGTCGCGCAAGCCGCGCCGCGCGCCGATCGAAAACCTGAAGCCCAATCCGCGCAACCCGCGCCGCGCGTTTTCCGATACCGAGCTCGATGAACTCGCGGATTCGATCCGCGAGCGCGGCATCATTCAGCCGATCGTCGTGCGCAAAGCCGCCGGCGGCGCTGACACATTCGAAATCATTGCCGGCGAGCGGCGCTGGCGCGCGGCGCAGCGCGCTAGTCAGCACGACGTGCCCATCGTCGTTGTCGAGGCAACCGACGCGCAGGCGCTGGAATTCGCCGTCATCGAAAACGTGCAGCGCGCCGATCTCAACGCGATGGAGGAAGCAACCGGCTACATGGCGTTGATGGAAGAGTTCCAACATAGCCAGGACGAAGTCGCGCAGATCGTCGGCAAGAGCCGCTCGCACGTCGCCAACATGGTGCGGCTGCTGAAACTGTCCGAGCCGGTGCAGGCGCTGGTGCGCTCAGGCGAACTTTCCGCGGGCCACGCGCGCCAGCTTATCGGCCAGCCGAATGCGCTCGAGCTGGCGCAGGACATCATCAGGCGCGGCTTGAATGTGCGTCAGGTCGAGGAGCAGGCGCGCAATGAAGGCCGCACGCAAGCGCGCGGCGCTGCCGGAACGGCGCGCGTCAAGGATGCCGACACCAAGGCACTGGAGAAAAAACTGTCCGACGCACTCGGGCTGGAGGTTACCGTCGATCATCGCGGCGAGGGCGGCACGATGCACATCAAGTATCGCGATCTCGATCAGCTCGACGCCGTATTGAGAAAACTGGATCGCGCCTAACGATCTCGTTGGGGGAAGGCAATCTAAGCTGAATTCCAGTAAGCGCTTGAGCTGACGAAACATCCGGAATCGGCATCTTGGCCTGCACCCGGTTCCGAAGACACCGAGTTAGGTGTTTTAATGGAACGGGAGGTGGGTCATGGAGAGGCGGAAGTTTACACGCGAGTTCAAGCTTGAAGCGGTGCGGCTGATCAAGGATCGTGGCGTGTCGTATGCCCAGGCCGAGCAAGACCTGGATGTGCATCAGTCGCAGCTGCGCAGTTGGGTGAAGGCATTTGCGGACGATCCAACACAGGCCTTTGCTGGCCAAGGTCAGATGAAGCCTGAGCAGGCCGAGATCGCGCGGCTCAAACGCGAGGTCACCAAGCTGAAGGCCGAACGAGACATCCTAAAAAAAGCCGCGGCCTACTTCGCGAAGGAATCGACGTGAAGTTCTCCTTCATTGCGAAGCACCGGGGAATCTGGCCGGCGGGTTGGTTGTGCGGGGCGCTCGGTGTCTCGCGGGGCGGCTTTTATGCCTGGCTGACGCGACCGCGCAGTCAGCGCAGCCGGAGCGATGAAGAGCTGGGTGCGAAGGTTGCCAGCAGCTTCCTGGCGAGCGATCGAACCTATGGCGCCAGGCGTGTGTGGCACGACCTTGATTGCGGAGGGTGCGTCATGCGGATTGCACCGGATCGAGCGTTTGATGCGATTACAGGCTCTTAGAGCACGCCGCGCCGCCGGCGCCTGCCGCCTGACCTCGGTAAGCGGCAGGCCGCCGCCGTCGCTCCCAATGTGCTCGATCGCAGCTTCGAAGCGCCCGCTGCCAATCGCAAATGGATTGCCGACTTCACCTACGTGTGGACGGCGGAGGGCTGGCTCTATGTCGCTGCCGTCATCGATCTGTTCTCCCGGCGCGTGGTCGGCTGGTCGATGAACGCAGCGATGACAGCGCAACTCGTCACCGACGCTCTGGTGATGGCGATCTGGCGACGGGGCAGGCCCGACGCGCTGCTGCATCACTCCGACCGCGGCAGCCAATACAGCAGCGAGCAGTTCCAGCGGCTGATGGCAGATCACGGCGTCGTCTGCTCGATGAGCCGTTCAGGCAATGTCTGGGACAATGCAGCGATGGAAAGCTTCTTCTCCTCGCTCAAGACCGAGCGAACCGCACGCAAGATGTACCGGTCACGGGACGAGGCGAAGGCTGACGTGTTCGACTACATCGAGCGCTTCTACAATCCGAAACGCCGGCACTCGACGATCGGATATATGAGCCCTATGGAGTTCGAGAGGCAGGCTGGATTAGCTTAGGCGGGTGTCAACCGAACCGGGTGCAGGCCAGTTTGGCAGTCCGCTGACTGAGACGGTGAAATGTTGTGGTTGCTCTTTCTTTTTCAGTGCTCGAAATAAATCAAGAGCAGTTTTGTCATCTAGGCGCGGAATTGTAAGGCTGCTGGCTACCGGCATGGCGATTTCCCCCAAGAATTGTATTTTATATAGATTCCCGTTGCTCGAATAGGGTTGCTACTGGACGCCATGATGGGGAAGGCCGAACGGAAATTTTGCGCAGATCGTACGCGAACTAAGCCCGCTAGCCTTTAGGTTACCGTCGATCATCGCGGCGAGGGCGGCACGATGCACATCAAGTATCGCGATCTCGATCAGCTCGACGCCATTATCCGCAAGCTCGATCGGTAATTTCCATGCCGCCGTCCGGCGGCATGCTTGGCTTCCATTCTACGCGATGTGGGCACCTGGCTCGCTGGCCGGAGGCGCCTGCGCGCGCGGAAAGCGGATGCGGCATTTCACGCCGGACGAAGCGAAAGCGATCTTCGCCGATCCGCCGAAGCCGTCGAGGCTGCGCTCGATGAGATTGCTGCCGAAGCCGCGGCGCGACGGCTCGGTGACCGGCGGCCCGCCCCTCTCCACCCATTCCATCACGACATCGTTGTCGCTTTGCGCCCAGGAAATATCGAGACGGCCGTCGGGCTTGGATAGCGCGCCATACTTTGCCGCGTTGGTGGCAAGCTCATGAAACACCAGCGCCAGCACCGCGGGCAGCTTGGCGAACAGCCGGATTTCCTCGCCGCGCATCGCCACATTGGCCGAGCCATAAGGCCCCAATTCCATGGTCAAGATCTGCCTGAGATCAACGGCGCCTTCTTCAGAATTGACAAGGAAATCGTCGGCGACCGAGAGCGCACGCAGGCGGCCGGTGACGCTGTCCCAAATCTCGTCGTGGCCGCGCAGCTCGTGGCGCAGGATGGCATGGACGGTCGCGAGCTTGTTCTTGACGCGGTGGCCAAGCTCGTCGACCACCACCTGCCGGTAATGCTCTTCTTCGTTCAACTTGCGCACCACGCGCCGATATTGTTCGGCGATCCAGATGATGGTGAGCGAAGCGAAGGCGTAGAGGGCAAAATCGACCGCGGCCTCGGCGGTGAGTGGCGCCAGATAGAAGTTCGGCGGCATGAATATCCAGTAGGAGATGACGGCGCCGAGCAGCATCGCCACGATTCCGGCCGATACGCCGCCGACCAGCGTCGCCAACAGCACGGCGGGAAAGTAAGTGGCAAAGGGAACGGCGGTAGGCACGAAAAAATCGATGGCCAGGCGCAGAAGCGTGGCGAGCGCGACCAGCAGAACCGCGGCCGAAAATGCAGCGGGCGAACCGGGTCGCAAGCCGCCGCGTCCGATTGCACGCAGGCGGTCGGCCAACGCACGCATTGCCATAATTTGCCTACCCCCGCGCCCAGCGTATCCGCACTAGTGCAAGGAATCAAAGCAGGTGGACCGAACGAGGAACTTTCAAACTCAGCGCGCGGAACGGTTATGTCGGGAATCTTGCCGAAGCCGGCTTGTGGCCAAATTGGTCGCACATCGATGGCGGAGATTTGCGCAAGTTGCACAAGCGTAAAGCTTAAGATCATATGTCAAATGCTAATCGTTTTGACGCGACAACTATTGGGGAAAGCAGCGTGTCAGGTCCCAAGCTCAGCGAAATGCAGGCGAAGGTTTTTGGCTTTAAATTGGGCGGATTCGAAATTGCCGCCCTCATGGACGGCAAGTCGGTGCGCGATGCGCTGCATCCGAATTTCGGCGGCAATGCCTCGGCCGACGAGGTGCATGCGCTGGCCCGCACCAACAATATCGACACCAACCGTTTCGAACATCCCTATACGCCGATCCTGATCAACACCGGCAAGCAGCTGGTGCTGATCGATGCCGGCAATGGCGCGCTCGGCAAGGAGTACCCGCAGTTGCGCGCGCGGCTGCCGGACGGCGAGCTGATCGCGCTGCTCGACCATATCGGCGTGAAGCCTGAAGACATCGATGTGGTCGCGCTCAGCCACGGCCATCCCGATCACATCGGCGGCCTGGTCGAGGGCGGCAAGCTCGTGTTTCCCAAGGCGCGCTATGTGTTCGGCGCCGCCGAGTTCGATTTCTGGAAGCGCGGCGAGAACGTGCGCGAGGCGCGCAAGTTCAATCGCGAACTGTTCGCGAAGATCTGCGTGCCGCTCGCCGAGCGCTCGACGTTCGTCAAGCCGGGCGATGAAGTGGTGCCGGGCATTCGCGCGGTCGATGCTGCCGGGCATTCGCCCGGGTTGCTGGCATTCCATATCGAAAGCGAGGGCAAGCGCTTTATGGTCACCGCCGATACCTGCACGCAATACGTCATGGCGGTGCAGCGGCCGGATTGGTATTTCGACATGGACGACGACAAGGACAAGGCGGTCGCAAGCCGCAAGCGCATCCTCGACATGCTGGCCACGGAGCGCCTGTTCTTTGCCGGCTTCCATTTCCCGTTTCCGGGCATCGGCTGGGTGGACAAGGCGCAGGGCGGCTATCGCTTCGTGCCGGTGAGCTATCAGCTGAATTTGTGAGGCCGGCCGCGCGCGTCAGCCGGCGATTATTTGCCGCCCCAGACAAATTCCGGCTTGGATTTGGCTTTGGGCTTGTCGATTACCAGGCTGCAAGGTTCCACCTTGTCCTCGATGGTTCGCGAGGTTTTGTTGTCGATCATCATGTCGCGGCAAAGCGTGCCGTCGAGCAACGGCCGGCGGACCCGGGCAATGCTGTCGTTCGACGTGGCCGCTTCCCGGCTGATTTGCGTTCGCGGATTCCCGAATATCGCCACCGCGCCGACGAACAAGATCGCGCAGAACACAACGCCGATGAAAAACGTCACAGCGAACACGCGCCAGAATTCAACGCGGGCCTCGTGCGAATAGCGTGCGGCTCGCGCGGCCGGCATTTGCGGCGCGTTGCGGCTGGCTTTCGCTAAATCGGCTGCTGTGCCCATCACAATTTATTAACAAAAAAGCTTTGACGCGCTCTAAATGCCCAGGCCCGCAATTGACCGGTCACGATCCATGCGTTGTCTGGCGCCAACTTATTGGAATCTTTGTATAAATTAGAGCAGGCGCCGCTATCCGACGCGAATTGCTTAAGCATCACGAGCGGGAGCCCTAATTCTCCCTGCGCCTGGCGCCGACCGCGATCGACAGCAAGGTGCGCTGGGCGATGGTGTCGGCGAGCGCCGGCTGACGGCGGGCTTCGAGCGAGGCTTCGGCGAGCTGCTCCATGGCGCGCAGCAACCGCGGCGGCGTCCAGGCTCGAAGCGCGTCACCGACAATTTTCTCGCGGCTGAAATGCACCGGCGGCGCGCCGCGCTTCATGGCGAACTCGACACTGTCGCCGGCTTCGATGGCAAGCTTCATCTTGTGCAGATTGGCGACCTGGCGGATCGCGGCGGAGACGATGGTCGAGGCGGCGGAGCCGCCGGAGCGCGCCTTGCCGAACTCGCTTTCGACGTCGCTTGTCTTGCCGGCGAAGGCGGCGTCGAGCACGCCATCGAGCGCCTGCTCGGACGCGTCGGAAACCACGGCGCGCACGTCGGCAAGCTCGACGCGTTCCCCGCCTTGTGCATAGAGCGTGAGCTTGCGCAGTTCGTTGCGCGAGGCGAGGCGGTCGCCGCCGAGCAGCGAAGTGAGCTCGGCGCGCGCGTCGGGCGCGAGCGTGAGCTTGGCCGCGCGCATTTCCTCGTCGATGAGATTGCCGATCGCCTGCGCGTTGTCGAGGTAACAGGGCAGCGCCGCGGCGCTCTTCGCCTTCTCGCACAGCGCGCGCAGCGGCGAGGTCTTGCGCAAGTCGCCAGCCTCGATGATGACGCGGCATTCATTCGATGGCTGCGCCACCACCATCTCCACCGCCGGCGCGATGTTGCGATTGCCGGCTTTGACCAGTACGGCACGGCGGCCGCCGAAAAGCGGCACGGTGTGCGCTTCTTCCACCAGCCGCGACGGATTGGCGCCCAGATCATCGCCATCGATGCGCACAAAGGCGAAAGGATCGTTGGCGTCGTCGACGGACGCATCCACCAGCGCGTCGGCCCGCTCGCGCACCAGGCCGGCGTCGGGGCCATACAGCAGTACGATCGGCTGGCGCGGATCCGGCTTGGCGATAAAGCGGTCGACGTCGGAAGATTTGATTGCGGTCATGGTTTCTTTTTCCGCCTCATCCTGAGGAGCGCACAAAGTGCGCGTCGCGAAGGATGGGGCGGCCCCATGGTTCGAGACGGCGCTGCGCGCCTCCTCACCATGAGGCCGATTAGGGGTTACGTCCCGGCAACGAAATACGACGCCAGCCGTGAGCGGATATTCTCCGCAATCACCTTGGCGGCGCGATCCTCGGCGTCGCGCAGGCCGCGCTGGCCGGCGAAGCGCTGCTCCTGGCCGGGGATATTGTAAGAGACGCGCGAGAACGTGGTCGCCGTCACCACCTTCTTGCCGGTGGCGATATCGGTGAGCGTGTAGGTAGCGTTGATGCCGTAATTCTCGACGTCCGGCCGCGCGGTGTTGATGTCGACGACCACTTCCTGATTGGTGGCGGTGAGGCGGATGTCGAGCCGGTGCGTCGGCAACGCGGCGGGCCCGCCGCCGGTCAATTCGTACATCAACTCGTTGCGCACATCGACGCCGACGCGGGCAAGGCGGCTGCCGTTCGGTGCATTCGCCGGATCGATGGGCGCGACTTCGACGCTTGCCAGCCTGTTGTCGAGGCCGCCGGTCGGCCCCACTTTGGCGTCGCCGTAAAGCGGCGTGAAGCAGCCGGCGTTGAGCCCGGCAACGCCGACGATGATCAGCAAACGGACCAGGCGGCTAGACGACCACATTGACGATCCTCTGCGGGACGACAATGACCTTTTTCGGGCTCTTGCCGTCGAGCGCCCGTTTTACCGCATCGAGCGCCAGAACGGCAGCCTCGATTGTCTCTTTTCCGGCGTCGCGGGAAACGGTCACGTCGGCGCGCTTCTTGCCGTTGATCTGCACCGGCAAGGTGACGGTGTTTTCGACCAGCAAATCGGGCTCAAGCTGCGGCCAGGCCTCGGCCGAAACCAGCGTCTTGTGGCCGAGCGCGGCCCAGCATTCCTCGGCGAGATGCGGCATCATCGGGTGGAACAGCCGCACCAGGATGTCGCCGGCTTCGCGCAGGGCCCAGGCGAAATCGGGGAAGGGCGCGGCTTCGGCGGAGCCGATGGCGTCGCCGAGCGCGTTGGCGCATTCGTAGATATGCGCGACACAGCGATTAAAGCGCAGCTTGTCGATGTCCTCGGACACGTGCGCGAGGGCGCGGTGCGCGGCCTTGCGCACTTTTTGCGCTTCCGGACCAAAAGTTGCTGGGCGACTTTGTGGTCCGGTGATGCCGGCGATTTCACCGACCAGCCGCCACAGCCGCTGCACGAAGCGCCAGGCGCCCTGCACGCCTTCCTCGGTCCAGATCACGTCGCGCTCGGGCGGCGAATCCGAGAGCATGAACCAGCGCGCGGTGTCGGCGCCGTAGGCGGCGATGATGTCGTCGGGGTCGATGGTGTTCTTCCTCGACTTCGACATTTTTTCGATGGAGCCGATCTCCAGCGGCGCGCCGGTGGCGGCGAGGGTGGCGTGGCGGGCGTCGCCCATGCCTTCGATCTTGACGTTGGCCGGCTCGATCCAATCGCCGTTCTTGGCGCGATAGGTCTCGTGCACCACCATGCCTTGCGTGAACAGGCCGGCAAAGGGCTCGTCCATGTCGACGTAGCCGAACTTGCGCATGCCGCGCGTGAAGAAGCGCGAATAGAGCAGATGCAGGATCGCGTGCTCGATGCCGCCGATATATTGATCGACCGGCATCCACGCATTGGCCATCTTCGGATCGGTCGGCGCCGTCGTGATCCACGGATCGGTGAAGCGGATGAAGTACCAGGACGAATCGACGAAGGTGTCCATGGTGTCGGTCTCGCGCCGCGCGGCGCCGCCGCATTGCGGGCACTTGACGTGCTTCCAGGTCGGGTGGTGGTCGAGCGGATTGCCCGGCCTGTCGAAGGTGACGTCCTCCGGCAGCGTCACCGGCAAGTCCTGTTCCGGCACCGGCACCACGCCGCACTTGTCGCAGTGGATCATCGGGATCGGGCAGCCCCAGTAGCGCTGGCGCGAAATGCCCCAGTCGCGCAGGCGATAATTCACCTGCCGCTGCGCCGCCGGTCGATTGCCGCGCGTCTCGCGCTCCAGCCGCTTTGCCACTTCTTCCTTCGCCGCCTCAATACTCATGCCATCGAGGAAGCGCGAATTGATCATCGTTCCGTCGCCGTCATAGGCGGTGTCGGTGATGATGAAAGTTTTTGGATCCTGCCCCGGCGGCAGCACCACCGGCGTGTTGCCGAGCCCGTATTTGTTGACGAAATCGAGGTCGCGCTGGTCGTGCGCCGGGCAGCCGAAGATGGCGCCGGTGCCGTAATCCATGAGGATGAAATTGGCGACATAGACTGGCAGCTTCCAGTTCGGGTCGAACGGATGCACCGACTTGATGCCGGTGTCGAAGCCCATCTTCTCGGCGGTGTCGATTGCGGCCTGCGATGTGCCCATGTGACGGCACTGCTCGATGAACGCTGCGAGCTTCTCATTCTTCGCTGCGGCTGCAGTAGCGAGCGGATGATCCGGCGCCAGCGCCATGAACTTGGCGCCGAACAAAGTGTCGGGGCGGGTCGTGAAGATTTCCAGTTCGCTCTCGCCGTTCGGCGTCGTCGCCGCATCGAGCGCGAAGCGGACCAGCAGCCCTTCCGAGCGGCCGATCCAGTTCTTCTGCATCAGCTTGACCTTGTCCGGCCAGCGGTCGAGCGTGTCGAGCGCTTCCAAGAGCTCTTCCGAATAATCGCTGATCTTGAACACCCATTGGAACAGGTCGCGCTGCTCGACCTCGGCGCCGCTTCGCCAGCCGCGGCCGTCGATCACCTGCTCGTTCGCCAGCACGGTCTGGTCGACCGGATCCCAGTTCACCTTGCGGTATTCGCGCGCGACCAGCCCCGCCTTGAGGAAGTCGAGAAACATCTTCTGCTGGTGCCTGTAGTAGGCCGGGTCGCAGGTCGCGATCTCGCGCGCCCAGTCGAGCGACAAGCCCATCGACTTGAGCTGCGTCTTCATCGCCGCGATGTTGTCGTAGGTCCACGCCTTGGGGTGCACCTTGCGGTCGATCGCCGCGTTCTCCGCCGGCATGCCGAAGGCGTCCCAGCCCATCGGGTGCAGCACGGCGTTGCCCATGGCGCGTTTGAAGCGCGCGACCACGTCGCCCATGGTGTAGTTGCGCACGTGGCCCATGTGGATGCGCCCCGAGGGGTAGGGGAACATCTCCAGGACGTAGTACTTCGGGCGCGGGTCGTCGTTCCTGGTGGCAAAAATGCCGCGCTCGTCCCACGTCTTTTGCCAGCGGGCTTCGGCCTCGCGGGCGTTGTAGCGGTCGTTTTGTCGAGAATTCGGCGGTCATTGCGGCACTTTTTAAGGTGCGCGGACGTGACACGAAAGGACGAAAATCGTCAACGGCTGAGTGGTTTGTCAGCAATGGCAATCATATTTCAATCGTTACTGAAATAAATCTTGACGTGCCGACAATATTTCAATAGTCATTGAAATATGGAAAACGCCGATGCCGTCAGCGCGCTCGCCGCGCTCGCCCAGGACAATCGTCTCGATGTCTTTCGTCTGCTGGTGCAGGCCGGCCCCGATGGGCTGCCCGCCGGACAGGTCGCCGATAGGCTCAAGCTCGCGCCGAACACGCTGACGTTTCATTTCGACCGCTTGCGCACCGCCGGCCTGGTCACGGTGCGGCGCGAAGGCCGCTCGATGATTTATGCGGCGCGCTTTGAAGTGATGAGCGCGTTGCTCGGCTTTCTCACCGAGAACTGCTGCCAGGGCGCCGCGCAAGCTTGCGCCCCGGCCGCTTGCAAGCCCGCCCGCGCCAAACCAGCAAAGGTCACAGTGTCATGAAGCGCATGCATGTTCACGTCTCCGTCGCCGATATCGACAAGGCCGTCGGCTTCTATTCGGCGCTGTTCGCCGTGAAACCCTCGGTGGTGAAAACCGACTACGCCAAGTGGATGCTCGACGACCCGCGCATGAATTTCGCCATCTCGACGCGCGGGCGCTCGCCCGGCCTCGATCATCTCGGCATCCAGGTCGAGAACGAGGGCGAGTTGCAGGACGTCTATGGACGCTTGCGCCAGGCCGGCGGCAATATTTTCGAGGAAGGCAAGACCACCTGCTGCTACGCGCAATCGGAAAAATCCTGGATCGACGATCCCGCCGGAATTTCCTGGGAGACATTTTTTACCACCGGCGAGAGCACGCATTACGGCGACGGCATCGAAAAGGATGCGCGCGTTGCTCATGCCAAGGCGTGCTGCGGAGCGGAGGCAAAGCCGGCTGCTGAGCCTGCTTCAGCTTGCTGCGCGGTGCCGTCATGAGCGAGCGGCCGTTCAATACACTGTTCCTTTGCACCGGCAATTCGGCACGCTCGATCATGGCCGAAGCAGTCCTGAACAAACTCGGCAAAGGAAAATTTCACGCCTATAGCGCCGGCGGCCAGCCGAGGGACCGAGTCAATCCGCGCACCTTGCAGCTCTTGCAGGGCCTCGGCTACGACACCTCCGGCTTCCGCTCAAAATCGTGGAACGAGTTCGCCAAGCCTGGCGCGCCGCCGCTCGATTTCGTCTTCACCGTTTGCGACAATGCCGCGGGCGAGGCCTGCCCGGTGTGGCCTGGCCAGCCGATGACGGCGCATTGGGGCGTTCCCGATCCCGCGGAAGCGCAAGGCTCGGACGCGGAAATCGCGCTCGCGTTCAAGGACGCCTACCGCATGCTGCATCAACGCATCGGGATCTTTGTGGCGCTGCCGATCCGCAGCCTCGACGGGCTTTCCCTGCAGGCCAAGCTCAAGGAGATTGGCCGCGTCACCGACGCGATCGCCAAAGAGCCGACTTGATGCCGTCACTGGCGCAGCGTGCCGTCTCCGAAGCGCTGGGGACGGCGTTTCTGCTCGCGGCGGTCATTGGCTCAGGGATTATGGCGCAGCGGCTCGCCGGCGGGAACGGCGCGCTGGCACTGTTGTGCAATACCTTGCCGACTGGTGCGATGCTGACGGTGCTGATTTTAATTTTCGGCCCGGTGTCCGGCGCGCATTTTAATCCGGCGGTGAGTCTCGCTTTTGCATTGCGCCGGCAGTTGCCGTGGCCGGCGGCCTGGACCTATCTCGTTGCCCAAGTCTGCGGCGCGATCATCGGTGTATGGGCCGCGCATTTCATGTTCGAATTGCCAGTCTGGCAATTTTCCACGCATGTGCGGACCGGCCCGGGACAATGGTTCGCGGAAGCACTGGCGACGTTCGGGCTGCTGCTCACGATCTTCGGTTGCGTTGCCCGCGCGCCTGGCGCGGTCGCCTACGCTGTCGGCCTCTATATTACGGCGGCGTATTGGTTCACCGCCTCGACGTCGTTCGCCAATCCGGCGGTGACTATTGCCCGCGGATTTTCCGATACCTTCGCCGGCATCGCGCCCGCCGGCATCGGCGGCTTTATCCTTTCCCAGTTCGCCGGTGCGCTCGTCGCCGTTCCGCTGGCGCACTGGCTTTGGAACGAGAAGCAAATGGTCACATAGCGGATCTCGTCTCCGCGACACCAAACGGCGGCAACACGGGCCGCCTATTGGCTCGCATCACCAGTGCCGCTATTTCTCCTGAATTGATTGCAGGTAATGAACCAGCGCCGCGACGCGCGTCTTGACCACCGACCCGCTGCCATAGGGCCCGTATTCGCGGCCGACCTGCGTCTCGTCGCGGGCTCCCCAAACGGGCATCTCACGCGTGCCGTGGCCGCTCGTCCGCGTTCGGCCGTCGATCGTCTCGGCGACCATTTCCCAAGGAAATTGGCCCCTATATGGCCGCTGCCGTGGGGTTCAAGCCACGCGGCGGTGATATGAAAGGGACGGCTTGACGGCAGGGGCCCACACGCTGCCATTAAAGAGATGACCGAGAGCCAGGCCGACAATGCCATCGACCGTCTTGCCGCCGTCCGCGCCGAGATCGCGCGCGCTTGCCGCGATGCAAGGCGCGATCCGGCATCAGTGACGCTCGTCGCGGTGTCCAAGACTCATCAAGCCGAGGCCATAGAGCCGGTGATCGCCGCCGGCCAGCGCGTGTTCGGCGAAAACCGCGTGCAGGAAGCCAAGGCCAAATGGCCGCCGCTGCTGGCAAAATACCCCGGATTGCGTTGCATCTGATCGGGCCGCTGCAATCCAACAAGGCCAAGGAGGCGGTGGCGCTGTTCGATGCAATCCATTCCGTCGATCGGCCGAGTCTTTGCGAGGCGCTGGCGAAGGAGATCGGCAAGCAGTCGCGCCGGCCGTTGCTGTTCGTCGAGATCAATACCGGCGCCGAGCCACAGAAGGCGGGCGTGCTGCCGCAGGACGCCGATGCGTTTCTTAGCTGCCTGCCGCGACAAATACGGATTGGCGATTTCCGGACTGATGTGCATTCCGCCGCTGGACGAGGCGCCGGGCCCGCATTTTGCGCTCACCGTCAAGATCGCGCAGCGCAACGGGTTCCCGCTATTGTCCATGGGAATGAGCGCGGATTTTGACACGGCGATCGAGCTTGGCGCGACACATGTGCGCGTCGGCAGCGCAATTTTCGGGAGCCGTGCGTGAGCGACAACCTCGAATTCGACCGCTGGCAGCAGCGCTTTGCCGCGCCCGGCTACCTGTTCGGCACTGCGCCGAATGCGTTCCTCAAAACCCAAGCGCATTTGCTGCGCCAAGGGCGCGCGTGCGCTGGCAATCGCCGATGGCGAGGGCCGCAACGGCGTGTTCCTAGCGGAGCAGGGGCTTGATGTGCTTTCGGTTGACTATTCGCCGGTGGCGCAAGAGAAGGCACGCGCGCTCGCGCGCGAGCGCGGCGTCGTGCTGCGCTTCGAGCAAGCCGACATGATCGATTGGCGCTGGCCGCCGGCCGAATTCGATGTGGTCGCGGCGATCTTTGTGCAATTCGCCACGCCGCCGCAGCGCACGAAAATGTTTGCAGGCATCAAGCGCACGCTCAAGCCTGGCGGACTGCTGCTGATGCAGGGCTACGGCTTAAAGCAGCTCGAATACAAAACTGGCGGCCCGTCCGACGCAACTCGGCTCTATACGCGCCAACTGCTGGAGGGAGCGTTTGGGGATTTTTCATCGCTCGACATTCGCGAGCACGACAGCGTCGTCACCGAAGGCAGCGGCCATGCCGGCATGTCGGCGCTGATTGACCTGGTCGGAAGAAAATAGCGCGCTTTACCTGAACCGCGACGGGACGCCCGGTGTATTCGGCGACTGCGTGTTCGGCGATTGTGTGTTCGACAGCGGATAGGGGCTGCCGCCTTCCGGCGGCTTGCGCAGGACGCTTGGGCGAGCGGTGCCTGGCGGCGGCGCAGCGCCGACATGGCCGCTGGGCGAGAGTGGTGACGCTGGCCGTGCACCCACCGGTGCAGCCGGCGAATGGGCCGGCGGCGGCGGCCCGGGCGGCGCCGATGGCTGCAAGGCCGGCGAATCGAGCGGCGAGACATAGTCTTCATCGTCACTGACGCGATGACTCATGCTGGAGGTGCGCCAGCGCTCGATCACGCCGGACATCAGATCGCGGCTGATGTTGGTGCCGACGTCGGAGCGTGTGTTGCCGGCGGCTTCGCTGCTCGGGCGGGCGTTTTCAGCGATCTCGACAAAGCGCATGCGCGTCGGCACCGCGACGCCGGGGCCGAAGGTGAAGACCTCGCGCACGCCGAGCGATGGGATGAACGAGAGCAGGTTGGTTGCCGCGTCGGACACGGCCGAGCGGATCAGCGACTGGTCGAGCTCATTCGACAACCGCATGCAGAACAGCGTGCTGCACTGGGAAATGATGGTGGGGTCGATTTCCGCCGGGCGCTGCGTCACTAGCCCGAGGAAAACCCCGTATTTTCGGCCTTCCTTGGCGATGCGCGACAGCGCGCGGCGGGTCGGGCCGAAGCCGATCTTTTTGTCGGCCGGCGCATAGCGATGCGCCTCCTCGCAGACGAACAGCAGCGGCGCCACGCCGTCGCTCCACAGGCCGAAGTCGAAGGCCATGCGGCAGAGCACCGAAACCACCGAGTTCGATCACTTCGGCCGGGAAGCCGGCGAGCTGCATGATGGTCATCGGCTTGCCGTCCGGCGGCAGGCGGAACAGGTGGCCGAGGAGTTCCGCCATGGTGTCGCCGCCGATGTTCGCGTTCTCGAACATGAAGGCGTAACGCGGATGATTGCGGAAAGTCTGGATGCGCGTGATCAAGCGATGGATGGTGACGCGCTGGGCGCGCGCCTCGAGCTTGCCCATGCGCTCGTCGAGCAGGCTGATGAGATCCTCGATGCGGTAGGGCACCGGGGTGTCGGCGGTGAAGCCCGCGTCGCGCGGGTCTTTTCTTTTGCTCAGCGCGCGCTCGGTGCCGGAGCGGTATTGCAGATAGACGGCCTTGGCGAGCGGAATGACATCGGAGAGAATTTCGATTTCTTCCTCGACGCCGGGACGACCGCCGAAGAAGGCATCGATCGTTTCCTCGAAATTGAACAGCCAGAACGGCAGGCGCAAGTTGCGCGGCGTGAGCACCTGCGCCTTGTCGCCGAAGCAGCGGCCGTATTCGTTGTGCGGATCGACCAGGAAAATGCGCAGGTTGGGGCGAGTGTCGAGAATCTTCTGCAGGATGATGGCGACGCCGCTCGACTTGCCGACGCCGGTGGCGCCGAGCACGGCGAAATGGCGACTCACCAGATTGTCGATATCGATGTGCACGCCGATCGATGCGTTCTGCTGCAGGTCGCCGATATGGGCATGATCGGCATCAGCGCCGCCATAGACCAGGCGCAATTCGGACTCACCCAGCAGGACAGCCTTATCGCCGATGGTCGGATACTCGGCGACACCGCGCTGAAAGCGTCCGGCGTTGGGCGGCGTGATGCGGATGTCGCCGACAAGGTCAAGGTGGGCAATCTTGCGGTAGCTGCCGACAGCGGCCGGCTGCTCGCCGATCTCGGTGACCATACCCACGATCAGCGTCGGGCCGGTGACGACGCCGACGAATTTGCCGACGGTCGGCCTTTCTGGACCTTGCGCGTGCGGGTTGAGTTCGATGGTGGCCTGCGAACCGGTGACGGCAATCACCCGACCGAGAATTTCGGCAGGTCCTGCGCCCGCTGGTTGCGGATCACGCGCGAGGGAAGTGTCGTCCATGCCTTGCCCCGGTACCGAGTTTATTATCGGGCGGCCGCGAAAATTCGGCGCCACCGGGCAAGCTAGCACCGGGCGTCTCGCATTCTGTTAATGCCGTGGTTATCTCGGCATCGGCGCTTCCCTATACTTAAAAAACGGTAGCCGGCTGCCGCTAACCTTTACTCAACCATGATTTTCGTGCGCGTGCCGACGCGCGCCAGGAGCCGGCGCAGTGACCCAAGCGTGAGCGCGATGCAACCCGCGGTCGGTGCGAAACCGGGGCGCGCGACGTGAATGAACACGGCACTGCCGCGGCCGGCGACGCGCGGCCGCGTGTTGTGATCGATCTCGATGATAAAGTCGTAAAGTTCGTCTTCGCGCTTGAGCCGGTCGGCGTTCGATCGCGGGGGAATTTTTACCGGCCTGTTATAGCGCCGGTCACCCGGATCCTCGCACCAGCCGTCGTCGGCATGAATTCGCCGCGCCGGCAATTGCGTTGCCGGGCGCGGATGCCGGTCGGCACGCCACCACAGCCGCCTGAGCCGGAACGTGCCGCGCGGTGTCGATCCATCGCCTTCGCGCTTGTTGGCCTTGATGCCGCCGCGGCCGAGCGCGACGGGCAGTGTCAAGGGTCCGGCGACGAGCACGCCGCGCGATTTTCGCGCCGGCTGTGCTTTCACGCGGATGATGGGGAGAACCAATTTTTATTTCGCGGGTACGGGGTCTTTTGCGCCGACAGCTTCGGGCTGCGCAAGATCGGCAAAGTCTCGGGTTTGAGCGGCGGCCGCGCGGCCGGCCGTGCGCAGCCGGTTCTTGAATTCGCCGATACTCTGAAACGCGCTGCCGTCCCTGCGGCGATTCGTGCGCATGTGATAGATGCTCTTGTAGTAGTCGCAACTCTTGCAAACGGGACGGAATTGCCCGCGCTGCTGCTCCTCAATCAAGCGCATGTAGACCGGATTGTCGGGTGAGAGAATTTCGCGCAACGGCATCTCGTTCATGTCGCCGATACGCAGCGTGGCGTCGACGTCACGGCAGGCGCAACCGTTGACGACGCCGGTCGCCATGATCTGGTAAGTGGTAAACAAATGCGCGCAGGCGCCGCGCTTATAGACGCTTTCCGCGCTGCTGATATCGATGGCGAGGCCGGCAACGTCGGCTTGCGTCACGAAGCCGCCCCAGTTGTTGTAAGCGTGAGCCCGGCGCGGGCGCACGCCGCGTTCGCGGAAACGCTCCACCAGCATCATGAGGTCGCTCAGCGGGCGCCGCGGCGCGTCGTTGGTCGTGCGAATGCCGATATCGACATGGAATTTCGCCTCGTGCAATTTTGCCAGCAGCGCTTCCATGTTTGCGCGCAGCCGGTGATAGACCTTTTCCGTTGATTTGGTGATGGCGATGAAGCTCGGAAGGTCGTGACCGTAGACGCTGATCGTTATATTCTTCAATTTCTTCAGCCTCACCAGCCGCTCGATATCCTTGAGTTTGGGGATAGTGAAGTTGGTGAAGAAGCGATAGCCGTCGACCTTTGGATGTTCGTCGAGGAACTTGAACTTGTTCCAGATGTGGCGATCCATGAACACGTCGCCGGTGCAGGGCGTGAGCTCAAACTGGGTAAAGCCCAGGTCGAGCGCCTGCTCGACGCAGTGCCGGAAAAATTCATCCTTCATCGAGACTTTGGGGCTATGCTTTTTGACATAGGCGCAGAACACGCATTCCAGATTGCACAGGCTGGAGGTCTCGATATTGAGAATCGTGGTCTCGATCGGGACGAGCTCGCGCCCGGCCAGACGGTTGAAATTGATCTCCACGCGCGATAGCGCGCTTTTTACTGCTTTGGCGACTACAAATGGATTCATTGCCGCATGGTCCGCCAAAGGGCGTTGATTTGCGATGCCATTCTAGCATGAATGCAATCGAAAAGCCGCTTGGCCCTTATTGCTAAGAGGATGCAAATACTGCATTTTCACCCCGCCGGCCGGGCGATGACGCCTTAGCGGGGGCCTTTTCGACGATGCCCAATAAACGCACCATCCTGATTGTCGACGATGACGCCGAGCTGCGTGGCGCACTCGTCGAGCAATTGGCGCTTTATGATGAATTCGAGGCGACTGCGGTGGACAGCGGCACCAAGGGCGTGCAGGCGGCCAAGAACGGCCAGGTCGATCTGGTGATCATGGATGTCGGCCTGCCCGACGTCGACGGGCGCGAGGCGGTGCGCATCCTGCGCAAGAGCGGCTTCAAGGCGCCGATCATCATGCTCACCGGGCACGATACCGACTCGGACACCATTCTCGGTCTCGAATCCGGCGCCAACGACTACATCATCAAGCCGTTCCGCTTTGCCGTGCTGCTCGCCCGCATCCGCGCCCAGCTGCGCCAGCACGAGGCCAGCGAGGACGCCGTCTTCGCTATCGGGCCCTATACGTTCCGGCCGAGCTCCAAGCTCTTGCTCAATCCCAAGGGCAGCAAGGTGCGCCTGACGGAGAAGGAGACGGCGATCCTGCGTTATCTTTACCGCGCCGGGCAGAAGCCGGTGTCGCGCGAGACGCTGTTGCAGGAGGTCTGGGGCTATAATTCCGGCGTCACCACGCACACGCTGGAGACGCACATCTACCGCCTGCGGCAGAAAGTCGAGAAGGATGCGACGGCGCCGGCGATTCTGGTGACGGAAGCCGGCGGCTACAAGCTGGTGCCGTGAGTCTCTATTCTGTCATTCCGGGACGCGAGCGAAAGCGAGCGGGCCCGGAATCCGTACTCCACAGTGCTGGGCTTATGGATTCCGGGCTCGCTTGGCTTCGCCGGGCGCCCCGGACTGACGTGTGTTGAGGACCGGAGCCCATGTCCCTCGACGACGACATTTCATTCTTCGAGCAGGTGCCGACGCTCGCTGCGCTCGGCAAAAGCGCGTTGCGCGTGCTGGCGATCGGCGCGGAGAGCCGCAGCCTGCCGGGCGGCGCTGTCTTGTTCTACGCCGGCGAACTCGCCGACGGTGGCTACATCGTGCAGCAGGGGTCGATCCTGCTCGAGCCCGGCACGCCGCTTGAAGGCCGGGAAATGACCGCCGGCCCCGGCACGCTCATCGGTGAGCTGGCGTTGCTCACCGAGATGGTTTCGCCGGCAACGGCAATCGCCAAGGAACCGACGACGGTGATCCGGATTTCGCGCAACTTGTTTCGCAAGACGCTGGAAGGCTATCCGGCGGCGGCGCAAAAATTGCACGCGGTCATGGCCGAGCGGCTCACCGAATGGACGCGCGAACTGGGCACCGTCAAAGGGGCCCTGGGCAAAGTGTCCAATAGCGAATAATTCGCGGCGCTAGATTTCCAGCGTTGCCGTCACCGGCACGTGATCGGACGGGCGCGCGGCACCACGGTAATCTTTGGCGATCTTGATTGCCGAAACGCGGTCGGCGAGGGCGTTGGACGTCCAAATATGATCGAGCCGGCGGCCGCGGTCTGCGGTCTTCCAGTTGCCCATCGCGCGATAGCTCCACCAGGTGTAGAGCTTTTCCGGTTCCGGGGTTTGCACGCGCATCGAGTCGACCCAGCCGCCGGCATTGCGCGCGGCGTTGAGCTTTTCGCATTCGAGCGGCGTATGCGAGACCACGCGCAGCATCTGCTTGTGGCTCCAGACGTCATGCTCCAGCGGGGCGACGTTGAGATCGCCAACTAAAATTGCGCGCTGATCTTTCGCCGGACGCAGGCCCACATGCTCGCGCATCTCGTCGAGAAACGAGAGCTTATGGGCGAATTTCGGATTGACTTCCGGGTCAGGCTCATCGCCACCGGCGGGAACATAGAAATTGTGCAGCACGATCGGTTGTTGCAGGCCGGCGCGCTCGCCGAGCGCCACCGAGACGTGGCGGCAGTCGGTCTTGCCGCAAAAGCTCTGCACATCGGTTGTCTCGAACGGCGCACGCGAGAGCACGGCAACGCCGTGATAGCCCTTCTGCCCGTTGAGCGCGGCGTAGTCATAGCCCAGGCGCTTGAAGCGCTTGAGCGGGAAGGCATCGTCCGGGCATTTCGTCTCCTGCAGGCAAAGCACGTCGGGGCGCGCCGCCTTCAGGAATTTGGCGACCAGATCGATGCGCAGGCGGACGGAATTGATGTTCCAGGTGGTGATCTTGAGGGGCATAGGGAAATTTGTATCACGTCATTCCGGGGCGCGCCCAACGGGTCCGCGCAGAGCGCGGGCTGATGACAGGGTCCGCGAGCTGTGCTCGCGTCCCGGAATGAGGGCAAGACCTCAATTGTGATATTTTGTGTAGTCGATCTTGAACAGGGCGGGGTCGGGCCGCTTGCTGGTATCGAGATCGTAGACGGCAACCGTGGTGTCGTAGCCCTGTGGGTCCGTCACCGTCCACTGCTTGAGCTGCATATCCTTGGCGCTGAACATGATCATCAGTCGGCTGGTGCCGACGATGCCGTTCTTCTCCTCGACCACCACGGTGACGAACACGTCGTCGACATAGACCGAGATCAGATGCGTATCCTTGAGTAGATCGACGTGGTCGGAGAGCAGGAAGCGCAGCGGCGTCTGCGACAGCGGATAGACATCCTGCGTCGCCAGCCTACGGTCGCGCACCACCACCGACTGGCCGTCGGCGATCAATTCAATCGGGCTCGGATCGTCATATTCAAATCGAACGCGGCCCGGCTTCGATATGGAGAAGTTGCCCTGCGAGCGGCTGCCGTCGGGACCGACCTGCACGAAACGGCCGGACAAGACCTGCAGGCCGGAGAGATAACTGTTGACGCGATCGATGATGGCGCGCTGATCGGGTGTGACCTGGCCGGAGGGATCGGTTTTGCCCAGCAGTTCGGCAAATGGATTGCTGACTGGAGCGGGTGCCTGCGTCTGCACCTGGGCGCGAGCGCCGAGCGCCTGTGCTGGAATAGCCAGCTTGCCCGGCAAAGTAACGGCGCCTGTGGTCTTCGGCGCGATGCGCTGGAGCAGCGGACGCGGGGCCGGCAGTGGCACGTCTTCGGCGCGCGACGGGACTGCGATCAGACAGGCCAACAAAACCGCAAGGGCAACGGCTTGGCCAGTTTGCGCATTGTGCCGTCCCGCCATCGCGATCTCCGCGCCTCACGCCCCGATGCGGTCATAGGGCCCGGCTGTGGCTATTTAGCGACGACAATCATGCGCTGATTCGCATCATATCGCGACCAAATCCAGTCGCTCCGGGAATGGATTCCGGGTGCGCCGCATCTTCGCGGCGCCGCGGAATGACAGAAGATGGTTTCTCAGTAGCGATCGTCAGCCGGATTCTCGGGGATCAGGATTTCGCGTTTTCCGGCGTGGTTGGGCTGGCCGACGATGCCTTCCTGCTCCATGCGCTCCATGATCGTGGCGGCGCGATTGTAGCCGATCTGCAGCCGGCGCTGGATGTATGATGTCGAAGCCTTGCGATCGCGTTTCACCACGGCGACAGCTTGGCTGTAGATGTCGCCGCCCTCGGCAAGGCCCATGCCGGTCGCGTCGAACAAAGCGCCGTCCTCGCCTTCGTCCGGATCGCCGGCGGTGACTTCTTCCAGATATTCCGGCTGTCCTTGCGACTTCAGGTGCCGCACGACTTTCTCGACTTCGTCGTCGGAGACGAAAGGCCCGTGCACGCGGCTGATGCGGCCGCCGCCGGCCATGTAAAGCATATCGCCCTGGCCGAGCAGTTGCTCGGCGCCCTGCTCGCCCAAGATCGTGCGGCTGTCGATCTTGGAGGTGACCTGGAAGGAGATGCGGGTGGGGAAGTTCGCCTTGATGGTGCCGGTGATGACATCCACCGACGGGCGCTGCGTGGCGAGGATGACGTGGATGCCGGCGGCGCGCGCCATCTGTGCCAGGCGCTGGATAGCGCCTTCGATGTCCTTTCCGGCCACCATCATCAGGTCGGCCATTTCGTCGACGATGACGACGAGGAACGGCAGCCGGTCGAGCTCGAGCGCCTCCTTCTCGTAAATCGCTTCGCCGGTTTCCTTGTCGTAGCCGGTGTGTACGGTGCGGGTCAGCCGCTCGCCTTTGGCCTTGGCTTCGGCGACGCGAGCGTTATAGCCCTCGATATTGCGCACGCCGAGCTTGGACATTTTCTTGTAGCGTTCCTCCATCTCGCGCACCGCCCATTTGAGCGCGACCACGGCCTTTTTCGGATCGGTGACCACCGGCGTGAGCAGATGCGGGATGCCGTCATAGACGGAGAGTTCGAGCATTTTCGGATCGACCATGATCAGGCGGCACTGATCCGGGCGCAGCCGGTAGACCAGCGACAGGATCATGGTGTTGATGGCGACCGACTTGCCGGAGCCGGTGGTGCCGGCGATCAAGAGATGCGGCATGCGCGAGAGATCGACAATGACGGATTCGCCGCCGATGGTCTTGCCGAGGCAGAGCGGCAGCTTGGCGGCGCTCTCATTATAATCATGCGTCGAGAGCAGCTCGCGCAGATAGACCTTTTCGCGCGTCGGATTGGGCAATTCGATGCCGATGGCGTTGCGGCCGGACACGACGGCGACGCGCGCCGACACCGCGCTCATCGAGCGGGCGATGTCATCGGCCAGGCCGATGACGCGCGACGACTTGATGCCGGGCGCGGGCTCGAGCTCATAGAGCGTCACCACCGGGCCGGGTCGGGCATTGATGATCTCGCCGCGCACGCCGAAATCGGCGAGCACGCTTTCCAGCGCCACGGCATTGGCGTCGATGATGTCTTTCGGCAGCGTGGTGCGCTCCGACGCGCGCTGGGCAGCGAGCAGGTTGAGCGAGGGCAGCATATAGCCGCTGCTTGAGCGGCGCGCCGGAGCGCGCGGCGTTGCACGGCGTGTCGCTGGTTGCGGCTCGTCGTCCTCGTCCTCGTCGACCTCGATGTCGGCAAGCGGTGCGCGCGGCATCCCATCAAAATGCGGCTCGAAACGGCCATCGGGCATAACCCGCGCGGCAGGCAGCGGCTGGCGCGGCTTGCGCCTGAACATGCGGATGGCACGCGCCTTCCAGCTCAAAAGCGCATGCACGATGAGGCCAAGCCAAGCCGAGGCACGATCACGGTCCGCGGCCTCGTCTTCGCCTTCCTCCTCATCGTCGTCGATCTTGGGCGCTGGTGCCGGCGGCCACTTGAAGCCGCTGGCGAGCACCAGCGTCACCACCGTGGCGGTTCCCAGCAATGCCGCGGCGATAATCAGGCTCAGGCCGCTGAGCGGCGCGCGCAGGATCATCGCCGGCGGGCGCAGCAGGGCATCGCCGATAACGCCGCCAAGCCCGGTCGGCAGCGGCCAAGAACCGATGCGCGGCAGCGTCGAGGCGAAAGCGGCGGCGAGCAGCGTGGCGAGAATCCAGACAGCGCCACGCCATTTCTCGCCGAGCGGCCGGTGTGACAACAGCCGCCAGCCGAGCAGCACTTCCGGCAGCAGCAGCAGCACCGCGGCGAGGCCGAGAAGTTGCATCGCCAGATCGGCAAAGATGGCGCCGGGGAAGCCAAGCAGATTGTGCACCGCTGTCCGCGTGGCGTGGCTGAGCGAAGGGTCCTGCACCGACCAGGTGGCGAGCGCGATGGCGCCGAGCAGCGCCAAGGTGATCAACGCCAGCCCCGCGAGCTCGCTCAGCCGCCGGCGCACGATGTCGCGGAAATGCTCCGAGATGAAAGCGATGGCGTCGAGGCTGCGATCGATTGCGGGCATGCGTTAAGCCTGCGCGGGGCCATTAAGCCCGCGATATCTTGGGTCAGGCACAATAGGGAGGTCGAGGTTAAGACCCGATTAACCATCGGGCGGGCAAGCGGATTTTGGCGTGCTCCGGCGCAAAAAGAGAGGCCCCGATCCCTCTCAGGACCGGGGCCTCAACGGAAGGGACAGTGCCGGGTTTCCGCCCCTACCGCTAGCTTGTACTACTGTACGGCTTCGCCGTGCAGCGCGAGATCGAGACCTTCGCGTTCCACTTCGTCGGATACGCGCAGGCCGATGATCGCGTCGATGATCTTGAGGATGATCAGCGAAACGATGGCGTCGTAGACGATCACGATGATGACGCCCTCGATCTGGTTGATCACCTGGCCGGCATTGCCTTCGATCAGGCCAGCGGTGCCGCCGTATTCGCTGATGGCGAAGACGCCGGTCAGGATCGCGCCGGTGATGCCGCCGATCGCATGGACGCCGAAGCAGTCCAGTGCATCGTCGATGCCGTGCATGTGCTTGAGGCCAGTCACGCCCCAGTAGCAAACCACGCCGGCGGCGACGCCGATGGCCATCGAGCCAATCGGGCCAACGAAGCCAGACGCCGGTGTGATGGCGACGAGGCCGGCAACGGCGCCGGAGCAGATGCCGACGACGGTCGGCTTGCCGCGGTGGGCCCATTCGACCAGCATCCAGGTGAAGGCGGCGACGGCGGTGGCGATCTGCGTCACGGTCATCGCCATGCCGGCCTGCAGGCCCGAGGTCACCGCCGAACCGGCGTTGAACCCGAACCAGCCGACCCACAGCAGCGAGGCGCCGATGAAGGTCAGCACCATGTTATGCGGCGGGCCGCTCTCCTTGCGCTTGCCGAGGCAGATGGCGCACATCAGGCCGGCAACGCCGGAATTGATGTGCACGACGGTGCCGCCGGCGAAGTCGAGGACTTTGATATAGGCATCGGAATTGCCGGAGGAGAGCATGCCGTCCGGTCCCCAGACCCAGTGCGCGACCGGGGCATAGACCACGATCGCCCAGATGCCGATGAACCACAGCATCGCCGAGAACTTCATGCGCTCGGCGAAGGCGCCGGCAATCAGCGCCGGCGTGATGATCGCGAAGGTCATCTGGAAGCACATGTACACCATCTCGGGGATGGTCGACGCGAGCGGATTTGGATTACCAGCGCCTGAGCCGATGTCGCTGAGGACGCCTTGCAGGAAGAAGCGACTCAACCCGCCGACGTAAGGCGAGCCGGGCGTGAACGCCATGCTGTAGGTGCAGATCGCGAAAATGATCGTGACCAGGCAGGTGATGGCGAAGCTCGTCATCACCGTGTCGCCGACGTTCTTCTTGCGCGTCAGGCCGCCGTAGAACAGGCCGAGGCCGGGAACGGTCATCATCAGCACGAGCGCGACCGAGGTCAGCATCCAAGCGGTGTCGCCGGAATTCGGCGAGCATTTGGTCAGCACGGCCTTCTTTGGATCCGGATCGTTGGCGCAGGCCGGCGTCGGTGCGGGGCTGCCGGGGCTGCAGCCGCCGGAGCGGGCGCAGCGCCGGGAGCGGGCGTCTGCGCGTAAGAGGTCGAGTAAATGCTCACGCTCAGAAAGATCGCGAGCAGTGCCCCGAAAGCGAGAGCCAAGAGTCCCGCACGGGAGGGTCTTTGCAACGTCATGGTCTTAACTCCTGTCCGTATTGTTTGGGTGCGGGTTACTAAAGAGCCGCGGCGTCGGTTTCGCCGGTGCGGATGCGCACGGCGTTGTCGATCGAGAAGACAAAGATCTTGCCGTCGCCGATCTGGCCGGTCTTGGCGGCACCGGTGATCGCGCTGATGACCTTGTCGACCTGGTTGGTCGCCACTGCCACCTCCACCTTCACCTTCGGGAGAAAGCTCACCGCATATTCGGCGCCACGATAGATTTCCGTGTGGCCCTTTTGACGCCCGTAACCTTTGACCTCGGTAACGGTCAGTCCTGACACCCCAATAGAGGTCAGAGCGTCACGGACCTCGTCGAGTTTGAAAGGTTTGATAATGGCCATGACGATTTTCATGGATTCGATCCCCGCTTGGGCCCGTTTTATGAATTCACCAGTGCGGGCGGCTCACTGAGCAAGGCCTGCGAAGCGCGCTTTGCAGGCAATGCCGCTGCAGTAGAATCAAACGCCGTGCCAGTTGCCCAATCTGGGTCTATCCAACTGATTCGTTGAATGATTTTTTGCTCGGTCGGGTTCGGCTGAATTGCTGTTGTGGGCAATAGCTTAAACAGACGCCAAGGCGAAAGCGGTCTGCACAATAATTAATCATGCGGCAACGGGATACCGAGCGAACGACGAAATATCGGCTCTTTCTCAGATGGCCGCGGCGTCGGTTTCGCCGGTACGAATGCGCACGGCATGATCGATTGGCGTGACGAAGATCTTTCCGTCGCCGATCCGCCCAGTCTTGGCCGCGCCGGCAAGGGTATCCATCACCTGGTCGACCAGCTCACTGGCGACGGCAATCTCGATGCGCACCTTCGGCAGAAAATTCACCGCATATTCGTTGCCGCGATAGACCTCCATGTGGCCCTTCTGCCGGCCGTATCCTTTGACCTCGGTCACGGTCATGCCATGCACACCGATGCGAGTAAGCGCGTCGCGCACTTCGTCGAGTTTGAAGGGCTTAATTATTGCGATAACAAGCTTCATAGGGTTCCTTCCCGGCACCGCCTCGTCCCCGAGGCGTCATGCAATTAAGCGAAGTTTTCGCCCGGACCGCAAGCGGCTGGCCCGATTGGAACAGCAGCATTGAACTGCAGCGTTGGCCGCTTAACCGCGCCGCATGCGCACCAGGCCTTCCTGTGCGACGGAGGCAACCAGCGTGCCGTCGCGGGTAAAGATCAGGCCGCGGGAAAAGCCGCGCGAGCCGTGCAGGTTAGGCGAATCCTGAGCATAGAGCAGCCAATCGTCGGCGCGGAACGGCCGGTGCAGCCACAGTGCGTGGTCGAGGCTAGCGGCCATGAACTCCCGGTCGAACAATGTGCGTCCGTGCGGGCCCAGCGCCGCGTCGAGCAGCGTCATGTCGGAAGCATAGGCCAGCACGCATTGATGGATCGCCAGATCGTCGGGAAGGCGGCCGGTGGTGCGGATCCAGACGTGGAAGCGGGTGTCGGGATATTTTTTGCCGCCGTAGCGATCGAACTCGACCGGGCGCAATTCGATCGGCCGTTCGCGCTCGTAATAGCGGCGCACCGGATCGGGCATGGTCGGCAGCATCTTCTCGCGCATCTCGGATTCGTTGGGGAGGCTTTCCGGCGGCGGCACCTTCGGCATCGGCATCTGATGATCGAGGCCGGGCTCGTCAGTATGGAACGAGACCAGCATGGAAAAGATCGGGTGGCCGTGCTGGCGCGCGGTGACGCGGCGGGTGGTGAAGCTCTTGCCATCGCGCATGCGATCGACGTCGTAGATGATCGGCACCTTGGGATCGCCGGGCAGCAAGAAATAGGCGTGCATGGAATGCGGCGGACGGCTCTCGACGGTGCGCACAGCGGCAACCAGCGCCTGGCCGATCACCTGGCCGCCGTAGACACGCTGCCAGCCAGCCTGCGGCGAGCGGCCGCGGAACAGGTTGAGATCGAGATGCTCCAGATCGAGGATTGAGAGCAGATCCTGAACGGCAGAGGCCATGGGGGACGCGCCAATTAGGGTCAAATGATCCGCCCAACCTGCTATGCTGGCCTAAGTTTTACAAGGAACCGCGATGGTAAAATCGCAGCATAAAACCGATGTTCTCGTCGGCGGCGCAGGCTTTGCCGGGCTGGCACTTGCGATCGCGCTGCGCCAGGGGCTCGGTGAAAGCTTCATGGTCACGGTGGCCGACCCGACTTTGGGCGTGGCGAAATCCAATGACCTGCGCGCATCGGCGATCGCGGCCGCGGCGCGTCGGCTGTTCGAGGCGATCGAGGTCTGGGACGCGGTCGAGGGTGCGGCGCAGCCGATCCTCGACATGGTGGTCACCGACTCGAAACTCGATGACGCGGTGCGTCCGACTTTTCTGACCTTCGGCGGCGAGGTGGAGGAGGGCGAGCCCTTCGCGCACATGATCGAGAACCGGCATCTCGTCGACGCGCTGGTGGCGAAGGCAAGGGAGCTTGGCGTTGAATTGCGGGCGACGGCGGTTGCCGACTTTACCCATTCAGCACGCGCCATCAATGTCCGCCTCGCTGACGGCGACACGGTCGCCGCGCGACTATCTGGTCGGCGCCGATGGCGCACGCTCGCAAATCCGCGAGCAGGCCGACATCGCCACGCATGGCTGGAACTACGACCAGTCGGCCATCGTCACCACGGTGGCGCATGAGCGCGAACACAATGGCCGCGCCGAGGAGCATTTTTTGCCGTCCGGGCCTTTCGCGATTTTACCGCTCACGGGAAGGCGCTGCTCGATCGTGTGGACCGAAAACAAGCGCGAGGCGCAGCGCATCGTCGCGCTGCCGGATGCGGATTTCCATGCCGAACTGGAAAAGCGCTTCGGCCTGCAGCTTGGCGATATCGACGTCGTGGGGCCGCGCCGCGTCTTTCCGCTCGGACTGTTCACCGCGCGCGCTTTCATCGCCGAGCGGCTGGCGCTGATCGGTGATGCCGCGCACGTTATCCACCCGATCGCCGGCCAGGGCCTCAATATGGGCCTGCGCGATGTGGCGGCGCTCGCCGAGGCGATCGCCGACGCAGCGCGGCTCGGTCTCGATATCGGCGCGGACGATGTGCTCGAGCGCTATCAGCGCTGGCGCCGTTTCGACACCATGACCATGAGCGTCGCCACCGACGGACTGAACCGGCTGTTTTCCAACCATTCCGACGTGCTGCGGCTGGTGCGCGACATCGGCTTGGGCGTCGTCGAGCGCGTCCCGGCGCTCAAGCGCGTGTTCATCCGCGAGGCGGCGGGATTTACCGGCGACGTGCCGAAGCTGTTGCGCGGTGAGGCGCTTTAGGTGAGCGGAATGCTGCCGACGTTGTCGTGAAATGCCTTGCGCTTGGAGATGGCATCGTACCAGCGGTCGAGGTTGGGCGTCGGCGGCCGGTCGGGCACCAGCTGGCGGTAGCGGTAGCACATGACGCCGACCGGGATGTCGCCGTAGGAAAATGACGGGCCGGCGACGAATTGCGTCTTGCCGAGCTGCGCGTCGAGCATTTTCATCGCGTCGGCTGGTCTTGTCCTGTGACGCCTTGATCGCGGCCATGTCGCGTTTTTCCGGCGGCGTGCGGATCAGGCCCCAGAAGGCGGGGCCGATCGCCGGGCCGAGCACCGACAACTGCCAATCCATCCACTGGCTGGCGAGCGCGCGCTGCTTGGCGTCCTTCGGCTCCAGCGCTGCCGGCCTTGTCGTGCTTGCCGGCGAGATAGCGGACGATGGAATTCGATTCCCACAGCAGAAAGCCGTCCTCTTCCTCCAGCGTCGGCACCAGGCCGTTCGGATTCATCGCCAGATATTTCGGCTCCGTGTTCATGCCGAAGGCGCCGCCGATGTCGATGCGGTCGCGCTTGAGATCGAGCTCGTCGACCGCCCACATCGCCTTCTGCACATTGGATGACGTGTTGCGCCCCCAGATTTTGATCATTGCAGTTCTCTCCCTAGGAAACTTCTGTGACTCAATCCGACATCCTGAGGTGGCCGCGAAGCGGCCCTCGAAGAATGAGCGGCCCGGGCTGTCATCCTTCGAGGGCGGCTTGTGGCCGCCACCTCAGGATGACGATCGACTCTCACTCCAGCCGCCGCGCCTCCTCCGGCAACATGATCGGGATGCCGTCGCGGATCGGATAGGCGAGCTTGGCCTTGCGCGAGATCAGCTCCTGCTTGGCGGCGTCGTATTCCAGCGGCCCCTTGGTCAGCGGGCAGACCAGGATTTCCAGCAGCTTCGGATCGACGCTGCCGGCGGGCCGTTCGGTCGGCGGGGTGGTAGGCATGGCGGGGCTCCGGCGAATTTGGTGCCTGATATAGCCCAAATTTCCGCGGTCATCATCCGCGAAAGCGGATGATCCAGTACGCCCGGCCTCAATGTCTCAATTGCGATGCAGGGGTTATTGGATGCCCGCATTCGCGGGCATGACGGTTGGGAACTACTGCAGCTTCGGATCGCCCTCGGTGTTGTTCTTGGCGAGCTCGATTTCGGTGATGGCGATGAGGATTTCGGCGCGGGTCTTCAGGTCCGGCGCCTCCAGCAGCGCCTGCTTTTCCGCCGGTCCATAGGGCGACATCATGGCGAGCGCGTTGACCAGCGCCTCGTTCGGCGCCTTGTCGATGCCCTCCCAGTCGGTCTTGAGATTGTTGGCCTTGAGGAAATCGCCGAGCGCGCGCAACAGCGCGGTGCGGTCGACCGCATTCTCGCCCTTGCGCGCGACGAAATCGTCGACGAACGGCGCAAAGGTGACGCGGCACTGGCGATAGGCGGTTTTCACCGGCAATTCCTCGACCACGCGGAAGCGCGCGACGCCGGTGAGCTCGAGCAGATAACGGCCGTCGCCGCTCTCGGCCAACTGCGTGATGCGGCCGACGCAGCCGATGGTGAACAGCCGCGGCTTCTCCGCGGAGCCGCCATGCGCGGCGTCGGGCTGGATCATGCCGATGAGGCGGTGGCCGTCGCGCAAGCGTGTCGTCGATCATGGCGAGATAGCGCGGCTCGAAAATATTGAGCGGCATCTGTCCGCGCGGCAGCAGCAAGCGCGCCCGGCAGCGGGAACACCGGGATCACCTCCGGCAGATCGACCGGCCCGCGATACTGGGCGTTCATCGGCATGGCGTCTGCTCCGCCCTCATCCTGAGGAGCCCGCGTCGCGGGCGTCTCGAAGGATGCGGCGGCCCCACGCTTCGAGACGCGTCGCTAGCGTGACGTTCCTCAGCATGAGGCCGAGTAAGGCAATACTACGAGCGACACTCTCTCGCTCACGAAAACAAAATCGACGACAGCCGCTTGCGGCCCTCGACGGTCGCCTCGTCGGTCGGGCCCCAGGCCTCGAAGAACTGCACCAGCTGCTTGCGGGCGCCGTCCTCGTTCCATTTGCGGTCGCGCTTGACGATGTCGATCAGATGATTGACCGCCTCGGCGCGCTTGCCCTTGGCGTTGAGCGCGACGGCGAGATCGAAGCGCGCCTGATGATCGAGCGGATTGGCGGCGACCTTGCGCTCGAGTTCGTCCACGGGACCGGCGGACTTTGCCTGCTCGGCAAGTTCAAGCGCGGCGCGCGCGGCGGCGACCGCGGTGTCGTTGCGCTTTGCTTCCGGCACCATGGCGAGCGTCTGCTTGGCCTGCTCGAGCGCGCCGGTCTGCACGTAGCAGCGCGCGAGGCCGGCGAGCGCGGCCACGTTGGCGCCGTCCTCGGTCAGGAGCTGCGCATAGATTTCGGCAGCTGCGGCCGGTTCGCCGGCGGCGAGCGCCGCGTCGGCGGCCTTGAGCAGATCCTTGGTCGCCGGTGCCGGCCTTGCCTTTGGTCAGCCGTTCGAGGAAGGCGTTGACCTGGGCTTCCGGCAGCGCGCCCATGAAGCCGTCGGCCGGCTGGCCGTTGACGAAGGCGATCACCGCCGGGATCGACTGGATGCCCATCTGCCCGGGGATCGCCGGGTGCTCGTCGATATTCATCTTGGCGAGCTTGACCGCGCCCTTGGCGGCCTTCACCGCCTTTTCCAGGATCGGGGTCAGCTGCTTGCAGGGCCCGCACCACGGCGCCCAGAAGTCCACCAGCACCGGCTGGCGCTTGGACTCCTCGATCACGTCCTTCATGAAAGCCTGCGTGGTGGTGTCCTTCACCACATCGGCCTGACCGTCATTCCCCCGCCGTTCTGCAGCATTGTTCCTCGCCTTTTTTGGGCTATTCCCGGTTCTGTTCCCGATTAAATGGGCATCCGGGGAATGAATGCAATCGGGTCAGGGAGCCTCGGCCGACGGCCCGGAAACCTTCTCGATGCGGGGCATATGGCCGGTCGATTTGAGGAATTTGACCAGATCGTCGCGGGCAATCGACGTGGTCATGGTGTTGTCGAGCGGGTGATAGTTGAGCGTCTGATGCGCCATCATGTCGCTGTCGAGCACGACGGTGACGCGGCCTCGGTGTCGTTGATGGCGCCGAACGGCGTCACCGAGCCGGGCTCGACGCCCCAGACCTCGCGCAGCAGGTCGGAGGAGCCGAAGGAAAAGCGCCCGGTGGCGCCGAGCCGGCGGTGCAGGCTCTTGAGATCGATTTCGGCGCTTTCCAGCGCCACGACCAGATAAAGCTCGTATTTCTTGTCGCGCAGGAACAGGTTCTTGGTATGGCCGCCGGCGAGCTCGCCGCGCAGTTTCTTCGCCTGCTCGACCGTGAACACCGGCGGGTGCTTCACCGTCTTGTGCGCGATGCCGAGACGGTCGAGCGCGGCAAACAGTTCGTCGGGCGTTGCGGGCATGCGAGCGGCACCATAGTTCCTGGAGGCAAGTCTGTCGCCGTCAGTTTCGGTTGCGGAGGCCAATATGCGCGCGCTGATCACGATTGCCGCTCTCCTTGCCGCCCTGTGCCTGGATGCCCGGCCTAGTCAGGCTGCGGCCACCGCCCCGTGGTGCGCGGTGTTTTCCTTAGGATGGGGCGATACCGTTTGGGACTGCCGCTACCGCTCGATCGAGGCCTGCCGGCCGAACGTAATCGCCGGCAATCGTGGGTTCTGCAATCCAAACCCGGCCTGGGACGAGCCGACCAGGGCCGCTCCGCATCGAAAGCATCCCGTCCGGCACGATTAACGGCGCATTATTGCCGCGGTTGCAAAGAGGCAGGCCTATTGGCTATAGGAACGGACTTGGCGGCCGGTATCGCGATATCGGCCAAATATCCAACGGATGCGGGTGTAGCTCAGGGGTAGAGCACGACCTTGCCAAGGTCGGGGTCGAGGGTTCGAATCCCTTCGCCCGCTCCAACCTTCGCTCGCGAAGCGAGTGAAGGCTGTCGCGCCGAAGCCCGCTTGGGCGAAGGCGGACCGCTTCCGCGAGCTACGGCTCGGCAAGCCAGCCTCATCCTTCTTTGATGTCGGCGATCGTTCCGCCGGTCATGCGCGCAAGCTCTGCCGCGCTGCTGCGGAAGACATGGCGCGGCGATCCGGCCGCCGCCCAGACCGGATCGAGTTTCATCAAATCGGCGTCGATGAAGATGCGCGGCGGACTGAGATGGCCGACCGGGGCTACGCCGCCGATGGCAAAGCCGGTGACGTCGCGCACCCAGCGGCCGTCGGCCGGCTTCACCGGCTGACCCACGGCGGCGGAAATCTTGGCGGTATCGACGCGATTGGCGCCGGAGGTGAGCACCAGGACGACCTGTTCGCCGGCGCGCAGCACGATCGACTTGACGATCTGCGCCACCGTGCAGCCGACCGTCGCGGCGGCATCCTGCGCGGTGCGCGTTCCTTCCGGAAACATGGTGATGGTGTCGGCGTGGCCGGCGGCGATTAGCGCTTCGCGAACGCGTTCGACGGAACTCGCTCACGATCAATATCCCGCCGCCAGCGCGCCGCGCGTGCGCGTGTCGGCGGCGCCGACATAGCCGTCTGTTGGTGACCGCGATGGAATTCGCCGAGGTGCCGGGCGCCACCGGCACGATCTTGTAGCCGTCCGCGGTTAGCGCATCGAGGTACGCTGGCCGCAAAGCCGGGCTCGACCAGGACCTGATCGGGCTGCCACTGGTCGTGCAGCCGCGGCGCCGTCACCGCGTCGGCGATGCCCATGTGGAAATCGATGACGTTGGTGATGACCTGCAGCACCGCGGTGATGATGCGGCTGCCGCCGGGCGAGCCGGTGACGAGAAACGGCTTGCCGTCCTTGAGCACGATGGTCGGCGTCATCGACGACAACGGCCGCTTGCCCGGCCCCGGCAGATTGCTGGTGAAGCCGACCAGGCCATAGGCGTTCGCCGCGCCGGGCTTGGCGGTGAAATCGTCGAGCTCGTTGTTGAGCAGCACGCCGGTGCCGTCGGCGACCAGGCCGAGGCCGTAGGAGAAGTTGAGCGTGTAGGTGTTCGACACCGCGTTGCCGTCGCGGTCGATGACGGAAAAATGCGTGGTGTTGCGGCCTTCGTATTCGGCGGGCGTGCCGGGTTGGATGTCGGCGGCGGGCGTCGCCTTGTCGGTGATGCTGTCGCGCAGTGACGCCGCATATTT
This sequence comes from uncultured Alphaproteobacteria bacterium, assembly GCA_963742385.1. Taxonomy (GTDB): domain Bacteria; phylum Pseudomonadota; class Alphaproteobacteria; order Rhizobiales; family Xanthobacteraceae; genus Pseudolabrys. The sequence continues at coordinate 226,482 of CAVULS010000007.1, read as the reverse complement.
TTTCGAGATCAGTCCGGCGACCGGCATGCGTCACCGTATCCGGGTCGCCCATGTACTTGGCGCGGTCGGCATAGGCGCGCTTCATCGCCTCGATCATCAGATGCAGCGATTTTTCGCCGCGGCCGAGCTTGGCGAGGTCGTAGCCTTCGAGAATGTTGAGCATCTCGATCAGCGCCACGCCGCCGGACGACGGCGGCGGCATGGAGACGATGTCGTAGCCGCGATAGCTGCCGCGCACCACCGGCCGCTCGATGGCGTGGTAACTCTTCGAGATCGTCCTTGGTCATGATGCCGCCGGCGGCGCGCACGGCGTCGGCGATCTTGCCGGCGATGCGGCCCTGATAGAAGGCGCCGGCGCCGTGGCCGCGCGATGGCCCGCAGCGTGTCGGCAAGATCGAACTGCAACAGCCGGTCGCCTGCGCTGCGGCACCTGACCGCCGTTGAGGAAGATGCCCGCCGTCGACGGCCAACGCGCCAGGCGGTCGCGCGCCGCGGGCAGCGAGTCGGCGAGATCGTCATCGACCGCGAAACCCTCCTGCGCGAGATTGATCGCCGGCGCGATCAGGTCGGCGAGCGAGAGCTTGCCGGAGCCGTATTTCTCCTGCGCCAGCGCAAGACCGGCGACGGTGCCGGGCACGCCGACGGCAAGGCCTGAATCGCGCGATTTTTTCGGATCGGGATTGCCCTGGGCGTCGAGAAACATGGTCGGCGTCGCCGCCGCCGGCGCGGTCTCGCGATAGTCGATGGCGATGTCGCGGTCGTCTTTGGCGAGATGGATCACCATGAAGCCGCCGCCGCCGATATTGCCGGCGCGCGGATAGGTCACGGCGAGCGCGAAGCCGACCGCGACCGCCGCATCGACCGCGTTGCCGCCGCGCTCGAGGATTTCGACGCCGATGCGCGCGGCGCGCTGCTCCTGCGCCACCACCATGCCGTTGTGCGCGAGGATCGGCGTCGCCGGCGCAATGGCCGTCGGCCGTCCGACCGGCGCCAACTGGGCGAGCGCCAGCGCAGTAAGCAGCAATAAGAAAAGAGATGAAACGAATGAGACTGGAGCGCTTCATTGCTGTCTCGTCATGGCCGGCAACCGGTCCGCCAGGGCCGGCCGGTCGTGGCACTTGTCCCGGCCATCCCGACAAGGATGGCATGGTGCCTACTGAATCGGGATGCGCGAGACAAGCCCGCGCATGGCAGCGGCCGCTATCGCGCCTGGCCGTGATAGACCGTGTTCGGCCGCATGTCGGTCGCGGAGGCGACGCGGTTCGACATGTTGAAGAAGCCGGCGACCGCGGAAATGTCCCAGATGTCGCGGTCGGTAAATCCGGCGCGGCGCAGCCGCTCGCGGTCGCCTTCCTCGACCGTCCACGGCGCGACGGTGAGCTTGACCGCGAAGTCGAGCATGGCGCGCTGGCGCTTGGAAAGCCGCGCCGCGCGATAATTCATCATCATGTGTTCGCCGAGCAGCGGGCTGCCGGAATATTGCCGCACGGCGGCGCCGTGCGCGGTGAGGCAGTAGTAGCAGCGGTTCTGCGACGACACCGCGACCGCGATCATCTCGCGCTCGAGCTTGGAGAGGCCGCTATCGCCGAGCATCAGGTCGTTGTACATGGCGACGAAGGTTTCCAGCTTCGCCATGTCGAAGGCGTAGGCGACGAGCACGTTCGGCACGAAGCCGAGCTTGTCCTGGCACTTCTTGAAATAGGCGGCCATGGCGGGCGTGAGCTTTGCCGCCGGCAGATTGAGCGCGATCACCGGGGCGTCGTCGGCCGGCGCCGGCGCGGGCTTCTGCGCTCACCGCCTTCATCATCGCTTTGGCCGGCCGGCCGGCTTGGCTTGGCGGCGTGGCCATGCCGCCCTTGATGGCGCGCAGCGCCGGCTGGGGCTTGGCGGATTTGGCCATGACCGGTTTGACGGCGGCTTTGCTGGTCTTGCTGGTCTTCGGCATTGAACGCGCCCCTTGGTTTTTCCCACCCTGCTTGCAGACTACAATGTTATGCGCTGCCGCGATACGACCGGGCGCGGCTTTTAGACCTTTTATTTCAGCCTGTTAGGGCGTTGCCTTGGCTCAGCAGCGAGCGCAAGCGCAAAACCGCTGTCACCACCGCGTCACCAAATGGTGTGTTGCTCTCGACGCCCCGCTGCGGAAGGTGAAGACTCCCATCAGCCTCGACCGACCTCCCTTGCCAGCGCGAGGATCTCATGGACGCCCGCACCTCCGGCGATGACGTGGAAAGCACTGCCCGCCGCACCATCGAGCAGGCCGGCGCCGCGCTGTCCGGCAGCCATCGAACCATTCCGGAAAGCTTTCTCGCGCAGCTCTTCGCCCGCGCGGTGCCCTGAGGACGTCGTGCATTACGGCGCCGCCGATCTGGCGATGCTCGGCGAGCGCGCCTGGGAATTTCCTCGGCCAGCGCCAGCCGGGCACGCCGAAGATCCGCTTCGAGACGCTGCCGCTCGAAGCCTCCGGCGATCGCAAATCGATCTCGGTGATCGAGATCGTCAACGACGACATGCCGTTCCTGTTCGACTCGGTGATGGGTGAGTTGTCCGAGCGGCATCTCACCGTGCGGCTGGTCACGCATCCGATCTTCGGCGTCAAGCGCGACGCGACCGGCAAGCTCACCGCTTTCGGCGCGGCGGATGCCGCTGGCAGCGCGCGCGAAAGTTTCATCCACATTCACGTCGATGCGGTCGAAGACGAGGCGTTGCGCGAAACCATCGTGCAGGCGCTGCAATCGGTGCTCGGCGAGGTGCGGCTTGCGGTGCAGGACTGGCGGCCGATGCGCGAGCGCGTCAACGCCATCGTCGCCGAGCTGAAGACCAATCCGCCGCCGCTGCCGGTGGATGAGATCGCGGAAGCGATCGAATTCCTCAAATGGCTGCTCGCCGACAATTTCACCTTTATCGGCGTGCGCGACTATGTCTTCGACGGCCACGACTTGCAGGCGGACTTCGACAGCGGGCTCGGCATCATGCGTTCGCGCGAGTTGCGCGTGCTGCGCCGCGGCCAGGAGCTGCTCGAGATCACGCCGGAGATCATGGCGTTTCTCAAAGAGCCGCGGCCGCTGATCATCGCCAAGGCCAATATCCACGCGCACGTGCACCGGCGCGTCTATCTCGATTACATCGGCGTCAAACGCTTCGATGCCTCCGGCAACCTGGTCGGCGAATTTCGTATCGTCGGCCTGTTCACCTCCACCGCCTATACGCGCTCGGCGCACAACATTCCGTATCTGCGCCGCAAGATCGCCAATGTCGAGGCGCGCGCCGGCTTTGATCCGGCGAGCCATTTCGGCAAGTCGCTCGCCAACGTGCTCGAACATTATCCGCGCGACGAATTGTTCCAGATCGACGAGGACACGCTTTACCAGTTTGCGCTCGCCATCATGCAGCTCGACGAGCGGCCGCGCGTGCGCGTTCTGGCGCGGCGCGACCGCTTCGACCGTTTTGTCTCGGTGCTGGTATTCGTGCCGCGCGAACGCTACGACAGCCATATCCGCGCGAAAATCGGCGACTATCTGGCAAGCGCCTTTGTCGGCCACGTCTCGGCGTTCTATCCGTTCTTCCCCGAAGGCCCGCTGGTGCGGGTGCACTTCATCATCGGCCGCTCCGGCGGGGCGACCCCGGACGTCGATCGGGTGACGCTGGAAGACGCGGTCTCCGACATCGTCCGCACCTGGACTGATGGGCTGGCGCAGGCGCTGGCGCTGACCCACGCGCCGGAAGCAACGCGCGGGCTGCTCGCGCGCTATCGCGACGCCTTTTCCGCCGGCTTCCAGGACACCTATCCGCCGAGCGTGGCGGCGGCCGACATCCGCGTGATCGAAAGCCTGGGCGAGAAGCGGCCGCTCGGCGTCGATTTTCACCACCGGCTGGAGGAAGAGCAGCGCGCGGTGGGCCTGAAAATATGGAGTTTTGCGCGGCCGTTGCCGCTGTCGGAGCGCGTGCCGGTGCTGGAAAACATGGGCTTCCGCGTGGTCGATGAGCGCACCTTCCACATCGAGCCCAAACACGAAGGCGCGCGCAACGTCTGGTTCCACGACATGCTGCTGGAACGTCGCGACGGCGCGGCGATCGAGCTCGACAAGGGCAAGGCGCGGCTGGAAGCCGCATTCCTGATGGTGATGCGCGGCGCCGCCGAGAATGACGGCTTCAACGCGCTGACGCTTGCCGGCGGTCTCGGCTGGCGCGACGTCGCGCTTGTCCGCGCGCTGTCGCGCTATCTGCGGCAGATCCGCGTGCCCTATTCGCAGGACTACATGTGGACGACGCTGGTGAAGCACTACGTCGTCGTCGCCGACATTGTCGAATTGTTCTACGCGCGCTTCGATCCGCGCCCGGCGGCAGCCGCGGAGCGCGACGCCAAGCAGAAAGAGATCGTCGCCGGCATCGAGCAGGAACTGCAGAATGTGCAGAGCCTCGACGAGGACCGCATCCTGCGTCACTTCGTCAATGCGGTGCAGTCGGCGATCCGCACCAATTTCTTCCAGACCGACAAGGAAGGGCAGCCCGGCGCGCTGATCGCGGTCAAGTTCAAGAGCGGCGAGATCACCGATCTGCCGCTGCCGCGCCCGCTCTACGAGATCTTCGTCTATTCGCCGCGGGTCGAAGGCGTGCACCTGCGCTTCGGCAAGGTGGCGCGCGGCGGCATCCGCTGGTCCGACCGGCCGCAGGACTTCCGCACCGAGATCCTCGGCCTGGTGAAAGCGCAGCAGGTGAAGAACGCGGTGATCGTGCCGGTCGGCGCCAAGGGTGGCTTCGTGCCGAAGAAGATGCCGCATCGGCGCCTCGCGCGACGTGATGCAGGCGGAAGGCATCGCCAGCTACAAGCTGTTCATCTCGACGCTGCTCGACATCACCGACAATTATGCGCCCGACGGCAAGATCATTCCGCCGGACTGCGTTGTGCGCCACGAGGGCGACGATCCTTATTTCGTGGTCGCCGCCGACAAGGGCACCGCGACCTTCTCCGACATCGCCAATCAGATTTCCGTCGAGCACGACTATTGGCTGGGCGATGCCTTCGCCTCCGGCGGCTCGGCCGGCTACGACCACAAGGCCATGGGCATCACCGCGCGCGGCGCCTGGGAGGCGGTGAAGCGGCATTTCCGCGAGATGGACGTCAACATCGGCACGACGCCGTTCACCGTCGTCGGCGTCGGCGACATGTCCGGCGACGTCTTCGGCAACGGCATGCTGCGCGAGACCACGATCAGGCTGGTCGCCGCCTTCGATCACCGCGACATCTTCATCGATCCCGATCCCGATCCGGCGGCGAGCTTCAACGAGCGCAAGCGCATGTTCGCGCTGCCGCGCTCGAGCTGGCAGGACTACGACAAGACGCTGATTTCCAAGGGCGGCGGCGTCTATCCGCGCTCGTCAAAGGAAATCCGCTTGAGCCCGGAAGCGCAGAAACTGCTCGGCGTCGGCGAAAGCGTGACGCCGCAGCAGCTGATGAAGGCGATCCTGAAAGCCCAGGTCGATCTGCTGTTCTTCGGCGGCATCGGCACCTATGTGCGCGCTGCGAGCGAAACCGACGATGCGGCCGGCGACCGCGCCAACGATGCCATCCGCATCACCGGCGCCGATCTGCGCTGCAAGGTGGTGGGCGAGGGCGCCAATCTCGGCATGACCCAGCGCGGCCGCGTCGAGGCGGCGCTCAACGGCGTGCGGCTCAACACCGACGCCATCGACAATTCCGCCGGCGTCAACACCTCCGACGTCGAGGTCAATATCAAGATCGCGCTCTCGCCGCTGGTGCGCTCCGGCGCGCTCACGATGGAGGCGCGCAACGCGCTGCTCGTCGAGATGACCGACGAGGTGGCGCGGCTGGTGCTGCGCAACAACTATCAGCAGACGCTGGCGCTGTCGCTGGCGCAACGCCGCGGCCTCGAAGACCTCGGCTTCCAGCAACGGCTGATGCAGACGCTGGAAACGCGCGGCGAGCTCGACCGCGCCGTCGAATTCCTGCCCGACGAGATGGCGCTCGCCGACCGGCGCAAGCGCAACGCGCCGCTGACGCGGCCGGAACTGTCGGTGCTGCTCGCCTACGCCAAGCTCTCGCTCTACAATGAATTGCTCGCCAGCACGGTGCCGGACGATCCTTATTTGTCGCGCGAGCTCGAGCGCTATTTTCCCAAGGAAATGTCGGAGCGCTACGACGAGGCGCTGCACGCGCACCGGCTGCGGCGCGAGATCATCGCCACCCAGCTCACCAATTCGATGATCAACCGCGGCGGCGCGACGCTGATCGTGCGCATCGCCGACCAGACCGGCGCCTTGCCCGCCGCGATTGCCGCGGCCTTCGCCGCCGTGCGGCAGAGCTACGACATGGTCGCGCTCAATACCGAGATCGACGGGCTCGACAATAAGGTATCCGGCAAGGTCCAGCTCGACCTCTACGCCACGGTTCAGGACCTGCTGCTCGACCGCATCGTCTGGGCTTTGCGCAATGTCGATGCCAAGCAGGGTCTTGAGAAAGGCATCGCGCATTACCGCGACGGCATCGCCCAGGTGGCTGCGGCGCTTGACGCCACGCTGCCGAAGCCGGCGGCGGCGGCACGCGATGCCCGCCTCGCCGAGCTCGTGAGGGCCGGCGTGCCGGAGGCGCTGGCGCGGCGGCTCGCCAATCTAGCCGCTGCTCAAGGCCGCGCCCGATATCGTCCTGGTCGCCGACCGCACCAAGAAACCGGTAGCCGAGGTGACCGCGACCTATTTCGCCGCCGAGGCCTACTTCCAGCTCGACCGGGTGGCGAGTGCGGTGCCCGGCATCGTGGTGTCGGATTATTTCGACCGGCTGGCGCTCGACCGCGCCGTCGATTCGATTGGCGACGCCGAGCGGCGCTTGACCGCGGCCATGGTCGGCAATGGCCAGGGAAACGGACTTGCCGGCGCCGGCGCGGTGGACGAGTGGGTCAAGCCGCGCCAGGCCGAAGTCGAGCGCATCCGCTCGGCGATCCACGAAATCGCCGGCTCGGGGCTGACGCTGTCGAAGCTGTCGGTGGCGGCGAGTTTGCTCGGGGATTTGGCGAGGGAGTAGACCGTCAGCCTGAGGCGCGAGCGAAGCGAGCCTCGAAGGATGACAGCCCGGGCCGTTCATCCTTCGAGGGCCGCGGCGCGCGGCCACCTCTGGATGACGGGTTAATGCCGAAAATGCCGCACGCCCGGTGAACACCATGGCGATGCCGTGGTCGTCGGCGGCCTTGATCACCTCGTCGTCGCGCACCGAGCCGCCGGGCTGGATCACCGCGGTGGCGCCGGCTTCGATCGCCACCAGCAGGCCATCGGCGAAGGGGAAGAAGGCGTCGGAAGCGACCACCGAGCCTTTGGTCAGCGGCGCCGCGAGCTTCATCTGCTTGGCCGCGTCTTCCGCCTTGCGGGCGGCGATGCGCGCGGCATCGACACGGCTCATCTGTCCGGCGCCGATGCCGACCGTGGCGCGGTCCTTGGCATAGACGATGGTGTTCGACTTCACGTGCTTGGCGACGCGGAAGGCGAAACGAAGATCGGCAAGCTCTTTCTCGCTTGGCGCGCGCTTGGTCACGGTCTTGAGCTGCATGTCGTCGACCACCGCATTGTCGCGTGACTGCACCAGCAGCCCGGCGGCGACCGATTTGACCGTGAGGCCCGAAGCGCGAGGATCGGGCAGTCCGCCGGCGAGCAGCAGGCGCAGGTTCTTTTTCGCCGCCACGATCTTGATCGCTTCTTCGGTTGCTTCCGGCGCGATGATCACCTCGGTGAAAATCTCGGTGATCGCTTTGGCGGCGTCGGCATCGAGCGGACGATTGAGCGCGACAATGCCGCCAAAGGCAGAGGTTGAATCGCAGGCCAGCGCCTTCCTGTAGGCATCGAGCAGGCTCGTGCCTTCGGCGACGCCGCAAGGGTTGGCGTGCTTGACGATGACGCAGGCGGCGGTCCGTCCGGCGTCAAATTCGGCAACGCATTCATACGCCGCGTCGGTGTCGTTGATGTTGTTGTAGGAGAGTTCCTTGCCCTGCAACTGCCGCGCCGTGGCGACGCCGAAGCGTTGACTCGGCGCGCGATAGAAGGCCGCGCTCTGGTGCGGGTTCTCGCCGTAGCGCAGCGCCTGGATGAGCTTGCCGCCGAAAGCGCGGTAGTCGGGCGCATTGTCATTCAGCGTATCGGCAAACCAGTTGGAGATCGCCGCATCGTAGGCGGCGGTGCGCGCATAGGCCTTGGCCGCAAGTTTTTGCCGCAACTCCAGCGTTGTCATGCCGGTGTGCTGTGCCATCTCGCCGAGCACCAGCTGATAGTCCGCCGGCTCGACTACGACGGTGACATCGGCGTGGTTCTTGGCGGCGGCGCGGATCATCGCCGGCCCGCCGATGTCGATATTCTCGATGCAGTCGTCGAACGCGGCGCCTTTGGCGACAGTTGCCTCGAACGGGTAGAGATTGACGACGAGCAGGTCGATCGGGCGGATGTGGTGCTTCTCCATCGCCGCGACGTGATCCTTGTTGGCGCGGATCGCCAGCAGACCGCCGTGCACCTTCGGGTGCAGCGTTTTCACCCGGCCGTCCATCATCTCCGGAAAGCCGGTCAAGTCGGCGACATCGATTACCTTCAGCCCGGCATCCTTGAGCGTCTTCGCGGTGCCGCCGGTGGAGACGAGCTCGACATTGTAGCCGGCAAGCGCCGTGGCGAAGTCGATGAGCCCGGCCTTGTCGGACACCGACAACAGTGCGCGGGTAATACGGCGCGGGTGGCTGCCCATGGGCTACCGGCTAGCACATCAAGCGGGCGAAAGTGTATGGCGTCATTCAGCATCCACAGGACCTGGCGTGTCCCAGGCGCAGCGCAGCACCACTTGGTGACGCGCTGCAGAGCCGGGACCTTCGCAAACTCCGACTATGGAATGGCCGCGGATCTGCGGCGCGTCGGGGGCACGATTCACAGCGGCAATTCCGGTTCGTCCGGGGCATCCTTGCGGGGGCCTATGCCGGCCGGCGTCGTGTGCCGGAAACACCAGCGCACCTGCCGCTGCTTGCGCGCCTTACCGTAAATGACGATCTGCATGGCGCGCCGCGGGCCGTCGGGACCGGCAAGGAATACGCTCTCCTCGATGTCCGCCGTTTCGCCATAGGTATTGAAGGTCCACAATTCGCGGTCGGGCAGCAGCAGGATGGCGCCATGGCCGTCGCTCAGCCGGCTTGCCTTGACCGCCGGATGCAGATGGAAACGGACGGCAAATTCGTCGGGCGCCCGCGTTCTGCCGTCGTTCGGCGCGTAGATGAAGTTGTCCTCGCCGTCGAGCATGCGGCCGTCGGGGCTCAGCCGCAGCAAGCGGTGATGGGTGACGCCGAATTCGTCCGCGTAGCCGTCGTGCGAGACGCCCAGGATGGCGCCGTCGGCCGTATCTTCGCGCAGCACGCGCACGGCGTCCGGCCCGCTGATGATCGGCGTGCCGAACAGCAAACGGCTGAAGCTGCGCGACTCGAAGAATTGGCAGGACGAGGTGTCGTTGAAGGTGACGGTCGAATGCGCCGGCGTCGCCCGCGCCACTTGCCGCCAGCTCTCCTTGTTCACCGCCGGCATGCCGCAATTCACCACCAGGCGATTGAGATTCCACGATAGCTCGAAAGACAGACACCCGGCATGCGCCTCCTGGCTCAAGGCGAGCGGCGGCGGCTTGCCGGTATCCATCAGCAGCGCGGTCTTGCCGGCGTCGATGCGCTGGTATCCGGAATGCGGCGCGTTCGCCACAGGCGCGCCGCGCGCGTCGTCATAGGCGAGCGCCGTCGCCAACAGGTCAACCGGCGTCGGTCCCATGCCGTTGAACAACGCGAAGTTTCCGTCGGAATGACGGAAGAAGCGCAGCATCGGCATCATGCGGTCGATGGCATTGTTCAACGCCGCCGGCGGCGGCAGATTGCGCGCCGAGAACAACTGCCGCAGCGGCAATAAATCGATCAGCAGTTCAATCAGCGTGCCCGGATTGCGGCTGATGTGCCCGCCGTCGGGCAGGATCTGCCGCGCCAGTTCCTCGACCAGTTTTCGCACGCTCACGCGCAAGCTGCCGGACTGGCCTTCCAGGCAGAGTGCGGCATAGGTCAGCGCGATCACCGCCTGCAGGCGCGGCAGGCCGTCGCGCGATTGGTTGAGCGTGCGCCGCAAGTAACGCACCTGGCGCGACAGGCTGCGGGTGAAGCGGCGGTAGAAGCGTACGTCGGCATCCTGCAGCACGAACGGCGCCTGGCAGAGCCAGAACAAGATACGGCGCGAGAGAATATCGGTGCGCCAGCCGAGAGGGTGCCAGCGGCCCTGAACATTGATCCAGTCGTCGATCAGCGAGCGCGCATTGGCGCGGGTGATGGCGCTGTCGGCGGCGCGCAGATGCCGCAGCCAGGAAAAGCTCAGCAACATCACCGCCCATTCATCGGACGGTGGCGCCATTTCAAACGGCGAGCGGCGGTCACAGATCACCACCTTGCCGGCGAAGGCGAAGCGGCCGCCATAGATTTCGCTGGCGCGGGTGGCGTCGGCGGTGCGCAGATCCTGCGGCGCGATGACGAGGCGGTCGGTGGTGGCCGAGGTGTAGCGCCAGCGCACCAGCGGATGCGCATTGATCCGGCCGACGAGGCTGCGTAATGCGCGGCGCTCGATGAGCACGGAGAGCCTTAATCGCTCCGCGACCGAAACCCGCGTCATTGAGCGGCTCGTCCCCTGTGGCGCCCGATTCTCCCCACGTCTACGCAAGATAGCGAAGGGCCGGCGGGGGGCCAATATGACTGAAATTAAAGCGAAAAAACGATTAATTGCGGACCAGCCGGGCGGCGTAGAAGCCGTCCAGCCCGCCCCAGCGCGGATCGAGGTCGGGCAATTGCATCGGCAAGGTGCGCAGGTCGCCCTCGGCGCTGACGCATTCGGCGCAGCCGAACACATCGGCGGCGCTGATCGTTTGGCGTTTCACGCGGGTATCGCGCGCGATGAGTGCCGCGATTTGCTGCTCGGCCTCTTCCGGCTCCAGCGAGCAGACGCAGTAGACGAGCGTGCCGCCGGGCTTGAGCAGTTCGACGGCGCGGTCAAGCAGGCGCTGCTGCAGCGAGGTGAGCACGGCGAAATCGGCCTCGCCCTTGAGCCACGGCACATCCGGATGGCGGCGGATGGTGCCCGTCGAAGAACACGGGGCATCGAGCAGCACGGCGTCGAACGGCCCGTTTTGCCATTCCAGCGCGTCGGCAACGACGACCTCGGCTTTCAGCGATAGCCGCGAAAGATTGTCGTTGAGACGGGCAAGCCGAGCGGCCGAGCGGTCGACCGCGGTGACGCGGGCGCCGGCGAAAGCGAGCTGTGCGGTCTTGCCACCGGGCGCCGCGCACAGGTCGGCGACGTGCTTGCCGCTGAGATCGCCGAACAGATGCGCCGGCAGAGCGGCGGCGGCGTCCTGCACCCACCAGGCACCCTCGGGAAAGCCGGGCAGCAGCGAAATCGCGCCATGCGCCAGCGTGCGCACGGTCCCGGTCGGCAGCGCGCGGCCATGCAGGCGTTCCGCCCAATCGGCGGCGTCGTGTTTGACGGTGAGATCAAGTGCCGGTTCGTGGCCGTTGGCCTCGGCGATGGCGCGCGCGGTGTCACGGCCATAGGTCTTTGTCCAACGCGCCAGCAGCCACGACGGGGTATCGAGCACGGTCGAGGGGATGAGGCTTGCCTCGCGGTTTTGCGCCACGCGCCGCAGCACGGCGTTGACGAGGCCGGCATAGCGCGCGCTGCGGCGGTCGGCTTGCGCCAGCCGCACCGCCAGATCGACCGCGGCATGGTCGGGTACGTCGAGCCAGAGTATCTGGGCCGCGCCAAGCAGCAGAATGGTTTCGGTGCGCGGGGCATCCGGCGGAAAGCCCTTGTCTAGAAAACCGCCGACGATATGCCGCAGCGTGCCCAGCCGCCGCAATACCGTAGCGGTCAGACGACGCATCAGCGCGCGATCGCGGTCGGCGAGCGCGGCGAGGCCGGGATGCGCGCCTTTGCCGGAAAGCTGCTCGTCGAGCGCGATGCGCCGGCGCAGCACGCCATCAAGAATGTCGGCGGCAATGCGCCGGGCGGCGAGGCCCGGGACATCCGGCTGTGGGGAGGTGCGCGCTCGCGCCATAGGTGGAAACATTGCCACGAATTGTGTCCGCCTCGCGAAGCTCGCGGAAAAAACCGCGGTCCACACACAGTTTTGCCGCCCGGCGCAGAGGTTGTAGGAAAAGTATAAAATCAACCACAGATTGTGCTTGCGCAAATCACGCGAGCGGGACTATTCTAGGATTATGTTCACAGCGCTTAAATCGCTCGGGCCGGCGCGCGGCGGCACAGTGCTGCTCGCCGCTGCCTGCTTTGCCGCCGGCCTGACCGCCAGCGCGATCTTGACGCCGGGCACGCTGAGCCGCGGCGCGACGGCGTCGGCCTATTCGCCGCCGCCCGCGCAGATCGTGCTGCGCAGCGCCCATCCGGCCGAGGTGCTGCGGGTGATCGACGGCGACACGTTCGAAGCGCGGGTGCGCATCTGGCCCGGCATGGACGTGACCACCAGAATCAGGCTGCGCGGCATCGACGCCGCCGAACTGCATGCGCGCTGCGACAATGAGCGCGTCAAGGCGATTGCCGCGCGCGAGGCATTAGCGCGCATTCTGGCCGAGGGCGCGGTCGGCGTCTCCGGCGTCGCCCAGGATAAATATGGCGGCCGCGTCGATGCTGATGTTTCCACGGCGAGGACGCCGGACGTGTCGGTCGCGATGCTAGGGACCGGATTGGCCCGGGCCTATTCCGGCGGCCGGCGCGAGAGCTGGTGCGGCTGAACGCGAAGAGTAGATGGAGTTATCGCTCCACGATCACCGGCGTGCCGATGTCGACCAGCCTGTAGAGCTCGCGGATGTCGCTGTTGTACATGCGGATGCAACCGTAGGAGACGAAGCCGCCGATCGATCGCGGATTGTTGGTGCCGTGGATGGCGTATTCGCCGCCGCGCATGGTCAGCGCCGCCGCGCCCATCGGATTGTTGGTGGAGCCGCCGGGAATGACGTCCGGCATGTTGGGATGATCGTGGCGGATCTCGTCCGGCGGCGCCCAGGCCGGCCGCACATATTTTCCTTCGATGCGTGCCTCGCCGGTCCATTCCTTGCCGGCGCGACCGACGCCGACGGGAAAACGCAACGCGTGTTTGTCGTCAATCACATAATAAAGCCGGCGTTGCTCGGTTTTCACCACGATGGTGCCGGGCGTGAAGCCGGGAAACGAAACGACATCCCGCGTGGCGGCATGCGCCATCGCGGTAAGGGTTGCCCATGTCAAAACGAAGAAGACGAACAGCGCCGCGCGGCGCAGAACCACAGCCATCGAACCCGCCCACTTGCCTTAGCGGGCGGCATAATAATGCGCGCGAAAACGGGTTCGAGTGAAAGCTCGAAATAACCTAAACGATTGTTAACTCCCGCCCGTGCGAGCGGGCACGGCGACGCTTTATACCCCCGCTTTGGCGGTCCTTTTGTTCTGCCGGTTCTTCACCAGATCGTCGACCACGGCGGGCTCGGCCAGCGTCGAGGTGTCGCCGAGATTGCCGAATTCGTCCTCGGCGATCTTGCGCAGGATGCGGCGCATGATCTTGCCGGAGCGCGTCTTCGGCAGGCCGGGCGAGAACTGAATGAGATCGGGGGAAGCGATCGGCCCGATCTCCTTGCGCACCCACTGCACCAGTTCCTTGCGCAGCTCTTCCGTTGGCTGCTCGCCCGCCATCAGCGTCACATAGGCATAGATGCCCTGGCCCTTGATGTCGTGCGGATAGCCGACGACGGCGGCTTCCGACACTTTCGGATGCGCCACCAGCGCGCTTTCCACCTCCGCGGTGCCAAGGCGGTGGCCGGCAACGTTGATCACGTCGTCGACGCGGCCGGTGATCCAGTAATAGCCGTCGGCGTCGCGCCGGCAGCCGTCGCCAGTGAAGTAGCGGCCGATATAGGTCGAGAAGTAGGTCTGCACGAAACGCTCATGGTCGCCGTAGACCGTGCGCATCTGCCCCGGCCAAGAATCGGCGATGCACAGATTGCCGGAGCCGGCGCCTTCCAGCTCCTTGCCCTCGGCATCGACAATCTGCGGGATGACGCCGAAAAACGGCCGCGTCGCCGAGCCAGGCTTCAGATTGGTGGCGCCGGGCAGCGGTGTGATGAGAATGCCGCCGGTCTCGGTCTGCCACCAGGTGTCGACGATCGGGCAGCGGTCCTCGCCGACCACGTGGTAGTACCACTCCCAGGCTTCCGGGTTGATCGGCTCGCCGACGGTGCCGAGCAGCCGCAAACTCTTGCGCGAGGTCTTCTTCACCGGCGCGTCGCCGCCCTGCATCAGCGCGCGGATCGCCGTCGGCGCGGTGTAGATGATGTTGACCTGGTGCTTGTCGCACACCTCCCAGAAGCGCGAGGTGGTTGGATAGTTCGGCACGCCTTCGAACATCAGCGAGATGGCGCCGTTGCTGAGCGGACCATAGACGATGTAGCTGTGGCCGGTGACCCAGCCGACGTCGGCGGTGCACCAGTAGACGTCGCCATCGTGGTAGTCGAAAACGTATTGGTGTGTGATTGCGGTGTAGACCAGATAGCCGCCGGTGGTGTGCAGCACGCCTTTCGGCTTCCCGGTCGAGCCCGAGGTGTAGAGGATGAACAGCGGGTCTTCCGCGTTCATTTCCTCGCAGGGGCAGTCGGCCGGCACGATCTTGGCGATCTCGTCGTAATAGACGTCGCGGCCCGGCTTCATGTTCACCTTTTCGCCGGTGCGGCGCACGACGATGATGCTGGTGACGCCACCGGCCTTGTCGGCCGCGGCATCGGCGTTCACCTTGAGCGGGATCTTGCGGCCGCCGCGTACGCCTTCATCGGCGGTGACGATGATGGGTGACTTGCAGTCCTCGATGCGGCCGGCGAGCGAATCCGGCGAGAAGCCGCCGAACACCACGGAATGGACGGCGCCAATGCGGGCGCAGGCGAGCATGGAGATCGCCGCTTCCGGAATCATCGGCATGTAAATAGTGACGCGGTCGCCTTTCTTGACGCCGCGCGCCTTCAGGACATTGGCGAAGCGGCAGACCGCGGCGTGCAATTGTCTGTAGGTGAGCTTTTTGTCGTCCTTGGGGTCGTCACCTTCCCAAAGAATCGCGGTTTGGTCGCCGCGTTTGGCGAGATGGCGGTCGACGCAGTTGTAGGCGACATTGAGCTTGCCGTCCTCGAACCATTTGATCGAAACATTGTGCGGGTCGAAGGAGGTGTTCTTGACCTTGGTGAATGGTTTCGACCAGTCGATGCGCCTGGCTTGCTCGGCCCAGAACCCATTCGGGTCCTTGATCGAGCGCGCGTACATCTCGTTGTACTTGGCGTCGTCAGCGAAGGCGCGTTTCGCCCAGGCAGCCGGAACGTCATAAATCTTGTCGGTCATCGATGTCCTCCCGGCGCCGCCTTTATCCCTGCGGTCACCTTGTTTGTTGTGCCTATTATGCGACGGCACCTTGATCTGCGACAAGGCGGGCAGGCCTGCCACTTTCGTCGCTATTTTGGCGATTTTTCAGCGCCCTAGCGGCCGAACCAGCCGAGAATGGCGCCGATGATGAGCAGAACGCCGAGCCAGTGGCCGCTGTCGATCGCGGTCAGCCGGATTGTGCGGAATGTATAGGCGTTATTGACCGCGATCGTGGTCAGCACGAATCCGATCCAGACCATCAGGCCGGAAAACAGCCCGGCGCCGATGCCGTAAATGCCGATGTGGAAGAGAATGCCGGACATGGCAACCGCCATGACGATCTCGGCAATAAAGGAGAGGACAAAGGGAGCGGTCTTGGCGGCGGCGGACTTGCCGGCGTTGTCCGCCTTTAACTGCGTCATGCTCTTGCCTTGCGCCGCGGCCCAGGCGCCGCCGAGAATGCCGTAATAGACGGCGCCGAAGATCCAGGCGGCGGTCGCGGCGATGATGATCGGAAGCCAGTGCAAATTTTGCAGTTGCGCCATCAAGCGCTCCTATTTCAAGCCACCCATCTTGCAGACGAGCTTCCATTCGTCCGCCGTCACCGGCTGCACCGACAGCCGCGTGTTGTTCACCAGCACCATCGCCTTCAGCTTCGGCTCGGCCTTGATCGCGCCTAACGTCACCGGCGTTTTTGCAGGCTCAACGGCTTTGACATCGACGACTACCCACGGCTCGTCCTTTTTCGCGGTCGGATCGGGATAGTGTTCACGAATGATCTCGACGATGCCGACGACCGCTTTCTCCTCGCCGGAGTGGTAGAAAAAGCCGCGGTCGCCCTTTTTCATCTTCATTAGATTAAGCTTGGCCTGATGGTTGCGGACGCCCGACCAGGCTTCGCCCTTGGCGCCGCTTTTTTCCTGCTGCTGCCACGACCAGCTGCCGGGCTCGGATTTCATCAGCCAGTAAGCCATTGTCATCCCATGATGCGGAAGATTTCCGGCGTGACTTGATAGCGCAACGGCTTGCCGGCGTGCCACGCCTCGAACTCCTCGATTGCGCAATCGGCGAGCCGGACGACTTCGTGCCCGGTAGTGCCGCCGATATGCGGACTGATGACGACATTCGGGAGCCGCCAGAGTTCCGAATCCGGCACGGGTGGTTCCGGCCACGTCACGTCGAGGAGGGCGGTAAGATCTGGGCGCTCCTTGAGCACTGCAATTAGGTCCGCTTCTACGACCTGCGCGCCACGCCCGGTGTTGATGAAGGTCGCGTCGTCGCGGAGGCTAGCGAACAATTTACCGTCGAGCACGCCGCGCGTCGTCGGCAGGTCGGGGATATGATTGCTGACGATGTAGGATTTGGCGAACAGCTCCTCGAGCGAAACCGGCGTCACATCGAGCTCGGCCGCGCGTTCCTTGGTCAGGAACGGATCGTGCGCGAGCACCTGAAGCGGATAGTCCCGCAGCTTCTTTCGCAACAGAGATCCGATATAGCCGAGACCGATCAGCCCGATCGTCTCGTTCATCACACCAGGCCGCCAGTATTTCTTGGCGTCGGCGGATTTGGTCTCGCGGTATTGACGCACGGTGCGGAAATAGCCGCGTAAGCTGAGCAAAACTTGCGAGAGGCACATTTCCGCAGGCGGAATGGCGTTGATCGCCCAAGCGCTCATGAGGACGATCCCGTTGTCGATCAAGCTTGGCGCAAAGGCCTTCACATTGCCGGCGGCATAGAACACCGCCTTCAGCTTCGGCAGCTTTGCGCGCTGGGCGGCGGTGAAATTCATCATTCCCCAGGTCGCGAAGATCACTTCAATACCCGACAAATGCGCCGCGTGCTGCTCGAAATTTCCGGCGTGAATGACCTCAGGATAAAGATCGGTCAGCGCCGCGATACGCTCGCGCCGGCCTTGCCCGAAGACCTCGCCGTCGACCGCCGAAGGATAATTGTAAAACAACGCGGCCTTGATCTTGCTCATCGACACGTCATTCCTCGCGAATTGGGCGCGTCAGCAGCGACTCGATCGCCTCATCCACGCTCAAATTGTCCGCCAGCACGGCGGCGACGGCGGCCGAGATCGGCATGTCGACATTCTTCGTGCGCGCCATTTCCAAAAGCACCGGCGCGGTGAACACACCTTCGGCAAGTTTGCTCTTGTCCGGCTTCTCGCCTTTGCTTAGCGCCACGCCGCAGGAAAAATTGCGTGACTGCGGTGAGGAGCAGGTGAGTATGAGGTCGCCAAGGCCGGAGAGGCCGGTCATTGTTTCGGGCTTGGCGCCGAAGGCGCGGCCAAAGCGCGAGAGCTCGGCAAAGCCGCGCGTGGTCAGCGCCGCCGCGGCGCTGGCGCCGAGGCCGCGGCCAGTGACGATGCCTGCCGCGATCGCCAGGACATTCTTGGTCGCGCCGCCGATCTCGACGCCGCGCACGTCAGTCGAGTGATAAGGACGGAAGGTGCCCGAATTGATCGCATGCGCCAGAGCCTCGGCGAGCTTGCCGTCGCCTGTGGCCAGTGTCACCGCCGTTGGGAGACCGCGTGCTACGTCTGCGGCAAAGCTCGGACCCGACAGGATCGCCGGCGTCGCACCCGGCGCGCATTCGGCGATCACCTCGGTCATGAATTTGTGTGTGCCGTGCTCGATGCCCTTGGCGCAGGCGATCACCGGCGTGCCCTCTGGCATTGTTTGCGCCAGCGATTTGACCACCGAACGCATCGCCTGCGCGGGCACCACCAGCAGGATCGCATCGGCGCGCGCCGCTTCGGCAAGAGCACGCGTTATCTTGATGTCGTCGTCGAGGCGGACGCCCGGTAAAAAGCGACTCTCGCGCTTGCTGGAGAGATGGTCTGCATTTGCCGCGTCGAATTCCCACAGCGTCACGTTGCGTCCGGCGCGCGAACAGGTCAGCGCCAAGGCCGTGCCCCAGGCGCCGCCGCCGAGCACGGCGATACGTTCGATGCTCATTTGTATGCCGCCGTTTTCTTGCGTGCGCCTTCGGCTGCGGCGATTTCGTCGAGCGGCCAGCGCGCGCGCGGAGGCGTGTCGAGCGAGTCGATCATGCCGAGCGCCAATTTCTCGCAGCCGGCCCAGGCGATCATGGCGCCGTTGTCGGTGCACAATTCAAGTGGCGGCGCCACCAGCACCGTGCCGACCTCGAAGGCGAGGCGGTGCAGCACCTTGCGGATCGCCTGATTGGCGGCGACGCCGCCGGCGGCGACCAGCGCGGTGGGCGCGCCGTATCGGTCGCGGAACAGACGCAAGCCGGCGCGCAGCCGGTCGAGCACCACGTCCACGACCGCCTGCTGAAAAGAGGCACAGAGATCGGCCACATCCTGATCGGAAAGCGGCGCGATCCTTTCGGCTTCAAGGCGTAGCGCGGTCTTCAGGCCGGAAAGAGAAAAATCCGCATCTTTGCGCCCATGCATCGGCCGTGGCAGCGCGAAGCGTGCGGCGTCGCCCTGCGCGGCCTCTCTCTCGACCTGCGGTCCGCCCGGATAGCCGAGACCGAGCATTTTCGCGGTCTTGTCGAAAGCCTCACCGATAGCGTCGTCTTGCGTTGTGCCGAGGCGCACATAATCGCCGACGCCGCGCACGGCGACGATCTGCGTATGCCCGCCGGAGGCGAGAAACAGGCAATAGGGAAATGGCGTTGCGTCGGTGAGCCGCGCGGTGAGCGCATGCGCTTCCAGATGATTGACCGCGATCAGCGGTTTCTTGTTGACTAGTGCGATCGCCTTGGCGGTCGTTAATCCGACAATGAGGCCGCCGATGAGGCCCGGCCCGGCCGCGGCGGCGACGCCGTTAATCGTGTCGTAATTGCGCCCGGCTTCTTGCATCGCCTTGGCGATGAGCACGTCGAGCACCTCGACGTGGGCGCGGGCGGCGATTTCCGGCACCACACCGCCAAAGGCGGAGTGCTCGCCGACCTGGGAGAGCACGATATTGGACAGAATCCTGCCGCGGCCGTCCTCGGAACGTTCCACCACGGCCGCGGCGGTCTCATCGCAGGTCGTCTCGATGCCGAGGACAACCATGAAAGCTTTCCCCGCTTCGGCGCGGTCCCTATAGTCCCGCCCGATTTGTGGCCCGGCCTAGCATCGTGAGGTCATCGAGTGCAATCCTCAGTCGCTTCTTTGCGCATCGGCACCCGCGGCAGTCCGTTGGCGCTGGTCCAGGCGCGGCTGGTGCGCACGCGGCTCGCCGCGGCGCTTAGGCTGGATGAAGCGGCGATCGAGATCAGGATCATCCGCACGACCGGCGATGTGATCCAGGACCGGCCGCTGGCCGAAGAGGGCGGCAAAGGCCTGTTCACCAAGGAGATCGAGGAAGCGCTGCTGCGTGGCGAGATCGACCTCGCGGTGCATTCGGCGAAGGATATGCCGACGATCCTGCCGGCAGGCCTGAATCTGACGGCCTGCCTCGAGCGCGAAGATCCGCGCGACGTCTTCGTCAGTCACAAGGCGAAATCGCTCGCCGAGCTGCTGCAAGGGGCAACACTCGGCACCGCTTCGCTCAGGCGGCAGGCGATTGCCAAGAAGGCGCGACCCGACCTCAACGTCAAACCGCTGCGCGGCAATGTGGAGACGCGGCTGCGCAAGCTCGAGGACGGCGACGTTGATGCCACGATTCTTGCGCTTGCCGGGTTGAAGCGCCTCGGCCTTGCCGACCGCGCGACACGCGTCATGAATGTGGACGAGTTTCTCCCCGCGGTGGCGCAGGGTGCCATCGGCCTCGAGACGCGCGGGGACGATGCGCGCACGCGCGACATGCTGGCGCATATCGATCATCCCGAAACGTCGACCGCAATTGCCTGTGAGCGCGCCTTTCTCGCCGTGCTCGACGGTTCCTGCAAGACGCCGATTGCGGGGCACGCCGAGGTCTCCGGCGGCTTGCTGCAATTCCGCGGGCAGATCGTCAAGCCGGACGGCAGCGCCGCGCATCAAACGAGCGTCGCCGGTCCGTACAAGGACGCGATCACCATCGGCGCCGACGCCGGCCGCGCCTTGCGCCAATATGCAGGCTCGGGGTTTTTTGACTGATGCGCGTCGTCGTCACCCGACCGCAGGAGGATGCCGAGCGCACCGCGGCCGTTTTGCGCGCGCGCGGTCATGAGGTGCTGCTTGCGCCATTGCTCAGGCTTGAGCCGGTCAAGGCCGATCTGCGCACCAACTGGGGTGGTATCATCATTACCAGCGCGCATGCGGCCAGTGCGCTTGCCGCGCATCCAGCGCGCGAGGAATTGATCAAGCTGCGCCTGTTTGCGGTTGGACAGCGCAGCGCCGAGGCCGCGCGCGCCGTCGGTTTCACCGATGTGACTTCGGCAGGTGGCGACGTGCGCGATCTGGTGCGCACCCTGGTCGCGCGCCGCGCTGACGAGCAGGCGCCGTTGCTTTATCTCGCCGGCGAGGATCGCGCGCGCGATCTCATCAGCGAACTCACCGCCCGTGCCATCGCCGCCGAGATGGCAGTCGTCTATCGCGCCGTCACGGTGCCGTTTCCGCCGGCGCTGGTCGCAGCCCTTAAAGACGGCACGGTGGACGCGGTGCTGCATTATTCCAAGCGCAGTGCAGAAGGGTATCTCACTGGCGCCAAACAGGCGGATGTGACCCAGCAGGCGCTTAAAGTCCGCCACATCTGCCTTTCGGCGCAAATCGCTGCGCCGCTCACTGCGGCCGACGCCGCCAATGTCGTCGTCGCGCCGCGGCCGGACGAGGCGGCGCTGATCGGGTGCATCGGCGCTTGACATTCGCACGCCCGCGCCGTTTGCGTTATGTCGCAAGCGGGCGGGTGGGCTCGATTTGCCCCGAGGAGCCGCGCATGGCCGACAAGCGGGCGACGCCGGAAGCGCCGCAACAACCGCCGCGAGACGCGCAGGACAAGCCGCGCCGCAGCAAGCGCGCGGCGCCGACGATTGATCTGACCGCCACCGAAGTGCCGCATGAACCCGCCGCCGGCGAGACGCCGCCGCCGGAACAGCCGGCGAGCGCCGCAGCCGCTGCCGAAGCAAATGCCAATCCCGTCAGTCCGCCGCATGCATCCATGGCCCGGCTGGGCGTTGCCGCAGGCGTCGGCGCGGGAGCTGTGGCCCTGGTGCTGTTTGGGTTCTGGCTAAACGGATTTGTTCCGGTCGGCCATGGGAATGACAGCGAGCTAAATGCCAAAGTGGCGGTGCTGGAAAAGCAAGTTGGTGACCTGCAAAGCCATCCGCAGGTACCGAATACAGACACGGGGACCGCCCTCACCCAACGCGTCGACAAAATCGAAGCGACGCTCGCCAAGCTTCCACCCGGTGACGCGGGCATCGCCGACAAGCTCACTGCCGCCGACAACGCGATGAAGTCGTTGGGGCTTGCGCTTACCGCGCTCAGCCAGCGCACCGAGGATGCGGCCGGCAACGCCGCCGATGCGCGCCGTGCCGCTGATGCGGCGACAAAGGCGGTTGCCGATCTTAGGGCGTCAATGCAGGCGGCGACGGCAAACAATTCGCCGAGCGTGGCACGCGCCGACATCGAGGCGCTGGAAAGACGCGTCGCCGCGCTGGAGACACAAGCCAAGGCTGCGCACGAAGCGATCTCCAAGAATTCCGGCACCGACAATGCCGCGCGGCTCGCCCTGAGCGCCGAGGTGCTGCGCAGCGCCGTCGCCATCGGCGCGCCTTATGCCGACGAACTGGCGGCGATCAAACTGCTTGGCGGCGACGACAAGGCGCTGACGCCGCTCACGCTTTTCGCCGCCAGCGGAATCCCCGACAAGAAGCTGCTGGCGAACGAGCTCACCACGCTGATGCCGCAGATGCTCAAGATCGCGGGAGCACCACCGCCGTCGGCAAATTTCCTTGAGCGGTTGCAGGCGAACGCCGACAGGCTGGTGCATGTGCGTCCGGTGAACGCGCCGCAAGGCAATGAGCCGTCAGCAGCGCTCGCACGCCTCGAAGTCGACGCGGCCAATGCCGATATTGCCGGCGCGCTGAACGATCTCGCCAAGCTGTCGGACAAAATCAGCGCGCCGGCCAAGGCGTGGATCGAGAAGGCGAAGGCGCGGCAAGCGGCGATCGCGGCGGCCAACCAATACGCGGCCTCTGCGGTGCGCGCGCTCAGGCCGCAATGAGGTCTTGATGACTCGTGTCGTCGCCTTCCTCGTTTCGGTCGCGCTGATCGCCGCCGGCGTCGCCTGGATCGCCGACCGTCCGGGCGATGTGGCCATCACTTGGATGGGCTACCGCACCGAAACCTCGGTCATGGTGGCAGCGCTCGCCCTGCTGGCGCTGGTGATCGTCGCCGTTATTCTGTGGTCGATCTTGCGCGGTATCTGGCGCTCGCCCGAGCAGGTCTCACTATTCTTCCGTCATCGCCGCGCCATGAAGGGCTATCTTGCCATCTCGCGCGGGCTGGTTGCTATTGGCGCGGGCGATATGCGTCTGGCGCGCAAGTCCGCCGACGAAGCGGCACGCCTTTCGCCCGGCGAATCCTTGACGCTGCTGCTCACCGCGCAATCGGCGCAGATGGTCGGCGACCGAGCGGCCGCCGATAGCGCCTTCCGCACCATGGTCGGGCGCGACGATACCAAGCTGCTCGGCCTGCGTGGGCTCTACGTCGAGGCGCAACGTCGTGACGATGCGCGCGCGGCGCTGCTCGCGGCGGAGGAAGCCGCCAAGGTCGAGCCGTCGCTCGCCTGGGCCGGTCAGGCGGTGCTCGATTATCGCTGCGCGGCCAGCGATTGGGCCGGCGCGCTCGAGGCGCTCGACCGTATGAAGAGCGGGCTCGACAAGAAGGCCTATCGACGCAGGCGCGCCGTGCTGCTCACCGCCCGCGCGCTGGCGCTCAATGAGATCGACCGCGACACCTCGCGCGCGCTGGTGCTGGAGGCCGTCAAGCTGGCGCCGGATCTGGTGCCGGCGGCAACGCTCGCGGGACGCCGGCTTGCCGAAGCCGGGGAACTGCGCAAAGCGGGGAAAATCCTTACCGCCGCGTGGACAATCAATCCGCATCCTGACATCGCCGAGGCCTATGCGAATCTCCGTTTCGGCGACAGCGCGCGCGAGCGGCTGGCGCGGGTGAAACGGCTGGCGGAGAAAGTGCCGGGCCAGCTCGAAGGCGCGCTGGCGTTGGCGCGCACCGCGCTCGAGGCGCGCGATTTTGCTGCCGCGCGCGCGGCGCTCGCGCCCTATCTCTCGGCGCCGACACGGCGCGTTGCCACTTTGATGGCCGAGATCGAGGAGGCGGAGCACGGCGACGAGGGCCGCGTGCGCGAATGGATGGGCCGCGCCATGCGCGCGTCAGGCGATCCGGTGTGGACCGCTGACGGCGTGGTGTCGGATCGCTGGCTGCCGGTCACGCCAAACGGCCGCCTCGACGGCTTTGAATGGAAGCTGCCGCTGGCCGAAATCGGCGTCAGCCGGCCTTTGATCGAGATGAGCGAACCGTTGCCGCAGCCGATTGTGCCAGCGGAACTTGTGTCGGATGCAAAGCCGCCGCAGCCGCCTGAACTTAAACCGGAGCAGAAGCCGGCCGCGCAAACCAAGCCGGTTGAAGCGGTCATCCCGCTGGTGCATGCGCCCGACGATCCGGGCCCGGATGTGAGCCTGGAGAGCGATCCCGTGGCGGAGACTGCCGCGCCGCCGGCGCGCGGCGCCTGGCAGCGGATCAGGCAATTGCTTCGTTAAGCGCAAATCAAGCCCTTGGGGCTATTGCTTGCCAAGCCCGCCTGCCGCCACTATCAACGGCGCAGCTTTAGGGCGTCAGCCGGCGTAGCTCAGCGGTAGAGCATCCGCTTCGTAAGCGGGTGGTCGGGGGTTCAAATCCCTCCGCCGGCACCATTTTCCTGCCCAGCGTCGACGTCGTCGTCGGAAAGAACGCGCAACGCGGCGCCTTCGACGTCGCTGTATTGCCCGCTGCGCAGCGCCCAGAGGAATGCAAAGAGGCCGATGAGGCCGAGCCCGAGCGCCATGGGAATGAGATAGACCAGCACGTTCATGAGCGCGCTCCTCGGCGGGCGCGCAGCGCATTCAGCGTCACCAGGATCGACGAGCCGGACATGGCGAGCGCGGCAATCAGCGGCGTCACCGCGCCGAGGATGGCGACCGGCACCGCGACCGCATTGTAGATCGCCGCAAAGGCGAGGTTCTGCGACATCAGCCGCCGTGCGCGGCGGGCAATGAGAACCGCGTCGACCACAGGCGCCAGCCGCTCGCCGAGAAACACCGCGTCGGCCTGCGCCTGCGTGAGGTCGGCAGCAGCAATCGGCGATAGCGAGACGTAGGCGGCGGCGAGCGCCGGCGCGTCGTTAAGCCCGTCGCCGATCATCAGGACACGGCGGCCGGCCTTCAGCGAATCGATGAACGCGATTTTTTCCGCCGGCTTCAATTCGCCCATCCATTTGCCGATGCCGAGCGCTTTCGCGACGGGTTCGACCGCGCTGCTGCGGTCGCCCGACAGGATATGCACGTCAAGACCGAGCTGCATCAGCGTCTTCACCGTTGCGGCGGCGTCGCTGCGCAGTCTCTGGCTTACGGCGATGACGGCCGATTGCTTGCCGTGGACGAAATAAATGCTCGAAGTGTCTGCGGCCGGCGCCGGCGTGTCCGCGAGGCCGCAAAATTCGGCACTGCCGAGCCGAGCCTCAACGCCGGCGATCATCGCGCGCACGCCCTGACTCGACGCCTCAGTTGCACCGTCGAACGGCGTGCGCAGTGCTGCCTCGCGCGACAGCGCGATGGCCAGCGGATGCCGGCTGGACAGCGCCAGGCGCGCCGCCGTTTGCAGCAGCTCGGGATCAATCTCGTCGGCATTGGTAACGCGCGGCTCGGGCAGCGTGAGCGTCCCGGTTTTGTCGAAGATCACCGTGTCGGCTTCGGCCAGGCGCTCGACGGCATCGCCGGCATTGAGGATGACGCCGGCGCGGAACAGTGCGCCCGAGGCAACCACCTGCACTGCAGGGATCGCCAGCGCCAGCGCGCAAGGGCAGGTGATGATCAGCACCGTGATCGCCGCGACCACAGCGTCATGAACGCTGGCGCCGGCAATCAGCCAGCCGATGGCTGTCAGCGCCGCAGTGACGTGCACCATCGGCGCGTAGATGCGCGCGGCGCGGTCGGCAAGGCGCAAAGCGCGCGATTTCGCGCTCGATGCCTTGTCGAGCAGATGCTCGATCTCGTCGATGAGCGCGGTGCCGCCGGCCGCGGTCGTCTTCAGCGTCAGCGTACCGGCATAGTTCAGACTGCCGGCATAGACGGTAGCGCCGGCCACGACCGCCCTGCGCGCCGTCTCGCCGGTGATGATGCTCTCATCGATCTCCGAGCGCCCGGAAAGCACGACGCCGTCGGCCGGCACGCGCTCGCCCGGCCGCAGCAGCACGCGGTCGCCGGCCCGCAGCGCCGCTACGGGCACGCTGACCAGCTCGTCGCCGTCGAAACGGCGCGTGGTCTCGCCCTTCAGCGCCGCCAGATTGCCGGCAATCGCCCGCGTCTTGCGCCGCATGGCGTGCTCAAGCGTGCGCCCGACCAGCAGGAAGAACAGCAGCATGATCGCCGAATCGTAATAGGCGTTGGCGGCGTGGTTGATCGTTTCCACCACGGACATGCCCAGCGCGAGGATGACGCCGAGCGAAATCGGCACGTTCATGTTGAGCGAATGCGCGCGCAACGCCCGCCAGGCGCTGATGAAAAACGGCTGCCCGGCATAGGCCGCCGCCGGCAGCGCGATCAGCGCCGAGGCCCAATGGAAGAAGTCGCGCGTCTCCGGCGTGATGTCGCTCGCATTGCCCGACCACACCGCGACCGACAGCAGCATGATGTTCATGGCGGCAAAGCCGGCGACCGCCAGGCAACGCAGCAGGCGGCGCGCTTCCGCCGCCTCCTGCTGCTCCGCGCGCAGCGGCACGAAGGGATAGCCGTGGTAACCGGCGGTCTCGATCGCCGAGAGGATCTGCGACGGTTTGATCTGCCCGTCGTCCCAGGCGACGTGCAGGCGGCGATTGGTGAAATTAAGCCGCGCTTCGGTGACGCCGGGCAGGCGCTTCACCGCGCTTTCGATGCGCGCAATGCAGGCGCCGCAGGAGATGCCTTCGACCGCCACATCCATGCCCAGCGTGCCGTCGGCGGCGGGCTTGGCATAGAGCGAGAGATCGAGCGTCTCCGACATGGCGTTACTTCAGCGTCACGCGGCTCTGCGAACGGAACACCCGCGTGTCACCGCGATAAAGGTCGATGACCAAGTCCCATTGCCCCGGCTGCGCCTCGGCTGCGCCGCGGAAAATGCCGGTCGTCGTCGGCTGCAGCGGGATTGCATGGTCGAGTCGCTCATCGGCGGGATGTGCAAGCCGCGCATCGGCGGTGAGGCCGCCGAGCGGTGTGCCTTTGGCATCGCGTGCTGTCACGTCGAGGACCGCGAGGCCGGCGCCGTCGCGAGCGAGCTTGCCGTTGACTTGCCAGTGCAGTGCATCCTGACGCTGTGCGGTGGCAACATCCTGCTCGAATTTAAGGCCGGCCTGGTAGGAGCTTTTGGTCTCAACGCCGCCGAAGGTGGAAATCGCGGCGCGCACCATCACGCCATTGACGGCGAATACGACACCGAAGAATAGCAGCAGCCAGACCAGCACCTTGGTGCCGGTCAATTCGCCGCGCTGTTTATGCTCGCGATTGGGACTCATGGGTTTCTCCGTTCGCGCTCAGGGTCCGAAGAAGTGATCGCGCATTTCGGCAACTTCGCCAGAATCGATATCGATCAGCTTGAACTGAACCGATGTCGACGGTGCCGGTGTTGCTGCGCTGTAGTCGGTGACCATCACGCGCACCTCGCGGGTCTGATCGGGGCCGACCGAGACCAATTGCCGTCCGTCTGCACGCGGCGGCAAGCCGACGAAATCGACGAGCGAGGAGGGCAACCCGTCGACACTGAGGATGAAGTCGCGCGACTTGAGCTGCTTGTTGACGATGCGGATGGTGTAGCCGTTGCGCAAGCTCCCGTCCGACAGGCGCACGAACATCGGATTGCGGTCGTGGATGACGCTGATGCCTTCGCTGTCGCGCGTCGCCAGCGTGTAGATCATGATGCCGCCAGCGATGGCGATGATCGCCGCGTAGAGCACGGTGCGCCAGCGCACCAGCTTGAAGAAGGCCTGCTTGCCCTCCATGCGCCGCTTGATGTTGATGTCGGTGTCATAGGCAATGAGCCCGGTGGCGCGGCCGAGCTTTTCCATCACGGTGTCGCAGGCGTCGATGCACAGCCCGCACTGGATGCAGCCGAGATCGGCACCGCCGCGGATGTCGACGCCGGTCGGGCAGACATGAACGCATTGCAGGCAATCGACGCAGTCGCCGGCGGGCTCGCCATGCGCACGCAATTGCTCGGCTTTCTTTGCCGAGCAACGCGGCTCGCCGCGGTCGTAGCGGTAGGTGACGTTGAGTGCGTATTCGTCGGTCAGCGCCGCCTGGATGCGCGGCCACGGACACATATAAAGGCAGACCTGCTCGCGCATATGCCCGGCAAGCGTATAGGTGGTGAAAGTGAGAATGCCGATGAAGGCATAGGCGAGGAGCGGCGCGTGCCCGGTGGCGAGGTCATGCACGAGCGTCGGTGCGTCGGCGAAATAGAGCACCCAAGCGCCGCCGGTCCACCAGGCGATCATCAGCCAGACAAAATGCTTGGCGCCCTTTCGCGCCCAGGTTTGCAGCGTCCATCTATGGCCATCGCGCTGCATATGTTCGCGACGGTCGCTCTCGAAGAAGCGCTCCACGGCGAAAAACAGGTCGGTCCACACCGTTTGCGGGCAGAGATAACCGCACCAGATGCGTCCGGCGATGGCATTCATCAGGAATAGTGCCAGCGCCGCAATGATCAGGAGTCCGGTGAGGTAATAGATTTCCTGCGGCCAGATCTCGATGGGAAAGAAATAGAAGCGCCGGGTGGGAAAGTCGAGCAGCACCGCTTGGCTTGGCGCGTTTGGTCCACGATCCCAGCGGATGAAGGGTGTAATGTAGTAGACACCGAGGGTGACGAGCAGCACCGCCCATTTGATGCGGCGGAAGGTGCCATGCACGCTCTGCGGATAGATCTTGCGCCGCGGCGCATAGAGCGGAATTTCATCGTCCGGCGGTTCGCCGCCGACCTCGGCTGCCTCGATCAGACGCGCAAGACCGGGCGTGGCCGGCGTCTGGTCGAGCGGCATGGTCGAAGCGCTGGCCACAATCATTTTTCTCCGCCGCCGAAACTATAGACGTAAACAGCGAGCGCCTTGATCGTCGGCTCGCTCAAGCGCCCTTGCCATGCCGGCATCACGCCGCCGTGGCCGTTCCGCACGCCCTGCATGATCGTTTGCTTGTCGGATCCGTAAAGCCAGATCTTATCGGTCAGGTTCGCAGAGCCTAATTCGCGATTGCCCTTGCCTTCCGGCCCGTGACAGACCGCACAATTATCGGCGAAAATTTTCTTGCCGAGCGCGAGATTGGCGCCCGGCTCTGTGGGCAGCCCCGACAGCGAACGGACAAAATCGGCCACCGTAGAAATTTCGTTCGGCAACAGAGTGCCGGAAAATGGCGGCATGGTGCCTTCGTGGTCGTCCTTGTCGCCGGAACGCGCGCCGTGACGGATGGTCTGCTCGATCTGCGCAAGCTTGCCGCCCCACAGCCAGTCGTCGTCATTGAGATTGGGATAGCCTTTGCCGCCGCCACCGCCGGCGCCGTGACAAGGGGCACAGTTATCGGCAAACGCGGTGCGGCCGAGCGCGCGGGCAAAATCGAGCAGCTGCGGATCGGCCGCGATTTGCGTGACCGACGCGTCGGCAAGTTTGTCCATCATTGGGCCGCGCAATTGTTTAAGGCCGTCGAGATCGCTCACCAACGCAGCGCGCGAATGCCAGCCCCAGACACCTTGCGTCGACGATGTCAGCAACGGCCAGGCGGGGTAAACGATCCAGTAGCCGATCGCCCAGACGATGCACGCGTAAAAGGTCCACAGCCACCAGCGTGGCAGCGGCGTGTTGAGCTCATGGATGCCGTCCCAGTCGTGGCCGGTGGTCGGCGTGCCGGTGAGCGCGTCGATTTCCTTGTGTTCTTGTTCTTTGAAAATTTGGGCCACCGCTCAGTCCTCCTTCAGCGGGATACGCGCGTCTTCATCGAATTGTTTCTGGCGCGAGGGCCACAGCGCGTAGAGCAGCACCAGGGCGAAAATGCCGATGAAGTAGACAAGTCCCCACGTCTGGGCGAACTCGGCCACCGCTTTGTAGGTTGGGTCCATCGTGGTCACCGGATATTGGCTTTGTCGTCGTAGAGCTTGAAATCGACTTCCGTGCCGAGCATCTGCAGGTAGGCGATCAGCGCATCGGCTTCGGTGACGCGCCCGGAGACGCCGGCGAAATCGCGCGCCTGCACTTTCGGATAGCGCTTGGCAAGATCGGCGGAATCGGGGCTGTCGCTTGAGTCCTGCGTCACGATGTCCTGCTTGGCATGCGCGATCATGTCGGCCGTGTAAGGAACGCCGAGATCGGCCTGCACTTTCATGTGCCCGTCGATGTGCGAATAATCGAGATCAGTCTGCGCCAGGAAGCCGTAATCCGGCATGACCGAGCCTGGCACCACCGAGCGCGGATCGCGCAGGTGATCGCGCTGCCAGTCGTCGGAATATTTGCCGCCAACACGAGCGAGATCGGGACCGGTGCGCTTGGAGCCCCACTGGAATGGATGATCGTACATGCTCTCGGCGGCGAGCGAATAATGCCCGTAGCGCTCGACCTCGTCGCGCAGTGGCCGGATCATCTGCGAGTGGCAGAGGTAGCAGCCCTCGCGCACGTAGATATCGCGGCCCGCGAGCTCGAGCGGCGTATAGGGACGCACGCCGTCGACCTTCTCGATGGTGTTCTTCAGGTAGAACAGCGGCACGATTTCGACCAATCCGCCGATAGCAATAACGATCAGGATCCCGATCACCAGGACGATCGAATTCTTCTCGAAGACGGCGTGTTTTGACCAAAGCGACATGGCTTGCCCCCGCTTATTCCGCCGGCGCCAGCGCGAGGCCGGCAGACTCCGCGGCTTCGCCCGCGTTCACGGTTTTCCAGAGGTTCCACGCCATGATCAGTGCGCCGCAGAGGAACAGGAAGCCGCCAAGCGCGCGGATGACATAGAAGGGATGCATCGCCTCGACGGTCTCGACGAAGGAATATTCGAGGAAGCCGAGGCCGGTATAAGCGCGCCACATCAGGCCTTGCAGGATTCCCGACACCCACATCGAGGTGATGTAGAGCACGATGCCGATGGTCGAGATCCAGAAATGCCAGTTGACCAGCTTCAGCGAGTAGAGCTTGCGGTTCCACAGCCACGGCACCAGGCAATAGATGGCACCGAACGAGATATAGCCGACCCAGCCGAGCGCGCCGGAATGCACGTGGCCGATGGTCCAGTCGGTGTAGTGCGACAGCGAATTGACGATCTTCACCGACATCATCGGCCCTTCGAAGGTCGACATGCCGTAGAAGGCGACCGACACCACCATCATGCGCAGCACCGGATCGGTGCGCAGCTTGTCCCAGGCGCCGGACAGCGTCATGATTCCGTTGATCATGCCGCCCCATGACGGCATCCACAGCATGATGGAGAAGGTCATACCCAGCGTCTGCGCCCAGTCAGGCAGCGCCGTGTAGTGCAGGTGATGCGGGCCGGCCCAGATGTAGAGGAAGATCAGCGCCCAGAAGTGGATAATCGACAGCCGGTAGGAATAGATCGGCCGGTTCGCCCGCTTGGGAATGAAGTAGTACATGATGGCGAGAAAGCCGGCGGTGAGGAAGAAGCCGACGGCGTTGTGGCCGTACCACCACTGCACCATCGCATCCTGCACGCCTGACCAGACGATGTAGGACTTCGACGAGAAGATCGACACCGGTATCGCCGCGTTGTTGCCGAGATGCAGCACGGCAATGGTCAGGATGAAGGCGAGATAGAACCAATTGGCGACGTAGATATGCGGCTCGGTGCGCCGCATGACGGTGCCGAGATAGACGAGGAAGTAAGTCACCCAGACGATGGTCAGCCACAGATCGGCGTACCATTCAGGCTCGGCATATTCCTTCGATTGCGTGATGCCGAGCAGATAGCCGGTGCCGGCGATGACGATGAACATGTTGTAGCCGAGCACGACGAACCACGGCGCGAGGTCGCCGGCGAGCCGCGCGCGGCAGGTGCGCTGCACGACATAGAACGAGGTGGCGATCAACACATTGCCGCCGAAAGCAAAGATCACCGCCGAAGTGTGCAGCGGGCGCAGCCGGCCGAAACTGATCCATTGCAGGTCGAGGTTGAGAAACGGAAACGCCAGCTCGCAGGCGATATAGAGCCCGACGGTGAAGCCGGCGATGCCCCAGAATACGGCAGCGATGGTCGCGAACTTGACCGGGCCCATGTTGTAGTTGGGCTTGCCGTCGATGGTCAGCGGCGCCGGTTCCGCCGGCCGTTCGTAGTAGCGATTGATGATGGCAAACACGGCCGCGACGCTCGCCGCGGTAAACAAATAAGCGTGGAATGCGTATTCCGATGTGTAAGCCTTGGCGGCGACAATCAGCGAGCCCAGCGCCAAGGCCGTCAGCGCCAACGCCAAGCCTCCCTCGCCGAGAGTCATGATTTTTCGAGGAGCGAGCGCGTTCGCCATACGTGATCCCATTGTCTGCTGGGCTGGAAAGAGGAGGGGCCCGGCGGGCAATATCGACAAAAATGCGGCGCCACCCTTGACGCAGATCAAAAGAATGGCCGCGGATTGCGGGTTCTGCGCGGAATTGCGATCGGCTTGCTGGCCCAGATGGCCAGCCCTAAAGTTGCATGGTTGCAATAAAACGCATGGCGCAAGAAGTCGGCATCGGACGATGACAACACGTGCAGCCTTGATTGCCTGTGGTTTCGGCATCGGCCTTTCGGCGCTGACAGTCACATGTGTGTCAGCTCTCGCCCAATCGGCCGATCTCGTGCTCTGCGACCGCGTCGCCGCCGACCCCGCCGATCCGGACAAGCCGGCGGACGTCAAAGGCGCTGCCGTGATTGCGCCGGGCGACATCGCGATTGCGATCAAATTCTGCCGGGTCGCGGCGGCGTCCTCACGCCGCGCGATGTTTGAGCTCGGCCGTGCCTATGCCGCCAATCGGCAATTGCCGGAAGCTATTGGCGCGTACCGCAAGGCGGCCGACAAGGGCAGCACCTCGGCCATGGTCGAACTCGGTGTGCTGGTTGGCACCGGCAAAGGCGCGGCCAAGAATGAAGCCGAGGCACGCACGCTGTTCGAGCGCGCGGCCGAGGCCGGCAATCCACGCGGCGTCACCAATCTGGCGGCGCTGGCCAATGGCGGTGGCGCACCCTCTGATCCCGCCAGGGCGCGAGCCTTGCTGGCGAAAGCGGCGGACGCAAATTCGGCGGAAGCCGAGTATCAGCTCGGCCTAATGACCGCCGAAGGCGCCGGCGGCCCGAAGGACGATGTCGCCGCGCGGGCGCTGTTTGAAAAGGCCGCGGGGCAGGATCACCCTGGAGCTTTGGTACAGATGGGCGTCTTTGCACAAAGCGGGCGAGGGGGTCCGCAGGATTCAGCCGCCGCCAAAGCCTATTACGAAAAGGCCGCGGCGCTCGGCAATGAAGATGCCAAGGCCGCGCTCAAGAAACTGGAATGTCCTTACGTGATCAAGGACAAGCGCGGAAACTTCGTCAGCAATCTCTGCTTCTAGCCGCCGCGGGAGCGCTCGCCGCCTTCACACGTCCTGCGGGCTCAACACCTCGGCCGAAGAGTGCGCCTTGATCTCGCGCGCCGGCACCTGCCCGCGGATGTCGCGGCCGGTCGGCCGCCAGGTGCAGATCTGGCTGTCGTCCACCCAGATTGTCTTGAACTCGGCCGGCGCGAAGAATTCGGCGAAGGCCATTTCTTCATCCGCCGCCGCCTCGAGATAATGCCGCTCGCGGTCGGGATAATAGATCACGTCGCCTTTGCGCACCGGAAACGGCTTTTCGTTGGCATAGACGGTGCCGCGCCCGCGCAGCACATACATGAAATGCTCGGCGCCCTCGTGGTGATGATTGGCGGCGGCGGTGCCGGGCGGATAGATGATCATCTCGCCCTTGACGGCCTTGGTGCCGAACAGCTTCGGCGTCACCAGATAGATGCGCTTGCGCGCATCATGCTCGGAATCGAGCACCGGCTCGCGCGTCCAGTCCATCAGCCGGAATGGGGGAGGGTTCTCGGCAAAACCTGGATCGAGCTCGCCGGCATTGGGGATCTCGCCGTAGAGCAGCGTAGCGCCGCGGCTTGATGCAATGGTTGCCGTTAATCGAGGCGGCAGGAACGCGACATGTGCCTCGGTCAAAGATTGTCGGCCCCTGAATTCCAGCGTCGCCTCGCCGTCCAGCACCTGCAGCCAGGCAACGCTTTGCGGCGGCACTTTCAGCTGCGTTTTACCGGTGGCGGCGAGTGTCAGCCGGTCGAGCAGAATATGGGTGCCCGCTACACGGGCTTTGGTGAGCAGGCGCTGGCGATTCGCGCCTGGCCCCGCCGGCACGGCGGCGACCGCGTCTTCGTTGAAAATAATCGCCATGGCTGTCTCCCGGCATCGATTGGAGGAAAGACTAGCGAAAAACCAATTGAAACTTCTACGATATTCGAGAGAAATTTCTGTGACCGGATAAAGCGGCGCCGACCATGAAAATCGCTGTTATTCGTCCGCCATTGGCGTAATAAATATGGTCGTCTGAGCCGTCATCCAGCCTCCGTAATTCGTTCATAGGATATTCGCATGGCCAAACCAGCCGTCATCCTCGTGGGTGCTGACAAGGGCGGCGTCGGCAAGACCACGGTCGCGCGCACCTTGCTCGATTATTTCGGCGCCCATCAGATGCCGACGCGGGCCTTCGACACCGAGTCGCCGCGCGGGACGCTCAAGCGTTTCCATCCCGATGTCACCGAGGTGGTGGACGTCACCTCGGTGCCGGACCAGATGAAGATCTTTGACACGCTGAGCAGCTCGCAAGCCTGGGTGACGGTGATCGACGTGCGCGCGGGCCTTCTGTCATCGACGCTGCAGGCGCTGAGCGATATCGGTTTTCTCAACTCGGCAAAGAAGGGGCAAATTAGCTTCGCTGTGTTCCACATCCTTGGCCCCTCGATCGCTTCGCTCGATGAGATTTCAGAGACCGCGCGGTTCGTCGGCGACGCCAATTATTTCCTGGTAAAGAATTTCATCAACAACACGACCTTCTTTGAATGGAATCCGGATACCTACAATTCCTATTTCAAGCGCATTAAGGGGGCGATCGAAATCACCATTCCAAAGCTCAACGAGATGGCATGCGAGCAGGTGGAAGTAGCCGGCGTGCCGTTCGTGACCTTCGTCGCCAACAAGGCCACCAACGGCGACCCGGCCAACAATTCCTTTGTGCTCCGCGGCTATGTCCGCCATTGGCTCGGCAATGTCTGGGCCGAATACGATCGCGCCAAGCTCATCGATATGATCATGCCGCCGGTCGAAAGCGGCCAAGTCCGCCAGGCCGCCGGCTGATCCTTGCGCATGCCGTGCCGGCTGGCCGGCGGTCGGTGACCCCAATGTCGCTGCGCAGTTCCGTGACCATCGTCGCTTCGCCGCGACCGCGCGTGGGCAAGACGCTGCTGGCGCGCCTGCTCATCGATTTTCATCTGCATGAAGACCGTCTTGCTTCCGGCTTCGATCTCAACGCTGGAGAAGGATCGCTGGCGCGTTTTCTTCCCGAACACGCGGTGGCGGCGACGATCGGCGAGGTCACCGGCCAGATGGCACTATTCGATCGTCTCATTGCCGACGACGGCGTCGCCAAGGTGGTCGATCTCGGCCATGAGTCGTTTGCGTCGTTCTTCGCGCTTGCCGACCAGATCGGCTTTGTCGATGAAGCGAACAAGCACGGGATCGTCACCGCGATCCTGTTCATGCTCACGCCCGACGCAAGCTCGGTCGAGGCCTATGGAAACTTGAGCAAGCGTTTTCCGGGTGCGTTGCTCGCGCCGGTGCAGAACGAAATCCTCGGCGCCGGCCAGCACCGCGGGAACTACCCGATCGGGCGCGGTACCCTGATATTGCGGATTCCGGTCATGGCGCCGGGATTGCGTAAATACATTGCGCAAATGCCATTTTCATTTTCCGACGCCGCGACAGACACGGACATCCCCGCCGATTTCCAGATCGAGCTGCAGCATTGGCGCCGCCGCGCTCACATCGAATGTCGCGAACTGGTTTTGCGCATGCTGCTCGCCGATCTGCAGTCCGCCATCCGAATTGTGTCCTGATTTACCTCGCTTTTTTCGGGCGGCGGGAACTTTTCGCTTACCAAAGAATTATCGGCTTTCATGGGGAACCCGGGAACGGACCGCCCTGTCAAACGTTGCTGTGCCCAGACGTTTCCCGCGCGTGATACCGCGCCAACGAGGAGGGTCTAGCCATGTGGACTTCTCTGTTCGCTGTGACGGCCGTGATCGCTATCGCATTGAGTCTCGCCGCGATCGTCGTTGATTCGGTCAATGGCGGGAAATTCCGGCTCTAATCCTCTAAGGACAGTCTGAGCTCAGACTTGGGCGGCCTTTTGTGGCGGGCCGCCCTCTTTCTTTTTTTGCGCTTGTTCTTGACCCGAAGCGCGCCGTCCTGCGCTATTCTTGCCAGCCATGCCGCCGCTGCTGCTGTCGAGGCGCTTCGCGCCGCTGTTCTGGTGCCAGTTCTTCGCGGCATTCAGTGACAATTTTCTCAAAACCACGCTGGTCTTTCTCATCCTGTTCCGTCGCGCAAGCGCTGATTCCACGACGTTAATCACGCTCGCCAGCGCCATTTTCATCGCGCCCTATTTCTTTTTATCCGCGCTCGGCGGCCAATTGGCCGACCGCTACGACAAGGCGCGTGTCGCGCAATGGCTGAAATTTTTTGAGATGTTCATCGCGGCGCTGGCAGTACTCGGTTATGCGCGACAATCGCTGCCAATTCTTTTCACCGCACTCGCCGGCTTCGGCGTGATTAGCGCGCTGTTCGGGCCGATCAAATACGGGATCCTTCCGGATCATCTCAAGCGCGAGCAGTTGCCCGCCGGCAATGCGCTGGTCGAAGGCGCGACCTTCATCGCGATCCTGACCGGCACCATCGTCGGCGGGCTCGCTGCAAGAAATGGTGGTGACGCCTTTGCCTTTTCGATTCTGCTCATGGGATTTGCGCTGTCCTGCTGGATCGCGGCGCTGTTCATTCCGCCGACCGGCGAGGGCGCGCCGCAATTGAGCGTCTCATTCAATATCGCCGCCTCGACCGCCGCGATGGTCCACCATCTGCGCGCCGATCGACGTTTGTGGTGGGGCGCGATGGTGACGAGCTGGTTCTGGCTTGTCGGCATTGTGGTGCTGTCGCTGTTGCCGCCGCTGATCAAGAATTCAATCGGCGGCAATGAAGACGCCGCCACCGCCTATCTGGCGATGTTCTCGGTCGCGGTTGGCGTCGGCTCATGGCTTGCGGCGGCGATTGCGCGTGGGCGTATCGTGCTCGAGACGACCGTCATCGGCTCCGTGCTGCTCGGGATTTTTTCGTTCGATCTCGGCATTGCCGCCTGGGGTGTCTCGCCGCAAACGGTCCTGCAAGGACCGGTGCAAGTTTTCACGGCTTTTACCGGCTTGCGCGCCGCGTTCGATCTCACCGGCCTGGCGGTCGGCGGCGGGTTATTTATCGTGCCGGCCTTCGCCGCGGTGCAGGCCTGGTCCGGCGCCGATTATCGCGCGCGCACGGTCGCGGCCGTCAATGTGCTCAACGCCGCCTTCATGACCGGCGCGACGCTGGTCGTAGCGCTGCTGCAGAAATTCGGTGTCGGCATTGCGGTGCTGTTCCTGATCATCGGTGCGGCGACACTGGCCGTTGCCGCCGCGATCTGGCGCACGATGCCGCTTGAATCTGCCTCATCCTGAGGAGCGCACCGATAGGTGCGCGTCTCGAAGGACGAGGCGGCCCATGGTTCGAGACGCGTCGCTTGGCGACGCTCCTCACCATGAGGCCGATTTACTTTTTGCGCATCGCCAGTACGCGATCGACCATCTCGCCGGCAACGGCCAGGTAATTCGCCGGATTGACCAGCTTTTCCAGGCCCTTGCGGTCAATGTGCTTGCTGATCTCCTTATCCTCGGCGAGGAGATCGATCAGCGGTCGCCCGGTCTTCACCACCTGACGGCAGACATCGTAGACGACGTCGTGCGCGCGATTGCGGCCCATCGCCGGCCCGAGCCCCATCATCACCGCCTCCGACATGATCAGGCCCTTGGTGATGTCGAGGTTCTCGCGCATCTTCTTTTCATTCACCTGCAGGCCGGCGACCACAAAGCGCGTCTGCGCCAGCGCACCGGCGGAGAGCATGAAAATTTCCGGCAGCGCGATCCATTCGATCTCCCAAGGGCCGGTTGAGCGCTCATGGTCCTCGATCTGCGCCTCGAGCAGCGCGGCGACAAGTTGCTTCACCATCGCGGTCTGCGCCGTGATGTAGACCGAGGAAATCGGGTTGCGCTTCTGCGGCATCGTGCTCGACGAGCCGCGACCTTCGTGGAACGGTTCATAGACCTCTTCGACTTCGGTCTGCATCAGCAGCTTCACGTCAAATGCGATCTTGCCGCAGGAGCCGGTGACGAGCCCAAGGAAACAGCCGGCTTCGGCAATGCAGTCGCGCACGGTGTGCCAGGAGATCGCCGGTTGCCCGAGCTTTAATTCCTTCATCAGTTCGGCCTGCACCTTCAAGCCATCCTTGCCGAGCGAGGACAGCGTGCCGGCAGCGCCGCCGAATTCGCCGACCAGCACGCGCGGACGGAGCTGTCGCAGGCGCTCCTTGTGCCGCTCGAAGGCCGCAAGCATGGTCGCCATCTTGTAGCCGAAGGTGATCGGCACCGCCTGCTGCAGATTGCTGCGCCCGGCCATCGGCGTGTCGCGGTACTTCTTCGCCAGCGTCGCGAGCGAGTCGGAAATAGCGTCGGTCTCTTTCTGCACGATGTCGAGCGCTTCGGCGATCTGCATCACCGTTGCGGTGTCGGTGATGTCCTGCGTGGTCGCGCCCCAATGGCACCATTCGCCCAGGCCGTCTTTGCACAGCTTGACCAGTTGCTGCACCACCGGCAGCACCGGATAGCCGATCCGCTCGGTCGCGGCCTTCAGCTTGTCCATATCGATCAGCTTGGCGTCGCAGTGCTTGACGATCTCGGTTGCGGCCTCCTTGGGAATGATGCCGAGCCTTGCCTGCGCGCGCGCCAGCGCCGCCTCGATGTCGAGATATTTCTGCACGCGGTTTTCGTCCGACCACACTTCGCGCATGGCTTCGGTGGTGAAAATGTCGCGGAACACCGCGGAATTGAGAATTGTCGATGGCATGGCCGTCTCCTGCTCGCCGCGCACGTTAGCGGTTCTTGCCGCTGGATCAACCGAGGTTGTGTCCCGTAGAATTTAGGTCTCGAATGGCGAAAACAGGGGCGCCATGACCGTTATGGAGAAGCCGCAGCAGAGTTTTCGCCTCGAGCCGGTGCACCCGAAGCCGGAGGAAGCGCACACCATGCCTTACGCGCCGGCGGTCCGCATCGTCGGCGCCTGCGACCTGATGTTCTTGTCGGGGGCAACGTCCTCGCCGCTCTACCACAAGCATCCGCATGTCGACGCCGAGCACGTGCAGCCGCACGCGATCGAGGAACAGACCAGGCGGGCGATGGAGGCGATCAAGTCCATCCTCGACGAGACCGGCGCCAGCTGGCGCGATGTGGTCAAGGTGACCAAGTATCTCACCGACTTCCGCGACGCCGACGCGATGCATGCGACCATGGGCAAATATTTCGGCGACTGGCGACCGGCGAGCACGACCGTCTGCATCAATCAATTGTCGTCACCCGGCGCACGCGTCGAGCTCGACATGATCGTGGCGTTGCCGAAGAAGGTATGATGGCGCTCACCTCGCAGCTTCAACGCATCGTCGACGCCGAGTATCCGCGTTTCTCCGTCGCGGAAATGGCACGCCACCGCGCCGCGGTGGAAGCATTGATGATCGACGCCCAGTGCGATCACTTGATTTTTTGTGGCGCCAACCGCGTCGGCTCGGTGGTGCAGTACCTGACGCAATGGCCGGTGACCGCGGAGGCGGTCGGCGTGTTCACGCCGGGACTACGCGACGCGCTGTTTGTGCAATGGATCAACCACGAGCCACAGGCGGCGCTGCTTGCGGATCAGGCGGACGTTGCTTGGGGCGGCGAATCGTCGATCGCCGCGGCGGCTGTGGTGCTGCAAAAGCGTGGCGCACGTCGCGATCGCGTCGCCTATATCGGACCGCTGTCCGCCGAGCAGCACGCCGTGGTCGCCGCGCCATTCGGCGCGCCGAAGAATCTCAACCGCGCCTATACCCGTCACCGGCTGATCAAGTCGGAGGAGGAAATCGACTGGTTGCGCATCGGCGCGCATTTTACCGATCTCGGCATGGCGGGCTTGCGCGACGGGCTGAAAACTGGGCTCAGCGAACGCGAGCTCGACGATATGGTCGAGCGCGCTTACGTCAAGCACGGCGCCGTCAATTTTATCCATTACATCGGCGTCACGCCGATGCGCGCGCCCAATCTCGGCGTGCCGCGGCAGTTTCCCTCGACGCGCAAGGTGCAGAAAGGCGACGTCGTCGTCGCCGAGATCACCGCGACGTTCTGGGATTATCCGGGCCAGGTGCTGCGCTCGTTTGCGCTTGGCGAGGAGCCGTCACCGCTCTACCGCGAGCTGCACGCGGCGGCCGATGCCGCCTTCGATGCCATCACGGCTGTCCTGAAAGCCGGCGCCACGCCGGCGCAGGTGATCGAGGCTTCCCGCGTCATCGAGAATGCGGGCTTCACCATCATCGACGACCTGTTGCACGGCTATGGCGGCGGCTATCTGCCGCCGATCCTCGGCTGCACCAACCGGCCCGCAGGCCCGGTGCCCGAGGCGCCGTTCCGCGCCGGGCAGGTCGTGGTGGTGCAGCCCAACGTGGTGACGCGCGACCGCAAGGCCGGGGTGCAGACCGGCGAGATGCTGGTGATCAGAGAAACGGGCATCGAGCGGTTGCACACCATCCCGCGCGGATTTCTGACTATCTAAGCTGCTCCGCCAGCCAATCCGCGCTCGGCGAACGCCAGCGCCAGCCGCGGTTATTGGCGATGTGGTTGCCGTCCTCGATCATCATCAGCGTGACCGGGCCTTTCACCTCGCGCGCCAGCCGCTCGGCGTCCTTGGCCGGAACGATGCGGTCGAGCCGCCCGTTCACAATGAAGATCGGGCAGGTGATCTTCTGCGCCACGCCTTCGAGCGTGAGGGTTGCGGCGTTCTTGCGCGCCTCCTCCTGCGTCTTGCAATGGCTGCGCACGCGGAAGGCTTCGCGCGTCAATTCCGGCAGGCCGTCCCAGGCCGCGCCCCAGTCGAACGGCCCGCCCAGCGCAATGCAGGCCTTGATGCGCTTGTCGAAAGCGCTGGCCCGCGGCGCGTAGTAGCCGCCGAGGCTGACGCCCCACATGGCGATGCGCGCGGCATCGAGATCGCGGCGCTTCTCGACGAAATCGATGACCGCCGCAACCGGCACCTCATAGTCGCCGCGGATGGCGAAATCATATTGCGCCTCGCCCTGCCCCGGCCCCTCGAACACAAGCGTTGCGATGCCGCGCGCCAAGAAAGGCGCCTCGTAGGCATCGGTCTCTTCCTTTGTCGAATTGAGCCCGACCGCCATGACGACAACCGGTGGCCGTTCGACGCCGGCGGGCTTGCGCAAGATGCCGGCGAGCGTTTTCCCCTCGTACGGGATATCCACGCGCTCGCCCGGAGGGCGCAAATACGGCAGCGCCAGTTGCCGGCATTCGATCTGCTTTTTGTGCGCGGCTTGCATCTGCGGCACATCGTTCACGAACAGGAACGAGGCGAAATGATAATAAACGCCGGCGCGCTGCAGGCATTCGCCGGCGGTCAGGAAATGTTTCGCCGTCAGCGCCTCGCGGCCCATCTGCTCGTGGAGTGCCGCGCGCGCCGACCAGGCGCGGCACCAGTCGTCATAGCTTGAAAGCGAAGCGGTCACCTCCTCGAAGTCGGTGAGCGAAACGCCATTGGCCACGAAACGCGCGCCCCAATGGGACGTCGCCGCCTTGATCCGGGGATCGGATGTCATGGGACGCGATACTCTTTGTTTGATGCTTGGGGATCAGCTCGTCTGTCCGTCGCGGCGATACCAGGGCATGTAGCTCCGCGTGATCCAGTTGATCAGGATCTCGAAGCTGACGCCGAAGGCGGCGAGGAAGAGGACGCCGACGAAGGCTTCGTTGTGATGATAGGAGCGGGAATTGTAGAGAATGTACATGCCGAGCCCGCCGACGGAGACGAAGAATTCTGCGACCACCGCGCCGATCAGCGCCCGGCCGCCGGCAAGTCGCAGGCCGGCGAGCAGGTAGGGCATCGATGACGGCAGCACGATCTCGATCAGCCCGCGCAGGCGGCCGCCGCGGAACGAGCGCGCCACCTCCAGATATTCGCGCGGCACCGAACGGGCGCCGTCGGCGACGTTGATGATGATGGAGAAGATCGCCGCAAAGATGATGGTGGCGATGCGGGTCGAGCCGGAATAGCCGAACCACAGCGAGAACAACGGCAGCACCACGATCATCGGCATGGCGTAGAAGCCATTGATATAGTGCCGCAACGCGCGCTCGGCGATCGGACTGCGGCCCATCGCCAGGCCGATGATCGTTCCGGCAATAAGCGCGATGGCGAGACCCTCGGCGACCGCCAGCAAGGTGTTGCCGGTGGCGGTGAGGAAGGCCGGATCGACGATCACGCGCGGGACCGCCATGACCACCGTGGTCGGCTTCGCCACATAGGCCGGCGCGAAAGCTCGCACCACCAGTTCCCAGACCACGAGAATAACGAGGCCGGTTACGAAGCGCGGCACGAATGTGCCGGCGAAACGGCTCGCGGCCGGCGACAGGCCGGCGGTGCCGATGGCGGGAACGCTGATGGTCTGTTCGGTCATGACGTTACTGCCGCCAGCGGGCGAAGTGCCGCTCGATTGCGAGGCCGAGCCGCATCAGCCCAATGCCGATCAGCGCGATGACCAGGATCGAGGCGAAGACGCCGCCGGTGTCGAAATTCTGCGACGCGCTCATGATCAACTGGCCGAGGCCGGTCGAGCTCAAAAAGAACTCGGCCGCGATCATGCCGACCAGCGCGCGCCCGATTGCCTGGCGCACGCCGGTCATGGCGTAGGGCAAGGTGTAAGGCAGCATCACCTCGCGCCACAGCGCCCATTCGTTGGAGCGGTAGGAACGCGCGACCTCGAGCAGTTCCGGCTTGATGCTGCGCGCGCCCTCAATGGTATTGTAGATGACAGGGAACACCGCGAACAAAAACACCACCAGAACCTTGGGTGCGAAGCCGAAACCCATCAGTGACAAAATGAAAGGGATCAAAGCCACCATCGGCGTCGCGTAGATGATCATCAAATAAGGCTCGATACCGACGCGCAGCACGCGCACGCGCGCGAGCAGCATGCCGAAGGGCAGGCCGACAACAAGCGCGAGCACAAAGCCGGTCAGAAACAGCTCCGCCGAAGAAATAAACTGGCGGACGAATTCGCCGCTCGCCACCAGTTGCCAGAGCCGCACCAAGGTTTCCGAAAACGGCACCATGAACGCCGCGCTGGTGGAGCGCCCGGCGATTTCCCACGCGCCGATGCCGACGGCGAGGCTCAGCCAGAACGGCGCGTGGTATCGAACGTAGCCGAGAAGTTTCATTTCACCATCGCATCGGCGTCTTTCCAGACGCTCTGATCGACAAGATTTTCGAAGGTCACCGGCTCCTTGTCAGGCTTGATGGCGCCGATTTTCTTCATCAGCTTGGCGGTGGCCTCCAGCTTGTTGCGCGGCAGGCCGTCGTCTTTCACCGCCCAGAAGTCGATGGCGAGGAATTCCTTCAGCGCCAGTTTGTTCACGTCCTTGCTGTGGCCGGTGACGGAGGCCGCGTCGGCGACCGCGTCGGCGTTTTTCGGGTCCTGCATGAAGCGCGCGGCCTCGATAAGCCCGGCAACGGCACGGACGATGGCGTCACGGTTCTTGGCCAGATTGTCCTTGCGCGCAACCAGCATCAGATAATGGCTGGTCGGATTGGTGTTCTTCATGGCGAGAAGGACGTTCAACGGTTTGCCTTGCGCCTTGATCTCGGCGAGATCGTCAAGATGCAGCACGGCAAACTGCAGGCGCCCGGCGATCATGGCCGGGCCGGAGCTGGAGCCGAGTGCGACCTGCTTCACGTCGTCGATCGTCACGCCGGGGCAGCCGGTGAGCATCGAACGCAGCGCCACCGAGCGCGCGCCGCCGATCGAATCGACACCGACATCCTGTCCGACCACGTCCTTGCAGGTCTTGCCGCTATCGGTGGTGCCGAGCACCCAATCCGGGTTCGGCATGCCGTAAACGGCGACCAGCGGGACATTCGCATTGGAGATCTGGTTGATTACCGGCGGCGTCGGTGAATAGGCAAGGTCGATATCGCCGGCGACGACCGCGCGCGCGGCCGCAGTGCCGTTATCGAAAGGTTTGATTTCGACATCGGCGCCATGTTTTTTGAAGAAGCCTTCTTTCTGCGCGACATAGGCGATGGTCACCGAATAAATCGGCGGAATGCCGGGAATCGCCAGCACGATCTTCTTGCTCTGCGCCGATGCCGGCGCCGCGCCAAGCAGGCTCGCGGCGAGCAGCGCGCTGCCGGCCATGAGAATGACGGTTCTGCGCAACATGGAATCCTCCCTTATATTTATATTTGCAACGGTTCTTGTTTCAGCGTTCGATCTGGAACTCGGCTTCACGCGCCTCCCGCATCAAGGTCCCCCAGACGCGCTCGCGCAATTCGGCAAATCGCGGCTCGCGCAATGTGGCCCGGGTGCGCGGATGCGGCAAATCGATGACGACGGTTTCATGAATGCCCGACGGCCGTCCCTTGAGCACGATGACGCGGTGGCCGAGCAGCACGGCTTCCTCGATCGAGTGCGTCACGAAGATCATCGCGGTCGGCCGCTCTTCCCAGATGCGCAGCAATTCGAACTGCAGGATTTCGCGGGTCTGCGCATCGACCGCGGCAAACGGCTCGTCCATCAGCAGCACGCTCGGCTCGACCGCGAGCGCGCGTGCCAGCCCGCAGCGCTGCTGCATGCCGCCGGAAATCTGGTAGGGGAACGATTTTTCGAAGCCGGCGAGCCCGACCAGCCGCACGAATTCCGGCACCTTGCGGTCGATATCGGCTTTGCTGGCGCCGGCCATGCGCAACCCATAGGCCACATTGTCGTAGACCGTCTTCCACGGAAACAGCCCGAAATGCTGGAACACCATGGCGACGCCGGCGATCGGTTCGGTCACGCGTTGCTCGCCGACCAGCACTTCGCCGGTATCGAACGGCAGCAGCCCATCGATGCAGCGCAAGAGCGTGGTCTTGCCGCAGCCGGAGGCTCCGACAATGGCGACGATCTCG
The DNA here is from genome assembly GCA_963742385.1 of uncultured Alphaproteobacteria bacterium. GTDB lineage: Bacteria > Pseudomonadota > Alphaproteobacteria > Rhizobiales > Xanthobacteraceae > Pseudolabrys. Next base: position 181,558 of record CAVULS010000007.1, on the reverse strand, counting down.
CGTTCGCCGACGTCGAATTCAACATTGCGGAAGACTTCGAGCGTGCCGTAGTGCTTGCCCAGGCCCTTGACGCGAATGCGTGGCGCAGCATCCGCGCGCACCGCGGGCGCATGGCGTTTGGTGGATGCCACGGTCAAATGACTGGTCACTCGGCGGCCTGTGTCGCGGGTTTGTTGTTGACCTTTGCCCAGTAGTCGGCGGCCTGCTTGGAGCGGGCAAGCGCCTCATCGTTTTCGAAGCCTGGCGCCATCGAAGCGTCGGTGCCGGCGAGAATTTGATGGTGCTCGATATTCAGCGTCCGCAGCCAGCGTTGCTGGCCCATGGTGAGCGCGACGAAATAGCCGATCTCGACCAGTTCCGGCTCGCTGAAATGCTTATGCAGCCGCGCCCAGAATGCGTCGTCGGTCGGCAAATCCCAGGTAATTGCCTCGGCGTAGGACAGCGCCGCCTTCTGCCGCTCATCGTAGCGCGACGAGCTTTCGAAGTTGATCAGTTCGGAATAGTCATCCTCTTTCAGTCCGGCCTTGGCCGCTTTCATCGAGCGCTGATTGCCGCAGAACTCGCACAGCACCGAGCGCGAGACATAAATGCGGCACAGCTCCTTGATCTTGTGATCGGCAACGCCGTTCTTGAATACGTCCCGCCAGCTATTGGCGAATGACCAAAATACCGCCGGCACGTGCGCCCGCACCGCCTGGCTCTCCGGCCGCGGCGTGCCTTCGCGCGCACAACGTTCGAACTCGGCAACCATGGCCGGGTCTTTGACCGTCGCAGGGTCGATATAGCTGATCCGTGGCTTGGGCATTGGTATCATTCTCCCTTGGCAGCTGGCGTTTGCCGCCCAGTCGGCGCGCGCCGGGCGTTTTTGCTTTTGCGTCGCCGCATGATGCCGCAACCCCGCCATAGGGGCAACGCCGCTCCCGCCTAACTCAGCCGATCCGGCCAATAAGGCTTTCCAGCGGCTTCGGCGGTTTCGCCCGCCTCAAGTCTCGATTACAGTGCGTTCCAAGGCCGATGCTCAAATTTCGGTCAGCAGGGGGGAAATCCAATGGCAAGCAGCGTCAATGCCGGCGCGCGTCTCGACCGGCTGCCGATCTCGTCGTTCCATTATCGTATCTTCTGGCTGGTCGGAGCCGGCATGTTCTTCGACGGCTACGACCTTTACGTCGCCGGCGGCGTGCTGGCGTCGGCGATCCAGACAAAATTTTCGACTATTCCGCAAAACCTGCAGTTCCTCTCCTTGACCTTTGTCGGCATGACGCTCGGTGCGCTTATTACCGGGTTCGTTGGCGATAAATTCGGCCGCCGTTTCACCTACCAGATCAATTTGCTGATATTCGGTCTCGCTTCGCTTGCCGCCGCATTCGCCCCGAACATGACCATCCTCATCTGGTGCCGTTTCGTGCAGGGGCTGGGCTTGGGTGCCGAGATCGTCGTCGGCTACTCGACCTTGACCGAATTCGTGCCGCCGAAATCGCGCGGACGCTGGCTGTCGTTCATGGCATTCATCGTTGTCGCCGGCTTTCCGGTCACCGCGATCCTCGGCTACCTGATCATTCCGAGCTTCGGCTGGCGGCCGATGTTCATCATCGCCGGCATCGGCTCGCTGATCGTCTGGTATCTGCGCAAGGCGCTGCCCGAGTCGCCGCGCTGGCTCGAGTCGCAAGGCCGCACTGCGGAGGCCGAAACGCTGATGCAGGCAATCGAGAAGGAAGCGGCAACTGCCGGCACGCTGGCGCCGGCCGCGGCGCCCGCGCCCGTTGCGGCGGTCGCGGCGATGGACCTGCTCAAGCCGCCGCTCCTGCAACGCATGATCGTCGGCTCCTGGGTGCTGATCACCATCAACACGCTGATTTTCGGCTTTGTGATCTTCCTGCCGCAATTCTTCCTGCGCCAGGGCCTGACAATTACCAACTCGCTTGCCTATACGCTGGTGCTGTCGATCGCCTCGCTGATCGGCTGCGCGGTCGGTGCGTGGTCGTCGGACGCGATCGGCCGGCGCGGGAGCATCATCGGCGCTTCGGTGGCGACCATCGTGTTCGGTTGGATCTACGCGCGCTTTAACGCAGCATCCGATCCGGCGATCGTGCTCAGCGTCGGCTTTGTGCTGATCGTGGCGATCTACGTGCAGACCGCGATCCTGTTCGGCGTCTATACGCCGGAGCTGTTCCCGACCGAGATTCGGCTGCGCGCCAACGGCATCTGCAACACACTCGGCCGGGCGGCGACGGTGGTATCGCCCTTCGTCGTTGGCTCACTGATGGCGAACTACAAGCTGCCGGGCGTGATCTGGCTGATGATCGGCCTCGTCGTGGTGCAGATCGTCGTGGTCTGGGTTTGGGGCGTCGAGCCGCGCAATCGGCCGCTGGAAGCCGTTGGCGCCACCGCGTGATCCTGAAAAATGGGAGCCGGATTTCCGGCAAGATCATGCGTCAGCCAAAACACGCCGCTTAAATCGCGCGGATTAAACCTCGGTAAGCATCGGTCGGCCGGGCTTCCGGCCGGCCGATGATGCTTATAGATAGTAGGTACGATGACGCGCGCTTGCCGCAGGACGGCAGGGAGGACAGTACGTAAATGTTGGAATCGCTGCGAAATCTCGTCACCGAATTGACCGAAGGCGGCAAGCATCCCGGCCACTTCGACGAGGGCGATTATCGTCTGGCCGCAGCGGCGCTTCTGGTGCATGCGGCGGCGATCGACGGCGATATGCCGCAGGTCGCGCGCGACAAGCTGCACGCATTGATCAAGCTGCGCTTCGAGTTTGACGACGCGCAAGCCGACGAATTGGTCGCCGAGGCGGCCGTCGCCGAACGGCAATCGATCGATCTTTATCAATTCACCGCGCGGCTCAACCGCTCGCTCGACGAAAAAGGGCGCGCTCGCATGGTCGAGATGCTATGGCAGATCGTCTATGCCGACGGCGTGGTCACCGAATTCGAGGACAATCTGGTTTGGCGCGCCGCCGATCTGCTGGGAATCTCGCAAAGCGAGCGCATCGCTCTGCGCCGGCGGGTGGCCGGCGAAGGCGCGGCTAAGAGCTCATGAGTGAGTTGCGTCCCGTCACGGTCATTACCGGGGCTTCCGCCGGCATTGGCGTCGAGCTCGCGCGCGTGTTCGCGCGCAACGGCCATGAGCTGGCACTCGTGGCGCGGCGCGGGGACCGGCTGCGCGCGCTGGCTGAGGAAATCGCCGCAACCGGCGCCACCAAGCCGATCGTCATTGTTGCCGATCTTGGGCACGAGCCTGCGCGCAAGATCCGCGAAGCGCTCGCCGCGCAAGGCGCCGAGCCGCAATACATGGTCAACAACGCCGGCTTCGGCCTCGTCGGCACCGCGGCCAGGCTCGATTCCGCCGAGCAATTGGCGATGATCGATCTCAACGTGCGGGCGCTGACCGAACTGTCGCTCGCATTCGCCGATAGCCTCGCCCGCCACAAAGGCGGCCTGCTCAATGTCGGCTCGGTCGCCGGCTTCCTGCCGGGGCCCGGCATGACTGTCTATTACGCCACCAAGGCCTTCGTGCTGTCGTTCAGCGAAGCGATGCACAGCGAGTTCAAGAGCCGCGGCATCCGCGTGTCAGTGCTTTGTCCGGGGCCGGTCGCGACCGAATTTGCCGCGCGCGCAGGCGTTCCCGGCAACGTCGCGCCGCCGATCCTTGCCCAGCCGGCCGACTATGTTGCCGAACAGGGTTACCGCGGGCTTATGCAAGGCCGGCGCGTTGTCATCCCTGGCTTCACCAATAAAATTGCCGCTTTGCTGACCCGCATTTTGCCGCGTCGGTTATTGTTGGCGGTGGTGGATGCGCGGCAGTCGAGGCGCAGATCCGCGCGGCGAACATAGCCGCTATCGCCCGCTCATGTTGCAAAGGCCGGCAAAGCCGCTACTACTTGTCGTCAGCGCCGGTATGTGCGCCGCGATGCCATGCTGAAACCGGTCCTCATCATCCTGCACCAGGAACATTCTTCGCCCGGCCGCGTCGGCCAGACGTTGAGCAAACTGGGAGTCCCGCTCGACATCCGTCGCCCGCGTTTCGGCGATCCGCTGCCGGAAACCATGGACGATCACTCCGGCGCGGTGATCTTCGGCGGTCCGCAAAGCGCCAACGATACCGACGATTTCGTAAACCGCGAGATCGATTGGATCGGCGTGCCGCTGCGCGACAGGAAGCCTTTCCTGGGCATCTGCCTCGGCGCGCAGATGATGGCGCGTCATCTCGGCAGCCGCGTCTACCCGCATCCGCAGGGCCATGCCGAGGTCGGCTATTACCCGATCCGGCCGACCGAGGCGGGCCGCAAGGTGTGCGCCGAATGGCCGGACCACGTCTATCAATGGCATCGCGAGGGCTTCGATCTTCCGGCGGGCAGCGAATTGCTGGCCGAGGGCGACGCCTTTTCGGCGCAGGCGTTCCGCCACGGCACCGGCTACGCGCTGCAATTCCATCCCGAAGTCACGCACGCCATGATGTATCGCTGGCTGGTGCGCGGTGCCCATCGCATGTCGCTTCCCGGCGCCAAGCAGCGCGCCGATCACATCAGCGGCCGCGCCGTGCACGACTATGCGTCGCGCAACTGGCTCGCAGCGTTTATTGATCATTGGCTCGGTCGCAAGCCGGCCGTCGTTACCGCCGAAGCGGCGAAATAGAAAGCCCGCCTTCGCTCTCCGAGCTACGGCGCGGCAGCCTTCGCTGGCTTCGTTTTAATGGGTTTTGCTGGCCTGCCGAGCCGTAGCTCGCGCAGCGAGCGAAGGCTGGTGGAGCCGAGGGGATTTGAACCCCTGACCTCCTCATTGCGAACGAGGCGCTCTCCCAACTGAGCTACGGCCCCAGCCGACAGCGGCAATGCCTACGGCCCGTGTGTGGGGCTGTCAAGGATGCCGCCGCAGCGCAAAACGCGCGCAAAAAAAGGCAAAGTAGCGCCCCGCCCCCTTTTCCTGACGCGGGCAAGCGGCTATTCGTCACTCGGCCCGACTCGACGGAGCGCGCAGATGAATCCTTTTCTTTGGCTCGTTGATACGCTCATTACGCTCTACATCTGGATATTGATCGCCGCGGCGGTTTTGTCCTGGCTGATCGCCTTCAATGTCGTCAACGCACGCAACCCGATCGTCGCCAATGTCGGCGAGTTCCTCTATCGGATCACCGAGCCGGCGCTGCGGCCAATCCGAAATCTGTTGCCCAATCTAGGCGGCATCGATGTCTCGCCGGTGATCCTCATCATTGGCCTCTTGTTTCTCAAGCAGTTCATCTTCTGGCTCTACATTCGGCTGTTCATCTAGCCGTCGTGCCGCCGCCATCGGCAACGGCGTGGGCGGCTACCGCCAGCGGCGTCATGCTTGCGGTGCGGCTCACGCCCAAAGGTGGGCGCGATGCAATCGATGGTATCGACCGGCTCGCCGACGGCAGTGTTGTTCTGAAAGTGCGGGTACGGGCAGCGCCGAGCGAGGGTGAGGCCAATGCGGCGTTGACGCGGCTCCTCGCCAAAGCAGTCGGCGTCCCACCGCGCGACGTGAATTTGGTCACCGGCGCCGGCGGCCGCATCAAGCGCCTCGCGATTTCGGGCGATGGCCCAACATTGATCGCGGCGCTGGAGAAAATCGTCGCGCCGCGCTAAGGCTTGGGCGTTGGCCGGAGCCGGAATACGACCATGATCGCCCGCCTCATCGACGGCAAAATGATCGCGGCAGATCTGCGCGGCAAGGTCACCGATGCCGTGCACCGCCTGCGTCGCGATCGCGGTTTTGTGCCGGGTCTCGCCGTCGTCCTGGTCGGGCAAAATCCGGCCAGCGAGGTCTATGTCCGCAACAAGGCCAAGGCCGTCGGCGAAGCGGGAATGCGCGCGTTCGACCGCAAGCTGCCGGACAATACCAGCGAAGCCGATTTGCTCGATCTCGTCGGCGAGCTCAACGCCGACCCGGACGTCAATGGTATCCTGGTGCAGCTGCCGCTGCCGGCACAGATCGATCCGCAGAAGGTGATCGCCGCGATCGATCCGGACAAAGATGTGGATGGCTTCCATCCGCTCAATGTGGGCCGGCTGGCCAGCGGCTTGCCCGGGCTGGTGCCGTGCACGCCGCTTGGCTGTGTGCTGCTGGCCAAGACGGTGCATGACTCGCTCGCCGGACTGGAGGCCGTGGTGATTGGCCGCTCCAACATTGTCGGCAAGCCGGTGGCGCAATTGCTGCTGGCGGAGAATGCGACGGTCACGATTGCCCATTCGAAGACGCGTGATCTTGCCGCTGTGTGCCGCCGTGCGGATTTGCTGATCGCCGCGATCGGCCGGCCGGAAATGGTGCACGCCGACTGGATCAAGCCGGGCGCGACGGTGATCGACGTCGGCATCAATCGCGTCGCAGGCCAGGAAGGATCGACATCCGGAAAATCCCGCATCGTCGGCGATGTCGGGCGCGCGGCGCGCGACGTGGCCGGGGCGTTGACGCCGGTTCCCGGCGGCGTCGGGCCGATGACGATTGCCTGTCTGCTGCTGAACACGCTGCGCGCGGCCTGCGCGCAGAAGGGCCTGCCGGCGCCTTCGATCTAGCAGTCGTCGCCGCGAAAGCGGGGGCCCGATTATCGCAAGCTTTTCGATTTACCCGAATCGCCTACGAATACCGGATGCCTGCTTTCGCGGGCATGACAGCTCAAGATGTCTTGATGGCCGAAGCCGTCACTGCCAGGCGTAGGCGACCTTGTCGAGGGTCTTGGCGCCGAAACGCTCGGAGGAACGGGCGACGGCGCGGCCGCCGAGCGCGCGGTAAAATTCCACCGCCGGCTCGTTGTCGGATAGCGCCCACACCACGAGGCTCTTCAGGCCGCTCTGACCGAGGTCCTTGCGCGCGGCGGAAAACAGCCGGCGGCCGAAACCGAGGCCTTGGAACTCGGGGCGCAGATAAAGCTCATAAACTTCGCCGTCGTAGAACAGGCTGCGCGCGCGGTTGCGCCCGTAATTGGCATAGCCGGCAATGGCTTCGCCGAATTGCAGCACGGTGATGCGGCTGCCCTTGCGGATGGCGCTATCCCACCAGTCGGGACCGCGGCGGTTGATCAGCTTGTCGAGCTCGTTGCCGGGGATGATGCCCTGATAGGCGGCGCGCCAGGCTTCGTCATGCGTTCCCGCGACGGCTTCCGCGTCGGCGGCTTTGGCGCGGCGAATCTCTATGAGGGTCGTACTCATTGACGAATAGAAGCAACGAACTTTGCGGCCTTCAAGCCCTATGATGAATGATCGGTTAACGGTGTGGATTACTGGCCACAGTTGGGTATAAATTGCATCATTGGCGAGCCAAACCGTGCTCACCGCCGCGGCGAAGCGCTCGCGAAACGGGCCGCTCCTGACGCGGGGAGCGACTTGCGCCGAAGTCCGGTGCGCTCAGCGCGCAAAGTGATTCGCAAATTGATTCGAGACTGATTCGGAATCGGCGTGATGCGCGTCACACCGCCTCGGCGGTGCGCGCGCGGTCTTCCCGCTTGCGCTCGTTCTCGTCGAGCAGCTTCTTGCGCAGCCGGATCGATTTCGGCGTCACCTCGACCAGCTCGTCGTCCTCGATATAGGCGAGCGCCTTTTCCAGCGTCATGCGGATCGGCGGGGTCAGCCGCACCGCCTCGTCCTTCGAGGTGGTCCGGATATTGGTGAGCTTCTTGCCCTTGAGCACGTTGATGACCAGGTCGTTGCCGCGCGTGTGCTCGCCGACGATCATGCCTTTGTAGACCTTCCAGCCCGGCTCGATCATCATCGGGCCGCGGTCCTCCAGGTTCCACAGCGCGTAGGCGACGGCGTCGCCCTGGTCGTTGGAAATGAGCACGCCGTTGCGACGGCCCTGGATTGGGCCCTTGAAAGGCGCGTAGGCGTGGAACAGCCGGTTCATGATGGCGGTGCCGCGCGTGTCGGTGAGCAGTTCGCCCTGGTAGCCGATCAGCCCGCGCGTCGGTGCGTGAAAGACGAGCCGCAGGCGGCCGCCGCCGGATGGCTTCATCTCCAGCATCTCGGCCTTGCGTTCGGCCATCTTCTGCACCACGACGCCGGCGTGCTCCTCGTCGAGGTCGATGACGACCTCCTCGATCGGCTCCAGCACTTCGCCGGTTGCGGAATCGTCGCGCAGCAGCACCTTGGGCCGTGACACCGACAGCTCGAAACCTTCGCGGCGCATGGTCTCGATCAGGATGCCGAGCTGCAATTCGCCGCGCCCGGCAACCTCCATGGAATCCTTCTCGTCCGATTCGCGCACGCGCAGCGCCACGTTGCCTTCCGCCTCGCGCAAGCAGCCGGTCGCGGATCATGCGGCCGGTGACCTTGTCGCCCTCGGTGCCGGCAAGCGGGGAATCGTTGACGCGGAAGATCATCGACAGCGTCGGCGGATCGATCGGCTGTGCCGGGATCGGCGTTTCCACCGACGGGTCGCAAATCGTCATCGCCACGGTCGCTTCCGGCAACCCGGCGATGGCGACGATGTCGCCGGCGTCCGCCTCGTCCACCGGCACGCGCTCGATGCCGCGGAACGCCAGCACCTTGGTGACGCGGCCGCTCTCGATCAGCTTGCCGTCGTGGTCGAGCACCTTGACGTTTTGGTTGGGCTTCACCGTGCCCGAGGTAATGCGGCCGGTGACAATGCGCCCGAGATAGGGGTTGGCTTCGAGGATGGTGCCGAGCAGGCGGAACGGTCCCTCCTGCACCACCGGCGGCTTGACGTGGCTGAGGATCAGATCGAACAGCGGCTGCATGCCCAGATCCTTCGGCCCTTCGAGGCTGGTCGCCATCCAGCCCTGCTTGGCGGAGCCGTAGAGAATCGGGAAGTCGAGCTGCTCGTCGGTGGCATCGAGCGCAGCGAACAGATCGAACACCTCGTTGACCACCTGCGTTGCGCGGGCGTCGGCGCGGTCGACCTTGTTGATGACGACGATGGGCTTCAGGCCCATCTTCAGCGCCTTCGACACCACGAACTTGGTCTGCGGCAGCGGGCCTTCGGCGGCATCCACCAGCACCAGCGCGCCGTCGACCATGTTGAGGATGCGTTCGACCTCGCCGCCGAAATCGGCGTGGCCCGGCGTATCGACGATATTGATGCGGGTGTCCTTCCACACCACCGACGCCGCCTTGGCCAGAATGGTGATGCCGCGCTCGCGCTCGAGGTCGTTGGAATCCATGGCGCGCTCGACCACGCGCTGGTTCTCGCGATAGGCGCCGGATTGCTGCAGCAGCCGGTCGACCAGCGTGGTCTTGCCGTGGTCGACGTGGGCGATGATGGCGACGTTGCGCAAATTCATAGGAAGTTCCGAAAACCAAACGCGGGCCCTTATGGGCCCGCGACACGACGCTGTTGCGGCGCAATATAGTCACCAAGCCGCCGGAAGCAACCGGCTAAACGCCCGGTGGTTAAGCGGCTCTGGATGACGGCGGCTGCGTCCACGGCCCCAGATGCGCGCCTTTGGGCAGCGAATTCTGCAACATCATCATCTGCGCGATGGTCTCGCCGGTGACCAGGCCCACCAGTTTGCCGCTGGCGTCGGTAACGGCGACCGCCGGCGCCTCTTTCTGCTGCAACAGCTTGAATGCCTGCTCCAGCGTCGTGCGATGGCCGATGGTGGGGATATTGGCAATCATGGCGTCGCCGACGCGCGCGTCGGGTCCGAGTGTCTTGATGGCGCGGATCAGGTCGCCGCGGCCAAGCACGCCGACCGGCTTGCCGGCGCCATCGACCACCGGAAACTCGCCCTGGCCGGTCTGCAGCAGCATCTGTACCGCGCCGTCGAGATGCGCATCAGGCATCAACGTCTGGAAATGCGTCATCATGGCGTGGCTTACCGGCACGCCGCGCGAGGCGGCACGCAGCGCCACCATGTGCGATTCCGACGAAGCGGCGAGATAGACGAAGATGGCGATGAAGATCAGGATCGGATTGTAGAGCAGTCCGATGAAGCCGAGCGCAAAGGCAACGAACTGGCCGATCGCAGCTGCGACTTCGGTCGCGCGCACATAGCCGAATTTGGCGGCGAGCAGCGCGCGCAGCACGCGGCCGCCGTCCATCGGGAAGGCCGGAATCAGGTTGAACAGGGCCAGGAACAGGTTGACCGCCGCCAGCCGGTCGATCATGGAAATATCCATGTTGTCGAGCGCGGTCGCGGCATAGCCGTGCAGCGTGGCGCCGCCGAAGATCACCAGCACCGCGGTGATGACCACGTTCACCATCGGTCCGGCGATGGCGATGAGGAATTCCTCCCACGGTTCTTCCGGAATGCGCTCGAGCTGAGCGACGCCGCCGATCGGCAACAGCGTCACATAGGGCGTCGCCACGCCGAAGGCGCGGGCGGTGAAAATATGGCCGAATTCGTGCAGCAACACGCAGAGGAACAGCAGCACCATGAAGAGGACGCTGTTCCAGGCGTCGGCGGCGCCGACCGAGGCGTAGCTGGCAAAAAAGATCCAGGCGAGAAACAGGAGAAACGTCAGGTGGATGCGCACCACCGTGCCGGCCACCTTGCCGATATTCAATGACCAAGACATGAAAAGCCTCGTATGCTCGAAACCATTAACTGACAGGTAGTATCGCGGCGGACCCATTGCGAGGCTCGCTTCGTCTGCTCAATGAGGACTGTCATGGCGCAGAAACTGACACCGGAAGCGCGCAAAGTGGCTTTGGCCAAGCTTGCCGGCTGGTCGGAAGTGGCCGGGCGTGACGCCATCAGCAAGAAATTCGTTTTCAAGGATTTCAGCCAGGCCTTCGGCTTCATGACGCGGGCGGCGCTGGTGGCGGAAAAGCTGGATCACCACCCGGAATGGTTCAACGTCTACAAGACCGTCGAGGTGACGCTGTCGACCCACGATGCCGGCGGCGTCACCGAACTCGACGTCAAGCTGGCCGAGGCCATGGATAAATTGGCGGGTTAAAAGCCTGAAAAAGGCGTCTTGCGCCCGCCCAAATCGCCAACCACATTATGGCTATGGCATTCGCATCTGGCGCGTTCTGGCTCGGCAATGGCGGCGATGAAAGCTCGCTGCGGCAGAAATTCTGGCGCAAGCTGCAGCGCGTCATCGCGGAAATCCCCTTCGCCGAGGACCTGCTTGCGGCCTATTACTGCGCCTTCGACCGCAATACGCCGCTGGCGGTCAAGGCGACGCTGCTCGGCGCGCTTGCCTATTTCGTGCTGCCCGCTGATGCCATTCCCGATTACATTCCGGTCATCGGCTTTACCGACGATGCCGCGGTGCTTGCCGTCGCAGTCAAGATGGTATCGGACCACCTGACCCCGGCACATCGCCAGGCCGCGCGCGAGAAGCTCGGCACCTATTGATTGCCCATCGCGCCATTGTCACGCATGGATCGGCAGACCCTCGACGCCTATGACAACGCTGCGGCCGGCTATGCCGAGGAGTGGCATCGGCAACCGCCGCCCGATGATTTGTATGGGCTTCTCCGCAGCTATTTCACGCCTGGGCTCACCGCCGATATCGGTTGCGGCAGCGGCCGCGAAGTCGCCTGGCTCGCCGCCAATGGCTACGCCGCGATCGGCTATGACGCTTCGCCGGCACTGATCGCGGAGGCAAAGCGGCGCCATCCCAATTGCGATTTCCGCATTGCCGCCTTGCCGCGGCTCGACGGCATCGCGCCGGAAAGTTTTGACAACGTGCTGTGCGAGACGGTGATCATGCATCTGGCTCGCGACGAGATTGCATCGTCGGTGCGGCGGCTGATCGATATCACCAAGCCCGGCGGCGCTCTTTATCTGAGCTGGCGCGTGACCAAGGACGCCGACCAACGCGACAAGAGCGGGCGCCTTTACGCGGCGTTCGACAGTGCTTTGGTGCACGCGGTGCTCGCCAGCGCCAAAATCCTGCTTGATGAAGAAGCCGTCAGCGCCTCTTCTGGAAAAATCATTCACCGGATCATCGCGCGGCGCTAGCTACCGTCATTGCCGGGCTTGGCCCGGCAATCCATGAAGACTTTCCATGCGCAAGAGCTTTAAGGGTTGCCGAGTGGCGTTGCATCATGGATGCGCGGGTCAAGCCCGCGCATGACGTCGTCTGCGCATTCGCTACGGCCGTAGAATCACCTTTCCCATCACCTTGCGCGAGGCGATTGCCTTGAGCGCGGCGGCAGCTTCGGCGAGCGGATAGACCGCGTGCACGTGCGACGACAGTTTGCCGTCGCTAACCCACGAAAGCAGTTGTTCGGTGTTGGCGCGGTGGCCGGCCGGATCGCGCGTGATCCATGCGCCCCAGAATACGCCGAGCACGTCGCAGCTTTTCAGCAGCACCAGATTGAGTGGCAGCTTCGGAATATCGCCGGCGGCAAAGCCGACGACCAGGAAACGTCCTTCCCAGGCGATCGAGCGTAGCGCCGCTTCCGCATAGGCGCCGCCGACCGGATCGTAGATGACGTCGGCGCCGTTGCCACCGGTCGTGGCGCGCAGCGCATCCTTCAGATCGTCCTTGACGTAGTCGATGCCGGCATCGGCCCCGTGCTCTTTGGCAAATTCGAGTTTCTCCGCCGAGGAGGCGCAGGCAATCACGCGCGCGCCTATCAGTTTGCCGAGCTCGACGGCCGCGATGCCGACACCGCCGGAGGCGCCGAGCACCGCCAGCGTCTCGCCCGCCTTGAGATGCGCACGGTCCTTCAGCGCATAAAGCGTGGTGCCGTAAGTCACGCAAACGCCGGCGGCGCGGTCGAAGTCGAGCCCTGACGGAATCTTCACCAGTCTGTCGGCGGCGATCGCGATGCGCTCGCGCGCCGCGCCGTAGCCGGAATAGCCGAGGACTCGGTCGCCGGCCGCAAGCGTGGTCACGCCTTCGCCCACGCTTTCGACCGTGCCGGCAAATTCCGCTGCCGGAGAGAACGGCATAGTCGGCTTAAACTGGTATTTTCCGGCGATGATCAGCGTATCGAAGAAGTTCAGCGCCGCTGCTGCGACGCGCACCACGGTTTCGCCGGGGCCCGGCTTTGGGTCGGGAATGTCGGCAAGTTCCAGATCATCGGGTGTGCCGTAACGGGTACAGAGCAGGGCTTTCATGGGGTTCGATTGAATGGCGTGAAAACGAAGCCAAGCTTCTAGCACGCGCTACGGGGGTTTTCCCGCCTTCACATTGCCGATTTTCGCACGTATGACTTTCAGCGGGGGATTCTGCTAAACACCGAAGACGACGCAAATGTCGTCATCCAAAACAACCGGTAGGGCCCGATGACGAAGATATTTTGGCTACGCCCTTCGATTGCATTCGTAACGGCGGGCACCTTGCTGTGTGGCGCTGCCGCGCTGGCGCAGGACAAACCGGCCGCGCCGAGCAAACCGCCGGCGCCGAAAGCGGCGGCAAAGCCCGCGGCCCAGGCCAAATCCAAATCCGATCCGACGGAGCAGGCGGTGCTGCTCGGCCAGTTCAGCGACTGGGGCGCCTATAGCGCTACACCCGGCGGCAAGAAGATCTGCTTTGCACTGGCCAAGCCTACGAGCGCGGTCACCGAACCTGCCGGGCGCAACCGCGACCCCTCCTACGCCTTCGTCTCCACGCGGCCGGCGGAGAAGGTGAAGAACGAGGTCTCGGTCATCGTCGGCTATCCGCAGAAGCCGGGAGTCGATGCCTCGGCAACCATCGGCTCGGCATCTTTTGTTATGTACACGCAGAACGACGGCGCCTGGGTGAAGAACGCCGCCGAGGAGGCGCAGATGGTGGAAACCATGCGCAAGGGTTCCGACATGGTGATCAAGAGCATTTCCTCTCATGGCACCAAGACCACCGACACTTATTCGCTGAAAGGCATTGCCGAAGCGCTCGACAAGGTGGCGGAGGAGTGCAAGTAACCCGAAGGGTCATCACCGGGCCGCCACGCAGTGGCGAGACCCGGTGATCTCGTGAGAGGTCATTGCCGGGCTTGACCCGGTAATCCATGATGACTTTCGGCGGTTGCAGACTTACGTAAGACTCTCGCGCTGCCCAGCGCATCATGGATGCCCGGGTCAAGCCCGGGCATGACGACCGAGAGTACGTATAGGCCGAATAGCAATGTCGCTTATCGATACAGAATCAGCCGCAATCGAAAAAGCGCCGCTCGAGCGCTATGTCGCGCCGGACAAGCCGTCGCTGGTCGGACTTACGCGCGCGCAGCTCGCCGATGCATTGGGAGAGGTCGGCGTGCCGGAAGCGCAGCGCAAGATGCGTGTGCAGCAGCTCTGGCACTGGATCTATTTCCGCGGGCTCACCTCTTTCGATACCATGAGCAGCGTGTCGAAGGAATTGCGCGCGGCGCTTCGCGAGCGGTTCACGCTTGATCGTCCTGAGGTCGTTGCCGAGCAGATCTCGGTTGACGGCACGCGCAAGTGGCTGCTGCGGCTGCCCGGCGATCCTGAGAGCGGGCTGCCGCATGACGTCGAATGTGTTTACATCCCCGATACCGACCGCGGCACGCTCTGTGTCTCCAGCCAGGTCGGGTGCACGCTCAACTGCTCGTTCTGCCACACCGGCACGCAACGCCTGGTACGCAATCTCACCGCCGGCGAGATTGTCGGCCAGGTGATGATGGCGCGCGACCGGCTGGGCGATTGGCCGGGTGCCGTGCGTCCGAGCGACGGCATCGTTCCGTCGGGCGAGCAGCGCTGCATCACCAACATCGTGATGATGGGCATGGGCGAGCCGCTCTACAATCTCGACGCGGTGCGCGACGCGCTGTTGATCGTTGCCGACGGCGAAGGCATCGGCATTTCCAAGCGGCGCATCACACTCTCCACCTCGGGCGTGGTGCCGGAGATCGAGCGCGCCGGACGCGAGATCGGCTGTATGCTGGCGGTGTCGTTGCACGCGGTGCGCGACGAGTTGCGCAACGAGCTGGTGCCGCTCAACCGCAAATACCCGATCGCCGAGCTGCTGCAGGCCTGCCGCAACTACCCCGGCGTCTCCAACGCCAAGCGCATCACTTTCGAATACGTCATGCTCAAGGGCGTCAATGATTCAATCGATGACGCCAAGGCGCTGGTGCGGCTGCTCAAGGGCATCCCGGCCAAGATCAATCTCATTCCGTTCAATCCCTGGCCGGGCAGCAAATACGAATGTTCCGACTGGGAGCAGATCGAGAAATATTCCCAAGTCGTGTTCGACGCCGGCTATGCCTCGCCGGTGCGCACCCCGCGCGGCCGTGACATTCTCGCCGCCTGCGGCCAGCTCAAGAGCGCGACGGAAAAGCTTTCCGCGCGCGAGCGCCTGGCGCTGCGCGCCATGGCGATGACGGACTAGCAAGTGGCATTTATCGGCCGCATCATCGTCATCATCTTCGCCGTCATGGTTGCGAGCCTGGCGACCGGCATCGCCATTGCGATCGGCATCCTCGGGCCGGAATGGCACGGCCTGAGTGGCGACTTCGGCGAGCGCACCGTTTTCTGGGGCACGGCTTTTATCGCCACTGGCTTCACCGGAGCGGTCGGCCTGCTGCCGCTGATGATCCTCATTGTGCTCGCCGAGGCCTTCAAGGTGCGGTCGCTGTTTGCCTATGCGCTCGCCGGCGCCGCCATGCTCGCGCTCGGCTATTACGCCAGCGATATGCCCAGCCGCTATGAAGAATCGATCGACCGTGCGCCGCAGCCGATCTCGCGCGAGGGCGAGATCGCTGCCGCCGCCGGCGCCGTGTTTGGTCTTACCTATTGGATAATTGCCGGCCGCAATGCCGGCCGCTGGCGTGAGCCCCGACAGAGCTAGCGCCGCGCCCAGGCGAGCGCGGCTTCGAGGCGGTCATTGCCCCAGAACAACTCGCCATCGGCGGTGACGAAGCTCGGCGCGCCGAAAATGCCGAGGCGCTGCGCTTCCTCGGTTTCGCTGCGTAATCGGGCCTTGTTCTGCGCTGTTTGCGCTTGTTCGAGCACTCGCAGGGCGTCGAGCTCGAGTTCGCCGAGGATGCCTGACACCACATCTTGATCGCTGATGTTTTGTCCCTCGCCGAATTCGGCGCGATAGACCGCGCGGGAAAAATCCTCGCCCCAGCCATCGGCAAAGCCGATCAGCGCCACGCGCGCCGCTAATAGGCTGTTTTGCGGGAACTGTTCGAGCCGCCGCAACGGCAGGCCGAGGCCTTGGCAGATCCGTTCCAGGTCGCGCCACATATAGCGGCCTTTGCCCGGATAGATATTGAAAGGCGACGTGCTCCAGCCCTGCGCTTGAAAAATTGGCCCGAGCAGAAACGGCCGCCAGCGCACGGTGACGCCGGCAGCGCCGGCGAGCGCGCCGATCCGTTCGGCCGCAGGGTACGAATAGGTCGACGCGTATGCGAGCCAGAAATCGAGAGTCGCGGCATTGGCCATGGCGGCACTATAGCGCAGCGCTCACTGTGCCGCCTTTTCATTTCGTCAAGCCTCGGCTAGACCGGCGCCCGCGTGATCCCGAAAAGTGGGAACCGGTTTCGGAAAATATCATGCGCCAAGGGAATGCATGAACAGGACCGGGCTGATCGTCGCGCTCACCGTCGCTGCTGTTGTCGGCGTGGTATTCGCGCTGTTTCCGCAGCTTGATCTGCGCATCTCGCGGCATTTCTACGAATATGTCGACGCCGCTCGCAATACATTCGCCTGGCACATCGATCCGCAGGTGATGCGCGCCCGTGATACCGGCCTGTGGATCGCGGCGCTGCTGGTCGCGCCGGCAGTGGCCGCGCTTGTGATCAAACTGATTTTCCCGCGACACAAGCTGCTGGTCTCTGGCCGTGCCATCGTATTTCTGACAGTGACCATGGCGCTCGGACCGGGCCTGCTGGTCAATGTCGTGCTCAAGGAGCATTGGGGCCGGCCGCGGCCGATCGATGTGACCCAGTTCGACGGCGATCAGCATTTCGTACCCTGGTGGGATCCGCGCGGCGATTGCCCAAGCAACTGCTCGTTTGTCTCCGGTGACGTTTCCGGCGCCGTGTGGACGATTGCTCCGGCGGCGCTGGCGCCGCCGCAATGGCGCGCGCTTGCTTATGGCGCGGCGCTGGCGCTCGGCCTTGGCATGGGTACGTTACGCGTCATGGCCGGCGCCCATTTTGTCACCGACGCGGTGTTCGCCAGCGTCTTCACCTTCCTCATCATCTGGATCATGTACGGCCTGATTTATCGCTGGCCGAAGACGCGGCTCAGCGACGATGCGATTGAAGGAGCGGTCGAAAAATTCAGCCTGGTTTGCCGCGCCGCACTGCAATGGCGTGGCCATCGCGCCGCCAATGAAGTCGCCGGCCCCGAGGCCGACACAAACGATAACAACTTTAAGCGACGGCGCGGCAGGTAGTCGCGCTAGCGGCGCCGATGCTTGCTGTGCGGGTTGGCAGCAGCTTTCGTCGTCGGCTCAGCGTCCGCGGCCTTGATCGAACGGCTACCATTAAGTCTGTCGGCGAACAGCGCGATGGTCTTGGCGTAGACCTCCGCCTTGTTCCATTCTTGAATCACCGCGAAATTCGGCTGGCCTTGGTCCCAGCCGCGGCCGCGCTGCCAGCCGTGGCTCCTGAGGTAATTGGCGGTTGAGGCAAGCGCATCGGCGGCACTGTGAATCAGGTCGGCGCGCCCGCGGCCATCGAAATTGACCGCGTATTTCACGTAGGACGACGGCAGGAACTGGGTCTGGCCGATCTCGCCGGCCCAGTCGCCCTTCAACGCGGCCGCGGTCATATCGCCGCGGTCAATGATGCGCAGTGCGTCGACAAGCTCGGCCTGGAATTTGCTGCTGCGCCGGCAATCATAGGCGAGTGTCGCCACCGAGCGCACGACGGAGAGCTTGCCTTGGTTGACGCCGTAGTCGGTTTCCAGTCCCCAGATCGCGACGATAACCGCGCCGGGCACACCGTATCTTTGCTCGACGCGTTCGAGCAGGCTGGCGTGCTGCGCCATCAGCCGGGCGCCTTTGGTGAGCCGATCGCGCGAGATCATGCGGCCGGAGAACTGTTCGAAGCTCTGCCTGAAAACGCCTTGCCGGCGGTCGGCGGCGAGCACGCCGTTGTCGATGCTCAGGCCGTCAAGGGCGGCGAGGCCGCGCCGGGAAATCCCTTGCGCCGCGGCTTCCTTCTTGAATTCGACGAGGAAGCCGCTAAAGCCGCCCTTATGATTGCACTGCGCGGCAAAAGCCGGCGCGGACGTAGCGAGCATGGCGCCGGCGAGTG
The DNA here is from genome assembly GCA_963742385.1 of uncultured Alphaproteobacteria bacterium. Taxonomy (GTDB): domain Bacteria; phylum Pseudomonadota; class Alphaproteobacteria; order Rhizobiales; family Xanthobacteraceae; genus Pseudolabrys. The sequence goes on along the minus strand of CAVULS010000007.1, from coordinate 163,466 downwards.
CTGCGGCAATAGCGACACTTACTTTTGTCATGGCTGCCCTGCCTGGCATATCCTGGTTTGCGGCAGCATTATCCTCGCGCGCCATGGCTACCAGCGCGGTCGCACGGTAACATTAACGATAAGGCGGCCGGCAAAACGCCGGATGACGCGGACTACGCCGGAGGGAATATGGCGGATACGAACGATCGCGTTAAACGCGTGCTGCATGTGAAAATGCGGGCTTTGGGCGATCCGAAGCAGATTCTCGGACTGATGAAGAGCGCGACGCCGTTCTATCGCTCGTTCGGCGGCACCGAGTTTCGCTTCCTGCAGAACGTGGACGATCCCGCCCGGTTCTTGATTGAAGTCGAGTACGAAGCCGACGCCGCAATCGAGCTCAACCGGCAGAAGATTGCGAGTGACCCGGCCGTGCGCACATTTCTGGAGGGCTGGCGGCAATTGCTCGCCGGCACCGCGGAAATGGACGTCTACGACGACGTCACTGGGTAACGCGCGTCCGCGCTAGAATTCACCGGTGCGGCCTCCTATAGTCCGCGCGCTTTCACGGATTTAAGGACGGTCAACACAAGCGGCCGGGATTGCATGGCAAAAGCATCGCCCAAAAAAGTCGTGCTCGCCTACAGCGGCGGACTCGACACCTCGATCATTTTGAAGTGGCTGCAAACCACCTATGGCTGCGAGGTCGTAACCTTTACCGCCGATCTGGGCCAGGGTGAGGAACTGGAGCCGGCACGCAAGAAGGCGTTGCTGCTCGGCATCAAGCCGGAAAACATTTTCATCGAGGACCTGCGCGAGGAATTCGTCCGCGATTACGTGTTCCCGATGTTTCGCGCCAACACGGTCTACGAGGGGCAATATCTGCTCGGCACCTCGATCGCGCGCCCGCTGATTGCCAAGAAGCAGATCGAGATCGCCGAGAAGGTCGGCGCCGACGCTGTGGCGCATGGCGCGACCGGCAAGGGCAACGACCAGGTGCGCTTCGAGCTTACTTATTACGCGCTGAAACCAGACGTGACCGTAATCGCGCCGTGGCGCGAATGGGATTTGACCTCGCGCACCAAGCTCATCGAATTCGCCGAGCAGCACCAGATTCCGATCGCTAAGGACAAACGCGGCGAGGCGCCGTTCTCGGTCGACGCCAACCTGCTGCACGCCTCTTCGGAGGGCAAGGTGCTGGAAGATCCGGCGCAAGAGGTGCCGGATTACGTCTATTCACGCACGCTCGATCCGGAAAAGGCGCCGGACAAGCCGACCGTTATCGCGGTCGATTTCGAGCGCGGCGACGCCGTCGCGATCGACGGCAAGAAGCTGTCGCCGGCGGCACTGCTCACGCGCCTCAACGAGCTTGGCAAGGCCAACGGCATCGGCCGGCTCGATCTGGTTGAGAACCGTTTCGTCGGCATGAAATCGCGCGGCATGTATGAGACGCCGGGCGGCACCATTCTACTCGCCGCCCATCGCGGCATTGAGCAGATCACGCTCGATCGTGGGGCTGCGCATCTCAAAGACGAGCTGATGCCGAAATACGCCGAGCTCATTTATTACGGCTTCTGGTTCGCGCCGGAGCGCGAGATGCTGCAGGCGGCCATCGACAAAAGCCAGGAATTCGTCACCGGCCGCGTGCGGCTCAAGCTCTACAAGGGCAGCGTCGCCGTGACCGGGCGCGAGAGCAAATATTCGCTCTACGATCAGGAACTCGTGACCTTCGAGGAGGGCGCGGTCGCTTACGATCACCGCGATGCCGAAGGTTTTATCAAGCTCAATGCGTTGCGTCTGCGCACGCTCGGGCAGCGGCGTAAGAAACTCAAACTCGATTGAGATTGTTCAAATGCGCCGAGAGGCCGCGCTTGCAGTCGCGATTTTTGCCGGTGTGCTGACGGCCTGCACGACGGAGCCGCCACCGGTAGACCCCAACCTCGCTCCGGTTAACTACAAGAAAGAGATCGTCGATACGCTGACAACGACCCTGATCGATCCGACCAATGTGCACGATGCTTTCGTGTCGGAGCCCGTGCTGACCAAGGTCGGCGCGGACCAACGCTACGCCGCCTGTGTCCGCTACAACGCCCGGGACGCCAACAGGCACTACACGGGCAGTACCGATCGCATCGCTTATTTCTACGGCGGCCACCTCAATCAGCTGGTTGAGGCCAGCAAAGAGCAATGCGGCAACGCCGCCTATCGGCCGTTCCCCGAACTGGAAAAGATCTGTCTTGCCGTCAAGTGCAATTAGTGTGGTCTTTCCGCAAAGCCGACCTCGTGTCTTCGGGCGCTAGGCTTTTAGCCGCTCGATCAATCCGTAAATATCGCCGAGCACGTAGAGGTCGCGCACCTTCGGGCCCTCGAAGGTGAAGATCGGCATGCCGATCCACCAGACGTGACGTCCACTCGGCGGCACGCCGAACAATTCCCGGCGATGGACGCCGTGGAATCGCATCTTGCCGCTGACCCGATTGCCGTCTTCGAGCAGCGCCAGGATGTCGGTGGTGTATTGTCCAAGTGCGCCGGTCACCCAGTCGACATAGCCGGCGAATTGCTCGTGGCCGACCAGTGTCGGCCCCAATGAGCCGCGGAAGGTGAAACCCGCATGGAAGATTGCCGGGATGAGGCTCTTGTCGGCGCGGTCCCACATCTCCTTGTAGAACACGCGCGCGGTTTCTTTCTGCGCCGAGAGCGCGACGCCGGCGAAGCTGAGCGCGGGCTCGTCCATGATCAGGCAGCATAAAGCATTGCGGCCTGCGTGTCCCGGATGCGGCGCAGCACGTAGCGCAGCGAAGTGGTGCGCTGCTGATCCGGGACCTTTCCGAATTCGGAATTTGTAACGGTCCCGGGTCTGCAGCGCGTCATTTCATGCCGCGCTGCGCCCGGAACACGAGGGTCAAAGCTGCCTATCCACCAGCGCCTTCTTCAGCGCGGCGATTTCCTTGGCCGGGTTGAGGCCCTTGGGACACGCCTTGGAGCAATTCAGGATGGTGTGGCAGCGGTAGAGCCGGAACGGGTCTTCGAGATTGTCGAGCCGCTCGCCGGTTGCCTCGTCGCGGCTGTCCTGCACCCAGCGATTCGCCTGCAGCAGCGCGGCAGGGCCGAGATAGCGATCCGGATTCCACCAATAGCTCGGGCATGAGGTCGAACAGCAGGCGCAGAGGATGCACTCGTACATGCCGTCGAGCTTGGCGCGGTCCTCGTGACTTTGCTTCCACTCCTTTTCCGGCGTCGGCGTCGTTGTGTGCAGCCACGGCTCGATCGACGCATATTGCGCGTAGAAATTCTTCAGGTCCGGCACCAAGTCTTTCACCACGGGCTGATGCGGCAGCGGATAGATCTTCACCGGCGCCCTCTCGTCGTCGATCGCCTTGGTGCAGGCGAGCGTATTGGTGCCGTCGATATTCATGGCGCAGGAACCGCACACGCCCTCGCGGCAGGAGCGGCGGAAGGTCAGCGTCGGGTCGATGTGGTTCTTGATCCAGATCAGCGCGTCGAGAACCATCGGTCCGCAATCGTCGCGGTCGACATGGTAAGTGTCGATGCGCGGATTGGCGCCGTCATCCGGGTTCCAGCGGTAGATGCGGAACTCGGTTTCGTGCACGGCCTTGGGCGCGTGCGGCCAGGTTTGCCCCTGGGTGACCTTTGAGTTTTTCGGCAGCGTGAATTCGACCATTGCGGAGATCCGTCAGTAGACGCGCGCTTTGGGTTCGATATAGGCGACATCATTGGTGAGCGTGTAGGTGTGCACTGGCCGGTAATCGAGCTTCACCGTGCCTTTGTCGAACCAGGCCAGCGTGTGCTTCATCCAGTTCTTGTCATCACGCTCCGGGAAGTCCTCGCGCGCATGGCCGCCGCGGCTTTCGGTGCGGTTGCGCGCTGAATCCATGGTGACGTTTGCTTGCGCGACCAGATTGTCGAATTCCAGCGTCTCGATCAGGTCGGAATTCCAGATCAGCGAGCGGTCGGCGACGTGGATGTCGGCCATGCCGGCATAGACGTCGTGAATGAGCTTGTGGCCCTCATCCAGCACATCGCCGGTGCGGAAGACGGCGCAATGGTTCTGCATCACCTTCTGCATCTTCAGGCGCAGCTGCGCGGTCGGCGTGCCGCCTGAGGCGTGGCGGAACGTGTCGAGCCGCGTCAATGCCTTTTCGGCGGAATCCTTGGGCAGGTCGGGCTGCTTGTCGCCCGGCGTGAGCAGTTCGGCGCAGCGCTGCGCGGCGGCACGGCCGAACACCACGAGATCGATCAGCGAATTGGAGCCCAGCCGATTGGCGCCGTGCACCGAGACGCAGGCGGCTTCACCCAGCGCCATCAGCCCGGGGACGACGGAGTCTGGGTTGCCGCCCTTCTTGGTCAACGCCTCGCCATGATAGTTGGTGGGAATGCCGCCCATGTTGTAGTGTACGGTCGGCAGCACCGGAATCGGCTCGTGGGTGATGTCGACGCCGGCAAAGATGCGGGCGAGCTCCGCAATGCCCGGCAGCCGTTCATGCAGCACTTTGGGATCAAGATGGTCGAGGTGCAGGAACAGATGGTCCTTGGCCTTGCCGACGCCGCGGCCTTCGCGGATTTCCAGCGTCATGGCGCGCGAAACGACGTCGCGTGAGGCGAGGTCCTTGGCTGACGGCGCATAGCGCTCCATGAAGCGCTCGCCTTCGGAATTGACCAGATAGCCGCCTTCGCCGCGTGAGCCTTCGGTGATCAGGCAGCCGGCCGGGTAGATACCGGTCGGGTGGAATTGCACGAATTCCATGTCCTGCAGCGGCAGCCCTGCGCGCAGCACCATGGCGTTGCCGTCACCGGTGCAGATATGCGCCGAAGTGCAGGAGAAATACGCGCGCCCATAGCCGCCGGTGGCGACGATGACCATGTTGGCGCTGAAGCGGTGGATCGAGCCGTCGTCGAGATTGAGCGCCACCACGCCGCGGCAGCGGCCGTCGTCATCCATAATCAGGTCGATGGCAAAATATTCGATGTAGAACTCGGCTGCGTGCTTGAGAGCCTGCCCGTACATCGTATGCAGCATCGCATGCCCGGTGCGATCGGCGGCGGCGCAGGTGCGCTGCGCGGTGCCCTTGCCGAAATGCGTGGTCATGCCGCCGAACGGCCGCTGGTAGATCTTGCCGTCTTCTTCGCGGCGCGAAAACGGCAGGCCCCAGTGTTCCAATTCGTAGACCGCATCCGGCGCGTTGCGGCAGAGATATTCGATGGCGTCCTGGTCGCCGAGCCAGTCGGCGCCCTTGACGGTGTCGTACATGTGCCAGCGCCAGTCGTCCTCGCTCATGTTGCCGAGAGCCGCGGCGATGCCACCTTGTGCCGACACGGTATGCGAACGGGTGGGGAAGACCTTGGTGATGCAGGCAGTGCGCAGGCCTGCCTCGCCGCAGCCCACCACGGCGCGCAGGCCGGAGCCGCCGGCGCCAACCACGACGACGTCGAAGCTGTGATCCTCGATCGGGTAGGCGCGGCCATTGATCGCCGGAGCGCCGTTTGTCTTTCCGTTGCCGGCCATGCCTAAACCCCGAACGAGAGTTTGAGAATGGCGTACGCGGAAGCGAAGCCGACAGTGAACACGAAGAAGGTGTTGGCCATTAAGCTGATCAGTTTCAGCGTCTCGCTATGTACGTAGTCGACTATGATTTCCTGCAGGCCGATCCACATGTGGTAGGTCATGTTGATGATGAACAGCAGCATGATGATGGCCACCACGGGCGATCCGAGGACCTGCACGACCGTTGCATGGCTGCGGCCGAGCAAGCCGATGACGACGGCGAAGACCGCGATGGTCAGCGGAATGCCGGCCACCGACGTCACGCGCTGATGCCAGAAAGTCCCGGTGCCGGAATGCGCGGCGCCGAGGCCGCGCACGCGGCCGAGTGCAGTGCGCATCCGCGGTGGTGCGTTCATCGCGGGCCTCCCATGGCGAGATAGCCGACGACCCAGACGATAATCGTGAGCGAGACGGAGCCGACGATCGTTGCCAGCGCCAGCATCTCGCGCTCGGCCGGCTCGAAACCGTGGCCGGTGTCCCAGATCAGATGGCGGATGCCGCCGAGCGTGTGATGGATCAGCCCCCACGTGTAACCGAGCAGCACCAACCGCCCGATCAGGCTGCCGATGAACCATTCAAAAATAGCATAAGCGTTGGGCCCGGACGCCGCGGCGACCAGCCACCAAGTCAGCAGCAGGATGCCAAAATACAATACGAAGCCGGTCACACGATGGAAGCCGGACATCACGAATGTCAGCGTCATCTTGTAGATTTGCAGGTGCGGAGAGAGTGGACGCGGGCGTCGCGATGCTGCCGACGTTCCTGCCTCGAGCTCGGCCATCGTCAGTCTCCAGAACCGGCGCCAAGTCCGGTAGTCAAACAACGCCTATGCAACCACCCCCCTTCGGCCCCTCTGGCCGGCCGAAGCGATGCAGCAAGGCGCAACTTCAACAAAAACGAAGCTTGAACCTCAAGTAATTCCGATGCAATATGTGTTTTATGTAGCCTGCCTTCGTCAAATAAGAAGGTAGCCCAAGGGGTCGCCCCTGCGCGTCGACTTTACGGACCTCAATCTATTCCGCCACATCGTCGAGGCGGGCAGCATTACCCATGGCGCCGAGCGCGCCAATCTCGCGCTTGCCGCCGCCTCGACCCGCATCCGCAAGATGGAATTGGCACTCGGTGCCGAGCTTCTGGTTCGCGGCCGCGCCGGCGTGACCCCGACGCAGGCCGGCCGCACGCTGCTGCAGCACGCCCGCGTCATCATGGCGCAGACCGAAAAGCTGCAGGAAGACCTCAGTCCATACGCGCGCGGTCTTGCCGGGCAGGTGCGGGTCCTGTCCAACACGAACGCCCTTACCGAATTCCTGCCGGAGACGCTGAGCTCGTTCCTCACCACCTATCCTGATATCAGCGTCGACCTCGAGGAGCGGCTCAGCGACGAAATCGTCGGCCTGATCGCGGAAGGCGCCGCCGACATCGGCATCGTGGCCGGTACCGTGGACTATGGCGGCCTGCACACCTATCCGTTCCGCAGCGACCGCTTCGTGCTGGTCGTTGCGCGCAATCATCCGCTGGCGGCGCGCTCGCGCATCGGCTTTGCCGAGGTGCTCGACTACGACATGGTCGGCCTCGACCGCGCCAGCGCGCTGCAGCGGTTTCTCGCCGACAAGGCAAGCCGCATCGGCCGCCCGCTGAAGCTGCGCGTGCAGTTGCGCAGCTTCGATGCCATCTGCCGGCTGGTCGAATGCAATGTCGGCGTTGGCATCGTGCCGGAGACGACGGCGCATCGCATCGCCAAGGCCTCCTCGATTGCGTCGGTCAGGCTGACCGATACCTGGGCTTTGCGCGATCTGACGATCTGCGTGCGCAATGAGGAGACGCTGCCGCCCTATGCGCGGCAACTCGTCGATCATTTGCGGGCGAGCGCGTGAAGATTTGGCGGATTGTGCGCCCGCAAGCGACGCGCTAGTCTTTCATTGTTGCGTGCGTTCTTGTCCTAGGCCGGGAGACGACCATGCCGAAATTTCTGATTGAGCCGCATTTCCGCCTGCAGGAATGGGTGGCGAACGAAAAAGATTATTTCCGCAAGGAAGGTCTCGACTACGAATTCCGCGAGCTGGTGCGCGCGACTGACGGCAAGATCCATGACAAGGGCAATAAAGTCGGTGCCTTTCAGTCGTTCGAGGAAGGCCGCAAGGCGAATGTCAGCTGCGCGTGTCACTGGACGGTCAACGTTGCCGCTTCCAACGGTCACGGCAAAATGTACACCGACGTGTATTCGGTCGCGCCGGCCGGCGTTTTCGTGCCCGCCGCTTCGCCGGTGAAGACCCCGGCCGATCTCGCCGGCGTGCCGATTTCGGTCGGCTTTCAGTCCGGCAGCCACTACGCCACGGTGCAGGCCCTGGAATCCTATCTCAAGCCGGAGGAAATCAATCTCAATTATGCCGACGGCATGCTGTTCAAACGCATGGAATTGCTGATCGAAGGCAAGGCGCCAGCGGTCAACCTTTTCAGTGGTCCTTATTATTTTGCCGAACAGCTCGGCTTCCGCAAAGTGATCGATACCACTTTCATGATCGGGACCATGATCCATGGCGATCCCGACCCGGACGATCTTCGCAAGTTCTTCCGCGCGCTGCGCAAGGCCCAGCGCGACATCGACCTGCGGCCGGAGCTCTACACGCATTACTACAAGAATGAATTTCCCGATCGCTTCCACGCGATGATGGACACGAGGCGCTGGGGTCCGGGCGAGCGCCTGGTCTTCGAGCCCTATACCAAGGACGCCTACGAAGAGGCGTTCGAATGGATTGCCGAGCATCGCATTTTCCCGGAGGGTGCGATGGGCAGCGGCAAATACGAACAGGCAACGCTGTCGCTGGGCTGACTGCGCTTCAGGGAATTGGAAGCTGCGTTTGCGGTTGGTAGTGGGCGAGGCTCTGCATCGCGCCCGAATCGATGAATTCGACGACGCGTTCGCTGTTGGCGATCAGCTTCTCCGAGCGAAGCTGCTGCATCATGCGATTGAGATGCGGCACGCTCAGACCCAGCACGTCGGCGATTACCTCCTGCGAGAACGGCAAGGTGAAGCTCGAATTTTCGGCACGCCCGACGGCGCGCAGCCGGGCATGCAATTCGAGCAGAAAATGCGACAATCGTTCGATCGGCGTGCGACGCCCGACATCGATGATGTGTTCGGCATAGGTCGTCGCCTCCTGCACGGCGATCCAGGCCAGGGCGAGACCGAATTGCGGCCGCTGATAGCAAAGCCGCACATACGAATTGAGCGAGCACACGTGCATGCGCAGATCGGTAATGGCGCTGACCGAATAGACGGCCCGCTCGTAAAAACTACCCGGCAGGCCGATCACGTCACCCGGCAGGACAACATTGAGGATTTGGCGCTTCCCGTTGCGCAGCAATTTGTAGCGTACGGCGTAGCCGTCTTTGACGAAGCAGAGTTTGCGATATTCGTAGCCGTCGACGATGAGATCGCGCCGCTTGCGGATCAGGAGTTCGCCGTCGATGATGTCGTCAAGGCATTTAAGGTCTGCGGCTTTCAAGTTAATCTGCTGCACAAGCCGCCGCACGAACGGATGCTGGTCCAACCGGTTGCCTGATGCCAACGCGCCCATGCCTATAACCAGCAGCTAGCCTAATCTCGTTCATTAATTTGAATCAATGATTCTGGCGAAAGCCGGCTCCGGCTCACTCGAATCATAATCACCGCCGCCGCCCGTTTCCCCTCTGAACCGGGCGGTAAATAGACCCAGATACTTGAGCAATGGCCGTGCCGACGTGTGCGGCCACTTTTTTCCAGGTGTGGGCGTGGCTCGTATTTTCAAGCCAATGGAGGGCGAGCAGGAGTTCGCCGATAAATTCGGGCGATACGTCTCGGCGATTTTTGTCGGGCTTCTGGCAGCTGTGTTCGCCTACGGATATTTGGGTCCGGTCATATTCGGCTAGCGCGGCATCAGCACCCAATAGTCGAGATCGAGGATCACCGCCGGATCGTAATCGTCGCCGCTCTTGAGCGGAAAATCCGCGCAGGGGCGGTCCTTGGTGGCGATGGTGCGCAGACGCAGCGCGCCGACATCGCTGCGGCCAGGCAATTCCGCAACCGCCAGCACTTCCGACCAGGCAAAGACTGTGAGACCGGCAAATAGCGGCGCCACATGCCGCCCGCCATTGATCGCCGCGACCTGAAACGCGTTGCCGAGTCCGTTGAACGACAGCGCGCGGGCGAGCGAGATGGCGTGCCCGCCATAGATCAGCCGCTTGCCGAAGCGTCCTTTGCTCTCGGTGAAGTTGTCGAAATGGATGCGCGCGGTGTTCTGATAGAGCCGCGTCGCGATCATGTGCTCGGCGTCTTCGACGGTGATGCCGACGAGATGATCGATCTTCTCGCCGACCTTGTAGTCGCCGAAACGGTACGCGCTGCCGGCAAGCACTGTGTCATAGGCCTGCGCGTTGATGATCGGGCAGGCGAGCCCGAGATCGGCTGGCTCGACGCTCTTCGGCAAGTCAGGAACCTTCTCCTCAGGCGCCGGCGCTTTTTCGTCGCGCTTTCGCACCATCACCCAGCGCGCGTAGTCGAGCACGGCAACGCCATCCTGGTCGAAGCCGCGCGAGCGCACATAGACGATGCCGGTCTTCTTGTTGGAATTTTCCTTCAGCCCGATCACTTCTGAAGCGGCGTTAAGCGTATCGCCCGGATAGACGGCTTTGAGAAAGCGGCAATCGGCATAGCCGAGATTGGCAACGGCATTGAGTGAGATGTCGGGAACGGTTTTGCCAAAGACAACGTGAAACACCAGCAAATCGTCGACTGGCGAACGCGGATAGCCGATCTTGGCGGCGAAAGTGTCGGACGACTGCACGGCAAAGCGCGGTCCGAACAGGCCGTTGTAGACCGCCACGTCGCCCACCGTGATCGTGCGCGGAGTGGCATGCTGGATTTGCTGGCCGAGGCGGAAATCTTCGAAAAAATTGCCGGAACTGGTTTTAACAGACGAGGCGCTCACGCGAGGCTCCTTCAACGAATTCTGCCGGCGGCGCTATTCTCACAAAACCGCAGCGCGAAGGCTAGCGTCCTCGACCCCTCACCGTCTTTCGGGATCGGTGATGAGTCGCGCGCCGCGCTGGAATGTCAGGTAGCTCCACAGCCAGGTAAAGGCGACGATAAAGCGATTACGGATTCCGATGAGGAAATAAATGTGCACCACGCTCCAGAACAGCCAGCCGATGAAGCCCTTGAGCTCCAGGCGGCCCAATTTCACGACGGCGGCGCGACGCCCGATCGTTGCCAGTTCGCCGAGATGCCTGTAGCGGAATGGTCCCGGCTCCGCGAGCCCGGCGATGCGACCGGCGATCAATCCGGCAACATACTGTCCCATCTGTTTTGCCGCCGAAGCAATTCCCGGCACGGTGCGGCCATTCGCGTCCGTGACCGCAGCCGTATCGCCGATGACGAAAATATCCGGATGGCCGGGCGCCGACAGATCGGGATTGACCTTCACCCGTCCGGCGCGGTCGGCCGCGGCATCAAGCCAGCGCGCTGCTGGCGAGGCGACAACGCCGGCGGCCCAGATCGTGGTGCCGGCATCGAGACGGCCGCTGTCGAGGTCGACGCCGCGCGCATCGCATTTGGTCACGCGCGTGTCGGTTTTGACCTCGACGCCGGCGCGTACGAGCACCGCGCGCACATAATCGGCCTGCTTGGCCGGAAAGCTCGGCAGCAGGCGCGGCCCGGCTTCGATCAGCACGATGCGGGCGCTGCGCGGATCGATGTTGCGGAAATCCATCGCCAAGGTCTGCCGCGCGATTTCGGCAATGGCACCGGCCATTTCGACCCCGGTGGCGCCGCCGCCGACGACCGCAAAAGTGAGTAGGCGCCGCCGCTCGGCGTCGTCGGTTGCCAACTCGGCTTGCTCGAAGGCGATGAGAATGCTGCGGCGAATGCGCGTTGCGTCCTCGATACGCTTGAGGCCCGGCGCGAACTCCGACCATTCGTCATGGCCGAAATAGGCATGCGTGGCGCCGGTCGCGATCACCAGGTAGTCATAAGGGACGTCACCGAAATCGGTGTGCAGCAGCTTTTGCCGCGCGTCGACGCCGCGCACTTCTTCCATCAGCACCGTGGCATTCTGTTGGTCGCGCAGGATGTGCCGGATTGGCCAAGCCACATCGGCGGGCGACAGCGCCGCGGTTGCCACCTGATAGAGCAGTGGCTGAAAACAATGATGGTTTTGCCGATCAATGACGATGACATCGGCCGGTGCGCGCCGCAGCGCCTTGGCGGCTTCCAGACCGCCAAAGCCGGCACCGACGATGATTATTCTAGGACGTCCGGGCATGGTCTTTTCGTGGCGCGGCAGGGTGAATGGCAAAGTGTCGGCCGAGCGGCAGCGGTTGCCAAGCGCGAAGCCAGGCTTTAGCAATCCGCGCTATCCAGTAACGGCGAGGCGCGCATGGCAACCTACAATCTCCTTCTTCTCCCCGGCGACGGCATCGGCCCGGAAGTCATGGCGCAAGCCAAGCGGGTTATAGACTTCTTCAACAAAAAGAGCCCGGACAAGTTCAAGACCGAGGAGGCTCTGGTCGGCGGCTCCTGCTACGACGCGCATGGCGTTGCCATCACCGATGCCACCATGGACAGGGCGAAAGCCGCCGATGCCGTAATCTTCGGTTCCGTCGGCGGGCCGAAATGGGACAAGGTGCCCTATGAAGTGCGGCCGGAGGCGGGGCTGTTGCGGCTGCGCAAGGATCTCGATCTCTACGCCAATGTGCGCCCGGCCATTGTCTATCCGGCGCTTGCAGATTCCTCCTCACTCAAGCGTGAATTGGTCGAAGGCCTCGACATCATCATCCTGCGCGAGCTCACCGGCGGCGTCTATTTCGGCGAGCCGAAGACCATCACCGATCTTGGCAACGGACAGAAGCGCGCCATCGACACGCAGGTTTACGACACCTACGAGATCGAGCGTATCGGCCGCGTCGCCTTCGAACTCGCGCGCAAGCGGCGCAACAAGGTGACCTCGATGGAAAAGCGCAACGTCATGAAATCTGGCGTGCTGTGGAACGAGGTGATGACGCAGGTCCACGCCCGCGAGTTCAAGGACGTCAAGCTCGAGCATATGCTGGCAGATGCCGGCGGCATGCAGCTGGTGCGCCAGCCCAAGCAGTTCGACGTCATCGTCACCGACAATCTGTTCGGCGACATGCTCTCCGACATTGCCGCAACCTTGACCGGCTCGCTCGGCATGCTGCCGTCGGCGTCGCTCGGCGAGATCGACCCGAAGACCAAGAAGCGCAAGGCGCTCTACGAGCCGGTACATGGTTCCGCACCTGATATCGCCGGCAAAGGCATTGCCAACCCGATCGCCATGATCGCTTCGTTCGGCATGGCGTTGCGCTACTCATTCAACATGAGCAAGCAGGCCGACTGGATCGATCAGGCAATCGCCGCGACGCTGGCCAAGAACCTGCGCACCGCCGATATCAAGTCGGCAGGCACGACGGTTGTCGGCACTGCGGAAATGGGCGACGCGATATTGGCGGAGTTGGAGACGCTCGCGGGCTAGTAGCCGAGCCAGGGATTGTTCTTGCCCGGCAGCGTGAACGGGCCGGGCAGCGACGATTGGCTGTAGCCGGTGACCGTGTTGTCGAGCGAACTGGTGGCGTGCTGGGTCGGCAGACGCGCGTAGTCATTGCCGATGTTCTCGCCGGGCAAGGTTTCTGTGCCGGGATCGAGATAAGACCGCTTCTGGATGATAATGCGGGTATGCGTCTTGCCGTCCTCGTCGCGGGTGGTGAAGACTGTATGCTCGCGTGGATCCACGGTGGATGCAGTCTTTTTCTTCGGCGCAGCATCGGCGGGAAGCGCCAGCAGGCTCGCGGCCGCAACGACAGCAATGACAATAACGGTCAGGCGCATAAATTCCTCGCCGCTGGCTTAGTTTGCATTGTCAATGTAGCTGGCTTCGATGCATTGCGACAGATCAAATCACGGGCAATTGTTGCCGCAAAATCATTAAGAAAACGGCCCCGGCGTGCTGCCGAGGCCGTTATGTCGCGTTTACGGGCAAATACTGAGGCCGCTCAGCCGCCGTAGTTTTTCGATAGGTAATCCTTGATCGTCTTGGCGTCGGCATCGTCAATCGGGGCGCCGAAGGCCTTGATCATCTTGGTGACCTCGGCATCCCACTGTGCCGGCTTCAGGTACGGCGAGTTCATCGGGATATAGGCAAGGCTGTGGCAGGCTTGGCAGTTCGATTCCACCAGCTCGACGCCCGGCGCCTTCTTCAACGCGATCGTTTGCTCGGCTGTGGCTGCCGCCGGAAGCGCGATCAGTGCGGCGGCGAAAAGAAAAGCGAATGTCCGCATGGTCTCCTCCCTTATGCGACAAGCGTGATGTTTTGCATGACGTTGTTGTGATAGCCCGCCCCGTTGAACAGCAACGCAGGGGTCTGCGTCTGGCCGATCTTGTTGGTGGCGTTGACCATCACCGTATTTTTGCCGTGCTTGGCCTTCAGCTCGAAACTCCATGGCCGGAACGCAAAGCGACCGAGGTCCTGGCCGAGCGTCGCCGCGTCCCAGGTCTTGCCGCCGTCGGTGGAGACTTCCACCTTGTTGACGCCGTAGCCGCCGTCCCAGGCCATGCCGCTGACCGTCACCTTGCCGCGCTTGATCTTCTCGCCGTCGCGGTGGCTGGTGATCAGCGAGTTGACCACGATCTCGGTGATCGGCGTTGAGGTGGCATCTTCCTGCGTAATGAAGCGCGCCACCACCGGGAATTCGCCGACCGGGATGCGATAGGCCGGCTTCATCCAGAAGCCGCCTTGCGGCTTGGTCAGCGCCTGGACGCTGATGAGATGCTTCATCCAATAGGTGCCGGTCCAGCCCGGCACGATGAGGCGGGCCGGCGCCCCATTGAAATGCGGCAGCGGCGCCCCGTTCATCTCGTAGGCCACGATAGTGTTCTCATCGAGCGCCTTCCACTTCGGCAAGCTCTTGATGAAGTCCGGGGTCTTGTCGATGGCCGGGCCGTCGGCGCCGTTGAAGGCGATCTCGATCGTTTCGTTCTTGACGCCGACTTTGGCCATGATGTCCTTGAGCCGTGCGCCTTTCCAGCGTGCGCAACCCATGGCGCCGTAGCCCCATTCGACACCGGGGACATGCGGGCTCGACAGCCCGCGCCGATTGCCCGAGCATTGGTTGACGGCGACCAGTTCGATTGCCGGCATGGCTTTGAGATCGTCGAGCGTAATCTCAGCCTGGCCATTGGCGCCATCGCCGCCAACCGAGATCTTGTAGGTCTTGGGATCGACTTCCGGGATGTCGGCGAGGTGATAACGCACGAAGAACTGGTCATTCGGCGTGATCGGCGTGCGGAAATATTCGATCGGCGACTCATAATTCGGCGGCCGGTCGGCGAGTTGGATCAGCGGCTTCTTGCCGGGCAGCGTGCCCATGGTGATATAGCTGCTGATGCCCTCGGGCACGCCGGGCGATAGCTCGACCGCCGCCTCGGCCTCTGAGAATTTGGCAAGGCCCGAAACCGCGAGCGCAGCGCCGGCGCCCGCCGTCGATAGCAGATGGCGTCGTGTAATCATCGTTTCCCTCCCTCGAGGCTTTTATCTCAGCCGATACGGTCATCACCGTCAGCCTTAGATATTCTTATTTGAATATGATCTTCTTCCGCCGGTCAATCAGGATTGTCTCGCGGGGCAGGAAAATTCGACGCCGCGCTGCAGCGTAAATACGGTGAATGACGTTTGAGTGAAGGAGCCGGCTAGCGCCCGAGGCGCCGCGGCTCGGGCCGCGTGGCCAGCGCCTGCCAGAGCAATTTGTATTTCGGCGTCGGCGCCAGAATCGGGTCGTGCTCGCCGCAGAAACGGCGGTTGAGTTCGGCCCGCGCGAACAGCGCGCCGATTTTCGGCTCGCTGCCGGCGGAGAGCAGGGTCAGCCGGTCGAGCGCGCAGGCAAGCGTCGAGCGTTCGATGAAATCGGCGCCGCCCTGGCAGAAGCGCCCGGACAGTTGCAGCGGCGGGTCGTCGAAATGATGCAGGAAGCCGAGACAGTGGCGGACCGGCAGGTTGGTTACCTCGAAAGCCGCGATCGACAGCAGCCCGAATTTGCTCGGCAGCGGTGCTTGCATGCGCAGTTCGGATATCGGACCCGCCTCGGCGGCGTGGCTGGCAAGGTCGTCTTGCGGCGCCGTGAAATCGGGCATCTCGCGACCGGCCCTATAGATCTCGACCACGAGGAGCGGCGCGGCACTATTGGCCTCGCCGAGCGTCAACATGTCCTTGCGGCCGCCGCTGCCGACGTTGCGTTGGATGGTATAGCTCGCCGGCACGCTGGCCGCTTCGGGGATTTCAAGCGCGAAAGCTGGGAACGGCCGTTCGATCGTTATCCAGGCCGATCGATGCATAGGGCTGATGGCATCAATCGCCGGCGATGATTGAAAAAATTGCGCCGCGGCCATGGACAGCAATGCTGTGCCGCTTAGATACGCAAACACGCGCGAGACGATGGAGGGCAACTCCTCGCGCCAGGAATACAAGGCCGGATGCACGCGACAAGCTCCAACGGACTGCCGTTGTCTTGGCATCTATTCTCGCCTAGAAGCACTGCCAACCGGTTCCGTCGGCGCATGCGGCGGTAGCCAAGTATTCTGGAGAGTTAACGATGGGTTACAAGGTCGCCGTGGTCGGGGCCACTGGCAATGTCGGGCGCGAAATGCTCGGCATTCTGGCCGAGCGCGATTTCCCCGCCGATGAAGTCGTGGCGCTCGCCTCGCGCAAGAGCGTGGGCACCGAATGCTCTTATGGTGACCAGACTCTGAAGGTGAAGGCGCTCGATCATTATGATTTTTCCGATGTCGACATCTGCCTGATGTCGGCAGGCGGTGCGGTGTCAAAGGAATGGTCGCCGAAGATCGGCGCGCAAGGCGCGGTCGTCATCGACAATTCGTCGGCCTGGCGTATGGACCCCGACGTGCCGTTGATCGTGCCGGAGGTGAATGCCGACGCCGTTGCCGGCTTCACCAAGAAGAACATCATCGCCAATCCGAACTGTTCGACCGCGCAGCTCGTTGTCGCGCTCAAGCCGTTGCACGACAAGGCAACGATCAAGCGCGTGGTGGTGGCGACCTATCAATCGGTCTCCGGCGCCGGCAAGGACGCGATGGACGAACTGTTCACGCAGACCAAGGCGGTGTTCACGCTCGGCGAGGTCGAGAGCAAGAAGTTTCCCAGGCGCATCGCCTTCAATCTCATTCCGCAGATCGATGCGTTCATGGAAGACGGCTACACCAAGGAAGAGTGGAAGATGATGATGGAGACCAAGAAAATTCTTGATCCCAAAATCAAGCTGACCGCCACCTGCGTGCGCGTACCGGTCTTCGTTGGCCATTCCGAAGCTGTCGACATCGAGTTTGAAAAGCCGATCAGCGTCGAGGAAGCGCGCAACATCTTGCGTAGCGCGCCCGGCTGCCTGGTGATCGACAAGCATGAGGCCGGCGGCTACGTCACGCCCTATGAGTGCGTCGGCGAGGACGCGACCTATATCAGCCGCATCCGCACCGATCCAACGATCGAGAACGGGCTGCAGATGTGGGTCGTCTCCGACAATTTGCGTAAGGGCGCGGCGCTCAACGCCATCCAGATCGCGGAAGTGCTCATCAACCGCAAGCTGATCAGCGCGAAGAAGAAGGCGGCGTAGTCCTGCCGCCGCTCCTGCGAAAGCTGGGAACCCATATCGTAATATTTATCCGCCTCATCCTGAGGAGCATCGCGCAGCGATGCGTCTCGAAGGATGGGGCGGCCCCATGGTTCGAGATGTGCTGCTTCGCAGCGCTCCTCACCATGAAGCCGGGGTAGCTAAAACCTCGGCGCGATCGACACGCTCGCCCGATCGACCGGCACGAATTCCCCGCTCGCTTTGTTCAGCACCGAGAGATCGCCGGTGGCGACGCCGAAATAGGCGCCATGGGTGGCGATCTTGCTCTTGTCGATCAACTTGGCGAGGCGCGGGAAGGTCATCAAATTGTCGAGGCTGTTGACGACACAGGCCTGCTCCAGGCGCTTGATATATTCGGCCGGCGAGCGGTCGCCGCGGGGTCCGACCTTCTCGGCGGCAGGCGTCATCAGCTTCATCCATTTGCCGATAAAGTCGCCGGGCGACAGCGGCGCGGCGTCCTCGGCGAAGGCTTTGACGCCGCCGCATTGGGCGTGGCCGAGCACGACAATGTGCTTGACCCGCAGCGCCGCGACGCCGAATTCGAGCGCTGCCGAGACGCCGTGCGCTTGCCCGTCTGGCGCATAAGGCGGCACAATGTTGGCGACGTTGCGAACGACAAACAGCTCGCCGGGATGCGCATCGAATATGACCTCCGGCGACACGCGCGAATCGCAGCAGCCGATGACCATGATCTCGGGGTGCTGCCCCTTTTCCGCGAGCTCGCGAAAGCGGTCCTGCTCGGTGCGCAGGCGCCCGGCGGCGAATGTGGCATAGCCATCGATCAGGCGTTGCGGAAAGACCATTGCTGTTCTGCCTTAGGGGACCGGTTCCCCTTTCACGAATATTCAAGACGAAGCAAGCATTATGCCCGGCCGGTCCGTCCGGCGGCCGCGCGGCCCGGCAAAGGCGACTTTTGCCTAAGCCGCTATTCATCGCCTGTTCAGGTCTCCTGCCGCATTGGTAATTGATAATAAAAGAGAATCAGACCGCCAATGCTTTCACCGGACAAGCCGATTTTCACCAAGGCGCCGCTCGCGCGCTTTCACACGCCCGGCTTTTCGGCGCCGCAAATCGGCGTGCTGTTTGCCGCCTTCACGCTGCTCATCTCCATCCCGATCTGGACGCATCCGCTGCCGCCGCTGTCCGATTACGTCAATCATCTGGCGCGCATGCAGGTGATCGCGACCATCAAGGAGAACCCGCAGCTGGCGAAATTCTACGAGATCGACTGGCAGGTCATTCCCAACCTGATCATGGATTTCATCGTTCCGGTGCTGGCGCGAATCATGAACATCTATGTCGCCGGCCAGGTCTACATGGTCGGCATGTTCGCGCTGATCATTTCCGGCATTCTGGCGCTCAACCGCGCGCTGATCGGCCGCTGGACGGCGTTTCCTCTGATCGCCTTTCCGCTGCTCTACAATTACGACTTCCTCGTCGGCCTGATGAACTACATTTTCGGCATCGGCGTCGCGCTATGGGCGCTGGCCGGCTGGGTCGCCCTGCGCGAGCGCGTCTGGCCGTTTCGGTTCTTGTTATCGACGGCCTGCGTCGTCATCCTGTTTTTCTGCCATCTCTCGGCCCTGGGCATTTACGGTGTCGGGCTGCTCTCCTACGAATTGCTGCGGCTGTGGCAGAAGCGCGCCGATCCTTGGCCATGGCGGGTCGTTGATTTCGTTGCCAGCGGCTTGCCCTTCCTCGCCGCGGCGCCGCTGCTCTACGCCAGCCCGACCATGCAACTCATCCCATGGACCTATTGGGACCAGCGCGGCAAGACCGACGGGCTGATGTATGTCTTCTCCAATTATTCCGACATCGCCGCTTGGGCGCTCATCGCGATCATGGCGGCCAGCATCGTCTGGGCGGTGCGTCACCGCGTCCTGCACTTTCATCCGCTGGTATGGACGCTGCTTGTTGTCGGCGGCGCGATTTACCTCGCGCTGCCGCGCATCATGTTCGATACCTACATGACCGACCAGCGCGTGCCGCTCGGCGTCGCCTTCATGCTGTTCGGCTGCGGCGACTTGAACTTGCGCCGCCGTCTGGTGCGCCGCGCTTTCATGGTCGTCCTCATCGTGCTCATCACTGGGCGGGTGATCGAGATCGATCTTAACTGGTCGCAACTGTCCGATTCGACCGGCGAGTTCCGTTCCTCGGTGCGTCGCATCGCCCCCGGCTCGAAAGTCTTCGTTGCTTACGCCGATCGCGCCCTCGGCGAAGACGTGCGCGATCTCGGTCTTGTGCACGCCGCCAGCATCGCCACGATCGATCGGTCCGCGCTGGTGACGACGGATTTCACCGTATCCGGCAAGCAGGTCATGCATGCGCGCGCCGAATATCTCGATTATGTCGACACCCGCGACGGCACGCCGCCCTCGACCGCGCAACTCATCGTCGCCGCCGATCACCCGGCGCCGAACACGCCCAAGTTTTGGCTGAACTGGACCAAGTTCGACTACCTCTACGTCTTGTTCACCGAGGACGAGGCGCCCAATCCCGATCCCCGGCGCCTGAAGCTGATTGCCGACGGCGATCGTTTTCAGCTTTACCGCATCATTAAGCCGGAGAACGAGGCGCAGCTCGAACGCAAACCGGCGCCGGCGCGCCGCTGATAAAATTTCAGGCGCTGCCGCCCGCTTGATAGTTTGCCGGTGGCCGATAAAGTCACCAGCATGTCCATCCGTCCGCGCCGCAGCGTGCTGTATATGCCGGGCTCCAATGCCCGCGCGCTGGAGAAGGCGAAGACGCTTGCCGCCGACGGCGTCATTCTCGACCTCGAAGATTCGGTGGCGCCGGACGCCAAAGAGGCCGCGCGCAAGCAGGTCGCCGAGGCGGTCAAGGCCGGCGGCTTCGGCCGCCGCGAGGTCTTCATCCGCGTCAATGGCGTCGATACGCCCTGGCATGCCGACGATCTCGCTGCCGCGGCGCACGCCGCCCCGGACGCCATTCTGGTGCCCAAGGTCTCAAGCCCCGACACGCTGGAATTGATCGGCCGCCGCCTGCTCGACATGGGCACCGACCACAAGACGCGGGTCTGGGCGATGATCGAGACGCCGCTCGCCATCTTCAACATTCTGTCGATCGCCGCCGAGGCCGCGGATTCCGAATCGCGGCTTGCCGGTTTTGTCATGGGCACCAACGATCTTGCCAAGGACACGCGCGCCCGCCTGGTCCCCGGCCGGGCGCCGATGCTGTCCTGGCTCAGCAACTGCGTTGCCGCCGCGCGCATCTACGGCGTCGTCATTCTCGACGGCGTCTATAACGACATCGGCAATGCCGACGGCTTCTTCATGGAGTGCCAACAGGGCGTCGACCTCGGCTTCGACGGCAAGACGCTGATCCACCCGAACCAGATCGAGCCGTGCAACACCGCGTTCTCGCCATCGGCGGACGAGGTTGCCTGGGCGCGCAAGATGATCGCCGCGTTCGATCTACCGGAAAACAAGAGCAAGGGCGTGGTGACCATCGACGGCCGCATGGTCGAACGGCTGCACGCCGAGATGGCCAAGCGCACGGTGGCAATCGCCGAGGCGATCGCGGCGCAGCGCTACGCACGCACGTCCAGGCGCGTCACGCCCACGGCCGCGCCGCCTGGCCTTGGCTTCGTAATCGACGATCTTGCTCCGCTTCTGCTTGGTCAACCCGATGTCGTCGAGGCCGTTGAGCATGCAGTGCTTGCGGAACGGCATCGATCTCGAACTTGACGGTGCCGCCGTCGGGGCCGTGGATTTCCTGCTTCTCCAGGTCGATCGACAGCGTCGCGTTGGCGCCGCGCTCGGCGTCGTCGAACAGCTTCTCCAGGTCCTCCGGCTGACACGCGGATCGGCAGCACGCCGTTCTTGAAGCAGTTGTTGTAGAAGATGTCGCCGAACGAGGTGGAGATGACGCAGCGGATGCCGAAATCCATCAGCGCCCAGGGCGCGTGCTCGCGGCTCGAGCCGCAGCCGAAATTGTCGCCGGCGACCAGGATCTTGGCCTTGCGGTAGGCCGGCTTGTTGAGGATGAAGTCGGGGTTCTCGCTGCCGTCGTCGTTGTAGCGCGCCTCGGCGAACAGGCCCTTGCCGAGCCCGGTGCGCTTGATCGTCTTCAGGTACTGCTTGGGGATCACCATGTCGGTGTCGACATTGATGACGCGCAACGGCGCGGCGACGCCTTCGAGGGTGGTGAACTTTTCCATGTGTTCCGGCCTTTCGCGAGGTCCATTCGTTTAGCGGGAAGCGCCGCGCGGCGGTAGCCCGCCTCAGTCAATGCTCGCCTCGATTGCCTGCATATCTTCGTCCGACAGGCCGAAATGATGGCCGATCTCGTGCACCAGCACGTGGGTGACGATGGCGCCGAGGGTGTCGTCGTGGTCGGCCCAGTAGTCGAGGATCGGGCGGCGGTAAAGCCAGACCATGTTCGGCAGTTGTCCGGTCTGTTCCTGCGCCCTGGAAGGGCAGTCCGACCCCTTGGAAGAGGCCGAGCAGATCGAATTCGCTCTCGCAGTCCATCGAATTGAGCACTTCCTCGCTCGGGAAGTCGTCGACCTGAATCACTAAATCGCTGCAAAGACTGCGGAAATGCTCCGGCAGGCGCGCATAGGCGGCCGCCGCCAGGGCCTCCAGATCGGCCAGCGACGGCGCCGTGGCCTTGGCCCAGTCGCGATCGAATTTACCTGTCATCCCAGTGTTCTAGGCGAGACGGCAGAGCAAACCCAAGCGGTTGACGCCACGGGCCGGATGCGCGACCGTTTCGCGTGTGGCGTGACATTTCAGGGACTTACACGATGTCCAGGAATTGGGTCCCCGGCGTCTTCGCAGCGCTGGTTTGTCGCCCTGCTGGCCGCAATTCCGCGCCCCGCAGCGGCCGAATTCTTTGGCTGCGAGGACCAGCACGGGGTACGCCATGTGTCCTACGGCCAGGCCGCTCCTTACGCTTCGCATTACGCCCGGGCCGGCGAAGCGCAGAGCTCCTACGCGCAGGTGCGCCCGCGCGTGACCATCCACCCGCGGCACCAGGCGCGGCGCATCTGCCGTTCCTGGCTGGCGAAGGAGTATCGCGTGAGCCGGGCCGGTGATCGTGCCGCGCATGAGCTGCCACTGGGAATAATCGGCGCAGGAAGGCGGCGGTCCCGTCCGTTCATAAGTGTGGCGATATCGGAGGAGCAACGATGTCGAAACTTGTGAAAGTCTTGAGCGTCGTCGCGCGATGCTGCTCGGCGCCGTCGCCGTCACCTCGGTCCCGGCGCAGGCGCGCTGGCATGGCGGTGGCGGCTGGCATGGCGGTGGTGGCTGGCATCACGGCTGGCGCGGCGGCGGGTGGGGATGGGGTCCGGGTTTCGGCCTGGGTCTCGGTCTCGGCACCGTCTGGGGCTACCCGTATTATTACGGCGGCTACTATGGCCGGCCCTATTACTACGGCCCGCGCTACTACGCCGGTCCCGCCTGCCGCTGGACGCGCGTGCGCGTGTGGCGCTACGACCACTGGGCGATCCGCACGCGTCCGGCGCTGCTGGTAGAGCGAACGAAATCAAGAACCGATGCCGGACCGCCGCATGCGCTTGCCTTACTTCCCTGCACGTCGACGAAATGCCGGCGATCGCCGCCGCCGCCGCCATCGCCGGCGAGACGAGGTGCGTGCGCCCCTTGTAGCCCTGGCGGCCCTCGAAGTTGCGGTTCGAGGTCGAGGCGCAGCGCTCGCCCGGCTTGAGCTTGTCCGGGTTCATGGCGAGGCACATCGAGCAGCCGGGCTCGCGCCAGTCGAAGCCCGCGGCGTTGAAGATCTTGTCGAGGCCTTCGGCTTCGGCCTGCTCCTTCACCAGGCCCGAGCCGGGCACGATCATGGCGTTGACGTTGGCGTTGACCGTCTTGCCGTCGACGATGCGCGCGACCTCGCGCAGGTCCTCGATGCGCGAATTGGTGCATGAGCCGATGAAGACGCGGTCGAGCTTGATGTCGGTGATCTTCTCGCCGCCCTTGAGCCCCATGTAGGCGAGCGAGCGCTCGGCGGCGTGGCGCTTGTTCTCGTCGGCGATCTCGGCCGCGACCGGCACGCGGCCGGTGATCGAGGCGACCTGCTCGGGGCTGGTGCCCCAGGTCACCAGCGGCGGCAGTTCGGCGGCGTCGAGCCTGATCTCGCGGTCGAAATGCGCGCCGTCGTCGGAGGACAGCGTCTCCCAGTAGCGCATCGCCTCGTCCCAGGCCTTGCCCTTGGGCGCCTTCGGCCTGTCCTTGAGATAGGCGTAGGCCTTCTCGTCGGGCGCGATGAAGCCGGCCTTGGCGCCGGCTTCGACCGACATGTTGCAGACCGTCATGCGGCCTTCCATCGACAGACGCGCGGATCGCTTCGCCGGCATATTCCAGCGCGTAGCCGGTGCCGCCGGCGGTGCCGATCTCGCCGATGATGGCGAGGATGATGTCCTTGGCGGTGACGCCCGGCGGCAGCTTGCCGTCGACCACGCGCGCGCATGTTCTTCGACTTCGTCTGGATCAGCGTCTGCGTCGCCAGCACGTGCTCGACCTCCGAGGTGCCGATGCCGTAGGCGAGCGCGCCGAAGGCGCCATGCGTCGCGGTGTGGCTGTCGCCGCAGACGATGGTCGTGCCGGGCAGCGTGAAGCCCTGCTCGGGGCCGATGACGTGGACGATGCCCTGGCGCTTGTCGAACTCGTTGAAATACTCGATGCCGAAATCCTTGGCGTTCTGCGCCAGCGCCGCGATCTGCGGTGATGCTTTCCGGATCGGGATTGGGCATGGTGCGGCGGTCGTGGTCGGCACGTTGTGGTCGACGACGGCGAGCGTCTTTTCCGGCGCGTGCACCTTGCGGCCGGCGAGGCGCAGGCCTTCGAAGGCCTGCGGCGAGGTCACCTCGTGCACCAGATGGCGGTCGATGTAGAGCAGGCAGGTGCCGTCCGGCTGTTCGTCAACCAGATGGTCGTCCCAGATCTTGTCGTAGAGCGTGCGCGGTTTCATGGCGTTGACTCTTATGCGGACAATGAATTGGATCGGCGGGCTCACAGTAGCCGGCAGCGGCCGGCCGGGCGCCGATTACAGGCCCGCTTGCACCGCGGTCAGCCGCCCGAAAAAGCGCCACGGCAACCGCGCGCGATCGGTGAGGACGACGTTCTGGGCCCGGACCATCATGGCCGCTATATAGCCAATCGCGCCGGTTTCGACAACGAAACCCGCGCAAACGAAGAAGGGGCCGCAAGCGGCCCCTTTATGCATTCCGGTATGGATCGGCCTTATTCGGTGGCGGCGGCCTTGGCTGTCGCCGCAGCGGTCTCCTCGCCGCCGGTCGCGCCTTGCGCCTCGGAGATGCGCGCCTTCTTGCCGCGCAGCCCGCGCAGGTAATAGAGCTTGGCGCGGCGCACCTTGCCGCGGCGCACCACCTTGATCGAGTTCGATCATCGGCGAATAAAGCGGGAACACGCGCTCGACGCCTTCGCCGTAGGAAATCTTGCGCACCGTGAAGTTCTCGTTGATGCCGCGCGCCGGAGCGGCCGATGCACACGCCCTCGTAGGCCTGGATGCGGCTCTTGTCGCCTTCGACCACCTTGACGTTGACCAGCACGGTGTCGCCCGGCCCGAAGTCGGGGATGTCTTTTCCGGCCGAGAGCTTCTCGACCTGCTCCTTGTCGAGCTGCTGAATGATGTTCATGGCAATCTCCGTCGGCAGCGCCAGCATCCGGCGCGCGGGTAGCTGTTCAATGACTGAATGGGTCGGCGAGCTTGTACTACAAAGCTTTTGCCTTGTCACCCTCGGATTTGGGGCTTTTCCGGGCCTTTTCCGCGCCTGATAGGCCGCCCAGAGATCGGCGCGGCGCGCCTGCGTGAGCCGCTCGGCCTCGTCGCGCCGCCAGGCGGCGATCTTGGCGTGGTCGCCGGAGGTGAGCACCTCGGGGATCGGCCGGCCCTCCCAGACCTGCGGCCGGGTGTATTGCGGATATTCGAGCAGCCCTTGCGCGAAGCTTTCCTCCGCGGCGGAAGCCTCCTTGCCCATGACGCCGGGAAGGAGCCGCACGCAGGCGTCGATCAGCGCCAGCGCCGCGATCTCGCCGCCGGAGAGCACGTAATCGCCGAGCGAGATTTCCTCGAGCTGGCGCGCCGCGATCAGCCGCTCGTCGACGCCCTCGAAGCGGCCGCAGACGATCACCGCGCCTTGGCCTTGCGCGAGCGCCGCGACGCGGCCTTGCGTCAGCGGCGCGCCGCGCGCGCTCATCAGCAGGCGCGGGCGGCTCGTCGGCGGGAACGGCATCGATCGCGCGCGCCAGCACGTCGGCCTTCATCACCATGCCGGGGCCGCCGCCGGCCGGCGTGTCGTCGACGGTGCGATGCTTGTCGGTGGCGTGCTCGCGGATGTCGATGGCCTCGAGCGACCACAGATTGCCCAGCGCCTTGCCGGCAAGGCTCTGCCCCAGCGGCCCGGGAAACATGTCGGGGAAATCGTGAGCACCGATGCGCGCCACATGCTTACCTCCGTTCGTCCCCGCGCAGCGGGACCCAGGAGCCAAAATATCGAGCGCATGGGTGTCGCTCTGATTCCCGCTGCGCGGGAACGACGGAAGATGTCGCGGCGCCTCATTCTTCTTCGCCTTTCGCCTCGATCTCGGCCGGCGGCACGACGACGATCTGCCGCGCGGCGAGATCGACCTTCGGCACCGTCGCTTCGGTGAACGGCAGCATCACCGGCGCGCCGCGGCTGACCGGCATGATCTCGATAATGTCGCCGGCGCCGAAATTATGCACGGCGTGCACGGTGCCGACCTGGGCGCCGTCCTGCGTCACCGCGTCGAGCCCGACCAGATCGGCGTGATAGAAGGTGTCGGGCTCCTCGATCGGCGGCAGCCGGTCGCGCGGCACGAACAGATCGGTGTTGCGCAAGTTCTCCGCCGCGTCGCGGTCATTGACGCCGGCGAGCCGCACCACCAGATGATCCTTGGCCGGCCGCAGCGATTCGATCTCGAAGCGCCGCGCGCCGTCCTCGGTTTCCAGCGGGCCGTAGCTGCGACGGCTTCGGGGTTCTCCGTGAACGGCCACAGCTTCACCTCGCCGCGAATTCCGTGCGCGGCGCCGATGTGGGCAACGCGGATGCGCTCGGCCACGGCACGCGGCGGCGAGCATCAGCTCGCCGCCGGAGCTTCGGCAGGCGCCGCCGCGGCGGCCTTGTCGGCCGCGGCCTTCGCGGTCGCCGCGGTCTTGGCGGCGGCGTCGCCGGCTTCCTTGGCCTTGGTCGCTTCTTCGGCCGCGGCCTTGCGTTCCTTGCGCGGGATCGCCTTTTCCGGATTGTTGCGCTTCTCGCGCTTGGCGATGCCGGCGGCGTCGAGGAAGCGCATGCACGCGGTCGGAGGGCTGCGCGCCCTTCTTCATCCAGGCCTGCACCTTGTCCAGATCGAGCTTGAGCCGCTCGGCTTTGTCCTTGGGCAGCAGCGGATTGAAGTAGCCGAGCCGCTCGATGAAGCGGCCGTCGCGCGGCGAACGCGAGTCGGCGACGACGATGTGATAGACCGGCCGCTTCTTGGTTCCGGCGCGGGCCATGCGGATGACGAGAGACATTAGGTTCTTCCTTTCGTTTCGAACTTGATTGGCAATTGATCCGTCATCCTGGGGTGCGAGCGCGCTTTCGGCGTCGTCGCTGCGCGACAGCACCTCAGGGTGACGGTGAGAGGTCTGCAGCGATTCATTCATTTCTTCTTTCCGAAACCGGGCAGGCCCGGCAATCCAGGAAACTTTCCGGGCGTTCCCGGCAGGCCGGGCAATCCGCCCGGAGCGCCGGGGAAATTCGGCGGCAGCGCCGGCGTGCCCGCGGCAAGCCGCCGGCGCCGGGAAAACCGCCCGGCATTTTCTTGGCGAGCTCGGCCATCTGCTCCGGCGTCGGCTGTGCGCCGCCGCCGAAGCCCAGCATCTGTCCGAGGCCGCCGAGCGCGCCGCGTTTGCCCGAGCCCATGGCCTTCATCATGTCGGCCATGCCGCGGTGCATCTTCAGCAGCTTGTTGATCGCTTCCGGCGTGGTGCCGGAGCCGGCGGCGATGCGCTTCTTGCGGCTGGCTTTGAGGATGTCGGGGTTGCGCCGCTCCTTCGGCGTCATCGAGTCGATGATCGCCATCTGGCGCTTGAGCACGTTCTCGTCGAGCCCGGCATTGGCGATCTGGTTCTTCATCTTGGCGACGCCGGGCAGCATGCCCATCAGGCCGCCGATGCCGCCCATCGACTGCATCTGCGTGCAGCTGCTCGCGCAGGTCGGTCGAGATCGAACTGGCCCTTGCGCATGCTTCTCGGCGGCGCGCACGCCTTTTCGGCGTCGATATTGGCGGCGGCCTTCTCGACCAGCGCGACGATGTCGCCCATGCCGAGGATGCGGCCGGCGATGCGCGACGGGATCGAACTCCTCCAGCGCGTCGAGCTTTTCGCCGGTGCCGATCAGCTTGATCGGCTTGCCGGTGACCGCGCGCATGGAGAGCGCGGCGCCGCCGCGGCCGTCGCCGTCGACGCGGGTGAGCACGATGCCGGTGAGGCCGACGCGCTCGTCGAACGAGCGCGCGAGATTGACCGCGTCCTGGCCGGTCAGCGCGTCGGCGACGAGCAGCACCTCGTGCGGATTGCGCGGCGTCTTGCACGTCGGCCGCTTCGGTCATCATCGCTTCGTCGAGCGTGGTGCGGCCGGCGGTGTCGAGCAGCACCACGTCGTAGCCGCCGAGCGCGGCCGGCATCGAGCGCGCGGCGCGCGATCTGCGCCGGCTGCTGGCCTTCGACCACGGGCAGCGTGTCGATCGCCGCCTCGCGGCCGAGCACGGCGAGCTGCTCCATCGCCGCCGGACGGCGCACGTCGAGCGAGGCCATCAGCACTTTTTTCTTCTGCCGGTCGGTGAGGCGGCGGGCGAGCTTGGCGGTGGTCGTGGTCTTGCCGGAGCCCTGCAGGCCGACCATCATGATGGCGACCGGCGGCGCGGCGGCGAGGTCGATCGGCCTGCGCCTCGGCGCCGAGCGTGGCGACCAGTTGGTCGTGCACGATCTTGACGACCATCTGGCCCGGGCGTCACCGACTTGATCACCTCGACGCCGACGGCGCTGCTCGCTTCACCTGCATCGGTGAAGGCGCGGGCGACGTCGAGCGCGACGTCGGCTTCGAGCAGCGCGCGGCGCACCTCGCGCAAGGCGCGTCGACGTCGGCTTCGGTGAGCGCGCCGCGGCGGGTGAGGCGGTCGAGAATGCCGCCAAGGCGTTCGGACAGGAGTTGTCGAACATTCGGTCTCAAAACACCTTTGCGCCCGAGGGCGCATTGCGCTGTCGGGCGGTGGCCTCCGGCCTCTAATGGACCGGGCGGCAAAGTTGGAATTCACGTCTTAAGCGAAGACGGGGCGGAACCTATGAGCGGGGTAGACCTAAGTCAAGGCGACGCTCATTTGCCCAGTATCGCTGCCAGAAAATCGCGCGTTTCGGCGGCGGCGCGTGCGGTCACGTCGGCGTTATAGCGCAGCCAATGGCCGTAAATCGGCACGCCGTAGACGCCGGCGGTGGTGTTGTCGAAGGAATGGTAGGCTTCTGGAAAAACGGTAATCTTGAGCGGCGCGCCGCTGGCGTCGAAGCGCCGCTGTAGATGGTCGCAACTCGTCGCCAGCGTCCAATCGTCGAGCTCGCCGATCAAAACCAGCGTCGGGATCGCGAGCTTGTCAGCAGCGGCGCTGCACCACGGATAGTAAGCCACGGCGGCTTTGAATTTCATCGCTTGCGGCACGTCGAGGATTTGCGCTGGCTGGGCCGAAGCGATCTCCAGCGCGGCGATGCCGCCTTGCGAATAGCCGACCACGGCGATGCGGTTCGGATCGACGAAGGGGAGCTTCGACAGATAGATCAAGGCGCCCATGGCGTCCGCATGCCGCGCTGGGAGCACCTGTCCGGCGCAGGCGTCCTTGATGCCGCGCGTGGTGAAGCTGTCCACGATCAGCGTGACATAACCCCAGCGCGTGAACTGCTCGCCGTCGAGTTTGCGCCGCTGCGCCGTCAGGCCGCCGCAGCCGTGCAGATGCACGATCGCCGGGAATGGGCCGTCGCCCGGCGGGCGCGACAGATAGCCCTGGATCATGTCGGCCGGCGGGCGTTGAACCGTCTCGCCGCGCTCGCGCGCCAGACGTTGCGTCAGTTCGCCGACGAGATAACGCGCGCTCGCGAAGGTGACCATTTCATCCGCGACGGCAGGGTTGCCCGGCGCGCAAAACGCGATCGCCAGCAATATCGCCGCACTGCAAGTCCTTCCCCGGCTGCGCATGTCGCGAGGCTCTTGCTCGCATGCTCCGATTCAAGACACTGCGCGGCTACGGCGTCAACTCGTAGCTCACGGTGACCTGCGCCCGCAGCGTCTGCTCGCCGGGCGCCACCGGAACCGTGCCGGCGCGCAACGCCTGCATGGCGATCGGCGGCCGCCGGCGACGAGCCTTCGCTGATCGCGACCACGTGGCCGACCTTGGCGCCGGCGGCGGCGGCGTAAATCTCGGCCTTGCGGTGGGCGTCGGCGATCGCCTCGCTCCGCGCCTCGTCGAGCAGCTTCGACTGCTCGGACACGACGAATTCGATGCCCGACATTTCATTGGCGCCGGCGGCGATGGCGCGGTCGAGCACGCCCGGCAGATTGTCGATGTCGTGGATCTTGACGGTGACCTGATTGGTCACCTGGAAGCCGGTGAGATGCGCGGCACCGGCCTTGTTCGGATCGTATTGCGGCTGCAGCGACAGCCGCGAGGTCTGCACGTCCTTGTCGGCGATGCCGGCGCCCTTGATGGCGGCGAGCACGCGTCGTCATCTGCTTGGCGTTGGCTTCGCTTGCCTCGCGCGCGGTCTTGCCCTGGCTGGTGACGCCGATGCGGATGATGGAGGTGTCCGGCGCCACCGAGACGGTCGCCTCGCCGGTCACCGTCACCAGATGCTCGGCGGCACGTCGGCGTACCGCGGGCGCGGCCAGCAGCAGCAGCAAGTCCGGCAGAAGAAGTCTCATTTGATCGGCACCAGCACATTGACCACGAGCTTGTCCGGATCGGTCGTCACCGGATCGGAAACATATTCCTCGATGAACAGGTCCTTGGCCTCGAGCTGCTTGTCGTCGAGGTAATTGGTGATCGCTTCGTAAGTCGAATCCATCGCATCGTAGGAACCGCGGTGCACGAATTTGAGCGCCTTGCCGGACGGCGCCTGGCCGACGCCGATGTCGCCTTTGGGCGGGTCCTTCGGCGCTTCGGCGACCGGCAGCGCGGCGCGGAAGTTAAAGCCGCTATCGTCGGTCTGTGTGTAGATGGTCATCGCCGGGCCGTTCGGCTTGATGCCCTGCTTGGCGAGGTATTCGTTGAGCGACTTGAAGGCGTCGACGATCGATTCGAAGGCGGTGTCCCAGTTGCTGTGGCCCTGGATGTAGATCATCGTCCGCTCCGGCAGCGTCACCTCGGTGCCGAAGGCGTCGCCCGGCTGCAGCGGCGACGGCGACGCCGGTCCGGTGATCGGCGGCATCGGATCGGCCTGGCGTTTGCGCCGATGCCGCGCCGGACGCAGAGCGAGCCGCGACCACGGCCAGCGATGCCGCCAGGCGGGTAAACAACATTTTTGGTCTTCCTCTTGATGGAGCGCGCCGTATCCGGCGATTTGCGGCGCGAGCGGCAGTCTAGCACGGGCTCTGGCCAATCGGCGTTCATTCGCCATATAAACCGGGCGAAACTTCGGGCTAATCGATTTAGATTGCATTTATGGGCGCGCTCGCCAACCAGCCCTTCGTCAAGATGAACGGCATCGGCAATGAGATCGTCATTGTCGATCTGCGTCCGCGCGCGGCGGCGATCACGCCCGAGGAAGCGCGCGCGGCGGCGGGGCCGGACGGCGCGCCCTACGACCAGTTGATGGCGCTTTATCCGCCGCGCACGCCCGGCACCGACGCCTTCGTGCGCATCTACAACAATGACGGCTCCGAAGCCGGCGCCTGCGGCAACGGCATGCGCTGCGTCGCCGATCGTGGTGGCGAAGGAAAACGGCAAGAGCGCGCTGACCTTCGAGACGACGAGCGGCATCCTCAATTGCTGGAAGGGCGCCGACGGCCTGTTCACCGTGGACATGGGCGCGCCGAAATTCGCCTGGAACGAGATTCCGCTGGCGGAGGAATTCCGCGACACCCGCGCCATCGAATTGCAGATCGGGCCGATCGACAAGCCGGTGCTGCATTCACCCTCGGTGGTCAACATGGGCAATCCGCACGCGATCTTCTGGGTCGACGACGTCAACGCCTATGACCTGCACCGCTTTCGGGCCGCTGCTCGAAAATCATCCGATCTTTCCCGAGCGCGCCAACATCACGCTCGCGCATATCGTTTCGCGCGAGCACATCATGATCCGCACCTGGGAGCGCGGCGCCGGCTTGACGCGGGCCTGCGGCTCGGCGGCCTGCGCCGCAGCCGTCGCCGCGGCGCGGCTCAAGCGCACGAACCGCAAGGTGAAGGTGACGCTGCCCGGCGGCGAACTCACCATCGACTGGCGCGAGAGCGACGGCCACGTGCTGATGACCGGGCCGGTGGAGTTCGAGTTTGCCGGAAAATTCGACGCGGCGCTGTTCGAGAAGGCGCCGGCGCCATGAGCCTCGACGTCGTCACCTTCGGCTGCCGGCTCAATGTCGTC
This sequence comes from uncultured Alphaproteobacteria bacterium, assembly GCA_963742385.1. GTDB lineage: Bacteria > Pseudomonadota > Alphaproteobacteria > Rhizobiales > Xanthobacteraceae > Pseudolabrys. The sequence continues at coordinate 131,617 of CAVULS010000007.1, read as the reverse complement.
GAGTCGGAGGTCATCAAGCGCGCGGCGGTCGGGCTGGACGACGCCGTGGTGGTCAACACCTGCGCGGTGACGGCGGAGGCCGTGCGTCAGGCGAAGCAGGCGATCCGCCGCATCAAGCGCGAGCAGCCGCAGCGGCGCATCGTCGTCACCGGCTGCGCCGCGCAAGCCGGGCCGGAGACTTCGCCGCCATGCCGGAAGTCGACCGCGTGCTCGGCAACGAGGAAAAGCTCGATGCGCGGGCGTGGGCCGGCGCCGCGCGCGTCGCCGTCGGTGACATCATGGCATCGCGGACGATGACGCCGCATCGCGTCGATGCGCTCGCGGGCCATACGCGGGCTTTCGTGCAGGTGCAGAACGGCTGCGATCACCGCTGCACCTTCTGCATTATTCCCGTTCGGCCGCGGCAATTCGCGCTCGCTGCCGGTCGATGATGTGCTGGCGCAGGTGCGCGCGCTCACCGAACGCGGCTATCGCGAAGTGGTGCTCACCGGCGTCGATATCACCAGCTACGATGCTGACGGCGCTGCGGCTCGGTGCGCTGGTCAAGCGTATCCTGCGCGAAGTGCCGGAGCTTGCGCGACTGCGGCTCTCTTCGATCGACTCGGTCGAAGCCGACGACGATCTGCTCGACGCGCTGGCCAACGAGCCGCGGCTGATGCCGCATCTGCATCTGTCGTTGCAGGCCGGCGACGATCTCATTCTCAAGCGCATGAAGCGGCGGCATACGCGTCAGGATGCCATCGACTTCTGCAAGCGCGTGCGCGCCCTGCGGCCCGATGTCGCTTTCGGCGCCGACATCATTGCCGGATTTCCCGACCGAGACCGAAGACATGTTCGCCCGCTCGCTCGATCTGGTCGACGAATGTGGTTTGACGCAACTGCACGTCTTCCCGTTTTCGCCGCGGCCCGGCACGCCCGCCGCGCGCATGCCGCAGCTCGATCGCGCCGTCATCAAGGAGCGGGCGCAGCGTCTGCGCGAGAAAGGCGAGGCCGCTCTGCGTCGTCATCTCGAAACGCAGATCGGCAGCAATCGTCGCGTGCTCACCGAGCGCGGCGGCATCGGCCGCACCGAGCAATTCACGCCCGTGCGCCTCTCCGCGCCGATCGAGCCGGGCGTGTTTCTCGACCTCGTCGATCGCCGGCCACGACGGCCGGCAGCTTCTAGCGGCCTGATTCCGCCTTCCACCCGCACTTGCCCAGCGCCTCGCGCATGTGCGCCGGCACCGGCGCGGTGACCACGACCGGCGGCTTGTTCTTGGAAATCGGCACCACGATCTCGCGCGAATGCAGATGCAGCGTCGGCCCGCCGCTGCGCGGCGCGCGGCCATAGATGTTGTCGCCGAGGATCGGCCAGCCCATCTCGGCGCAATGCACGCGCAGCTGATGCGTGCGCCCGGTCAGCGGCTCCAGCGCCAGCCAGGTGAGCCCGGCCCGCGCCCCATCACCTTCCACGTCGTCACCGCCGGCGTGCCGTGCGGGTCGGGCTTCATCCACCAGCCGCGCGCTTTCGTCGAGCTTGCCGAGCGGCATATCGATGCGGCCTTCGTCCGCCTCCGGTGAACCTTCGACCACGGCCCAATAGGTCTTGCCGACCTTGCCCTGCTTGAACAGCTTGCCGAGCAGCGCCAGCGCCTTGCGGTGGCGGCCGAGCACCAGGCAGCCGGAGGTGTCCTTGTCGAGCCGGTGCGCCAGCGCCGGATTGCGCGGCAGGCCGAAGCGCAAGGGCTCGAAATAATCCTCGAGGCTCTCGCCGCCTTTCGGCCCGCGGTGCACGGCAAGGCCCGCCGGCTTGTCGATCACCAGCATCAGCCCGTCGCGGTAGAGCAGGCGGGCGAGCATTTCTTCCGGTGTCATCTTCTCTCCGTCACGGAATGACAACGGGTGTCGTTACGGCTATCACGGGCGCCGCATGAACGACAGCACGCAACCGACCTGGTGGCAGCGGCTCAAGGGCGGGCTCAAGGAGACCTCGTCGCTGCTCAGCGGCGCGGCGCAGGACCTCGCCAAGCGCAGGCTCGATGAGGCGGCGATCGAGCAACTCGAGCACGAACTGATCCGCGCCGATTTCGGGCCGGAATTTGCCCAACGCATCGCCACCGGCTTCGGCGAGGGCCGCTTCGATCCGAACATCACGCCGGAGGCGCTGAAGGCGCTGCTTGCCGCGGAGATCGAGAAAGTGCTGGCGCCGGTGGCCAAACCGCTGGAGATCACCACGCGGCCTTTCATCATTCTCGTCGCCGGCGTCAACGGTTCCGGCAAGACCACGACCATCGGCAAGCTCGCCGCGCAATACCGCCGCGCCGGCAAGACGGTGATGCTGGTGGCCGGCGACACCTTTCGCGCCGCGGCCATCGATCAGCTGAAAATCTGGGGCGAGCGCACCGGCGCAACCATCATGGCGCGCGAGCCCGGCGCCGATGCCGCGGGGCTTGCCTTCGACGCGCTCACCGCGGCGAAGACGAACGGCGCCGACATCGTGCTGGTCGACACCGCCGGGCGCCTGCAGAACCGCACCGAGCTCATGGGCGAACTGGAAAAGATCGTGCGGGTGATGCGCAAGGTCGAGCCGACGGCGCCGCACGCGGTGCTGCTGGTGCTCGACGCCACCGTCGGACAAAACGCGATCAGTCAGGTCGACATCTTCGGCAAGATCGCGGGCGTGACCGGCCTGGTGATGACCAAGCTCGACGGCAGCGCCCGCGGCGGCATCCTGGTGGCGATCGCCGCGCGCTTCGGCCTGCCGGTGCATTTCGTCGGCGTCGGCGAAAGCGTTGACGATCTGGCGCCGTTCACCGCACGGGATTTTGCCCGGGCTGTGGTGGGGTTGGATTAGCTGTCATTCCGGGGCGCGGCCTTTAGGCCGCGAACCCGGAATCCATAACCCCAGTGCTGCGGAGTATGGATTCCGGGTCCGCTCCTTTCACTCGCGTCCCGGAATGACAGAAAGTTGTGAGCACGCTAAAAGCCGCCCCAATGACCGAAGCGAAATCCGACAAGAAACAACTCGATCCCATCCTCAAGCTGGTGCTCGACATCGGCCCGCTGGTGCTGTTTTTCGCCGCCAATGCCCGCTACGGCATCTATGCGGCGACCGGCGCTTTCATGCTCGCGGTGCTGATCGCGCTTGCGGTGTCATATGCACTGACACGGCACATTGCGCTCATGCCGGTGGTCACCGCGGTGATCGTGCTGATCTTCGGCGGCTTGACCCTCGTCCTGCACAACGACCTGTTCATCAAGCTCAAGCCGACCATCATCTACGTGCTGTTCGGCGGCACGCTGCTCATCGGGCTGCTGCTCGACAAGCCGTTCCTGTCCATCCTGTTCGATCAGATGTTCCACCTGACCGACGTAGGCTGGCGCAAGCTCACCTGGCGCTGGGTGATCTTTTTCTTCGCGCTCGCCGTGCTCAACGAAATCGTCTGGCGCAATTTCTCGACCGATACCTGGGTGAGCTTCAAGCTGTTCGGCGTGGTGCCGCTGACGTTTTTATTCGGCGCGCTGCAGTATCCGCTGATCATGAAATATCACCCGGACGCGCAGAAATAGACGCGCGTGTCCCGGGCGCAGCGCAGCACGCTAGTGCTGCGCCGGCGTCCGGAGAAAGCATCCACTTCGCCGCCGCCTTGGCGATCTCCGGCTCCAGTACCTTGGCCAGATTGTCGGCGTCGATCGGGCCGACCAGCTTGTAGGCGATGCGGCCGTCGCGGCCGACAAGAAACGTTTCCGGCACGCCATAGACGCCCCAGTCGATCCCGGCGCGGCCGCTTTCGTCGGCGCCGGCGGCGACGAAGGGATTGCCGTAGCGGTTGAGGAAGCGCCGCGCATTGTCGGGCGCGTCCTTGTAATTGATGCCGACAAGCTTGATGCGCTTGTCCTTCGCGAGCTGATCGAGGAACGACACTTCGTCGGCGCAAGGCACGCACCACGAGGCCCAGACATTGACCAGCGTCACCGCGCCCTGGAAGGTCGCGTTGCTGAGCCCCGGCACCGGCTGGCCGTCGCGGGTGAGGCCGGCAACCGGCGGCAGGTTGGTCGGCGGCGCCGGATGGCCGATCAGCGCCGAGGGAATGTGCGACGGATCGCCGGCGCCGAGCCGGTAAAGGAAAAGAGCCGCCAGCGTCAGGAACAAGACGAGCGGCAGCAGCACCAATATGTTGCGCTGGCGCTTGTTGGGCGTGTTGTCGGAGGCCGCGCTCATTGCGTGTCTCTTGCCGAGCGGCGGGTGACGCCGCGTTCTTCCAGGCCGCCGAGGATGCGCCGCTGCGCGGCATAGTCGAGCGTGACCCAGGCGGCAAGGCCGGCGACGACAAATACCGCCAAGCCGTAGGCGGCGATGATGAAGTCGGCGTGCGGCCCGAGATTCACGGGCTTTTCCTTTCGCGCATGATCTTGTCCGAAAACCGGCGCCCACTTTTCGGGATCATGCGCCGGCCTCGGCAAATTGTTGCGCCTGCATCAGCCGCATGGCGCGCACGCGCCGCCGCAGGATTTCATTGCGCATGGCGGCGAGCAGCAGGCTGATGAACAGCAGCGTGAAGGCAATCGTCATGATCAGCAACGGCCACAGGATCGAAGGATCGATGGTCGAGCCGCCGCTGCGGAAGATGGACTCGCCTTGATGCAGCGTATTCCACCAGTCGACCGAGAACTTGATAATTGGCAAATTGACCGCGCCGACCAGCGCCAGGATCGCGGCGGCGCGGGCGCCGCGTCCCGGATCCTCGGCGGTCCAGTAAAGCGCGAGCACGCCGAAATAGAGCAGCAGCAGCACCAGCTCGGAGGTTAAGCGCGCGTCCCAGACCCAATACGTGCCCCAGGTCGGGCGGCCCCACAGCGAGCCGGTGACCAGGCAGAGGAAGGTGAAGGCGGCGCCGATCGGCGCCGCGGCCTTTGCCGTCACGTCGGCGAGCGGGTGCCGCCAGACCAGCGTGCCGAGCGCGGCGAGGCTCATCAGTCCCCAGCCCACCATGCCGAGCCAGGCCGCGGGCACGTGCAGATACATGATCTTCACCGTCGCGCCCTGCTGATAATCGTCGGGCGCGTTCACCGTGCGATAAAGCCCGATGGCGAAGAGGATAACGGTCATCGCCACAAGCCACGGCAGCACGCGGTTCACCAGCGCGAGGAAGCGTGTCGGGTTGGCGAAGTCGATCAGGGTCATGCGTCTCTCTTACCAGCTAACGGCCGGAACGGCACCAGCCCGGGGACTTCGGTCTTGTATCGGCTGTAGTCGTCGCCGAATTTGCGCGTGAGAAATCTTTCTTCCGTTTTATATTTGTAAATGAACGCGGCGGCGATCAAGACAAAGCCGATGATGCCGCGCCAAGCACCGGTCTCAAGCGCGGTGCCGAACAGCGCCAGCAACAAACCCGTATAAATCGGATGTCGGACGTAGCGATATGGACCGCTGCGGATCAATTCATGGTCGCGCTTGAGTGTGACAGCGGCGCTCCAGTTGGCGCCGAGCCAGGCCCGCGCAAGACAGGCGAAGCCGAGCCCCAGCGCGACCAGTGCCGCGGAAATCCAATAGACAAATTCATGTTCGGTAATCAGGCGCCGACTGAATGCAGGCGGCAACATTTTGGGAAATGTCATCGTCGCCGCACCAACGAGGATCAAGCCATAGTGCAGCCAGCGCGATCCCTTACTTTCGCGCTGCTCGTCGGCCTTGGTGCCTGCCGCCGAAGCGATCCAGTAGCCGAGCCACAAAAGCCAAAGCGCGGGAATGGTCTTGTGCAATAACTCGTGCATGGTCACTCCAGGCCGTGCCGCAGCGCGGCCGCCGCCGCGATTGGCCCTAGCACCAGCGCGCCCAAGGATAACGCACAAAGGATGGTGAAAGGTGGGCCGAAAGGCACGCCTTCAGTAATGGCGGCATTGGCGGCGGCGACGCCGAAGATCAGCACCGGCACGGTCAGCGGCAGCACCAGCACCGCCAGCAGCAAGCCGCCGCGGCGCAGCGCGACCGACAGTGCGGCGCCGATCAGGCCGATGAAAGTCAGCGCCGGAGTGCCGGCGAGCAGCGTCAGCGCCACCGCGCCCATGGCGCGCAATTCGATATTGAGCAGCAAGCCGAGCACCGGCGCGATGATGACCAAAGGTAGCCCGGTGGTGAGCCAATGTGCGACGGCCTTGATGGTCACCGTCAATTCCAGCGGCATGCGGCCGGTCATCAGCAGGTCGAGCGAGCCGTCCTCGTGGTCGGTGGCAAACAGCCGGTCGAGCGCGAGCAGGCTCGCCAGCAGCGCGCCAAGCCAGAGGATCGCCGGGCCGATGCGCGCCAGCAGCTTCAGATCGGGGCCGATGGCAAACGGCATCATGGTGACGACGATGAGAAAGAACAGCGCGCCCATCAGTGCACCGCCGCCGACGCGGATGGCAATACGCATGTCGCGGATGAGGAGGGCCAAAAGCGCATTCATGCGCGTGTCACCGATATGTGCGCGCTCATGCCGGCCCCAGCCTGAGTTCGCGGGCGCCATCGAGCCCGATCGGCCCGTGTGCGGCGGCGACAATCAGCCCTCCACCCGCCAGATGCGCGCGCATCAGCTCGGCAAGGCGTGCCTGCGATGCGGCATCGAGCGCGGACGTCGGCTCATCCAGCAGCCAGAGCGGGCGCTCAACCGCGAACAGCCGGGCAATCGACAGCCGCCGCCGCTGCCCGGCGGAGAGGTAGGCCGCCGGCAGGTCGGCAAGGGGGGCAAGGCCGACGGCCTCCAGGGCCGCTGCGACCGGCTTGCCGCCGCCGAGGAATTCGGTCCAGAAGCGCAGATTCTCGGCAAGCGTCAGCGAGGGTTTCAACGCGTCCTGATGGCCGAGGTAATGGGCCTGCTCGCCGATAGGCGCATCGGCCTCACCGCCGGTGAGCGCGATGCTGCCGGCGGACAGGCGCACCAGGCCGGCGATCAGGCGCAGCAACGAGGACTTGCCGGCCCCGTTCCGCCCGGTCACCAAAAGCGCCTCGCCGGCGGGCAGGGCAAAGTTTAGCCCTGCGAAAACTTCGCGGCCGCCGCGATGACAGGCCAGATTCTCCGCCCGGAGCTGCATCAGGCAGCCCTGGCCGACGGCGCTTTCGCAGCGTGTTCCAAAATCCCGTGCATCCCTGCCGACAATGCCCTTAGTATGGCTTCCGCCGCAAAAAGACCTTATAAGCCCGCACCCGCGGCCTCACGTAACACGGGTACCCAAGCGAACCGCACGGTTAAAAAACTACAGTCCTACTAATACCTTAGCGGCCGCACGCCAATGTCCCCTGCCGGGAACGGAACAGCTGACATGACTTCCCTCGATAGTTTTCGATGCTGCAAAACCCTCCAGGCGGGCGGCAAGAGCTACGCCTATTACAGCCTGCCGATCGCCGAGAAGAACGGCCTCAAAGGCATTTCCCGCCTGCCGTTTTCGATGAAGGTGCTGCTGGAGAATCTGCTGCGCAACGAAGACGGGCGCACGGTGACCAAGGACGACATCAAGGCGGTTGCCGAATGGCTGAAGACGAAATCCTCCGAACGCGAGATCGCCTTCCGCCCGGCGCGCGTGCTGCTGCAGGATTTCACCGGCGTGCCCTGTGTCGTCGACCTCGCCGCCATGCGCGACGCGATGAAGGTGCTAGGCGGCGATCCAAAGAAGATCAATCCGCTGGTGCCGGTCGACCTCGTCATCGACCATTCCGTTGCCGTGACTTTCTTCGGCAACAACCAGGCCTTCAAGAAGAACGTCGAGGAAGAATACCGGCAGAACCAGGAGCGCTACAAATTCCTCAAATGGGCGCAACGCTCCTTCGACAATTTCCGCGTGGTGCCGCCCGGCACCGGCATCTGCCACCAGGTCAATCTTGAATATCTCTCGCGTACGGTGTGGACGAAAAAGGACAAGGTGAAAGTCGACGGCAAGACGGCGACCATGGAAGTCGCCTATCCCGACACGCTGGTCGGCGCCGATTCGCACACGACCATGGTCAACGGTCTCTCCGTGCTCGGCTGGGGCGTCGGCGGCATTGAAGGCGAGGCCGCCATGCTCGGCCAGCCGCTGTCGATGCTGCTGCCCGAGGTCATCGGCTTCAAGCTCACCGGCAGGCTGAAGGAAGGCGTCACCGCCACCGATCTCGTGCTCACCGTCACCGAGATGCTGCGCAAGCGCGGCGTGGTCGGTAAATTCGTCGAGTATTTCGGCCCCGGCCTCACGCACTTGACCATTGCTGACCGCGCCACGCTCGGCAACATGTCGCCGGAATATGGCGCCACCTGCGGCTTCTCGCCGATCGACGACGACACCATCGCTTACCTCAAGGATACCAGCCGGCCGGCCGATGTCGTGGCGCTGGTCGCGGCCTATGCCAAAGCGCAAGGCATGTTCCGCACCAAGTCGACGCCCGACCCGATGTTCACCGACGTGCTCAAGCTCGATCTCAACACCGTCGAGCCCTCGCTGGCGGGGCCGAAGCGCCCGCAGGATCGCATCGCGTTGAAGGATGTGAAGGCTGGCTTTGCCAATTCGATGGACAAGGAGTTCGGCAAGGCAAGCGACATGAAAAAGCGCGTGCCGGTGCAGGGCCGCAAGCACGATCTCGGCAACGGCGACGTGGTGATCGCGGCGATCACGTCATGCACCAACACTTCGAACCCCAATGTGATGATCGGCGCCGGGCTCTTGGCGCGCAAAGCCGCGGCGCGCGGGCTCACCGCCAAGCCATGGGTGAAGACATCGCTGGTGCCCGGTTCTCAGGTTGTCGCCGAATATCTCGACAAATCCGGGCTGCAGAAGGATCTCGACAAACTCGGTTTCAATCTTGTCGGCTTCGGCTGCACGACCTGCATCGGCAATTCCGGACCGCTGCCGACGGAAATTTCCAAGGCGGTCAACGACGGCGATCTGGTCGCAGCGGCGGTGCTTTCCGGCAATCGCAATTTCGAGGGCCGGGTCAACGCCGACGTTCGCGCCAACTATCTGGCCTCGCCGCCGCTGGTGGTTGCCTACGCCATTGCCGGTTCGATGAATGTCGATCTTACCAAGGAGCCGCTGGGCACCGATCAAAAGGGCAAGAAGGTCTTTCTCAAGGACATCTGGCCGTCAAACCGGGAAATCGGCGAGTTTGTGCGCAAGAACGTCACGCGGCAGATGTTCGCCAAGAAATACGCCGACGTGTTCAAGGGCGACGCCAACTGGCGCAAGATCACCGTCAAGGGCGGCATGACCTTCGACTGGGACTCCAAGTCCACTTACGTGCAGAACCCGCCTTATTTCGTGCACATGGGCCAGCAGCCCAAACCGCTCGAAGATATCGTCGACGCCCGCGTGCTCGCTTTGTTGCTCGACTCCATCACCACCGATCACATCTCGCCGGCCGGCTCGATCAAGATGGACTCGCCGGCGGGCAAATACCTGGTCGACCACAGGGTCAAGCCGGCCGACTTCAACCAGTACGGCACGCGGCGCGGCAATCATGAAGTGATGATGCGCGGCACCTTCGCCAATATCCGCATCAAGAACCAGATGGTGCCAGGCGTCGAAGGCGGCTTCACGCTGCACTATCCGGACAAGCAGCGCATGACGATGTACGACGCCGCCATGCGCTACAAGGCCGACCATGTTCCGTTGGTGGTCTTCGCCGGCAAGGAATACGGAACCGGCTCCTCGCGCGACTGGGCGGCCAAGGGCTCGGTGCTTCTCGGCATTCGCGCCGTGGTTACGCAGTCGTTCGAGCGCATCCATCGCTCAAATCTGATCGGCATGGGCGTGCTGCCGCTGGTATTCGAGGAGGGCACGTCCTGGCAGTCGCTCGGCTTGAAGGGCGACGAGCAGGTCACCATCCGCGGCCTGCACGGGGAACTCAAACCGCACCAGCGGCTGATCGCCGAGATCGTATCGGGCAACGGCACGCTCAAGCGGGTGCCGCTGATTTGCCGCATCGACACGCTGGATGAGCTCGATTACTTCAAGAATGGCGGCATTTTGCAGTATGTGCTGCGCCACCTGGCCGCATGATCAAAGGCCCGGCCGCTCACCTTGAAGTGAGTAGCGGGTGAACATCGGGGCGATTAACAGTTCGGTTGGCGGCGGGGGAACCGTGGGATCGGGATGAATTATCGCCACATCACCTTGTCTGCGCTTTTCTGCGTCGCTGCGCTGACGCCGGCATCTGCCGGAGAGCCGCGCGCGGTGATCGAACTCTTCACCAGCCAAGGCTGCTCGTCGTGTCCGCCTGCCGACAAGTTGCTCGCAGAATTGGCGCGCGATCCTTCGTTGATCGCGATGAGCCTGCCCGTCGATTACTGGGACTATCTCGGCTGGAAGGATACGCTTGCCTTGCACGGCCATTCCGCCCGCGAACGCGCCTACGCCGTCTCGCGCGGCGATCGTGACGTGTTCACGCCGCAGGTCGTGGTCAATGGCATGGTTGACGTTCTTGGCAGCGACAAGGCGGCGATTGAGCGCGCCATTGAGAAAACTCGGCGCACGGCCGCTGCTCTGGAATTACCGGTCACAATGACCGTAGCCGACGGCAAAGTGACGGTGAACGTGCCCGACTCCAAAGATGGCAATCGCAGCGCCGAAGTGTGGCTCTGCCCGATCACTCACAAAGTCACCGTCGCCGTTGGCCGTGGTGAGAACAACGGCCGCACGCTCACCTACACCAATGTGGTGCGCGGCTGGGTACGGCTCGGCAACTGGAACGGCAAGGCGCAGACCTTCAGTATTCCGGTCGCCGAGCTGCAGAACGCCAACGATGTCTTGAAGGACATCGACGAGATCTCGGTGCTGGTGCAGAGCGGTGTCGCCGCCAAGCCTGGCCCGATCCTGGGCGCCGCCCGGGCGGACTTTCACTGACCTCAATCGTCATTGCGGCACCGCACGAAGTAGCGGACCCGGAATCCAGAAAGCAGGCTTTGCGCTTGCGGTCTGAATTCCAGGTGCGCATGCCCGCCTGCGGGCCCCGGAAGGACGGCGCGCGCAAAAAAATCGGGCCGGCAAGCCGGCCCGAAGTCTAGGGGATTGAATCGTACGCGGAACTCAATCGGCCCGGTCGGTCGAGCCCCGGGGGGCTGGGGGGCTGAGGAATCCGGTGCTCATACCGGACCGGGCCTTTGAGGCAACGCTAGTCTTATCGTCGCCCAGCGTGACGGGCGCTTGACCGAAATTAGGCGTTATTATGGTTCCATTGACGAGTTCGTGATCGCAGCGGCATCATTTCGCGGCGTTTTTAACTTGTTTTCTGCCCCAACGAGGCCCTTGCCGTCGCCCGCGACCGGCGCGATCATTAGTCGCAGCAACGAGGGAGGCGCCGCATGACGTTTGGTTCCGGCGAAATCGATCCGAGCCAGTCCTTTGGGGGCGGATCCCCGGCGCGCAGCGCCGCCGCTCCCGCCAACCAAGTCACCTTCAGCCGCCGCGAACTCAACCGCATTCTCGATCTTTATGGCCGCAAGGTCGCCGCCGGCGAATGGCGTGATTATGCGATCGATTTCCTCAAAGACCGCGCCGTGTTTTCGGTGTTTCGCCGCGCCTCGGAAGTCCCGCTTTACCGCATCGAAAAAAATCTCAAGCTCGGCCGGCGGCAGGGCGCCTACAGCGTGATTTCGGCAACCGGGCTCATCGTGCGTCGTGGCCACGAGCTTGACCGCGTGCTGCGGGCGATAGAGCCCTTGTCGCTGGTGGCGAACTAGGGCGTGTACTCATAAAATTGGCCGCACGTCCGCCGTTACGCCAATAACGCACAAAGCATTGTGGCGCCGCGAATGGCCGCTTCGGGTCAGGGGCAAACATTCTCGAAATCACCCTTGGGGAAAAAGAAAGACCGCCTCGCGGCGGTCTTAGTCAAAACGTATAGGCCACTCCGCTTCACCGCCCGAACGCGGACATTGTCTGGCGCGAACAATATTTGTCAGGGGAAGTCGGTTTATTGTTGTGGTGGAAAAATTTCCGAAACTATGAGACAGAAAGAAGAGCGGCGCTGTTCACGAGGAGCGCGAATACCGCGATCAAAAGAGTGGTCGTCTCTGTCATTTTGCCGCCAATCCTTTTTTGATCAACACATGTAGATAATTGGTCGCCTGTTTGGACAATACCATGCGTAGTATTGCGAAGGGAGTTGCTTAATAATTGATGACAGCTCTGGGTCAAAAGCAGACAAACCATCGCGGATCAGAAACTCACCTTTGTCCGCTTCGGTCCAAAAACGGGCATTAGGCGGCGTATCCAAGGCTGTACTTGGTTCGCCGTTTATGAGTCCGCGCCCTAGTGCAGGTTGTCGCCCGGCATACTGTTGCCGCGAGGCGCGCGAGCGGCGTCTTGCGGCGGGGCGGTTGCACCCGGTCCCAGCGCAAGCTGCATCAGCGGCGTGTCGAGCCAGCGGCCGAATTTCCAGCCGATACTGCGCAAGTTTCCGGCGTCATCGAAGCCGCACGCTCTGTGCACGCCGATCGACCCCGCCTGGTTTAGAATCCCCGATGACCGCGATCATCTGCCGGTAGCCGAGCGCGGTACAGATCTCGATCAGCTTTCTGAGTAGCGCGATGCCGATGCCGCGGCGCTGCATCTCGGGCGCGACGTAGACCGAATCCTCGACGGTGAAGCGATAGGCCGGGCGCGTCCGATAGAGCGAGGCATAGGCATAACCGGCGACGGCGCCGTCGACCTCCGCGACCAGATAAGGAAACTTGCCGTCGAGCACGGCTTTCATTCGCGCCGTCATTTCGGTTTCGTCAGGCGGCTCAAGCTCGAACGATGCCGTGCCGGTATTCACCGCGTGCGTGTAGATGCGGGTGATGGCCGGAATATCGGCGGTGGTAGCGGGGCGGATGGAAAGGTCAGGCATTCCGGAGCTCGTCATGCGCGGGCTTGACCCGCGCATCCATGATGAACTGCCACGGGCGGGGGGTTACGAAGCCGGCGCTTGCTGAACATCATCATGGATTGCCGGGTCAAGCCCGGCAATGACCAAAAATGAAACGCCCGGGCACAAGGCCCGGGCGTCGCAACTGGTCTGCTCGCGCTGATCGCTTAGCGGCGGTCGCCCATAAAGCGCAGCAGGAACAGGAACAGGTTGATGAAGTCGAGATAGAGCGTCAGCGCACCCATCACCGACTTGCGGCCGGAAACGGTGCCGTCATCGTTGGCGCTGTACATCTCCTTGATCTTCTGGGTATCCCACGCGGTCAGCCCGGCGAAGATCAGCACGCCGATCGCCGAGATGGCGAAGTCGAGCCCCGTGCTCTTGAGGAAGATGTTGACCACCATCGCCAGGATCAGCCCGAACAGGCCCATGACCAGGAACGAGCCGATCGGCGACAGATCGCGCTGCGTGGTGTAGCCGTAGAGGCTGAGCGCGCCGAACGAGGCCGCCGAGATGAAGAAGGTGCGGGCAATCGAACCGTGCGTGTATGTAAGGAAGATCGACGACAGCATCACTCCGAGCAAAGCGGCATAAGCCATAAACAGCAGTAGAGCCGTGCTCGGCTGCAGTCGGTTGATACGAAAGCTCATGAAGAAGACGATACCGAGCGTGCCAAGGAACAGCACGATCATTCCGACGCCGCCGTAAATCGTCTGACCGAATGGGGTCAAACCGGTGAGGTGGCCATTTGCGTCGGTGATGGCCGCGCTATTGTAGGTCAGCCAGGCGACGACCCCGGTCAGGGCGACGCCAGCGGCCATGTAATTGTATATGCGGATCATGTAGGCGCGCAGGCCTGCATCGATCGCGGCAGCGCTGGTGGCGCCGAAGCCACGGGCCGCTACGTTACGGTCGAAGTCCGACATCGAAGATCCCTCTCTAGTGGTCCGGCTATTTGCCGGTTAAGGCGCGGCCAGCAAGGCGCCGCCGCGCTCGTGGGCTAAATCTAGTGTGCCTTAGGCTTGGACGCCAGTATGGCGCAATCATGATCCTTCTAGATTGCCTATTGTTAACGCTTGGATGACGGCCAAATGGCCGGAAATCAGCGTCCGGCAAGACGGTTGTCGCAATTCCTAGAGGTTGCGCAGAACCGGGGCCGGTTTCTGCCCAAGCGCCACAAAGGTGCCGATGAGCCCCAGGGCTACCGTTACCACGAGCGCCCCGAGCGCGGCAGCCGTGGCCGGCAGCGGCAGCCAGCCAAAGCGCAAGTGCATCAATTCGGTGACAATGAGCCAGGCGGCGAGCGAGCCGCTGAGCACCCCGAACAAGGCCGTAGCGGCGCCGAGCAGCAGGTATTCGAGTGCATAAGTGCCGATCAGCCGTGACCGCGTGGCGCCGAGCGTCTTCAGGATCACGGCGTCGTAAACCCGGGCACGGTGGCCGGCGGCGAGCGCGCCGCCCAAAACCAGCGCCGCCGCCAGCAGCGTGATGGCGCTGGCGGCGCGGATCGCCAGCACCAGGTTCTCGACGATGGCGCCGACCGCCTGCAGTGCTTCCTTCACCCGCACCGCGGTGATCATGGGAAAATTGTCGGCGACCGCGCGCAGGATGGCGCCTTCCTCCGCCGGCGTGCCGCCATCCGGATAAGTCAGCGTCGCCAGATGCGTCGCCGGCGCGCCGTCGAAGGCGTGCGGCGAATAGACCAGCACGAAATTGAGCGCCAGGCTCTCCCAGTCGACCGTGCGCATGTTGGCGATATGCGCGGTGATGTCGCGGCCGAGCACGTTGACGGTGACCGAATCGCCGATCTTCAGCCCGAGGCCGTCGGCAATGCGCTTCTCGAAGGAGAGCAGCGGCGGCCCGTCGTAGTCGTTTCCCCACCACTGGCCTTCGACGAGGCGCGAGCCTTTCGGCAGCGTGCCGGTATAGGTAATGCCGCGATCGCTCTGCAGCACCCAGGCGGCGTTGTCGCTGGGCTTGAGCTTGTCGACCGGGATGCCGCGCGCGGAGACGATACGCCCGCGCAGCATCGGCACTTCATCGAGGGTGGCGCGCGGCGCCTGCGCCTTGACGAAGGCGTCGAAACGAGAGGCGTCGGCGGCGGGAATGTCGAGGAAATAAAACGACGGCGCCCGTTCCGGCAGCGCCGCGGTGAATTGCTGGCGCAGATTGCCGTCGATCTCGATCACCGTGACCAGCAGCGTGATGCCAAGCCCGAGCGACAGCACCACGCTTGGCGTCAGCGCGCCGGGGCGGTGGATATTGGCGAGCGCCATGCGCAGGCTGGTGGATCGCGGATGCGGCGCGCGCGATGCCGCAAACATCAGCGCGGCGGCGACGAGACGCAGCACGACAAACACCGCCGCGGCGGTGCCGACGAAGATCACGGCGACGCGCCGGTCATAGGCGAGCAGCACAGCCAGCGCGGCAAGGAGTGCGACGGCTGCGGCGGTGAGGGCGATATAGGACTTGCGCGGCCAGCGCGGCTGCGGTGCGACTTCATCGCGGAACAGTTCGCCGACCGGCACATCATGAGCGCGGCCGAGCGGCCAGAGCGCGAAGGCAAAGGCGGTAAGCAGGCCGTAAAGCAGCGCCAGCGCCAGTTCGCCGATATGCAGCGCCGGCTCGATCGGCAGCGGAATGATGGCGCGGAAGCCGAAAGCCGTGGCGAACGGCAGCGCCGCGCCCAGCGCGACGCCGATGAGCCCGCCGATAAGCGCGACCAGCGTCACTTCGGTGAGATAGACGGCAAAGACGCGGCGGCCGCTGGCGCCGAGCGCCTTCATGGTGGCGATGACGTCGCGTTTGCGATCGAGATGGCTCTGCACGGCATTGCCGACGCCGACGCCGCCGACGAGCAGCGCGGTCAAGCCGACAATGGTGAGGAACTGGGTGAAGCGTTCGACGTCGCGTTCAAGATTGGGCGACGCATTGCTGCGATTGCGGATGTCCCAGCCCGCCTGCGGAAATTGGCTGCGCGCCTGCGCGGCGATCGCGCGGGCTGCGGCATCGCCGGCATCGTTTGCCGGCAGGCGCAGGCGGTAGTGCCAATGCACCAGGCTGCCCGGCTGCAGCAGGCCGGTCGCGCGCAGGCCTTGCTCGCTGACCATGAAGCGGGGCCCGAAGCCGATGCCGCCGGCGAGCTTGTCCGGTTCGCTCGTCAGCGCGGCGCGCACCTCGAAACTGGCATTGCCGATGGCAATCCGCGCGCCCGGCTTGATGTTGAGCCGCGTCATCAGCGTCGGGTCGGCGACGGCGCCGAAGACGCCGTTGCGCTCGGCGAGTGCCGCGTCGAGCGGGCCCGCGGGATCGAGCTGCGCCGCGCCGTAGAGCGGATAGGTGTTGTCGACCGCTTTCATCTCCACGAGCGTTGCCTGGCCGTTTGCGGCGCGAGCCATGGCGCGCAATGTCGCCGCCGCCGACACCGTGCCGTGGCTTTGCAGGAAGGCGAGCTCCTGCGGGCTCGCCTCGCGCTGGATCAGCGTGAAGGCGAGATCGCCGCCGAGAATGACCTGACCCTCGCGCGCGAGGCCGTCCGCCAGGCTGGCGGCGAGCGAGCCGACGCCGGCAATCGACATCACGCCGAGTGCGATGCAGGCGATGAAGACGTAGAAGCCGGCAAGGCCGCCGCGCAACTCGCGCAACGCAAAGCGCAAGGGGAGCCAAGGGTTCTTCACCTCCCCCGCTTGCGGGGGAGGTCGACGGCCGGAGGCCGTCGGGAGGGGGCCGGGCGTAAAAGCGAAGCTCAATTCCGGCTCCGTGCCATTCCGTTGCCCCTCCCCAACCCTCCCCCGCAAGCGGGGGAGGGAGATCGCAGCTTCGACGCCTCACTCACGGCGTGCTCACGCCATCGATGCGGCCGGAGCGCAGGCGCACGACGCGCTCGCAGCGCGCGGCCAAGGCCGTGTCATGCGTGACCAGCACCAGCGTGGTGCCGCGCTTTTCGTGGCCGGCGAACAGAAGCTCGATGATCTGCTTGCCGGTATCCTCGTCGAGATTTCCGGTCGGCTCGTCGGCGGCGATGATCGCCGGGTTTGGCGCCAGCGCGCGGGCGACCGCAACGCGCTGCTGCTCGCCGCCGGAGAGTTCGGTCGGATAATGGTGCAGCCGCTCGACAAGACCCACCGAGGCAAGTTCCTCGCGCGCCCGCTCCTGGGCGTCGGCGATGCCGGCCAGTTCCAGCGGCACCGCCACGTTCTCCAGCGCCGTCATGGTCGGGATCAGATGGAACGATTGGAACACGATGCCGATGTTGCGCCCGCGGAAGCGGGCCAGGGCATCTTCGTCGAGCCTGCCCAGGTCCTCGCCGGCGACCCTCACCTGGCCGCTATCGGCGCGCTCCAGCCCCGCCATGACCATCAGCAGCGTCGATTTGCCTGACCCGGATGGCCCGATCAGCCCGATCGCCTCGCCGCTGCCTATATTGAGGCCGATGTCCTTGAGAATATGGACCCGGGCGGCGCCTTGCCCAAGCGAGAGATTGACCCCGGAAAGTCCGACGGCCGGGGCTGCCTCTGACGGTGCTTTCATGCGGTTTGACCGTACACGATCAAGGTCATATGGGACGAAAATGGCCATGGTCCAGCGGCTTGTGGCCGCGGCAATTGCTGCGGTGCTGTGCCTGCTTGCGCCGGCGCCCGGCTTTGCCGACGAGCGGCCGGTGCGGATCGTGGTTGTCGGTGACTCCCTCAGTGCCGGTCACGGACTGTCCGCCGACGCTGCGTTCCCCGAGCGGCTTGAGGCGGCGCTCAAGGCCAAGGGCCAGGCTGTGAGCATCGCCAATGCCGGTGTCTCCGGCGACACCGCCTCGGGCGGCCTTGGCCGGCTCGACTGGTCGGTGCCTCAGGGCACTGATGCCGTGATCCTGGAGCTCGGTGCCAATGATGCGCTGCGCGGCGTCGATCCAGCGGTAACCAAGTCGGCGCTGGATGAAATACTGGGCAAACTCGACGCGCGTCATATTGCTGTCTTGCTCGCCGGTATGCAGTCACCGCGCAACATGGGAGTGGACTATGTACGCGCCTTCGACGCCATCTATCCGAACCTTGCCTCGACTCATCCGGTCGTCTTTTATCCGTTCTTCCTCGACGGGGTGGCGACCGACGCAAAGCTCAATCAAGCCGACGGACTGCATCCCAACGCCGCAGGCGTCGATGTGATCGTGGCGCGGATGATGCCTCAGGTCGAAGCGCTGATTTCCCGCGTTCACGCCAAGCGCGGTTCGTGAAGTGAGACCCCCATGCCGCGGCTGTTTACCGGTCTCGAAATTCCCCAGGATGTCGGCCAGGCCTTGTCGAGTTTGCGCGGCGGGCTGCCCGGCGCGCGCTGGATCGATCCGGAAAATTATCACCTGACGCTGCGTTTCATCGGCGACGTCGACGAGCATATTGCGCAGGAAGTGGCGCTGCTGCTCGGCCGTGTGCGGCGCGAGGCCTTCGAACTGCATTTCGATGGCGTGACGTCGTTCGGCGGACGAAAACCGCGCGCGGTGGTGGCCGCGGTGCCGCCGGTGCAGGCCTTGCTTGACGTCCAGGCCGAGCAAGAACGGCTGATGCAGCGCATCGGGCTTGAGCCGGAGGGCCGTAAATTCACGCCGCATGTGACGTTGGCGCGCCTGCGCGATTCATCAAGCCATGCGGTCGCCGATTACCTGTCGGCGCGCGGCTATTTCCGCACTGCGCCGTTTCGTATCTCGCAGTTCGTGCTGTTTTCTTCGCGCAACTCGGTCGGCGGCGGCCCCTACATTGTCGAGGCCAGTTATCCGCTGAAATAACCGCGTCATTCCGGTTCGCGCCCTCGACGCGCCCGGAATGACAGGGAGGAAGCCTCACACCGGCTTCAACAGCCGCGATTGCTCATCGAGGATGGCGTTGGCAAGGTCATGGCCGTCGGCCATCGCCTCGCGCAGCAGCGATAGCGGTGTCGAGCGCGGCGGGTCGACCTCGCCGATGACGCTGCCGAAATCGAAGCTCAACTCGGCGTCGAATTTGCGCGCCAATTGCTGCATGCGTTGATTTTCCGAGAGGCAATGCATATGCAGCGACTTGATGCCGCGGTTGCGGGCAGACAGCAGCGTGCGCTCGAGCAGCACCGTGCCGACGCCGTGGCTCTGCCAGGGCTGCTCGACGCTGAACGCGGCTTCGGCCTCGCTTGTGAACGTCCCTAAAGGCCGCAGTTCGGCGGCGCCGCGCAGCACACCGTCGTGGAAGAATCCGTAGACCACGACGCCGGCTTCGTTCGCCGTTGCCGCATGCTTCGTTATGAAATCGTTCGACACGACGCCGGAAAAGCGCCGGTAGCGGCTGTCGCGGTCGAGACGCAGCAGGTGGTCCCGATAGCCATCGGTTTCATTGACCCATAATTTGCGGATCACCCCGCCCTCGGGCAGCGGCTCATGGATGTTCATTGTGGCCTCCGTTGTCATGTCATCACGCCCTGTTCCCTGAGCCTTTGTTTCCACCCGACGCTCGACCAGCGGACCTTCCCGCGAATCAGCAAGGTTCTTATATATGGTGCAATGCAACAAAATAGCGACCGCAGAGTGCCAGCGATGGGATGCTCCCAAGCAAAAAGCGCATGGCTAACAAGGCATTACCGCATTTTTGCTGCAATCTATGCTGCGTCAATTTGCAGCAATCCCGCAGCAATTTTGGGCGATCGGACTGGGGGTCCCTTTTGAGTGATTTACAAGCGGGCGCGGATCACTCTAGGTCTCGCGCGCGTCCGGCCCGTAATTTGCTCCCCAAAATCATTGATTGCGCATGATCTTTACCGAAAACCGGTACCTATCTCCGCTTGGGGCTGAGGACATGTTTTTCGGGATCATGCGCTAGCCGGCCAATCTCTCATGTCCGAACTTTTCAGCACCCGCTATGCGGCGCTTATTGCCGCCGGAAAGATCGAAGCCGATCCCGGCCAGGCGGTACTCACTGACCGTCTGGCGGCACTGGAGCGGCGCCTCGAACAAAATATTCTGGCGCAGAAATCTTCTTCGCTCGGCTGGCTGTTCGGCCAGCGGCAGAAGGACCGCTCGCCGGTCAAGGGCCTCTACATTTACGGCGAGGTCGGCCGCGGCAAGACGCTGCTGATGGACTTGTTCTTCGAGACCAGTGCGGTGCGGCGCAAGCGCCGGGTGCATTTCCATGAATTCATGGCCGATGTGCATGAGCGCGTTCACATTTATCGGCTGGAAATAAAGAACGGAAACGCCGCGGGGCCGGACCCCATCCATCGCGCCGCCGAAGCGCTTGCCGAGGAAGCCTGGCTCCTCTGCTTCGACGAATTCCACGTCACCGACATTGCCGACGCCATGATTCTGGGCCGGCTGTTCACCCGGCTGTTCGAACTCGGCGTGGTCGTGGTGGCGACCTCAAATCTGGCACCCGGCGAGCTCTACAAAGACGGGCTTAATCGCGCGCTATTTCTGCCCTTTATTGCGCTGCTGCAAAGCTATTGCGAGGTGCTGCGGCTGGACGCGAGGGTCGATTTCCGCCTGGAAAAGCTGACCGGCGTGCCGACCTGGTATGTGCCGGACGACGCCAAAGCCCAAGCCGCGCTGGACGAGGCCTGGCGGCGGCTTGCCGGCGGCCATGCCGGCGCCCCGCACGAACTGATGGTCAAAGGCCATGCGGTGCAGGTGCCGCAGGCGGCGATGGGCGTGGCGCGATTTGCCTTCGCCGATCTGTGCGGGCAGCCGCTCGGCGCCAGCGATTATCTCAAGATCGCGCACGAATTCCACACCATCATCCTCGACCACATTCCGGTCATGGACTACGAGCGGCGCAACGAGGCCAAGCGTTTCATCATTCTGATCGACACGCTCTACGACCACGCGGTGAAGCTTCTGGCGTCGGCAGCGGCGCAGCCGGATGAGCTTTACCGCGCCGATGAAGGCTTCGAGGTGCAGGAATTCGCCCGCACGGCATCGCGCCTGATCGAGATGCGCTCGCAAGCCTATCTTGGGCTGCCGCACGGACCGCGGCAGGCGGATGCGGCCGACGTCGCTGGCATCATCGATACCTGACCGCGGGACGGGCGGCGGGCCGGATACGGATTATTTAGTTGCAAGTGTCAATTTGGCGCAGCAAAAAGCCGCAATAATCCCAGAGAGTAAGTCATATGGCCGACCACGACCCCACGTCGGGCCCGGTTGCCGACAATGCGGCAGTCAACGCTCTCGCTCCGGATATCGACGCCACGCATGCGCCGAGGACGCTGGCGCACACCCGGCGGCCGCGGCCAACCCGCTTTCGCTGCGTCATCTGCGGCAAGGAAAAACCTGCCAGCGTCTGCAACCAGCTCGATGTCGTGCGGCCCAGCCTCTACGACAAGATCAAGGTCGATCATCCGGATCTTCCGGCCGAGGGCTACATCTGCAACGAAGACCTCGACCGTTTCCGCTCGCGTTATGTGACGCAATTGCTCGGCCAGGAGCGCGGCGAGCTTACCAAGCTGGAAAAAGACGTGGTGCAGAGTCTCGCCGACCACGAGACGCTGGCCGAAAACATTGAAGCCGAGTGGGTCGGCCATCGCACCGTCGGCGAGCGTCTGTCCGACCATCTGGCAAGCTTCGGCGGCAGTTGGACCTTCATCATTATTTTCTTCGGCATTCTGCTGGTCTGGATGGCATTTAACGTGTTCACGCTGGAGCGCGAACACTTCGACCCCTACCCGTTCATCCTGCTCAATCTGGTGCTGTCATGTTTGGCCGCCATTCAGGCGCCGATCATCATGATGAGCCAGAAGCGGCAGGAGGCGAAGGACCGGCTGCGGTCGGAGAACGACTTCCGCGTAAACCTGAAAGCCGAACTGGAAATCCGCCACCTGCACGAAAAGGTCGACCACATCCTCACCCGTCAATGGGAGCGGCTGGCGGAGATCCAGCAGATCCAGCTGGAGATGATGCAGGACCCGAGTACGGGCGCAAACGCTGATGCGCCGCCCCGGATTCCAAATAGGCTCTGGACTTAAATGCGTCCCTCTGCTGGTATTATGTATACAAACCACGCAATGCACCGTGCCCGCGTCGTTTGGCTCCTTGTCGCCGCCAGCCGGAGGCGATAACCACACCTTGCCGGCTCATTCCTAGTCGAGAGTTTTCCCATCATGGCGCGTAACAAGATTGCGTTGATCGGCGCCGGCCAAATCGGCGGCACGCTCGCCCATCTCATTGGCCTCAAGCAGCTCGGCGACGTCGTGATGTTCGACGTCATGGAAGGCGTCCCGCAAGGCAAGGCGCTGGACATTGCCGAGTCCGCACCAGTCAACGATTTCGACGCGCAGTTCACCGGCGCCAATACCTACGAGGCGATCGAGGGCGCGAATGTCTGCATCGTCACCGCCGGCGTGCCGCGCAAGCCGGGCATGAGCCGCGACGATCTGCTCGGCATCAACCTGAAAGTGATGGAGCAGGTCGGCTCCGGCATCAAGAAATACGCGCCCGACGCGTTCATCATCTGCATCACCAATCCGCTCGACGCCATGGTGTGGGCGCTGCAGAAATATTGCGGACTGCCGCAGCAGAAAGTCGTCGGCATGGCCGGCGTGCTCGACAGCGCTCGTTTCAGATATTTCCTCGCCGACGAGTTCAACGTTTCGGTGGAAGACGTGACCGCCTTCGTGCTCGGCGGCCACGGCGACTCCATGGTGCCGCTGACGCGCTACTCGGCGGTAGCCGGCATCCCGGTGCCCGATCTCGTCAAGATGGGCTGGACCACGCAGGCGCGCGTCGACGAGATCGTCAAGCGCACCGCCAACGGCGGCGCCGAGATCGTCAATCTGCTCAAGACCGGATCGGCCTTCTATGCGCCGGCGGCCTCCGCCATCGCCATGGCGGAAAGCTATCTGCTCGACAAGAAGCGCGTATTGCCCTGCGCCGCCTGGCTCAATGGCGAATACCGCATCAAGGATCTCTACGTCGGCGTCCCGGTTGTCATCGGCGCCAAAGGCGTCGAGCGCATTGTCGAGATCGACCTCAGCGGCGCCGAACGCGACGCCTTTGAGAAGTCGGCGTCGTCGGTGCAGGGCCTGGTCGAAGCCTGCAAAAAAATCGCGCCCAATTTGGGGGGCTGAAGCATTCTTGTCCCGGATGCGGCGCAGCGCTCTTGCGGCGCGCCGCTGATCCGGGACTGTTCCAGGGACTGAGTTTGTAAAGGTCCCGGGTCTGCAGCGCATCACTTCGTGCGGCGCTGCGCCCGGGACACGAGGATAGGCGCATGAATATCCATGAATACCAGGCCAAAGCCGTGCTGCGCGAATTCGGCGTGCCGGTGCCGCGCGGCGTGCCGGCCTTCTCGGTCGATGAGGCGGTCAAAGGCGCGCAGGAACTGGGCGGCCCGGTCTGGGTGGTAAAGGCGCAGATCCATGCCGGCGGCCGCGGCAAGGCCGGCGGCGTCAAGGTGGTCAAATCCATCGACGACGTGAAGAAGGAATCATCACGCATCCTCGGCTCGACGCTGGTCACGCATCAGACCGGCCCGCACGGCAAGAAGGTCAACCGGCTCTACGTTGAGGAAGGCTCGGCCATCGACCGCGAGTTCTATCTGTCGGCGCTGATCGACCGCGAGACCTCGCGCGTCGCCTTTGTCGTCTCCACCGAAGGCGGCATGGACATCGAGGAAGTTGCGCACAAGACGCCGGAGAAAATCCTCACCTTTTCGGTCGATCCGGCAACCGGCATCATGCCGCATCACGGCCGCCGCGTGGCGCAGGCGCTCAAGCTCTCCGGCGATCTCGCCAAGCAGGCCGGCGAATTGCTGCCCAAGCTCTACGCCGCCTTCACCAGCAAAGACATGAGCCTGCTGGAGATCAATCCGCTGGTGGTGACCAAGGACGCAAAGCTCATCTGCCTCGATGCCAAAGTCGGCTTCGACGACAACGCGCTCTACCGCCATGCCGACATCGTGGCGCTGCGCGATCTGACCGAGGAAGACGAGAAGGAAACCGAAGCGTCGAAATACGATCTCAATTACATCGCGCTCGACGGCTCGATCGGCTGCATGGTCAACGGCGCCGGTCTTGCCATGGCGACCATGGACATCATCAAGCTCTACGGCATGACGCCGGCCAACTTCCTCGACGTCGGCGGCGGCGCCACCAAGGAGAAAGTCGCGGCCGCGTTCAAGATCATCACCTCCGATCCGAGCGTGAAGGGAATTCTGGTCAATATCTTCGGCGGCATCATGAAGTGCGACGTGATCGCCGAGGGCGTGGTTGCCGCGGTGAAGGAGGTCGGGCTGAAAGTGCCGCTGGTGGTGCGGCTCGAAGGCACCAATGTCGAGCTCGGCAAGAAGATCATCAAGGAGTCCGGGCTCAATGTAACGTCGGGCGACGACCTCGACGACGCCGCGCAGAAGATCGTCAAGGCCGTGAAGGAGGCCGCGTAAATGGCCGTCCTCATCGACAAGAACACCAAGGTCATCTGCCAGGGCTTCACCGGCAAGAACGGCACCTTCCATTCGCAGGCCGCGCTCGACTACGGCACCAAGATGGTCGGCGGCACCTCGCCCGGCAAAGGCGGCTCCAGCCACCTCAATCTGCCGGTGTTCGACACCGTCGCTGAGGCGACGCGAAAAAACCGGCTGCGACGCCAGCGTCATCTACGTGCCGCCGGCCGGCGCGGCGGACGCGATCTGCGAAGCGATCCAGGCCGAGATCCCGCTCATCGTCTGCATCACCGAAGGCATCCCGGTGATGGACATGGTCAAGGTCAAGCGCGCGCTGTCGGGCGCGAAGTCGCGGCTGATCGGACCGAACTGCCCGGGCGTGATGACCGCAGGCGAGTGCAAGATCGGCATCATGCCGGGCAACATCTTCAAGCCGGGCAAGGTCGGCATCGTCTCGCGCTCCGGCACGCTCACCTACGAAGCGGTGTTCCAGACGACCCGCGAGGGCCTCGGGCAGACCACCGCGGTCGGCATCGGCGGCGATCCGGTCAAAGGGACCGAATTCATCGCGGTGCTGGAGATGTTCCTCGCCGATGCGAAAACCGAGTCGATCGTGATGATCGGCGAGATCGGCGGCTCGGCCGAGGAGGATGCTGCACAGTTCCTCAAGGACGAGGCCAAGCGCGGCCGCAAGAAGCCGATGGTCGGTTTTATCGCCGGGCGCACCGCGCCGCCCGGCCGCCGCATGGGTCATGCCGGTGCCATCATTTCCGGTGGCAAGGGTGACGCGGAGTCCAAAATTGCGGCAATGGAATCGGCGGGAATTAAGGTATCACCGTCGCCGGCCCGCATCGGCAAAACGCTGGTCGAAGTACTGAAGTCGTGATTCAGTTCTTAGGTCTTTTGTAGACTTACAGGCGTCATAAATAGAGTTAAAACCAAGCCGCCGGGCGGCAGCGATTTGCCGCTGGAACGGCGGGGGTTTTTGAGTTCCCGCAAGGATCAAAACCGCTATGTCCCGTCAGGATGCCAACGCCGCCTTCGCCCGCACCTCCTTCCTCTACGGCACCAACGCCGCCTACATCGAAGACCTCTATGCCCGCTACGAGAAAGACCCCTCCGCGGTCGACTCCGAGTGGCAGACATTCTTCCAGAGCCTGAAGGACGATAAGGCGAGCGTCACCAAGAGCGCGCAGGGCGCGTCTTGGAAGCTGCCGAACTGGCCGCAGCGCGCCAACGGCGATCTGGTCGCCGCGCTCGACGGCAACTGGGCGGAAACCGAGAAGGCGATCGGCGACAAGATCAAGGCCAAGGCGCAAACAACCGGCGTCGAGATTTCCACCGCCGGCGTGCAGCAGGCCACGCGCGATTCAATCCACGCGCTGATGCTGATCCGCGCCTACCGCATCCGCGGCCATTTCCACGCCAAGCTCGATCCGCTCGGGCTCGAGCCCGAGAAGAACGAAGAAGAGCTCGATCCGCGCTCCTACGGCTTCACCGAAGCCGACCTGGACCGCCGCATCTTCCTCGACAAGGTACTCGGCCTCGAATTCTCCTCGATGCGCGAGATCGTCGCCATTCTGCGCCGCACGTATTGCCAGACGCTCGGCGTCGAGTTCATGCACATCTCCAACGCGGCGCAGAAGAGCTGGATCCAGGAGCGCATCGAAGGCCGCGACAAGGAAATCAGCTTCACCCGCGAAGGCAAGCGCGCCATTCTCAACAAGCTGGTGGAAGCGGAAGGCTTCGAGAAATTCCTCGACGTCAGATACACCGGCACCAAGCGCTTCGGCCTTGATGGTGGCGAATCGCTGATCCCGGCGCTGGAGCAGATCATCAAGCGTGGCGGCAATCTCGGCGTGCAGGAAATCGTGATCGGTATGCCGCATCGTGGCCGGCTCAATGTGCTCACGCAGGTGATGGGCAAGCCGCACCGCGCGCTGTTCCACGAATTCAAGGGCGGCTCGTCGACGCCGGACGAGACAGAAGGTTCCGGCGACGTGAAATACCATCTTGGCGCTTCGTCGGACCGCGAGTTCGACGGCAACAAGGTGCATCTGTCGCTCACGGCCAATCCCTCGCATCTGGAAATCGTCGACCCGGTGACGCTCGGCAAGGCGCGCGCCAAGCAGGACCAGCACAACGCGACGCCGGAAGACCGCACCATGGTGCTGCCGCTGCTGATGCACGGCGATGCCGCCTTTGCAGGGCAGGGCGTGGTGGCGGAATGTTTCGGACTGTCGGATTTGAAGGGCTACCGCACCGGCGGCTCGCTGCACTTCATCGTCAACAACCAGATCGGCTTTACCACCTACCCGCGCTACTCGCGGTCGTCGCCTTATCCTTCCGATGTCGCCAAGATGATCGAGGCACTGATTTTCCACGTCAACGGCGACGATCCGGAAGCGGTGGTCTACGCGGCGAAAGTGGCGACCGAATACCGGATGAAATTCCAACGGCCGGTGGTCATCGACATGTTCTGCTACCGGCGCTTCGGCCACAACGAAGGCGACGAGCCCGCCTTCACTCAGCCGCTGATGTACAAGAAGGTCCGCGCGCATCCGACGACGCTGGAAATCTACAGCAAGCGGCTGATCGGCGAAGGCGTCGTCAGCGAAAGCGAAGTCGAGCAGATGAAGGCCGGCTGGCGCGCGCATCTGGAATCGGAATTCGAGATCGCCTCGGGCTATAAGCCGAACAAGGCCGACTGGCTCGACGGCCGCTGGTCGGGTCTCAAATCGGCGGGTGAAGTCGAGGACCCGCGCCGCGGCAATACCGGCGTCGCGGTGCAAGAGCTGCGCGAAATCGGCCAGAAAATCACGGCCGTTCCGCAGGACTTCCACGTCCACAAGACCATCCAGCGCTTCCTCGATCACCGCGCCAAGGCAATCGAGACCGGCGAGGGCATCGACTGGGCGACCGCCGAGGCGCTCGCGTTCTGCACGTTGCTCAAGGAAGGCCATCGGGTGCGCCTGTCCGGCCAGGACTCAGAGCGCGGCACTTTTTCGCAGCGCCATTCGGTGCTTTTTGATCAGGAAAATGAGGCGCGGCACACGCCGTTCAACCATCTCGGCGGCGACCAGGCACGCTATGAAGTCTTGAATTCAATGCTCTCAGAAGAGGCAGTCCTCGGCTACGAATACGGTTATTCGACCGCCGAGCCCAATGCGCTCACCCTTTGGGAAGCGCAGTTCGGCGACTTCGCCAACGGCGCGCAGGTGGTGTTCGACCAGTTCATCTCTTCCGGCGAACGCAAATGGCTGCGCATGTCGGGCCTCGTTTGCCTGTTGCCGCACGGCTATGAAGGGCAGGGGCCGGAGCATTCCTCCGCCCGGCTCGAACGCTTCCTGCAAATGTGCGCCGAGGACAACATGCAGGTGGCGAACCTTTCGACGCCGGCCAACTATTTCCACGCCCTGCGCCGGCAGCTCAGGCGCGAGATCCGCAAGCCGCTGATCCTGATGACGCCGAAGAGCCTGCTGCGCCATAAGCGCGCGACGTCCCGTCTCGATGAATTGGGCACCGGCACGTCGTTTCACCGCCTGTTGTGGGACGATGCACAATCGCTGCTGAACGAAAAGATCAAGCTCGTTGCCGACGACAAGATCCGCCGCGTCATCATGTGCACGGGCAAGGTCTATTACGATCTCTACGAGGAGCGCGAGAAGCGCGGCATCGACGACATCTATCTGCTGCGCATCGAGCAGCTTTATCCATTCCCGACCAAGGCGCTGGTGCTGGAGCTGTCGCGCTTCAAGCAAGCCGAGATGGTGTGGTGCCAGGAAGAGCCGCGCAACATGGGCGCCTGGTTCTTCGTCGATGTGTTTCTGCAATGGGTGCTCAACCAGATCGGCGCCAAGCATCGGCAGATGCGCTATGCTGGCCGTCCGGCCTCGGCCTCCACCGCGGTCGGGCAGATGTCGAAGCATGTCGCCCAGCTCAAGCAGTTCCTCGAAGAGGCGCTGGGATGAATACAAGCTGTCGTGCCCGCGAAAGCGGGCACCCGGTAACCACCGGCGTCGCGATATCGCAAAATCGGTGATTACTGGATCACCCGCCTTCGCGGGTGATGACGTTCCGAGATTGAATTGAACGGGTCGTTATCATGGCTGACATCCGCGTTCCCACCCTCGGCGAATCCGTCACCGAAGCAACCGTCGGCAAATGGTTCAAGCAGCCGGGGGATGCGGTGGCGGTGGACGAGCCGCTGGTGGAATTGGAGACCGACAAGGTCACGCTGGAAGTGCCGGCGCCAGCTGCCGGTGTCTTGTCCGCCGTCGCGGCGAATAACGGCGACACGGTGGGGGTTGGCGCGCTGCTCGGCCAAATCAAGGAAGGCGCCGGCGCGGCGGCCTCCAAGCCGGCTGTGCCCGCCCCGGCCGCTGCCAAGCCGGCACCGGCGGCAACGCCGGCGGCATCCGCAGCCTCCATGCCGATGCCGCCTTCGGTGCGCAAGCTCGCCGCCGAAAGCGGTGTCGACTCGTCGAAAGTGGACGGCTCGGGCGTGCGCGGCCAGGTGACCAAGGGCGACATGCTGGCGGCAATCGAGCGCGCAGCGGCTGCGCCGACGCCGGTCGCGGCGACCGCCGCCGCCGTGCAGATGCGCGCGCCGTCGCCTCCTGACGATCAATCACGAGAAGAACGCGTGCATATGACGCGGCTGCGCCAGACCATCGCGCGGCGGCTCAAAGATGCACAGAACACCGCCGCCATGCTCACGACCTTCAACGAGGTCGACATGGGCCACGTCATGGCGTTGCGCGCGCAGTACAAGGACCTGTTCGAGAAGAAGCACGGCGTGAAGCTGGGCTTCATGGCCTTCTTCGTGAAGGCTTGCATCCAGGCGCTGAAGGAAATCCCCGCCGTCAATGCCGAGATCGACGGCAGCGATCTCGTCTACAAGAACTACTATCATATCGGCATCGCGGTGGGCACCGAGCGCGGCCTCGTCGTGCCGGTGGTGCGCGATGCCGATCATCTCACGCTGGCCGGCATCGAAAAGACCATCTCCGACTTCGGCAAGCGCGCCCGCGATGGCGCGCTCAAGATCGAGGAAATGCAGGGCGGCACCTTCACCATCACCAATGGCGGCGTCTACGGCTCGCTGATGTCGACGCCGATCCTCAACGCGCCGCAGTCCGGCATTCTCGGCATGCACAAGATCCAGGAGCGGCCGATGGTGGTCGGCGGCAAGATCGAGGCGCGGCCGATGATGTATCTCGCGCTTTCCTACGACCACCGCATCGTCGACGGCCAGCAGGCGGTCACCTTCCTGGTGCGGGTCAAGGAATGCCTGGAAGACCCGGCAAGGATCGTGCTGGACCTTTAATCCGCCTCATCTTGAGGAGTCTCGCCGAAGGCGGACGTCTCGAAGGATGGGGCGGCCGCATGCTTCGCGACGCGCTTCGCGCTCCTCAGCATGAGGCCGAGCTAGCTTTGCGGCAAGAATTAGCGTCTTGGAGTTTTGATTGATGCCTTCCTACGACCTCATCGTCATCGGCAGCGGCCCCGGCGGCTATGTCTGCGCCATTCGCGCGGCGCAGCTTGGGCTAAAGACCGCGGTGGTGGAGAAGGACAAGACCTTCGGCGGCACCTGCCTCAACGTCGGCTGCATCCCGTCGAAGGCGATGCTGCATGCCTCCGAGCTGTTCGAGGAAGCCGGGCATTCCTTCGCCAAGATGGGCATCGGCGTGCCGACGCCCAAGCTCGACTTGCCCGGAATGATGACCTTCAAGCAGCAGGCCATCGACGGCAACGTCAAGGGCGTCGATTTCCTGTTCCGCAAGAACAAGATCGATTCCTTCCACGGCACCGCGCGTATTGCCACGCCGGGCAAGATCGAGGTCAAAGGCGAAGACGGCACGACGCAGGTGCTGGAGGCGAAATCCATCGTCATCGCCACAGGTTCGGACGTCGCGCGGCTGCGTGGCATCGAGATCGATGAGAAGCGCATTGTCTCCTCGACCGGCGCGCTGACGCTCGACAAGGTGCCGCAGCGGCTGCTGGTGGTCGGCGCCGGCGTCATCGGGCTCGAGCTCGGATCGGTGTGGCGGCGCCTCGGCGCCGAGGTGATCGTGGTCGAATTCCTCGACGGCGTGCTGCCCGGCATGGACGGCGAAGTGCGCCGGCAGGCGCAGCGCCTGTTCGAGAAGCAGGGCATGGCGTTCAAGCTGTCGTCGAAAGTCACGGCGGTCGATGCATCCGGCCCGCGCCTCAAAGCCACCGTCGAGCCGGCCAAAGGCGGCACGCCGGAAACGATCGAAGCCGATGTGGTGCTCGTCTCCATCGGTCGCGTGCCTTACACGCAAGGGCTTGGCCTACAGGAAGTCGGCGTCAAGCTCGACGAGCGCGGCCGCGTCGTCACCGATCATTATTACGCCACCAGCGTCCCCGGCATCTGGGCCATCGGCGACGTCATTACCGGGCCGATGCTGGCGCACAAGGCGGAAGACGAAGGCGTGGCGGTCGCGGAAATCCTCGCCGGGCAGGCGGGACACGTGAACTATGACGCCATTCCCAACGTCGTCTACACCTATCCGGAAATCGCCACGGTGGGAAAATCGGAAGAAGAGCTCAAGGCCGCAGGCATCGCCTACAATGTCGGCAAGTTTCCGATGACGGCCAACGGCCGCGCCAAAGCGAACCAGACCACCGAAGGCTTCGTGAAAATCCTCGCCGACGCCAGGACCGACCGCGTGCTCGGCGTGCATCTCGTCTGCGCCGATGCCGGCAACATGATCGCCGAAGCGGTGCTCGCCATGGAGTTCGGCGCCTCGGCCGAGGACATCGCCCGCACCTGCCACGCGCATCCGACGCTGCCCGAGGCGGTCAAGGAAGCCGCGATGGCGGTGGCGAAGCGGGCGATTCATATATAACCGTCACCCTGAGGTGCTCGGCGCGAAGCGGCGAGCCTCGAAGGGCGACGGCCCGGGCCGTTCATCCTTCGAGGCTCGCTTCGCTCGCACCTCAGGATGACGGGTTAACGGGGGCACGCATGGCCAAAGGTCACAAGGACAAAGTCGCCGTCATCACCGGCGCGGCGAACGGCATCGGCCAGGCCTTTGCCAAGCGGCTCGCGGAAGAGGGCGTGCATATCGCGGTCGTCGATCTCGCCGATGGCGCCGGCACCGTGAAGCTGGTCGAGGCCGCCGGCCGTCAGGCCATCGCCGTCACATGCGATGTGGCGTCGGAAGCCTCCGTCGCCGCCATGGCGAAAGAAGTCGGCAAGAAATTCAGCCACGTCGATATCGTCATCAACTGCGCCGGCATCTTCCCGCAGCATGACTTCGCGCAGATGACCTTCGCCGACTGGCGCAAGGTTCTGTCGATCAATCTCGACGGCACCTTCCTGGTCACCGCAGCCTTCGTTCCCGGCATGCGCGCGCGGCAATGGGGCCGCGTCGTCAACATGGCCTCGTCAACGCTCGGCTCGGTGGTCACCGGCTTTGCCCATTACGTCGCCAGCAAGGGCGGCGTGGTCGGCTTCACCCGCGCGCTGGCAAGCGACCTCGCCGGTGACGGCATCACCGTCAACGCCATCGCGCCGAGCCTCACGCGTTCGCCCGGCACGCTGGCGCGCAAGCCGCGGCCGGCCTTTGCCAGCATGGAAGAAGAGTTCCTCGCCAATGCCAAGATGCAGGCGATCAAACGGGTGGAAGTGCCGGAGGACCTGGTCGGCGCGGTATCGTTCCTCACCAGCGACGATGCCGCCTTCATGACCGGGCAGACGCTCAACGTCGATGGCGGGCGGGTGCGTTCCTAAAATAAATGCACCGCGTGCGGAGCCCACAGGCCGATGCCGATAAACAAAAGACCGATCGCGCCGAGCAGCCCGGAAAACCACCCCAGCACCGCCATGGCGGTGATGACCTGCGCCGAGGCGAGTACGATGCCGATCTGGAACAAGGCGGAAGCAAGCTCGTAATGGTGATAGCGCGCCAGCGCCAGCTCGCGCCTCTCCTCGGCTTGCTTGGCGCGCTCGGATAGCTGCTTGCGGCCTTCTTTCGATGGCGCATCATCGTTATAGCGCGCGACCAGCGCCTTCCAGTCGCCGATGGTCTTGCCGATCCGCGCCTTGGTTTCCGGATCCGTGGCGCGGTCGGCCGCGATCTGCATCTGCTCCGCCGCGGTGTTCAGCACCGTCATGCGGATGGTCTTGGCCTGGAAGAATGCCCACAGATCGTTGGCGGTAACGTTATAGGTCACCGCGGAGGTCTGCGCGTTCTTGCCCAGCGTTTCCGAAAGCGCCAGGAACAGCGCCAGCACGGAAATCAGCAGCGCGATCTTCTTGTTGCCGCCATGCGATGCGTGCTCGGCATGTTCCGCATGCTCCAGATTTTCGTGCGCGCTCATCGTCACCTCCGCTTGGGCGGGGCGACGTTGCTATGAAATTTGGCCGAAGCGCAAGTAGCGTTTCGTTTACGCG
This sequence comes from uncultured Alphaproteobacteria bacterium, assembly GCA_963742385.1. GTDB lineage: Bacteria > Pseudomonadota > Alphaproteobacteria > Rhizobiales > Xanthobacteraceae > Pseudolabrys. The sequence continues at coordinate 98,976 of CAVULS010000007.1, read as the reverse complement.
CGCGGGTGCGTGCTCGAATAGACCTCGAGCAGGCGCTCGGCATCGACCGCGGTGTAAACCTGCGTGGTCGACAGCGAGGCGTGGCCGAGCAGCTCCTGGATGGCGCGCAGGTCGCCGCCGCGCGCCAGAAGGTGGGTGGCAAAGGAATGGCGCAACGCGTGCGGCGTCGCCGTGTCGGCAAGCCCAAGCGCGCCGCGCAGGCGCGCCATGGCGAGCTGCACGATGCGCGGCTTGAGCGGTCCGCCGCGCGCGCCGGCGAACAACGCGCCGTCGTCCGGCAGATCGAACGGGCAGAGCGCGACATAATCGGCGATCAGCCTGGCGACCTGCGGCAGCAGCGGCACCATGCGCGCCTTGTTGCCCTTGCCGATGACGGTGATCGCATCCTGCGCCGCGCGCAGGTCGCCGCGCTTCAAGCCGAGCGCCTCCGCGAGGCGCAGGCCCGAGCCGTAGAGCAAAGCCAACACCGCGGCATCGCGGGCGATCACCCAGGGCTCGCGCGTCTCGCCGGCGCGCAATTCGGTATCGGCGATGCGCCGCGCGGCGGCGACCGCCAGCGGTTTCGGCAGGCTCTTCGATATTTTGGGCGCCCGCACGGCCGACAGCGCGCCGACCTTGCCCCGGCCATTGCGCTCAAGAAAGCGCGCGAAGGAGCGGGCGCCGGCCAAGACGCGCATCAGCGAGCGGCCGGAGAGGCCTTCGCCGCGCCGCGCCGCCATGAAGGCACGTACGTCCTGCGGCGTCAGCTTGGCGAGCTGCTTGAGGGACGGCGCACCGCCCAAGTGCCCGGTGAGAAAGCCAAGGAACTGGCCCACGTCGCGCTCATAGGCCTCCAGCGTCTTGCCCGACATGCGCTTTTCCGTGCCGAGATATTTCAGCCAGCGGCCGATCTCGGCGGCGACGTCGGAAGCGATTGCTGGTTGCGACAAGGGCCGTCATCCTTCGAGGCTCGCGACCTGCGGTCGCTCGGACCTCAGGATGACGGGTCCAAATCAGCCGTCATCCTGAGGTGCGAGGCGGCGAAGCCACCGAGCTTCGAAGGGTGGCGGCTGCCAAGGTCGTTCCTACATTGGCTTCCTTCACCCTTCCTTAACCAGCCGGAATCGGCCAGACACGCGCATGATCCCGAAAAGTGGGAACCGGTTTTCGGGCAAGATCATGCGCAATGAATAAGCTCATGGAAACGCACGTCGTCGACGTTCTGGTGCCGGTGGCGCTCGACCAGACCTATTCCTACCGGGTGCCGAAGGGCCTGGCGTTGGCGCCCGGCGATCTGGTGGCGGTGCCGCTCGGTGCGCGCGGCGAGTGCATGGGCGTGGTCTGGGCCGACAATGCGACGCCCAATCCGCGCCTGCACAACCGCATGAAGGACGTCACCGGCAAGCTCGACGTGCCGGCGCTAAAAGGCGAGCTGCGCGGCTTCATCGACTGGGTCGCCGATTACACGCTGGCCTCGCGCGGCATGGTGCTGCGCATGGCGCTGCGCATGGGCGCGCATCTGGGCCCCGAGCGCGAGCGCGTCGGCGTGCGGCTCGGCGGGCCGCCGCCGGCCCGAATGACCCCGGCGCGCATGCGCGTGCTGCGGCTGTTCGCCGATGGCATGACCCGCGCCAAGGGCGACGCCGCGCGCGAGGCGGGCGTCAGCGCCGGCGTCATCGATGGACTGATCGACGAAGGCGCGCTGGTGACACTGGTCTTGCCGCCGGAGCCGGTGGCGCTGCCGCCCGATCCGGATTTCCGCCAGCCGGATTTCGTGCTCACGCAACTGGCCGCGGCCGATGCGCTGCGCACCATCGTCGATCAGGGCGGCGCCACGGTGACGCTGCTCGACGGCGTCACCGGCTCGGGGAAAACCGAAGTTTATTTCGAGGCGGTGGCGGAAAATATCCGCAAGAAGCGGCAGACGCTGATCCTGATGCCGGAGATCGCGCTCACCGCGCAGTCGCTCGACCGCTTCACCGAGCGCTTCGGCGTGCGGCCGGCGGAGTGGCACTCGCAGTTGTCCCCGCGCACGCGCCAGCGCGCCTGGGCGGCGGTCACGGCGAACGAGGTGTCGGTGGTGGTCGGCGCGCGCTCGGCGCTGTTCCTGCCCTATGCCGATCTCGGCCTCATCATCGTCGATGAGGAGCACGACCCGGCCTACAAGCAGGAGGACGGCGCGCATTATCACGCCCGCGACATGGCGGTGGTGCGCGGCCGCGTCGCCAAGATTCCGGTGGTGCTGGCCTCAGCGACGCCGTCGGTCGAATCGGAAGTCAACGCCCGGCGCGGCCGCTACAAGCGCATCCAGTTGCCGGAACGCTTCGGCGGCCAGCACATGCCGATGATCGAGGCAATCGACATGCGTCAGGAAGGCCCGCCGCGCGGGCGCTTTATTTCGCCGCGGCTGGCCGAGGCGGTAAAGATCGCGCTGGAGCGCAGGGAACAGGCGCTGCTGTTTCTCAACCGCCGCGGCTACGCGCCGCTGACCTTGTGCCGCGCCTGCGGCTTCCGCCTGCAATGCCCCAATTGCGACGCCTGGCTGGTTGATCACCGCTTCAAGCGGCGGCTGATCTGCCACCATTGCGGCTTCTCCATGCCGCCGCCGGCGGAATGCCCGCACTGCCACGCTACCGAAAGTTTCGCGCCCATCGGTCCCGGTGTCGAGCGGCTGGAGCACGAGGCCGCCGAACTCTTCCCCGGCGCGCGCATCCTGGTGCTGTCGTCCGATCTGGTGGAATCGATGGAGCGGTTGCGCCAAGAGCTCGACGATGTGGCGGAAGGCCGCTTCGACATCGTCATCGGCACCCAGCTCGTCGCCAAGGGGCATCATTTTCCCAAGCTCAATCTGGTTGGCATCGTCGACGCCGATCTCGGCCTCGGCAACGGTGACCCGCGCGCCGGCGAGCGCACATTTCAGCTTCTGCATCAAGTGGTCGGCCGCGCCGGGCGCGAGGAAGGCCGCGGCGTCGGCCTGTTGCAGACGCATCAGCCCGAGCATCCGGTGATGAAGGCGCTGATTTCCGGCGACCGCGACGCTTTCTATTCCAGCGAGATCGAATTGCGCGAGCGCACCGGCTATCCGCCGTTCGGCCGCCTCGCCAGCCTCGTCATCACCGCCAACGAACGCCACGCGGCGGAAAGCTACGCGCGCACTTTGGCGCAAGCCGCGCCGCGCAGCGAGGACGTGCGCGTGCTCGGCCCCGCCGAAGCGCCGATCGCGGTGCTGCGCGGCCGCCACCGCTTCCGCCTGCTGGTGAAATCGCCGCGCGGCTTTGATCTCTCCGCCTATCTGCGGCAATGGCTTGCCGCGGCGCCGAAAGCCCGCGGCAATGTGCGGCTGGAAGTCGACGTCGATCCGCAGAGCTTCTTCTGAACAAGTTGCCGCGCGTTAGCCGAGCAAAGCGGTGACGATCATCGCCAGGCATGTTGCCAGGCCGGCCGCCGCGACCCAGACCGGCACGCGCACATGCGGGCCCGGTACGTGGATGCGCCGCCGCCGGATGTGCAGCAGCGACAGATTGACCAGCGCGAAAACGATAAGCGTGGCGACCGATGTCCATTCCGCCAGCCGCTCCAATGGAAAGAGCAACGCCAGCACGATCACGGCTGCCGCGATCATGGTGGTAGCGGCGAGCGGCGTTGCCGTTCTCTGGTGAACGCGGCCGGCAAAGCCGGGCAGATCGCCCTGCCGTGCCATGCCGTAGATCACGCGCGCCGCCATGGTCATCTGCGCCAGGATCGTGTTGAGCGTGGCGACGATGGCGATCAGGCTGATGGTCGCGGGATTGGCGCCCGCCAGCTCACGGAACACCAGGCTCAACGGCGCTGGTGAGGCGGCGAGCCTTTCGACCGAAACGGCGTTGACGGCAATGACCGCGACCCCAACATAGAGCGCCGTCGAGATGATCAACGTCAGCACCATGGCGCGCGGAATGTCGCGGTGCGGCGTCTTCGCCTCCTCCACGACATTAGCGAGGTCTTCGAAGCCGATGAAGGCGAAGAAGGCGAGCAGGCTGGCGAAGGCGATGCCGGACAGCGGCGCGGGCTCCGGGGGAAGGATTGGCATTGGCACGCCGCTATGCAGGCCGGCGACAACGACCGCGACTAGCCCGCCGACTTCGATCAGCGTGAACAGGCTGGCGAGCAGGACCGATTCGAGAATGCCCCATGCGGCGACCGCCGCGAGCGCCACGACGACGATGATGACGACCAAGCCCTGCGGCAGATCAACGAGCTGTTCGATATAGCCGGCGGCGCCGAGCGTGACGGCAGCCGACGAAACAACCCCGATGAGAATCGTCAGCAGCCCGGTCGCGGTGGAGAGCGGCCGCGACTGAAACGCCGCGCGCACATAGGCCGCTTCGCCAGCGCTGACCGGGTAACGGGTCGCCAATTCGGCATAGGAAGCAACCGTCAGCGCCATCACCAGCGCGGCCAGCAGAAACGACCAGGGCGCGTAGCGGCCGGCATGTTCGGCCACGGCGCCGATCAGCACGTAGATACCGGCGCCGATGGTGATGCCGGTGCCGTAAAGCACCAGCAGCGGCAGGTTGAGCCGCCGCCTCAAGGCCGGCAATGGTTCGTTCGATGCGCTGCGCACGGGATAAATTTAACCGCAAGGCCAGTGCAGGCCTTGCGGAAAATCAACACCGGGCGCGGGCCGCTCGTCTTAGGCCGCCACCCGCTCCGGCGGCGCCATGAATTCAGGGCCGACCGGCTGCTTGATATTGACGGCGAGATGCCGTTACTCCGGCATTTCGGTATGCGGCGCATTCGGTTGCAGCAGCACGCTCGCCGCGGCGGCGAAAATCAGGGCAAAGCCGATCACATCGAACGGGCCCGGCCGCTCGCCGAGAATGAGCGCCGAGGCGATGACCCCGACCACTGGCACGAGAAGCGTGCCGAGTGAGGCGGTCGTCGTCGGCAGCCGCTCGACGGCGACGAACCAGAGGAAATAGGCAAGGCCCATACCGATAATGCCATTATAGCCGAGCCACGCGACGATAGGCGCGGGCAGCGTCCACAAATGCGGCGCGCCCTCAAAGATGAACATGCCGGCGGCGAGCATCAGCGCGCCGAACAGCACCTGCCATGCAGCGACGGCAAGCGTCGGCGCGGCAATCTTCACCACCTTCAGATAGATCGTGCCGGCGGCCCAGCTCCAGGCGCAGCCGAGCGCGAGCAGCGCGCCGAACGGGAAGCCGTGGCGCGCCAGCGGCCAGATCAGCACCGCCAGGCCCGCCGCGCACAGCGTCAGTGCGACGAGTTTGACGGTGTTGAAGCGCTCCTTGAGCACCACGCGCGCGAGCAGCGACGCCCAGATCGGCATCGAATAGGCGATGACGATGGCGCGCGAAGTGGTGCCGTAGACCTGTGCGTAGGCCGAGCAGACGCCGAAGGCGGCGACGTTGAAAAATCCGGCAATCAGAACCTTGAGCCAGTCGCCGCGCGGAATGGCGAGCCGGGCACCGCTCACCGCCGCGGCGGTGAACAAGATTGCGGCGCCGATGCCGATGCCGATGGCACGCAACGCCCACGGCTGCAGCGCCTCGAGAATGATGCGGCCGGCGACCCAATTGATACCCCAGGCGATGCCCATCACCACGACCAAGAGCCGCGCGCTGGCCGCCGCGTCTGGGGTTTTGGTCGCGTGGATCATTCCGGCATCTCGACGTGCTTCACATTCGGTTGCAGCAGCACGCAGGCCGCGGCGGCGAAAATCAGTACGAAGCCGATGATATCCGGCGGCGTCGGGCGCTCGAGCAAAAAAATTGTCGAAGCGGTGACGCCGATCACCGGCACCAGCAGCGCGCCGATCGAGGCCGTGATCGTCGGCAGGCGGGCGACGATGCTCCACCACAGGAAGTGCGCGAGCCCGACACCGAACACGCCGATATAGAGCACCGCGAGCATGGACTCGACATTGAGCGGCCAAAGGTGCGGATAGCCTTCAAATGCAAATGCGCCGGCGGCGATGAAGAGGAAGCCAAACAGCAATTGCCAGGCGGCGCTGACCAGCGGCACGATCGTCACTCTCGCCCATTTCAGATAGACGGTGGCGAAAGCCCAGCCGAGGGCGCAGGCGAGCGAATAAAACACCGACGGTGGAAATCCGTTGGCAAAGAGCGGCCACACCAGGATCGTCAGCCCGGCAACGCACAGCGCAAAAGCGGCGAGGCGGATCGCATTTAGGCGTTCGCGGAGGAAAAAGATACCGAGCAGCGTCGTCCAGATCGGCATCGAATAGGTGATGATGATGACGCGCGAGGTTTGCCCGCTCAATTGCGCGAAGGCCGCGCAAATCTGGAACACCGCGACGTTGAAGAAGCCGGCGACCATCACGTGCACGCGCTCGCTGCGCGGCACCCGTAAACTGTGACCGGTGACGGTCGCGAAAGCGAACAGCAGCGCCGCGGCGATGCCAACGCCGGCAAAGCGCATGCTCCACGGCGGCACCTCGCGCAAGGCTACCGCCGCCGCAATCCAGTTGAGGCCCCAGGCGAAGGCAAGCAGCACGACCAGGAGCCTGGCCGTGGCCACGCCTTCGGCCTTCAAGGCACGTCTCGAACGATGATGGGAAGCATGAACCCGGCGGCTACTGAATTGACGGAGCGCAGGCTACAGGGCGGGCGCGTGGCTGGCGAGTTATGGCAGTGATGCAAATTGGTTGGCCGCGGCGCGTGTTTCGGCAAACGCAACTTCGCCTCGCGGGGCAGGGCGTGTTGCACCGCCCTCGACCCTGTGTTAGCTAGCCCTCGATTTCCTGGGGGTTTTGCTGGCCTTGCACCACACCCCCCAAAATCGGAATTCCCTCTTGGATTCCAATACTTTGCGCCGCCTTTCCAGGAAGGCGCCCGGCCTGTGAGTGTACGGTTACGAGAAGAGCGTCCAGTTGGCAGGCGAAGAACCCATTATCTCCGGCATGGCGGGTCGTTACGCCCACGCGCTGTTCGAGCTCGCGCTCGAGGAGAAGGCGACTGATGCGGTCAAGACGGATCTCGACGCCTTCGACGCGCTGATTGCCGGCAATCCCGATCTCGCCCGCCTCGTCCGCAGCCCGGTGTTCGGCGCCGACGAGCAACTGGCCGCGCTCGCCGCCATTCTCGACAAGGCCGGCATCAAGGGGCTGGCGGCGAACTTCCTGCGCGTGATCACCACAAACCGGCGGCTGTTTGCCGTGCGCGACATGATCCGCGGCTACCGCGCGCTGGTCGCCCGCCACAAGGGCGAGGTCGTGGCGCAGGTCACCGTCGCCGAGAAGCTCAGCGACACGAATCTCGACGCGTTGAAGGACGCGATCAAATCGGTGACCGGCGGCAAGGACATCGACTTTGACGTCAAAATCGACCCGGCAATCATCGGCGGGCTGATCGTCAAGGTCGGCAGCCGCATGGTCGACTCATCACTCCGCACCAAATTGAATGCGATCAAGATCGCGATGAAAGAGGCACGCTGATGGACATCCGCGCCGCAGAAATTTCCGCCATCCTCAAAGAGCAGATCAAGAATTTCGGCCAGGAGGCCGAAGTCTCCGAGGTCGGCCAGGTGCTCTCCGTCGGCGACGGCATCGCCCGCGCCTATGGCCTCGACAATGTGCAGGCCGGCGAAATGGTCGAGTTCGAGAACGGCGTGCGCGGCATGGCGCTCAACCTCGAAACCGACAATGTCGGCATCGTCATCTTCGGCAACGACCGCGAGATCAAGGAAGGCCAGACCGTCAAGCGCACCGGCGCCATCGTCGACGTTCCCATCGGCAAGGGCCTGCTCGGCCGCGTCGTCGACGCGCTCGGCAATCCCATTGACGGCAAGGGCCCGATCAAGGCCGACAAGCGCGCCCGCGTCGACGTCAAGGCGCCCGGCATCATCCCGCGCAAGTCGGTGCATGAGCCGATGGCGACGGGCCTGAAAGCCATCGACGCGCTGATCCCGATCGGCCGCGGCCAGCGCGAATTGATCATCGGCGACCGCCAGACCGGCAAGACCGCGATCGCCCTCGACACCATCCTCAACCAGAAGCCGCTCAACGCGCAGCCGGATGAGAAGATCAAGCTCTATTGCGTTTATGTGGCGATCGGGCAGAAGCGCTCGACCGTCGCCCAGTTCGTCAAGGTGCTGGAGGAGCAGGGCGCGCTCGACTATTCGATCGTCGTTGCCGCCACCGCCTCCGATCCGGCGCCGATGCAGTATCTGGCGCCGTTTGCCGGCTGCACCATGGGCGAATATTTCCGCGACAACGGCATGCACGCCGTCATCATCTATGACGACCTGTCGAAACAGGCCGTCGCCTACCGGCAGATGTCGCTGCTGTTGCGCCGTCCGCCGGGCCGCGAAGCCTATCCCGGTGACGTGTTCTATCTGCATTCGCGCCTGCTCGAGCGCGCCGCCAAGATGAACGACGAGAACAAGGCCGGCTCGCTCACCGCGCTGCCGGTGATCGAAACGCAGGCGAACGACGTCTCGGCCTATATTCCGACCAACGTGATTTCGATCACCGACGGCCAGATCTTCCTGGAGACCGACCTGTTCTATCAGGGCATCCGCCCGGCGGTGAACGTCGGCCTCTCGGTGTCGCGCGTCGGCTCTGCGGCGCAGACCAAGGCGATGAAGAAGGTTGCCGGCCGCATCAAGGGCGAACTCGCGCAATACCGCGAAATGGCGGCTTTCGCGCAGTTCGGCTCCGATCTCGATGCCACCACGCAACGCCTGCTCAATCGCGGCGCGCGGCTGACCGAGCTCCTGAAGCAGCCGCAGTTTTCCCCGCTGAAGATGGAAGAGCAGGCCACCGTGATCTGGGCCGGCGTCAACGGCTATCTCGACAAGCTCGAGGTTTCGCAGGTGCGCAAATTCGAAAATGGCCTGCTGACGCTGCTGCGCACCAAGCACGCCGATCTGCTCGACAGTATCCGCAAGAGCGGCGACCTCTCCGACGCCGACGCCGCCAAGCTCAAGGGCACCGTCGACGACTACGCAAAGACGTTTGCCTGAGGACGGACCGTAAGCCGAAATGGCCTCACTCAAGGACATGCGCGTGCGCATCGCCTCCACCAAGGCGACGCAGAAGATCACCAAGGCCATGCAGATGGTCGCGGCGTCGAAGCTGCGCCGCGCGCAGGCCGCAGCCGAAGCGGCGCGTCCTTACGCCGAGCGCATGGGCAACGTGCTTGGCTCGATCGCCGCGGCAGTCGCCGGCAGCGATTCGGCGCCGAAACTGTTGGCCGGCACCGGCGCCGACAAAGTGCATCTGCTGGTCGTCTGCACCGCCGAGCGCGGGCTGTGCGGGGCGTTCAATTCCTCGATCGTGCGGCTTGCCCGCGACCGTGCCAATTCGCTGATTGCCGACGGCAAGGAGGTCAAGATCCTCTGCGTCGGCCGCAAGGGCTTTGACCAGCTGCGCCGGCTCTTCGGCAAGCAGATCATCGAGACCGTCGAGTTGCGCGGCGTCAAGCAGATCGGCTTCGAGCAGGCCGACATGATCGCGGCCAAGATTCTGGCGCTGTTCACCGCTGACGGCTTCGACGTCTGCACGCTGTTCTTCTCGCGCTTCAAGTCGGTGATCGCGCAGGTGCCGACGGCGCAGCAGATCATCCCGCCGGTGTTCGAAACGGCCGAAGCGGCTGGCCCGGCGGCGTCTTACGAATACGAGCCCGACGAGGAAGAGATTTTGAACGAACTATTGCCGCGCAATCTGTCGGTGCAGGTGTTCCGCGCGCTTCTGGAAAATGCCGCGTCCGAGCAGGGCGCGCGCATGAGCGCGATGGACAACGCCACCCGCAATGCCGGCGACATGATCCGCAGGCAGACTCTCACCTATAACCGCACCCGCCAGGCGATGATCACCAAGGAACTGATCGAGATCATCTCCGGCGCCGAGGCGCTCTAATTCAACGAGGACTGAGAAATGGCCACCCCGCAAAACGCAGTCGGAAAAATCACGCAGGTCATCGGCGCCGTCGTCGACGTGCAATTTGAAGGCCACCTGCCGGCGATCCTCAACGCGCTGGAAACCAAGAACGGCGGCAACCGGCTGGTGCTCGAAGTTGCCCAACATCTGGGCGAATCGACGGTGCGCACCGTCGCCATGGATTCGACCGAAGGCCTTGTGCGCAGCCAGGAGGTGACCGACACCGGTCAGCCGATCGAGGTGCCGGTCGGGCCCGAGTTGCTCGGGCGCATCATCAACGTGATCGGCGAGCCGGTCGATGAAGCCGGCCCGGTCAAGAGCAGCCAGAAGCGTGCGATCCACCAGAACGCGCCGAGCTACACCGATCAATCGACCGAAGCGCAAATTCTCGTCACCGGCATCAAGGTCGTCGATCTGCTCGCGCCCTACGCCAAGGGCGGCAAGATCGGCCTGTTCGGCGGCGCCGGCGTCGGCAAGACCGTGCTGATCATGGAGCTCATCAACAACGTCGCCAAGGCGCACGGCGGCTATTCGGTGTTCGCCGGCGTCGGCGAGCGCACGCGCGAAGGCAACGACCTCTATCACGAGATGATCGAATTCGGGCGTCAACAAGGACCCGCACAAGGGCTCGGTCGAAGGCTCGAAATGCGCGCTGGTCTATGGGCAGATGAACGAGCCGCCTGGCGCGCGCGCCCGCGTCGGCCTTTCCGGCCTGACGGTCGCCGAGTATTTCCGCGATCAGGGCCAGGACGTGCTGTTCTTCGTCGACAACATTTTCCGCTTCACGCAGGCCGGCTCGGAAGTGTCGGCGCTGCTCGGCCGCATCCCGTCGGCGGTCGGCTATCAGCCGACATTGGCCACCGACATGGGTGCGCTGCAGGAGCGCATCACCACCACCACCAAGGGCTCGATCACTTCGGTGCAGGCGATCTACGTGCCGGCCGACGACCTGACCGACCCGGCGCCGGCGACATCGTTCGCGCATCTGGACGCCACCACCGTGCTGTCGCGCGACATCGCCGCCAAGGGCATCTATCCGGCGGTCGATCCGCTCGACTCCACCTCGCGCATGCTGTCGCCGCTGATCGTCGGCGAGGAGCACTACGCGGTGGCGCGGCAGGTGCAGCAGATCCTGCAGCGCTACAAGGCGCTGCAGGACATCATCGCCATTCTCGGCATGGACGAGTTGTCGGAAGAGGACAAGACCGCGGTTGCCCGCGCGCGCAAGATCGAGCGCTTCCTGTCGCAGCCGTTCTTCGTCGCCGAAGTGTTCACCGGCTCGCCCGGCAAGCTGGTCGACCTCGCCGACACCATCAAGGGTTTCAAAGGCCTGTGCGAGGGCAAGTACGATCACCTGCCGGAGGCCGCGTTCTACATGGTCGGCGCCATCGAGGAAGCGGTCGAGAAGGGCCGCAAGCTCGCGGCGGAAGCGGCGTAAGGCAACGTAGGCGCTGCGCCGTCACCCTGAGGTGCGAGCGCAGCGAGCCTCGAAGGGCGACGGCCATTGGCCGTGCATCCTTCGAGGGCCGCCTTCGGTGGCCACCTCAGGATGACGGATTAAGGTTCGCGAGATGGCAACATTCAAATTCGATCTGGTCTCGCCGGAAAAGCTTTTGTTCTCCGGCGATGTCGACCAGGTGGACGTGCCCGGCGTCGAAGGCGATTTCGGCGTGTTGGCGGGCCACGCACCCTATGTGACGACGTTGCGGCCCGGTATCGTCACCATTCACGGCACCGCCGGCGCGCAGAAGATCGTGGTGCACGGCGGCTTCGCCGAGGTGTCGCCGCGGGGCCTCACCGTGCTTGCCGATGTCGCCGAAGCGGTCGAGGACGTCGACCGCGACAAGTTCGCCGCGCGCATCAGCGAAATGGAAACCCGCATCGAAAAAATGGAGCCTGGCTCCGCGCTGGATAAATTGATCACCCGGCTCGATCACTTCAAGGCTGTAGACCGGCATCTCACCGGCACGGCGATGCACTGAGGCGCGTCAGCGCAAAATCTCGATCAGCAGCACCCAGGCGTTCCAGACGGTCGCGGCTAAAATGAGCAGCACGCTGGCTGCGACCCAATAGGTGCCGTTGAGGTCGCCCGTGACGAGAAGCGCGCCGCCGGCGAGCATCGGCAGCCCGGCGAGAAATACGATCACCAGCCGCCACAGCCACCAATGCACCGGCTGGTTCTTCACCGCGATCAGCGCGCGGATTTGAATCGATAGCGGTGCCACGGTCACGAACAGCGCGACGGCAAGGATCTCCCAGCCGAAGATTTTCGTCGGCTGGCCGGGGAGCAGCGCGACGCTGGACGCCAGCAGCGCGCCCACCAGCATGATGAGCATTTCGCCGGCGCGGCCGGGCAGTTGCGGGAACGCGAGTATGCGTTGCAAGTTGATCGAAACTGCAACAATGACGAGCCCTGCGAGCGCCGCCGCCGCGCCGACTTCGCCGAGAAAGAAATCCGACCAGTGCCCCGCTTCTTCCATGCTGCCCCTGCCGCCCCCGGCCGTAGCCTCGCCGGTCAGGCGAAGCGCGAAAACTCGCGAACCACCCGCTCGTAGGTCGTGCGCTTGAACGGCACAACGAGATCGGGCAATTCGGGCATGGCTACCCAGCGCCATTCGATGAATTCCGGCTTGTGCCCGCCGCCGCCCGGCTCGGTGATGTTAATTTCGCCGTCGTTGCCGGTGAAGCGGAAGGCGTACCATTTCTGCTTTTGCCCGCGGTATTTGCCGCCCCAGGCCGCGCCCGCGATGTCGCGCGGGATATCGTAGGCGAGCCAGTCGGCGATCTCGCCGAGCTTCTGCACCGAGCGGATGCTGGTCTCCTCGTAGAGTTCGCGCAACGCCGCCTTGTACGGGTCCTCGGCCTCGTCGATGCCGCCTTGCGGCATCTGCCAGACGTGGGTCGCGTCGATGTGCTCCGGCCCGCTGCTGCGGCGGCCAATGAAGACGTGGCCGGCGCGGTTGAGCACCATCATGCCGGCGCAGGAGCGATAAGGAAGCGACTCGTAGGGGGGCATCGATGCTTGTCCCGGATGCGGGTGCAGCGCGTAGCGGTGCACCGCTGATCCGGGACCGTCAAGATCGAATATTTTGCGATCCCGGGTCTGCAGCGCATCACAAAGACGTGCTGCGCCGCGCCCGGGACACGATCAACTGGACTTTGCCTTCGCCGCCACCATCGTGACCGGAACCAGCACAAAGCCGCGGGCTTCCACGCCCTTCGCCCAATCGGCGATGCGCGCGACAGTCGCCGGCAGCGCATTGGCGATGCCGACGGCGCGGCCGTGTTCGCGTGCGGCCATTTCCAGCCGCGCCAGCGCGTGGCTGATTTCCTCCGGCGTCGGCACGGCGTCGAGCACGATGTCGGTCTTCACGAATGGCAGGTTCTGGCTGCCGGCAATCTGCGCGGCAATACTGCGCGACGAGATGCCGTCATCGACGTAGATCAAGCCGCGCTTGGCGGTCTCGTGCAGCACCGGGGACAGCGCGTGTTCGTTGGCGGTAAAGCGCGCGCCCATGTAGCCGACGATGCCGACATAACCCTGAAAGCGGCTCATCATCCAATGCAGGCGGTCGATGTTTTGATCGGTGGTGAGCGAAGTGAGCAGCGTCTGCGGCCCGGGATCGTTGTTGGGATAGTCGAAGGGCTCCATTGGCGCCTGCAGCAGCACTTCATGCTTGTCCGCGCCCGCGCTTGTCGCCAGCGCAGCGAGATCGGCCCCATAAGGGGCAATCGCGAAGGTCACCGGCGCCGGCAATTTGGCAAAGGCATCGGCGGTGCCGGAGGCGCTGATGCCGAGCCCGGCGACGATGATCGCGATCTGCGGCGTGTCGTTCGTGCCCGCCGGCAATTGGCGTGGATGCGCAAAGATAACCGACGCCCGTTCGCCGTGCGGGCCGATGATGGGAATGGCGCCGTGCCGAGTTCGGCTCGGTCAGCTTCGGATCGGGTGCGCTCTTCGCCTCGCCCGGCTCCTTTGGCATCTTGTCGGGAACATTGCCCGGGATCGTCACCTCCTGGCTCTTGCCGCTGGAGCCGTCGATGATGGTGACGGTCTTGCTGCCCGGCGGCGGCGTCGCGATCTTCACGGTGACTGATGTATCTGCCGGCTTTTTGTTGGCGGGGCCGTCATAGGTGACGTGATTGACCCCGTCGCTGGCTCCCTCTCTTTTCGCTGGCGCGCCGCTTTCCGGCTGCTTGGTGGCAATCACCGCAATTGGCTCGCCGCCCAGCGGGTCGTTGGCGAAAATCGCCCAGGCGCCGACGGCAAGCGCAAACAGGCCCAGTACACCCGCCACCAAATGCGGCAGGGCGGCCGGCGGTTTCCAGTGTTTTTTGCCTTTGTCCTGGCCGAGCGGGGCGTTCAAGTCATCCGGTGCCACGGCCCAGATCCTTGCGAATCATCAAGCCAGTCTAGCATGCGGGAGGTGAACCGAGCTTTGCCGCCACAAACAAGCGGGGCGGCCTTGAAGGGCCGCCCCGCAGGGATCCTCAGCGATAAGACGGTGCTTAGTTCGGCACCGGCGTCTTCGGATTCGGCGGGAATGCCGAGTTGACCTGGGTGCCGCGCAACAGGTCTTCCGCCATGTTCAGCGCCTTATCGTTCTTCTGGTCAGGGGGAACATAGGATTGCGAGCCGGTCTGCTCCTTGCCGGCGTCGCCCTTGAGGTGGCCGCGCAGCGAGGCCTCGCCTTTGGTGCTGGTGTCGGTCTTGGCCTTGATGTCATCCGGCAGGTCTTGCAGCACCTCGATGTCGGGGGTGATGCCTTTGGCCTGGATCGAGCGGCCCGACGGCGTGAAGTAGCGCGCGGTGGTCAGCCGCAACGCGCCGTTGCCGGAGCCGAGCGGGATGATGGTCTGCACCGAGCCCTTGCCGAACGAACGGGTGCCGATCACCGTCACGCGCCGATGATCCTGCAACGCGCCGGCGACGATTTCCGACGCCGAAGCCGAGCCACCATTGATCAGCACGATCACCGGCTTACCGTTGGTAAGGTCGCCCGGCCGCGCGGAAAAGCGCTGCGTCTCCTCGGCATTGCGGCCGCGGGTGGAGACGATCTCGCCCTTTTGCAGGAACGCGTCCGACACCGAGATGGCTTGATCGAGCAAGCCGCCCGGATTGTTGCGCAGGTCGAGGATGTAGCCCTTGAGCTTGTCGTTGCTCACTTTGGCGCCGATGTCTGTGATCGCCTTTTTCAGTCCGTCGGCGGTCTGCTCGTTGAACTGTGTCATGCGGATGTAGCCGACGTCGTCGCCCATCACCTCCGAGCGCACCGAGCGCACGCGGATGATGTCGCGGGTCAGCGTCACCTCGATCGGTTTGTCTTTGTCTTTGCGCATGATGGTGAGCTTGATCTTGGTGTTCACAGGTCCGCGCATTTTCTCGACCGCCTGGTTGAGCGTCATGCCCTGCACCTGGTCGTCGTCGAGCTTGGTTATGATATCGTTGGCGAGAACACCGGCCTTGGCGGCGGGCGTCTCGTCGATCGGCGCCACCACTTTGATCAGGCCATCTTCCATGGTGACCTCGATACCGAGGCCGCCGAATTCGCCGCGGGTCTGCACCTGCATGTCGCGGAAGCTCTTCGGGTCCATGTAGCTCGAATGCGGATCGAGGCCGGCCAGCATGCCGTTGATCGCGGATTCGATCAGCTTGGAATCGTTGGGCTGCTCGACGTAATCGGAGCGCACCCGCTCGAAGACGTCGCCGAACAGATTGAGCTGCCGGTAGGTGTCGGCCACCGCTGCTTTGGCGCTTGAGCCGGCAAACATCATGTGCGGTTGCGTGGCGAACAGCGTCATCGCTGCTCCCGCTGCCGCGCCGAGGAGTATCAGAGAGGTCTTGCGCATCATCATCCGCGAACCTTTTCACCTTCGCCAGATGCCCACCATGGGCCTGGATCGACGGGAATCCCGTCCTTTCGAAACTCAACGTAGAGCACCGGTTGCCTGGAGCCGGTCGCGAGGATCGAGGCGATATGGGAGCCGTTTCCCATCACCGCAACGGGTTCTCCGGCCAGCACGAACTGTCCGAGATCAACTGATATCCGTTCCATCCCAGCGAGCAAGATATGATAGCCGCCGCCGGCATTGAGGATCAAGAGTTGGCCATAAGAACGGAAGGGTCCGGCGTAAACAACCCAGCCATCGGACGGCGCGGTTACCTGGGCACCGGCGCGGGTGGCGATGGAAAGACCCTTTTCTGATCCGCCGAGCCCGTCGGGCGCCCCATAATCCTTGATTTTGACGCCATTAACCGGAATTGGAACTTGTCCGCGCAGTGACGCGAACGCAATCGCCGGAGCGAGGCGCCCGGGGTCGCGGAAGGCCGATAGCGCCGGCCGATGGTCGCTGCGGGCCGCCTCGCGGGCGGCGCGGATTGCCGGGTCGAGGCCCTGTTCGAGCTTGGCGATCAAATCTTTGAGATTGTCGACCTGTTTGGCGAGATCGGCGGCCCGCGTTCGCTCGGCATCCAGCGCCTTTTCGCGCTCGGCCGCCTGTTTCTGCCGCTCGGCAATCAGCGCGGTCATGCGCGCGCGCTGCTCGCCGAGCGAAGCGACTTCTTTCTGCAGGCGGTCGCGTTCTTGTGTGATCTTCTTGCGCACATTGACGAGTTCGGTGAGATCGTTGGCCAGCGCCTCGACCTGCTGGCGCATTTCCGGCAGCACGGCGCCGAGCAGCATCGCGGTGCGCACCGTCTGCAGCGCGTCCTCGGCGCTCGAGATCAGTGCCGGCGGCGGCCGATGACCGATCCTTTGCAGCGCCGCCAGCACCTCGCCGATGACCGCGCGGCGGCTATCGAGCGACTTGCGGATGCTGGCCTCGTTGTCGTCGAGCGGGGCCAGCCGCGCTTCGGTGGCGGCAACTTTTGCTTCCAGGCCGCGCGAGCGCGCGGCGGTATCGATCAGTTCCTGATTGAGCTTGCGCCGGTCGGCGCCGATCTCCTCGATCTCGCGTTTGAGGGCGGCCTCGGCGTCAGCGGATTTGCGCTGCGCGTCGCGGGTGGCGTCAAGTTCCTGATCGCGCTGCTGCAGGCTCGCCGGCACGCCGGCTTGCGCTGTTTTATAGGCCGGCCGCTGCTGTGCCGCCGCGAGTGCCAATGGCAATGTCAGGCCCAGCCAGGCGGCCAGCGCCGAGCGCGAATAAAAGCGGTTAAAACCGCCGGAGCAAATCATCGCGGCCAAGTTACGCCCGCCTCTGTGGACGGCAAGGAGATTGTGGCGGCGACGTTCTGGCCTTCGAATAAGTCCAAATTACGGGGTGATTCAGGCGCGATGATAGGGGTGGCCGGTCAGGATGGTGGTCGCGCGGTAAAGCTGCTCCAGCAGCATCACCCGCGCCAGTTGATGCGGCCAGGTGGCGGCGCCAAAGGAAAGCCGCAAGTCCGCCCTGGCGGTCAGGCTGGGCGATAAGCCATCGGCGCCGCCGATCACGAACACGGCCGCGGGGCGGTCGGCGGCGCGCCATTGGGTCAATCGGGCCGCAAGTGTCGCGCTGTCGAGATTGTCGCCGCGGGCGTCGAGCAGCACCACGGCTGAATCTTGCGGGATCACGTTGGCCAGCGCGATCGATTCCTCGAGCATGCGCTTGCTTGCCTCGTCGGCGCGGCTTTCGCGGATTTCGACGATCTCGATGTCGCGCAGGCCAAGATTGCGGCCGGTTTGCACCGCGCGCTTGCGGTAGCGCTCGGCAAGCTCGGTTTCCGGCCCCTGCTTCAGGCGTCCGACGGCGGCAACGACGATACGCATCGTGGCGCCGAGCGTATCAGCTTCGTCGCCTTGCGTCCGGGGGCAAACCCATTGAGGAAATGAGCGATTTTTAGCCCTTCCGCCGTCGTATGACAGTCATGTAACGTTGTTATCCGAGCAGACGCTTTGGCCCCCAGCGTCGATAGGTGAGACCGTGACGAGCGTCGCCGTCCGATCGGTGTCCAAGCGCTGGGGCGAGACCCCGGCGGTCAGCGACGTTTCCTTCGAAGTCGAATCCGGCCACCTGGCCGTCATTCTCGGGCCGTCCGGCTGCGGCAAGAGCACGATGCTGCGCATGATCGCCGGCCTTGACGAACCGACCGGCGGCTCGATCGAGATCGACGGCCGCGATGTCGCGGGCCTCACCGGCTCGGCGCGCGGCGTGGCCATGGTGTTTCAGTCCTACGCCTTGTTCCCGCACCTGTCGGTCGCCGACAACATCACGTTCGGCCTGTCGGTGCGCGGCACGCCAAGGGCTGAAACCACGCGCCGGCTCGACAAGGTCGCCGAACTTTTGGGGCTGAAGGCGCTGCTGCAGCGCAAGCCGGGGCAACTGTCGGGCGGCCAGCAGCAACGCGTGGCCTTGGGCCGCGCCTTGATCGCCGAGGCGCCGGTCTGCCTGCTCGACGAACCGCTGTCCAATCTCGACGCCCAGCTGCGCCAGGATCTGCGCCGCGAAATCCGCGCCCTGCAGCAGCGGCTCGGCGTCACCATGATCTATGTGACGCACGACCAGACCGAGGCCATGAGCATGGCTGATCGCGTCATCCTCATGCGGGCCGGCCGCATCGAGCAGAATGGCAAGCCGTCCGACCTCTATGAACGTCCGGCGACCTTGTTCGCGGCCCGCTTCATCGGCGGCGCTCCCATGAGCTTCCTCGAACTCGATGACGGCCCGGGCGGCGCCGTGATCGCCGGCACGCACGGCCCGGTATTGTTTGATGCGTCCGGGCGTGGCCTTACGCTCGGGCTGCGGCCGGAAGACGTAACGGTGGAAAAAAGCGCCGCTCCCGGCCGGTTTCATGCCGCTGTAATGGCCATCGAATATCTCGGTGCCGAGGCGCTCGTCACCTGTGCGGTCGGCGAGCGGACGATCGTGGCCCGCACCCGGGGCGCCAGTGCTGCCGCCGGTCGGCGCCGCGGTCGGTCTTACCTGGGACGCCGCCGCCGCGCACGTCTTCGACACCGCGAGCGGAGAACGTATCGCCATTGATACCGGCGCCCGATCGCCATCGCGACGACGTTACGCAAACTGAGAGAAGGGGGTTGCAAATGAATACCGTTGCCCGAACCGCAATTGCCGCGACTTTGGCGGCCATGGCTTTGAACGGGACGCCGGCTGCGGCGACCGATATCACATTCTATTATCCGATCGCCGTCGGCGGACCGATCACCAAGATTGTCGATGGCTATGCGGCTGAATTCAGCAAGCTGCATCCGGACATCACGGTGAAGCCGGTCTACACCGGCAGCTATCAGGACTCGATCGTCAAGGCGATGACCGCGGCCAAGGCCGGCAATGCGCCGGATGTCGCGGTGCTGCTCTCGACCGACATGTTCTCGCTGATCGACGACGACCTCATCGAGCCGTATGACGCGCTCGCCACGTCGGAAAGCGACAAGGCCTGGATCAAGGCTTTCTATCCGGCCTTCATGGAAAACAGCCAGGCCGGCGGCCACACTTGGGGCATTCCGTTCCAGCGCTCGACCATCGTGCAATACTGGAACAAGGAAGCGTTCAAGAACGCCGGACTCGATCCGGAGAAGGCGCCGGCGACCTGGGATGAGATGGTCGCGTTCGGCAAGAAGCTGACCAAGAAGGATGCGTCGGGCCAGGTCACGCAATGGGGCGTGGAAATTCCGTCGTCCGGCTTCCCCTATTGGTTGTTTCAGGCGCTCACCACCCAGAATGGCGCCATTCTTGCCAATCAGGACGGCACCAAGGTTGCCTACAACGATCCGAAAGTCATCGAGGCGGCGCAGTTCTTTGCCGACCTCGGCCAGAAATACGACGTGATGCCGAAGGGCATCATCAATTGGGGCACAACCCCGAAGGACTTCTTCGAGGGCAAGACGGCGATCATGTGGACCACCACCGGCAACCTGACCAATGTGCGCATGAACGCCAAGTTCGCGTTCGGCGTCGCGCCGATGCCGTCAAAGGCACGCGGCGGCTCGCCGACCGGCGGCGGCAATGTCTACATCTTCAAGAACAATGATAAGGCCAAAGTTGCGGCGGCGCTGCAATTCGCCCGCTTCCTTACCAGCCCGGACAAGGCGGCGGACTGGGGCATCGCCACCGGTTATATCGCGACGCGGCCTGACGCATGGCAAACCGACGCGATGAAGAAATACGCGGCCGAATTCCCGCCCGCGATCGTTGCCCGCGACCAACTCAAGGAAGCCGTGGCCGAACTGTCGACCCACGACAATCAGCGCGTCACCCAGGCGCTCAACGACGCTCTGCAGGCGATCCTGACCGGGGCGAAGCCGGCAAAGGCCGCACTCGATCAGGCGCAGGCTGAAGCCACGCGTCTGCTCGCGAGCTATAAACACTGACAAGACGGGCCGGCGGGGCGCGCGGCGCGCTCCCGGCCGGCCACGTCGTGACGAGGGGCATGCGCAGGGCAGGCATCAGTGTGCATATTCAGGGCTGGCTGTTGGCGCTGCCGGCCATCGTCCTGCTCGCGACCTTTACTCACGTCCCTGCGGTTGCCACGATTATCGACAGCCTCTATTCGACGCCGCACGGCAAGCGGCCGTCCGTCTTTATCGGCTTCGATCAATACCAGTCGATGCTCGCCGACCCGATCTTTTGGCAGGCGTTCAACAACAATCTGCTCTATGCGCTGATCACCGTGCCGCTCGCGATCGGCCTCGCGCTGGGGATGGCGCTTCTCGTCAACAGCCGCATCACGGGGCGGGCCGCGCTGCGGCTTGCATTCTTCACGCCGACCATCCTGCCGATGGTCGCCGCCGCCAATATCTGGCTGTTCTTCTATACGCCCGACTACGGTCTGCTGAACCAGATCATCCGCGCCTTCGGTTTCGGCGGCATCAACTTTCTCGGCAGCACGGCGACTGCTTTGCCTGCGCTGATGGTGGTGACGATCTGGAAGGAAGCCGGCTTCTTCATGATTTTCTTTCTGGCGGCGTTGCAGCAGGTGCCGCCGGATCTTTATGAGGCGGCGCGGCTGGAGAATGCGAGCCGTTGGCAGGTTTTCTACCGCATCACCTGGCCGCTGGTGCTGCCGACGGCCTTGTTCGTCGCGGTCAACGCGCTCATCAATGCGTTCCGCGTCGTCGACCAGGTGATCGCCATGACCGGCGGTGGCCCGAACAATGCAACGTCGTTGCTGCTCTTTTATATCTATCAGGTCGCCTTCAGCTTCTGGGACTCCGGCTACGCCGCGACCTTGTCGACGGTGTTGCTGCTCGCGCTCGCGACCGTCGCGCTCGCGCAGTTCTTTCTGCTCGATCGCAAGATCCACTACCGGTGAGGGCCGCGAAAATGCCGAACCGCCCCTCGCGACTTATTGGAACGGCTGCCGCCTGGCTGTTCGGGCTGCTATGGGCGCTGCCGCTCCTCTACGCGCTGTGGGCGGCGTTTCATCCGGCGGCCTATGCCACGCATTTTAATCCACTGTCGCCGCTCACCTTGCAGAACTTCGAGCGCGCCTGGACCGCGGCGCCGTTCGCGCGGTACTTTATCAATACGGTTCTGCTGGTGCTCGGCATCATGGCGGCGCAGTTCGTGATCTGCACGCTTGCCGCCTTCGGGCTGGCGCGCTGGAAGTTCTTCGGCGGCGATGTCCTGTTCGCGCTGATCCTCATCCAGCTGATGGTGACGCCGGACGTGCTGATCCTGGAAAACTACCGCACGCTGCAGACGCTCGGCTTGATCGACACGCTGACCGGGGTCGGCCTGCCCTATGTCGCTTCGGCGTTCGGCATCTTCCTGCTGCGCCAGACTTTCAAGACGATCCCGAAGGAACTCGATGACGCCGCGCGCATGGAAGGCGCCAACACGCTGCAAACGATCTGGCGGGTCTATCTGCCGCTGGCGCGGCCGGTCTACGTCGCCTACGGCCTCGTCTCCGTGAGCTATCACTGGAACAACTTCTTGTGGCCGTTGATCATCACCAATTCGGTGGAGACCCGCCCACTGACGGTCGGCCTGCAGGTCTTCGCCTCGGTCGATCAGGGGATTGACTGGTCGGTCATCTGCGCCGCGGCGCTGATGTCGACGGCGCCGTTGATGATCGCGTTCCTGGTATTCCAGCGCGCCTTCATCCAGAGCTTCTTGCGCGCCGGCATTCGCTAGAGGCGCAACCCGCCATCCTCAATCGCGCCCAGCGATCATTCGTGAAAGACCTGCGTTTCGGCGAACCAAACGCAAGTGCCGAAGCATCATCGCGGGGCCAGCGCCACGATTTCCATGGAGTCGTCTTTCCACACGATGCTGGATGGCGTCGCCAGCGCGCCAAGGGAGAGGGACAATTCGATCGCGCTGCGAAGGATGACCTGGTATTCGGGCCATTGAATCGCTTGCAGATAGCTTTCCATTGTTGGCACGTTCGGAATAAAGCCCGAGCGGTATTGCCAGAGGATATACTGGACGCCCCGGCTCTTCAGTTCGCGACGCAACTCTTCGGCGGTCCTTGCCTTCAGGCGCCAAGGTGCGACCGCCCAGTCCATGTGATAGTTCCAGACGCGGTTGCGCGCATAATCGAGCCTGAACGGCGCATCGACCCAGGCCCAGATCGTGGCGCCCGCCGGCACCATCGACTGCACGGTTCGCAGGTACGCACGATTTTCTTCCGACAACATGCGTGCTTGATAGGCGCGATTTTGTTCGCTGATCGGAATGGAAACGACGGTGTGCTGATTGACGATTCGGCTCAGCCTGACCTCATCCGCTCCGAGAAAAGCGATCACGACAATGACTTGAATTCCGATGATCCAGAACGTGGGCCTGCTTTGGACGAGCGTTGCAAAACTCCGCTTTTCGTGGGGCGTCGCGGGCAGGCAGGTGAACAACGTGTACGGAACGAGAGCGATGAGAAACGGCACTGAATAGCGAAGCGCCGCCTCATTATTAAAAAACGCGGCAAGACCAACATATGAAACAACGCCGCCGCTCATGGCGGCGATATTCAACAGGCGAATTAATTCGCGCGGCTGTCGGGAAAATCTGAACAGGTTTACGGCGAAAGCCGTCACCAGGGCTGCAACGCCGATAAAATAGATGGCGCGCGTGCCCCCGTATAATGTTGGGCGGTCACGGAATGCTTCGAGGATGCTCGGCCAGATCGTCAGCCGTGCATCAAGAATGAAGCGGTCTGACGAGCTCCAGAACGAAGTATTCATTTTGTCGAGGTGCGTGAGCAGCCACCCGAGAACGCTGGCCGCTCCGCCGGCAACGCCGGCAATTGCCAGCATGGCAGCGACGCGGAACTGCTTGAGCAACAGCCAGCCAAGAACAATTCCGCAAAAGGGCAGGACGAAAAGCGCAGTCGTCGTTTTAATTGCGACAGACGTTGCAGCTATTGCGCCGACAGGGATCGAATAGATCACGAGCCGCGATGCCGGCGCTTGCCGTTCCCAGCCATCGAGAAGAATCGCGGTGGCGATCAACAGCGCGAGGATGAGAGCGCTCGTCGAATAGACCGAGGAAATGTTGACGATTTGCGGATTGATCGCGACATAGACCACGATCGCAAGCGCAATCAACGCGGTGGGGACGGCTTGGATGCGTCCCTGCTCGGCCAATAGACAGATGCCGAGCAGGAAACAAAAAATTGTGTCGAACGCGTAGGCGTCGTCCAGCGGCAGCCAGTTCTGCAAGACGGCTTGCAGGAATGACTGCGGGCCCAAGTCGCTCAGTCCCAGGAGCTCAAACGGACTGCCGCCAATGGTTCCGGTCGCTGCCATGCGCACCGGGCGAACCAGATAGCTGAAAAAATCGTCGGCGTAGTCAAAGACCTGGCTCGGCAGCAGTTCGTGCACCAGGAAGATGCCGAGGCCGACAACAGTCAGCGCGCACAGCCACGACGGAATCGTCGCGCGCGAGAAAAGGAGACGCCATTCGATCGTCTTGCCGGTGTGAACAAGAAAAGCGAGCGCAAGGCCAATTCCACAAAGGGTGCAAACGGCGAGCGACAATGGCACTGCGAGGCTGGCGGCATTGAGAATGCCGCCGAAAAAAGACAGAACGACAAGACCTAACCCGACGCTGAAAATGTGCAGCGGGGCCCGGTCTGGGTAGAAAATCGCATGGGCGGCCCGCCCCCAGCCGTAACAGCAAAGCGTAAACGCAAGCAGCGCGGTGAGGGATGAAAGCATCGGGCCGGGCGTCAATTCATATGCGGGTTAAGCGGGGACGCCTTGCCGGCACGTGCGCGCCGGCCGCGATGGCCCCTCGGACGCCACCCATAACGCCTTAATCGATTCGACGACAGCTACGCGCCTGCGCGCATCAGGTCTTTCGCGCCGACCACATCTTTTCCAGATTGTAGAAGTCGCGCACTTCCGGGCGGAAGACGTGGACGATGACGTCGCCGGCGTCGATCAGCACCCAGTCGGCCTGCCGCATGCCTTCGACGCGCACGCCGCGCGCGCCGGCCTTGTGCAAGTCCTTGACCACGCGGTCGGCGACGGCGCCGACATGGCGCTGCGACCTGCCGGAGGTCACGACCATGTAATCGCCGATCGAGGATTTGCCGGAAAGATCGATGGTGACGCTGTCCTCGGCTTTGGCGTCTTCCAGACACGCGAGGACAAGGCGGAGCGTCTCATCGGCGTCAGCGCGCCGGGAGACGGGTTCGGGCATGCGACGCGACGACGCCCGAGAGAGTGCAGGTGTAATCAGAGGGTTTTATCCTTTCCGTTCGTTGCACCCGCCCCGGCTCACCCGGGGTTCTTCCTCAAGATAAAGACTATGTCCGCTTTTTTCCACTCTTGCGCCTGTTCTTGGCTTTTTTCCGCTTGTTCTTTGCTGTTCGGCGCTGTTTGCGCGCCTGCTTGGGCTTCTTCGCGCTTTTCGCTTTTTTCTTTTCCGCAGCCGGTTTGCTGGAACGCGTCTCGCTGCCGGTTGTTCCGCTGAGCCGCCGGATGGCGCGCAACGCCGTCGACGACAAAGGCGATTTGAGCCCGTGGATGAAGACCCAGGCTGGCGGCGTGCGGAAAGGTAGAGAGGCGGCGTCGACTTCGGCAATGCGGCTGCGGCCCAAGGCCTGTCCCGCCGGGCTCGCGGCGGCATAAAGGCTTGGCCCGAGGCGGTCGACCACCGCGAAGGGGACCAGCTTTGCTATTCCGCGCCACTTCTGCCAGCGGTGAAAACTCCGCAAATTGTCGGCGCCCATGATCCAGACGAAGTGAACCCCGGGGCACCGGGCGACGAGCCACTTTATCGTGTCGTAGGTATACCGGGTCTTAATGACAGCTTCGAGACCGGTCACATCGATGCGCGGATGATGGGTGAGGGCGCGGGCGGCGGCGATGCGCGCCTTCAAAGGCCCGAGCCCGCTGGTATTTTTCAGCGGATTGCCTGGCGTGACCAGCCACCACACCCGGTCGAGCTTGAGCCGCTTCAAGGCGAGCAGGCTGGCGGCGAGATGGGCCTCGTGCGGCGGATCGAAAGTTCCGCCGAACAAGCCGATCCTCATGCCGGGCGCGTGGGGAGGAAGAACGCGCTCGGGGAACGCGGGTCTTTTGCTTTTCACGGGCGGATCTGACCGCTTCCAAGGACGCGGTATTTGAAGGTCGTGAGCTGCTCGACGCCGACCGGCCCGCGCGCGTGCAGGCGGCCGGTGGCGATGCCGATCTCGGCGCCGAAGCCGAACTCGCCGCCGTCGGCGAACTGGGTCGAGGCGTTGTGCAGCACGATCGCCGAATCGACCTCGCGCAGGAACTTGTCCGCCGCGGCCGCATCGTCGGTGACGATGGCGTCGGTGTGGTGCGAGCCGTAGCGCTCGATATGGGCGATGGCCGCGTCGATACCGTCGACGACCTTGGCGGCGATGATGGCGTCGAGATATTCGCTGCCCCAATCCTCTTCGGTCGCCGGCTTCACGCGCTTGTCCACGTCCTGCACGGCCTTGTCGCCGCGCACTTCGCAGCCGGCCGCGATGAGCATTTCGATCAGCGGCTTAAGATCGTTTGCTGCCGCGGCGCGGTCGACCAGCAGCGTCTCCGCGGCGCCGCAGACGCCGGTGCGGCGCATCTTGGCGTTGAGCACGATCTTCTTCGCCATGTCGAGATTGGCCGCCTTGTCGACATAGACGTGGCAGACGCCTTCGAGATGCGCGAACACCGGAACCCGCGCCTCGGCTTGCACGCGGCCAACAAGGCCCTTGCCGCCGCGCGGCACGATGACATCGATATTGCCGTCGAGCCCTGAGAGCATCTGCCCGACCGCGGCTCGGTCGCGCGTCGGCACCAGCTGGATGGCCGCCTCGGGCAGGCCGGCTTCGCGCAGGCCTTGGCCGAGCGCGGCGACGATGGCGCGGCTGGTGCGCAGGCTGTCGGAGCCGCCGCGCAGGATCGCGGCATTGCCGGATTTCAGGCACAGCGCGCCGGCGTCGGCCGTCACATTCGGCCGGCTCTCATAGATGATGCCGATGACCCCGAGCGGCACGCGCACGCGCTCGATGGTCATGCCGTTCGGCCGTTTCCACGATTCGGTGACGGTGCCGACCGGGTCCTTCAGCGCGCGCACGGCGTCGATCGCCGCAGCCATGGCTTCCACGCGGGCGGCGTTGAGGGTGAGGCGGTCGAGGAAGGCAGCGGTCATGCCGGAAGCGCGGGCCTCGGCGGTATCCTCGGCATTGGCGGCGAGAATCCGGGCCGATTGCGCGCGGACGGCGCCGGCCATGGCTTCCAGCGCCTGGTCTTTTTGCGCCGCCGAGGCGAGCGCCACAATACGGGCGGCGGCACGGCCAGCGCGGCCGATTTCCGCCATGGCGGCGGCGATATCGCCGGTGCCTTCGATGCTTTTGAGCGGCGCGCTCATGGGCGGAAAACCCCGTCAGAACCCCAGGTTAGAGGTGGTTCCTACCACGTCGGACGGCATCCGGCGAGGTCGGTGGTTTCCGGGGATTATGTGGATAACCGGCGGCCATCGGGAACCGGTCAATTGACCTACACATTGTCGAGTCAGTGTCGGGCGACCTCAAAGGAGGGTGTTGTTATGGCGTACCGTTCCAGTCGCTTGCCGAGCCGTTTTCCCATTGGCACCAAGCTGGTTATCGAAGGCCCGCGCGGCGGCGAAGGCCAGGTGCAGGTCTACAGCCGCTATCTCGAATTCCCGGACGGGACCTGCATGGCGTTGCCATCGCGCGCGGCGCCGCAACCGGCGCCGAGCCGCCGCCGCCGGCCGCGCCCGCGCCGTCACTAGTTACAGTTCTGGGCCAATGGCTTAGAGCGGCCCAGGTCTGGCGTTGCCGCTCGGCCAATGGCCGACAGCAATCTATGAACTGGGCAGCGCACCCGACGACCTGCGAGGCGCCGAAAGAAGCGAACAAGGGCCGGAACAAGCACGACAAGCCGGAATAAGGCCGCCGCAACCGGACGAGCAACGCGCGCGGCCTAGTCGCCGCCGAGGACGAGGTCGTCACGGTGGATCATCTCGGTGCGCCCGGTGAAACCGAGGATCGCCTGCACGTCGGCCGACGACTTGCCCTTGATGCGCTCGGCGTCGTCGGCGTCGTAGGCGATGAGCCCGCGGCCGATCTCGGCGCCGTCCGGCCCGCGCAGCACGACGGCATCGCCACGGCCGAAGGCACCGTCGATCCTGGTGACGCCCGCCGGCAACAGGCTCTTGCCGGAGCGCAGCGCGCGCACCGCGCCGGCGTCGATGACAATGGCGCCGCGCGGCTCCAGCGAGCCGGCGATCCATTTCTTCCGCGCCGTCACCGGATTGGCCGGGGTGAGGAACCAGGTGCAGGCGGCGCCTTTGGCGATCGCGTCAAGCGGATGCGCGACGCGCCCCGAGGCGATCACCATATGCGTGCCGGCGGAGGTCGCGATCTTGCCGGCCTCGATCTTGGTCACCATGCCGCCGCGCGACAGCTCCGAACCGGAGGCGCCGGCCATCGCCTCGATCTCCGGGGTGATGCGCGCGACGACCGGCACCCGCCTGGCGCCGGCTCGCGCCGGCGGCCGGTCGTAGAGCCCGTCGATATCGGAGAGCAGCACCAGGAGATCGGCGCTGGTCATGGTGGCGACGCGGGCGGCGAGGCGGTCGTTGTCGCCGTAGCGGATTTCGCTCGTCGCCACGGTGTCGTTCTCGTTGATCACCGGCACGCTCTTCCATTCGAGCAGCTTGTCGATGGTCTCGCGCGCGTTGAGATAGCGGCGGCGCTCTTCGGTGTCGCCGAGCGTGAGCAGCACCTGGCCGGCGGTGATGCCGTGCGCGCCCAGGGATTCCGACCAGGCGCGCGCCAGCGCGATCTGCCCGACGGCGGCGGCGGCCTGCGCCTCTTCGAGCCGCAGCGCGCGGGCGCCGAGCTTGAGCACGGCGCGGCCGAGCGCGATGGCGCCGGAGGAGACGACGAGGAGGTCGCGTAACCGGGCGCCGCCTTCAGCCGCCCCGGTCACATGCTTTTCCTTGTGCAGGGTGGCGATGTCGGCGGCAAGCGAAGTGAGCCACTCGTGCTTCAGGCCGCCCGCCGCGGCATCGACCAGCAGCGAGGAGCCGACCTTGACGACGATGCGGCGGAAAGCGGTGAGCGACGGCGTTTTCGACATGGTCCCGGCGGGGGTGTTTGGCGCCGGGGGTGTAGCATGAGACTTAATGTCTCGTCATGGGTAGGGCGATACCGCTAATTCTGCGCCACCTTCTCGCTCTTATGCGCGTGCTTGTGCCGCGCGGCGGCGACTTGCGCCGTGACGGGTTTGGCCTCGTGGGCGGCGGACTTCTTCTCCGATGATTTCGCTGCCTCCGCCGGCTTGGCCGGCGATTTGGCCTCGGCGACGATAGTCTTGGCGGGCTCTTTCTTGGCGGCAGCGGTCTTGGCGGCCGCGGTCTTGGTGGCGGCGTGCTCCGGCTTTTTCGCCGTGTCCTTTGCTTCTTTTTTCGCTTCTGTTTTCTTCTCCGCAGCGTCCTTCGCCGTCATCTCCGAGGCGGCGTGAGTTGGCGCTTTCGCCTCCGCTTTCTCTGCAACCTTCTCACCGTTGCGCTTGCCCTCCAGCGCCATGCCGGCAAGCTGCGCCGCGTCTTTCTTTGTCTCATGCACTGGCGGCAGCGGGATATGCTCGGGGCCGTCCCAGGCAAGCAGCCCGGCCGCCTCCTGGCAGGGCGCGTGGCGCGGCAGCTTCATCGCCGGGCTGCCTTTCGCCGCCGCGGTGAAGGTTTCCGGGGCGCGGCCGGTAATCGTCTTTACATAGCCTTGCGTCTCCTGCGGCAGCTTGCCCTTGTTGGCGAGCCAATCCTGGATGCGCCTGGGTCCCGCATTGTAGGCAGCGGCGGCAAGCCCGAGATTGCCGAACTCGCGCGCGAGACTGCGCAACAGCCGCGCCGCCGCAGGAATCGCCTGCAGCGGATCGTACGGATTTTCGAGACCGACGTCGGCGGACGTTTCCGGCATGAATTGCGCGATACCTTCAGCGCCGGCATCACTCACTATGCCGGCCTGGAAGCCGCTTTCCTGAAACAGCAGATTGATGAAGAACGGCGCCGGCACATCGTTCGCCTGCGCCTCCTTCGTCAGAGTCTCGCAGATCTCCGCGCGCGAACGCTCGACCACCGGCTTGCGCACCGGCGGCAACGGCGGCGGGAAGGGCACGATGCTGTCGTCACTGTCGAGCACGTCACCCGGCTCGAAAGCGGTGCGAGAAATTTTATGGCGCGTGTCGTCGTCGCCTTGCGATTTGTCGCCCGCGCTTGCGTCGATCGCCGCGGTGATGGTGTCGAGGTCTTTGGTCGTTTCCGGCGCGGCGGTCTCAGTGAACAGTTTCTTGGTCGCCGCCGTGACCGTGGCGAAGCCGTCGAGCGGCAGCCGCAGTTCCTTGCCGGTCGGGCCCGGCAGCGTCATCAGACAGAGGCAGGCGGGCACAAGAAGATGCCGCATCCGGATTCAGTCCTCGAACGGTTCGGCCGCCGCGGGGGCCGCGGCGGCGATGGTGACGATGGGAGAACGGGGCCCCTTAGGATTCCTTTATCGCTGCGCGTCGAAGGCGACAGTTTTTTGAAACACTTGCGGCAGAATTAAGGGCAGAAACTTTTAGCTGCGTTTGTATCGGCTTAGCCGGTGCGCGGCCTCGGCATTGGCGGCGCCGGCGGGCATGCGCCCCGCCAGCAGGTCCTTCACCTGATTGACCGTATCGAAGGCCTGGTGCTCGGCGGCGTCGGGGGTGAGGCCGGCGATGTGCGGGGTGGCGATGACGTCGGCGCGGCGGGCGAGCGCCAGCGACGGCTTCTGGTCCTGGGCGCGGCCGACATCCATGGCCGCGCCGGCGATGCGCTTGGCATCGAGCGCAGCGGCAAGCGCCGCTTCGTCCACCAGATTGCCGCGGGAGAGGTTGATGAAATAGGCCGACGGCTTCATCCGTGCGAAGGCGGCGGCGTTCATCAGGTTCTCGGTCCGCTCGTTGGCGACGGCGAGGCAGATGACGAAATCGGATTGTTCCAGAAGCGACGTGAATTCGACCTGCCTCACGCCGGGCGCGGAGACTTGTCTTGAACGGGTCGGCGACATAGACCGTCATGCCCAGCGCGACGCAGAGCGGCGCCAGATATTCCCCGATCACGCCGTAGCCGATGATGCCGACGCTCGAGCCTTTGAGCTGGCGGCCCATGCGCGCGTCCGGCTCGCGGCCTGCGTGGTATATCGCCGCCGCTTCGCTGACGTAGCGCCCGCAATCGACCATGAAGCCGATCGCCATTTCCGCAACCGAGGCGGTGAAGCCGGGCGTTGCATGCGTGACCAGAATGCCTTTCGCGCTCGCTGCGGCAACATCGATGTTGCGGATGTCGACCGCGACGCGCAGGAAGGCGACGAGTTCGTCCGGCGCGGCGGCGAAGAATTCGGCAGGGCCGGGCGTCTGCCGGTCGGAGACGACGATGGCGCAGCCGCGCGCCGCCTGTGCCAACGCGGGAGCATCGAGCACCTTGGCGGAGGTATTGAGCCTGACCTCGCCGAGTGCGCGTAACGCCGCGAGCGCGCGCTCGCCGTAATAATTCTTCAGCATGTCCGGTATGTGGGTGAGGAGAATTGCGGGCATGGCTCGGCGCGGCGGGTTGAATGTGGCATGCTTTTTGTAGCATGATGCCGTGGAGCTTGCAGCCGGGTGGCGATTTGCGGCGCCGAAGCGCGGGAACTCACGCGTGCGGGCCGGTGTTGAGGGTGCGGGGCTATTAATATTCGGGGCCACGCGATGGCGTTTTTTGTTTATCTTATGGTTGCGGTGGTCACCGTCTTCGGCGTGATGCTGGAGATGGACGTGTTCGTCGAGCCGGTACACAAGGTCGAATACGCCAAGTTGCCATCGGCGAGCCCGGCGCCCGAAGCCGCGGCGCAACAGGCGAAGTCCGCGACCGACGCGCGCGCCAGCGAACCGGCGCCGGCTAACCTGACCGCGACGGCGGCAAAGCCGGCGGCCGAGGCCGCCTCGGACAAATGCGACGTGACCGTCTGCGCCGCCGCCTATCACAGCTTCCGCGCGGCGGACTGCACCTACCAGCCGGACAACGGGCCGCGCCGGCTGTGCGGCAAAGGCGTGGTCAGCGATCAGGCGGCGGCGGAAGCGGCGCTCAACGCGCATGCCGATGCGGGCCCAGGCGTAAGCGCAAAGTGCAATGTCAGCGCCTGCGAGCGCGCCTATATCTCGTTCAGCGCCGCCGACTGCACCTATCAGCCGAACGAAGGCCCGCGGCGGCTGTGCAGCAAATAGAGCCGGGCTGGTCCTACATCCCGCGTTGCGGCGCGCTCGCCAGCAGGTCACCAAGCGGCTGCTTGTAGAACTTGGCCATGCCGGTGGTGATGTGGCCGCGCGTCTCGGTGCTCGCCGGGATGAGATAAATGTGCCCGTTCTTTACCCGCTTCATCGCCTGTTCCTCGATGCCGGTTTCCGGCGGATTGCGCTCGTCGTCGGCGGAGTTAATCGCCAGCACGACCGCGCTGATGCGCTCGAGCCCGGGCGCCGCGTCGTAATCGGCTGAGGATTGCCACTGCCAGAGGAAATCATTGGCGTCCTTCGGCGGCGGCGCGGCGAGGCGCGCGTCGACGATCTTGTCGGCGGCGGCGTTGCGTCGGCGCCTGCTTCTGCCAGGCAAGCGTGCCGCCGGCGGTGGCGATGCCGAAGAACACGTTGGCGATGCGCAGGAAGTGCGGCTGCGTCGTGTAATTGCCGTCCTTGTATTCGGGGTCGTTGCGGATGGTCTCCAGCAGCATGCGCCGCAGCATCCAGTTGCGGCTGGCCATCGCCGTCGGCTGCGAGGCCATCGGCACCAGCGCGTCCATCTCGTCGGGATATTTCTCGCCCCACATCCAGGCCTGCATGCCGCCCATCGAATTGCCGATCACCAGGCGCAGATGTTTGACATGCAGGCCCTCCTTGAGCAGCAGATGCTGGGCTTCGACCATGTCGTCATAATTGTATTTGGGGAACTTGGCGCGCAGGCCGTCCGACGGCTTCGTCGATTGTCCGGCGCCGATCGCGTCGGGGATGATGATGTAATATTTCGCGGCGTCGAGCGGCGCGCCTGGGCCGAACAGCTCGCCGGCAAAGGCGGGCGACAGCATGCTTGCGGCGGAGCCGCCGGTGCCGTGCAGCACCAGCACCGGCTGGCCGGAGGGCTCGCCGACGGTCGTGTAGTGCAGGCGCAAGCTCCGGCATCACCTCGCCGGTATGGAATTTGAAATTGTGCGCGATCCACTCGCCCTGCTTCGGCGCCGGATAGTCGGCGGCGAGTGCGGCGGATGCCGTCAGCGCAAGCGCTAGAGCGGTGGTGCAGAGCAGTTTCATCGTCGCCTCCCTGGCAGGCTGCCGGCACCTTTTCTCGGGGGGCGCCTTCGCAGCGGCGATGAAAAAACTACACCAGCGGCAAAGACCGCGCGAGGGGGAGGGCTCCGCCTACGCCGCCTTGCCGGCGTAGGCGTGCTCGATCGCCGCGAGATCGAGCTTCTTCATTTTCATGAAGGCATCCATCACGCGCGCGGTCTTTTTCGTGTCGGGGTCGGTCATCATCTGCGGCAGCGCCGCCGGCGTCACCTGCCACGACAGCCCGAACTTGTCTTTCAACCAGCCGCAGGGGCCCTCCTGACCGCCGCCTTCGGTGAGCTTCGCCCAGAAGTAGTCGATCTCCTTCTGCGACCCGCAACTCAGGATAAACGAGACCGCCTCGTCGAACCTGAACTGCGGCCCGCCGTTCAGCGCGAGAAAATTCTGTCCGTCGATCTCGAAGGCGACGGTCATCACCGAGCCGGCATCCTTGCCGTGGATGTCCTTGCCGGTGTCGGGAAAGCGGGCGACGTGCTTGATGCGCGAGTTCGCGAAGATGCCGCAATAGAATTTGGCGGCCTCTTCGGCCCGGGTGTCGAACCAGAGGCAAGGCGTAATGGGGCCGGCGAGCTTCATTTTTCCTCCTGATTACCTTGCTTTGGCCAGATAAGCCGCGAGCTGATCCATGGTTCCGGTCCAGCCCTGCGTCATGCTCGGGCGGCCGGCCTCGAAGGCTTGCCGTTCGTCCTCGGTCGCGTTGTACGGCGCCCAGCGCACGGTGAAGCGCGTCTTGTCGCCGAGATCCTCGAAACTGAAGGTGGTGAGCATGTGCAGCGGCCAACTCGGCGCCATCGGGTGGCGCGTGACGCCGCCGGTCTCGTCGGAAAAGGAACTCATGAACGCGAGCTTCTCCGGTGGCGCGATCTCGCGGAACATGAACTTGCCCCACATTGTGGTGCCGTCGGGTGACTTCAGCGCGTAGTGGAAGCTGCCTCCGGGACGCAGATCCATTTTGGCGTGAATGACGGCGAAGCCTTTCGGGCCCCACCATTGCTTCATGTGCTCGACCTGCGTGAACACCTTCCACGCCAGCTCGCGCGGCGCATCGAGTACGCGCGAGATCACGAAATCCTCGATCTTGGTCTCGGTAGGCATCATCACTCTCCTCGTTACATCACCACGATCATCCAGCTGACGCCGAACTTGTCGGCGACCATGCCGAAGGCCGGCGAGAAAAAGGTCTTGCTGATCGGCATCTGCACCTGGCCGCCGTCGCCCAGCGCCTTGAACAGCTTTTCCGCTTCGGGCGCATCCTTGGCGATCAGCGACAGCGAAACGCCCTTGAATTCGGGGTGCATGGTGCCGCGGCCATCCGACATCATCACCGTCGATTCGCCGATGCGGACGCTCGAATGCATGACGCGTTCGGCATTTTCCGGCGTGCACATCGACTTGTCGGGTGCATCCTTCCAGCGCATGAGCATCTGTACCTCGGCGCCGACGGTCTTCTGGTAGAAGGTGATGGCCTCGTCGCAGCGGCCTTCGAAAGACAAATAGGGCTGGATTTTCATGACTTCGTTCTCCACAGCGGGTTGCTTGACAGATAGGTTGATATCAACATATTATCCGTCATGTCAACCCATATGAATCCGCCGCTCGCCGTCACCCATCTGGTGCGCGACAGCTGCCTGTGCCTGCACGTGCAGCGGGCGGCGCGCGCGCTGGCGCGGCGCTTTGATGAGGCGCTGCGGCCGGTCGATCTGACGCAAGGGCAATTCTCGCTGCTGATCTCGCTCAACCGCCCGGAACCGCCGACGCTGGGCAGCGTCGCCGCGCTCTTGGCGATGGATCGCACCACGCTCACCGCCAATTTGAAGCCGCTGGAACGGCGCGGCCTGGTGAAGGTGTCGGTCGACAAGGAGGACAAGCGCAGCCGGCGGCTGGCCATCACCGTGGAGGGCCGCGCCCTGCTGCGCAAGGCGGTGCCGATCTGGAAGCGAACGCATGCGCAGACCGAACGACTGATCAAGCGCGGCACGCCGGACGATCTGCGCGCCGCGCTGATGGCGCTGGCCTAGCCGGAATTCGGGTCGACGCGCGCGAGACATAATCTAGCGCGCCATCGCTACGACATAATCGGCGAGCCGCGCCATGGTCTGCGCTAGGCCCTTGTCGGCGCCGTAGTCCTTGATGACGCGCGCGCGCTCTTCGGCCGTCGGGAACGTGCCGTGCCAGATGAGGCGCGTGCGGCCGTTGCCGAGATCCTCGAAGGTCAACCTTTGCGTGAATTGCACCGGCTCGACATCGTCGCCGCCGCCGTGACGGTAAACCAGCCGCTCCGGCGGCACGATCTCGTCGAAGGTGACACGGTTTTGGTAATCGCGGCCGTCGGGCCCGTGCATGACAAAGCGCCAGACGCCGCCGCGGCGAAAGTCGAAGGCGCTGGTCGTGGTGGTGAAGCCGTCGGGGCCCCACCATTGCGCCAGATGCTTGGGATCGGTGAAGCATGAGAACACCAATTCCCGCGGCGCATCGAATACGCGCGTGCCGATGATCGAACGCGGATCCTGATTGAGATCGAGGCTACTTTTTTCGGCCACGCTTCTTCTCCTTGCCTTGCAGCGTTTTCAGGTAGTCGTCGAGGCGATCGAGCCGCTCGTGCCAGAGCCGGCGGTAATCCTCGAGCCAGGCATCGATTGGCTTGAGCGCCTCGGGCTCCAGCCGGCAGGGGCGCCACTGCGCCTCGCGCGAACGCGCGATGAGGCCCGCCTGTTCCAGCACCTTGAGGTGTTTGGTGACGGCGGGGCCGCTGATCTTGAAGGGCTTGGCCAGCTCGCCGACGGTGGTTTCGCCGAGGGCGAGGCGGGCCAGAATCGCGCGCCGTGTCGGGTCGGCGAGGGCGGAGAAGGTGGCGCTGAGGCGGTCGGTGGTCATTTGTATATAGCCACATAGTTAAATAACGGATAGGTTAAATACAAGACGGTTTTCCGAAAGTCAAATGGCAATTGCGGTTCGTCATTGCCGGGCTTGACCCGGCAATCCATGACGCGATGCTGCGCTGGAGGGCCGCCTGTAAGGCGCTCGGCTGCCGACGCGTTTCATGGATGCCCGTGTCAAGCCCGGGCATGACGGGGGAGGGTTGGGGGCTCGCCTAGTAAATCACCACGCTCCTGATCGACTTGCCCTCGTGCATCAGATCGAAGGCGTCGTTGATCTTGTCGAGCGGCATGGTGTGGGTGATGAGATCGTCGATATTGATCTTGCCGTCCATGTACCAGTCGACGATTTTCGGCACGTCGGTGCGGCCGCGGGCGCCGCCGAAGGCGGTGCCGCGCCAGACGCGGCCGGTGACCAGCTGGAACGGCCGCGTGGCGATTTCCTGCCCCGAGCCGGCGACGCCGATGATGATGCTCTCGCCCCAGCCGCGGTGGCAGCATTCGAGCGCCTGGCGCATCACGTTCACATTGCCGATGCACTCGAAGGAGAAATCGGCGCCGCCGCCGGTGAGATCGACGACCGCCTGCACGACCTTGTCGCGGCCGACCTCGTCGGGATTGATGAAATGCGTCATGCCGAACTTCTCGGCCATCTCGCGCCGCGCCGGATTGAGATCGATGCCGATGATCTTGTCGGCGCCGACCATCTTCGCGCCCTGCACGACATTGAGGCCGATGCCGCCGAGGCCGAACACCGCCACATTGGCGCCGGGCCACACCTTCGCGGTATTCATGACGGCGCCGACGCCGGTGGTGACGCCGCAGCCGATGTAGCAAATCTTGTCGAAGGGCGCGTCCTCGCGCACCTTGGCCAGCGCGATTTCCGGCAGCACGGTGAAATTCGAAAACGTCGAGCAGCCCATGTAGTGGAAGACGTTGTCGCCGTCGCAACGGAAGCGGCTGGTGCCGTCGGGCATCAGGCCTTTGCCTTGCGTGGCGCGGATGGCGGTGCACAGATTGGAGCGGCGCGACAGGCAGGTTTTGCATTGCCGGCATTCCGGCGTGTACAGCGGGATGACGTGGTCGCCGGCCTTGACGCTGGTGACGCCGGCGCCGACCTCGCGCACGATGCCGGCGCCCTCGTGGCCGAGGATCGCCGGGAAAATGCCTTCCGGGTCGGCGCCCGACAACGTGTAGGCGTCGGTGTGGCAGATGCCGGTGGCCATGATCTCGACCAGCGCCTCGCCGGCCTTCGGGCCTTCGATGTCGATGGTCTCGATGGTCAGCGGCTCGCCGGCCTTCCAGGCCACCGCGGCGCGGGTTTTCATCGGCTTATTCCTCCTCGAACGATTGATTTTTTCTAGCAGTGCATTCCCGCGCTGTCATTCCGGGGCGCCGCGAAGCGGCGAGCCTGGAATCCATACTCCACAGCAGGGGTTATGGATTCCGGGCCCGCGCGCTGCGCACGCGTCCCGGAATGACAGAGGAGAGGTTACGGCTGCCAGGCCGCTTCTTTGCTTTGGGATTCCTCCCCACGCGCGCGTGCCTCGCCGATCACCTTGAACAGCGCGCGCAGCACCTCCTGCACGCCTTGGCCGGACGCCGATGAGATGACCAGCGGCGCCTTCTTGCAGGCCTTCTTCAGTTTCGCGGTTTGCGTCTTGATCGCCTCCGGCGTCATCGCATCGGCCTTTGTCAGCGCCACGATTTCCGGCTTGTCGGTGAGGCCGCTGCCGTAAGCCTCCAGTTCGCCGCGCACGATCTTGTAGACCTCGCCCGGATCCTCGGCCGTGCCGTCGACGAGATGCAGCAGCACGCGGCAGCGCTCGGTGTGGCCGAGGAAGCGATCGCCGAGGCCGACGCCTTCGTGCGCGCCTTCGATCAGGCCGGGCAGATCGGCCAGCACGAATTCGCGTTCGTCGACGCGGACGACGCCGAGCTGCGGATGCAGCGTGGTGAAGGGATAATCGGCGATCTTCGGCTTGGCCGCGCTGACCGTTGCGAGAAACGTCGACTTGCCGGCATTGGGCAGGCCGATGAGCCCGGCATCGGCGATCAGCTTGAGGCGAAGGCGGATGGTGCGCTCTTCGCCGGGCTGGCCGGGATTGGCCTTGCGCGGCGCGCGATTGGTGGACGACTTGAAATAGGCGTTGCCGAAGCCGCCATTGCCGCCTCTGGCGATGGTCACGCGCTCGCCGACATGCGTGAGATCGGCGAGCAGCGTCTCGCCGTCTTCCTCATAGACCTGCGTGCCGACCGGAACTTTCAGCGCCACGTCCTTGCCGTTGGCGCCGTGCATGTCCTTGCCCATGCCGTTGCCGCCGCGCTGTGCCTTGAAGTGCTGCCGGTAGCGATAGTCGATCAGCGTGTTGAGGCCGTTGACGGCTTCGACGATGACATCGCCGCCGTTGCCGCCATCGCCGCCGCTCGGTCCGCCGAACTCGATGAACTTCTCGCGGCGGAAAGCGACGCAGCCGTTGCCGCCGGCGCCGGAGGCGATATAGACCTTGGCTTCATCGAGGAATTTCATGGCGGGTGCGGCAGCATTGGTGCCATCGGTGAACAGACCCGCGCGAATTCAATGATCGCGGGAATAGAGCGTTAGTCCGTTGCGAGCTACCCTAAGCATGTTCTGACCGACCGCACAAGGAACGGGGGCGGACCATCCTGAACTTGTTTCATATGGTATTGCGCGCTGCGGTTTGGAGGTCCACGCCGCGGCCCGCCTCGGTGGGCCTTCCTGCCCTCATCGCCTCTACATTAGCTGCGTTGGTCAGTGTCTGTGCCCAGGAATATGTCGCAGCTGGAGAGGGCGTGCGCTTCGTTCCCTACGGCATCAACGCCGAATTTGCGCTTCTGCTGGTGTTTCTGACGGTTGCTGCGCTTTTCGTGCATCGCGGGGCGCGGGCGGCTTTTCTCTCCGCGCTGATGCTCCTGACGGCCGCAACGTCGTTGTTGGGCACGGCCGGACTGCTCCTACATTGGCTCGTCCCCTTCGATCCCGCCAAGATCGACTCTTGGGCGAGCTATGCCAAGATCTTGGGCTATTTCTTGCTCTATCTGCTGTGGTGGGGCGGCGCCATCTTTGCACTTTTGCGCAGCGTACGGCCCGAGCGCCGCTTCAACCTGTGGCGGACCGTCGGGTTATCCCTGGCGCTGATCCTCGCCGCCTCTGCGTTGCCATACGAACCATGTTCCGCGGGCGCAATTTCGACATCCGCACCGCGAATTATTGGGAGTACATCGGCGCCATCCGCAGTGGCAGTTTCAGCAATGAAGCGCCGCCGCGCCGGGTGGTAAATCGGTCGCAGGTCGATTTGGCGCAAGCGACCCTGCTCGATGACGATATTTCACAACTTGCCACGGAGCAAAAAGGCAAGACTGTCTATGCGATCGCCTTGCCGGATGGTCGGAACAGGATGTGTTCGTCAAGGAATTAAATGGCGGCCTGCAATCGCTTGCCCGCGATCCTGTCGCTCGATGGCCACATCAACGTCTGATCAATCATCCGATACGGTGACTCCACTCCGATCGCGTCGCGGCAAAATTTTGCAGCCGCCGTGCACGCGGTTGCGAAAGTCATGGACCGCGAAGAGGATGTGCTGGTTGTGTTCATGACGTCGCATGGCTCGGAGACGGGCGTTGCGCTGTGGCTGCCGGGCGCGACGTCGGCCGATCTTTCGCCGACCGAGGCAGTTGCCGGTGCCGGCACGCGGCCGGCCAAGCCGCCGCGCCGCCATCAGGGTTTCGCCCTCGGCGTAACCTTGTCGGCGCTCGCCGCCTCGGGCCTGCTACTGATGGTCACGCGTAAAGATGACGATCAGCGCATTCTCGACGAGATCGTGTCGGCGCATCTTCGATCATTGCGAGGCCAGCATTTGATCGATGTAGCCTCGAGCGACCAGCATACGGTCAAGCCCTGGTCTCATGGCCGGCTCGATGCGTCCCCGCCGGTGATGGACCTGACCGCGCAGGGCTTCACTTTGCTCGGCGCGGGATCGATTACGGTCGATGCCAAGCCGGTTGCCGCGATCGTCTATCGCCGCCGCGTTCACGTCATCAATCTTTTCGCGAGCCGGCTTCGAGCCAGGTGGCGAGCGTTGCGTCGATGCAAAGCCTGCATGGCTTCAACGTGCGCTCAGGCGCGAGAAAGGCATCCACCTCTGGGCGGTCAGCGATATCAGCGCCGACGAGCTCAGCGAATCTCGGCGAGAGGTTTGAGGCGGCGCTGCGGCAGTAATGCGGATCTTGCGCCGATCCGCCGTGGTTAGGGAACGATGGCGTCGGCCTCGATCTCGACCAGCCAGGACGGGTCGATCGCCTGCACGATCTGAATCATGGTCGAAGCCGGCCGGATGTCCTTGAAGAATTCGCCGTGCGCGCGCCCGACCTCCGGCCAATGGCTTATCTCTTTCAGGAACATGCGCGTGCGCACGATATGCTCGCGCTTGCCGCCGGCATCGTTGATCGCCTTCTCGATGATCTCCAGGCAGCGGATGGTCTGCGCGTAAGGGTCACCGGGCGCCGCGGTGCCGCCGCCGGGCGCAATCGGCGCCGTGCCTGAGACCATGATGTGCTGGCCGACGCGCACCGCGCGCGAGAAGCCGATCTTCGGCTCGAACGCCGATCCGGACGAGACGAGTTTGCGGTCCACTACATCATCCTCTTTGCTGGGCTCCGTGTTCCGGTGCCGATCGGGCACTGCGCCGCCCGCTAGGGCGCGGGCAGGAAATGCGTGGTGCCGTCACGCTTGATGCGCTCCAGCAGGTCGACTTCCCACGACAGATAGGCGTTCATCGCCGCCTCATTGTCGTTCGGCCGTTCGTAGGGCTTGAGCCACACGTCGAGCGGTTCGTCCGCCATCTTCTCGGAGTTCGACAGCGGGAAGCCGGCGGCGGTCCATGCCGCGTTGCCGCCCTTGAGCCAGCAAACCGGCGCCCCGGTCAAGCCGCGCGCTTCCTCGACGGCGAGGCCAGCCAGCACGCCATCCTCCGAAGTCAGGACCACGGTGCCGCGCAGCGCGATCTTGGGCAGCGCGCGGGCGAGCCGGCCGCGGATGGCGAACCAGGCGCCGGGAATATGGCCGCGCCGGTAATGTGGGCTGGTTGAAAGATCGATCACCGTCACGTCGTCGACTTCGAGGACTTTGGAGGCGTCGATTGCAGCGTCGGCCGGCGCCGAGCCAAGCAAAGTGTTGTCCGCCTCGCCGGCTTCGTTGCCGGCCTCCGGCAACACGTACACATCTTTCCAGCCCATCTGCTTGAGCCACGATGCGGTCATCAGCGCGCGCACTTTCTTGTCGTCGCAGCAGACGATGCGCGCACCCAGCGCTCCGGCATAGATGTCGGTCGCCTGCACCAGCTGGCCGCCCGGCGCAGAAACTGCGCCGGGCATGTGGCCGGCCTTGTATTCGGCCGGATCGCGGACGTCGAACACGTAGATCGTGCGCGTGCCATCCTGGCGCCAGCGCTCGAGCGTGCCGCGGTCGATGCTTTCGACGCCCCAGCGGCGTGCGACCTGGTCTGCCGCCGACACAGCCCAGGCGAGGCCGGTGCCCGATACGCTTGGTGCGCGGTCGGCCTTGCCGGTAGCGCAGCTGAGGCCGGCAAGGTGCCAGCCCATGGTGCCGTTGCGTAGCGCCACCACCTTGTTGGGCACGCCGGCGTTGATCAGCGACTGCGCGCCGATGATGCTGCGGGTGCGGCCGGCGCAGTTGACCACGACGGTGGTATCGGGCGAGGGCGCGATATCGTGCACGCGCAAGACCAGCTCGGCGCCCGGCACGTTGATGCCTGAGGGAATCGAGACGCGCGAATATTCGTCGAACGGCCGGCTGTCGAGCACCACCATCTTGGCGCCGCTGCGCATCAGCGCGTCGAGTTCCTGCGCGCTGATATTGGGGGTGCCGCGGTCATGCTCGACGAACTCGCCAAAGGCCTTGCTCGGCACGTGCACGCCGGAGAAGGTCACGAAGCCGGCCGTTTCCCAGGCCGCTATGCCACCATCGAGATAGGAAAGGTCGCTGTAGCCGGCGCGCGCCAGGACTTCGGCGGCGCGGGCAGCCACGCCATCATTGTCGTCGCACAACACGATGCGCGTGGCCTTGCGCGGCACCAGCCGGGCAAAGCGCAGTTCGAGCCGGCTCAGCGGCACGTTGCGCGCCCACAGCAGATGATTTTGCGAGAAGGTCAGCTCCTCGCGCACATCGATCAGCGCCAGCTCGGCGCCGTCGCCAAGCATGGCCTTCACGGCCGCGGGGGCGAGGGGACGAAGTTTTGAGGCTCGGGCGGCCGCGTGCAGGTTCATGTCGCCTGCTGCGGCGACATCTGCTCGACGGTGCCGGTCTTCAAGTCGATCTTGATGCGGTCGATCTTGTCGAGATTGGTCCCGGTCACGCGTATAAAGCGCGCGTAGTCGGGATAATCGATCGAGTGGATGGCGCCGTCCTGGTAGATGCCCGCTTTACCGGGCGTGAGCCGGTACTTTTTGACCGGCTTGAGCTCGGCGTGCATGGGATCATTGCCGTCGTCCTTGCGCGCCCATTCGATCATGTCGGTGTATTTTGTGGCCTGGCCGTAGATCGCCCAGGACTCGCCGTGGTCGTGCGGCGGCGAGACGCGCGCCTTGTCGTTGATATGGGCGAGCACCTGGAAGCCGAGCTTGGGATCCTCGTACAGAACCTTCAGCCCGCGCGGCGCGTCGTCACCGCAATAGTTCTTGATGAACTCGGCATTGCCGAGCAGCCGCTCGAGATTCTGGCGCACCTGCTCGCGGCCGGACGGGCCGGGATCGCGCGAAAGCGTCGTGCGGCAATCGGCGATGAATGTGTCGAGATCGTAGGCCATGGACAACCTCCCTCATCCGAGGCGAGCGGCTGAAGCCGCCGCTTATTACCGACAAAAATAGCATGAAATACTCCCGGGGATAAACCGGGGCCTCGGCCAATCCAGTCTTCGACCACGGCAAGGCTCGATTTTGTCGACGACAGACGAAACTTGAGGAATTCCAGACCAAGTTCGAGACCGCCGCAAAGGCGGCGCGCGCGAGCTAGGCGCTTCTGCCGCGCTCCGCGACCAGCGCCGCCATGATCGCGTCGCCGCCGTCACCGCGCAGACCGGCGACAATACCGGCTTGATCGACGGCCGGACGGTTCTGGCTGACTTTCCATTTGCCTTCGATGCGCGCGATCGGAATCTCGATCCCGACGATGCCTTTCAATTGCGACGCCACATATGGCTCGGGCGCGTCGGAAACTTGCCACGGCGCGGGACGCGCGCCTTCTTTGTGCGACGTGAGATCATCGACCTGGCGCCGAAGCCAGGCCGTGTCGTCGATCACCTGCGGCCGGCCCCAGGCATGCACCGTGATGTAATTCCAAGTCGGCACGGCTTTACCGTGCTCGTGCTTGGTCGGGTAGAGCGAGGGGCTGATGTAGGTTTGCGGCCCCTGAAACACGACCATGCATTCGGCGACAGCCGCCAGTTCATCCAACTGCGGATTGGCGCGCGCGAGATGGGCACGCAGCGAGCCGCGTTCCGGGCCGCCGGCATCGACCAGGAACGGGACGTGATTGGCCTGCAGCCCGCCCGGCCCTGCCGTGATCAGCAGGCCGAGCGAGTGCGCGCGGATCAGCGCATGCTGGACCTCGAGCCGGTCCTCGCGGAAGTGTGCAGGCTGGTACATCACATCACCTTCTTTGCCCGGCCCCAGTCCTTGAGCGCCGACCAGATGCCGCGTTCGAGCCGGAAGCGGTCGATCGGCGCCGAGGACTTGATCGAGTTGATGCGATAGAGGCCGACGCCGGTCCACTGGAAGCCGCACTTCTCCAGCACCCGGCGCGATGCCGGGTTGGTGACGCGGCTGCCCGCCTGCAGCGCCTCATGGTTGAGGTCGGTGAAGGCGTAGTCGATCAGCGCATGCAGGGCCTCGGTGGCGTAGCCCTTGCTCCAATAGGGCACGCCGAGCCAGTAGCCGAGCTCCGGCATGTCGTCGTAG
This sequence comes from uncultured Alphaproteobacteria bacterium, assembly GCA_963742385.1. GTDB lineage: Bacteria > Pseudomonadota > Alphaproteobacteria > Rhizobiales > Xanthobacteraceae > Pseudolabrys. The sequence continues at coordinate 55,471 of CAVULS010000007.1, read as the reverse complement.
TGGAACATGATGCCACAGGCGCCGATCACCCTTTTGTTGCGCAAGGTGATCAGGAACGCTGCTTCGCCGGCCTTGCCCGCCCCGCCGATGAAACTTTCGGCATCCGCCAGCCTGTACGGATGCGGAATGCGCGCGGTGTTCTCGGCGATGCGGCGATCGTTGGCGAGCGCTGCGACCGTTTTAGCGTCCTCGAGGCGCGGCGCGCGCAAGGCAAGCCGCTTGGTCTCGAGGACGGGGATACTGGCTTCGCGGAATGTCTCTCTCGGGATTTCTTGCAGCATGGCTTCAGGCTCCTGTTTCAAAAGCGAAGAGGGGGAGCCGGTCACCCGTCTCCCCCTCTCAGAGCCCATGAGCCCCGCCGGTTTGACTGAATGACCGGCAGACCTCGATTTGAGTCTACCGTCTTACTCGGCCGCTGCCTCCGTCATCGGTACGATCGACACGTAGGTGCGGCCTTTGGCTTTGGTAGCGAACTGAACCTTTCCGTTAGCGAGCGCGAACAAAGTGTGATCCTTACCAACACCAACATTGCGGCCGGCATGCCATTTGGTGCCGCGCTGGCGCGCGAGAATATTGCCGGCGACGACGATCTCGCCGCCCGTCGACTTCAAGCCGAGCCGACGGCCCGCCGAGTCGCGGCCGTTGCGTGAAGATCCGCCTGCTTTCTTGTGCGCCATACTGGTCTCTCGAATTCTCTTACCGTGTACACCGATTCCGTGAAGGAATCATCTCACTTCTTCTTACCTTTTGTGGCCGCCTTGGCAGGCTTTTTCGTGGTCGGCTTTTTCGCCCTGGTTTTGGCCTCCGCCGGCTTGGCGTCCGCCCCGACTTCGGCCTTTGTTTCTGCCTTGGGCTTCGCCTCGCGCTGGGGCCGAGCTTTCGCCTCTTTCGAGGGCTTGGCGCCGTCGGTGAGGATTTCCGTGATGCGGATTACGGAAAACTCGTGGCGGTAGCCGCGCTTGCGGCGCGAATTCTTGCGCCGGCGCTTCTTGAAGGCGATCACCTTGTCGCCGCGGGTGTGCTGCAGCACCTCACCGGCCACCGTCGCGCCGGCTATTGCCGGGACGCCGATTTGCGGCGTGTCACCGCCCAGCACCAGCACTTCGCCGAACTCGACGATCTGTCCCGGCTCGCCGCTGACGCGGTCGATCCGGATAATGTCCTCGGGGGCAACGCGGTACTGTTTGCCGCCGGTTTTGATGACTGCGAACATCATTCTTCCCTTTGTGTTCGATCCCGGTGCTCGGAGAGGTCCGGACCGGCTTCTTTCAGTCGGTTTGTTGTGTGTTGCGAGGGACTTAAGACCCTCGCGAAAAATCACGCGGACCCGAGGGCCCGCGTTCGGCATGCTTATGGCGGGGAAGGCCGCCGCCTGTCAAGAAAGCCCGTCAGGGCTCGGTTTTGGCGGCCGTTTCGGCCCCGGCCCAATGGCCGTTCTCGTTCTCGCCGGCTTGCGCCAGCCGGTAGCCGACGCCGAGCTCGGTGACCAGGATGCGCGGGCTGTCCGGTTGCGGCTCGATCTTCTGCCGCAGCTTGCGCACGAAGATGCGCAGGTAATGGGTATCGTGCACGTGGATCGAGCCCCAGACCTCCTTCAGCAGATGCTGATGGGTGACCACGTTGCCGGCGTGCTGGGCGAGAACTTGCAGCAGCCGGTATTCCTTCGGCGTCAGAGTGAGCCGCGTGTCGTTGAGCAGAACCGCGCGCGTGGCGAGGTCGATGGTCAGGGGGCCGATGGTGACTTTAGGTTCGCCACTCGCCGCGCGCATCTGCCGGCGCAGCGCCACGCGCACGCGCGCCAGCAACTCAGCCATGCCGAAAGGCTTGACCACGTAATCGTCGGCGCCAAGCTCGAGCAGGTGCACTTTTTGCGCTTCGGATGCGCGCACCGAAAGCACGATGATCGGAACGCTCGACCAGGAGCGGAGGCGCTCGACCACTTCCGAGCCGTCCATATCGGGCAGGCCGAGGTCGACGATGACGAGATCAATCGGCCGCAGCGTCGCCGAGCGGAGCGCCTCGGCGCCGGTGCCGGCCTCGTGCACGACGAAACCGTTGAGCTCGAAGCCGGCGCGCAGGAAGCGCCGGATCTGAATCTCGTCGTCAACGACGAGGACGATTGGGGAGGGCTCACTCATCGGCGTCGCCTTCTAGTTGCGGCATGGCGGCTTGGGTCACCGGCAATTCGATTGCCAGCGTGGTGCCGAGGCCAGGGCCGTCGCTGACCGCAGTCATTTTGCCGCCGTTCGCGGCAATGAAGGCATTGGCGATCCAAAGTCCAAGTCCGGAGCCGCTGGTGGTCATGGCATGGCGGTCGCCGCGCGCAAAGCGCTGCCACATCTTCTCCTGGTCGGCGGGCGTGAGACCGGCACCCGCATCGCTGACGCTGAGGATCATGCGTCCGTCACGCGCGCGGCCGGCGACTGTGATCGGCGAAGCGGCCGGCGAATATTTCACGGCATTGTCGAAGATCTGCACCAATGCCTGCTGCACCAGCACCGGATCGACGTGGATCAGCGGCAGGTCGCGCGGCAGATTGCGCGTAACGCGCCGTTCGCCGATACGGCGCCGGCAGCGCGTGAGCGCCGAATCGATGATGTCGGCCGGATCGGCCCATTCAGTATGCGGATTGATTCCATCACTGCTGATGCGGGTGGCGTCGAGCAGATTCTGGATATCGTTGTTGAGCCGCTCGGCTTCATCGCGCACGTCGTGCACGAGCGCCCTGAGCTTTTTGTCATGGGCGAGCGCCGGCGCGGCGGCAAGGACGCTGGCGGCGCCAAGGATCGACGCAAGCGGCGTGCGCAGCTCATGCGATACGGATCCGATCAGCGCCTCGCGCAACTGATCGGTTTGCGCACGCATGCGTGCCTCGCTGATCGCGTGTGCGATACCGAGCCGTTCCAGTGTCGCCGCAGCATCGCCGAGCACCGCGTCGACGCGGACGCGCAATTCGTTCGAGCTTTCATTCGATTCGCGCCCAAGGTTGACGGCGATGACGCCAAATTCGGTGCTCTTGGGCGAGACGGTCCGCACCAGCCAGACATCGCCGTCGCCGGCAGTCTTGGTGATGCCGGCGTCGGGATCGCGACGCCCGCTGGCGATTTCATTGATTTCGGTGCGCACGGCATCGGGCACTACGATGCCGGCGCGCCGGCCGCCCCCGCTCGTGGTATCGCGGGCGCCGCCGAACAGCAGCACTTTGCGCTGAATGACCGAAGACAGGTGGTCTTCGATCGCAGCATGGATGTCGCTGACATCGAAGGCCGTCGCCAGGCGGCGCGAGAAGGCATAAAGGTCGCGCAAATCGATCTCGCGCTGTCGCGCCAACTCCAACTGGCGGCTGAGTTTGGTGGCAAGCTGGCCCATCACCACCGCCACAAAAATGAACAGCGTGAGATTGACCACCTCGTGCGGATTGGTGATGCGGAAGCTGTAAAGCGGCGCGTAGAAGAAGAATGCCGAAGCGGCGACGCCGAACACCGCGGCTACCACCGCCGGAATGACACCCCAGCGGGTGGCGGCGATGACGACCGGGATCAGGTAGACGGCCGAGCCGTGCTCCATCCCGGTTACCCTGACCAGGCCGTAGACGCCAAGGGTTGTCGCGCCGACCAACCCGAGGGTCAGCGCGACACCGCTCGCTTCTGTGCGGATACGCTTGAAATTCAGGGCGATCGACATTGTTTCGGCGTCCGCGCTGGCGCTGGCTCAAGGGTGCAATATACCCTTGCGCGCCCTTGTCTGCCATGACTTGCTTGGTTAGATAGCGACCGTCCGAAGCAGGCTATTTGCGGGCCTTTTTCGGGCTCCGGAGAGGTGGCAGAGCGGTTGAATGCACCGCACTCGAAATGCGGCATACGGGTAACCGTATCGGGGGTTCGAATCCCTCCCTCTCCGCCAGTCGCCCGAAAACGGGCTCGCTCGGCGCATCAGCGGATCGATCAGACCCGCTCCAAGATATGGCAGCCGTGGATGCGGTCGAGAAGATAAATCAATCCGCGGCTATCCACCGTGACGTCGTTGCTTTGCGCACGCCCTTTGGCACGCGGGTCGTCGGCCGGGTCGGGCAGGTACCATGCCGTCTCCTTGGGAGCGTGCGGATTGGCGAAATCGAGAACCCGCAGTCCATAGGCGAACCAAGCGATGGGAATCTCGGTACCCGTCACCACTTCCGAAGGCTGGTGCACGCCAGTGAATTCAGGTTGCGGCGTGCCATCGACATCTTCCATCTGATAGCTGGCGAATGGAATTGGCTGCTTTTCCTCGGTGATGTCGTACACCCACAGGAACGACGGATAGAAATCCCGCGCGCGCCCCGCATCCTCGCTCGCGACCAGCATGATGCGCCGATTCTGGATCGGATGTGGCAGCGCCAGACAGGTATGCGTCGGCCAGGGAAATGCCGGATAGGGATTGAACGCGGATACGAGTTTCGGTTTCGACATATCTTCGATGTCGAGGATGACGAAGCCGCCGTGCCAGTAACTCGTGTACAGCCGGTTCCCCAGACGCAAGGGGTGATGGCAGCGGCGGTCGGTGCCTTTCCAACTCGGCGTCTCGCCGCCCGCGGTCCACTGGCCGGGCATCCACCAACGTCCGACTTCCTCCGGCTTTGACGGATCCTTGAGATCGAGAATCATCACGATATTGCCGACGTAGCCTTTTGCGGTCGGCGAGATGTAGGCGTAGCGCCCGTCGAAATCGAAACGATGCACCCCCATGCCCTCGGTTTCCCACCGTGTTATCAGCCGCGGCTTGGCCGGCTTGGACACGTCGTAGATCGCGAGCCCGCCCTTGAATTCGGACGGCGCGCCTTCCTGGAAGGGGTTGACCTCCTGGTTGATCACCATGACGTCGCCCTCGACGCGCACTTTGTGAGAATGCGTGCCGACGGCGACATCCAGATTCGAAAGTATCTTGGGATGCTTCGGATCGTTGACATCGACCACGGTTGTGCCTTCGGGGGCCTTCATGTTGCCGATGTATGCGATGCCATTCTTGACGACGACCTGACCGCCGCCCGCGCAATCGATATAGCCGACCTCGCGAACTCCTTGACCCTTTCCCATTAATTCGACTTCGCTCCCGAGATCTTCACCAAATGCGCGCTCTGCTCGATGTCTTTTTTCAGGAAGCTGATGAATTCCGGCCTGCTCATGATCATCGGCCGTCCGCCCAGCTTGCCCATGAATTCCGCGGTTTCGGGCTTGGACAGGATCTTGTTGATCGCGTCGTGCAGCTTATCGGCAATCGCCGCCGGCGTTTTCTTTGGCGCCAGAAGTCCGATGAAAAGCGTATCCTCATATCCCGGCAACGTTTCGGCGACGGTCGGTACATTGGGCAGTGCCGACGAGCGTGACTTGAACGTCGTGGCGAGAGCCTTCACTTTCGAGGTTTGAACAAGTCCGATCGAGGCAGGCAATGCGTCGAACATCAGGTCGACATGGCCGCCGATCAAGTCCGTTCGCGCGGCAGCGGCTTCCTTGTACGGCACGTGCAAGATCTGCACGCCCGCCATCGTCTTCATGAGCTCGGCGGCCAAATGGTACGATGAGCCGATACCCGACGATGCGTAAATCAGTTTCCCGGGGTTCGCCTTGGCGTATTTGATAAGCTCGGGGAGCGTACTGGCGGGCAAGTCATTCCTGGCGATCAGCACCATCTCGGTGAGATTGAGCGAAGCGATCGGCTCGAAATCGCGCATCAGCTCGTATCCGCGGTCGGGGTAGAGCGCTTCGTTCGCCGTATGACTGCTCGAGATCTGCAGCAGCGTGTAGCCGTCGCCCGGCTTGCTTGCGACGTATTTCGCGGCGATCACACCGTTCGCGCCGGGACGATTTTCGATGACGAAGGGCTGACCGAGTTCAGTCGACAATTCCTTGGCCACGTAGCGCGCGGTGATGTCGCCCGGACCGCCTGGAGAAAACGGTACGATCAAGACAACCGGGCGCGTCGGATAGTCTTCCGCCAATACGGCTTGAGGCAGCAGCGCGGCCGCGCCAACAACGAGCGACAACAGGCCGAGCCTTAAAATTTTCTTCATGGCTTTTTCTCCTCCCTAGGACATTTGCGGGCGGCCCGGCGTCCGCACGCGAATGCGGTAAAGCGACGTCGAGGCGGCAATAAAGAGGCTGCGGAAATCGTCTTCACCCCAGGCAAAATTGGCGGTGGGTTCCGGCACACGAATGACACCGAGGCAGACGGCGTCCGGCGTGAACACATGAATGCCGCCCGGACCACAGGTGTAGAGGTTCGACATCGAATCGATTTTCATGCCGTCCGGCGCGCCGGCGCCTTCGCCGGTCGTCTTTGCCCATTCGCGGCTGTTCGCCAGCCTGCCGTCGGGCATCACGTCGAAGACGCGGACATGCTGCCTCTCTGTGTCGTTGACAAAAAGCCGCTTTTCATCGGCCGAGAAGCACAACCCATTCGGCTGCGCGAAGTCGTCGGCGAGCAACTGCAATTTTTTGCCGGCCGTGTCGACGCAGTAGACGCCACGGAAACTCAATTCGCACTCGCGCGGACGACCGTAGAACTCAATGCGCCCGTAAGTCGGGTCCGTGAAGAAGATCATTCCGTCGGACCTTACGACAACGTCATTCGGACTATTGAGCTCCTTGCCCTGCCAATGGCTGGCGAGCACGGTGATGCGGCCGTCTGATTCCGTGCGGGTCAAATGGCTCGAGGAATGCTCGCAGGCAATGAGCCGTCCCTGCCGATCCCATGCGAGCCCGTTGGTCTGGTTGCAGGGCTTGCGAAAAGTGCTCACGCCGGCTGCCGGCGACCATTTGCGCAGGTGATCCCCCGGCATGTCGCTGAACAGCAGGTAGCGATCGCGCGCGTGCCACAGTGGCCCTTCGGTGAACAAGCAGCCGCCCACCAGCTTCTCGAACGCGACGTCGGAACCGACGACGTCACGCATGCGCTCATCGCGGATTTCGATCGACACGCGATTACCTATTTCTTCTGAAGTTCGGTGACGCTCTTGGTTCCAACGAACCAGTTATCGGTGGAGACGTCTTCGAACACGACCCAGATCACGTCCTTCGGAAGCTGGGCGACTTCGCTGATCGCGTCGGTGACCCGCTTTGCGATCTCGTCTTTGCGCGCCTGCGAATGGCCGGCGAGAATCCGAATGTTGACGAAGGGCATAAACTTCCTCCCCGTTTCTAGGTTTTTGTCTGGAAAGCGGCCGCCGGCCGGGCTTTTTCAGCTCCGAATTCGGCGAACCGCACTCCGTTTCATGAGACCTTGCGCCCAGGCTCGCGCTGCGACAAGTTAAATGATCTAAACTATAGTTTTGATTTTTTGAACTGGGATGACATGTTCAAAATTCGGCAGGTCCGGCAATTCGTGCTGGCGGCAGCCGGCGGCAGCTTCAAGAGCGCAGCGGCTGCAACCTTTCGTTCGCAGGCGGCGGTGTCGATCGCAATCCGCGAACTGGAGAAAGTCGTCGGTGCCCCGCTTCTCGAACCTGACCATCGGGGCATGTTCACGCCTCTCGCCAAGGCACTCCTGCCGATGTTCCAGGAACTCCTGACGATTCACGACCGTGTCTACAGCCAATCGAGACAACTCGCGCAGGGCGAACACGGATCGCTCTCCGTCGTGGCGCCACCATTCCTGACCGAAAAATGGCTTCCTCATCTCATCCCCGGGTTTGTCGAAAGACATCCGGCAATCCGCATCCGCGCGATAGAAGAGTCCTCCAGTAGAATTTGCAGCCTTGTCGCGGAAGGCATGGCAACGATCGGCATCGCTGGACTGCTTACCGACGACGCAAAGCTGAATATCACCCCAATCGCCTACGAATCCTACGGGGTCCTCTGCAGCCCCAAGCATCCGTTCGCCCGCAAGCGGACAACGACCTGGGCGTCGCTGCGCGGCGAAAAACTCATCGGCAGCGATGCGTCCGAAATGCTGGCTGGCGCCGGACTCATGATTGGCCTTCCGGCTCCAGAACTCGTGATCACCAGTCGCGCTTCACTGCTGTCCTGCGTGCGGCAGAATCTCGGCATCACGATTCTCCCGACGCTGACGCAGCCTCATCCGCTGGATGGATTCGCGTTCGTACCGCTGACCCGTCCCAAGCGCACGCGACTGGTGGCGATCGTCACGCGCAAGGGCGAATCCCTGCTTCCGGCAGGAAAGCAACTGGAGAAGCTGCTCGCAAAGTCGTTGCGCGAGTTCGCTCTCAGTCAGGGTGCGAGACCTGCAAACGCAAAGAGAGACGCCTTCTAGGCGGGGAATTGAGTTCCTCGCTCTTTGCCCGACTAACGTTTCGGGGCATTAAACTCGCCGGCTTCCAGCTCGATATAAATGCGATAGGCGTTGCCGCGGTTGTTGGCCGCGAATGCCGGCAGTTTCTCGTATTTCGACCAGTCGGTCTGCCGGTAGGCCACGTCGAAATCCATCCAGCCTTGCACGGCGGCGCCCATGGCGGCGCGCACATATTGGATGTAGTCGCGGGTGAAGGCGATGGCTTCCTTCGCGGCCATCGATGGCCGGCCGTGGCCCGGAATGATGAATTTCGGCTCGAGCTTCTCGACGACGGACAGTGCGGCGAGCCACTGCTTGGTGTTCACGTCGTCGCTGTTCATGAACGGAATGCGGCCGTTCTGCACGATGTCGCCGGCAAACAAGACACCGTCCGGTTCGACCATCATCATCATGTCGCTCGCCGAGTGTGCGGGCCCGGCGTAAATCATTTGAAAGCGCTTGTCGCCGAGCGTCAGCGTCATCCGGTCGTTGAAGGTAATATCCGGCGGCACGACGCGCGTGTCCTTGTCGACCCATGGCGCCAGCGCCTGCTGCCGCTGCTCGAGCCGCTGATTGGAGCGCTCGTCCGCGGTCTCCTCGTTTTCCTCCTTGTATTCGCGGGCGCGATCCTGGGCGATGATGACGGTATCGGTGTGATCACGGAACGCCTGCAGCCCATAAATGTGGTCGGCGTGATAGTGGCTGAGCACGTTGTAACGAACGGGCTGATTGGTGCGCTTGCGGATATCTTGCAGCAGGGCCCAACCAAGGCTCGGCGTTCCCAGCGCGTCGAACACCAACACGCCGTTTGCGGTCACGACATAACCGGCGTTCGATGTGTGGCCTTGGTTCGCTTGCGAAGGCACGCCGGGATGTCCGACCGTGTAGTAGATCGGCGATCCCGGCACCTGCTCGATTTTCAACGGCTCGTTGAGCGGCGGATATTCCTGCGCGGACACAGGCGAAAATCCGCCCGCAAGAAACGATGCGAGCAACGGCGCGAGCGCGAACCAAGTCAACAGTTTGGTGCGGCGTGACATGCGCGTCTCACCGGAGGCGGCGCCCCTAAATGGCGGAGATTTTTTCTGGACGGGGGTACACATTCAGTTCATTATATATGTGGAGGCCAAGGAGAATGAAAATAAACAAGCTGCGATCGAGCGGCGAGCCCGAAACGCGCACTATCGGGCGCCGCGGATTTCTTACATTGGGGTCGGCGCTTGCCGGCGGCGCGCTGCTCGGGCGCGGGGCGCGTGCCGCCGACGCATTCCCGCCGAAAGACCCGGAATGGTCGCAGATGCTGGGTCCGGGCGTCGTCGATCGCCCCTACGGGCAACCATCGCAATTCGTCAAGGATGTGATCCGCCGCAACGTGCCGTGGCTCACCGCGACGCCGGAATCGTCGGTGAGTTTCACGCCGCTGCAGGATCAGCCCGGCATCATCACCGCCAACGGTTTGTTCTTCGAGCGCTATCACGGCGGCCGCGCCACCGTCGATCCGGCACAGCACAAGCTGATGATCCACGGCCTGGTGGAGCGGCCGCTGCTGCTGACCATGGACGACATCAAGCGCTTTCCGTCGGTGTCGCGCATCCATTTCATCGAGTGCCCGGCCAACGGCGGCATGGAATGGCGCGCGGCGCAGCTCAACTCGCTGCAATTCACCCATGGCATGGTCAGTTGCGCCGAATGGACCGGCGTCAAGCTCTCCACGTTGCTGGAAGAGGTCGGCCTCAAGAAAGAAGCCAAGTGGGCGCTGGTCGAGGGCGCCGATGCCGCGCACATGGACCGCAGCCTGCCGATCGAGAAATGCCTTGACGATTGTCTCGTCGTCTACGGGCAGAACGGCGAGGCGCTGCGTCCGGAGCAGGGCTTCCCGCTGCGGCTGATCGTTCCCGGCTGGCAGGGCAACGTGAACATCAAGTGGCTGCGCCGCATTCAGATCGGCGACCAGCCGTGGTTCACGCGCGAGGAGACGGCGAAATATACCGAGCTGACGGCCGACGGAAAGGTGCGCGGCTTCACCTGGCTGATCTATGCAAAATCGGTGATCACGTTCCCCTGCCCGGAGAAGCCGCTCAAGGGCGCCGGCGTTTACGAAATCCGCGGCTTCGCCTGGTCGGGCAAGGGCCGCATCAGCCATGTTGATGTTTCTTATGACGGCGGCGTCAACTGGGAACGGGCGCGGCTGCAGGAGCCGGTGCTGCCGAAGGCGCTGACGCGCTTTACCCATGAATGGCGCTGGGACGGCAAGCCGGCTTTGCTGCAATCGCGCGCCGTCGACGAAACCGGTTTCGTGCAGCCGACGATCGCCGAACTGCGCGCGGTGCGCGGCGTCAACGGCATCTACAACAACAATTCGATCCAGACCTGGCAGGTGAAGGCGGACGGGAGCATCTACGATGTCCAGCTTTCTTAGGCGCAGCCTGCCGGCGCTCGCTGCCGCGCTTGTTGCCGCGAGTGCCTGGGCAGGCGAGCCGCATTCCGCCGGCCACTACGGCATCGGCACGACGCCGACCAAAGCGGAGATCGACGGCTGGTCGATCGCGGTGCGTCCCGATGGTCAGGGTCTGCCGCCGGGCAAGGGAAGCGTCGGCGAAGGCGCTGAAGTCTATGTCGCGCAATGTGGCGCCTGTCATGGCACGTTCGGCGAAGGAGAGACGCGTTATCCGAAGCTTGCCGGCGGTTCGTTGAAGGGCGAACGGCCGGAACCGACGGTCGGCAATTATTGGCCGTTCGCCACGACGCTGTGGGATTACATCAATCGCGCGATGCCGTTTCCGTCACCGCACGCGTTAAATGCTGACGAAGTCTATGCGATGACCGCATACATTCTAAACCTGAACAATATCGTAGATAATAATTTCGTTGCGGACCGTGACAGTTTGCCTAAGGTCAAGATGCCAAATCACGATAGCTTTATTTGGCAGGATCCGCGGCCCGATACATCTGCTAAAGAGTGCATGAAGAACTGCGTTGATCCGGCGAAAATCAAGATCGAGTCGACGGCGGAAGGAAAAGATCTGACGCCGCGGACGACCGGGCCGCTTGATACGATGCAACCAAAATAGGATCGCTTGAAAGCGATTTGCCTGGGTTGGGAGGAAATCCGATGCGCTTGCGACAGTCTCTTTTCGTGCTGGCAACCTTGGCCAGCGGCATTTTCGCGTGTTGGAGCCGCGGCGCGCCGCGCCCTCGGAGGTGCAGCAGCTCATCACTCAGCATTGCGAGCAATGCCACGAAATCAAGGGACTGCGAGAACTTCGGCAATATCGGGCCTTCGCTGATCGGCTTGAAGGACCGCTATCCCGACCGCAAGGAGGTCTCGGCAATAATTTTCGACGAGACCAAGCGCAACCCGCAAACCGTGATGATGCCCTTCGGGCGAAATCTCATCCTGACCAACAAGGAAATCGAGACCATCGTCGATTATCTCTATGCGCAATAACAGGGCTGCGCGCCAGCAAGGAGACGAATGCAATGAATGAATTTCCCGACGCGCCTGATGGCGCGCGACGCACGATCCTCAAGGGCGCCGTTGCCGGCGGCCTCGCCGGTTTGGGCTTGGGCAGCTTCCCGTTCCCGGCTTTCGCCGATGCCGATCCAAAGGAATGGCCGCAGGACGCCTTCAAGCAAAAGAGCGAAGCCGACGCGCTCAAGGCGCTGTACGGCAAGTCCGCGGAGGCTTCGGACAAGGTCAGCCTTGACGCGCCGGAGATCGCCGAAAACGGCGCGGTGGTGCCGGTTGCCATCACCAGCGCGTTGCCGGGCGTCACCGGCATCGCCATCCTGGTTCTGGAGAATCCGTTCACGCTCGCGGCCGCCTACAAGATTCCGGAAGGAACGCAAGCCGCGGTGGCGAGCCGGCTCAAAATGGCCAAGACCAGCAAGGTCGTCGCCGTCGTCGAGTCGGGCGGCAAGCTCTACAGCGCCACCAAGGAAGTCAAAGTCACCGTCGGCGGCTGCGGCGGCTGATCCGGCAAAGCGAACAGAAAGGCTTGAGACCATGGCTTCGACAATACGCATACGCGCTGTCGCCAGCGGCGAGACAACCGAGGTGCAGTCGCTGATTCAGCATCCGATGGATTCCGGCTTCGTCAAGGATTCCAAAGGCGCGCTGATCCCCCCGCACCACATCGAGGTCGTGCAATTCGAGCACGGCGGCAAGACTGTGTTCACCGCGCTGTGGGGGCCTGCCGTGTCCAAGGATCCCTATCTCAAATTCAGCTTCAAGGGCGGCAAGAAGGGCGACGACCTGAAAGTGAGTTGGGTCGACAACAAGGGCGCATCCGACACGCTGACGGCCAAGATTCAATAAGAGCCGCCTGATCGGAACGACGAGAACGGGAGGATTTTAAGATGTTGCGCAAGGTTCTTCTCGCGGTCGCGATTGTCGCCGGTGCGGCGCAGCCGCTGCTCGCCGACAATGCCGTCAACCCGCAGGCGGACTTCAAGGCGTTCCGCAAGTATTTCACGGAGCGATTTCCGAAAGTGCCGCTCAACGATTTCGTCAACGGCCCCTATTCGATGGACGAAGGCCTGCGCAAGCAGTGGCAGGCGAAGGAGGAATTTCCGCCCTACGATTTCGCGCTCGACAAGGGCAAGGAAATGTTCGCCAAGCCGTTCAAGAACGGCAAGACCTACGCCGACTGCTTCCCCGACAAGGGCATCGGCATCCGCCAGATGTATCCGATGTTCGACGCCAAATCAGGCGAAGTGATCACGCTCGACATTGCCATCAACCAGTGCCGCGAGGCCAATGGCGAAACGCCGCTCGACTATCTGAAAGACGACATGGCGTCGCTGACCGCCTATATGGCCTTTACCTCGCGCGGCAAGCCGTTTGACATCAAGATCCCGGACGATCCGCGCGCGCTCGCCGCTTACAAGAAAGGCGAGGAATATTTCTATAGCCGTCGTGGCCAGTTCAACGTGTCCTGCGCAAGCTGTCACGTGCAGAACCCCGGCAACCATATCCGCACCGAGGTGCTGGCGCCGGCGCTCGGCATCTGAACGCCGCTGCCGATCTACCGTTCGGAACTGGGGCAGCATGGGATCGACCAGCCGTCGCTTGACCACCTGCAACAGCCAGATCCGCGGCGTGCCGCTCAAGCCGGAGGCACGAGGAACTACCGCGACGTCGAATATTTCCTGTCGTACATGGCCAACGGCCTGCCGATCTCCGGGCCGGGAGCGCGCCCATGACCGGAACCATGACCAGAGCAAAGGGAGCAATTCGCATGCGTGCGCGTGCTTTGATCCGTGTAGCGGTCCTCTTCTCGGTTGGCGCGCTGGCGACATCGGCGCTCGCCGCCTCGGCGGACGATTTCAAGGCGGCTCTGGCGAAAGCCGAGGCCGCCAACAAGCAGGCTGCCGACATCAAGAACCAGTGGACCACGCGGGCCAGGCTATCGCCGCGGCGAAGAAGGCGGCCGACGCCGGCAAATTCGACGACGCGGTCGCGCACGCGCAGCAGGCCGAGGCCTTGGCCAACGGCTCGATCGCGCAGGCCAAGGAGCAGGAAAAGCTCTGGCCCGAGGCCGTCATCCGCTGATCCTTAAACGCGGGCTCAATGGAGTCCTGACAATGCGCCGCCGCGAAGTCCTCAAGCTGGTCACGGCGGCGGCGCTGTCCGGCGTCGTGCCCTACGGCCTCGCGCGCGCCGCCGATGGGGACGAGCTTTACGACATCGGCAAATTCGGCAATGCGCGGCTGCTGCACATGACCGACACGCATGCGCAGCTTAGCCCCGTGCATTTCCGTGAACCGAGCGTCAATCTCGGCATCGGCGCCATGGCAGGCAAGCCGCCGCATCTTGTCGGCGAGGCTTTTCTCAAGCACTTCGGCATCGCGCCGAAGAGCCGCCTCGCGCATGCCTTCACCTATCTCGACTTCGCCGAGGCCGCGCATCGTTACGGACGGCTCGGCGGCTTCGCACATTTGAAGACGCTGATCGACCGACTGCGCTCGGACGCCGGCGCCGGCCGCTCACTGCTGCTCGACGGCGGCGATCTGTGGCAGGGCAGCGGGCTTGCCGACGCCACGCAGGGCAAGGACATGGTCGAGGCCGCAAATCTCCTCGGCATCGAGGCGATGACCGGCCACTGGGAATTCACCTATGGCGAGGAGCGGCTGCGCGAGAACCTGAAGAACTTCAAAGGCGAGTTTCTCGCGCAGAATGTGTTCCTCACCGAGGAAGCGGCATTCAACGACAGACCCGCCTTCGATACCGCGAGCGGCCGCGCCTTCAAGCCGGCGACGATCAAGGAGGTCGGCGGCTTCCGCATCGGCGTCGTCGGCCAGGCCTTTCCTTACGTTCCGATCGCGCACCCCAAGCGCTTCACGCCCGACTGGACCTTCGGCGTGCGCGACGCGGACTTGCAGAAGCTCGTCGATAGCCTGAGGCAGAAGGACAAAGTCGATGCCGTGGTGCTGCTGTCGCATAACGGCATGGACGTCGACTTGAAACTCGCCAGCCGCGTCACCGGCATCGACATTATTCTCGGCGGCCACACCCACGACGCCGTGCCGCAGCCAGTTGCGATTGCCAACGCCGGCGGCAAGACGCTGGTGAGCAATGCCGGGTCGAGCGGCAAGTTTCTGGCCGTTGTCGATCTCGACCTGAGCAAGGGCGCATTGAAGGATGTCCGTTATCATTTGCTCCCGGTCTATGCCGGGGTGTTAAAGCCGGACCCGGCGATGCAGGCGCTGATCGACCGCGTGAGCCAGCCGCACATGAGTGCGTTTGCGGAAAAGCTCGCGGTCGCCGGCGATCTGCTCTACCGGCGCGGCAATTTCAACGGCACCATGGACCAGCTTATCTGCGATGCGCTGCGCCACGAGCTCGATGCCGAGCTGGCGCTGTCGCCTGGGTTCCGCTGGGGCAACACCATGCTGCCCGGTGAGCCGATCACCATGAGCGATGTGCTGTCAGAGACGGCGATCACCTATCCGGAAGTCTATGTGCAGGACATGACCGGCGCGCAGATCAAGTCGATCATGGAAGACATCTGCGACAACCTGTTTAATCCCGATCCCTACTACCAGCAGGGCGGCGACATGGTCCGCATCGGCGGCATGGATTACGCCTGCGCCCCCGGCGAAAGCGTCGGCAAACGCGTTTCCGATCTCACTCTCGACAGCGGCAAGACGCTCGAAGCGGACCAAAGCTACAAGGTTGCCGGCTGGGCCTCGGTCAATCCGCAAGCCGGCAAGCCGGTCGCCGAGGTGTTCGCCAAATATCTGCGCGAGATGAAAACCGCGCAGCCGAAGAAAATGAATCGTGTCACGCTGAAAGGCGTCGCGAACAATCCGGGGATTTCCGGTTAGAGGGTTGGATGCTTGTGCGTTTGCTGCAAGTCCTGGCCGTTACGGCACTGCTGCTGTCGCCGGCCGCTGCGCAAGCGCCATCGTCCGACAAGCCATTCGCCGAGCATCATATCGTGCTGCAGCTGTCCGACCGCGGCCAAGACAAGCAGGAACTGGTGCTCAGCGTCGCCTATAATCTGTTGAAGGCCTATGACCCGGACAAGATCGCCATCGAGGTCGTCGCCTTCGGCCCCGGCATCGACCTGTTGCGCGCGGAAAACCGCAACCGGACGCGTGTCGACAGCCTGATCTCGCAAGGCGTTCGTTTCGACATCTGCATGAACACGGTCGATACGCTCGAGCGCGAGGGCAAGCACGTCAACATCAATCCGAAGGCCGTGCGCGTGCAGGTCGGCGTCGGCCGCATCCTTGAATTGGCCGAGAAGGGCTACACGCTGGTGCGCCCATGAACCCGGGAGAGTAAGATGAAACAGATTTCGCGACGCCTGGTGCTTGCCGCCTCGGTTGCCGCCGGGCTTGTTCCCGCCACCCGCGCGGCGGAAAAAGCCAAGGAGCACCGCATCGTCTTCCAGGTCGATCAGAACGACCCGGCGGTGATGAACCTCACGCTCAACAATGTTTCGAACCTGATGGAATATTACCACGACAAGGGCGAGCAGGCGCAGATCGAGGTGGTCGCCTACGGGCCGGGCCTCAACATGTTTCGCGCCGACAAGTCGCCGGTGAAGGACCGCATCGCGCACATGAAGAGCGGCGCATTTCCCTCGAGCGTTGCCTTTTCCGCATGCGGCAACACCAAGAAGGGCATGGAGAAGGCGGAAGGCCATCCGGTCGAGATCATTCCGGAAGCGACGATCGTGCCGGCCGGCGTCGTGCGCCTGACCGAGCTGCAGGAGCAGGGCTGGAGCTATATCCGGCCGTGAGGAGGCGATCCGTGAAGCGGTTTTTGTTGCCCATCGTTGCGGCGGCGCTGGCGCTTGCCGTGGCGCCGCCGTGCCGCGCCGAAGACGCCATCGTCACATACAAATCGCTGGCGCCTGACGTCGCGCTCGATCTGGCGCGTGCTGCGCTCGCTCAATGCCGCAAGGACGGCTACCAAGTCGCCGTCGTGGTGCTCGACCGCTTCGGCGCAGCCGTTGGTCGCGCTGCGCGACCGCTATGCCGGCATCGGCGCCTACGATATTGCGACAGGCAAGGCCTGGACCGCGGTGAACTTCACGCTCGACACGTCGGAATTCGTCAAACGGACGAAGGACGGCACGCTCAGCCCCGGCCTGGCCGCCATGCCCAGAGTGACGCCGCTGGCCGGCGGCCTCGTCATCGAAGCCGGCGGTTCGCTGCTCGGCGGTGTCGGCGTCGCCGGCGCGCCGGGCGGCGACAAGGACGAGGCCTGCGCCAAGGCCGGGCTCGATTCCATTCGCGATAAGTTGGACTTCTAGGCGTCGGTCACGACACCGGGATCACGTTCACCGCCACGTCGATGCGCTGGCCGCCCGAAGCCACGATCACGCCGTCGATTGGCGCGACGTCGCTATAGTCGCGGCCGATCGCCAGCGTGACGTGATCGTCGGAAGCGAGCACCGCATTGGTCGGGTCGAGGCCGATCCAGCCGGTGTCGGCGCCGCACCAGACCAGCACCCAGGCATGCATGGCATCGGCGCCGACCAGGCCGGCAAATCCTTGCCGCGGCGCGGTGCGCAGGTAGCCGCTGACATAGGCGGCGGGCAGGCCAAGGCCGCGCAGGCCGGAAATCATGATGTGCGCGAAGTCCTGGCAGACGCCGCGGCGCAAGGCGAAAGACATCGGCGCCGTCGTGGTCACGGTGGTCGCACCGGTGTCGTAGACCATGTCGGCGTTGATCCGGCGCATGAGTTCGATAGCGCCGTCGAATATTGAGCGGCCGTGCGGAAAGCTCTGCCGCGCGTAATCACGGATTTCCGGATCGAGCGAGACCATGCGGCTGGGAAACAGGAAATGTGCCGGCGACATCGGCCCGATGTCGTCCGTCGCTGACACGGCTTCGCGCTCGGCTTCGAAAGCAGGCGTCGCCAGCGCGTTGGGTTGCAGCAGCTCATCGACAGCGACGCGGGCGGAGACCTTGATGGTCAATTTGTCGTGCGGCTGCTCGAAGGCGATCCAGGTGAGGCGGTTGCCGAAGAAATCCTGGCCCTCGCGCCGTTGCGACGGCTCCGGGGCGATCTGCAGCGAAGCGACGTGGACGTTCTGCCGCGGGCGGCCGATCGGCGTCAGCCGCAGCACGTGGCGCGCATTGGCGACCGGCGAGGCATAGGTGCAGGTGGTGGTCTGGCGGATGTCGTAGATCACGCCAGCGCCCCCCAGCCTGTTTCGGAGCGTTCGTTGTGCGTAAGGTAGTAGGAGGTAATCTCTTCCGACAATTTCAGCAGCGCATTTTCAATGTCGAGGATCTGCCTGCCGTCGATCTGCGCAGCGTCGGCGGTGCGCAGCCGCGTGGCGATCGAAGTCGCGATCTGCTGCACCGGCGACAGGCGGCCGGTGTCCTGATGCTGCGGCAGTGCCGCGAGATGCGTTTCGATGCGGTCGAGCTGATAGGCGACCGAGCGCGGATTGTGCGGATCGAGCATGATCAGATCAATCACCGGGGCGAGCGCCGCGACCATCACATAGCGCTGCCGGTAAGTGATCTGGCTGTCGGCAAGCTCAAGCAGCACATCGAGACCGCCATCCGGCGCGAAGTCGAAGGCAAAGCAGCGGAGATCGCGGCAGGTCAGGATCGCGCGCTCGAGGCGGCGGCCGAGCTCGAGAAAACGCCAGCCGGCAAGCTGGGTCATGTTTTCCTGCGCCAGCCCGGAAAAGGCGGAAATGATGCGCAGCGCCGCCTCGACGCGCTCGATCATTGCGCTTTCGGCAGGACCGATGACCAACGGCGCATCAATGGTCGCCACCAGATCGTTGAGCGTGCGCCATGCGTCAGGCGAGAAGCGGTCGCGGATGGCGGAGGCGGCCGCGCGCGCGTTGCGGACCAGGCGCGGCAGCGAGCCATCGAATTCGCCGCGCGTGAGCGCCGCGCGGGCAACGATCGGAGCGGGTGTCTGCCAGCTATCGGCGGGGGCGGCGCTCCAGGCGCCGAGCAAGCCGCTGATGCTGGTGATGACCGGTGCGGCGGTATCGTCGGCTTCGGCAATGCGCACGATCAGCGCGCGGATCAGCCGTAGCGTTGCTTCCGCGCGCTCCACATAGCGCCCCACCCAGAACAGGTTGTCCGCCGCGCGGCTTGGCAGCGCGCCGGTCGCGCGCTGGATCGGCATGCGTTCCGGCGTCGGCAGCAGTGTCGTTTCCGGCACCGGGCCGGCGGAAAGCACCCAGGCATCGGCGGTCGCGCCGCCGCGCTGCAGGCTGACCGCGCGGGCGTCGGCGCCGTCGGCGATGCGCACGAAGCCACCGGGCATGACCTGCCAGCCATCGTCGACTTTGGCGAGGAACAGGCGCAGCGTGAATGGCCGCGGCTGCAAATGGCCGTCGCGCCAGACCGGCATGGTCGACAGCGTCACCGCTTCCTGCGCCACAAAATCGATGCCGCGATCCTCGATCGCCTGCGTCAGTTCGCGCCGGTGGATATCGTCGAGCGCGGCGACCGGCATGCCGTTGCCGAGTTGCAGGCCCGGCAGCGAATCGGCAAAGGCCGGAGCGATGACCATGGTGTCGAGCCGCGCCGCCAATTGCCGGCGCACATCGGCACGGCCGAGCCACCATGTCGCGATGTTGTGGATGGCGAGATCTTCGCCGAGCACGATCGGCGCCAGCGCCGGCAGGAAGGCAAGCATCGCCCGCGCCTCGATCAGTCCGGCGCCGAGCGCATTGGTGATGACGACATGGCCGTCGCGCACCGCTTGCACCAGGCCGGCGACGCCGAGCCGCGAGGCGGCATTGAGCTCCAGCGGGTCGGCGAAGTCGGCATCGAGCCGGCGCAGCAGCACTTCGGCGCGGCGCAAGCCCGAGACGGTGCGGATGAAAACGCCATCGTCGCGCACGGTGAGATCCTCGCCTTCGACCAGCAGCAGGCCGAGATAGCGCGCGAGATAGGCGTGCTCGAAATAGGTCTCGTTCATCGGCCCCGGCGTAAGCAGGCAGACGCGGGCGTCGTCGTGGCGGTTGAGCGAGGTGAGTTCGCGCTGGAAGGCGTGGAAAAAAGGCGCGACGCGCTGCACATGAGTGGCGCGGTAAATGTCAGGCATCGCGCGCGCCAGCGCCAGGCGGTTCTCGATGGCATAGCCGGCGCCCGACGGCGCCTGCGCGCGGTCGCCGAGCACCCACCAGCGCCCGTCGGCGCCGCGGCCGATATCGACGGCATAAAAGCGCAAGTGCGCACCGCCCGGCGGCGCGACGCCGACCAGCGGCCGCAGGAATTCCGGATTGCCGGCGATGAGCGCGGCGGGCAGGCGGCCGTCGCGGATCAATTGCGCCGGGCCATAGGCATCGGCGAGCACCGTTTCCAGCAATTCGGCGCGCTGGATGAGGCCCGCTTCCAGCTGCCGCCATTCGGTTGGCTCGATCAGCAGCGGCACATGGCTCAGCGGCCAGGGGCGCTCGGCATCGGCCGGGTCCTCATAGACGCGGTAGAAGACCCCGGAGTCGTGCAGATAGCGGTCGGCGGCGGCGAAGCGGCGGTTGATTTCTTCAGCCCCGAGCCCCGCCAGCATCGACAGGAACGGCTGCCAATGCGCGCGCAGGCGGCCATTGCCGTCCATCATCTCGTCGAAAATGCCGGGCAGCGGCCGGTAGCCGGCGGTGAATTGCTCGGGGCTGCTGGTCTGCGGCGCCCATGCATTGTCGAAGTTTTTCTGCATGGCTGTCAGTGCGGGCGCCTGAGGTCGAGCGTCGTCGGAAATTCGGGCGCGCGCTCAGCCGGCGGCGGATCGATGGCGCCGGCGGTGTGTCCGATGTCCTCAAAGCGCGCGCGGCGGCGCGCCTCGGCTTCGTAGGAATTGACCGGGAAGGTCTCGTAATTGCGGCCGCCCGGATGGGCGACGTGATAGACGCAGCCGCCGAGCGAGCGCCGGCTCCAGCTATCGACAATGTCGAATCGGAGCGGCGCCTGCGCGGGAATCGTCGGATGCAGTGAGTTGGCGAGCCCCCAGGCCTTGAAACGCACGCCGGCGACGAATTCGCCGGGGCGGTCGGTGGGCGTCAGCGGCAAACGGCGGCCATTGCAGGTGACGACATGGCGGCCTTCGGTCAGGCCTTCGACCTTCACCTGCAGGCGTTCGACCGAGGAATCGACGATGCGCACCGTGGCGCCGGTGACGCCCTCTTCGCCGAGCACATACCAGGGCTCGAGCGCGCCGCGCAGCTCGAGCTGCACGCCGGCGTGCTGCACCGTGCCGTAATGCGGAAAGCGGAATTGCCGCTGGGCGTCGAACCACACCGGGTCGAAGGGATAGCCGGCGAGCTTGAGATCCTCCAGGACCTGGAGGAAATCCTGCCAGATGAAATGTTCGAGCATAAAGCGGTCATGCAGCGCCGTGCGCCAGCGCACCAGGGAGCCGTCGAGCGGCTGCCGCCAAAACCAGGCGATCAGCGCGCGCAACAGCAATTGCTGCGCCAGACTCATGCGTGCGTCCGGCGGCATTTCGAAGGAGCGGAACTCAACGAGGCCCAGGCGCCCGGTCGGGCTGTCCGGCGAGAACAGCTTGTCGATGCAGATTTCGGTACGATGCGTGTTGCCGGTGACGTCGACCAGAATATTGCGGAACAGCCGGTCGACCAGCCACGGCGGCGGCTTTTCTCCGCCGCCGGGCGGCGGCACTTTGCTCATGGCGATTTCGAGCTCGTAGAGCATGTCGTCACGCGCTTCGTCGACGCGCGGCGCCTGGCTGGTCGGGCCGATAAAGAGGCCGGAAAAGAAATAGGACAGCGATGGGCGCCGCTGCCAGTAAAGCACCAGGCTCTTGAGCAGATCGGGCCGGCGCAGGAACGGGCTGTCGGCGGCATTGAGCCCGCCGAGCACGACGTGGTTGCCGCCGCCGGTGCCGGTGTGGCGGCCGTCGATCATGAATTTGTCGGTGCCAAGACGCGACTGCCGCGCGTCCTCGTAGAGGCCGCGCGTGATCGCGACCGCGTCCTGCCAAGTGGCCGCCGGATGGATATTGACCTCGATGACACCGGGATCGGGCGTCACCTTGATATGATTGAGGCGCGGGTCGTGCGGCGGCGTATAGCCCTCGATCTGCACCGGCATGGCAAGCTCGGCGGCGGTGTCTTCGACCGCCATCAGCAATTCGAGATAGTCTTCGAGCTTTTCGACCGGCGGCATGAACACGCACAAGCGCTTGTCACGCACCTCGACCGTGAGCGCCGTGCGCACCGGAATGCCCTTGGCGACCAAAGCCGGCACGCGCAGAGCCTCGCCCTCTGGAGCCAGCGGCGGTGCCGCATCGTCGCCTGCCGCTGCACCAACGGCAGCTTTGGCTCGTGCGCCGGGCAAGGGGCTGCGTTCAGCGAAGGGGTCGGCTGGCACCAAATGCGGATAGTCGGCGGGATTGAAATAGGGCAGCGACGCGAGCGGCAGCCTTAAGCCCAGCGATGAATCTCCTGGGGCCAGAAACAGCCGGCCACGGCGCGTGTGCCATAATTCGCTGAGCCAGCCGGGCTTGGCCTTCGCGGTCGAGCGCTGCACGGGAAGCACGAAGCCGGCAGGCTGCGTGAGATGCTGATCGAAGCTGCGCAGGATACGGGCGCGTTCCTGCGGGTCGTCGATCTTCGGGTCGCCGGAATCGATGTTTTCCGCAATAGCCTCCTGCGACAGCATGCGGTCGGCCGGATCTTCGTATGTGGGTTGCACGTACTCGGCCATGATTCCCAGTCGCGCCGCAATGCCCTCGGTCAGGCGCCGTGCATGGTCCGGCGATGGTGCGGTCGCCGGAGTTTCGCGCGCGATCAGGGAAAGGTCGCGCCAGATCGGCACGCCGTCGCGGCGCCAGAACAGCGACAGCGCCCAGCGCGGCAACGGCTCGCCCGGGTACCATTTGCCCTGGCCGAAATGCAGCAGGCCGCCCGGTCCGTATCGCTCGTAAAGCCGGCGTACGAGTTCGTCGGAGCGCTTGCGTTTCATGGGTCCGAGCGCGGCGGTATTCCACTCTGCGGATTGGTAATCATCGATCGACACGAAGGTCGGTTCGCCGCCCATGGTCAGGCGAACGTCGTTGGCATAAAGATCGGCGTCGACCTTTTCGCCGAGCGCATCGAGCGCCGCCCAGGCTTCGTCCGAGAAGGGCGCGGTGACGCGCGGCTTCTCGGCGATGCGCCTGATGCTCATGTCGAAGAAGAAGGAGACCGTGCTCGGCTCGACCAGGCCGGTGATCGGCGCCGCCGAGCGGTAGTGCGGCGTCGCCGCGACCGGGATGTGGCCTTCGGCGCACAACAGCCCCGAGGTCGGATCGAAGCCGATCCAGCCGGCGCCGGGAAGATAGACTTCGGCCCAGGCGTGCAGGTCGGTGAAATCCTGCGCGGCGCCGGACGGACCGTCGAGCGATTTCAGGTCCGGCTTAAGCTGGATGAGATAACCGGAAACGAAGCGCGCCGGCAGTCCGATGTGACGAAGAATCTGCACCAGCAGCCAGGCCGAGTCGCGACAGGAGCCGGCGGCGGAGATCAGCGTCTCTTCCGGCGTCTGCACGCCCGGCTCAAGTCGCACGATATAACGCACCATGGAGTGCAAACGCTGATTGAGCTCGACCAGAAAGTCGACAGTGTTGCGCGGCTCGCGCGAAATCGTTTTCAGCAGCGCTTTGAGCTGCGGCCCGGCTTCCTCCGGCTCGACATAGGCCGATAGGTCTTCGCGCAGTTCGGCGGGAAACGTGAACGGCCATTTCTCCGCATTGGGCTCGATGAAGAAGTCGAATGGATTGATGACTTCGAGATCGGCGAGAAAATCGATCGTTACCGAAAACTCGGTGGCCTTTTCCGGAAAAACAAAGCGCGCGATCCAGTTGCCGTGCGGGTCCTGCTGCCAGTTCACGAAATGCAGTTTCGGCGTGACGGTCAGCGAGTAGCTGGGGATGCGGGTGCGCGAATGCGGCGCCGGGCGCAGGCGGACGAGTTGCGGCCCCAGGCCGACGGGCTTGTCGTAGTTGTAGCGGGTAACGTGGTTGAGGCCGACCAGGATCGACATGGGCTCTCGTTACTCTTTAGGACTCAAAACATGCCGTGGCTGCGGCCAAAAAACCTATGAAGTGCCTCGTAAACATGCAATTTCCGGGCCGTCAACAATGCACCGGACATTGCCGCCGCGCCAGCCGCGCGTGCGTCTCAACCGCAGCGATTGGCAATATGATTAAGAGTACGGGCTAAATGCGGCGCAGCGGATTGGTCAGCGCCAGCAAAAAGCCGCCGGTGGTGAACACCGCCATGGCCAGAAAGGCGGCGCGGAACGCCTCGCGGATATCGGCCTGGATCGCCACTTGATCGACCGTCAGCGTCGGCGCGACGTGGCGGCTCTGAATCATGGTGGCGAAGGCACGAGCCGCCTCCGGACTTTTAATCGCGAGCACGCCGAACAGAATGGTGGCGACCAGCGCGGTACCGAAGGCGGCGCCGATCGAGCGCGAGAACTGCACCGACGCCGCGGCCTCGCCCAGCCGCGCCTGCCCGGCGGCGCTTTGCACGCTCACCTGCACGACGCCCATCACTGTCCCCATGAACAGCCCGCTCAGCAACATAATGCCGGCGAACTGCGTGGCGCTTAGGCTCGAAGCCCACAACGCAAGGATCACAAAATTGATCGTGCCCAGCGCAAGACCGCCGACTGGAAAGACCGTGGTCAAACCGGTTTTGCTGACCAGACGCCCGGTCACCAATGAACCGGCGCCGATGCCGATGGTCAGCGGCACCAGCAGCAAGCCGGTGTCCGACGGCGACAGGCCGCGCACCACTTCGAGATAAATCGGAAGAAATGTGATCAGCGACACCAACGCGGCGCCGTGACACGCGGCGAGGGCATCGCTGTGCCAGATCGCCGGTTGCCGCAACAGCTTCAGCGGAATGAGCGGCGACGGCGTGCGACCTTCGTGGCGCACCAGCAGGGTGACCGCGATCAGCGCGATCACAAACAAAGATCCGCCGACCGGCAAAGTGGTGACGTCGACATGCTGGATCTGCTCGAGCGCGAGCAGCGCCGTCGCGACGAAAATCGTGAAGAGGAACAGGCCGCCAGGATCGGCGCGCCAGGGAACGCGCTCGACCGAAGGATTGGGCAGCCGCGTGGTCAGCGCCAGCGCGCAGAGCCCGATCGGCACATTGACCCAGAAAATCGACGGCCAGCCGAAATGCTCGGTCAGATAACCGCCGGCGACCGGGCCGAAGCTGTTGGCGCAGACCGCGACCGCGGCGAGATAACCCTGATAGCGCGCGCGTTCGCGCGGCGGGATGGTCTCGCCGATGAGCGCCTGCGACAGCGTCATCAAACCGCCGCCGCCGAGCCCCTGCAGAATGCGCGCGAGCGTCAGCAGTTCGACCGACGGCGACAGCGCACACAATATCGATGCCACCATGAAGATCGGCAGGGCAAAGAACATGAGCCGGCGGCGGCCGAACGAATCGCCGAGCCGGCCATAGATCGGCGCGGCGATGGTCGCGGCGATGAGGTAGGCAACGACGATCCATGAAGCACGCTCGACCTCGCCGTTTGCCGCCGCGATCGCCGGCAACGCGGTGGCGACGATGGTCTGGTCGACCACGGCCAGAAACATCGGCAGCATGATGGACGGGAATATCGTCAGAAACGCGGGAGATCTTGCTCCCACAGATAGCGTGGGCTTTTTGCTGGGGTCGCGCCGGTGCGGCAAATTTGCAAAGTCCTGGCGGTGGTGCGGGACGTTTCAGTGAGCCATCAAGACCGGCAAGGTTGCATTGGCGAGAATATGCCGCGTCGCGCCGCCAAAAATCATTTGCCGCAGGCGGCTCTGGGTGTAGGCGCATTTCACCAGAAGATCGCAGCCGAGCGAGGTTGCGTGTTCGAGAACGACCTCACCGGCAGAGCGCGTCCGCGGTTTGACCGTTATCGCATCGGCTTTGATACCATTGCGGCGCAGGTAATGCGCGGCTTCCTCGCCCGACGGTCCCGGCACGGTGCCGCCTTCGACCATCAGCACCGTGACCTTTTCGGCCTTGTGCAGCAGCGGCATCGCGAAAGCAGTGGTGCGCGCCTGTTGCGTGCTGCGGTTCCAGTGAATGAGAATGTTGCGCCCGATGGTTTTCGGCGCCGTCGCGGGCACGATCAGCACCGGGCGGCCGCAGTCGAACAAGGCGATTTCCAATGGCGGTGTGCGCGGATTTTGCGGATCGGGCCCAGGCCGCCCGAGCGCGATCAGATCGAAAACGCGGCCATGATTGCCGATGAAGCTGTCTTCTTCGGGATCCTCGCGTGGCCAATTGTACGAAAAAACCGCCGGCTCCTTCTCGGCGTGCGGCACTTTGTGCCGGTGCATGAAAGACTCAAACAGGTTGCGTGCCTGCCGCGCCGAGTTGCCCTCATAGGCGCCGGAGATGGCAAGGCTGCTCACCGGCTCGACCGTGACATAAGTCGCGGGCGAGGGGCGAACCGCAAAGCCCTCCATGTAGCTGCCGAAGGCATGCGCAATGAGGCGGGCGCCCTCGAGCACCGCCGGCATGGCGTCGTGATCCTCGGTTGGAATCAGAATGGTCTTCATGGCCGCGCTACCCGACAGGACCTAAGGCACGATGGCCGCAGTCTCGCACATTATACGCATCACGCGCACCAGCGCTGCAGCCAATTCCGCCGCGCTATTTTTTGCGGATGCGAAAGCTGAGAACGCCGCCGGCCTCCGCCTTGTCTTCGAGGATGTCGCCGGTCTGCCGCAGCAGATTGGGGATATCGATGGCCGTCAGCGGATCGGTGCACTCGATGCTGAGCACATCGCCGCTGTTCATGGCCGCAAGGGCCTTGCGCGCGCGCAGCGCCGGTAAGGGGCATTTAAGGCCGCGCAAGCTCATCGTTTTATCCGCCATGCCATGCCTTTTTTGCCCGGTTTGACCGGTCCGGGGTTGGGGTAGACTGAATAATCGCAACGTTCACAAGGTCAAGCATGGCCGCGGCGCTCGATACCAGTCAGACGATTACGCGGCTCACGCCGCTGGCGGAGGTTTTGGCGACACTCGACCTTGACGTGAAGCCGGTTGCGACGCGGGCGATCGACGTCGCCATGGCCGCGGGGCGCGTACTGGCCACGGATGCCCTGGTTCCCGCGCGGCCGAGCGCGGCCATCGCCTTGCTCGATGGCTGGGCGATGAGCGCGGATGACACCCTGGGCGCCGGCGGCTACGCGCCGGCCCTGCTCGTGCGCGTGCCGCAGCGCATCGAAGCCGGACAACCGATGCCGCCGGATACCGACAGCGTAGCGCCGTTTGATGCGGTGAAATTATCCAACGGCCGTGCCGAGGCGCTGGCCTCGGTTAACGCGGGCGACGGCGTGTTGCCTGCAGGTGGCGATTGCGACCCGGCGATTCCCTTGCGGCGTGCCGGCGAACGGCTGCGCAGCACCGATCTTGCCACTTTCGCCGCTGCGGGCCTTGCGCGCGTCACCGTGCGCGAGCCGCGGGTCCACGTTGTGCCGGTGCGCGGAAGCGCCATCGTCAACGCCGCCGCGCGGCTGGTGGCAAGCGATATCGAACGCCGCGGCGGCATTGCGCGGCTCGAAACCGGCCGCGATCTCGGCCTCGCGCTCGCCGCCGAAAACGCGGATGGCATCGTCGTCATCGGCGGCACGGGCAGCGGACGCAACGACACCAGCGTGCAGACGCTGGCACGCGAGGGAGAACTTGGCGTCCATGGCATCGCGCTGACACCGGGCGAGACCACGGCGCTCGGCTTTGTCGGTTCGCGCCCGGTGCTGCTATTGCCGGGCCGGCTCGATGCGGCGCTCGCGGTGTGGCTTGTTGTCGGCCGCCGCCTGCTGGCGCGGCTTTCAGGCGGCGACGACGGCGAGCCGACGGCAACGGCGACGCTGGCGCGCAAGGTGGCGTCGCCCGTCGGCCTTGCTGAATTCGTGCCGGTGCGACGCAGCGGCGAAATGGCGGAGCCGCTGGCGGCGAAATATCTGCCACTCTCAATTCTATCGCGCGCCGATGGCTGGATTCTCGTGCCTGCCGGCAGCGAAGGCTATCCGGAAGGTGCGACAGTGGCGGTGAGGTCGTGGCCATGAGGCAGCGCAGATGAGTGGTGAACGAAAAGCGCGAGTACAGGCCGAATCCGATCTGATTGCGCGTGTGCGCGCGGCGGCGCGGCAGGAGCAATTTCTCGAAGTGGTTTCGGCCGAAGAAGCGCGCTCGCGTTTCGAGCGGCATCTCGATCTGACGCCGCTGCCTGGCGAAACCGTAGCGCTTGCCGCTGCGCTCAACCGTGTATTGGCCGGTGATGTTGTGGCGGCTGTGGACGCGCCGCCCTTTGACCGCTCGAATGTCGACGGCTTCGCGTTGCGCGCGGCCGATACCATGGGCGCAAGCGACATCGCACCGAAGCGATTGACGCTCAACGCTGAAGTGGTTGCCTGCGGCTATGCGCCGAAGATCGAAGTCGCGCCCGGCACGGCGACGGCGATCGCGACCGGGGGCGTCGCTGCCGCGCGGCGCCGACGCGGTGGTGATGATCGAGCACACCGAGCTGCTGAACGAGGCCACGCCGGCCATCGAATTGCGCCGCGCTGTTGGGCCCGGCCAGTTCGTCTCCTTCGCCGGCTCCGACATCGCCCGCGGCGAGACATTGCTGCGACGGGGAACGTGCATTGGTTCGCGCGAGATCGGCATGCTCGCCGCCTGCGGGCTGGCGAAAGTCGGCGTGGTGCGGCGGCCGAAGGTGGCGGTGCTGTCGACCGGCGACGAACTGGTGGCGCCGGGCGAGCCGCTCAAACCGGCCGGCGTCTATGACAGCAATGGCGCCATCATTGCCGCCGCGGTGAGCGAGGCGGGCGGCGAACCGGTTGCCATGGGCGCGTTTCCCGACGACGAAGCCGCTCTGGAAAACGCGGTGCGGGAAGCGCTTGCAAGCTGCGATATGGTGGTGCTCTCCGGTGGCACCTCGAAAGGTGCCGGCGATCTGTCGCACCGCGTCGTCTCCAGTCTGGGCGCGCCGGGTATTCTGGTGCACGGCGTCGCGCTCAAACCGGGCAAGCCGCTCTGCCTCGGCGTCGTCGGCGACAAGCCGATCGTGGTGCTGCCCGGCTTCCCGACCTCGGCGATTTTCACCTTCCACGCCTTTGTTGCGCCGGTGATCCGCGCCCGTGCCGGGCTCCCTCCCGAGGCGGCACGGACCATCGAGGCCGTCGTGCCGGTCCGCATTTCCTCGGAGCTCGGCCGCAAGGAATTCGTGCTGGTGTCGCTGATCGAAGGCGGACGACGGCTCACTCGCGTTCCCGACCGGAAAGGGTTCCGGCGCAGTCACCAGCTTCTCCCAGGCCGACGGCTTTCTGGAAATCGATGCGCTGGTGTCGTCGGTCGATGCGGATACGCAAGCGCGAGTGACATTGATCGGCAGCGCCGCGCGCGCACCCGATCTGGTCATCATGGGCAGCCACGACATCGCCCTCGATGTCGTCGTCGGCGCGCTGGCGGAACGCGGCTTCTCCGCGCGTACGCTTGCTGTCGGCAGCCTCGGCGGCGTTGCGGCGGCCATCCGCTGTGAATGCGATGTTGCACCGGTGCATCTGATCGATCCAGCCAGCGGGCAATACAATGTGCACCTGATAACGCCCGGCCTCGAGCTGGTGCCGGGCTGGCGGCGCATGCAGGGTATTTTGTTCAGGCCCGGTGATGCGCGATTCGAAGGGCGTAGCGCGTCAGAGGCGATCGAAGCCGCGCTCGCAGACAGCACGGCGCTGATGGTCAATCGTAACGCCGGGTCGGGCACGCGCGTGCTGGTCGACAAGCTGCTGAAGGGCGCGCGGCCGCCCGGCATTGCCAACCAGCCGAAGTCGCACAACGCGGTCGCCGCCGCCATCGCCCAAGGCCGTGCCGACTGGGGCGTCGCCATAGCGCCGGTGGCAAACCTGTACGGTCTCGGCTTTTTGCCGGTCACGCCGGAACATTACGATTTTCTGGTGGTCGAGAGCCGGCGCGAGCGGCCGGCGGTGCAGGCATTTCTCGCGGCGCTGCGCGACCCGGCAACACGCGCGCGCATCGCCGCGCTCGGCATGCAGCCGGCCGATGCCTGAGTTTTGCCCAGAATATTTGTCACGATCCAAGATGCGCTGGGCCAAATGTTTTTGTATTGCCCTGCTTCTGTTCGCCGTTGCGCAAGCGCAGGCGCAATTGCGCGGGCATGGCGGGCCGGTGCGGGCGCTGGCCATCTCGCCGGATGGTGAGCATGCGATTTCCGGCAGCTTCGACACCTCGGCAATCCGCTGGTCGCTCAAGCGCAATGTCGCCGAGCAGGTGATGCGCTTTCACGATAGCGCCGTGAACGCGGTGCTCTGGCTCCAGGACGGCCGCATCGTCACCGCCGGCGCGGACGCGCATATCGCCATCTGGACGCAAGGCCGGCCGCAACCCGACAAGGTTCTCGACGGCCATACCGCGCCGATCGCCGGCCTGGCGGTATCGCCGGACGGCAAGCTGCTGGCGTCGGCGTCCTGGGACCACAGCGTGCGCCTGTGGCCGCTCGACGGAGCGCCGCCGCGCGTCTTCGAAGGCAATGCCATGAACGTCAATGGTGTCGCCTTTTCGCCGAATGGAAGCGAACTGGTCAGCGCCGGCTACGATGCGACGCTGCGCATCTGGAAACTGGCCGGCGACGGGGTCACCATTCGCAATCTGCCGACGCCGCTGAACAGCGTCGCGATCGCGCCGGACGGCGAAATCGTCACCGCCGGTGCCGACGGCAAAGTTTATTTTCTGTCGCCACAGGGCGAGACGCTCGGCGAGGTGCAAGCCGCGCAGACGCCGATCATCGCGGTGACGATTTCGCGCGACGGTGCGCTGGTGGCGGCAGCCGGCATCCGTGGCTCGGTCGCGGTGATCGATCGCAAGGCGCGCAAGCTCGAGCGCACGCTGGTCGGGCCCGGACTGCCGGTGTGGTCCGTGACGTTCTTTCCCAACAGCCGCACTCTGTTAACGGGCGGCACCGACCGCATGATCCGGCGCTGGGACGCGGTGAGCGGCGAGCCGATTGACGTGGTCGTGGTCGGCGCGCCGTCGGATCCGCTGGCGGCCTATGCCGGCGATCCTGGCGCGCAGGTGTTCCGCGCCTGTGTCGCCTGCCATACGCTCTCGCCCGACGAAGGCAACAAGGCCGGACCGAGCCTGCACGGGATTTTCGGCCGGAAGATCGCGACGCTGCCTGGCTACCGCTATTCCGACGCGCTCAAGCACATGAACATCGTCTGGACGCCGGAGACGGTGTCCAAAATGTTCGAGGTCGGGCCGGCGCACTATACGCCCGGCACCAAGATGCCGGAGCAGACCATCGGCTCGGCGCAGGATCGCCAGGCGTTGGTCGATTTCCTCGGCCGCGTCACGACGAAGAAGCCGTAGCGCCGATCAATTCGAGGATGGCGGCGGCAACGTCGCGCGGCGCCTCGCGCGGCGGATTGTGCCCGACCCGCGGCAGCGCGCGGCGCTCGAAGCGGCCGGTGAACTTCCCGTCATGGCCGTCATAGCTTCCCGGCGGCCCTACGCCGTCGGCCTCGCCCTGCAATGCGATCGCCGGCACAACGATCTTCGGCTGCGCCGCAAGCTGCCGTTCAATTCCCTCCAGCGCCGGATCGCCGGGAGCGTAGCCGTAGCGATGCCGGTACGACTGGATGGTCACGTCGACGAAGTCCGGATTATCGAATGCGGCGGCGGTGCGCTCGAAGGCGGCGTCGCTGAAGTGCCAATGCGGCGACCACAGCCGCCAGAGCAGCTTGCAGAACGCGCGGCGGTTCTTGGCCAAGCCGGCGCGGCCACGCTCGCTGTGGAAATAGTATTGGTACCAGTAACGGAGTTCCTGCTCGGGCTCGGCCGGATTTGCCGCGCCGCGAATATCCTGGATGTTGTAGCCGTTGCCGGTGACGAGGCAACTCACCCGCTCCGGCCACAAGGCCGCGACGACACAGGCGGCGCGCCCGCCCCAGTCATAGCCGGCAAGGGCGGCGCGTTTGATACCGAGCGCGTCCAGCAGTTCCTTCAGGTCATTGCCGAGCGCGGCCTGCTGGCCCGAGCGCGGCGTGTCGGCAGCGAGGAAGCGTGTCGGGCCGAAGCCGCGCAGGTAGGGCACGATCACGCGGCAGCCGGCAGCGGCGAGCAAAGGCGCAACCTCATCGTAGTCGCGCACATCATAGGGCCAGCCGTGCATGAGCATGACGGCTGCGCCCTCCGCCGGCCCGCTCTCCTCGTAGGCGATCTCAAGCGTGGCGGTGCGGATGTGTTTGACGCGTGTGCGCGCGGCCATGTCTGTCACTCAAGGCGCAGCCTAGCTCTCGCCCTTCTGCTCCCGCTCGCGCAGGTAATCGTCGGTGGTGCGCACTGCCGGCCGCTTCGGCGCGCCGAACGGATCGAAATTTTCTTCCGCCATCGCGGCGACGCGGCAATCGGCGCACATCTTGATGACGTCGAGCCGCTTCTTGGAATCCTTGATACATCCAGTGCTGGCCTTCGAGCTTGGCGGTGACGCGATCGACCGAGCTTTTCACGCCGAACGGCTTGCCGCAGCTGATGCAGATCGCCGGTTCTTCCTGCTTGATGATGCGTGTCGGCGCGATCGCGGCGCGGAAGTCGAGCCGCGGCTTGAGGCTGATGACTTTCTCCGGACAGGTCGCCTGGCACAACCCGCATTGCACGCAGGCATCCTCGGCAAAGCGCAGCATCGGCCGCTCAGGATCGTCCGACAGCGCGCCGGTCGGGCAGGCGGAGACGCAGGAGAGGCACAGCGTGCAGCCTTCGACATTGACTTCGACGGTGCCGAAGGGCGCGCCCGCCGGCAGCGGCACGATATCGGCGGGCGCCGGAGCGACGGCATGGAGTTCGCGCAACGCCAGCCGCACGACGTCGCGCTTGCCGCCGACGGCGGCGAAAGTCGCGGGCTTTGCCACCGCGTCCATCGGCGCGATCGCGCGCAGCGCGTCGCCCAGCGCATCCGGATCGTCGGTTTCGATAGTGGCCGCGCGCGCGCCGGCAAAGCCGAGTCCGGCCAGGATCGGCTCGGCATAGCGCGATGGTCTTCGCCAGGCCGGCCACGTCGTGCCGCGGCTTGGCTCGCAGCAGGAAGCGCACCGCGCAAGCGCCATAGGCAAACGACGCGGCAACCGTTTCCAATCCGACCTGCGTCACTTCGTTGACCTGCACCGGCAGCACGTTCGCCGGCAGCCCGTCGCCGTGGCGCGCCAGAGCGTCGATCATCTCGATGCCATGCTCGCCGTCATGGAACAGCAGCACCGGCGCCTTGCCGCCGGCTTGCGCGTAGGCGGCAAGCAAGGTGCGCAGCTTGCGCAGCAGCGCGTCGGACGGCGGCAGCGCGTAGGCCGCGGCGCCGGTCGGGCAGGCGGCGGCGCACTGGCCGCAGCCGGCGCAGATCTGGGCATCGATCGTCACGTGATCGCCGTTCGGCGTGATGGCGCCGGTCGGGCAGAGATCGAGACAGCGGCGGCAACCGACAATGCGCGAGCGCGAATGCGCGCAAAGATCGGCGGTGAAGGTGATATAACGCGGCTTGTCGAACGCGCCGGTCAACTCGCGCGCCTTGAGCACGGCACGCAGCACCGCCGCCGGATCGCCCGGATCGGCGCGCAGATAGCCGTCGCGCAGATCGGCAGCCGGGAACAACGCCGTGCCGCCGGAGAGATCGATGAAAATGTCGCAGCGCGACACCGCCCCGTTGCGCGCGGCGGAAAATTCGAGCGCGCCGCGCGAGCTTGGATTAGGCACGGCGTAGTCATCGATGGTGATCTCGAAGGCGCCGAGAAAGCCCTTGGCCTGGCGGACGGTTCCCTTCACCACCGGGAAGCCGGTGACACGCTGCGGCGCCACGTTGCCCGGCGCCTTGATCAGCACGGTGACGTCGAGCTGCTGCATGAGCAGTTTGGCGGCCTCGACGGCCTGCTCATCTTTGCCATAGATCAGTGTGACGCCGTCGCTGCTGAGCGGCACGACGGGCACATCCGGCATCGGCTCGGTGGCTGCCGCGATCAGCGCCGCCATTTTCGGCCCCGCCGCTTTGGCGTCTTTCGACCAGCCGGCGGTCTCGCGGATATTGACGAAAGCCACCGCAGTATCTCTTTCGCCGGCGACTTCATCGAACAGCGGCGCTTCTTGCGTGCAGGCAACCACCAGCGGCGCGCCGCTTGCCGCCGCCGCGCGAAACCGCTCCAGCTCGGCGCGGCACAACTGCCGCCCTTCGCTCACCTCGGCGTCGCGGCAGACACGCCGCAGCGCCGCGCCGTCGAGCGGCATGGTGTCCTCGCAGGAGCAGATCAGGATATTGCGCGGCCGCTCGGCCATCGGCTCATTGATCCTTTGTTATCCGTTGTTCTTGGTCCGCGATTGGCGGCTTGCTGCGCGGCTCTAATGCCGTTGGGCCTCGCGGCGCCTCCGGTGCTATAAATATAGGTAATCAAAGAAGAAAGTAAGAGCGAGGAGCAATGCCTGCGGAGATACGGACGCGCACCAGGACGCCGCATGCGGCTGAACTATCGCTGCCGCCGCCGTTTTCGCTGGTGACGCTGCGCGAACTGGGCGACGCCTTCGCGCATGCAACATCGATTGCCGCCGAGCAGGGCGCCGGCACGCTGGTCTATGTCGGCCGCTTCGATCTTGCCGAATTCGCGGTGGTGCTGGAACCGGAAGAATCTTTGCGTCAGGCGCGGCGCGCCTTCTATGCCGGCATGGCCGCGCTCGCCGATACGCTTACCGCGCATGCGCAGCCGGAAACGGCAATCGCCATCGGCTGGCCGGATGCGCTGTCGATCAATCGTGGGCTGGTCGGCGGCGGCCGGCTCGGCTGGCCGCGCGGCGCGCACGAAGATGAAACCCCGCCGTGGCTGGTGTTCGGCGCCATGATCCGCACGGTGTCGATGTCCGGCGTCGATCCCGGCCTGCATCCGCTCTCCACCGCGCTCGAGGAGGAAGGATTCACCGACGTGCTCGCCGGCCAGTTGGTCGAAAGCTTTACCCGGCATTTGATGGTCGCGCTCGATGCCTGGCAGGAGCAGGGTTTTGCCGCGGTAGCGAAAAACTATCTGCGACGTTTGCCGGCCGAGAGCGGCCTGCGCCGCGACATCGACGAGGCCGGCGATCTGCTGTTGCGGCGTGCGGGCAAGACCGAGGTCGAACGCAAGGCGCTCACGCCGCTGCTGGCCACACCGAGCTGGCTCGATCCGGCGATGCGGGGACCGCGGCTATGAAACTGCTGCGCACCATCAGGCTCGATGCCTCGGATACATTTATCTTCGAGAAAGCGGCCGAGCCGGGCGAATGGGCAGTGTCTGGCGCCTTTGTCTTCTGGGGCAGCGAGCCTTCGGCGCTCGAAGGCAAGGCGCGCTCGGCATTTCGCGGCGGCTTCATCGGCGTGCAATCGTTTGGCTGGTCGACCTTGGTGCAGATCGTCGAGGCCGACGCTGCTGACCGCACGGCTCTGGTGGAGATGCTGGCGCAGCGGTTGGTCGCTGATTTCGGCGCGCCCGATATGGCTGCGGCGCGCGCCGCCGCCGAGGACGAGGTGGCTTTCGTCGAATTGCTGTGCAACCAGCCGCAGGACACGCTGATCGCCGTGCACCGCTCGTACGAAGACGGCGCCGTGCATGAATCCTTCCGCACCTTGCGCCCGCGCAATGGGCCGAAGCCGGCGCGGGCCTTTTCCTTCCTCGAAGTGGAAGGCGAGGATGAAGAGCCGGGCGAAGCGGTCGATCTGATTTCCATGGCCGAACGAGACCGCCAATGAACGATTTCTGGATCGCCAGCGGCCATCACCTGCTCGACCGCGACGATGGCGGCGGCCTGCTCGTTACCGACGATTTCCTCAAGGTCTATCTGGCGCGGCCGGAGCTGATCCCGCCGCCGGAGGCCTGTGCCGTCGAGCGCACGCTGCATGGCGCGCTGCTCGCCGACCCGCGTATGCTCGTCGCCGCATCCGACATCGCGGCGATCGCCGACGTGGATGCGCGCGAGAACTGGCGGATGCTGATTGCCTTCCGCGACCAGCTGCTGCGGCACAAGACGCTGGAAGCGGCCTACAGGGAACTGGTGCGGCAGGGCGTCGGCAAGACGCCGCCGCTCTTCGTCAATCAGCTTGTCCATGTGATCCTGCGCAACGCCCTCGACGGCGTCACCGATACGCGCGTGCTGCGCGCGGCTGAGCTGTTCTTCCGGCCGCAGCGCGTCACTTTGCATGAGGGCTCGCTGATCGCCGCCGATGAAGAAATCATCGGTGGCGCCAATCCGGCATCGGTGTCGCCGCTCGTGTCCATGCTCGGCATTCCGGCCGAAGCCGCCATCGACATTATCAATGACGATAACGCCGAAACCTACTGGCAGCGCAGCGATCAATTCGACATGGCGCTCGATGTGACGGCGGGGCGCGCTGGTCTTTCGGCGATTGCCGAAGCCATGCGGCGCTGGATCGAGCATATTCACGGCGTTGAGGTTGCGATCGAGCCGCTGGCGGAACTGCGTGACGTCAACCTGGTTTGGTATGTCGGGCTTGATGCCGACGGCACCAGGATCGGCGATCTGCTGTGGAACGGCGATGATGTCGACGAGGCGACGCTTTCGCGCGTCGTTGGGCTGTTCCGCCTGAGCTTCGACGACCCCGCAATCGTGCTCGACAAGGTCAGGGGCCAGCCGGTCTATCTCATTCTGGCAATGACGCCGGACAGCCTGATCCGCATGAAGCCGCAAAACCTGGTCACCGGCCTGCCGATCAAGCATCTGGAGGCGGTCAGTTGAGCATAGCACCGCCCCTCGCGACCATTGCAGTCGGCATCGTCGTCGAACGCAGCAAGAGTATCAGCCAATGGGCCGATTTCTATTGGCGGCCGGTCAGTGTGCTCGCCGGCGTGCCGGAGACCGCAGCGTGGACCAAGCTTTCCGACGACGGCGAGCGGGCGACGTTTTACGCCGGGCCTGCGGTGGTTGAACTTTATCGCACCGAAACGCCTTATTACCGCAGCAATCTCGAATCCGGGGCGCCGGCGCTGTGGGTTGCGCTACGGGCAACGCAAGGCGACCCGCCTTACACGGTTGCCGTGGTGACCGCCGATCCCGCTGAGGGGGAAAGCCTCACCGAAACGGCGACCGATCTGATCGAGCAAGTGCCGATGCCGGAATCGATTCAGGAGCTCGTTGCCGATTTTGTTGCCAAGCACCATGTCGAGACGCCGTTCATCAAGCGCAAGCGCGACCGCGTCGATCCGGAGACGCTGGCGCGCCGGGCGCCATTGAAAGAGGGTCGCGAATGAGCGATCCAGGCAATTTTTTGTCGCGCTGGTCGCGGCGCAAGAGCGAGCAGCAGCGCGACGCTAGGCGCGACAAAGAGCGCGCGGCTGTTCCACCATCCGCGCCTGACGCCGCGCCGGGGCAAGACGATGCGGCCGCCAGACCCGCGGTCCCGCGCGCGACTGCCGCTGAACTTCCGGCTTTCGATCCCGCCAGCCTGCCGCCGCTCGAATCGATCGGCGCAAACACCGATGTCCGCGCTTTCCTGCAGCCCGGCGTGCCGGCCGACCTGCGCAATGCCGCATTACGCCGCGCCTGGTCGGTCGATCCGGCGATCCGCGACTTCAAGGGCCTGCAGGAGAATGACTGGGACTTCAATGACCCAAACGGCATTCCCGGCTTCGGCCCACTGAGCCCCGGCCTCGACGTGAAAAAAATGGCGTCGGCGCTGTTTGGCGATGCGCCGAAGGACGAACGCATCGACGATAGTGCGAAAGGCGGTGGGCAAGCTGCGGCAGCGATGCAAAAATCAGCGGACGGTGACGTAAGCCATGCGCCCAGTGCAGAGTCGGCGGGAAAAAACAACAGTGTGTCCGCGGACAACCCTCATACACATGACGATCTTGTGCAGCGCGAAGAAAATTTTGCATCGCAAAATATGAATTCTGAATCGGAGTCGGTCGCAGTGAAACGTCGTCGCCCACGTGGCGGCGCTTTGCCACAAATATGATTGCGCCATAGCCTCAAGCTATTGACCGGCTGTCGCATTGGCCACTACGTTCACATTGAAATAATTCGCGAGTAGCCGGATGCGCGATGCGGGTCTCAGCCAGGCGATTGAAGCTGCCGGCAGCGTCAGCGAACTCGCGCGCAAGCTCGGAATCTCCCAGCCCTCCATTTCCAATTGGACCCGCGTTCCCGCGGAACGCGTGATTTCGGTTGAGACATTGACGGGGATTAGCCGCGCGGTATTGCGGCCCGATCTCTACGCCGACAACAAGGCTGGTGGTGACGTCGACGAGGTCGATTCGGCGCGTGCCCAGGAATATGCGCTGCTCGCGGCATTGCTCGCGCGTGCGCCCGACAAGGCGTTGCTCGAGCGGCTTTCAGCTTTGCGCGGCGATGCATCGCCGCTCGGGCTCGCGCACGTTGCGCTGGCGGAAGCGGCGAGCGCCGCCACAGCCGAGCAAGTCGAGCGCGAGTTCTTCGACCTGTTCATCGGCATCGGCCGCGGCGAGCTGATGCCCTACGGCTCCTACTATCTAACCGGATTCCTGCACGAACGACCGCTGGCACGGCTGCGCGAAGACCTTGTGAAGCTCGGAATAGAGCGTAGCGAGGGCAACGCAGAACCCGAAGATCAGGCGGCGACGCTCTGCGAGATCATGGCCGGTCTCGCCAATGGCCGCTTCGGCGCGCCCGCGGGCAGCGACCAGCAGATTTTCGACAAACACGTCGCACCGTGGATGGGCCGCTTCTTCGCCGATCTCGAGAACGCGCAGGCCGCGCGTTTCTACCAGCCGATCGGCACTATCGGCCGGCTGTTCATGGACATCGAGACGGAGGCATTTGCACTCGGCGCATGATCCCCGAATGGGGACGACGGTATTCGCAAAAGGTCATGCGCGAAAAACTGCGCGGGCAAGACAAAACAGGTTCGACAAGGAGGAGTGGCGATGAAATCCGATGGCAAAACGAAACTTGGACGCCGCGATTTCCTTCGCGCGCTCGGCGCCGGAGCGGGCGCCGCGGCGGTGACCGCCGCGCCGCTGGCAAGCCCGGCGGTGGCCGACAGTGAGAACAACGACGAAAAGCGGAAAGCGCGCTATCAGGCGAACTCCGCTGAAGTGAAGACTTATTACCGCGTCAACCGTTACCCGAGCTGAGGGGAGGAAACCTCGTGCTGATCAAGAAATCAGAACGTCAGGCCCGCCGCGGCCGCCTCGCCGCCGCGCTCGCCGATCAATCGGGCAACGGCCTCGATCGCCGCAGCTTCTTGCGCCGCTCCGGCCTCGCCGCCGGCGGGCTTGCGACGCTCGGCGCGCTGCAGCTCGGCAGCGTACAAAAGGCGAAAGCCGGCCCGCCGCCGGCCGCTGGCGCCGCGGTCACGGTGCGCAAGAGCATCTGCACGCATTGCGCCGTCGGCTGCACGGTCACCGCCGAAGTCTCGAACGGCGTCTGGATCGGCCAGGAGCCGAGCTGGGATTCGCCGATCAATCGCGGCTCGCACTGCGCCAAGGGCGCGTCGGTGCGCGAACTGGTGATGGGCGAGCGGCGGCTCAAATATCCTATGAAGCTGGTCAACGGCCAGTGGACGCGCATCAAATGGGACCAGGCGATCGACGAGATCGGCGACAAGCTCAAAGAGATCCGCGCAAAATCGGGCCCCGACTCGGTTTATTGGCTGGGCTCAGCCAAGTTCTCCAACGAGGGCACCTATCTGTTCCGCAAGCTGGCGGCGTTCTGGGGCACCAATAACCAGGACCACCAGGCACGCATCTGCCATTCGACGACGGTAACCGGCGTAGCCAATACCTGGGGCTATGGCGCGATGACCAACAGCTTCAATGACATCCGCAATTCGAAGACGCAGCTGATTATGGGCGGCAACCCCGCCGAAGCGCATCCGGTGTCATTGCAGCATCTGCTTGAAGGCGCCGAGCTCAACAAGGCGAACGTCATCGTCATCGATCCGCGACTGACACGAACCGCCGCGCACGCAACGGAATATGTGCGCATCCGCCCCGGCACCGATATCCCGGTGCTCTGGGGCATGCTCTGGCACGTGTTCAAGAACGGCTGGGAAGACAAGGAATTCATCCAGCAGCGCGTCTACGGCATGGACGAGGCGCGCAAGGAAATCGAGAAATACACGCCGGAAGTCGTCGAGAATATCTCCGGTGTTCCCGGCGCCCAGCTCGAGCGCGTCGCCAAGATGTTCGCCACGCAGAAACCGGCGACGCTGATCTGGTGCATGGGCCAGACCCAGCACACCGTCGGCACCGCCAATGTGCGGGCAAGCTGCATCGCGCTCTTGGCCACCGGCAATGTCGGCAAGGCGGGCACCGGCGCCAACATCTTCCGCGGCCACGACAACGTGCAGGGCGCCACCGACATCGGCCTCGATGTGGTGACGCTGCCGTTCTACTACGGCCTCGTCGAAGGCGCCTGGAAGCATTGGAGCCGCGTCTGGGAAGTCGACTACAACTGGATCCAGTCGCAGTTCGATCCCAAGAACGCCAAGAAGATGATGGAGACGCCCGGCATCCCGCTGACGCGCTGGTTCGACGCCGTGCTGCTGCCCAAGGATCAGGTAGAGCAGAGCGACAACGTGAAGGCGATGATGGTGTTCGGCCACGCCAGCAACTCCATCACCCGCATCCCTGAATCGACCAAGGGCATGAAGGCGCTGGAATCTGCTGGTGGTCGCAGATCCGCATCCGACCACCTGGGCTTCGCTCTCCACCAATGCCGGCCGCGCGGACAACACCTATCTGCTGCCGATCTGCACGCAGTTCGAGACATCGGGCTCGCGCGTTGCCTCCAACCGCTCGATCCAGTGGGGCGAGCAGATTGTGCCGCCGATCTTTGAATCGAAGGACGACAGCGAGGTGGTCTACCTGCTCGCCAAGAAATTCGGTTTCGAAGACAAGATGTTCAAGAACATCAAGGTCGAGGGCACCAAGGTTCCGCCCGAGGACGTCTTACGCGAAATGAACCGCGGCTCGTGGTCGACCGGCTATTGCGGCCAGTCTCCGGAACGGCTCAAGGCGCACATGAAGAACCAGGCGAAGTTCGATCTGGTGACCACGCGCGCGCCCAAGGACGATCCCGAAGTCGGCGGCGACTATTATGGGCTGCCGTGGCCGTGCTGGGGCTCGCCTGAAGTCAGGCACCCGGGCACGCCGCTGCTCTACGACACCACCAAGAGCATCCAGGACGGCGGCGGCACTTTCCGCGCCCGCTTTGGCAATGAGCGTGAGGAGAAGCTGGCGGACGGCACCACCCGCAAGGTGAGCCTGCTGTCGGAGACCTATTCCAAGGATTCCGACATCAAGGACGGCTATCCGCAGTTCACCTTGAGCGTGCTCAAAAAGCTCGGCTGGGACACCGAACTCACACCGGCCGAGTTGGCGGTCATCGAGAAGATCGGCGGCGATGTGGCCTGGTCGACCGATCTCTCGGGCGGCATCCAGCGTATCTGCATCAAGCACAACGTCATCCCCTACGGCAACGGCAAGGCCCGCGCCATCGCCTGGGATCTGCCCGATCCGGTGCCGACGCACCGCGAGCCGATCTACTCGCCGCGCGTTGACCTCGTCGCCAAATATCCGACCTATCCGGACGCCAAGAAGTTCCGGCTGCCGAACATCGGCCACACGGTGCAAAAGACCGCGGTCGACAAAGGCATCGCCAAGGAATTCCCGCTCATCCTCACCAGCGGCCGTCTTGTCGAGTATGAAGGCGGCGGCGAGGAAACCCGGTCGAACAAGTGGCTCGCCGAACTGCAACAGGACATGTTCATCGAGATCAACATCGCCGATGCCGCCGACCGCGGCATCAAGGATGGCGGCTGGGTCTGGGTGACCGGCGCCGAGAACAGCTCCAAGGCCAGAATGAAGGCCTTGGTCACCGAGCGCGTCGGCAAAGGCGTTGCCTTCATGCCGTTCCACTTCGGCGGCTGGTACGAGGGCAACGATCTGCGCAGCAAATATCCGCAGGGCGCCGATCCTTACGTGCTCGGCGAGAGCGCCAACACCATCACCACCTACGGCTATGACGCGGCGACGGGGATGCAAGAACCCAAAGCCACGCTCTGCCAGATCAGAGCGGCATAAGGAGGCGGGACCATGGCTCGGATGAAATTTCTCTGCGACGCCGACCGTTGCATCGAGTGCAACGCTTGCGTCACCGCCTGCAAGAACGAGCACGAGGTGCCGTGGGGCATCAACCGCCGGCGCGTCGTCACGCTCAATGACGGCAAGCCCGGCGAGCGCTCGGTCTCGATGGCCTGCATGCACTGCACCGACGCGCCCTGCGCGGCGGTCTGTCCGGTGAACTGCTTCTACACCACGGCTGACGCGGTGGTGCTGCACTCCAAGGACCTGTGCATCGGCTGCGGCTATTGCTTCTACGCCTGCCCGTTCGGCGCGCCGCAATATCCGAAAGTCGGCAACTTCGGCTCGCGCGGCAAGATGGACAAGTGCACCTTCTGCGCCGGCGGTCCCGACGCCGACAACAGCAAGGAAGAATACGAGAAATACGGCGCCAACCGGCTGGCGCAAGGCAAGCTGCCGCTGTGCGCCGAAATGTGCTCGACCAAGTCGTTGCTCGCCGGCGATGGCGAGGTGATCGCGCAGATCTACAAGGAGCGCGTCTCCAAGCGCGGCTACGGCTCCGGCGCCTGGGGCTGGCAGACCGCCTATCACGAGACGATCGCGACCTGACGAAAATCGGCGGCGGCGCGGAGCCAAGCCCGCGCCCCCACAGTCGACAAGAACTATGCTTGAGATGGGAGATAACGGCATGGCGAGAATATTCGCGCAGATCCGTTTGATGGCCGGGGCACTCGCGCTCGTCTTCGTGATGGCACTGGCGACGCCGGCTTCGGCACAGCAGCCGAGCACGGTTAATCCCACTGCCGACGCGGTGAAGGAGCAGCAGCTGCTGCAGCAGCTCAACATGATCAAGGGCGTCGGCACCATCCCCGACACCAAGTCCTACGTGCTCGAACACCCCGCCGGCCGCGAGTGGCGTGAGTTCCGCATGGTGACGCTGAAATGGATCGGCGGCATCGCCATTCTCGGCATGCTTCTTGTGCTCGCCGTTTTCTACCTCTGGCGCGGCCCGATGCGCGTCAAGTCCGGCTATTCCGGGGTCAAGATCCTGCGCTTCGACATGTTCGAGCGTTTCGTGCACTGGCTGACCGCCGGCACCTTCGTCGTGCTCGGCATCACCGGCCTCAACATCAGTTTCGGCCGCAGCCTGCTGCTGCCCTGGATGGGGCCCCAGGCCTTCAGCACCTGGTCGGAATGGGGCAAATATAGCCACAACTTTCTCAGCTTCGCCTTCACCCTTGGTGTCGTGCTGATGTTCCTGATGTGGGTCGGCCGCAACTTCCCGACCGCAGCGGACGTTCAGTGGGTGAAGCAGGCCGGCGGCATGTTCGACAAGGACGACAGCACGCACGCGCCGGCATGGAAGTTCAATGCCGGGCAGAAGATCCTCTATTGGCTGGTGATGCTCGCCAGCCTGGCGATGATCATCAGCGGCTTCATGCTGCTGTTCCCGTTCTATTATGGCCTCAACATCGGCGACATGGAGCTCGCCGAGGTCTTCCATGGCGTGGTCGCGATGTTGTTCATCGCGCTCATCTGCGCCCACATCTATCTCGGCACGCTCGGCATGGAAGGTGCCTTTGAGTCGATGGGCGACGGCCAAGTCGACGTCAATTGGGCGAAGGAGCACCACAATCTCTGGTA
This sequence comes from uncultured Alphaproteobacteria bacterium, assembly GCA_963742385.1. GTDB lineage: Bacteria > Pseudomonadota > Alphaproteobacteria > Rhizobiales > Xanthobacteraceae > Pseudolabrys. Next base: position 12,005 of record CAVULS010000007.1, on the reverse strand, counting down.
CGAGGAGGAAGTCGCTTCTCGCGGCCGGGAGGCCATGCGCCCCGCCGAATAGCGCGGCCTGCCGCAAAAATAGAAACGCCCGGCTCTAAGGCCGGGCGTTTTATTTTTGCCGCCGTGCGAAATTACGGCCGCGTGGCCCGGCGATAGGCATTGGTGGGATTGGCGGCCACGGCCCCAAACCGTATTCGGGTGCCGCCCGCGCCGGCATGCTATATGTCTCGGAACAGTGGGTGCTCATGAATATGCGCATTATCGGTCTCGCCGGCTGGAGCGGCTCGGGCAAGACCACGCTGATCACCAAGCTCCTCCCGCGCCTGATCGCGCGGGGCCTGACCGTGTCCACGCTCAAGCACGCGCATCACGGCTTCGACATGGACCAGCCGGGCAAGGATTCTTTTTCCACCGCGCCGCCGGCGCGACCGAAGTGATCATCTCGTCGGCCAAGCGCTGGGCCGTTCTGCATGAGCTCCGCGAGGAGCCGGAGTGGAACTTGGGTGCGCTGGTGGCGAAGATGTCGCCGGTTGATCTGGTGCTGGTCGAAGGCTTCAAGCGCGACGCCTTTCCCAAGCTGGAAATCCACCGTCTGGCCAACGGCAAGCCGCTGCTGTATCCGGACGACCCGCACGTTATCGCCATTGCTTGCGACAGTCCGCTGCCGGCGGTGACGGTGCCGGTCGTTGACCTCAACGACATCGACATCATCGCCGATCTGCTGATGAAGCATGCAGTGCCGGTCGCCGCCGTTAGCGGGGCAAAATAATGGCGCAACTGACCGACGATTGCTTTGCCTTTTCCGGGCCGCTGCTGCCGCTTGCCGACATGGAGCGGTTGATCGGCGAGCGCGTGGCGCCGGTCGGCGAAACCGAGCGCGTTTCTCTGCGCGGCGCGCGCGGCCGCGTCAGCGCCGCCGACATCAAGGCGCCGGTCGATCTGCCGCCGTTCGACAATTCCGCGGTCGACGGCTACGCCGTGCGCCACGCTGATCTCAAGGCTGCAGGCGATACCAGCCTCGTGGTCGCCGGTCGCCTCACCGCCGGCCGCCAGCCGAATATCGCGCTCAAGCCCGGCGAGGCCGTCAGAATTTTCACCGGTGCGGCCATGCCCGCAGGCGCTGATACCGTGTTCATGCAGGAGGACGTCCGCGTCGAAGGCGACCGCGTCGTGGTGCCGAGCGGCCTCAAGCTCGGTTCCAACCGCCGTCTTGCCGGTGAAGATGCGGCGAAGGGCGCGGTGGTGCTGCCGGCCGGCACTGTGCTGGACGCACAGCACGTCGCGCTCGCCGCCGCGCTCGGGCTGACCGAAATCGAAGTGCGCCGGCCGCTCAAGGTCGCGATCTTTTCTACTGGCGACGAAGTCGTCGAGCCCGGCACGCCGCGCGGCGGCGCGGCGATTTACGACGCCAACCGCTATCTGCTCGTTGGCTTGCTGGAGCGGCTCGGTGCAAAAGTGACCGATCTCGGCATTCTCGCCGACGACCCGGCCGAACTCGCGCGTGCTCTTGGCGCGGCCGCCGCGGGCCACGATCTGGTCATCACCTCGGGCGGCGTCTCCACCGGCGAAGCCGACCATGTGCGCACCGCGGTCGAGCGCATCGGCAGCCTGGTGTTCTGGCGGGTCGCCATCAAGCCGGGGAGGCCGGTGGCCATGGGTGTGATCCGCGGCGCGACCAACATCGACAGCGCAGCTTTTGTCGGCCTGCCGGGAAATCCGGTCGCCGTCTTCGTGACCTTCGTGCGCGTGGTGAAGCCGCTGTTGCGGCGGCTTGGCGGCGCGCGGCCCGAGCGCCTCGTCCCGCTGCCGGTGCGTTCTGCATTTGCCTACAGGAAAAAGAAAGACCGCCGCGAATATGTACGCGTCGCGCTGCGGCGGGCCGCCGATGGCGAAATCGAAGCGGTGAAGCATGCGCAGGACGGAGCGGGGATACTCACCTCGCTCACCGAAACCGACGGGCTGCTGGAATTTCCCGAAGACGTGACCACGATCGAACCCGGAGCCCGCGTCGGCTTTCTCTCGTACGCCGCGCTCACAAGCTGACCGTGATCCTGCGACGACGCATCAGCGCCGGGCCCGGAATCCGTACTTCGCAGCGCTGGGACAATGGATTCCGGGTTCGCGCCTTCGGCGTGCCCCGGAATGACCTAAAAAATTACGCCCCGAGCCGCACGGCGCTGGTCGCAAACGCCTTGTCGACAGGCTCCTGAATGCCGTCGAGGACGTAGACGCCGATGAACGCGATGACGACGGCGGCGACGCAGGCAACGATGAACGCTTTCATTTGCAGAGCTCCTCTCCAGATCCCATGGCCCGAGACTATACCAGATATGGGGGCTACGAGAGTAGCGTCAACGCGGTCGTCAGTTCTGCTGCAACGCAATGCGCGTCGCGCGTTCGGCGTCTTCCGGCGTGTTCACGTTGAAGAACGGGTCCACTGGCTCGGCAGGCCAGTCGGCGATGGCGACGCCATGCTGCGCGGTCCACACCTCGATCTTGCGCAGATCGTCTTCGACCAGGGCCTTGCGCAGGTTCTCGCGCAGCGCCAGCGGCCATAACGCGACCACCGGGTGGCGCCATTCGCCGGAACGGGCACAGGCGAGCGGCACGCCGGCGCCCATTTTGCGCCGCGCCGCGTGCAGCCGCTCGACCAGATCGTCGGGCAGGAACGGGCAGTCGCCCGGCACGCTGAGCATCCACTCGACGCCGTTGTTCTGGCGAGCGAGCCAATCGAGCCCGGCGAGAATGCCGGCGAGCGGTCCGGCAAATCCCGGCACCGTGTCGGGCACGACCTCGAGGCCGGTGTCGGCGAAGCGCTTGGGGTCGCCGTTGGCGTTGATGATGATGCCGGTGCATTGCGCCGAGAGGCGTTGCCAGCACGCGGTCGAGAATGCTGATGCCGCCGATCTCGAGGCGTGCCTTGTCGCCGCCGCCCATGCGGCGGGCGAGACCGCCGGCGAGCACGAGGCCAAGAGTGGGGGGAATCGGGATGTCAGTCATCACGCACGAAAACAGTTATTCGTCATGCACCGCTGCTTTGCGCCGGTGCTTGGCGCTTTCCTCCTCGACATAGGCAAGGTCCTGGTCGAAGACGATGCGGTCCTCGCCGGCGAGCGCGACAAAGCGCTTGCCGCGCGCGCGGCCGATCAGCGTCAGGTTGGCCTTGCGCGCGAGCTCGACGCCCCAGGCGGTGAAGCCGGAACGCGAGATCAGAATAGGAATGCCCATGCGCACGGTCTTGATCACCATTTCCGAAGTCAGGCGACCGGTGGTGTAGAAAATCTTGTCGGACGGTGACACCTTTTCCTTGAACATCCAGCCGGCGATCTTGTCGACGGCGTTGTGGCGGCCGACGTCTTCCATATAGACCAGCGGCTGGTCCTCGCGCGCCAGCACGCAGCCGTGGATGGCGCCGGCTTCGAGATAAAGCGACGGCGTGGTGTTGATCGTGTTGGTCAGCGTATAGAGCCATGACGTGCGCAAGGTCGCCTTCGGCAGCTGCACGTTTTCCAAGGCTTCCATCAGGTCGCCGAACACGGTGCCTTGCGCGCAGCCGGAGGTCTGCACCTTCTTCTTCAGCTTCTTTTCGTAATTGGTCTTGCGCTTGGTGCGCACGACGACCACGGCCAATTCCTCGTCGTAATCGACGCCGGTGACCACGTCGTCGGGCAGCAGCATGTTCTGGTTGAGCAGATAGCCTACGCCCAAAAATTCCGGGTAATCGCCGATGGTCATGGCGGTGACGATCTCCTGCGAATTGAGGAAAATCGTCAGCGCCCGCTCGACCGTGACCGATGTCTCGATCCGGCTGCCTGTCTGGTCGATGCCGGTGACGCGCTCGGTCAGCCGCGGGTCGGCCGGGTTGGGCCGAATGATGTAGCTGTCGGTTTTTTTGTCCAATTTTTTGTCCAGTTTTTTGTCCATGCCGAAACTATAGCAGAAACCGCGTCCCACTGCCGAGCGCGGGCTTGGTGGGCAGAACGCGCGCCAAACATGAATTCCCCGCGCCGCGCTTTAGCCGCTAATATGGTGGTCAAGATGACGCGCCGCAAAGGCTCGCTGCCAGCGCATGATCCCGAAACGTGGGTGCCGGTTTTCGGGCAAGATCATGCGCCAAAAAAATGGGGAGGTTAAAAAATGTATCGCGCCACCAAGAATCTCATGCTGCCGACCACCATCACCGGCTCGCTGCCGCGGCCGAGCTGGTACACGGAAAATCTCGGGCTCCGCAGCTTCCTCGACGCCATGGTGAACAACCAGTTCCGCGAGCAATATGTCGACACCGTCTCGGTCTACCTGCACGAGCAGGACATGGCCGGCCTCGACATCGTCACCGACGGCGACGCGCATTTCGATAGCGACGTTGGCGGCCAGAGCTGGACCAATTATCCGCCGCGCCACATGGGCGGCTTCGACCGCAATCCGCAGCCGACGCCGGCCGGCAAGGGCGGCGTGGCGTTCCCGCCCGGCCATATCCTGCACGATTATCTGGAGGCGCGGGTGATGCCGGGCATTTCCGGCCCGATCACGCGCGGCGACCTGCAATACGCCGCCATGTGGAAGGTGGCGCAGCGCATGACCAAGAGGCCGGTCAAGTTCGGCACCATAGGCCCCGAGCTCGTCGCCTTCGCCGTCTCCGACAACCACTACAAGACCGTCAAGGATCGCGTTCTGGCGATCAGCGACGCCTTGAACGCCGAGCTGCACGAGCTCGCCGACGCCGGCTGTCCGGTGATCCAGTTCGAGGAACCGCAGATCCACATGCTGGCGGCGCGCAAGATTCTCGACGACGTCATCAATCCGCAGTTCAGCGTCGACGTCTACAACCGCACGGTAAAAGGCCTGCGCGCCAAGACCGAAGTGTGGTGCCACACCTGCTGGGGCAACCCGTCGCAGCAGCGCATGTTCAAGGACGTCATGAGCTACAAGCCGGCGCTCGAGGCGCTCGACAAGGTGGACGCCGACGTCATCACCTTCGAATCGGTCAGCGCCCACGGCATGGATCTCGAAGCCTTCGGCAAGATGATCTCCTCCGACAAGAAGATCTGCATCGGTGTCATCGACCATCATTCGCTGCAGGTCGAGCGGCCCGACGAGATCGCCGACCACATCCGCCGAGCGCTCAAATATATCCCGGCCGAGCGGCTGGTGATTTCGTCGGACTGCGGCATGGGCCGCGAAGGCATGAGCCGCCGCCACGCCTATTACAAGACCGTGGCGCTGGTGCTCGGCACCAACATCGTGCGCAAGGAGCTTGGGCTTCCCGAAGCCGAGGTGCTCGCCGCCGACCCGCGCTATTCGCTGGTGGTGCCGGCGAAGTGACCGCGTAGCGGCCATCCCGGGCGCGAGCAAAGCGGGCGAACCCGGGATCCAGAACGGTCCTACCCCGGCAGAAACGCGACCGCGCCGGTTTGCGGATCGACCAGCCGCTCGACCGGCGCACGGTAAAGCGCTTCGAGCTGTTCGCGGTTGAGCACCTCTGCGACCGGCCCTTCCGCCAGCCGCGTTCCCTCGCGCAGCAGATAAGCGCGGTCGGCGGCGCGCAGCGCGTGGTTGGGATCGTGCGTGGTGAACAGCACGCCGTGGCCGGAAGCAGCCAGCGCGCGGATTTCGCTCATCACCTTGCCCTGGTTGCCGAAATCGAGGCTCGCCGTCGGCTCGTCGAGCACGACGAATTGCGGCTCCTGTGCCAACGCCCGTGCCAGCAGCACCAGCTGCCGTTCGCCGCCGGAAATTTGCGTGTAGGGCCTGTCCTTGAGCCGCGCGATGCCGAAGCGTTCGAGCACGGCCAATGCCACCGCGCGGTCATGCGCGTTCGGCCGGCTGAACAGATTGCCATGCGCGGTGCGGCCCATCAGCACCACGGTTTCGACGGTAAAAGCGAAGGTGCCGATATGCACCTGCGGCACATAGGCGACGGTGCGCGCGCGCTCGCCGATGGCGATGCCGGCGAGCGGCTTGTCGTTGAGCCGCACCTCGCCGCCTTGCGGCTTGATGAGGCCGAGCAGCGTCTTCAACAGCGTGGTCTTGCCGCCGCCATTGGGGCCGAGCAGCGCCAGCACCTCGCCCTTGTCCAACGCCACATCGAGCCCGCGGCCGACCGTGTGGCCGCTATAGCCGATGGTCAGATCGCGGCCTTCGAGCCTCACGACCAGTTCCTCTGCATGCTGGCGAGCAGCCAGATGAAAAACGGCGTGCCGACCACCGCCGTCAGAATGCCGAGCGGGATTTCCACCTGCGCCGCGGTGCGCGCCAGCGTGTCGATGAGCAAGAGATAGCCGCCGCCGAGGATCGCTGCCGCCGGCAGCAGCCGGGCGAAATCCGGCCCGACCAGCGAGCGGGCAAGATGCGGCACCACCAGGCCAACCCAGCCGATGATGCCGGCGGTGGCGACGCTCGCCGACGTGGTGAGCGTCGCCGCGGCGACGATGACGATGCGCAGCGGTCCCGTGGCAACGCCGAGCGCGCGGGCCTCTTCCTCGGGCAGCGACATCACGTTCATGCGCCAGCGCAGCGCGATCAGCACCGCAGTGCCGAGCGCCACCGGGCCGAACAGCGGCAGCAGATCGGCAACGCCGGTCGCCGACAGGCTGCCGAGCAGCCAGAAGGTCATGGCGGGAAGCTGGTTGTAGGGATCGGCGAGATATTTCACCAGGCCGACGCCGGCGCCGAGCAGCGCGCCGACCACGACGCCGGTCAGCACCAGCACCAGAATCGGGTCACGCGCGCGCACCATCGAGCCGATGATGTAGACGGCGGCGACCGCGATCAGCCCGCCGACAAAGGCGAGGCCCTGGATGGCGAAAATGCCGAGCGAAAAATAAATGCCGAGCACGGCGCCGAGCGCCGCGCCCGAAGAAGCGCCGAGAATATCCGGCGACACCAGCGGATTGCGGAACAGGCCCTGGAACGCGGTGCCGGCGACCGCCAGCGCCGCGCCGATCATGGCGGCGGCGAGCACGCGCGGCCCGCGCACCTGCAGGATCACGCTTTCGACCGCGGGCGATACATCGGCGCGGTGACCGCTGAGCTTGGCGACGAGCACGCTGGCGAGATCGCCGAGCGACACCGGATAGCGGCCGACCGTAAAGGCCAGCAGCAGCCCGGCGATCAGCACCGCCGTGGCAATGGCCAGCCCGGGCAGGGCGGAGCGGGTCACTTTACCTCTCCCCGCGCGCGGGGAGAGGTCGCCCGGCGCGCGCGGCGCGCGAGCCGGCCGGGTGAGGGGGCGTGTCGACAGCTAATGCGGCTGTGATGGTTTCGAGTACGCCTTCGATATGGCGAAGAACATCGTGATTCCAAAATCGCAGTACGCGATAGCGATGCCCGCGGAGCCAATGATCTCGTGCAGCGTCACGTTCGTTTTGCGCATGCTGGCCGCCATCGACTTCGACAACGAGGCGATGCTCGCGACAAACGAAATCCACGATGTAAGGTCCGGTCGGTCCCTGCCGGACAAACTTGCAGCCAGCGAGTGCGCGCGATCGCAGGCGATTCCAAAGTCGATTTTCAGCGTTTGTGGATTGTAGGCGGAGCGTACGTGAGCGCGCCGTGCGGATGACCTTCGCCTCGCGCATATTCTACGCCCCCTCACCCGACGTGCTGCGCGCGTCGACCTCTCCCCGCACGCGGGGAGAGGTAAGCAAGAAGCCAAGCAGTCTAACTGTCAATCCCTCCCCGCCAGCACATGATCGATCTGCGCGTCGCTCGGGGTGACGTGATAGAACTTGGCGTAAAAATCGCGCGTCAGCTCGCGCATGTCTTCCTTGAACAGGTCGGGGTAGAAGATCTTGCCCAGCCACCACAGGCCGATCAGGCGGTTGGCCGAAGGCGGAAAATCCACCCAGCCGAACGGCATTTTCGGCGACAGATGCACGCGGTTGTTCTTCACCGCGGCGACCGCGGCCCAGGCCGGATCGCTGCGCACTTTGGCGGCGAAATCCTGGTCGATGGTGACGATCACGTCGGGGTTCCACAGCAGCACCTGCTCGATCGACACATTGGCGAGCCCGCCCTGCGTCTCGCCGGCGACATTGCGCGCCATCAGCTCGATGGTCTCGACATTGATCGAGCCGCCAAGCCCGGTGGTCAGCCCGCGCGGCCCGCGCGCGTAATAGACCCACGGCCGCTTTTCCGCCGGTACGAAAGCAATGCGATTGGTGATGACGCCGAGCGTCATGTTGCAATAGTCGCCGAAATCGGCGCCGACACCCTCGCGCCCGATCAGCTTGCCGAGCCTCTCGTAGCTGGTGGACAGCGAGAGAAAGCGGCCATCGAGCAGCGCATAGGGAATGCCGGTCTGTTGCTGCACTCGTTCCGCCAGCGACACGTAGGTGTCGCTGGTCGAGCCGACATCGACGATGAGGTCGGGCTTGAGCGCGATGACGCTTTCGAGGTTGGCGGTATTGCCGCGGCCGGTGAGGCGGCCGATCTCGGGCCGCGCGCAGATGTCGGGCAACATATAGGCGCATTCCTCCGGCCGGTTGGCGCGCGGCCAGCCGAGCAGCAGATCGGGCGCCAGCGTGTAGAGCATGATCGCCGCCGGCGGGCCGGCGGGAAACACGCGCTTGACGGAAGCCGGCACGGCCAGCGCGCGGCCGGTATCGTCGTTGACGGTCGCGGCGCTTGCCGCGCGCGGCACCAGCAGCGCGGCGGAGGCGGTGGAAAGGAATATGCGGCGTGTAAGCATGGGATAATCCGATTGATTTAGCTTGGACGAACGAAGCGATCGCACTTCCCCTCTCCCACAAGGGGAGAGGGAAAGAACGTCTGCCGCGCCGGCTCCTGAAACGTCGAAATCGCTAATCCACCCCCACCATCACATTGCTTGCCTTGATGATGGCATAGGCGGTCTTGCCGGTTTCCAGCTTCATCTCATCCGCCAATTCATTGGTGATCGACGCGGTGACGATATTACCGCCGCCGATGTCGATGCGGATATGCGCGGTGGTGGCGCCTTTCTTGACCTCGACGATTCTGCCCTTGAGCTGATTGCGTGCGCTGAGTTTCATCGAATTGCTCCTGTTGCGGGCCGCTACGGAGACGTGCCCGGCGAGAATCCGTAGCCGGCAAGGATCGCTTCGCCCTGTGGCGAGACGATGAAATCGGCAAAACCTTCCGCGGCAGGCGAAGCGCCTCTGATCACCGTCAGCCCATAGTCGGCGCCGACCGCGAGCGTGTCGGGCAGTGCGACGATCTGCTGGCCCGGGTTCTCCTGCGCCGCGATCACGGCGTTGGTGCAATAAGTGAGGAAGATGTCGGCGTGACCTTCCGCCACGTGCCAGCCATAGACATTGCGGCCGGCGGGCGGGGCGGCGCTGTCGGTGCCGCCGGTCAATTGCTTGGCCTTCTTCGCCAGCGCCGCTTGCGCGCCTATCTTGATCGCTTCGGCCTTGCGGAACACCTCGAATGCATAATCGCCAGACGGGTCCGCTTTCGGCGTCGAGGTGCCAAGCCTGACTTCGCCGTCGAGCATGCGCGCGAGCAGGTTGGCGGTTGTCACCTTGAGCGCCGGCGTCGCTAATGCGCAAAGCTTGTTGCGCGCGAACAGCACCACGGGACCGCTTTTCCCTAAGCCGTGCAGCGCCTGCGGGTGCCCCATATTCGCCGACGCAAAGACGTCGGCCTTGGCGCCGCCCACGATTTCATTCTTGAGCGTGCCGGAAGGGCCGAACTTGGCCTCCACCTTGTTCTTGGTGTTCGCCTCATAGGCTTTGCCGATATCCGTCAACGCGCCGCGCAGGCTGCCGGCGGCGTAGAGCGAAATTGTTTCGGCGTGGGCCATCGCTGGTATCAGCAAAAACAGGATTGTGAGCAGCAACGCGCTCACTTTCTTCGCCCTCCCCCGCTTACGGGGAAGGGTTGGGGAGGGGGCAGCCTTGATCAAGGCCTCATCTCGGCTCGCAGCGCTCGTCGACCTCCCCCGCAAGCGCGAGAGGCAAAGCAAGCGCGCCCGTTACGCACCCGCGTCATTGGCATTCGGATAGAATAACTGCTCGCCGTTGATCTTGTAATTGGCGATGTCCTTCTGCCCTTCCGGCGAGATCAAAAAGTCGATGAACTGCTGGCCGAGATCCTTCTTCACGTTCGGATGCTTCTCCGGGTTAACCAGCATGACGCCGTATTGGTTGAACATGCGCTTGTCGCCTTCGACCACGATGGCAAGGTCACCCTTGTTCTTGAAGTGAATCCAGGTGCCGCGGTCGGACAGCACATAGGCATTGCTGGCGCCGGCGGTGTTGAGCGCGGCGCCCATGCCCTGGCCGATCGCCTTGTACCAAGGCCCTTTGTCCTTATCGATGTCGATGCCGGCGTCCTTCCAGAGCTTGAGCTCGGCGATATTGGTGCCGGAGCGGTCGCCGCGCGAGATGAAGGGCGCCTGCTTGGCCTTGATGGTCTGGAACGCCTTGGCCACGTCCTTCATGCCCTTGATGCCGGCCGGATCGCTCTTCGGCCCGATCAGCACGAAGTCGTTATACATCACCGGATAGCGCTTCACGCCCTGGCCTTCGGCGAGGAATTTTTCCTCCGCTGATTTGGCGTGCACGAACACCACGTCGGCGTCGCCGCGGCGGCCGGTGTCGAGCGCCTGGCCGGTGCCTTGCGCCACCACTTTGACGGTGATGCCGGTCCTCTGCTTGACGATCGGCAGCAGGTATTCAAACAGGCCTGAATCCTGTGTCGACGTGGTCGAGGCGACCACGATCGATTTGTCCTGCGCCAGCGACGGGGTGGCAATGAGGGCCGTCACCAAGTGCGGCAGCGATGATCAGTGTGCGGCGGTTGAGCATATGATTCCTCCATTACACATTTCGAAAGTCGTCCCCGAAACTCTTGATCCAATTCACACCAGCAACTCCCCGGCGATGAATGTGCGCGCCTCCTGCGTGCGCGGGCCGGCGAAAAATTCCGCTGCTGGGCCTCGTTCGATCAGACGGCCGCGATGCAGCAGCACGATCTCGCCGGCGAGACGCCTGGCCTGGCCGAGGTCATGCGTCGCCATCACCACCTTGACGCCGCGCGCGGCGATGGCGCGGACGATGTCTTCGATCGCTTTGGTGGCCGCCGGATCGAGGCTGGCGCTCGGCTCGTCGAGAAACAGCACGGCGGGGTCGCGCGCCAGCGCGCGCGCGAGCGCCAGCCGCTGCTGCTCGCCGCCGGAGAGCTGCCGTGCCGGACGCCGTTCGAGGCCCTTGAAGTCCGACCATGGCGATGAGCTCGGCGGTGCGCTCCGCGCGCTCGGCGTGCGGTACGCCGGCGGTCGCGAGCGCGTAGCGGATGTTTCCCGCGGCGCTGCGGCGAAGCATGACCGGGCGCTGGAACAGAATGGCGCGCCGCGTCGGCGGTGCCGCTTCCTGACCGCCCCAGGTGATGCGGCCGCGCGAGACGGGGATCAGTCCCATCGCCGCCCGCAGCAAGGTGGTCTTCCCCGAGCCGTTCGGCCCGATCAGAATTGTCGGCGCTCCGCGATCGAGGATTAGCGAAACATGATCGAGGATCGTCACCTCGCCGGCGAGGATTCCGGCTTCTACGAGCATGATCGGCAGGTCGGAGGCGGGTGCGCGCATGCTCATCCCGCGTAGCGTTCGCCGGCGCGGCGCGCGCCCCAGGCCAGCGCATTGATCAAAATGACGATGGAAATCAATACCATACCAAGGCCGATGGCGAGCGGCAGGTCGCCTTTGGAGGTTTCCAGCGCGATCGCCGTGGTCATGGTGCGCGTGAAGCCGTCGATATTGCCGCCGACAATAATGATGGCGCCGACTTCCGCCGCGGCGCGGCCGAAGCCCGCAAGTAGCGCTGTGACAAGGGAAAATCGCGACGTCCCAGACGAGCGTCACGATGCGCGCAGCGGCCCGACATTCATGGCGCCGGTTCCTCGCGATACTCCACCCACAGGTCTTCTATGGTCTGCCGCGTCAGCGCCGCAATGATCGGCGCGACCAGCGCCGTCTGCGCGATGACCATGGCCTTTGGCGTGAACAAAAGTCCGAAAGAGCCCAGTGGTCCCGAGC
>CAVULS010000006.1:0-101614 GCA_963742385.1 uncultured Alphaproteobacteria bacterium | reverse complement strand
CCTAATGGCACTTCGCGTCATTCGCCGCGTCGCGAAAATTCGGTCGCTACCGGAGCAAAGCGGACATCGGTCGCCACGGGCGCTGAATGACGCGGTCGCGAATGATGCTGTGGACGGCGCCCACTCTACGGCATCGATGTGCCAAAGGGTGGTTGCGTTAAAGCGAACCACTATGAGGGGAGCCGTCCATGGGCGAGGTTAGCACGATTGGTCTCGATATTGCGAAGTCGGTATTCCAGGTTCACGGCGTGGATGTTGATGGCGCGGTTGTGATCCGCAAGCGCGTCAGCCGTGCGAAGGTGTTGGAGTTCTTCTCGGCTCTGCCGTCCTGTCTCGTTGGCATTGAAGCCTGCCCGAGCGCACATCATTGGAGCCGTCAGCTTCAGGCGCTCGGCCACACGGTGAGACTGATGCCGCCGAGCTATGTGAAGGCCTATCTCAAGCGCAGCAAGAACGACGCCAATGATGCTGCCGCCATCTGCGAGGCGGTGACACGGCCGTCGATGCGTTTCGTGCCGACCAAATCGGAACAGCAACAATCAGGCTTGATGCTGCATCGCAGCCGACAGCTTCTGGTCCGTCAGCGAACGATGCTGTCGAACGCGATCCGCGGGCATATGGCCGAGCTCGGCATTATCTCGGCGAAGGGACGCAATGGCACAGCCGAGCTGTTCGAGGTCATTGCGAACGCAGAGGACGATCCGCATTCCAGCAGCTGCGCGGCTGAGCCTCGATGTTCTTGCTCGGCAATACGCAAACATCACGGCAGAGATCGAAGCCATCGAGAAGCATATCCATGCCTGGCATCGATCGTGTGAAGAAAGCCGGCGGCTCGAGGAAATCCCTGGCATTGGTCCGATCGTCGCCACCGCCCTGGTCGCCGAGGTGGGTGATTGGAAAGAGTTCTCATCCGGACGCAGCCTGGCGGCCTGGATCGGGCTCGTTCCCAAGCAGCATTCGACCGGCGGCAAAGAACGCCTCGGTGGGATCTCAAAGCAGGGCAATCGATATTTGCGATGGCTGCTCGTCACCGGCGCCATGGCGGTCATCCGATATGCACGGCAGCACGGCACGAAGCGACTCTGGCTCGCGCGTATCATGGAGCGCAGGCCGATCAAGGTCGCTGCCGTTGCGCTTGCCAACAAGATCGCACGCATGGCGTGGGCCATGATGGTGCGCGGAGAGCGGTTCAAGGAGCCAAAATTGCTGCCAGCGGCAGCATAGACGAGAGGGAGTTTCAACGAATTGGCGAGGGCATGACGACGTAATGCAGATACGGTCGTTCCGGGGATCGGGAGAGCCCGCTTGGGTCAACGCACTTTCAAGTGCATGCGAACGATTGGGACCCGATCCGCGCAGAGCATTAGGGCCAGCGGCCACACCTGCCGCATCAACAGGCCGGACACGTGACCGCACCCGACCAATGCTGCAGAAACGTCAGAAAGTCCTTGCCAGGGCGCCGTCCACACGTGACCCAAAGCGGACATACGGAGCTTTTCCGTATACGATCCACTATCGGGAACCATTGTGGGGTGGCTAGTGGAGCTTCCGGAAGTCTGGGTATCTGTATGCGCTCGCTACGATCTCAATTACGTACGCGGGATTTGCGGCTCTAGCGATAATACTTCGCCAGACGATAGGCGGAAAACCCTCCAGCCTCGACATGTTTTTTATCCGCAACGTATTGGTGAGAAGTTTCATGATTGCTGGCTTCTCAATGCTGCCGCCGCTGCTGGCAATGTTTAAACTACCGCAATCCACTATTTGGCGCGCATCGGGGACGGTCGCCGCGGTCTTGCAATGCCTGTTCATTTTAATTTGGTATTTGCGAAGGCGCACGATGACAGACAGGCCACTCCCGCGGCTATCGTTTGCAAACGTGATTTTTCAGCTACTGACGGCTCGATTCTTGCTGCTAAACGCTGCTGGAATTGTTTTGGAGCCGGGTGCGGGAGCATTCTCAGCTGGTGTTACCGCGTTCATGCTGTCCGCGGCTATCGCATACATGATTGCACTTGGAACATTGCTTGAAGATGCTCCAAGCCGGAAAAGTCATCGACAATAATTATAGCTTCTATAACCCGCACCGGGCGAGAACCACGCGCTCCGATGGAATGTCCGCTTTTGGCACAAAGCGGACATTCGCGGCGCTGCAACACTTTGTCTGCATTTGGACGGTGGTCTCAATTGATCGACGCAACACTTTATCTTTGAGAGAAAAGATGGAGTGTGACGAAGGATCGGAGATTTCGTCGAGGTTTTACGGCGACCGAGAAGACGGAGTTATGGGATCGCTGGCAGCGGGGGGAGTCGCTGACGGCAATTGGACGAGCGTTCGGTAAGCCGTCCTCATCTATTCATAACCAGGTGGCGCCATACGGTGGGATACGTCCCGCGGCACGGCGTCGCTCGCGGCTGGCCTTGACGCTCTCAGAACGCGAGGAGATCTCCAGGGGTCTTGTAGCGCACCAATCGTGCCGATCGATGGCGAGGTTGCTGGGTCGGTCGGCCTCGACGGTGAGCCGAGAACTCAAGCGCAATGGCGGCTATGATGGCTACCGAGCCGCACTCGCGGAGGAGCAGGCCTGGGGGCGAGCTCGACGTCCGAAACGGTGTAAGTTGGCAAACAGTCCGTGGCTACGGCGGGCAGTGGCAAGCAAGCTCAGGTTGAATTGGTCGCCCGAGCAGATCGCCGGCTGGCTCAAGCGAGTTCATCCTGACGATGAGAGTCATTCGGTGTCACACGAGACGATCTATCGAAGTCTATTTGTTCAGGCCCGCGGGGTGCTTAAGAAGGAACTGCTCGGCTATCTGCGATCGAAGCGCACGATCCGTCGATCACAGCGGGTGGATCCCAATGGCCTAAAGCCGGGGCGGATCAAAGATCTCGTCTCGATCCGTGCGCGGCCGGCGGCGGTTGAAGATCGGGCGGTGCCTGGTCATTGGGAAGGCGATCTTCTGACCGGGTCAAAGAACAGCTACATCGCGACCCTGGTCGAACGTCATACGCGTTATGTGATGTTAGCGAGGGTGGCCAACAAGGACACCCAGACGGTCATCTCCGCGTTGATCAAGCAGGCCAGGAAGCTACCCAATGAGCTCTATAAGTCGCTGACCTGGGACCGCGGCAAGGAGCTGACCGATCATCGACGATTTACGCTGGCGACCAATATCGACGTTTACTTCTGCGATCCGCAAAGTCCATGGCAGCGCGGCTCCAACGAGAACACCAATGGTCTGCTGAGACAGTACTTTCCAAAAGGAACCGACCTGTCGGTACACTCGCAGGCTCATCTGAACAAAGTGGCGCGTCAGCTCAACGAGCGACCGCGCGAGACCTTGCAATTTGAAACGCCGGCAGAGAGATTCAAGGCCTGTGTTGCGTCGATCGGTTGAGGCGGCAGACTAACAGCAGACATTAGGGCAATTCTGTTTTCCCCTGTTTTTGCCTGTAACTAAGCGGGAGTCTTCGCTGGCCCGCTGACGGATAATGCTCCAACGCAAAAAGGAGCCGAAATCCGTGAACGTCAACCCATTCAAAGCTGATGCCGCGAAAAGGTTAGAGCGCAATCTCGCCGCCGCATGTTCCACTCGCGACAAGTTGGCAGAGCGCCTGAAAGCCGCCGAACTGGCCGTCACCGAGCGACAGGCAGCAGCGCAACAACTCGCCCGTGATGCCGCCGATGATGCAGCACTTGACGTTGCCGAGGCTGCATCGCGCAATGCGAGCGAACGTGTAGCGACGCTGAGCGCCGCGCTCGCCGAGACGAAGCAGGAGGTGGCGCGCCTTGAACGTGAACGCGATGACCTTGCGGACCGCAAGCTGCGTGCCGAAACCGCCGCTGCCATCGAGGCGATGGCCGACGAGATTGTGAAGGCCGGCGCTGCGTTCGATGCCGGCGCAACGCAGTTGGTTGAATCGTCTAGCCGGGTCGCAGCTATCGTTCTGGACGGTCATGGTTTGCAGGCTTTTGCCATGAATGCCCGCGCTGAAGTGCCCGCGGCCGTCGCGATGATTGCGAAATTACTGCAAGACTGTGCCCGCGCAACAATAGCCGGAACAGCACCGGCTGCACTGCCGCAGGCGGCGCCCGTGCCAGAGCCTGAGCAACCGCCACCGCCGCCGCGGACCGAGCAGTTATTCCTCATGCGTCATGTCAAGTGGACCGACGCCGCCGGGCAGCTTCGTTTTGGCCCGCAATTCGTCGACGCCGAGCTGCCGCCCGAAGCTGCAGCGCGTGCGCTCAAATCCGGAGCAGCCATCGTAATGACCGACCCGCGGCGAAAACAGTTGCACGGCACGAAGGCGCCGCGGCTGCCCGACCCGAGTTGGTGTCTCGATCTCGATCAAGACCCGGCATCGCCCACCACAGAGCCGGTAGTGCACAGCGCGTTCGAACACATCGATCGAGGGCCGCCGCGCACTATGAAGGTGACACGGGGGGGCCTCAACATGAATATGCAAGTGTCGACCCGACTGCTTGACCTCAGGCCAACGAGTTACAACGCCGAATATCGGACGGTTGACGCCGTGCTTTCGAAGGGAAGCCCTGTGACCCGGATATACGGCACCGAAGCGCTAAAGATCACGTCTGATGCCATCGACCTCGCGCGTGTGCACGGTATCGGTGTCCCGCTCCTCGATAGTCACCAGCAGATCGGCATCAGCAATGCGCTTGGGCTCGTGCGAGCGGCGTGGGTCGAAGGCGGTGCACTATTGGGCACGCTGCAATTCAACCAAACCCGCGAGGGCAAAAAAGCGGAGGAAATGGTCGCGCGCAAAGAGATCAACGGCGTCAGCATCGGCTATCGGGTTCAAGATTGGGAGATTACCGACAGCGATGGCCGGGCAATTGACCCTGCAATCGAGCATACCCGCTGGAACGAAGACGATTTGACCTTCACCGCGAGCAAGTGGGAATTGCTGGAGGTTAGCCTATGCGCCGTGGCCGCCGACGATGCCGCTGGCATCCGCGCCTACACAGATCGCGCATATCCGCTCAATACCGCCATTGCCGAAATTCGCACGCGCATGCGTGTGCGGCAAAACATGCTTTCCCGTCAGCAAGCGGCATTCGGGTCCAGCTTCGGTGCCTGTTGAGATCGAGAATTCCGGCGGCGACTTTGGTCATTTCGCGCCTGTCGGCACGGCGGCCAACCCTGTCGAACCTCGCAGGGTTGGCCGCCAAAGGGCGTTGTTGTGGCCGATTCGCGGTTGAATTTCAGGAGCCGGAGATCAGGTTCAGTATTCTGACCGTCGTCGCTCGCCAAGACGGCGTACGGAGTGGCCCATCGTTGCGCTCAGGTCGCTGCGGTGCACCATGACGTGGTTAGTGCAGGATAGTGCAAATCACCGTCATCACATTGTCCGAATCTTGTGCTCCTTACGGCAAATCGTTCTGCGTATGTGCAAGCAAAAAAATTGGGAGGCGTTGATGGGCGCAGAGAAGCCTGCATATTTCGATCTCAAAACCGTTTCCCTGATGCGAGAAGTGCTTGAAGATGCATGGACCTGCCTTCGGCCACAGGAGCGCGAGGCAGTGAGCCGTACTTTATTGGCTGAGGCCATCCTCGCGTCGGCGGCGGAAGGCGAGCGTAACCCAGATCGTTTGCTTGACGCTGCACTGACGGCAGCGGGTAGCCGAAGCGAGGCTGACGCCGCCGCATAGCCGGTTGGAGACGGACGGATTAAGCCTGCCCGAGCCATCTAAAACGCGAAGCTATATTCGCTCATAGTTCGGCGCCCACGCGTTTCACCGGAAATTCGGCAACGTGGTGGCGGTGGACGGCAACAGGCTCACCATCCGCTTCGACAGGGCTGGCGAAAAGCGCCTCGGCGCCGTTGACGGAGAACGTTTTCATTTGCCCACCGTACTTGTGGAGGTGGTACCTTTAGAAAAAATTGCAACCTAGTGAGCCGGGACGACTGGCATATTCAAAAAATTTAGGACCAGCCATTGCCACGCCTCGTTCAAAGCCTGTTTGACCTCGCGTTCTCTGTTTGCAGGATTGCCTCCATCCCTGTGCCAACGGTGACCGATATGACTTGGTCCGCGTTGAACATGCTGTGTTGCATTTGGCTGGCCGCGACCTTCAGTAGCACTTCGGCTAATTGTTCTGGAGCGAGAGCCAGAAGCACCTCAACATCGGGGATCATAGAGTGAATTGTTGGCATTTGTCGCACCGCGTCACATCACCCTTCGCCAAATCCTGGCATCGCGCACCGCATGGAACGCGCATATTGAGCGCTTATTTCAGAGTCACGGTGAGCTTTCGCCGAGCCAGTTTATCAGCTTGGTGGCGGCTCGCCCGGCATTGCGATAGAGGCAGAAAAGGGTCAAACTATTTGGGGGCGTACACGAAGCAAAATTGTCGCCAAAGCCAGAGGGGAGACCTATGAGGCTGCTTACTTTGCTTTCAAGCCTACTCGCAACCATGGCAGTGATGGTGCTTATAACGACACCCGCCGATGCCGGAGCCAACTACTCAAACCACAAGATGACCAATTTCACGTGCAAAAGCGGCAAGATGGTCACCAATATCAAATATTGTAAGGAAAACGGCGGCAAATATTGAGAGGCGCTGTTAGCTCGACACGCCTCGCCCAGGCCTATTGACGCGATAACTGCCATCGCGCCCGCACTTGGTGCAGGCCACCCGCAACATGTCGAGCTTGCCGATGAGATCATTGAATATGTTGGCGCCGCCGCTCGCTTTCGAAGTCGCAACGATGACGCAAGCACCGTCGCAGCGAAAGCGGCGACTGTCACTTCAAGAGATTGCAGGACACCCCGCTGATTGCGTGCTGCTGCCAGCCGGTCAGCAGAATCCAGCAGGTCGCGGTCGCGCCGCCTTTCTGCAACGTCACCATGACCGATTCCGATACAATGGCCTTTCCCAAGCGCGTCGAGACGTCTCCCGACATCAACATCACATTCTTGACCTCGAAGCCCTGATCCAACAGGGATTTGTAGGTGGTCGGCGGCGGCGCCGATTGCGGTGGCGGAGATTGTGGTGGCGGAGATTGCGTGGGCGGTGACTGCGTAGGCGTTTGTTGCGCCAGCGCGCCGCCGACCGACATCGCAGACAGCAGAGCAACTCCGGCCAATGCAAGTACCCGCATGAAAATGCCCCTTTTCTTTTCCGATAGCTACGTGCGCCGAAAAGGCAAACTCACTTCGGCGCTGCGGCCTCAGTCCACTTGTAACCGCCGCTGCTGGACCCACCGCTCAATGACCAAGTGCGGCCCGATTTGGAATCGAACCTGACGATTTCCCAGCCGCCTTTATTATCGAGCGATTCGACTATCCTGATGTGGTAGTCTCCGGCAGGCAACGCGGCTGATTCCGGCACTGTTGAAAACGCGGTTGCCGATGGCCCCCAGCCCCAAACGTTGTCGACTAGACCCGTGGCCACGTTGACCCGGAATATTCCAGGCGTTCCCTCCGCGGTCGGGGGGGGCACCAATACAACTTCATAAAGACTATCGGCCTTCGCTGTCTGCATTCCATCTAACGCGACCAAAGCCCCAACCAAAGCAAAAGCAATTGTCAGCCATTTCATGGTCCGAACTCCCCCTCGAACGTCGCTAAACCGAGCGTGTCCATGCGGACGGTTGCTGTCAAGACTGCCGCCGATGCAACAAAATGCTCGTCACCGCTCCGAACTATTTTCAGGTCAATTCGCGCTAATCGATAAGATCCTGGCTAGCTATCGGGCTGGTGCGCAAGCGGCGACCGCCCGGTTTAAATGCTCGCGGCCGGGTACGGTGCTTGCCGATCAAATCGCCGAAGACGATAGCGCGCTCGCGCGGCATCGAATACCTTTTAGGCTAATCTGAAGAAACGTCATTTAATCCATCGGTTCGCCCTGCATGCAGCGCTTTATCGCCGCAGGTCCACCGGACCTTCTATCCGTCATATTCCCGCTATTTTGCGGAAGGAATTTGTTCTGAACGTAGGCAGCGCATTTGGCGCGACGACCGCCCTGATTGGCGTTAGCTGGCGCTTTCGAGGCGGCTGCGGCACAGCCAGCAGACCATTCGGCGCGGTGTGCTATCATGCAGTTCTGCATTTCGCGCGGCTTGCCCACAAACGTGCTGCACAGCCGCTGCCGGTCACCGGCGCAGGCGGCCCTCATCGCTGCACTTGGCGCGGCCACCGCGGAGGCGGATAGTCCAAATAACAAAAGGATTGCAGCTGAGATCGTGTGACGCCTGCCAATTTGCTTCGCACCAACCCAAGAGCCGATCATATCGATTGCTCAGCGTCACAAGTCCTTGAACGAGCTTCGGCGACACCACGTTATAGTCGAAGATGATGGCGCCGTCGCGCGGCATTGTCTCAACCGCTTGGTTCCTTAAAGTAGGCGCACCATTTTGGTCGGAACTGCTTTTGCACTTTCGGAGAACAATTGATTTTGCAGGAGTCCGTCACGCAATCCTTTAATTCTCCGCTATCAGTGGCACCAGCAGCGCGAGCTGCGGGAGACAAATTAGGCGGAACGTTCTGGGGTCCAGGACCGACAACAGGACTGCTCTGATTTGGCAAAGGCTCCGGCTTGATCGGTTCGTCTTGATGAAACAAGTCACCGGAGGCACAACCTGCCAGAGCGAGGAATAGTGTCGCGCCGGCCAGCATCCGCTTCCCACCTCTGGCATGCGTGTTGCCGAGCGTCATGGGCAAAACCGGCTGTGTCAAAAAAGGAACTGAGTCCCGGGCCGCAAACAAACTGAGAACGGCGCGTAATCCCACAAGATGGCGAAAGTAGCGCGGGATGGATATTATGTGCCTTCCGTTTGTAGCGTCGGAGTTTGACTATGGCACCCCGCCCATACTGGAAGGGCTATTTAAAGCTATCGCTCGTCTCCTGTCCCGTCGCACTTTATCCGGCGACATCGGGGCGTGAGAAAATTCGGTTCAACCAGCTCAACAAGAAAACCGGCCATCGCATCAAGTATGTGAAGGTCGACGCAGAGACTGGCGACGAAGTTGAAACATCCGACATCATTAAAGGCTACGAGGTCGGCAAAGGCCAATATCTCGAGCTTGATCCCGAAGAGCTTGAGGCAGTCGCCCTTGAGAGCAAGCGCGTAATTGAAATCGATGAGTTTGTGCGGCGAGTTGAAATCGACGATCTCTATTTCAACAATCCCTATTACATTGTGCCAGACGGTGAAGTTGGCCGGCAGGCTTTTGCCGTTATCCGTGAAGCCATCAAGCAGGAAGGAATGGTGGCAATCGGCACAATAATGTTCACGTCACGCGAGCACATCATCGCGCTTGAGGCGCGCGGCAAGGGGCTATTGGGCGTGACGCTGCGATATCCATACGAACTTAGAAATGAAGCTGAGTATTTCGATGAGATCCCCGATGAAAAGGTTCCAAAGGACATGCTCGAGCTCGCGACCCACATTGTGGAAACCAAAGCTGCGCGCTTTGAGCCGGAAAAGTTTCAGGACCACTATGAAAATGCGCTGACGGAACTGTTGAAGAAAAGGCAGTTGGGGCAAAAAATCGCGCGGGTGCCTGGTGGCGAGCCAACCAAGGTTATTAACCTAATGGATGCACTTCGCCAGAGCGTAAAAGCCGAGAAGGGCGTGCCGTCAGCGAAACGGAGCCGCAAGCGAATGGCGGGACAGACCGAAATGCTGTTCCCGATACAGGGTAAAAAGCCGACCCAAGCAACAACCAAGAAGCCCACGCGGCCTAGCGCTCGGAAGAAGTCGGCGGGTTAGTAGCGTCGGCCACTACGTTCGAATCGTTCTCGACGCCGATGTTTGGAATTTTCGCCATTTCGTTCTGCAAATCTCTTCCATCCGGTTGTCATCGGCTCCGCCAAGTTGTGTGCACGAGTGTGTGCACAGTACCTTATAGGGTGGCGGGAAGTGGCCTAAAAAATCCGCATATGATATTGATTTTATTATGGTGAGCGCGATGGGACTCGAACCCATGACCTACTGATTAAAAGTCAGTTGCTCTACCGCCTGAGCTACGCGCTCCCACAAAACGGGGTGTAGGGGTGGCGCCAAGCCCGGTCAATAGGCGCTGGGCGCGCAATTGCCGCTTTGTTGATCTCGCGCGCGGGCTGGCGGATTTGCTACACTCAATCCGACGCTTCCTTGGCCCGCCCGGAGCAGAAAATGCCCATCGTCAACCGCGTTGCCGACCTTGCCAGCGAAATCACCGAATGGCGGCACGATCTGCATGCGCATCCTGAGCTGATGTATGACGTTCAGCGCACGGCGGCGAGCGTCGCGCAGAAACTCAAGGAATTCGGCTGCGACGAGGTGGTGCCGGGGATCGGGCGCACCGGCGTGGTCGGCGTTATCCGCGGGCGCAAGGGCTCATCGGGCAAAACAATCGGCCTGCGCGCCGACATGGACGCGCTGCCGATCGAGGAGGCAAACGACCTGCCGTACAAATCGACGGTGCCCGGCAAGATGCACGCCTGCGGCCATGACGGCCACACCGCAATGTTGCTCGGCGCCGCGCGCTATCTCGCCGAGACGCGCAACTTCGCCGGCAATGCGGTGGTGATCTTCCAGCCGGCGGAGGAGGGCGGCGCCGGCGGCAAGGCCATGCTCGATGACGGCATGATGGAGCGCTTCGGCATCGGCGAGGTCTACGGCATGCATAATTATCCGGGCATGCCGGTCGGCGCCTTCGGCATTCGCCCCGGCGCGGTGATGGCGGCGGCGGATTACATCACCATCGACATCGAGGGCGTCGGCGCGCACGCGGCGCGGCCGCACAAGGGCATCGATACCGTGCTGGTCGGCGCGCAGATCATCAACGCCGTCCAATCGGTGGTGTCGCGCAATGTCGATCCGCTGAAATCGGCGGTGGTGTCGATCCCCATGTTCCAGGCCGGCACCGCCGACAATGTCCTTCCGCAGACCGTGCGGCTCAAAGGCACCGTGCGCACGCTCGAAGCCGAGGTGCGCGATTTCGTCGAGAAGCGGCTGCGCGAGATCGTCGAACACACCGCGGCAGCCTATGGCGCCAAGGCGAGCCTCACCTACAGGCGCAATTATCCGGTGCTGGTGAACCACGAGCGGCAGACCGATTTCGCCGCGTCGGTGGCGAGCCAGATCGTCGGCGACAAGCAGGTCGATACTGATCTGCCGCCGATGATGGGCGCGGAGGATTTCTCCTTCATGCTCAACGAACGGCCCGGCGCCTTCATCTGGATCGGCAACGGCGACAGCGCCGGATTGCATCACCCCAAATACAATTTCAACGACGAGGTGATCCCCGTCGGCACGTCGTATTGGGTGAAGCTCGTGGAGACCGCGCTCGGGGTGTAACAAAGCGTAGCGGGCGCTGGTCTAGCTCAAACCTTGATATCGAGGAGCGCGGCGGTCGTGTGCGCGTCCGCCCGCAGCACCTGGGCGTTTGCTGCAAAGCTGACGCGCGCCAGGATCTGCTGAACGAGCTCGCTCGCAAGATCGACGTTAGGACGCGCAACCGGTCTGTTCGCGTTGGCACGAGGCGCGGTCGGGTCGAATCCGCGCACGTAGACAGGCGGCACCAAGCCGATGCGGCCGCTGGTGCCGCCGGCGACCGTGTCGATTTGATTGATGCGCAAGGGCAAGGGAGTGTAAGCGGCGGGGAAGACGCTCGTGCCGGCCGACTCCGGTAAGAGGCCCTCCGAAAATGCGTTGGCGACGTTGCTCGCCGAGACCTGCAGGCGCAGCTCGGCGACCTTCAATCCGCTGAGGGCAATCGTGCTGGTCGTGCTCATGGTGCCCAGTCATAACCGGGCATTCGCAACCGATTCTTCAGAAAGATCGCTCAAATCTTCCGAAAATTGCGACAACTGACCGTCACAACACGAGAAAACCGCCGTCGCCCGCCGATCTCGGCTGATGAGAACGGGACTTACGGCGTCAATTCGCTCCGGCTTTGCGCCTGTGGCGCCGGCTGCGCGGCCGGCACCGGGACGGGCGCGGACGAAGCGACGGTGGCGATTGGCGCCGGGCGGCCGAAGAGTTCGAGCAAGCGGCCCTCGAGCGCGCGCCAAGTGGCGAAATCGTTGAACGGCGTGCGCTCGACCGCGGCCAGCGCCACGGCGGCAAGGAACGGCACGCTTTGCACGACCAGCACCGCCGCAAAGATATAGATCTCGCGGATCTCCTTGGTGTTGGTGACGTAAAGCGTGATCGCGCCGGCGATCAGTAAAGCCGCCAGCACCGCTTCCCAGAACGCGTTGAAGTCGGCGGTGCGGCGCAGGCCACCTTTCGAGGTGCGGATGAAGGGCAGACGGTCCTTGATGACGCCGAGGCCGACCGAGCGCGCCACCGTCCATTGCACCGACATCGCGGCAAGCACGGCGCCGAGCAACTGGCCCTTGGTCACGCGTACGCGCAGCCGGTAGAGCGTGAGGAAATGCGCCACCGAGACGACGAAGCTCGCCAGGATCGGCATGGTGAGAATGCGGTCGGGCACGGCGATGTCGAGGAAGGCGACAACTGGCACCCAGAGAATGTTGAGAATGGCAACGGCAACGCCGAGGCTCTCGGCGCCGAGCCAATTGAGCCAGCCGAGCGTGAATTCGCGCTTCTGGTCGCGGGTAAGCTGGCTGGCGCCGGGCAGGAAGCGCCGCCAATGCTTCTTCAGGATCTGGAATCCGCCATAGGCCCAGCGGTGGCGCTGCTTCTTGTAGGCTTCGAAACTATCGGGCAGCAGGCCGTGGCCATAGCGGCGATTGGTGTAATGCGCGTGCCAGCCGAGCTCGAGCAGCGTCAGGCCCAGATCGGTGTCTTCGCAGATCGTGTCGCTTGACCAGCCACCGGCTTCTTCCAGCGCCTGACGGCGGACCAGGCACATGGTGCCGTGCACGATAATGGCGTTGAACTCGTTCCGCTGCACCATGCCGATGTCGAAGAAGCCGGCATATTCGCCGTTCATGGCGCTGTGCATCAGGCTGCGGGCGCCGTCGCGGTGATCTTGCGGCGCCTGGATCAAGCCGACGTCCGGATCGGCGAACACCGGCACCAGATCCTTGAGCCAGTCGGACTGCACCACGTAGTCGGCGTCGATGACGCCGATGATCTCGGCGTCGGCGGCGGTATGCGCCTGTGCCAGCCGCAGCGCACCGGCCTTGAAGCCGGTGATGTTCTCGGCGTTGACGAACTTGAAGCGCTCGCCGAGCATTTTGCAGTGCTCCTCGACCGGCCGCCACAGCGCCGGATCGGGCGTGTTGTTGATCACCACCACGCATTCGAAATTCGGATAGGCGAGGCGCGAAATCGCGTCGAGCGTCTGCTTGAGCATCTCCGGCGGTTCGTTGTGCGCCGGGATGTGGATCGACACCTTCGGCGTCGGCGCCTCGGGCACGAGCGGCGGCGCCGGCATCAGCCGCAGCGGCTTGCGGCCGAAGGCTATCGCCGCGACCTCGTCGACGCGGGCGAGCGCGATGATGATCAGCGGCACCAGCAACATGGTGCCGAGGCCAAGCGCGAAGGCAGCGCCGGGCACGAAATAATGTCCGTTCCAGAAGGCGAACAGCGTCGCCGACCAGGCACCGACGATATTGGCGGCGCCGGCGAGCAGTGCCGCCTGTGGCGCGGTCACCGATGCCATCGCTAGGATCGGCAGTGACAGCAGCACGCTCAGCAACAGCGCAATGCCGGCGAGCTTCCAGTGGTCGGGATTGGTGATCGGGCCGGTCCAACTGAATTTCGGCTGGCGCGACGCATCGTACAAGCCCCAATAGGGACCGACACCGCCCTCGAAAATTTTCCAAGGCTGGTCGATCGCCTCGACGATATTGTAGTCGATGCCGTAGGCCTCGGCCTTGGAGACGAAGTCGCGCAGCACCACCGCCTGCTGGATGCGGCCGGGATCGGCGTTCTTGAGATTGTAGCCGGCGCTCGGCCAGCCGAACTCGGCGATGACCACGCGCTTGCCCGGATAGGCTTGCCGCAGCTTGTCGTAGATCAGGATCGCCTGATCGACCGCCTGAGTTTCATCGAAGCCTTCCCAATACGGCAGGATGTGCGCGGCGATGTAGTCGACCGCCGACACCAGCTCCGGATGTTCCATCCACACGTTCCAGATTTCACCGGTGGTCACCGGCACATTGACCGCGCGCTTGACCCGCTGAATTTTGGAAATGAGGTCGGGGACGGTTTCTTCGCCGCGGTAAACGGTCTCGTTGCCGACGAAGATGCCGTTGATGTTGCTGTGGCGATGCGTGAGATCGATCACCGAACGGATTTCGCGCTCGTTGCGATCCTGATGCTTGTCGAGCCAGGCGCCGATGGTGACGCGCAGGCCGAATTCAGAAGCAATGCCGGGGACCAGTTCGACCCCGCCGGTGGAGGAATAGGTGCGGATCGCGCGCGTCAGCGGCGCCAGCAATTTGAGATCGGCGCGGATTTGCGCGGCTTGGGCCTGCGAGCCCGCGTCTGGGTTCGCATTACCTTGAAACGGTGCGTAGGAAACGCTGGCGAGCTGGCCGTCGAAGGCAGGAGCGGCGAGATTATCCCGCGTCAAGGCCCACAACCCTGCATGCACGCACGCCACGAGGGCGATCACGGCAGCGACGGTGCGCATACACTTCCAACCAATTGGGGCAGGAATTCAGTCCTGTAAGCCCGTCCCCTGGGCTTAGCCGAGCTCTCTGCGGCAGTGCAACATAGCTCGGTGTCAGGTGCCCTTTCAAGTAATTACCGGACATGGCAATTCCTTGGCGGGCGCATGGCGACAAATAAATTTTCGTAAATGTTTAACGCGGTCAGCGCTGGGTCGTTCCACCGGACGTCGCCGCTGCCGGTGCCTGTGCCGTTTCCGCCGGCGTGGGCGGCAGGCCAGGGTTGAGCCAGCAGGCGTGGACGCGGCCGTTCAGGCTCTCCGGGGCTTTCGGGTCAATGTTTCCCTGGCGCACCAGGCAGCGGAAAGTGGCCTGGATATGGGCACTTGGGCAGCCAAAGCGGTCGTAGAGGTCGAGATGACGAAAGGCGGTATCGAGGTCGTCGCGCCACAGCAGGCTCACCACCCGCCGGCCGAGCCAGACGCATTCCGGGTTACCGGCCGCCCCGACCAGCACCTTGGAAGCCTCGGCGATTTCGTCGATCTTCTTCTGCCCTTCTTTGGCGGCTTCGGCGGGTGATTTCTGCTCCGGCGGCTTGCTATTGCCGCCGCTCTGAGCAAATGCGGCTCCGATGGGGGTTATCGCCACGCAAAAAGCGACGCAGCCGTTACGCAACCACTTGAAAATTGGCATCGTCCCGCCGGTATTGTTGAAGGTCGCCCACCTGAGCCCCGACCTGCTCTTGAAGCCGGATTGGGTCACGAATGCGGCATCTGCCGGGTGCGCCGGCCGACCTGACCTTGAAACGTTTACTTCGCCGGATCCCTGCGTAAGCCCGACTCGGACTTTGGCGCAAAACCCGGCGGCAAAACTTGGCCCGAAGCGCAGGGTTTTGTCCAGAGTTTCAATGCCGTGCGCCGAAAGGATAACCTTGGCAGCGTCGGCAACGCGCGATAAGCCGATTTCCGTGCATGCAATCGCGCCAAATTGGGCCTGCCGATGCGCCTTGGCTTAGTCTGCTTTGCCGTGTCGGCGCTGGCGGTTGCGGCGGTCTGGGCCTGGCTCGGCCTGCCGATAGCCATGCCGCATACGCCGCTGGCGCCCGGCGAAAAGCTTTATTGCCTGTCCTATGCGCCGTTTCGCGACGGGCAGACGCCATTCGATCAGGCCACGCATATCTCGGCCGAGCAGATTGACGCCGACCTGACGCGGCTTTCCAAGGTCACCGATTGCGTGCGCACCTATTCGGTCGAGTACGGACAGGAACAGGTGGCAGCGATTGCCAAGCGTCACGGGTTGAAGGTGTTCCAGGGCATCTGGCTCGGCGTCAAGCCGGAGAAGAACCGCGCCGAGATCGAGACCGCGGTCAAAATCGCCAACGACTATCCCGACGTCGTGCGCGCACTGGTGGTGGGCAACGAGGTCCTGCTGCGCGGCGACATGGCGGCTGACGATCTCGCCGCCACCATCCGCGCGGTCAAAGCGCGAGTGAAGGTGCCGGTCACTTATGCCGACGTGTGGGAATACTGGCTCAAGAATCCGCAGATCGGCGCAGCGACCGATTTCGTCACCATTCACATTCTGCCCTACTGGGAGGATTTCCCGATTCCGGCCGCGCAAGCCGCCGCGCATGTCGACCAGATCCGCCACCGCGTCGTTGCTGCGCTCGCCGGCAAAGACGTCGTCATCGGCGAAGTCGGCTGGCCAAGTGAGGGGCGCATGCGCGAAGGCGCGCTGCCGTCGCCAGCGAACCAGGCGCGGGTGATCCAGGACGTGCTGGCGCTCGCCAAGCAGGGCAACTACCGCGTCAATGTGATCGAGGCTTTCGACCAGCCGTGGAAGCGGGCGCTTGAAGGCACCGTCGGCGGCTATTGGGGAATGCTCGACGCGCGCACGCGCGACTACAAATTCATCTGGGGCGAAGCGGTGTCCAATCATCCGCGGTGGAAATGGCAGGCGGCCGGCGGCGCCGTTTTTGTGGCGCTGATCTTCGCCGCGGCGTTCTTGCTTCGCCGCAATGAAGTCTCGGCCGCAATGTGGTTCGCAGTGACGGCGAATGCGATTGCCGGCGGCGCGCTGATCGGCTGGAGCATCGCCGATGTGCCACGGCAAAGTTTCGACGCCGGCGGCTTGATGCGTTGCGTCGCGCTTGCCGCGATTGCGCTGCTGACGCCGCCGGTGGTGAGTGCGGCCACAATGCGCGGCGTTGCAGTGCCGCCGTTCTGGCGCGTGATCGGGCCTAAAGCCGGGCGCGAGACGGATCCGCTGGCGCTGGCCTCCGGAATTTTGCTGATCGCGACGATGCTGCTGGCGCTGCAATCGGCGCTGGGACTGGTATTCGATCCACGCTATCGCGATTTTCCCTTCGCGCCGCTCACCGCGGCGGTCGTGCCCTTCGTTACGCACCATATGATGGTGAAGCGGGCGGCAGGCGCGCGCGCAGCGTCAGAGACCGGCGGCGCCGTTTTGCTGGCGCTATCGGTGCCCTATATCGCGATCAACGAGGGCTTCGCCAATTGGCAATCGCTGTGGCTCTGCGCGGCTTTTGCGCTGCTGGCCTTTATTCTGGCGCGGGCGCGCGACGGGCAAAGCTGAGCAACACCAGTCCGGCGGCAAGCGAGGACAGCGCAATATTATAGAGCACGATGCCGAGGCAGGTGAGCGCCAGCGCCACCGCGAACAAGACCAGCGACGGCCGCAGCAGATTGAGCAATGCGACCGCGAGCGCGGCAAAGCCGAACGCCGAATTCTTGAACAGCGCGGCGATGATCGCCCGCGACAGACAGAGCCAGGTGTCGAGGCCGGCGGCGCAAGCCAAGCCGACCGTTGACTGCTCGATCGCCAGATAGCGGATGTAGAGCGCGTAGCCGAGCGAGCAGAAACCGACGATGAGCAGTCCGTTGGCCGCGCGCGCGCTGGGAAGGAACAATTTCATACGTTGATTATGCCGGGCTGAGGCGCGGCTAACAAATCATTGTTGCGCCAGTTCCTCGCCGAAAAATCGTGCGGTCCGGCAGGCGGCATGAACGGCGCTGAATTTGGCGCAGAGCTTGGTCGCCGCGGCGACCGTCGGCAACGGCCCAAGGAGCAGCCGGTAGTCGGTGCCGCTTTGACGCAGCCGCTGCGCGGCGACCGGGTGCAGGCCGGCCAGCAACGGTCCGTGGTTGGCTTTTACCGTCAGCCAGTGTTCGCGCAGCCCATCCATTGTGCTGCGGCCGCCGAGGTCGATGCCGTATTCGAGCTTGGCCGGCACCGCCGCGATTGCCGGCTCGTCGGCCGGAACGCCGGCAATGCGGACCGGCGGCAGAGGCACGTTGTCCGCTCGCGCGGCCTCATTGCTTGCCGTCGGCGGGGCAACGGGACCTGAAATTCCCGATGTTGTCGGCGCCGCGGGCTGGACAACCGGAGTGGGAACCGAGGCGGGGGCCGCGACTGCCGGTGGCGGCACCACGGCCACTTTGTCTTTCGGCGGTTCCTTGACGCTCTGAGCCGCAGTGTTGGCGAGCATCACCGTTTTGATCGAGCCGGTCATGTCATCGAGATTGCGTTCGAGGCTGGCCAAGCGCTCGTTCAGCCGGTCGCGGTCGGCGGCAAGCTTGCGCACGGCCTCGGCGAGCCGCCGTGTTTCCTCGGCATCGACAACCACCCGCGGCGGCACCGCGGCGATGGCTTGCGTCTCCGGTTCGCGCGCCAGCGCAAGTTGCAGCCGTTCGGCGCCGATCCGGGTCTGGCTGACGAGCACGACGGAGACAAGCGCCACGACGGCCGCGCCGCCCCAGCCGACCAGACGCCGCAAGCCGCGCAAATCGAGGTGCCGCCGCACCAGCGCGAGCAGCGCGGCCACTTCGATCTGTTGCAAAGTCTTGTTGACGCTGACGGCCATGCCTTCCGCTCCGTGCCGCGAATCATTGAAAACATTAGCAGAATCCCGCCAGCCTGACCCGAATGGCGTCGTTCTTTACGCGGCTGCAGTCTTTTGCCGGCATATTGGCTCGGCTATGAGGGCGGCAGATGCAGCGGCGATTTGACGTAACGACGATATGAACCAGCGAACCTGCCTCGCGATTGTGCTGGCGGCGGGCGAGGGCACGCGCATGCGTTCGGCGCGACCCAAGACGCTGCATGAGATTGGCCACCGCAGCTTGGTCGCCCAAGTGCTCGACGTGGCGACGCGTGCGGGTGCAACGGACCTGGCCGTGGTGGTCGGGCCCGGCCAGAACGCGGTCGCCGAGGAAGCGCTGCGCGTCGTGCCGCGGGCGCAGATTTTCGAGCAGGCCGAGCGGCGCGGCACTGCGCATGCAGTTCTGGCGGCTCGCAAGGCGCTCGCACGCGGTGCCGACGATATTCTGGTGATGTTCGGCGATACGCCGCTGGTGCGGGCGGAGAATTTGCAGGCGTTGCGCGCGGCAATATCGCAAGGGGCGGCCGTCGCCGTGCTCGGTTTCACGCCCGCCGATCCATCAGGGTATGGCCGGCTGGTGCAGCAAGGCGGCGATCTCGTTGCCATTCGCGAAGAACGCGATGCCAGCCCCGCCGAGCGGCAGATCGCATTCTGCAATGGCGGGCTGATGGCGCTTGCCGGCGACAAGGCGCTGGCGATCCTGGAACGCATCGGCGATGCCAATGCCAAAGGCGAATTCTATTTGACCGACGCGGTTGCTATCGCCCGTCAATTGGGCTTGAAGGCAGTCGCGCTTCATGCCGAGGAGGACGATGTGCGCGGGATCAACACGCAGGCGCAGCTTGCGGAAGCCGAAGCCGTCTTGCAAAAGCGGCTGCGCGCCGCCGCGATGGAAGCCGGCGTGAGCATGATCGCGCCGGAAACGGTGTTTCTCTCTGCCGACACCAAATTCGGCAAGGATGTGGTGATCGAGCCCAATGTCGTGTTCGGCCCCGGCGTCACCGTCGAGGACGGCGCTCTGATCCGCGCCTTCTCGCATCTGGAGGGCGCCCATGTCGGCAAGGGCGCCCGCGTCGGGCCGTTCGCGCGGCTGCGTCCCGGCGCCGATCTCGGCGCCGACGTGCACATCGGCAATTTCGTCGAGGTGAAGCAGGCGACGATCGAAGCCGGCGCCAAGGCCAACCACCTGAGCTATATCGGCGATGCGCGCGTGGGCGAGGGCGCCAATGTCGGCGCCGGCACCATCACCTGCAATTATGACGGCGTCGCCAAGCATCACACCGATATCGGCAAAGGCGCGTTTATCGGCTCGAATTCGGCGCTGGTTGCCCCCGTCAAGATCGGCGACGGCGCCTATGTCGGCTCCGGCTCGGTGGTGACCAAGGACGTGCCGGCGGACGCGCTGGTCGTGGCGCGCGCCCCGCAGGCCGTTAAGGAAGGCTGGGTAAAGCGCTTGCGGGAATTGAAAAGCTTGGGCAAGACGTTAACCGATGCGCGCTCCGGCAAAATGAAGCCGAAAAAGCCAGCTTGAACGCACGGTTACGATGACCGCTGACATACGACGAAATACGTTTTGATTTCCAAAAGTTTATCCGCGCCGGTTAAAGCAAGAGTGCAGGCCAAAGGTTAATCCACTCGGATGTGCGGGATTGTTGGAATTATTGGGGATGCGCCGGTCGCCGGCCACCTGGTCGACGCGCTGAAGCGCCTGGAATACCGCGGCTACGACTTTGCCGGCATCGCCACCCTCGATCATGGCGCGCTCGCCCGCCGCCGCGCCGAAGGCAAGCTGGCCGCGCTCTCCAGCAGGCTCGACCGCGAGCCGCTCGCCGGCAATATCGGCATCGGCCACACCCGCTGGGCGACGCACGGCCGGCCGACCGAAAGCAACGCGCATCCGCACGCGACCGACAAGGTCGCCGTCGTGCATAACGGCATCATCGAGAACTTCCGCGAATTGCGCGAGAAGCTGGGCAAGAACGGTTCGAAGTTCCAGAGCGAAACCGACACCGAGGTGGTTGCGCATCTCGTCACCGACGAGATGAAAAAGGGCAAGAAGCCCGGCGAGGCGGTGGCCGCCACGCTCAAGCAATTGCGCGGCGCCTTCGCGCTGGCGTTCCTGTTCGCCGGCGAGGACGATCTGATGATCGGCGCGCGCAAAGGCTCGCCGCTGGCCATCGGCTATGGCGACGGCGAGATGTATCTCGGCTCCGACGCCATCGCGCTCGCGCCGTTCACCGATACCGTCAGCTACCTCGAGGACGGCGATTGGGCGGTGCTTACGCGCAAAGGCGCTGTCGTCCATGACGCGCAAGACAACGTGGTCACACGCCCGGTGATCAAGTCCACCGCTTCCGCGCAGTTGGTGGACAAGGGCAACCACAAGCACTTCATGGCCAAGGAGATCCACGAACAGCCGGAAGTGGTCGGCCACACGCTCGCGCATTACATCGACATGGTCGCCGAAAAGGTTGATCTGCCAGTTGAACTTCCCTTCGATTGGCGCGCGATCAAGCGCCTGTCGATCTCCGCCTGCGGCACCGCTTTCTATGCCGGGCTGGTGGCCAAATACTGGTTCGAGCGTTTCGCCAGGCTGCCGGTCGAAATCGATATCGCCTCGGAATTCCGTTATCGCGGCGCGCCGCTGGAAGAAGGCGATCTTGCCATCTTTATCTCGCAGTCGGGCGAGACCGCCGACACGCTGGCGACGCTGCGCTATGCGCGCGAGCACAAGCAGCACATTCTTTCCGTCGTCAACGTGCCGACCTCGAGCATCGCGCGCGAAAGCGACGTGGTGATGCCGACGCTTGCCGGTCCCGAAATCGGCGTTGCCTCGACCAAGGCCTTCACCTGTCAGCTGGCGACGCTTGCCTGTCTGGCGATTGCCGCCGGCCGGGCGCGCGGCGCCATGTCGGAGGTCGACGAGCAAAAGGTCGTGCACGCGCTGATCCAGATGCCGCGCCTGATGGCGCAGGCGCTTACGCTCGAGCCGCAGATCGAGAGGCTCGCGCTCGATCTCGCCAAGGCGCGCGACGTGCTCTATCTCGGCCGCGGCACCAGCTTCCCCATCGCGCTCGAAGGCGCGCTGAAGCTCAAGGAAATCTCCTACATCCACGCCGAAGGCTATGCCGCCGGCGAGCTCAAGCACGGGCCGATCGCGCTGATCGACGAGACCATGCCGGTGATCGTGATCGCGCCGTACGACCGGGTGTTCGAAAAGACGGTGTCGAACATGCAGGAGGTGGCGGCGCGCGGCGGCAGGATCATCCTGGTCACCGACCCGCAAGGCGCCAAGGAAGCGACCATCGAATCGACGGTAACGCTGACTTTGCCGGACATGGCCTCGTCGGTGACGCCCCTGGTTTACGCCATTCCGGTGCAGCTCATCGCCTATCACACCGCGGCGGCCATCGGCACCGACGTCGACCAGCCGCGCAACCTCGCAAAATCGGTGACGGTGGAATAGACTTCCGCCTATGGCCGCATCCGACAAAAAGCCGGGCAATACGCTGGGCGCCGATGTGCCGGCGACGGCAGGGCATACCGGCATTGCCGGCACGCATCCGCAATTATTTCCTCACCGGGCTGGTGGTCGCCGGGCCGGTGCTGGTCACCGTGTACCTCACCTGGTCGTTCATCACCTGGGTCGACAATCTGGTGCGGCCGGTCATTCCGCCGGCCTACCGGCCGGAAACCTATCTGCCCTGGCCGATCCCGGGCACCGGGCTGCTGATCGGCTTTGTCGTGCTGACGCTGCTCGGCTTCCTCACCGCCAACCTGGTCGGCCGCTCGCTGGTGGAACTGGGCGAGGGCCTGCTCAACCGCATGCCGATCGTGCGGCCGGTCTACAAGACCATGAAGCAGATTTTCGAGACGCTGTTTTCGAAGACCGGCTCAAGCTTCCGCAAGGTGGCGCTGGTGGAGTTTCCGGCGCCGGGCATGTGGTCGCTGGTGTTCCTGTCGCAGCCGCCGAGCGCCGATTTGGTGGCGAAGCTGCCGGCTGGCGAGCACGTCTCGGCCTTCATGCCCTGCACGCCGAACCCGACCACCGGATTTTTCTTCTACGTGCCGCGCAAGGATTTGATCGAGCTCGACATCACCGTGGAGAACGCGATGACGTTGCTCATTTCCGCCGGCATGGTGCAGCCGGAGGGCGATGCGCAGAAGAAGCTCGCGGCGCTGGCCTCGACCGCACGTGCCACGCAGTTGGCGGCGGCGAGAAAGAGCGAGAACGTCGAGTAACATCTTGTTGAGCTTGACTGCACAACTTTAACGCGATGTCCCTGGCTCTGCTATGCTGAGCCTCATTGCATCCGGGAGGCGACATCATGCAATTTCCAGAGGCTGTCGGTTCGGGTTTCCGCAACTATGTCAATTTCAGCGACCGTGCGGCACGCTCCGAATATTGGTACTGGACGCTGTTTGAAGTGCTGCTTTCGATCGTGAGCGGAATTCTCGACATCGTGGTTTTCCCGTTTGCGTCTGTCGGCCCATTTAGCGCGTTCGTCACAGTGGTGCTGTTCCTGCCGGGACTGGCGGTCGCCGCCCGCCGCCTGCATGACATCGATCGGACAGCCTGGTGGTTGCTGCTCTTTTTTACCGTCATTGGAGCAATCTTGCTGTTCGTCTGGGCCTTTTTCAAAGGAACGCGCGGACCGAACCGCTACGGAACCGATCCGCTCTAGTCGCTGCGTCAGCCGGCGCGGATCAGCCGTATCGCCTCGTCCTTTTCGAACAGGTAGAGCAGGTGCCGCAGCGCTTCTCCGCGCGGCGTCTCCAGATTGGCGTCGCGCGAGAGGATGAGCGCGGCGTCGTCGCGCGCGGCGCCGAGATATTTGCCGTGGAACTCCAGCCGCGCGATGTGAAAGCCGGGCACGCCGCTCTGCCTGGTGCCGAGCACGTCGCCTTCGCCGCGCAGGCGCAAATCTTCCTCGGCGATGCGGAAGCCGTCTTCGGTCTCGCGCAAAATGGCGAGTCGCGCCTTGGCAGTCTCGCCGAGCGGCGCCTTGTAGAGCAGGAGGCAGGTCGAGTGGCCGGGCCCGCGGCCGATGCGGCCGCGCAATTGATGCAGTTGCGCGAGGCCGAAACGCTCGGCGTGCTCGATCACCATGATGGTCGCCTCCGGCACGTCGACGCCGACTTCGATCACCGTCGTGGCGACGAGCAGCTGCGTTTCGCCGGAGGCGAAACGCGCCATGGCCGCGTCCTTCTCGGCGCCCTTCATGCGGCCGTGCACGAGATCGACGCGATTGCCGAATTTCTCGCGCAATTCGGCAAAGCGCGCCTCGGCCGCCGCGAGATCGATTTTTTCCGATTCATCGACCAGCGGGCAGACCCAATAGACGCGCTGGCCTTCATCGAGCGCGCGGCCGACCGCCTCCTCGACCTCGGCGATGCGCGACAGCGCAATGGTGCGGGTGTCGATCGGCTGGCGGCCGGCCGGCTTCTCGCGCAATTCGGAGACGTCCATGTCGCCGAAAAAGGTGAGCACCAGCGTGCGCGGGATCGGTGTCGCGGTGAGCACCAGCACGTCGACGTTCTCGCCCTTCTGCGTCAGCGCCAGGCGCTGATGCACGCCGAAGCGGTGCTGTTCGTCGACGATGGCGAAGCCCAGATCGCGGAAGGCGACGACGTCCTGAAACAGTGCATGGGTGCCGAGCAGGAGATCGATATCGCCGAGCGCGAGGCGATCGAGGATTTCGCTGCGCTCGCTGCCGCGCTCGCGGCCGGTGAGGATGGCCACATGCAGGCCAGCCGCCTCGGCCAACGGCGCAATCGTCTTCAGATGCTGGCGCGCGAGGATTTCGGTCGGCGCCATGAAGGCGGCCTGGCGTCCGGCTTCGATGACGGTCGCGGCGGCGAGCAGCGCCACCACGGTCTTGCCGGAGCCGACATCGCCCTGCAGCAGCCGCAACATGCGCTGCGGCAAAGCGAGATCGTTGACGATCTCGTCGAGCGCCTTCTGCTGCGAATGGGTGAGCGCATAGGGCAGTGCCTTGAGGATGCGCGCGCGCAAGCGGCCTTCGCCGGCGTGGCCGCGGCCGGCCTGGCGGCGCATGTGGGCGCGCACCAGCGCCAGCGCCAGTTGGCCGGCGAGCAACTCGTCATAGGCAAGCCGCGTCCAGGCAAGGCTTTCCGGCAGGATGTCGTGCGGCGCCGCCGGCCGGTGCAAATGCCGCAATGAATTCGGCAAATGCCGGGAAGCGCTCGCGCGCGATCCAGGCCTCGTCCTGCCATTCCGGCAGCGCCGGCAGGCGCGTGAGCGCGCTCTCCATGGCGCGCCGCACATTGCCGAGCGCGAGGCCTTCGGTCAGCGGGTAGGTGGGCTCGACCAGCGGCAGATTGGCGAAGCCCTGTTCGTCGACGACGCGGTCGGGATGCACCATCTGCAGCATGCCGTCGTAGAATTCGGCGGTGCCGGAGACGTAGCGGAGTTCGCCTTCGGGCAGCAGTTTCTCCAGATAGTCGCGCTTGGCGTTGAAGTAGGTCAGCGTGATGGTGCCGGTGTCGTCGCTGGCGATGATGCGATAGGGCGCACGCGAACGATGTGGCGGCGCCGGGCGATGCTCCTCGACGGTGACCGCGACGGTGACCACCTGGCCGGGCTGCACCTCGTTCAATTTCGGCCGCGCGCGGCGGTCGATGGCGCCCGACGGCAGATGAAACAGCAGATCGACGACGCGCGGTGCCTCGCGGCCGAGCAGCCGCGCATAGAGCTTTTCCAGCTTCGGCCCGACGCCGGACAGGCTGGTAAGCGCGGCGAACAGGGGATTGAGAACCGGCGGGCGCATGGCGCAAGTGTAATGCATTTCCACTGTCATCACCGGTCCAGCTGTCATTACCGGGCTTGTCCCGATGATCCCGCTTGGAAGGCACCGCGTTCCTAAGCGAGATGGCCGCGACGAGCGCGGCCATGACAAGCATTGGCGGCTCGGGCCATGACAAATCAAAGGCTGCCCTCTATATAAAAACCCGCACCCGGCCCCGTCCGGGCTTTTGGCGTTGGAGAATTGGCTTGGGCGAGCTTTCAAGCGAGGGGCTGGACGAGCGGCGGCGTCGACTGCTGTTCCGCTCCCGCCACCGCGGCATCCGCGAGATGGATTTGGTGCTCGGGCCCTTCGCCGATGCGCGGCTCAAGGCCATGAGCGACGCCGAGCTCGACGAATATGAGCGCTGGCTCGACGTTCCCGACCAGCAGATGTTCGCCTGGGTCAACGGTTCGGAAACGCCGCCGCCCGCCATGCGACACGGCGTTGTTCCGCCGGCTGCGCGCCTTCCATCGCGGCGAGGCGACATGAAGGCGATGGCGAAATCTCCCGCCGAACTTCTGAAACCCGGCAAGGCGCTGACGCTGGCGCAAGTCGCCGACGGCGCCGAAGGCTTGGTGCTCGCCGATCTGGCGCGTTCGATCGCGGCGCGGCGCGATGCGCCGGCAATTTCGCTTTCCGTCATCTGCCGCGACGGCCAGCGTATGGCGGCCTTGTCGCGTGCGCTCGCCTTCTTCGGGCCGGACATCGAGACCATGGAATTCCCGGCCTGGGACTGCCTGCCTTATGACCGGGTCTCGCCGCATGCCGGCGTCGTCGCGCAGCGCATGACCGCGCTGTCGCGGCTGACGCGCGTCAAGGGCCGCGACAAGCCCTCGGTGCTGCTGACAACCGTCAACGCCGCGCTACAGCGGGTGCCGGCGCGCGATTTTGTCGCTACCCACGCGCTCTCGGTCGCGCCCGGCAACGTGCTCGGCATGGCAAGCGTGGTCGAATGGCTGGAGCTCAACGGCTTTTCCCGCGCCTCGACGGTGCGCGAGCCGGGCGAATACGCGGTGCGCGGCGGCATTCTCGATCTCTATCCGCCGGGCATGGACATGCCGGTGCGGCTCGATTTCTTCGGCGACGCGCTGGAGACGATCCGCACCTTCGACGCGCAGACGCAGCGCAGCGAAACGCCGTTGCGCGGGCTCGATCTGGTGCCGGTCGCCGAATTCCAGCTCGTCACCGAAACGATCCGCCGCTTCCGCACCGGCTATGTCGCCGAATTCGGCGCCGCTCAGCCCGACGACCTGCTCTACGAGGCGGTGAGCGAGGGCCGCCGCTATCCCGGCATGGAGCACTGGCTGCCGCTGTTCCACGACAAGATGGAGACGCTGTTCGACTATCTGCCGGGCACGGCGCTGGCGATCGAACCTTTGGCCGAAGATGCGGCGCGCGAACGCCTGACCACGATTGCCGATTATTACGAGGCGCGCCGCGAGGCGCTCAAAGACACCGGCTCGCCGCCCTACAAGCCGCTGCCGCCGGACCGGCTTTATCTCAGCAACGAGGAATGGCACGCCCGGCTCGATGCCGCGGCGCTGGCGCGGGTGACGCAATTTGCCGTGCCGGAGGCGGCCGATGTGATCGACGTCGGTGCGCGGGCCGGCCGCAACTTCGCCGCCGAGCGCGCCGAGCCGAACGCCAACGTGTTCGAGGCGGTGAGCCAGCATGTGCTGGCGCTGCAGGCCGCCGGCAAGCGCGTCGCTGTCGCGCTGTGGAGCGAGGGTGCGCGCGAGCGCATGAGCCATGTGCTCGCCGACCACAGACTGCTCAATCTCACCAATGTCGCGTCCTGGCCGCAGGCGCAGGCGCTGCCGAAATCATCCGTTGCGCTCGCCGTGCTCGGCATCGAGAGCGGCTTCGAGACCGCGGACGCCGCTGTCATCAGCGAACAGGACATTCTCGGCGACCGCCTGGTGCGGCCGCGCCGTGTCTCGCGCCGGGCGGAGAATTTCATCGCCGAGGCGACCAGCCTCGCGCCCGGCGATCTGGTCGTGCATGTCGATCACGGCATCGGCCGCTTCGTCGGGCTGCAGGCGATCGAGGCCGCCGGCGCGCCGCACGATTGCCTGGAAATCCATTACGCCGAGGCCGCCAAGCTTTATCTGCCGGTCGAGAATATCGACCTGTTGTCGCGCTACGGCCACGAGCAATCGGGCGTCGAGCTCGACCGGCTCGGCGGCGGCAATTGGCAGGCGCGCAAGGCGCGGATGAAGAGCCGCATCCGCGAAATGGCGGGCGAACTGATCAAGATCGCGGCCGAGCGGCAATTGCGCGAAGCGCCGCGGCTTTCCGCCGCGCCCGGCGCCTATGATGAATTCTGCGCCGGCTTTCCCTACGAGGAGACCGACGATCAGCTTGCGGCGATCGAGGCGACGCTCAAGGATCTCGGCTCCGGCCGGCCGATGGACCGCCTGGTCTGCGGCGATGTCGGTTTCGGCAAGACCGAAGTGGCGCTGCGCGCCGCCTTTGTCGCCGCCATCAACGGCAAGCAGGTCGCCGTCGTCGTGCCGACGACGTTGCTGTCGCGCCAGCATTTCAAGACCTTCTCCGAGCGCTTCCGCGGCTTTCCGGTGAACGTGGCGCAGGCCTCGCGGCTGGTGCCGGCGGCGCAGTTGAACGCCACCAAAAAGGGCCTCGCCGACGGCAGCATCGATATCGTCATCGGCACCCATGCGCTGCTCGGCAAGGGCGTCGCCTTCAAGGACCTCGGCCTGCTGGTGGTCGACGAGGAGCAGCATTTCGGCGTCGCGCACAAGGAAAAGCTCAAGCAGCTGCGCTCCGAGGTGCACGTGCTCACGCTGACGGCGACGCCGATCCCGCGCACGCTGCAGCTGGCGCTCACCGGCGTGCGCGATCTGTCGATCATCGCCTCGCCGCCGGTCGACCGGCTGGCGGTGCGCACCTTCGTCTCGCCATTCGATCCGCTGGTGGTGCGCGAGGCGCTGCTGCGCGAGCGCTACCGCGGCGGCCAGGCCTTCTATGTCTGCCCGCGCATCGAGGACCTCGCCGGGGCCAAGGATTTTCTCGACAAGAACGTGCCGGAGGTGCGCGTCGCTGTCGCCCATGGGCAGATGCCGCCGACCGTGCTCGACGACATCATGAGCGCCTTCTACGACGGCAAATACGACGTGCTGCTGTCGACCACGATCATCGAAT
This sequence comes from uncultured Alphaproteobacteria bacterium, assembly GCA_963742385.1. Taxonomy (GTDB): domain Bacteria; phylum Pseudomonadota; class Alphaproteobacteria; order Rhizobiales; family Xanthobacteraceae; genus Pseudolabrys. The sequence continues at coordinate 73,204 of CAVULS010000006.1, read as the reverse complement.
CCGGCCTCGACATCCCGACCGCCAATACGCTGATCGTGCACCGCGCCGACCGCTTCGGCCTGGCGCAGCTCTATCAACTGCGCGGCCGCGTCGGGCGCGCCAAGCTGCGCGCCTATGCGCTGCTCACGCTGCCGGTGCAGGCCAAGATCACGACGCAGGCGGAGCGGCGGCTCAAAGTGCTGCAGTCGCTCGATACGCTGGGTGCCGGCTTCCAGCTTGCCTCGCACGATCTCGACATCCGCGGCGCCGGCAATCTGCTCGGCGAGGAACAGTCCGGCCACATCAAGGAGGTCGGCTTCGAGCTCTACCAACAGATGCTGGAAGAAGCGGTGTTGAGCCTCAAGGCCGGCATCACGGCGCCGGTTGCCGAACGCTGGTCGCCGCAGATCACCATCGGCACGCCGGTGCTCATCCCGGAAGACTATGTCGCCGATCTCGCGGTGCGGCTCGCGCTCTACCGGCGGCTGGCCGAGATCGAGGACGAGCGCGAGATCGAGAGCTTCGCCGCCGAACTGGTCGATCGCTTCGGCCCGCTGCCGGCGGAAGTCGAGCATCTGCTGCAGGTGGTCGCCATCAAGGGCCTGTGCCGCCGCGCCAATGTGGAGAAGATCGAAGCCGGGCCCAAAGGCGTGGTGCTGTCGTTCCGCGACAATGTCTTCGTCAATCCCGAGGGGCTCATTGCCTTCATCCGCGAGCAGGGCGCGGGCGCGCGCATGCGCAGCGACCCGAGGGACACCAAGAGCCAGCAACTGGTGTTCTTCGACGACTGGGAAAGCCCGATCGACCGCCTCAAGGGCACCGCGGCCATTTTGCGCCGGCTGGCCGCCATCGCGGAGCAGGCCAAGGCGGCCTAGTGCGGCATTGTCAGCACCGGCTTGATGGTCTTGCCTGAACTTGATTCCGCTGCCGCGCGGTTGATCTCGACGAGCGCGTAATTCGTGATCAGGCGCTCGACCGGAAAACGACCGGCCATGATGTGATCCACCAGTCCTGGGATAAATTGCTGCGGCACGCTGTCGCCCTGGATGACGCCGCGAACGGTGCGGCCGTTCTGGACGAATGGCATCTCGAATGTGACCTCAGTGCCCTTGCGCGCGCTGCCGAGCAGCACGCAGGTACCGCCCGGCATCAGCGCCTCGACCGCTTCGCGAAACACCTGCGGGGAGGCTGAGGTCTCCAGCGTATGGCCGGCGCCGAGGCCGGTGATGTTGCGGATTTGCTCGACGACATCGGTTCGGCCCGAATGATTGATCGTATGCGTCGCGCCAAGTTCGCGCGCGAGCGCCAGGCGATGGTCATGCACGTCGACAGCAATGATCGGATCGCAGCCGGCGATCTTCGCCGCCATCAGCCCGGCAAGCCCGACGGTGCCGACGCCGAACGCAACGAAACTGTCGCCGGCAGTGGCTGCATCACATTGAGGACGGCGCCGGCACCGGTCTGCCCGCCGCAGGCAAGCGCTGCAACATGCGCAAGTGGAACATCGTCATGGACTTTCACCGCAAAGCGCTCGTTGGCAATGGCGTAGTTGCCGAAGGAGGATTGCTGGAAGAAGGCGCCGTAGACCGGCTTGCCATTGCGCGAATGCAGCGTCGAGCCGTCGGCCCGCGTGCCCTGCATCTTCAGATCGAAGGCGGAGAGGCAATAGGTCTGGCGCTGGGCACGGCAATTCGGGCATTCGCCGCACCAGGGATAGGCCATCACCACATGGTCGCCGGACTTGAAGTTTTTCACCGCGCGGCCGGTGGCGCGCACGATGCCGGCGCCCTCGTGGCCGAACACCTTGGGGAATTTCGTCGGATAATAGGCGTCGCGTCCGTGCAGGTCGGTCGCGCACATGCCGCTGGCGGCGACCTCGACCAGCAATTCATCGTCGCGCGGATCGCAGAGATCGAGCTCTTCGATGACGAAGGGGCCGGAGCGCTCATTGACGACGGCCGCGGTGATACGCATCGAAGATGATCTGAGCTATTCAGCAGCTTCGCGGTCTTGCGCCGCGCGTTCGATGGCGTCGGCCAGATATTCCGGCGCCTGCGCGCCCGACACGGCGAATTTTCCGCCGAAGATGAACATGGGCACGCCTTGGATGCCGGCCTCCTTGGCGGATTCCACCTCGCGCTCGATTTCGGCGACGTCCTGATCGCTTTCCAGCGCCGCGCGCACATCCTCGGCATCGAGGCCGACATCGGTGGCGGCCTGCACGAGCACGGCCTGATTGGTGAGGTCGGCGCCTTCGGTGAAATAAAGGTCCATCAGCTTCTGCTTCATCTCCGCCGCCTTGCCGATGCCCGCGGCCCAGCGGATCAGGCGATGCGCGTCGGTCGTATTCGGCTGCCGGCTGATCTTGTCCACGGCGTAGGTGAGGCCTTCGGCAGCGGCGGCCTCCGCGGCGCGGCCGGCGATGCCTTTGTAGCGCTCCGGCGAGCCGAATTTGGCGGTGAGATAATCGTTGCGCGATATGCCTTCGCGCGGCACCCAGTCATTGAGGAAATAGGGGCGCCAGTGCACCTCGACCGGGATGTCCGGCTTGAGCGCGATCGCCTTCTCCAGCCGGCGCTTGCCGATGAAGCACCACGGGCAGACCACGTCGGAAACGACGTCGATGCGGACGGGCGATTGCTTGGTCATGGCTTGCTCCTTTTGAGCAAAGCTATGCCTTCAATTACTCCGCGGCAACCGGCTCCCGCTCCAATACCCGCTGCATCAGGCTTTCGAGCGTATCGCCGGCTTTCAACGTGGCCAGCGTCACATTGGCGGGCGGGGAGACGCCATGCTGTGCCACGACGATTTTTTTCAGAACGCCCGCCATGCGCCGCGCGACCACATGGGCGCCGGCAAGATCGGTCTGGGTGAAGGCGATGAGGATCGCGCCGTCGTCGTCGCGGCAGGCAAAATCGATGGCGCGGGTCATCCGCGCCATCAGGCGCGCGCCGTCGAGGCTCGCGCGCGCCTCGGGCGCAACGGCGAAAGCGATGCGCGCGAGCGATAAGGGCTGCGCGCGATCGTCCGCCTCGGCGATGGCCCGGGCGAGATCCTGCGGCGAAAGCCTCGTGCGTCAGCAGCCCGGTTTGCGGATCGAACATGCCGTCGGCGTCGAGCGACTTCAACATTCGCTTGAGCCGTGTCTCGAAGGCGTGCATGCGCACCAGCGGTACCATGCGCGCAACCAGCCGCGCCGGATCGCCGTCGACGTGTTCGATATTGGGCAGGCTGTCGTAGAAATCGCCCGACGGCCGCACCGATCACCGCCACCGGAAGGTCGCGGAAGCGCGTGTCCTGCGCCAGCACGGTGAGGAAAGCTTGGACCATGCGCGGCGAAAATCCATCGCCGACGACGATGCCGTCGATGTCGTGCGAGTTCGAGATATTTGGCGGCAATTTCCACGCTCAGCGCCCCGACCATGCCGACGCGCTCGCCCATGGCGACGCTCAATGCCGGATAGAGCGGGCCGCGGCCGGCGACGAGAATGGTTGCATCATCGAGCGCGTCGCCGAGCGGCATCTGCGGCGGCTTGCCGCCATGCGGCGCGAACGTCTCGATGCGGCGGAGCACGGTCGCATGGAGCGCGCGCACGCGCATGGCCGATTGCAGCCGCGCAGTGAGCCGTTCCAGCGGCGCTGTTGCGTCGCTTGGGCAGCGCGACCGGCACCGCGGCGTCGGTGTCGCCGTCGACGCGGGCGATGATGGGTACGATCGGCCCGCTCGCCGTAGCGGCCTGCAGGCAGAGCATGCGCGCGGTGGATTCGCCAGGCGGCGGCCCGGGCTCGGCGATGATGATGGCTGCGGGCTTGACCGAGACGAAGGCGGTCGGCGCATCGGCCCAGTTCGTCTCGACGATCGGAAAGGCGCCGGCGCGGCTCAGTGCCTGCACCAGGTCGGTGGCCGGCTTTTCGGCGACGACGATGAGCGGGCCTTGCAGCGACATGACGCGAACGCAACCGGTTACGATGGCGCGCGAAGCCTACTGACCCGCTGTTAATAGCCAGTCAATTTTGATGCGCAGAATTACGCAGCCTTTTGCCGCTGGAAGGCGTCGGCGATCAGCGGATTGACGCCGCGCTGCTGCAATTCCTGCAACACGCGGTCGCGGTCGGCCGCCTGGCCGGCAAGCCGCTCGCCGGTGAGTTCCTGCGGCAGTACCGCAAGTGTCGTATCCGCCCCGAGGCTTTCGATGAGCTCGTCGAGCTCGCGCGTGACGAAGCGGTAGGCGCCGACGCTGGCCACGCCGGCTGGCGGTCGCGGTAACGATCAGCGCATCGCGGCCGGCGGCAAAGCGGCAAGGCTGTCCGCTGTCGATGAACCCGGCCTTGGCCGTTGCCGGATGCGGCTTGGCGCCGAAGGGAAAGCCGTTGACCGGCACCATCGACCCGCGCAGCACCACCGTGCCGGCGGCGCTGCGCGCGAGCTCGACCAGCGGCGGCGCATCGGCAGGGTCGCCCGGCGCAGCGATTGCGGCGCAGGGGAGTGATGACGGTGCGCCGGCGGTGCGGCGCGCAGCCGACGATGCCGATCTCCCCGAAACTCGCGACATCGATCACCGAGTTGTGGAGCAGGCTGCGGCTCGGCCCGTTGCATGTGCTCCGGCGCGCGCCACAAAGCGATCACGGCTTTCGCGGTGTCGAGCAAGCCGCTTTCGCTGAGCCGCGGCAGCGCCGCGGCGGGCAGCACGATGGCGTCAAATCGCTGGGCCTGCGTCTGCGTGGCGAAACTGACGGCGTCGAAGGAATGATGCAGCGTCAGCGTGCCGCCGCTGAGCAGCCACGGCAGCAGCGTCAGCGCGATGCCGGCGAAAGAGCTCACGCGGAATGGTGGAAAGGATATTGGCGTCCTGCTGCAGGCCGGATTCGCGACAGGGCAAAAGCCCGCCGGCGATGAGCTGCCGGTGATTGCGCGCCATCGGCACGATGCCGGCGCTGGTGACGTCGAAGGTGAGCGCGGCGATATGCGCGGCCGGATCGGCAAGACGGGCGATGCCCGACTTGCCTTCGGCATCGGCGCTGAACACATCGTCGAGCGGCGCTACGCCGTCGGGCAGCGCGGCGCCGAAGGCGCAAACATGGCGGATCGAAAACACGTCCGCCGCAGCCTGCATGGCGATCTCCAGCTGCGCCGTCGGGCCGACGCGCGCGCAGGTGACGATCGCCTTGGCGCCGATGCTGCGCAACGCGGCCGTGGCGTCCTGCCGGTGCCAGAGCAGCGGCAAGGGTGCCGCGATCATCCCGGCGCGCAACACGCCGAGCAGCGCCAGCACGCTCTCGACGACGTTAGGCAATTGCAAAGCCACGACAGCGTCGGTCGGCGAGACCGAGGGCGCGCAGCCGAGCGGCGATAGCCGAGATCGCGCGGTCGGCCTGCGCATAGGTTAGCTGGCGCGGCGCGCCGTCGGTGAAATGCTCGCGGTTGGCCGGATCGATCAGCGCCAGCGCTTGCGGGCGGCGTACGCCGGCGCGGCGGAACAGATCGTCGAGGGTGCGTGAGCGCGTCCGTAACGCGCTCGGTCTTATCGAGGATCATGCCTGCCACCAGGTTTCCGGGAGAAAACCGAACAGCGACGTGTGGTCGGGATGGGCGACGCGTTTCCAGCGCGCCACCCATTGCGCCGGCGGGTAGTAGAGCGGAATGACGTAAAACCCCGAGAGCAGGATGCGGTCGAGCGCGCGGGTGGCGGCGACGAAGTCCTCGCGGCTGGTCGCCGCCAGCATGGCCGCGATCATGGCGTCGATCGCCTTGGATTTGACGCCCATGTAGTTGCGGCTGCCCTGCTCGTTCGCCGCCGCCGAACCCCAATAGAAATATTGTTCATTGCCGGGCGACAGCGACTGCTCCCAGCGGTACTCCATTATGTCGAAATCGAAAGCGATTCGCCGGCTTTCGAATTGCGTGGCGTCGACGACGCGCACGCGGGCATCGATTCCGGCCTGTTTCAGGTTGCGCGCGTAGGCGAGCGCGACGCGCTCCTGCTCGCGCGTATTGGCAAGGATTTCGAAGCCGAACGGGTGCCCGCTGGCCAGATGCGTGAGCTGCGTGCCCTTGAGTCCGTAGCCGGCCTGAGCAAACAGCGCAAAGGCGTGGCGTAAGGCGTTGCGGTCGCGCCCTGAACCGTCGGTCTTCGGCGGCTCCCAGCTGCCGTCCATGATGTCGGCGCGGACGGCGCCGGGAAATGGCGCCAGCAATTCGCGCTCGCGCGCATTGGCGGCGACGCCATGGGCGGAGAGATCGCAGCCGTCGAAATAGCTGGCGGTGCGTTTGTAGAGATCGAAGAAATAATTGTGGTTGAGCCACTCGAAGTCGAAGAGATAGAGCAGCGCCTCGCGCACGCGGATGTCGGAAAAGACAGGACGCCGCGTATTCATCACCAGGCCCTGCATGCCCTTGGGCAGGCCGTAGGGAAATGCCTCCTTGATCACGCGGCCGTCGCGCGCGGCGGGAAAATCGTAAGCGGTCTGCCAGCGGCCCGGGTCCAGTTCGACGCGCGCGTCGTAAAGGCCCTTCTTGAACGCTTCGAAATAGGTGTTGCCGTCGCGGTAATAGTCGAAGCGGATCTCGTCGAAATTCCACAGGCCGCGGTTGATCGGCAGATCGCGTCCCCAATATTGCGCGATTGCGTTTGAAGGTGACGCTCGTGCCCGGCTTCACCGCCGTCACCGTGTAGGGCCCGCTGCCGAGCGGCGGCGAAAACGTCGTGGCCTCGAAGGTCTCCGCCTTGACCGCGTGGCGCGCCAGCACCGGCATCAGGCCGAGGATCAGCGGCAGTTCGCGGTCATCGGCGCCGGTCAGATCGAAGTGTACGCCGCGGTCGCCGACGACTTCGGCTTTCGCTACCTTGACGTAATAGGTGCGGAATAGTTCGGGCGGCCTTTGTCGCGCAACAAGCTGCAAGGAGAAAATCACGTCGTCCGGCGTCACCGGCGTGCCGTCGGCAAAGCGCGCGTCTGGGATCGATTTCGAAACTGACCCACGTGCGCGCGGCGTTGGTCTCTACCGTGCGCGCCAGGAGCCCGTAAAGCGTGAACGGTTCGTCATAGCCGCGCGCCAGCAGGCTCTCGACGACGTAGCTGCGGATATTGGCGGCCGGCAGTCCTTGCACGATGAACGGATTGAGGCTGTCGAAAGTGCCGAGGACGCCTTGCGTGAGGCGGCCGCCCTTGGGCGCGTCGGGATTGGCGTAGGTCGGGTACGTGAAGTCGGCTCCCCAAACCGGCGCGCCGTGCATGGCGATGGCGTGCGCGGCGCCCGCTGCAGGCGCGGCGCGTCCAAACGCGCCGCAGGCGAGCGCGCCGATGACGACCGCGCGCCGGGACGGGGCAATTCGCATCCTGGCGCGGTCAAGGGCAGGGGGCGAAGGTCGAATGCGATTCGGCTCCGTTTTACGGCAACCTATCACAGGGCTCGGCGCGGCTTTACCGGCTGGCCGATGCTGACCCCAGGGAACATTAATGAGGCGAATTCTTGGTTTTGATTCTTGGTTTGATTCTTGGCTTTATTGCAGGCGCGAATTCGGCTATCAGGCGGCGCGTGGCGTCACGCTCGCGCCGCATTTGACGCTGAGAGAGCCGGCTTAAAGCCGCTGGTCAGAGCGACCGTTCGGCCCGACCAATCCGGGACAATCCTTGGGCCGCGAACGGGGACAACAAAGGACGAATTGCATGGATCATCGGATCGCATCGGCGCGGCGTTGCGGCCGGGCTTTGACCGCGGCCTTGGCGGCCGTCGGCATGGGGGCGGCGCTTATTGTCGCGCCGGCAGTGCTCGCAGCAGCCGAAACCCGCCGAAAAGAAAACGCAAGCCAAGCCCGCCGCTCCGATGCCGGCGCCCGCCCCGCAGCACGCGCAGCAGCCAGCCCCAGCAGCCCCGGCTCCGGCCACGGCTGAAGCGCCGCAGCTCATGTATTCGCCGTGGATGAAAGTCTGCGGCAAGGGCAACGATCCGAATGCCAAGGAAGTCTGCACCACCGCCAAAGACGGCAGGCTGGAGAACGGCATGCCGGTCGCGGTCGTGCAATTGGTCGAGCCGCAAGGCGACCCGCGCAAATTGCTGCGCGTGATCGTGCCGCTCGGCATGCAATTGCGTCCCGGCACGCGCGTTATCATCGACCAGGGCCAGCCGGCGACGGCGCCGTATTCGATCTGCTTCCCGGTCGGCTGCATGGCCGATTACGAGATCAATGCCGACACCATCGCGCAGATGAAGAAGGGGCAGATGCTGACCATCCAGGCGATCAACATGCAGGGCAGCGCCATCAGCCTGCCGTTGCCGCTTGCCGATTTCGCCAAGGCCTATGACGGGCCGCCGACCGACCCGAAAGTGTTCGAAGCACAGCAGCACAAGCTGCAGGAAGAACTGCAGAAGAAGGCGGAAGAGGCGCGCAAGAAGCTGGAGGGCCAGAACCAGCAGCCGGCAACGCAGATTCCGCCGGCGGCTCCGGCATCGCCGCCGACCGCGCAAAAGAAATAGGTCGCACGCGACCGGCTAAAAAGGCGCGGGGCTTTGGCTCCCGCGCCTTTTCTTTGCCGGCAACGGCGGTCAATTCATCTGATTGTTGCGCGGGCGGTAAGCGCCGGCCTCGTCGCGGACGAATTCCTGCGCGACCTGCGGATGGCGGATCGGCGCGTCCGATGTGTCCGGCAGCAAATTCTGCTCGGAGACATAGGCGACGTATTCGGTTTCCGCATTCTCGGCGAACAGATGGTAGAACGGCTGGTCCTTGTGCGGGCGCACATCGGCGGGAATCGACTCCCACCATTCCTCGGTATTGTTGAATTCCGGGTCGATATCGAACACCACGCCGCGAAACGAATAGATGCGGTGCCTGACCACCTGGCCGATCTTGTACTTGGCGATGCGGATCTTGTTCATAGGGACCACTTAGCCCTTCGCGGCCGTTTCCGCCAGATCAGAGCCCATAGCGCGCGCCCATGTCCGGGTCCTTGGCGGCGACCAGCTTGGCGAGGTCGAGCAGCACTTTCGCCTGCTTCCAGGTGGCGTCGTCCTGCATCTTGCCGTCGATCATCACCGCGCCGGCGCCGTCCGGCATCGCCGCCACGATCTTCTTGGCGAAGTCGACTTCCGCCGGATCGGGCGCAAACACCTTCTTGGCGATCGCGATCTGCGAGGGGTGCAGCGACCAGGCACCGACGCAACCCATCAGGAAGGCGTTGCGGAACTGCACCTCGCAGGCGGCGGCATCGGCAAAATCGCCGAACGGCCCGTAGAACGGCTTGATGCCGGCGGCAGCGCAGGCGTCGACCATCTTTGCCGATCGTGTAGTGCCAGAGGTCCTGCTGGTAGGCGGGCGCGGGGCGTCACCATCGATCTCGGGTTTACCCGAGATCGAATCTTTTGATTGCCCAAGTCGGGCAGGCCCGACTTGGGATGCGTCGGCGAGCACCTTGTATTCCGGATGGCCGCCGCCGACGCGGGTCGTTTTCATGGCGCGCGAGGCGGCAAGATCGGCGGGGCCAAGGCTCATGCCGTGCATGCGCGGGGAGGCGATCGCAATCGCCTCGACATTGTTGACGCCCTGCGCCGTCTCCAGGATGGCGTGGATCATGATCGGCTTTGCCACCTTGTGACGCGCTTCGAGCTGCGCCAGCAACTGGTCGAGATAGTGGATGTCCCAGGGCCCGTCGACCTTGGGCAGCATGATGACGTCAAGCTTGTTGCCGATTGCAGCCGACGATCTCGGTGACGTCGTCGAGCGCCCAGGGCGAGTTGAGCGCGTTGATGCGCGTCCACAATCCGGTCGGCCCGAAATCGACCGCCTTGCCCATGGCGATGAAGCCGGCGCGCGCCGCTTCCTTGGCTTCGATCGGGATGGCGTCTTCGAGATTGCCCAGCACCACGTCGACCTGGCGGGCCAGTTCGGGAACCTTGGCGCGCACCTTCTCGTTGTGCGGCGGCACGAAATGGATCATGCGCTCGAGCCGCACCGGCAATTCGCGCATCGGCGCCGGGGCGCCGATGGCGAGCGGCTGGAAAAATTGGCGAGGGGGCTTCACGCGGAATCAGGTCCTTCCAAACATCTCGTCTGCCCTTTAGAGGAATGCAAAGGCCGCGCCAAGTCCGTCGGCACGCAAGCGGCGAAATAAGGCAGGCCGGGCAAGCGGATGATCGACGTTGTTAATCTGGCACTTCCGTATTTCGGGCTGATTTTCATCGGCTTTGCCTGTGGGCGGATCAAGCAGATCCCCGACACCGCGCTCGCCTGGATGAATTTCTTCATCGTCTATGTATCGCTGCCGGCGCTGTTCTACCGCATCCTGGCGCAGACCCCGCTCGACCAGCTCAGTCAGGTGAATTTCATTTTTGCCACCACCCTTGCGACCTTCTGGGCCTTTGCGGTGTCCTTCGGCGTCGGCATGGTGATCCGCCACGGCAATGTTGCGGAATCGACCATTGCCGGGCTTGCCGGCGGCTACGGCAATATCGGTTACATGGGCCCGGGGCTGGCGCTGGCGACGCTCGGGCAAAGCGCCGCCGTGCCGGTGGCGCTGATCTTCTGCTTCGACAATATCATTCTCTTCACCATGGTGCCGCTGCTGATGGCGCTGGCGCGGCCGCAGCCGACAAGCGTCGGCGCCATCGCCATCGAAGTCGTGCGCCGGGTGGCGCTGCATCCGCTGATCGTCGCCAGCGCGCTCGGGGTCGTTTCCGCGGCGCTGCATTTCCAGCCGCCGGTCGCGCTCGACCGGCTGATGCAATTCCTGCAGAACGCAGCCGCGCCCTGCGCGCTGTTCGCGCTCGGCGTGACGGTCGCGCTGCGGCCGCTGAAGAAGATGCCCTGGGAGGTACCGTTTCTCACCGCGGTGAAGCTGGCGTTGCATCCGCTGCTGGTGTTCATGCTGCTGTCGCTGTTTGGTCCGTTTGACCTGATCTGGGTCGATACCGCGGTGCTGATGGCGGCGCTGCCGCCGGCGCTCAACGTGTTCGTCTTCGCGCGCCAATACGACACCTGGGTCGAACAGGCCTCTAGCGCGGTGCTGGTTGGCACGCTGGTTTCCGTGGTAACGCTAACCAGCGTGATGTGGATGGTGAAAACCGGCGCGCTGCCGCCGCTACTTTTTCATTGAAATATGCAACCGCTCTCCGGCCTTCTGGTCCTCGATTTCTCGACGCTGCTGCCGGGGCCGCTCGCCGGCCTGATGCTGGCGGAGGCCGGCGCCGAGGTCATCAAGATCGAGCGGCCGGGCGGCGAGGACGCGCGGCATTTTCAGCCGATGGTCGGCGGCGAAAGCGCGGCCTTCGTGCTGCTCAACCGCGGCAAGAAGAGCCATGAGCTTCGATCTCAAGGACGAGGCCGAACGCGAGCGGCTGATGCCGCTGATCGGGCGCGCCGATATTCTGCTCGAGCAGTTTCGCCCCGGCGTGATGGCGCGGCTCGGCCTCGGCTACGAGCAGTTGCGCGCGATCAATCCGCGGCTGATCTATTGCTCGATCAGCGGCTACGGGCAGAGCGGGGCGCGCGTCGGCGAAGCCGGGCACGACATCAATTACATCGGCAATACCGGGCTGCTCGATCTGCAGCCGGGCCCGGTCGAGCATCCGGTGGTGCCGCCGATGCTGGCCGCCGATATCGCCGGCGGCAGCTTTCCGGCGGTGATCAATATTCTTCTGGCGTTGCGCGCACGCGACCAGAGCGGGCAGGGCTGCCACATCGACATCGCCATGACCGACGCCATGTTCACCTTCGGCTGGGCGGCGCTGGCGATCGGCGCGGCGACGGGCAAATTTCCCGAGCCGGGCGCAGATGTGGCTGGTGGGCGGCTCGCCGCGCTATCAGCTCTATGCAACCAAGGACCGCCAGCTCGTGGCCTGCGGCGCGCTGGAGCAGAAATTCTGGGCGTCTTTCACCAAGGCGATCGGGCTGCCGGCGGAATTTCATCGACGATGCGCGCGATCCGGTCGCGACCAAAGACGCAGTCGCCATGCTGATCGCGGCGCGCAGCGCCGATGAATGGAAGCCGATTTTTGCGCAGGCCGATTGCTGCGTCACCGTTCTGGTGCCGCTGGAACAGGCGCTGCGCGATCCGCATTTCGTCGAGCGCGGGCTGTTCGCGCACACCGTCGCGACGGCATCGGGAAAAACGCTGCCGGCGCTGCCGTCTGCCGATCGCGCCGGAATTCCGCGATAAGCCGGCGGCGAAGAAAGCGCCGCCGCTCGAGCGCTAAAGCGCGTCGCCGCGCATCAATTGCGGTTGCGCCGCGGACGGCGCCACGCCCTCGCGCATCACCGCGCGGCGCAACGGGCCGATGCGGTCGAGCAGATAGAGCCCAAGCCCGCGCGCGCCCTGCACGGGCAGGAAATCGGTCAGCAGCGTGCGATTGAGCAGATCGATGGCGAGCGTGCGCCCGGCGACGTCGGAGCGGCGCATCTTGTCGTAAGCTGCAAGCACATCGTTGCCGCCGATATCGTGCCCGTCGCGCCGCGCGGCGATGACGAGTTCGCCGATGGCCGCGGCATCGCGCAGTCCGAGATTGAGCCCTTGCGCGCCGATCGGCGGGATGACATGCGCGGCTTCGCCGATCAGCGCGATGCGCATGGCGGCGAAGCGATGTGCGGTGGCAACGGACAGCGGAAATAATCCGCGGCCAGGCTCGACCGCGATCTTGCCGAGGATGGAATGCGAGCGACGTTCGATCTCCGCCGACAGTTCGGCGTCGTCGAGCGCGGCGATGTCGTTCGGCCTCATCAGGATCGAGCACCCAGACCAGGCTTGAGCGCTTGCCCGGCAGCGGCACCAGAGTGAACGGCCCGCTGGCCGTGTGGAATTCGGTCGACGATGTCGTGATGCGGGCGGCTGTGCGCCAGGCAAAGCGTGAGCGCGACCTGCTCATAGGTGCGTTCATCGATGCGCGATGCCGGCGGCCTTGCGGCAGAGCGAGCGTCGTCCGTCAGCGCCGATCACTAAAGCGCCGCCGAGCGTCTCGCCGCTTCTCATGGTCACGGTCACCGCGTCGGCGCCGGGTGCAACCGCCGTCACTTCGTCTTCGATGATGCGCAGCGCCGGCAAGTTGCGCGCGCGCTGCTCAAGCGCGGCAACGAGATGCCGGTTCTCGATATTGTAGCCGAAGGCATCGAGGCCGATTTCGTGCGGCGGTGAACTTTACCTCCGGCGCCCGCCACAGCCGCCCGGTGTCGTCGACGAGCCGCATCACGCGCAGCGGAGCCGCTTGCGCCGCGCACAGGTTCCACACGCCGAGCGTTGAGAGCGCCGTCACCGAGCCGCGCGAGCAGGGCGGTGGTGCGATTGTCGGATGCCGCCGGGCGTTTGCCGGCCAGCACCGTGTCGATCCCGGCTTCGGCCAGCGCAATCGCCGCGGTCAAGCCCGCGGGCCGCCGCCGACCACGATCACGCCGTCACGGCCTTGTTTGTGCGAAATCAAAGCGTTCGCTCCTGCCTGCCGCTAAGCGGATTAGCACCGCGCGGACCGATGCGCTATCCATGAGCAAATGACCGATCGCGCCGACCACGGATTTGACTATCTGCCGCCCGCCGCCGCCGGGTTGGGCGTCGCATTCGCGCGGCCGAAGCTGATCGCGTGGGGCTGCGTGATTGCGCTGACTTCGCTCGGCTGGCTGGCGCTCGGTCTGATGGCCGAGAGCAATGGGATCGCAGCGTTCGCCGCCCTGTGCCGGCCGACAATTGGACCGCTCAGCGCCACCGACATCGCCCTCGTCGCGCGTGATGTGGGCGGCGATGGTGCTGGCGATGATGCTGCCGAGCGCTGCGCCCATGATCCTGACCTACGCCGAGATCGCCGACACCGCCGCGCGCAAAGGCGAACGCATCGTCTCTCCGCTCATGCTGGCGGCGGGCTACACGGCGGTCTGGTTCGGCTTTGCCGCGGCTGCGACGGTGGCGCAGATTGCGCTGACGCGCTGCGACGCTGCTCAACAGCGGCCTGGCGGCGGCGAGCGGGCTGTTTGCCGGCGCGATCTTCATCGCCGCCGGCCTCTACCAGTTTTCCGCGCTCAAGCACGCCTGTCTCAATCAATGCCGGCACCCGTTCCCGTTCTTCTTCAGCCAACTGGGCGACGACGCCGCGCGGCGTATTTCGTCTCGGACTGAAGCAGGGCCTGTTCTGCGTCGGCTGCTGCTGGGCGATGATGCTGGTGATGTTCGCCGTCGGCGTCATGAACGTGATCTGGATGGCGGGGCTCGGCATCGTCATGGCCGTCGAAAAAATCGGCACCGGCAAATGGTTCACGCAGGCCGTCGGCGTCGCCTTGATCCTCGGCGGCATCGCCTTCGTGCTGGCGCGGCTTTGCCGCCCATTGGCCCGGCCAGGCGATTTGAGCTAGGACTTCAAGAAAAACCGGGAGCGAAACGTTGGCGGAAAGCTGGACCCTGAAAGGTGAAATGGCGTTGTCGTGCAGCTGCACGGTGTTCTGCCCTTGCGTGCATCTCGCTCGGCGACCATCCGCCGACCGAGGAGCGCTGTCAGACCTGGGCCGGCGTGCGCATCGACGAGGGCCATTTCGACAACATCGACCTCTCCGGCATCAAGCTCGGACTGATGATGGATCTGCCCGGCATCATGGCGCGCGGCAACTGGACCGCGGCGCTGTTCGTCGACGACAAGGCGCCGATCCAGGCGGTGAAGGGCCTGACCCGCATCTTCACCGGCCGCGTCGGCGGCACCACGCATCTGCTGTCGATCCTGGTCGGGCAATTCCTCGGCGTGCACCAGGTGCCGATCAGCTATGAGACGCAAGGCGAAACGCGCATCGTCCGCATCGAGAAATACGTCGATGGCGCGATCACGCCGGTTCGCGGCAAGGAGCCGGGCCAGAATGTCGTGATCCGCAACAGCGAATACTGGGTCGGCCCCGACATCATTGTTTCGCGCGCCGACAAGTCGCGCTTCCGCGGCTTCGGCCGCAACTGGAATCTGGCCGGCCGCTCGGCCGAGATCGTCAAGCTCGATTGGGGCAATAGCGCATGATCGCGATACCGCATGTGGCGGGCCTGATCCGGGACAGGGCCCGGTTTCCTGACCAGATCATGCGCAAGCAAAATGATGAGCCCTGAGCGCGTCCGCGCTTTCGCCGTTCACATTTTCACCGCCTGCGGCGCGGCGCTGGCGCTGCTGGCGCTGATCCTGGCGACCGGCGGGCATTGGACGGCGATGTTCTTCTGCCTTGGACTTGCGCTGGTGGTCGATGGCATCGACGGGCCGCTGGCGCGCGCCTTCAATGTGGCCGAGGTGCTGCCGCGCTGGTCAGGCGCGACCCTCGACATCGTGGTCGATTTCGTCACTTACGTCTTTGTTCCGGCCTTTGCCATCGCCGCGAGCGGGCTGTTGCCGAATGCGCTGGCGATCCCGGCCGGCGTCGTCGTGACCATCAGCGGCGCGCTTTATTTCGCCGACCGCGAGATGAAGACGCATGACAATTATTTCAAAGGTTTTCCCGGCGGTGTGGAACCTGGCGGCGTTTTATCTTTATGTGCTGGAGCCGCCGCCCTGGCTTGCCGCCGCCGGCGTGCTTGTGCTTGCCGCGCTGACGTTTGTGCCGATCCGTTTCGTCCATCCGCTGCGGGTCAGGCGATTGCGTGCGTTCAATATCGCGTTGCTCGCGGCCTGGGGCGTGTTGGCGCTGGTGACCTTGGTGAAGGATCTGGCGCCCGGTCCCTATGTCTCGGTCCCGCTCACCATGATCGCCATCTATTTTCTGATCGCCGGCATTTTCCGCGAGGCCGCCTGACATGCTCGCCTTGCTGACCGATGCCAATGCCTGGGCGGCGCTGCTGACGCTGACCGCGCTGGAAATCGTGCTCGGCATCGACAATCTGGTCTTCATCGCCATTTTGACCTCGCCGCTCGACGCCAAACGCGCGCGTCGGGCCCGCGCCGTCGGCCTGTCGCTCGCCTTCATCTTCCGCGTGCTGTTGCTCGCCTCGCTGAGCTCGATCATGGGCATGACGCGGCCAGTCCTGACCATCGCCGAACTCTCGTTTTCCTGGCGCGACATCATTCTCATTGCCGGCGGGCTGTTCCTCATCGCCAAGGCAACCCACGAAATCCACGGCGAGGTCGAGGGCAAAGATGAAAGCGGCGGCCGCCTTGCATCGGCGCGCGCTGTCGGTTGTGATCCTGCAACTTGCGGTGATTGACCTTGTGTTTTCGGTCGATTCCATCGTCACCGCCGTTGGCCTTGCCGATCATCTCGAAGTCATGATCGCCGCGGTGGTGATCTCGATGATCGTGATGTTCGCCGCCGCAGCGCCGGTCGGCCAATTCATCGAGGCGCATCCCACCACCAAGATGCTGGCGCTGGCCTTCCTGTTGCTGATCGGCGCGGCACTGCTCGCCGATGGCTTCCACTTCCACATTCCACGTGGCTATATCTACACCGCCATGGCCTTCGCCGCTGCGGTCGAACTGTTCAACGTGCTCGCCGCGCCGCAACCGGCAAAAACACAAACCCCGCCGCTAGGAGACTGTCATGCCACGTCCTGTTCTGCTCATCGCCGGCGGTAGCCGTGGCATCGGCGCTGCGACGGCGCTGCTGGCCGGCGCGCGCGGCTATGACGTCGCGGTCAATTACAAGACCAATGCCAATGCCGCCGCTTCGGTCGTCGCCGCGGTCGAAGCGTCGCGGCGGCAAGGCGGTCGCGATCCAGGGCGACATGGCGCTGGAGAACGACATCGAGCGCGTGTTCAGAGAGGCCGAGACGCTCGGGCCGCTGACGCATCTCGTGCACAGTTCCGGCATCACCGGAAAGAATTCGCGGCTCGACGCCGTCGAAGCGGCGACCCTTCGCGAGGTGTTCGATGTCAATACCTTTGGCGCGCTGCTGTTCCTGCGCGCTGGCATTCGCCGCATGTCCACCAAGAACGGCGGCAAGGGCGGCTCGATCGTGCTGCTCTCCTCGATGGCGGCCGAAATCGGCAGCGCCGGCGAGTATGTCTGGTATGCGGCGTCCAAAGGCGCCGTTAACAGCATGACGCTGGGTGCGGCGCGCGAGGTGGCGAAGGAAGGCGTCCGGATCAACGCGGTATCGCCCGGAATGATCGATACCGAGATCCACGAGCCGGGACGGCTCGAACGCCTGAGGCCCAACCTGCCCGATGGGCCGGCCGGGTACGGCGGACGAAATGGCGGAAGCCATCCTGTTTCTGCTCTCCGACGCGGCCTCCTACATCACCGGCGCCATATTGCGGGTCTCGGGCGGGCGCTAGCTTACGTCCTTGTCTTCGGCGCTTGGCTGCCTATGATCGCCGCCGAATTCCCACAACAAGTCTGTTCAAGGGGTGAAACATGGTTGCGGCAGTGCGCGTCCACAAACACGGCGGTCCCGAAGTTCTCACGCTCGACGACGTTCAAATTCCGGCGCCGGGGCAGGGCCAGATCAAGATCAAGCAGCACGCGGTCGGCGTCAATTTCATCGATGCCTATTTCCGCATGGGCATGTATCCCTCGCCGGTCGGCCTGCCCTTCATCGCCGGCAATGAAAGCGCCGGCGAGGTGATCGCGGTCGGCCCCGGCGTCACCGATGTGAAAGTCGGCGACCGCGTCGCCTATGTCGGGGCGCTCGGCGGCTACGCAGGCGAGCGCGTTTTTGCCGCCGACCGCGCGGTGAAACTGCCCGACAACATCAGCTACGAGCAGGCCGCCGGCATGATGCTCAAGGGCATGACCGTGCAGTATCTGCTCAACCGCACCTACAAGGTCGGCAAGGGCACCATCTGCCTGATCCACGCCGCGGCCGGCGGCGTCGGCCTCATCGCCTGTCAGTGGGCCAACCATCTCGGCGCCACCGTGATCGGCACCGTCGGCTCCAAGGAGAAAGCCGAGCTCGCCAAGAAGAACGGCGCACACCACACCATTCTCTATCGCGACGAGGATTTTGTCGCCCGCGTCAAGGAGATCACCGGCGGCAAGCTGTGCGACGTGGTCTATGACGGCATCGGCAAGACCACGTTCCCGGCTTCGCTCGACTGCCTGCGCCCGCTTGGCTATTTCGTCAGCTTCGGCAGCGCCTCCGGCCAGATCGAGGCCTTCAACATCAACATCCTGCAAGCCAAGGGCTCGCTGTTTGCCACGAGGCCGACGCTGATCAATTACGTGGCGAAGCGGAGCGATCTCGTCGATACCGCCAACGATCTGTTCAAGGTCGTCGGCTCCGGCGCAGTGAAGATTCCGATCTACACAAATATCCGCTCAAGGACGCAGGCAAGGCGCACAAGGAGATGGAAGGCCGCGAGACCACCGGCTCGTTGATCCTGATGCCGTAGTAACGTTGTTGCGCGGCATGAGCCGCGTGGCCGTCACCGGGCTTGTTCCGGTGACCCCGTTTGGCAAGGCAAGGGCGTGCGATATGAATTGGGATGGCCGGGACAAGCCCGGCCATGACAAGTAGACTCGCGCCATGCCCCGCCTGACCACCCACGTGCTCGACACCGCATCGGGAAAGCCCGCGGCGAATTTGCGCGTGGTGCTGCGCGGCGACGACTGCCGTGCTCGCCGATGCGGTCACCGACGCGGACGGACGGGTTGCGCTGCTCGAAGGCGATGCCTTCAAGCGCGGCGCCTACGAGCTCACATTCCATGTCGGCGATTATTTCCGCCGGCAAAGCGCGGCGCTTGCCGAGCCTGCGTTCCTCGACGTCGTTCCGGTGCGTTTCTCGCTCGACGGCAAGAGCGACGCGCATGTGCCGCTGCTGATCTCGCCCTACGGCTATTCGACCTATCGCGGGAGCTGAACTTTGAAGGCGCGCGCGTAATGGCCGACAAGCAGCCTTGGGGTCGTGCCGCCACCTTCGGCCTCGGCGTCCTCGCGCTTATTGCCGGGCAGATAGTGGCGCTGGTCACCCTGACCTGGTGGTACGGCGTCGACGTGGTGCGGCTGCCGGATTTTTCCGGCGACGGACCTGTCGATCACCATGATTATCGGCACGTCGAATCCGGTGCAGCTCGTGTTGCTGGCGCTGTTTGCCAGAATGCGCAGCGCCAGCGTCGCCGACTATCTCGGCCTGGTCTGGCCGCGGCGCAGCGAAGTGGTTTTCGGCATCTCCGCGGTGGTCGCGCTGATTGTCGTTGGCGACGGGTTGAGCTGGCTCGTTGGCCACGACATCATTACGCCGTTCCAGAGCGATATCTATCGCACGGCAAGCGAGGCCGGCTGGCTGCCGTTGCTCTGGATTGCGGTCGTCGTGGTGACGCCGATCGGCGAGGAGACGCTGTTTCGCGGCTTTCTGTTTCGCGGCTGGCTGCGCACGCCGCGCGAGGCATGGCCGGTGATCGCAGTCACGGCGCTGCTGTGGGCGCTCATGCACGTGCAATACGACTGGTATGTGATTGGCCAGATCTTCGTGTCCGGTTTGCTCCTCGGCTGGCTGCGCTGGGCGAGCGGGTCGACAATTCTCACCATATTGCTGCACGGGCTGATCAATTTCGAAGGCATGCTCGAATCCCTGCTGGCGCTCCATGGCTGACATCGACCCTTCCGTGCTCGGCGCCCGCGCCGAAAGCATGATCCATATTCTGGGTTCGATCTCGGAGGAGCCGAAGCGGCTGGTGCGCCGCTTTCTCACGCCCGAGCACCGGCGTGCCGCCGACATTATCGCTGGCTGGATGCAGGAGGAGGGCTTAAGCGTCAGCGAGGACGCGCTCGGCACGGTGCGCGGCCATTGG
This sequence comes from uncultured Alphaproteobacteria bacterium, assembly GCA_963742385.1. GTDB lineage: Bacteria > Pseudomonadota > Alphaproteobacteria > Rhizobiales > Xanthobacteraceae > Pseudolabrys. The sequence goes on along the minus strand of CAVULS010000006.1, from coordinate 53,564 downwards.
CCGGGACGCGGAAAAAAGCGGCTGCTGATCGGCTCGCATATCGATACCGTGATCGACGCCGGCATGTTCGACGGTCCTTTCGGCGTCATCGCCGGGATTCTCGCCGCCGGGCATTTCGCCCGGGCAAAGAAGACGTTGCCGTTCGGCATCGACGTGCTCGCCTTCGGCGACGAGGAAGGGTCCGCTTTCCGGCGACGCTGGCTTCGTCGACCGCCTGCGCCGGCATCTTCAATGTGGCAAGCCTCGATCTGACCGACCGCGACGGCGAGACGCTGGCGCAGGCGATTGCGCGTTACGGAAAGAATGTCGCCGATATTCCCGCGGCTGCCTACGCACGCGATGAAGCGGCCGCCTATGTCGAGTTGCATATCGAGCAGGGCCCGGTGCTCGAGCACCGCAACCAGCCGCTCGGCGTGGTCACCTCGATCGCCGGGCAGACCTATCTCAATGTCGAACTGTTCGGCGAGGCCGGCCACGCCGGCACGGTGCCGATGCTGCTGCGCCGCGACGCGCTCGCCGGCGCCGCCGAGGTGATCCTGCTCGCCGAACGCATGGCGCGCGAAACCAAGGGCGAGGTGCTGGCGACCGTCGGCCATCTCGACATCACGGCCAAGGCCTCCAACGTCGTTGCCGGCCACGTGGTGCTGATCGTCGATATCCGCTCCGGCTCGGAGCCCGCGCGTGCGCAATTTGTCGAACGCTTCAAGACGGAAATGCGCGCGATTGCCGAGCGGCGCCACCTCGGGCTGCTGGTGACCACCACGCGCGAGGTGCCGACGACGCCATGCGATCCGCGCCTGCAGGAAGGCTTTGCCGCGGCGATCAGCGCCGTCGGCGGCCAGCCGATCCGGCTTGCCTCCGGCGCCGGCCACGACGGGACGGCGATGGCGAAACTTTGCCCGATCGGCATGCTGTTCGTGCGCTGTCGCGGCGGCGTCAGTCACAACCCGGCGGAATATGCGAGCCCCGCCGACATGGGCCTCGCGGTCGCGGCGCTGATCCGGTTTCATCGAGCAATTCAAGCCCTAGACAGGCGGCATGAAGCCGCTTTTTCCTGGCTTTGATCCAGATCAATGCGCCCATCACAATTAGGAGAACCGTGGCTGCGGATACGTCCAAAACAAAACAAAAAAATGAAAAAGGAGGCGACGATGACCTCTGTCGCGGAGTTTAGACATTCCACAACATGTACTCGAGTGCGGAGAAGACCTGATTGCTCCTGAGCGGTCGGAATATGTTGGAATGGGAGAGATTCACCATCTCTGGTGCTGCGCGAATTGCGGTTGTGAATTCGAAACTCTGGACTGTCTTCCCGAAGAAGAAAAACTGTCGCCTGAGCTCATCAAAGAGTTCCTCCCGACTCTCCTGGTGGCATGAACGGTTTGCAGCCGCGGGTGCGTTCAGAGCAAAGCGGCGACGCGGGCGAAGGCCGGATGGTCGCGAATGCCGGCGGGAAGTCGCGGCAGGCCGATCACGTCGACGCCGTCGGAAAAGCGCGCGATGCTGGCGACGGTGTCGTCGAGTTCGACCGGATTGCGTTCGCTCTCGCAAACGACGATGGCCGCGATCTTTAGCCGGTGCTGGGTGAGCACATCGATCGCCGTCAACGTGTGGCTGATGGTGCCGAGATAGCCGCCAACCACCAACAGCAAGCGGAATGCGCAACGCCGCCATCCAGTCGAGCACGGTATGTCGGTCGTCAAGCGGCACCATGATGCCGCCGACGCCCTCGATGAACAGCATGCCGGAGGTCGCATCGACGGCGCGGCGGCTGAAGGCGATGAGCTCGTCGAAGTCGATGCTGCGCGCTTCCGCGTGCGGCGGCGAGATCCGGCGACAGCGGCGCGCGGAAGCGCCAGGGCGCGATGCGCGCGATCTCGTCGGCGCTGACCGGCTTGCCCAGCGCTTTCAGCAGCACCGCGGGGTCGCTGGTCTCCACCACCGAGGAGTCATAGCCGCTGACCACCGGCTTCAGCGCGTCGACGGCCGCGCCGGCGCCGCGCAAATGCCGGATCAGCCCGGCAGTCACGAAGGTCTTGCCGACATCGGTGCCGGTCGAGGTGACGAAATAGGCGGTCACTGGACAAGTATCTTTTCGCGCACGAGGCCGGCGAGGCGGTCGATGGCATCGTCCGGATGCTGCGCGGTGAAGGTGAGCCGCAACCGCGCGGTGCCGGCCGGCACCGTCGGCGGGCGGATGGCGGCGGCGAGGAAGCCGTGCTCGGCCAGCAGCTCCGAGGCGGCAAGCGTTGCCTCCTCTTCGCCGATCACCACCGGCACGATCGGGCTTTGCGCTTCGGGCAGATTGGTCGCCCGCGTGAAGCGGCGCGCCTTTTGCACCGGCAGCGCGGCGTAATCCGGCTCGCGCTCGATCACGTCGAGCGCGGCAATCGCCGCAGCGACAATCGCCGGCGGCAGGCCGGTCGAATAGATCAGCGTGCGCGCGCGGTTGCGCATCAATTCGATCACCGGGCCTGAAGCGCAGAGATAGCCGCCATAGGCGCCGATGGCCTTCGACAGCGTGCCCATCTGCAGCGGCACGTCGACGTGGCTGCCGCCGACGAAACTGGAGCCGCGGCCGCCGCCGACCACGCCGAGCCCGTGGGCGTCGTCCGACATCAGCCAGGCATCGTGCTCGCGCGCCAGCGCGTTGAGTTCAGCGAGCGGCGCCAGATCGCCGTCCATGGAAAACACGCCGTCGGTGACGATCAGCGCGTGGTCGTGCTCGGCGCGGTGCTCGCGCGAGCAGTTCGCGCGCATGGGCGACATCGTTGTGCCGGAAGGTCATGACCTTGCCGCGCGAGAGCTGAGCGCCGGCATAGATGCAGGCATGCGACAATTCATCGAGCAGCACCAAGCCGTCGCGGCCGATCAGCACCGGGATGATGCCGGCATTGGCGAGATAGCCGGAGCCGAACACCACCGCAGCCTCAGTCTCCTTAATGTTGGCGAGACGGTCCTCGAGCTCCGCATAGAGCGGATGATTGCCGGTGACCAGCCGCGAGGCGCCGGAGCCGGCGCCGTAGCGCTCGAGCGCGGCCATCGCCGTCCGTTTGACCTCCGGATGATGCGTCAGGTTCAAATAATCGTTGCACGAAAATGATAACACCCGGCGTCCATTCCGCTCGACCCAGATCCCGTCCTCGCGCAGCGTCTCCTGCAGCGAGCGGCGCAAATGTCGCCGCTCCAGTCCGGCGAGTTTTGAGGCCGCATAGCGGTCGAGCGATGGCATCAGGTGACCTTGCCCATGGTAGCGGGCACAATAGCGCCTTCGGGCAGGGAAGCGCCAATGGCCGGCGATCAATAAAAAGCATGCGCTTGCCGGACTGGTATGAGGCCGGCATCGGCCACATCTGGCGGCCCTATGCGCAGATGAAGACCGCGGCGCCGGCGCTGCCCGTTGTCGGCACCCGCGGCTCGCGCATCGTGCTCGCCGACGGCCGCGAACTGATCGACGGCATCGCTTCGCTGGTGGACCGCCTGCCACGGCTACAACCATCCGCACATCCGCGCCGCGGTCGAGCGGCAGCTCGCGCAAATGCCGCACGTGATGTTCGGTGGGCTGGTGCACGAGCAGGCTTTGACGCTTGCCGCGCGGCTCGCGGCGCTGCTGCCGGGCGATCTCGCAAAAGTGTTCTTTTCCGATTCCGGCTCGGTCGCGGTCGAAGTGGCGCTGAAGATGGCGGCCCAGTACTGGATCAACCGCGGGGTGAAAGCGCGCAGCCGTTTCGTCTGCTTCAAGGGCGGCTATCACGGCGACACCGCCGGCGCCATGGCGGTGTGCGATCCGGCCATCGACATGCACGGCGCATCTGCTCGATCTGTTGCCCAGTCATCCCGCTTGTCGAGCTGCCCGTCGACGACGAGAGCACCGCCGCACTTGATGGCGTGCTGGAACGATATTCGCGAGCGACCTCGCCGGCATCATCGTCGAGCCGCTGGTGCAGGGCGCCGGCGGCATGCGCTTCCACGACGCGCAGGTGCTGCGGCGGCTGCGCGCGCTCGCCGACAAGCATGAGCTGCTGCTGATCTTCGATGAAGTCTTCACCGGCTTCGGCCGCACCGGAACCATGTTCGCCTGCGAGGCCGCCGGCGTCGCGCCCGACATCATCGTGCTGTCGAAGGCGCTGACCGGCGGCACGCTCGGGCTCGCCGCAACCGTCGCCACGCAGAAGGTGTTCGATGCCTTCTGGTCGGACGATCCGGCTAAGGCGCTGATGCACGGCCCGAGCTACATGGCCAACCCGCTCGCCTGCGCCGCAGCCAACGCCTCGCTCGATCTGTTCGAGCGCGAGCCGCGGCTCGAGCAAGTGGCGGCGATTTCGTCGGCGTTGGCCGAAGGCCTGGCACCCTGCCGAACCATGCGCGGCGTCAAGGACGTGCGCGTGCTCGGCGCCATCGGCGTGGTGGAGATGCAGCGCATATCCGATCTCGAAGCCGTGCGCGCCCGTTTCATCGCCGAAGGTGTCTTCGTCCGCCCGCTCGGCAACGTGATCTATCTCACCCCCGCCTTCACTATTTCCGCCGACGAACTGAAGGCGCTGACCGACGCAATCGTGAAGGTCGTCCGCTCGTTACGTTGATTTGGCTTCGGTCTCTGCCGGCGTTTCGGATTCAACGGTATGGGTCGGGCGCACGACAGTCACCGTGCACGGCGCCTCGGCCGCGACCTTGGCGGAGACGCCGCCGAGCAGCGAGCGCAATACCGAATCTTGCCGGGCGCCGATCAAAACATGGTCGACGCGATTGGCCCGCAGAAATTCAAGAATCGCGGCGGCCGGATCGACCGCCTCGATGACGTGCACGGTGAGGCGGGTCTCGTCGAGTTTCAAGGGCTCGGCCCAATGCTTGAGCGCGACCATGCGCTCGATATGTTTGTTGCGGCCCTCGGCGTCGAGCGTGGTATCGAGCGTAAGCCGGCCCTGCCGGAGCACGTTAAGGCCGGCAAGCCGCGCCGAAGGCAGCGTCGACAAGATACGCGCGGCGGTCAGGCGCAACGCTTCGTTGAGATCGGCCGATCCTTCGGTGAGATCAACTGCCACGGCGACAATGGGCGCCGAGGCAAGGTGCGCCTTGACGGCCTGTTTGCCGCGCGGACGCGTCAAATCCTTGTTGAAACGTCGCCGCAGCACCGTCGTCCAAGGATCGCGTTTGAGGCGCTCGGCGCGCGCCGTCAGCTTGACCTGATCCGGGTGGCTCAGATCGAACGCAAGCTGCGCCGCCGTCGGATAGCGCCAGGCCGGCTCGCTCTCCAGGCAGCGCAGCACGATTTCCTGCAGCCACGGCGGATAGTCGGGCCGCAAGTAGCGCGGCGGATAAGGGTCGCGCCACAGACGGCGGCGCATCGTAGACAGCCGCTCGCCCTCGCCGAAAGGCCGAATGCCGGTGGAGAAGAAATAGAGCAGCACGCCGAGCGCGAACAGATCACTGCGCGGATCGTTGCGGATGCCGCGCAATTGTTCCGGCGACATGTAGGGCGCGGTGCCGAAGGGCACGCGATACTCCTCCTGCATCAGGTCCGGGAGTTGATCGTGATGCGCCAGCCCGTAGTCGAGCAGAACGGCCTCGCCGGTCGGGCGCAAGATGATGTTGCTCGGTTTGATGTCGAGATGCACCACGTGCTGCCGGTGCAGGTCGTCGAGCGCCAGCGCTACTCTGGCGCCGAGCTCGGCGACTTGCGCATAGGGCAGGGGAAGCGCGGACAGTTGCGGCAGCAGCGTCTGTCCGTCGATGCGCTCCATGACGATGAAGGGCTGCAGCGAAAAATCGCCGGCAGCGATGAATTTCGGCACATGCATGCCGGACAGCCGCGGCATGATCATCAGCTCCATCTCGAAGCTGACAATGGCCGCCGGGTCGGCCGCTTCGCCGATGCGCGGCACTTTCATCAGCATCGGCATGGTGTCGCCGGGACGGGTGACTCGCCACAGCGCCGCCATGCCGCCCTGATGCACGAGTTCTTCGAGGCGGAAGCCGTCGACGATCGCACCAGGCTCGTGCAGCGGCTTTGCCATCATTCGCCCGTGAACAGCCGCTCAGCCAGGGAATTCGGCAAGCCCGTGGCGGCGGATTGCCGCCGCCGCTGCCTCGATATCGTAAGGCGCGCGGCAATAAGTGAGCTCGCGCTTGTCGGTATCCAGCATCGCGTAGGCCGCCGCCGGGTTGCCGTCGCGCGGCTGGCCGACCGAGCCGAGCACCGCCAGCCAGCGCCGTCCCGGCATCAACTGAATCGGAACGCCGCTCGTTGGCGTGAAGGCCGTCATTTTTGCCGCGGGCGACATGCTGTACAGCGCCGGCCGATGAATGTGGCCGCAGAAAGTAATATGCGCCGGCGTCGCGGCAATGCTGTCGGCGGCCTCGGCGGTGCCGGCGACATAGATCCAGCGTCCCGGTTTGCTCGCGTCAGCATGAACATAAAGCCGGCCGGCATCGTTGCGTGTCAGCGGCAAGCCGGCGAGGAATTGCCGCTGTAAAACGCCGAGCACGCCGCGGGTCCATTCGATGACGACGCGCGCCTCCACATTCATCTGCTCGCGCGGATTGCCAATGGCGGCATCGTGATTGCCGAGAACGGCCAAGGCGCCCTGCGCGACCAGGTCCATGACGGTGTCCACGGCCCAATCCGGATCGCCGCCATAGCCGACATAGTCGCCGAGCAAAACGATGCGCTCGGCGCCGCGCTCGCGCGCGTCGGAAAGGCAGGCGCTGAACGCCTGTCGGTTGGCATGAATGTCGGCAAACAATGCGATCAGCAAGAAATCACCCCGCGCTCGTCCGCATCGTTGACCGGCGCGCGTGGAGCGTGCGTTGATCTTCATCAAGCGGCATGGTCGGATGCGGGCCTTAGCAAACCAACGATAATCGGGGGAACGCCTTGGCGCCATACAGCGGACCGGCCATCGACACGCATCATCACATCTGGCGGCGCGCAGGATGTCGGCTGGCTCGCCGATCCGCCGATTCCGCGCATGTTTGGCGATTATTTCGGGCTGCGCCGCGACTACCCGGTCGAGGAATGGATGAACGACATCGTGCCGCATGGCTTCAGCAAATCGGTGCACGTTACCGCGATGTGGGGCCCCGGCAAGGAGCTTGAGGAGACCCGCTGGTTGCAAGGCGTCGCCGATAAGCACGGCTTTCCGCATGGCATCGTCTGCAACGCCAATCTTGCCGACGCAAACATTGACGCGGCGCTAAAGGCGCAGAAGCAGTTTCCCAATCTGCGCGGCGTGCGGCAAATGCTCTACTGGGACAACGACCCTGTGCGGCAGGGCGCGCCGCGGCCGGACCTGTGCAATTCAGCCGACTTCCGCCGCGGCTTTGCGCTGCTGGAAAAACACGATCTCAGCTTCGAATTGCAGGTCTATGCGCACCAGGCAAAATATGCAGTCGACCTGCTCAAGGCCTTTCCCAATGTGCGCATGATCCTCGTCCATGCCGGCATGCTCACCGAGCGCACGCCTGAGGCGATCGGGGAATGGCGCGCGGCGCTCACCGCCATGGCGGCGTTCCCCAACCTGCACGTCAAGCTTTCCGGGTTGGGCATGTACAGCAACGGCATCACCTACGCGCAAGCGCGCCAGGTGATCCGCGACTGCATCCAGATCTTCGGCGTCGAACGCACCATCTACGGCAGCAATTTTCCGCTGGAGAAATTGCACGCAAGCTACGCCGACTTCATCGGCATCTACCGCAAGGTGCTCGCCGAATATACCGAAGCCGAGCAGCGCGCCGTGCTGCACGACAACGCGGCGCAGCTTCTACCGGCTCTGATTTCGCTCAGCGATAGACGTAGACAACCTGCCGCGTGTTGGGTTCGACCAGCACCGGCACCCTGTTCACGTAGGCATAGTCGTAGTCGTAGCCGGGCACGCTGGAGAGCGCGACGGTGTCGGGCAGACCGGCGCCTTCGACCACCTCGCCGTTGAGGTAGACCGGCGCCACCGGGTGACTGACGACATAGCTCTGCACCGCCGGCGGCGGCGCGATCACCATCGGCTGACCTGCGGGTGGCGCGACCAGCGTCTCGGTGACGACAGGCGCGGGCGCCGCGCTGCCGACGACCTCGACCGGCGCCTGCACCGGTGGCAGATCGCGTATCTCGGCGACCGCCAGCGAGCGGCCGGACAGCGTCGCCGTCAAGTATTGCGAATAGGCCCAGCCCTGTTTGCCGTCGTAGCTGACCTGGCACCACAGGCTGCCCTGGATGCAGCCGATGATCGTCGCCTGACCGCGGTCAGGGATAGCGCCGATGACGGCGTATTGCGGTCCCGGGCCGGAGCGGATGTTGAGCGGCGTGCTCGCCGCGGCAACGATCGCTGCGGAAGCGGGGATCGATATGGCGGCCGCCGAGGCGAGGGCGGCGGCGAAGATCGCGTTCTTGAGGCGCATGATCTTGCTCCATGCTGTTGCTGGATGCCTCAGTAACGGCGTCAACGTGCGCCTGTTCCCGATGGAACCGTGACGAAGTTGGGAGTCGCGGAACCCGCGCCGATAGAGTTCCGCTCAGAAGCCGACCGCGGTGCCGTGCAGGTCGTATTCGTCGGCGCGCTCGATCTTCACCGTGGCGATTTCGCCGACGCGCAACGGCCGATGGCTGGCGACATAGACGGCGCCGTCGATCTCCGGCGCGTCGGCCATCGAGCGGCCCTTGGCGACGCTCGAGCCGATTTCGTCGATGATCACCTTCTGCCGCGAGCCGACTTTGCGCTTGAGCCGCCGCGCGGAGATTTTCTGCTGCGCCTGCATGAAGCGGTGCCAGCGCTCTTCCTTGACCTCATCCGGCACTGCCGCGGCCAAGATCGTTGGCGGCGGCGCCGGCGACCGGCTCGTACTTGAAGCAGCCGACGCGGTCGAGCGCGGCCTCGTCCAGCCATTGCAGCAGGTAGTCGAAATCGGCCTCGGTCTCGCCGGGGAAGCCGACGATGAAGGTCGAGCGCAGCGTCAGGTCCGGGCAGATCGCGCGCCATTTGGCGATGCGCTCCAGCGTCTTTTCCTGCGCCGCCGGCCGCTTCATGCGCCTGAGCACCTCGGGCGCGGCGTGCTGGAACGGGATGTCGAGATAGGGAAGGATCTTGCCCTCGGCCATCAGCGGAATGACCTCGTCGACGTGCGGGTAGGGATAGACGTAATGCAGCCGCACCCAGACGCCGAGTTCGCCCAGCGCGCGCGCCAGATCGATAAATTTTGCCCGCACTTCACGCCCGCGCCACTGGCTCGCCGCATATTTGATGTCGAGGCCGTAGGCCGAGGTGTCCTGCGAAATCACCAGCAGTTCCTTGACGCCCGCTTTGACCAGTCGCTCGGCCTCGCGCAGCACCTCGGCGGCGGGCCGCGAGACGAGATCGCCGCGCAGCCGCGGAATGATGCAGAACGAGCAGCGATTGTTGCAGCCTTCGGAAATTTTCAGATAGGCGTAATGCCGCGGCGTCAGCTTGACGCCTTCCGGCGGCACCAGATCGAGAAACGGATCGTGCCGCGGCGGCACCGCGCGATGCACCGCGTCGACCACGCTCTCGTATTGCTGCGGCCCGGTGACCGCCAGCACCTGCGGAAAAGCCGCCGTGATGCTCTCCGGCTCGGCGCCCATGCAGCCGGTGACGATGACCTTGCCGTTCTCCTTCAGCGCACCGCCGATGGCGGCGAGCGATTCCGCCTTGGCGCTGTCGAGAAAGCCGCAGGTGTTGACGATGACCAGATCGGCGCCGGCGTGCTCGCGCGAAAGCTCGTAGCCCTCGGCGCGCAGCCGCGTGACGATGCGTTCCGAGTCAACAAGCGCCTTGGGGCAGCCGAGCGAAACGAAGCTCACTTTCGGCGCCGGCGCGTCGGTTTTGGTGCGGTCATCCATATGGGCAGGGAGCTAGCGGTGATTGCCCATGAGCGCAAGGGCTAGCGATTGCGCAGCGCTTCCGCCTCTTCGTAGAACTTCTTTTCCCAGGCCTTCTCATTATCCATGCCCTCGCGGATGAAGGGCGTGAACACGGCCAGGCTCAACAGCAGCCAGTTGAGGACATTGGCCGGAAAGCGCAGCGGCTTGCGGAAATCGACAAACAGCACCACGCGCGTATGCGAGGTGCGGTTCCAGGCCTCGTGCTCGTAGGCGTCGTCGAAGATGACGGCCTCGCCTTCCTTCCAGCGGTAAACGGCGTTCTCGACGCGAATGCCGAGCAGCTCGCGCGGTTCCGGCACGATCAGCCCGAGATGCAGCCGCAACACGCCGTTATAGGGGCCGCGATGCGGCGGCAGATGCTTGCCCGGCTCGAGGATGGAGAACATCACCGTGATCAGGCCGGGGATTTTCTGGCACGCGGCCCAGGTGTTCGGGCAGAGCCTGATGTTGGCGTCCGACTTGAAGCCGTAGCCGGCGAGCAGGAACGTCTTCCAGCCGCGGTCCTGGCTGATGCTGGCGACATCGGTCGCGAGCTCGTGGAAGCCGGGCAATTCCTCCTTGCGCGTGAGCACGCGGTCGAGTTCGGCGCGGATCGCGCGCCACTCGCGCTCGATCTCCCTGGTCCAGGGGAACACGGCGTTATCGTAGATCGGCGGATTGCCGACTTTGCTGAATTTCAAATTGAGTCGCTCGACCCAAGCGACGACGCTCATGAAGGCGCGCGTGGCCAGGCTCGGCCGGGTCAGGGGCTTGATGCCGGCGGTGCCGAAATTCTGCGTCGGGCCCTGCGAATGCGGAGGTGCTGACTGGTCGGCGATGGTCATGGCATTGATCCTCGCGGCGCGCATCACTGTGCCGCTGCAAACGCGCCCCGCATGGCAACTTTGTGACAATCGCAAATCGGGGGCAAGTGCCGGGTGCCGGCGGGTTCAGGCGGTTTCATCCGCCGGCCCGATTGCGTCAGCGGGCCTCGGCGCTATGCTCGGGCCCGTCATGACACGCATGTTGCTTTCAGGGCTTCTGCTGGGCGCAATTTTGCTGCTGCCGGGCCTTGCGCCCGCCGGCGCCGCGGAGACGGCGGCCGCCAGCAGTCCGGTCGTCTGGCGCTACAACGCGCCCAACCAGGCACTGCCGTTTGCGCGCGGCGAACGCGCCGGCGCGGTCTGGGCCGCGAGCGCCTGCTGGAGCGATTGCGGCTCGCATTGCACCTGGGGCCTGGCTGTTTGTCTCGCACACGACGCCCAAGGCCATTGCCTCAAGCTCGGCGACGCCTGCGACCGCTATTGCCAGCGCCAATGCCGCACGTCGGGCGGCCCGCTGCTGCCGGATATCTTCGACGCGTGGGAGTGAGTTGGCGGAAGGGGTGGGATTTGAACCCACGAGACGGTTGCCCGCCTGCCGGTTTTCAAGACCGGTGCCTTAAACCACTCGGCCACCCTTCCAAACCAACATGTCAGTCGCTTAAACCAGCGCGCCTGCCGAACGCAACCGGAACATTGCGGCCGTTGACCCAACCGAGTCCCGACGACCTAACGTCGCATCTGGGTCCTAGGCGAAGACCTTTAATAAGCGCATAGTGCGGCCCGCTGGAAAGGTCGCTCATGGCTCTGGATATCAATACTTTCCTAATTGTTTTCGCCGCAGCGATCGTGCTGGTCGGTCTCTTTGCGTGGTTCATGATCGGCAAAGTGCGCTAGGCGAGCGCGTTTTTTCGACAACGAGCCGCGCGTCAAGAGCAAAGTTGAGCAAAGTTATTTTGGCCCGGTCGCTTCGGTCCAGATGAACGGCTTGCTGCCGCCGCCGCTCATCGACCAGGTCCGGCCCGATTTCGTGTCGAACCTGATCATTTCCCAACCGCCTTTATTGTCGAGCGTCTCGACCAGGTGCAGATGGTAGTCGCCAGCGGGCAAGGGCGCCGGATCCACCGTGGCCTGAAATGTCGTCGCCGCCGTTCCCCAGCCCCAAACGCCGACGACCTGCCCGGTGGTGACGTTGATCCGGAAGATGCCGGGGGATGAATCGGCCGCCGCCGGCCGCACTACGGTCACCTCAAAAGGCCCGTCTGCCTTCGCCGCGCTCACTCCGCCCAACGCGAGTGACGCCGCGGCCACAACGGTCGCTAGCCATCTCATGGTGCGAATCCCGCGCATGTCTCAAAACGAAACGTGTCCACGCCGCCGCAGGCTGTCAAGAAGATCTCCGCGCCAGTGAGCCGCTCGGCCTTAGCATCGGACCCCATGACCACGGCGCACTTGCAAGCCGCACGCGCCTCGGCTAGCCCAATCGGCCTTGTGCCGCTGGACGGGCGAGGGCGCACGCGAAACCGATTGTTCACTATCTCGGCGCGCCTCCCATTCCTTGTCCGGCCAAGACACGGTATGATTATCGCTTCGGCAAATGGGGATTGAGCCAGCCGCATGGGACTTGGGGGGGATTGCGAACCGTTTCCGGTCGCGCGCCTGTTGGCGCTTGCGTTCGGCTGCCTGGCGCTGGCGAATTGCTCGAGCGGGCTTTCCGGCAGGCTCGATCCCAGATACGGCGTCATGGCCAGCGCCCGCGTAGTCGAGCGGGGCGAGCCGGTGCCGAAGGGCGGCGGCGTCTATCGCGTCGGTTCGCCCTATGTGGTCGCCGGCCGCACTTATGTGCCGCAGGAAAACAGCCATTATAGCGCCGTCGGTCTTGCCTCGTGGTATGGCGACGATTTCCACGGCCGCTTTACCGCCAATGGCGAAATCTTCGACATGAACGCGATCACCGCGGCGCATCCGACGCTGCCGTTGCCGAGTTACGTGCGCGTGACCAACATGGAAAATCGCCGCTCGATCATCGTGCGCGTCAACGACCGCGGGCCCTATGTCGGCGATCGCGTCATCGATCTTTCGGTGCGCACGGCAAAGCTGCTCGGCTTCTACGGCGAGGGCGTCACCAAGGTGAAGGTCGAATATGTCGGCCGCGCGCCGCTTGCCGGCTCCGATGACCGCAAGCTGGAAGCGACTTTGCGCGAAGGCGTGCCGGGCTCGGGCGTGCGCGTCGCCTCAGCCAAGCCGTTCGTGCCGGAAATGTTCGAACTCGCGCCCGCTCAACCAGGTTGCGGCGGTGCCATCGCCGCAGGACCGGCCTTATCGACTGGGTGAGGGGCCGCGTGAAGTGGCCGAGGTGCGGCATCCGGCGCCTGCGACCATGGCACTGGCCGAGGCGTCTGCGGAGCCCATCCACAGCGCCGCCGAGCCTCTGCCCTCGTCGGTTTCCGCCTATGCCCCCGTGCGCTATGATGGAACTGCGGCGGTCATGAGTGGCCGCGGGCTTTACTAGAGTCGCGTTTCGCCGCCAAACCGCCGCACTTGCTGCCGCTATAGAGCGTGCACCCCTGCGCGTTGTGGATAGGCTTTGATGATCACTCGCCAGCAGTTTTTTGCCGCGCTGATGGCTGCCGTTTTGGCCGCCGTCCCGGCCGCTGTCGCGAAGGAGGCTCCGCCGCCGGCGAAAAAGGCGGCGCCGGCCGCGCCGGCCATCAAGAAAGATGATCCGCCGATTACGGCGCCGCACGCCATCCTGATCGACGCCGAGAACGGCAGCGTGCTGTTCGAGCGCAACGCCGATCAACTGATCTTTCCGGCAAGCCTCGCCAAGCTGATGACGGTCGAATACGTGCTGCACCTGATCAAGGAGGGCAAGCTCAGCCTCACCGACGAATTCCTGGTGAGCGAAAATGCCTGGCGCAAAGGCGGCGCTCCCTCGCACTCATCGACCATGTTTGCCGCGCTTAACAGCAAGGTCGACGTCGATAGTCTGCTGCACGCCGTCATCATCCAGTCCGCCAATGATGCCTGCATCGTGCTGGCTGAGGGGATCGCCGGCACCGAAGCCGAGTTTGCCGCCAAGCTCACCCAGCGCGCGCGCGAGATCGGCCTGGCCAAATCGGTGTTCACCAATTCCAACGGGCTGCCCGATCCGGGAACGAAAGTGACCTCGCGCGAACTGGCGATGCTCGCGCGCTATATCATCCTCAACTACCCGAATTTCTATCCGATCTTCGGCCAGCCTGATTTCACCTGGAACAAGATCCACCAGCAGAACCGCAATCCGCTGCTGCCGCTGGGCATCGGTGCCGACGGGCTCAAGACCGGCTTCACCAATGAGGCGGGCTATGGCCTGGTCGGCTCGGCGGTGCAGGATGGCCTGCGGCTGATCGCCGTGATCAACGGCGAAAAGAGCGCGAAAGAGCGCGCCGATGAGGGCAAGAAGCTGCTCGAATGGGGCTTCCATAATTTCGAGCAGCGCGTGCTGTTCGCCGAAGGACAGACCATCGGCTACGCCAAGGTGTTCGGCGGCGCGACCGGCAGCGTGCCGCTGGTGGCAACGGGCGTGGTGCGCATCATGGTGCCCAAGGCGGGCGGCGAGAAAATTGCCGCGCGCATTGCTTATACCGGGCCGGTGCCGGCGCCGGTTGCCGAAGGGACGCTGGTCGGCAAGCTCAAGGTCTGGCGCAACGAGAATCTGGTGCTCGAGCAGCCGCTGAAGACGGCCGACAGCGTCGGCAAAGGCAACATGTCGCAGCGCGCCGTCGACGGTGTCACCGAACTGATGATCGGGCTGTTCCGCGCCGGCGCCGAGCGGCTATGATTGTTCTTTCTTCGCCTCTCCCCGCGTGCGGGGAGCGGGCGGACAACGCCGACACAGGATTAGATGCGCGGACATTTCATCACTTTCGAAGGCGGCGAAGGCAGCGGCAAGTCGACGCATGCGCGGATTCTTGGCGACCGGCTCGAAGCACTGGGTGTCGAGGTCGTCATCACCCGCGAGCCGGGCGGTTCGCCCGGCGCCGAAATCATCCGCCACATCTTGCTGTCGGGCCTCGCCAAGCCGCTCGGGCCGGAGACGGAAGCGATATTGTTCGCGGCGGCGCGCGATGATCATCTGCGCACCATGATCCGCCCGGCGATTGCCGCCGGCAAATGGGTGATCTGCGACCGTTTCATCGATTCAACCCGCGTCTACCAGGGCGCGGTCGGCCATGTCGATCCGCGGCTGATCCGCAGCCTCGAGCGGGTCACCGTCGGCGCCGCGGTGCCCGATCTCACTTTCATTCTCGACGTGCCGGCAACCGTGGGTCTCGCGCGCGCCAAGAGCCGGCGCGCCGGTGGCGTCGCCGACCGTTTCGAGGCGGAAGACGTCAAATTCCATGAAGAACTGCGCAGCGCCTACCGCGCGCTGGCGGAGCTTGAGCCGAATCGCTGCGTTACGATCGACGGCCGTGCGCCCCGCGAGGTCGTTGCCGAGCGCATCTGGAGCATTGTCGAGCAGCGCCTGCATCCAAGCCCCGCGCCGCTTGCCGAGACGGCCGCACCATGAGCGAGGACGGCAGCGACAGTGAAAGCCCGCATCCGCGCGCAACCGCCGCGCTGTTCGGTCACGCCGGCGCCGAGCAGATTTTGCTCGACAGCTACAAGAGCGGCCGTATCCCACACGCCTGGCTGATCGGCGGCGAGCCCGGCATCGGCAAGGCGACGCTCGCCTACCGCATGGCGCGCTTCGTGCTGGCGCATCCCGATCCGTTGGCGCGCGAGGTACAAGATGCCAGGTCGCTCGCGCTCGCGGCGGACCATCCGGTCGCGCGCCGCGTCGCCGCGCAGGCGCAGGGCGATCTCCTGGTGCTTGAGCGCACCCTCAACGACAAGGGCAGGCTGCGCCAGGACATCGCCGTCGACGACATCCGCCGTTCCGTCGGGTTTTTCGGCGCGACGGCGGGCGAGGGCGGCTGGCGCATCGCCATTGTCGATGCCGTCGACGAGCTCAACCGCTCCGGCGCCAATGCGCTGCTGAAAGTGCTGGAAGAGCCGCCGGAGCGCGCGCTGCTGCTGCTTGTCAGCCATGCGCCCGGCCGTGTGCTGCCGACCATCCGCTCGCGCTGCCGCCGTCTGCTGCTGCGCCCGCTTGACGTAGCCGACGTCGCGCACGCGGTTGCCGCCGCGACCGGCCGCAGCGCCGATGATCCGGAGATCGAAGCCGCCGCGGCCGCCGCCGACGGCAGCGTTGCCCGCGCCTTTGCCTTGCTCGACGATAAAGCGCGGGCACTGCGCCAGCGCGTGCTCGACCTGCTTCGCGCAACTGCCCGATCCCGATCCGCGCGCGCTGCATGCGCTCGGCGACGCGCTCGGCGGCAGCGAGCCGCAAACGCTCGCGGCCTTCATCGACATGGTCAACGCCTGGCTGTCGGCGCGGCTGCAGAGCGGCGCGCAGGAAACGCCGGACATGAACCGGCTGGCGCTCGCCTGGGACAAGATCAACCGCGCCGCGCGCGAGGCCGAAGCCTATAACCTCGAACGCAAGCCGCTGGTCTTTGCGGTGTTCGGCCTGCTCGGCGAGGCCGCGCGCGCCTAAGGTTTTTTGGCGGCGCTTTGCCGCGTCTGCCACAGCTTCGTCACCATCCAGCCGGTCGACGTGCCGACAAAGCCGCCGGCGATGATGTCGCTGAGGAAATGATAATTGGCGCCGATAAGGCCAACCGCCACGGCGGCAACCACCAGCGCATAAAGCGCGCGCAATTTCGGATAGGCGACCCACAGCACCGAAACGATCGAGCAAGTCAAGGTCAAATGCCCGGAGGGAAAGGACATGTAGCCGGGGCCGCCGTGGAACGGGTTGAAGCCATAGATGCCGTCGTGAATGAACGACGGGTTGTTCTGGATCCACGTGTCCGGCCAGGTTCGTCCGAACATGAACTTGAGCTGGTTCTTGATGGCCTCGCCGACGACGACGCTGATGCTGCACAACAGCGCCGTCGCCCCCATCTTGGTCAGCGGCCGCCCCGACAGCGTGCAAAGGCCGAGGGCGACGAAGATGATGACCGCCGCCGGCATGAAGGGATCGGGGATGTGCGTGAGCTTGGAATAGGTGTCCTGCTGAATCAGGCGCCCATTGGCAAACAACGATATCGGCCGGTCGAGCCATTGATAGGCGATCGAGGACCGCCACGGCCGTCGCCGCCAGCGCTGCAAGCCATTTTCGAATTGCTGTCATGGATGAAAGACTCGAGCTCTATCGGTCCGGCCGTCCTCTTTGACGAAAAGCGCTAGCGGCCGCAATAGCGGGCGGCATCAGGGGCCGATCAGCCCGGTATCGGAATCCTTGAGGCGTACGCCGGACAGGCGCCGCGCTCGCATCGCCGCGCAGCAGACGCACGATCTTTTCTGCGGCGTCGGCATAGCCGATGCCGCCGGGGCGGATATTGGAGATGCAATTGCGCTCGGCATCGGTGGTTTGCGCAGTCGGGCTCCCAGGTCAGGTAAGCGCCCATGCTGTCCGGCGCCGACAGGCCCGGCCGCTCGCCGATCAGCACCGCGGCGCAGCGCGCGCCCAGCGCTTGGGCGATGGCATCGCCGATGGCGACGCGGCCGTGGCGCACGATGACGAGCGGCGCGATGCGCCAGCCGTCCGCGCGCAAGCCGCGAGCGCGCTTGCCAGCACCGGCATCGCATGCGCCTGCACCGCGCGCGCCGACAGCCCGCCGCTGACGGCAAAAACGACGTCATAGTCCCCGGCCTGCGGCGACAATGCGCTCATCGCTTCGGGCGCGAGGCGGCGGCCGAGATCGGGACGCATCAGATAGCGTTGGCGGTCGGTCGCGGCGCTGGCGACCGTGAGCACCGGCAAGGCCGAGCCCGCCGAGATCGGCTTGCAGCTTCGCCTCGTCGAGTTCCTCCCACACCGCGTCGCGGGCGCGCGCATGCGCGAGCTGGAAATCGAGCAGAGCGGAGGTCGCCAGCGAAGCGCCGCTGCGCGGCAAGCCGATGCGCGCCGCGGTCAGCCGGCGCAGCGGCGCCCACAAGCCGCTGTCCACCGGATCATGCTGCGGCGGCAGCCGGCTCATTTGACTTGCGCCTGCAACAGGGCGCGGAAGCGCTTGGGCAGTTCTGCCGGGCGGATGCGGTCGCTCGCTCCATCAGCCCCTGCTGCGCGAGCCACGCCTCGAATTCCGGCGCCGGGCGCTTGCCGAACAGGTCGCGCATGGCGAGCGCGTCGTGAAACGAGGTGCTCTGATAGCCGAGCATCACGTCGTCGGCGCCGGGCACGCCCATGACGAAGTTGACGCCGGCCGCGGCGAGCAGCGTCAGCAGCGCGTCGACGTCGTCCTGATCGGCCTCGGCATGGTTGGTGTAGCAGACGTCGACGCCCATCGGCAGGCCGAGCAGCTTGCCGCAGAAATGATCCTCGAGCCCGGCGCGGGTGATCTGCTTGCCGTCGTAGAGATATTCCGGGCCGATGAAGCCGACCACGGAATTGACCAGCAGCGGCTTGAACGCGCGCGCCACCGCATAGGCGCGCGCTTCCAGCGTCTGCTGATCGACGCCGTGATGCGCATTGGCGGAGAGCGCCGAGCCCTGGCCGGTCTCGAAATACATGACGTTGTCGCCGATGCGTGCCGCGCTTGAGCGAAAGCGCCGCGTCGCGCGCCTCGGCCAGCAGCGCCAGATCGATGCCGAAGCTCTTGTTGGCGGCCTTGCGTGCCGGCGATCGACTGGAACACCAGATCGACCGGCGAACCTTTGCCGATCAGGTCGAGCGTGGTGGTGACATGCGCGAGCACGCAGGTTTGCGTCGGGATGTCGAGCTTGCTGCCGGATTTCGTCGAGCATCGACAGCAGCGCATGCGCGCGCTCGGGGCTGTCGGTCGCCGGATTGATGCCGATGACGGCGTCGCCGGAGCCGAGCAGCAGGCCGTCGAGGATGCTGGCGGCGATGCCGCGCGGCGTCGTCGGTCGGATGGTTGGGCTGCAGCCGCACCGAGAGCCGGCCGGGCAGGCCGATGGTGTTGCGGAATTGCGTCACCACCGAGCACTTCGCCGCCATCAGCATCAGGTCCTGCAGCCGGCTGATCTTGGCGACGGCGGCCGCCATCTCCGGCGTCACGCCGGGCGCGAGCGCGGAGAGCGCGGGCGCGGTGACCTCGTCCGACAGCAGCCAGTCGCGGAAGCCGCCGACGGTCAGATGCGAGATGGCGGCGAACGCCGCCTTGTCGTGGCGTGTCGACGATGAGCCGCGTCACCTCGTCGTCTTCGTAAGGCACGACGACCTCGTCGAGGAATGTCGTCGAGCGGCAGATCGGCGAGCGCAAATTGCGCGGCGACGCGCTCCTCGCCGCTCTCCGCCGCGAGCCCGGCGAGCTCGTCGCCGCTGCGCAGCGGCGTCGCCTTGGCCATCAGCGTTTTCAGATCGCCGAAAGCGTAGCGGTGCGCGCCGAGCGTGGTGGCGTACATCAAGGGACTCGCGGGTTGTCAGCCGCGAGTATATCGGAAGCCAGGGTGGTCTGCGGCGTGTCTACTTGGCGCAGACGGCAACCAGCGGCCCGCTGCCCGCAGCCACAGGACGCCGAACGTTCATTGGCAAACGTCGCCGCTGCCCGGTTGCTTCCGCAATAGGCGGTGACGGCGATCTCGTCGTCGTTGCAGGTCACCTGGCAATCGGCCGCACTGGTGCAGGCCGCTCGCACCAGGCGGAACTGCGACGCGCCGGCCGGTCCCGCAGGACCTTGCGGCCCTGGCGCACCGGCTGGTCCCGCCGGCCCCGGCGCGCCTGCCGTCCCTTGCGGACCCATATCGCCCTTTGGCCCCTGTGCGCCCGCAGCGCCGGCCTCGCCCTTGGGGCCTTGCGGGCCGGGTTCGGGCTTGCTGCAGCCCGCCACCGTGACCGCAAGTGCCATTGCCAAAACGATGCCGACGTTGCGCATCGATATCCTCCCCCTGCTTGTTGTCTGTCTGGATTATGCTGCCGGGTCGGGGACGCCTGCAAGTCATTCCGTGCGGCACGCGGCGCTCACCGGCGCAGCCGCGACGTCGCGCGCTTGCAGGCTGTGACGACAGGGAGGGGGACGATCGGTCCGGCTATTCGCCGGGCACTTTCCCGATCTTGACCTCGATCGCTGAATAATAGGCGGCGAGATCGGCGACATCGCTGTCCGATAGCGGCTTGGCCACCAGCGACATCGTTTCGTCCTTGCGTTCGCCCTTGCGGAAGGCGTCCAGCTCCTTGGCGATATACATCTCGACCTGACCCGACAGGTTGGGGGCCTCCGCCAGTTTCGCCTGACCATCCAGTCCGTGGCACAGCGCGCATTTGACTGCCGCGATCTTGCGGCCGTTCGCAACATCGGCGGCCCGGCTCGGCGCGCTGGCTGCGGCAATCGCAAGCGTCACAACGGCGCCGATCGCAACAACGACGCGCTTGCGGGGCAGGGAGCTCATGGCCGGTCTCGGTTCGCGTGGAAAAAGGCAAAGGCCCCGGCTTACGCCGGGGCCGTCGTTATCGTTTCAGACGCTCACTTGCCGTCGTACCAGATCCGGTAGACCGCGCCGACCAGATCGTCGGAGACCAGGAGCGAGCCATCGTAGAGCTGCGTGACGTCGACAGGACGGCCGTTGTAGATGCCGTGATCGTTCCAGCCTTCGGCGAAAGGAATGGACGGACCGGCGACATGCCCATCCTCCTTGAGGAAGGTGACCATGACGCGGGCGCCGACCGGCACGGTGCGATTCCACGAGCCGTGCTGGGCGGAGAAGATGGCGCCGTGATACTTCGCCGGGAACTGCGTGCCCGTGTAGAAGACGAGCCCGAGGTCCGCCGCATGCGCGACCTGCTCGACTTCCGGGAACACGATGTCCTTCGGCGGCGTGTCCTTGGCGTATTCATCGGTGCGGGTGTGGCCGCCGCCGTAATAGGGGAAGCCGAAATCCTGCCCCGCCTTGGTGATGCGGTCCATCTCGCCCGGCGGCTTGTCATCGCCCATGCCGTCGACCTGATTGTCGTTGCTCCATAGCGTGCCGTCTTTCGGATTGAAGTCCATGCCTTCCGGATTGCGCAGGCCGGTCGCATAGATCTCGCGGTTCTTGCCGTCGCGGTCCATGCGGATGATGCCGCCCATGCCGTTTTTGTTGTAGATCGCCCACTTGTCGTGAGCCGGCACGTTGAAGGGCTGGCCGAGCTGGATATAGAGCTTGTTGTCAGGCCCGACCCGGCATTCGCGCGCCGTGTGGTTGTAGCTTTCTTCTTCCTTGGGGATGAGCTCGCCCTCGGGAACGACCGGAACCGCGACCACGTCGGGGCTCTCGTAGAAGAACTCGGCCGCCGGATACATCAGCACGCGGTTCTGCTCGACGATGTAGAGGAAGCCGTCCTTGGAGAAGCAGGGGCCGTTCGGAATCTTTTTCGGCAGCGACGGCGCGAATTCCTTCACGTCGTCGGCAATGAAATTGCGATCGCGATCGGTGACCACATAGACCTTGGTCTTGCGCGTGCCGACGAACAGCGCGATGCCTTGCGGCCCGACCGCCATGTGCCGGGCATCCGGCACCAGCGCGTAAAGATCGATGTGGAAGCCGGCCGGCAGCGTGATCTTGCTCAGGATCTTCTTGACCTGGTCGGCCTTCGGTCCGGTTTGCGGAATGGTCGGCCAGTCTCCCGACCAGCCGCTCATGTGGAATTCGCCGAGCTTGGTAAGAACGTCCTCGGCAGACGCCATACAGGCACTCCCCAGCAGGGCCACGACGGCCGCTGCTGCCACTGGAATTGACCTCGGCATTTTCGTCTCCCTATTTTCTTTTGGCTTATTGACCATTACGCGTTGATCGCGCTGGTTGCAGAACTCTACACCCGTAAAGTCATTTGCAAAGGAATGAATGTGTGCCCACCATTGCGGCTGACGGCGGCACCCGGCGCCCGGGCAGGGCGCAATCCCACTTTGGCCAATAGCCCCGGATCACCCGCTTAGCTTGCCCCTGCCGCCCGCGATTGATACCTAACCGCAGGCTTCGTCATGGCCGGCTGCTGCCGGCCGCCTTAATTTCTCATAAAAGTTGAAAATGCCAGCCGAAAAACAGCCCTTCTACATCACCACGGCGATTTCCTACCCGAACGGGCCGCCGCACATCGGCCACGCCTACGAGGCGATCGCGACCGACGCCATTGCCCGCTTCATGCGGCTCGATGGCTACGACGTCTATTTCCTCACCGGCACCGACGAGCACGGGCAGAAGATGCAGCAGACCGCGGCGCGCGAGGGGCTGACCGCGCGGCAGCTGCGCGACCGCAACGTGCCGCTGTTCGAGAAGATGGTCGCGCGGCTCGAATGCTCGAACGACGATTTCATCCACACCACCGAGGAGCGCCATCATCGCGCGTCGGAGGAAATCTGGCGGCGGATGCAGGCCAACGGCGACATCTATCTCGACAAATACGCCGGCTGGTATTCGGTGCGCGATGAAGCCTATTACGCCGAAGACGAAACGCACTTGAATGAGCAGAAGGTGCGCGTGTCGTCGAAGACCGGCACGCCGGTCGAGTGGGTGGAGGAGGAGAGCTATTTCTTCCGCCTCTCCGCCTACCAGGAAAAGCTGCTCAAGCTCTTCGAGCAGCCGAATTTCGTGCTGCCCAAGGAGCGGCTCAATGAAGTGGCGAGCTTCGTGCGCGGCGGCCTGCAGGATCTGTCGATTTCGCGCACCACCTTCGACTGGGGTGTGCGCGTGCCCGGCTCCGACAATCACATCATGTATGTGTGGGTCGACGCGCTGACCAATTACATCACCGGCGTCGGCTTTCCCGACGACAAGAGCGCCATGTTCAAGCGTTACTGGCCGGCGGCGCTGCACGTCATCGGCAAGGATATCGTGCGCTTCCACGCGGTCTATTGGCCGGCGTTCCTGATGTCGGCGGGCATCGCGGTGCCCAGGCGCATTTTCTCCCACGGCTTCCTGTTCAACCGCGGGGAAAAAATGTCGAAGTCGGTCGGCAATGTCATCGACCCGTTCGCGCTGGCCGACGCCTACGGCGTCGATCCGCTGCGCTATTTCTTTCTGCGCGAGGTGCCGTTCGGCCAGGACGGCAATTACAGCCACGAGGCGATCGTCAACCGCATCAATGCCGATCTCGCCAACGACCTCGGCAACCTGGCGCAGCGCTCGCTGACCATGATCGGCAAGCAGTTCGGCGGCAGGCTGCCGGAGCCGGGCGCCTTCAGCGACGCCGACAAGGTGATCCTTGCATCCGCCGACGCCATGATCGCGACCGCGCGCGAGCACATGAAGACGCAAGCTTTGCACCAGGTGCTCAACGCGGTGTGGGCGGTGGTCGCCGACGCCAACCGCTATTTCGCCAGTGAGGCGCCCTGGGCGCTGGCCAAGACCGATCCGAAGCGGCAGGGGACGGTGCTCTACGTCACCGCCGAAGTGTTGCGATGCGTGGCCATCATGGCTCAGCCATTTGTGCCATCCTCGGCGGCGAAACTCCTCGAGCTTCTCGCTGTTCGGCCCGAGGAACGCGACTTCTCCGAGCTTAACGGCACGAAACGCATAGCTCCCGGACGGACGCTGCCGGCGCCCGCGCCGGTGTTCCCGCGTTATGTCGAAGCCGAAGCCGATTCAAAAAGTGCCTGATTATGCTGGTCGATAGCCACTGCCACCTGGATTTTCCCGATTTTGCCGCGGAGCTCGACGCCGTGGTGGCGCGCGCCCGCGCCGCCGATGTCGGCCGCATGGTCACGATCTCCACCCGCGTGAAAAAACATGCGCAAGTCTTGGCAATCGCTGAGAAATATCCGGATGTCTTTTGCTCGGTCGGCACCCATCCGCATCACGCGGCGGAAGAGCCCGACGTCGACGCCAAGGTGCTGATCGCGCTGGCAAACCATCCGAAAATCGTCGCCATCGGCGAAGCCGGCCTCGACTATCACTACGACAACAGCCCGCGCGAGGCGCAGGCGAAAAGCTTCCGCCAACATATTGCCGCCGCACGCGAAACCGGCCTGCCGCTGGTCATCCATTCGCGCGACTGCGACGCCGACATGGCGCGGATTCTCGAGGAAGAAACAGGGAAGGGCGCCTTCAAGGCGGTGCTGCATTGCTTCACCGGCGGCCGTGAATTGGCCTTTAAAGCCATCGAGTTAGGCCACTACGTCTCCTTCACCGGCATCCTCACTTTCAAACGTTCCGACGAACTGCGGTCCATC
Source organism: uncultured Alphaproteobacteria bacterium (assembly GCA_963742385.1). Lineage (GTDB taxonomy): Bacteria > Pseudomonadota > Alphaproteobacteria > Rhizobiales > Xanthobacteraceae > Pseudolabrys. The sequence goes on along the minus strand of CAVULS010000006.1, from coordinate 29,679 downwards.
GCCGCGGCGCTGCCGGCCGAGCGCGTGCTGGTGGAGACCGACGCGCCCTATCTGGCGCCGCTGCCGTATCGCGGCCAGCGCAATGAGCCGGCCTATGTCGTTGAAACCGCCAAGGTGCTGGCGGAGGCCTGCGGCGTTCCCGCCGAGGTCATCGCGCGGCAGACCACGGAGAATTTCTTCCGCCTGTTCAACAAGGTGCCACGCCGCACGGCGCATGATCCCGAAGATGGGTCGGCGGCTTTCGGAAAAGATCATGCGCAAGCGTAAAATTCTCGCGGTTGCGGCATGAGCCTGACCTTCACGATCCTCGGCTGCGGCTCATCCATGGGCGTGCCGCGCGTGGCGCTCGGCTGGGGCGCCTGCGATCCGAATAATCCGAAAAACCGGCGCCGGCGCTGCTCGTTATTGGTCGAGCGCCGCGGCAGCGGCGGCCGCACCCTCGCGCTGGTCGACTGCACGCCGGACCTGCGCATGCAGCTGCTCGATGCCCAAGTGGATTGGCTCGACGGCGTGCTGTTCACCCACGAGCATGCCGACCACACCCACGGCATCGACGATCTGCGGCCGCTGTTCGTGCACAAGCGCCGCCGCGTCGACGTCTACATGGACGCGCCGACGTCGCATGTCATGCGCATCCGTTTCAGCTATTGCTTCGCCAGCCCTCCGGGCAGCGAATATCCGCCGATCGCGAGCGAGCATCGCCTGGTGCCGGGGCAGCCCGTCACTATTAACGGGCAGGGCGGCCCTATCGAGGCGCTGCCGGTGCCGCAGACGCACGGCGATATCCCTTCCCTCGGCTTCCGTTTCGGCAACGTCGCCTATTCGGCGGATATCAAGAGCCTGCCGGCCGAGAGCCTGCCGGCCATGGCCGGGCTCGATGTCTGGATCGTCGACGCGCTGCGGCTGAACCCGCATCCGAGCCACATGAACCTGGACGAGGCGCTCGACTGGATCAGCCGGGTGAAGCCGAAACGCGCGATCCTGACCAATCTGCACAGCGACCTCGATTACGAGGCCTTGCGGGCAAAGCTGCCGCCGCATGTCGAGCCGGCTTATGACGGGATGCAGTTTTCCGGCGACTAAGCGATCGATGCGCAGGCCGGCAGGCTTCGATTTCGCTCAACGGACCATCCATCGATTTCTAGAATAATTGCGTAAAATCTGATGCTTTTCGTCCGTCCTTAAAGTGGCGGCGGCGCTTGGGTATGTCAAGTGTAACATCGCCTATAGATATTCCATAATATGTCTTATGCGAATCCGACATCCATGCTCCCGGCCGCGCGGGCCTTTTGCTACGGTCATCTGCCATCCGCACGAGCCCACCGTTGAAACCCTCCCGCGACATTGCCCGGCTGATCGAGATCATGGCGGCGTTGCGCACGCCGGGCTCCGGCTGCCCCTGGGATCTTGAACAGAACTTTTCGACCATCGCGCCCTATACGCTCGAGGAAGCCTATGAGGTCGCCGACGCCATCGCCCGCGGCGACCTCGTGCATCTCAAGGACGAACTCGGCGATCTTCTGCTCCAGGTCGCGTTTCACGCGCGCATGGCGCAGGAACTGGATGCCTTCGATTTCGGCGATGTGGTCGAGGGCATCACCAGCAAGCTGATCCGTCGCCATCCGCATGTCTTTGCCGATGCGCAGGGACGCACGGCGGAAGCCGTGAAGGGCCTATGGGAGCGCATCAAGACAGAAGAGAAGGCCGAGCGCGGCGAGGCGGCGGAGACGGGGGCCTTGGCCGGCGTTCCGCTCGCCCTGCCCGCGTTAACCCGCGCGCTGAAGCTGCAGGACAAGGCCAGCCGCGTTGGCTTCGACTGGAACGACCCGCGGGCGGTGCTGGCCAAGATCCGCGAGGAGGTCGACGAGATCGAGGTTGAGCTCGACCATCGCGATAATGCCGCCGCCGAGGTCGGCGATCTGCTTTTCGCCGTGGTCAACCTTGCCCGCCACCTCGGCGCCGATCCGGAAGGCGTGTTGCGCGCGACAAACCTGAAATTCGAGCGCCGCTTTGCCGCGATCGAAACGGCGCTGGCCGCACGCAGTAAGCGGCCGCAAGACGCAACGCTCGCCGAGATGGATGAGCTCTGGGACGCGGCGAAAACGGCGGAAAAAGCGGGCGAAGGTTAACTCGCCTGCGGGTATTTGTGCCGAACCATGTCGGCATTCATCGCATCGGCGCGCACGTCGACCGCCATCTGTCCGTCGTCCCGCATTTCCCGCGACAGCACTTCGGCGTGGCGGTAAAGCCAGCTCAAGCCGGCCCCGTCGGCGGGATCAAGCAGGAGATGCAGCGTCTGCCGGCTCTCGCCAAGCCGCGCCTCGATCGCCGCGGCGAGACGGTCGACCCCCTCGCCTGTCAGCGCCGACACAATCACGGGACGCCGCTCCGCCGCCTGGCGTTCCGCCATATTGGCAAGACGCGCGCGGCCTTGCGCATCGAGCCGGTCGACCTTGTTCCAGACTTCGATCAGGCGGCGATCGGCCGGCGCGATGCCGAGCTCTTCGAGCACGGTCTCGACGTCATGAGATTGCGCCGCGGAATCCTCGTGCGACATGTCGCGGACATGCAAAATCACGTCGGCCTCGATCACTTCCTCAAGCGTAGCGCGGAACGCCGCCACCAGCATGGTTGGCAGGTCGGAGATGAAACCGACGGTATCGGACAAAATGACGCGATTGCCGTGCGGCAATTCGACGGCGCGCAGGGTCGGATCGAGCGTGGCAAACAGCATATCGGCCGACAGCACGCTCGCCGCGGTCATGCGGTTGAACAGCGTCGACTTGCCGGCATTGGTGTAGCCAACCAGCGCCACGATCGGATAAGGCACGCGCTTGCGCGCCTCGCGGTGCAGTTTGCGTGTGCGCTTGACCTTGTCGAGGTCCGCCTCGATGCGCTTGATGCGGTCCTCGATGACGCGGCGGTCGGCTTCGAGCTGCGTCTCGCCCGGCCCGCCGAGGAAGCCGAAGCCGCCGCGCTGACGCTCAAGATGCGTCCAGGACCGCACCAGGCGGCTTTTCTGGTAGTTGAGATGCGCGTGCTCGACCTGCAGCGCGCCTTCGCGCGTGCGCGCGCGGCGCCCGAATATTTCCAGGATCAATCCGGTGCGGTCGATGACTTTGGCGTTCCAGGCCTTTTCCAGATTGCGCTGCTGCACCGGCGACACCGGACAGTCCATGACCACGACCGAGGCCTCGAGGCTCTTGGTCAGGCCGGCGATCTCGTCGACCTTGCCCTTGCCGACATAAGTTGCGGGGCGAACGGCGCTGAGCGTCACCAGACCGGCATCGACCACATTGAGATCGATGGCACGGGCAAGACCGACGGCCTCTTGCAGTCGTGCCTCGGGCGCGCGCAGGTCCGCGCTCTCCCGCGCGCTTCCCTTTACCCACGGCTCGATGACGATGGCCCGTCCGGTTTCTGAGCTGGTCGAGCTCAGCCGGTCGCTTGCCTCATCGCGGCGGCGCGGTTCCAATCAGGTCTTGTCCGCAGCCGGCGGCTCGTCGCCGCCTTCGAATAGTTGAACTGGGTGACCGGGCATGATGGTCGAGATCGCGTGCTTGTAGACGAGCTGGGAATGTCCATCCCGCCGCAGCAGCACGCAGAAATTGTCGAACCAGGTCACCACGCCCTGCAATTTGACCCCGTTGACCAGGAAAATTGTGAGCGGAACTTTGCCTTTACGAACATGATTGAGAAATGTGTCTTGCAGATTTTGCGCACGCTCGGCTGCCATGGCCGCTGTTCCTTTTTTTGCCCGCGTCTTTTGCGCGAGACCGTCGTTGCCCAAGTCCTCAACATGGGAATTCCATCCACATGCGCCGCTTGTCCCCTGCGCGAAGCGGCCGGGCTTGGGAGGCGCCTATTAGATGGCAGGTAGGTCCGTGGTGCAAGCTTAAGTTCGGTCCACATCGCTTAAACAGTTGAATTCTATACAATTTCTCAGCTGAATTCCGCATATTCGTGATAGTCGCGGCGCAAGGCGGCGGCGATCAGGCCCGGCGCGCCATTGCCGACCGGACGGCCGTCGATGCGCACGACCGGCTGCACGGTCTGGCTCGCCGACGTGATGAACGCCTCGCGCGCCGCATACGCCTCCTCGACGGTGAAGACGCGCTCCTCGAAGGCCAGGCCCTGCGCTTTGATGACGTCGATCACCACCGAACGGGTGATGCCCGGCAATATGTCGCGGCCAAGCGGATGCGTGATCAGCTTGCCGTTGCGATCAACGATCCACGCGCTCGACGACGCGCCCTCGGTCACGCGGCCGGCCTTGTCCACCAGCCAGGCTTCGCGCGCGCCTTGATCGCGCGCCGCCTGCTTCGCCAGAACATTCGGCAACAACGACACCGACTTGATATCGACGCGCTGCCAGCGGATATCGGGCACGGTGACGACGGCGATGCCGTCGGTTGCCAGCTGCTCAAGCTTGCCGAGATCGCTGCTGCGCGCGGTGACCACCAGGGATGGGCGGGTTCCCGCCGGCGGAAAGGGAAAATCGCGCCGCGCCACGCCGCGGGTGATCTGCACATAGACAATTCCGTCATGCACGCGGTTGCGTCTGACGGTTTCGCGCATCACCACGCCGAGCGCAGCTTCCGGCATCGCCTGCGCGATGCGCAGCTCTTCGAGCGAGCGGTTGAGCCGCGCCAGGTGGCGGCGCTCGTCGACCAGGCGGCCTCCCCTCACCTCGCAGACCTCGTAGACGCCATCGGCGAACTGGTAACCGCGGTCCTCGATCGAGACCATGGCCTCATCGCGCGGCAGATAGCGGCCATTGACGTAAGCGATGCGCGACATGACGAGCGCTAACCTATTCCCAGCGCCTTGAGCTTGCGATGCAGCGCCGAGCGCTCCATGCCGACGAATTCGGCGGTGCGCGAAATGTTGCCGCCGAAGCGGCTGATCTGCGCCACCAGATATTCGCGCTCGAACACTTCACGGGCATCGCGCAACGGCAATCCCATCAACTGCTCGCCGCCATTGCCGTTCGGCATGCTCGGCACCATGGAGCCGACATCGGGCGGCAGCATGCTGGCATTGAGCACCATGTCGGGATCGCCGCCGGCGAGAATCATCAGCCGCTCGATATTGTTGCGCAGCTGCCGCACATTGCCCGGCCAGTCGTGCGATTGCAGCACCGCCATGGCGTCCTCGCCGATGCGCCGCTTGGGCAGACCGGTCGCCTGCGAAATCTGTTCCATGAAATAGTCGACCAAATCGGGAATGTCCTCGCGCCGTTCGGCGAGCGGCGGCACCCTGATCGGCACAACCGAAAGCCGGTGATAGAGGTCTTCGCGGAATTTTCCTTCGGCGATGGCGGCTTCAAGATTGCGCGCGGTCGAGGAGACAATGCGCACGTCGACCGCGACCTTGGTGTTGCCGCCGACGCGCTGGAACGTCTGATCGACCAGCACGCGCAGGATCTTGTTCTGCGTCTCGCGCGGCAGATCGGCGATGTCGTCGAAGAACAGCGTGCCACCATGCGCCTCTTCCAGCGCGCCGCTCTTGCGCACCTCGGTGCCGTTGGAATGATCGACGCCGAACAGCTCGACCTCCATCCGCTCCGGCGTGATCGCCGCAGCGTTGACGACGACGAACGGCCCGCTGGCGCGGTTCGACGCCTGATGGATGCTGCGCGCGGTGAGCTCCTTGCCGGAACCGGAGGGGCCGATGATGAGGATGCGGCTGTTGGTCGGCGCCACCTTGTCGATGATCTGGCGCAACTGGCCGATCACGGCGGAACGGCCGATCAGCGTCGGCGGCAGCGGCGCCAGTTGCTTGAGCTGCTTGACCTCACGCTTGAGGCGCGAGGTCTCCAGCGCCCGCTCGGCGACCAGCACCAGCCGGTCGGCCTTGAACGGCTTTTCGATGAAATCATAGGCGCCGCGCTTGATGGCCGCGACCGCGGTTTCGATATTGCCATGGCCGGAGATCATCACCACCGGCAGGTCCGGCTGTTCCAGCTTGATGGCATCGAGCAGTTGCAGGCCGTCGAGCTTGCTCCCCTGCAGCCAGATATCGAGAAAGACGAGATTGGGCCGCGGCGAGCCGATGGCGGCGAGCGCCTCATCGCTGTTGCGCGCCGTGCGCGCGGCGTAGCCCTCGTCCTGCAGGATGCCGGCGACCAGATCGCGGATATCGGCTTCGTCGTCGACGATCAGAATGTCAGCGGCCATGACGTTACTTGCTCATCGTTGGCTGTTTTTCTTTGGCGCCAGCATCGACGTGACCAGCGGCGGCAAAGCGCACCCGCACCCAGGCGCCGCGTTCACCGGGGATCTTGTCGACGGCATCGCGCAATTCGATTGAGCCGCCGTGCTCCTCGACAATGCGGCCGACGATGGCGAGGCCGAGCCCGGTGCCCTTCTCGCGCGTGGTCACGTAAGGCTCGAGCAGGCGACTGCGGTTCTCCTTGGGCAGGCCGACGCCGTTATCGATCACGTCGATGACAACGTCGTCGCCGTCGCGGGCGGCAAAGACGCGGATCGAGCCTTTGCCGAGCTCGGCCGCCGGCACCGCGGCGATTGCTTCGGTGGCATTCTTGATGATGTTGGTCAGCGCCTGCGAAATCAGCCGGCGATCGAAGCGGGCCGGCATTGGGTCCTCTGCGATCTCCGCCTCGATGTCGATCTCGGCATGGCCGACGCGCATCAGGAACACCGTCTGTCGCACCATGTCGGCGACGTCCTCGGCGGCGATCACCGGCTTGGGCATGCGGGCAAAGCGCGAGAACTCATCGACCATGCGCTTGATGTCGTCGACCTGGCGCACGATCGTATCGGTGCATTGGTCGAAGACGGCGCGATCCTCGCCGATCATCTTCCCGTATTTGCGGCGCAGCCGTTCCGCCGAGAGCTGAATCGGCGTGAGCGGATTCTTGATTTCATGCGCGATACGGCGCGCGATGTCGGCCCAGGCCGACGTGCGCTGCGCCGCCACCAGATCGGTGATGTCATCAAGAGTGACCACGTAGCCATGTTCGGCCGATTGCTCGCTGGTGACGCGCACGGAAAGATTGCGCTCGCGGCCATTGCGGCTGATCGTCACCTGGTCCTGGGTTGTGCGCTGTATGCCGGATTGCACGGCGGCGGTGACACCGGCAAGTTCAGGCAGAACCTCGACCAGCGGCCGGCCGAGCGCGTCGGCCTCGCTGCGGCCAATGAGCTTCTCCGCCGAGCGGTTGAGGATGCTGACGCAGCCATTGCCGTCGACGCCGATGACGCCAGCGCTGGCGCCGGAGAGCACCGCTTCGGTGAAGCGGCGGCGGCTGTCGATCTGGTCGCGGGCGCGCACCAGATCGTCACGCTGGGTGCGCAATTCCTGAGTCATGCGGTTGAAGGTCTCGCCGAGATGGGCGAGATCGCCTTCGGATTGGCGCACCGGCACGCGCACGAAGAGATTGCCGGTCGAAACCAGATTGGCGGCGCCGATGAGACGACGGATCGGCGCGACCAGGCGATTGGCGAAATTCAAGCCGATCCACACCGCCGACAACAGCACGATCAGCGCGATCACCGTGTACATCAACGCAAAAGCGACCTGCACCCCGACGCGGCGCGCCTCGATCGCGGCATATTCCTGCACGCTCGCGCGCGTTGCCTGCAGTTGCGGCACCACGCGCGGGTCGAGCAACCGCGTCACGTAGAGGAATTTGTCGTCATATTTCGGCAGCCGCATGATCGCCGCGACGTAGTTGGTGTCCGGCAGCAGCACGATCTGCGGCTCCTTGTCGGTGATCTGCGCCAGCGTGTCGTGCGGGGGTAAGGCGAATGTCTGGCTGGTACGCACATCGGCGCGCGCGACGACGTTGAGATCCTTGTCGAGCACGATTGCGGCAGCGAGGCCGCGTACCGAGGCCTGAAAGGTGAGGTATTGCGGCAGCCGCTCGCGGTCCTCGTCAAAGAACGGTTTGTTGCGCGCAATCTCGATCGCCATGATCATGATGTCGGAGCGCGCGAACTGCGCATGATCGTGCAGATAGTCTTCGGCGATGATGAGCGAGTTCTGGATGGCCGTGCGCGTTCCGGCGGAAAACAGGCGGTCAAGGCCGCGGTCGAGCGTGACGCTGGCGACGACGGCAACGAGAATGGCCGGCACCGCGGCGACAATCGAAAACAAGGCAACGATGCGCACATGCAGGCGCGCCGCGGCGCGGCCGCTGCGGCGGGCCTGCACCACCTGCCAGACTTCGCGAGTGATAATGCCGAGCAGCAGCATTATCGTCGCCGCATTGGCGAGCAGCAGCGACACCACCACGTAGTGGGTCGGCAGGATTGGCGTGAGATCGGCAAGAACGACGAAAGTGACGAAGGCCGAAAGCAGAGCGAGGCCGACCGCGATCAGCCCGAGGATTCGAACATCCCCGCGCTTGGTTGGCGGGCCAGCCGACGCAGCTTCGGCGATGACAGCCTGTTCGACGCTCATGAGCCCCTGTTGGCCGAAGCTCGGGGCCCAACGCCCCGGACAGCATGAGGCAAGGCTTCGTAACCTGCCTCCCCTTCCGCACTGATGCTTTTATACAACAATGTTGCTGAATTGTGACGTCACAGTGTTCTCAAAGGCTTGTCACTCACTGTCTTCACGATGCGTTCTCGGACTTTGCACTTTGCAAAAAGCCCTCCCGAACGGCCCGGATTTGGGCGCGGCGGCGGACCACCTTGGCCTTTGCGTTGCGCTCGATCTCGGCATCCCACTTCACCACCGCGTTTTCGTTGACCAGGCGCCGATTCGCGAACTTGCAGTAGTAAAGCGCCATCTTCGGCGTCTTGTGGCCCAGCACGTCCATAAGCTCGTCAAGGATTTCATCGGCTGTAACCGACAAAATTGAATGCAACCACGACAAACAAGAAATCAACCGCCGTGATGTTATCTTCGCTCCGGAACCGCGAGACGCATAATCTGTTGGACATCGATTTCATCCTCCATCGACCAAAGCGCGGCAACCAGTGGCCTCACGTCGAGGTCCGGGCAGCCGTGCCTTGCCAGTTTGACAAGCTTTTGCTCCAGCTCGGCGTCCGTCAACGGGCGATCGAGACTGCCCCGCGCACTTTCCACGAACGTTGAGAACGTTTTTCCGTCGTTCAGTGAGATCGCTATTCTTGCCACGCCAACCGGCATAGACGCGTCCTCCTCAACCTGAACTCTTGCGCGCAATGCCACGGCCGCCGGATTGCGGACGGCGCCGTCAGTGTATTCTGCAAGGCCAGCGCTACCAAACATCAGCGCCACGGCAACACTGTGTTGCGCGCTCACCTGCGCCTCGCGGCCGCTCTCGGGCGAGCCCCGGTTGGTCCGCTCGCCGAGCAGCGGATTTCCTGTCACCACGACGCCGCGAATTCGATCGGCCTGAAGATCGTGGCGCTGCCGCAGGTCGAGCACGCCGTCGATGACCGGGTTGAGTACAACGCCGCAAGGATAGGGCTTGTAGGTGTTGCGCTGGATTTCCCAGGTCGCGCCAAGCCCTGCGGTCAGGTGCGATAGATTCCAATCACCGCCCATCACCGGGAGAAAGCCGCGCGGGCCTTCGAGCGGGCGATCGGGCCCGGCAAATCCGCGTTCGGCGAGCAGCGCCGCGAGCAGCCCGTTGCGCGCTGAATTTCCCACGCCAACGCTTTTGGCCATGCTGCCCAGCGTTTCGACGAGGCCGGACGATTGCGCCGATGCATTGCCCAAGGCCCACAGCATGCGCGTGGTATCGAGCCCAAGCAGCTTTCCTGCCGCCACGGCGGCGCCGAACACGCCGCAGGTCGCCGTGATATGCCAGCCGCGGCGATAGTGTCCCGGCGAGATGGCATTGCCGAGCCGGCATTCGATCTCGACGCCAAGCACAAAGGCATGCAGCAGTTCGGCGCCGCTGACACGCCGGCGGCTGGCCAAGGCCAGCAAGGCTGGCGCAACCGGCGCCGTCGGGTGAATAACCGTCGGAATATGCGTATCGTCGAAATCGAACACATTGCCGCTGGCGGCATTGATGAATGCCGCCGTCAAAGCGTCCACCCGCTCGGTTCGGCCAATGATCGCGGCCGCGCCTTGCCCGGCAAACTCGCCTAAGACATTCATGCCGATGTCGATCGCCTCGTCACGGCATCCGCCCAGCGCCGTGGCAAAAAAATTGACGAGCGAGCGCTTCGCCTCTTGCCGCACCGCATGAGGCATATCGTCCCACGCCGTCTCAACGGCGAAACGGGAAAGGTCCTCGCTCACCTTGTCGCTCAACTGATGGTCCATCCGCCGTCCACCGGCAGCGCGGCGCCCGTGATGCCCTGGCTGTCCGGGCCGCAGAGAAGGGCAACCATGGCGGCAACATTTTCCATCGGGATGAATTTGCCGCCGGGCTGCCGGTCCACAAGGTAATCGTGTGTTGCCTGCTCCTTCGAGACGCCACGCTCAGTCGCCATGGTTTCGAGCCGCCCGAGAATGGCGGGCGTCGGCAAGACGCCCGGGGCAATCGCGTTGCAGGTGATGTCGGTGCCGGCGATTTCCAGCGCCACAGCGCGCGTCAGGCCGAGGATCGCCGTCTTGGTCGTGACATAGTCGACGCGGTTGACCGTGCCGACAAAGCTGTAAACCGAGGCGAGATTGACAATGCGGCCCCAGCCGCGTTTGCGCATGCCGGGAAGCGCAAGGCGGATCGTGTGAAAAGCGGCGGACAGATTGACCGACAGCGCTTCATTCCAGCGATCAACCGGAAAGTCCTCAATCGGCGCGAAATGACGCACCACCGCGTTATTGACGAGAACGTCCACCCCGCCGCCGTCCGCGGCGAACACCATCAGTTCGGCAATCTGCGCCGGCACCGCGAGATCGGCGCCGTGGAAACGCACTTCGACGCCGTGCTTCTGCGCGAGGCTGCTGCGCGCCCGCTCGGCCTCCTCACGCGGGCCAAGCCCATTGAGGACAACGCGGCAACCTTCCGCCGCGAGCCGCTCGGCGATCGCAAAGCCCAGGCCCGCGGTCGAACCGGTGATGAGCGCACACTTGCCGCGCAAGAAGACCGTCTCCTGCTCACACCTGGCGTGGATCGGCATCCAGCCGCACGACCCAGCCCTCAAGACCCGGTTTTGCGGCTGGGTAGCGCTTCAGCACCGCCGGATCATGACCGGGAATGATATGGGCGGTCGAGGTCGCGAGCTCGCGCAAGCGGTCGTAGCCCTCGACAACCTCGGCCGGATTATAGGTGGTCGGGAACACGCGGCCAGTCTCGAAATGGCTGTAAAGATGCGTCGTGTCCGACGCGATGACGACGTAGCCGCGCCGCGTCTTCACCCGCACGCATTGCAGTCCCTTGGAGTGGCCGCCGATCTTATGCACCGTGACGCCGGATGCGACTTCGCTCGCGCCGTCGTGAAACTTCACTCGGCCGGCGAAAACCTTGCGCACCATGGCGACGACGTCTTCTTCCTCGAACGGCGTCTTGAGAAATTGATGGCACATGCAGCGTCCCGTCGCATATGCCATTTCTGTGTCCTGCAGATGATATTTTGCGCGCGGGAAGACGCCGTAGTTTCCGGTGTGATCGTAATGCAGATGCGAAACGATCACGTCCTCGATCCGATCAGGCTCAATGCCTATCGTCTTGAGGCCCTCGGCAATCGGCCGCGTGGTCTTGCCGGCGCCATTCGGACCAATGATGCCGAGAATGGAGCCTTGGTCCGCAACAGCGTCGGACGACGGCATAGAAGGCCCCAACTCCTCCGGCGATGGCGCCGCTCGATCTATCCAGAAAACCTGGCACAGGCCAAGCCGATCTGGGCGAAGAAGTAATCGCCCGGACGCAATCGCCGTCCGCGGCATGCAGCAATGACCGGCGGCTCGAAACGGATTTCGGGCCGCCGGGTCTCTCTACCTGGCACAAAACTTATCGACCCGTTCGCAGAGTTGAGTGTCGTGAGCAATTTTCCCGATGTATCCTGGCTCACCCGGTACCGCGATCACGTCAATGCCGATGCCCCGGCGTCTATCAAGGCGACGTGCACTTCTACAGCAGCGACTGGGACGCGCGCGAAGACATCAAGCGCATCTACACCGCGCGCTGCAAGGTCGCGCTGCTCACCGGCGAATACGATTATTCTTGCACGCCGGCGATGAGCAAGCTCGTTGCCACCGCCATTCCGGGCTCGCGCTACACGCTGATGAAACGCATGGGCCATTTCCCGATGATTGAGAATTGTCCCAGCTTCCGGCCCTACCTGCTTGACGCGCTGGAACGTGTCGCGCCTGCCGAAGCGGGCGAGCGGCAGAACCAGCCGCGGCGCCGGACATCGTGAGCTTCACCATCGATCAGCAACAAACGGAGACACATCATGGATAAGGTGACATTCGACCGCGGGCTGGAAATCCGCAAAGCCGTGCTCGGAGCGGAATACGTGGAGAATTCCCTCAAGAACGCCGACGATTTCAATCGGCCGATGCAGGAACTCGTCACCGAATATTGCTGGGGCTCCGTCTGGGGCCGCGAGGGTCTGCCGCGCAAGACGCGCAGCATGCTCAATCTGGCGATGATCAGCGCGCTCAACCGCCCGCATGAGCTAAAAATCCACGTCGCCGGCGCACTGCGCAACGGCCTCACGCGCCAGGAGATTTGCGAGATCTTCCTGCAGGTCGCCATCTATTGCGGTGTGCCCGCCGGCGTCGATTCCTTCCGCACGGCGCGCGAGGTGTTCGCCGAGATTGACAAGAAGAAATGACCGGCATCGGGGCCGGCCAATAACGCTTTGCCGCGACAAATTGCCCGAAGGAGAGATCATGGCAGCAGACAACAAAGGCAATGTTCTCCTCACCGGTGCCGCCGGCGGCATGGGCACGGCAATTGCCAAGGCGTTGGTCGAAGCCGGCCATGCTGTCGTCCTTGTCGACCGGGAGGAACGCAAACTGGGCGCCCTGGCGCAGAGCCTGGGCGGCAAGACAATTCCGCTGGTGGTCGACATCACCGACGGCAAGGCGGTCAGCGCCCTTCCCGAACGAACCCCCACGAAATTCAGGCCGATCGATATTCTCATCAACAATGCTGGACACGATATCGGCGGGCGCAAGCGTTTCGACGTCGGATCGGCGGACGACTGGGCGACGATCGTCGATACCAACCTCAATGGCATGATGCGGGTAACGCGCGCCTTCCTGCCCGACATGGTCCGGCGCAATACCGGAGACATCGTGAACATGGGTTCGATCGCCGCGCTGCGCATCGTTCCCGATATGGCGCCTTACAACGCCAGCAAGGCTGGCATTCACATGCTCACGGACGTGATCCGCGCCGAATTGGCAGAAACCGACATCCGCGTTACCGAGATCATGCCCGGCCTGACGCGCACCGGCATCATTCTCACGCGCTATCGCGGCGACCGCGCGCAGGAAAAAGACTATTTTGACCAGCTCAAGATAGCGCTTGAACCTGAGGACATTGCACGCTCGATCATGTTTGCCCTTGCGCAGCCTCGCCACGTTCAGGTGGCCCAAATGGTGGTGCTTCCGGTCAATCGTTGGTAATTGTCGCCGTCAATTTATTGCTACCCGTGCGATGCAACTGCATCCGCCTCCGACAGATTCAGAGAGAGCGGAGAAGATCATGAGATAGCAGGCAATTCATTGGCATATCTTTATTGAGCGTCAGCGACGCGCAAGTCTAGGCGGTGACCAGAAAGCAAGGATACGCCGCTCGGTAAGATATCGACCGCTGGCGCCCTGTCTAAGTGGCTAGAATTAATTATAGATTTGCCAGCGCGCGGCCCCGTCCATCATCGGGGTGATATTGAAGCGGCGATTGATCAACGCGTAGCCTTTTCATTGCCAGCCGCTTTATCTAATCAATTTGAAAACGCAAGCAAGCCGCAACGGCTGTATTGAAATAGATCTGTTATTTAACTAGTGCGACGCAATGACTACCGCAGTACAGCGTCCGCCGCGTCAAGCAGAATAGACCGCGACGAAGTTGAGCGTCTCAACGCAGTCGGTCCCATCATCAATCGGAATTTGGCACGCGCCAGGAATTTGTTCGCACAATGTCTGCTCTTGCCCGAGCTTGAGCAGCTCGGCGCCGACGCGTGATGCTCCCAGCAAGAGCCCCGGCGCGAGGCTGAGGCCCTCCGTGAGGAAGCCGCTGTAAAGAAGAAAACCAAAACAGCCGCTTCCCGCATTCTTCAAACAGTCGCGACATCGCCGCGTTACTCGGCCGCACGTGCACGCCGCCGTGCACTGATCAGCGTGGGCCCGTACGACCCGGCAAAAGCAAAAAATGCCAGACACCAAGCAATGGCCGTGACATGCAGCAACAGATCGCTCAATGCCGGTTGCAGCGACGCGCCGATCCGCGCGAATGCGGCAATGACGATGGCCGCATAGATCGCCTGGGTCACCACCGAGGCCGTGAGCGCATGGCCGGTATGCCCAAGGCTGGCGCGGGTCATGACCGCAAGCGTCATGGTCCCCGCCGCCCCGACCGTCCAGGCATGGATCCCGGCACTTGCGGCAACGACATCGAAAGCGGCCGCGCCTGCGAGCAGAGAATCCTATCGGCACGAATGCGTAACCGACGTGCAGAATGAGCACCAGCCGATCGCGACACGTCCGATCGCCGGCCCAGCGGCCCAGGCGAATGACGTTCAGCAGGGCCGAGGCGGCGAGCGCGACAGCCGTCGGCCGTCCGATCGGCTGCACGGTCCACAGCGCCAGCGTCGCGGCAGTGATGCCAATCGTCACGACATCAAAGCGGCCAATGGGTGCCGGCAGCCGGCCTGGATTTTCGCGCGCCAGCCAGTTTCGCGTGAAGCTTGGAACGATGCGGCCGCCGATGAGGACGATGAGCAAGACAATGGCGGCGATGCCGATACGGGCACCATACTCGGCCGTGCCCTGGATATGGGCCTCGAGATGAAATGCAATATTGCCGGCGAGCAACAACGTGACTAGCCCCACGACGCGGAGATTTCGCCAATTTTTTCCGGTGACGATCTCGCGCGCGGCGGCCGCTACGACCAGCGCCAAAAAACCGACGTCGACGATTGCGGCGACCAGCCAGCCAGTCTCGGCGGAATACGTGACGCACACGCGGCCTGCGACCCACACCGCGACCAACGCGAGCAGAGGCATGCCCTGAATCGGCAGGCGCCCGGTCCAGTTCGGGATCGCTGTTAGCAGAAAGCCGGTCACCACCGCCGGCAGATAGCCGTAGAGCATTTCGTGGGCGTGCCAATCGACTGGCGAGAAGGCGCTCCACAACACCAGTTCGCCATTGAACATGGGTAGCCAGGCAAGGACGGTCAGCCCTGCGTAAACCGCACCGAACAGGAAAAAAGGCCTGAATCCGTAAGACAGCAAAGTTGGGCCGTCATAGTTCCGCAGACGAGGAATTCCGCTCATCGTTCGGACTACCCGCGCTGTGCGTGTTCGAAAGCGCGTTTAAGGCAGGTCGCGCCGGGATTGGGCGAACGATTGAGCATCCCCATCAGCGTGACCCACTCCTCGTCCGAAGCTTCGTGGGTGTAGCGCTGCACGGTCTGCGTCACACAGGCCGCAAGGTCGAGCCCTTCGGCAGCCGCCCGCTCCTTAGCCGCGGCCAGCAACGTCAAATCGCCCGACCCGAGAATCGTCTCGATCGCAGCCGTCTCGTCGCTCAACCGGGCCAGAATATCGCCAAGCAGCATGGTCCGCTCCTCAATGCACGCGCAGCGCATCGGCGCCAGCGAGGTCGATGCCTTCGATCTTCGCCGCCGTCACCAGCCGGGCAATATATTGCGCATCGGCGCGCCGCCGCACGCTTTCGCGCAGATAGTCGGCGATGCGGCCAGCGACCAGTTCGTAGGGCAGCGTCCGCCCCTCATGCTTGCGATCGAGCCGGATGATGTGGAAGCCGTAGCGGGTGGCGACCGGTTGCTCGCACATTTCGCCGGGCGTGAGCTTCGCGAGCGCCTGCTCGAATTCGGGCGTGGTCTGCCCCTCGCTGATCTGCCCGAGATTGCCGCCCTGCGCCGCCGACGGACAGCGCGAGTGCGCCTGCGCGAGCCCGGCAAACCGTTCCGGATGCACGCGCAGCTCGGCAAGCACCGCCGCCGCATCATCGCGCGCTTTCGCATGCGCCTCTTTGTCGGCAGGCAGCGCCGCAAACAGGATATGCGCGGCCTCGTAAATGTCGGGCGAGCGGAAACGCGCGCCGTTTCGGTCGTAAAAACGCCGGCAGGTTTCATCGTCCGGCTCGGGCACAGCGACCTCGCGGTCAACGACGCCCCGCATCAATGCCTCTTCGTCGGTCTCGCGCCGGCCAGCCTCGTCGCTGATCGGTTCGGGCGTCAGGCCGATCACGCGAGCCTGCTGCAGCAGCAGTTCTCGAATGACGAGAGCACGCGCGGCTTGTTGCCACGCTGCGATCGGCTTTGAAGCCGGGTGATGCTGCATTTCGCGCACGATCGCGTCGCGTGGGATCGCAACGCCGTTGACGCTGACGGCAGCCGGCTTGCCGGCCGGTATTTGCGCGTGGGCCGAGCAGATTGTCATCGCCGCCACTCCGCCGCGACCGGCCCGCGCGTGCGCACCACCTGATAGCCGCGGCGGCCGAGGTACCAGATTGGCGCGCTCCAGACGTGCACAAGGCGAGTAAATGGAAATACCAGGAAGATGGTCATACCGAGGAACAGGTGAA
The DNA here is from genome assembly GCA_963742385.1 of uncultured Alphaproteobacteria bacterium. Taxonomy (GTDB): domain Bacteria; phylum Pseudomonadota; class Alphaproteobacteria; order Rhizobiales; family Xanthobacteraceae; genus Pseudolabrys. Next base: position 13,046 of record CAVULS010000006.1, on the reverse strand, counting down.
GCTTGAAGATCGGATGTACGTCGACGATGAGCGCCGAGACGCCGGGTTGCAGCGTCAGGATGCCCTGCGCCCAGGTCATGAACTTCACCATCTCATGGCCGTCGAGGTGCTGCAGCGAAACGCCGATGGTGGCGAGGCCGAGCGTGAGCTGGGCATAGAGCAGCAGCAGGATCGCGATATCGCCGAAGGAGGAGGTCGAGCGGATGCGCGCGTCGAACAGGCGGCGGTGCACCAAGAGCGTGATGCCGATGAAGCAGGCGACGCCGGCGAACCCGCCCACTAGGATCGCCATCCATTGTTTGAAGGTATGCGAAATGCCGAGGACGTCGAAGACCCAGATCGGCGTCAGCAGTCCGACGAAATGGCCGAGGAAGATGACCAGGATGCCGACATGGAACAGGTTGGAGCCCCAAGCGAGTTGGCGGCGGCGCAGAAGCTGGCTTGAGCCGCTGCGCCAGGTGAACTGCTCGCGGTCGAAACGCACCCAGCTGCCAAGCAGGAACACGGTCAGACAAAGATAGGGATACCAGCCGAATACGATAAAAGTGATCAGGTCGCGCATGACGATTTCCTTATTGGCGCGGCGGGATGTTGCGAATAGGCGCCGGCATATCGGGCGCCGGGCGCATACCCCCTCGGACACGGGCCATCAGTCCGTCCTTGCAGCTGTCGGCGGCACCAGGGCCGAAAGTGACGGCCTCGGCCTCCCAGGAGGCATCGAGCGCCGCAAGATCGGTCGCGTCCGGATCTGGCAGTGTGAGCAGAGCGGAAACTTCTTCGTCCTTCGGCTTGGCCGCTGCGAGCACAACCAGAGCACGGAACACCGCTTCAAAGGAGGATTCACGCTTGCGTAGCCGCTCCGCCATGGCGGCAAAGATGTGCGCCGGCTGGCCGAGCGTGTCGCAAGCGTCCCGGGCCGGCAGCACCGAGAGATATTCGAGAAACAGCGGTACGAAATCAGGCAATTCGGCCGCGCTCATGAACAGGCCGTGGCTCTCAAATTGGGCCTTGAGGTCGATCATGGCCTGCCCGCGATCGCGGCTTTCGCCGTGCACGTGCTCGAACATGTGCAGCGACAGCGTGCGCGTGCGATCGAACAGCAGCACATAGCGTTCCTGCAGATCGTAGAGATCGCCGGCGCCGAGTTCGCTAACCAGCTTGCGTAATTGATTGCGCACGACGGACGGCAGCGCCGCCTGCTTTTCGATCGCTTCACCGATTTCGCCGCACGCTTGCTGCAGTTCCGCGGTCGGGTAAGTAAGCAGCGCCGATAACGCTTTGAACGTCTTGTTCATCACACGACCTCCATCGGCGTCTTGGCGCGTTTTGGCGTTCCGAAAAGATTGGATTCAGTCGTACCGCCCGAGCAGCCGTTACCGAACGAGAAGCCGCAGGAGCCGCGCAAATCGAAGGCGTCTTCGTCGACCTCGCGGTGCGCGGTCGGGATGACGAAGCGATCCTCGTAATTGGCGATCGCCATCGTCTGATACATGTCTTCGATATCGAGCGCGGTGAGGCCCACCCGCTTGGCGATACCCTCGTCAATCACGCCGTCAACGGTCTTGGCCCGCATATAGGCGCGCATCGCCAACATGCGCTCAAGGGCCAGCGCTACCGGCTCTTCCTTGCCGGCGGTGAGCAAGTTGGAAAGATATTTCAGCGGGATCCGCAAGCTGCGGACGTCCGGCATTTCGCCATCGTGACCAATCTTGCCGGCAGCGGCAGCCGACTGAATCGGCGACAGCGGCGGCACGTACCAGACCATCGGAAGTGTGCGATATTCGGGATGCAGCGGGAACGCGACCTTCCACTGCATCGCCATTTTCCAGATCGGCGAGCGGCGCGCGCCCTCGAGCCAGTTTTCGGCGATGCCGTCGGCGCGCGCCTGCTCAATCACTAAGGGGTCGTGCGGATTGAGGAAAATGCCGAGTTGAGCCTCGTATAAGTCCTGTTCGTCGGGCATGCTCGCCGCTTGCTCGATGCGGTCGGCATCATAGAGCACGACGCCGAGGTAGCGGATACGGCCGACACAGGTTTCCGAGCACACCGTCGGCTGCCCCGCCTCGATGCGCGGATAACAGAAGATGCACTTCTCGGATTTCCCGCTCGACCAGTTGTAATAGATCTTCTTGTAGGGACAGCCCGACACGCACATGCGCCAGCCGCGGCACTTGTCCTGATCGATGAGGACGATACCGTCCTCCTCGCGCTTGTAGATGGCGCCGGAGGGGCACGCCGCGACGCAGGCCGGGTTGAGGCAGTGCTCGCACAGCCGCGGCAGATACATCATGAAGGTATTTTCGAACTGCCCGTAAATTTCCTTCTGGATGCCGTCGAAATTGTAGTCCTGCGAGCGTTTGGCAAATTCGCCGCCGAGAATTTCCTCCCAGTTCGGGCCCCACTCAATCTTTTCCATGCGCTCGCCGGAGATCAGCGAACGCGGACGCGCGGTCGGCATCGCCGCCATTTCCGGCGCCTTCTGCAGGTGCTCGTAATCGAAAGTGAATGGCTCGTAGTAGTCGTCGATCTCAGGCAGGTCCGGATTGGCGAAAATATTCGCCAGCACGCGCCACTTCGAACCGATCCGCGGCTCGATCTTGCCGTTCTTCTTGCGGCGCCAACCGCCGTTCCAGCGCTTCTGGTTTTCCCAATCCTTCGGATAGCCGATGCCGGGCTTGGTCTCGACGTTGTTGAACCAGGCGTATTCCATGCCTTCGCGGTTGGTCCAAACGTTCTTGCAGGTCACCGAACAGGTATGGCACCCGATGCACTTGTCGAGATTGAGCACCATCGCGATTTGAGCACGGATTTTCATTCTGCGGCCTCCAGTTTGGGTGCGATGGACAGCGGCTCGGGTTGATCGGCGGCCGGCTTGTCGAGCCAATCGACCTTGGACATTTTTCGCACGACGACGAATTCGTCACGATTGGATCCGACGGTGCCGTAATAATTGAAGCCGTAGGACTGCTGGGCATAGCCGCCGATCATATGGGTCGGCTTGAGTACCGTGCGGGTGACCGAGTTGTGAATGCCGCCGCGCTGGCCGGTCATCTCCGAGCCCGGCACATTCACGATCTTCTCCTGCGCGTGGTACATCAGGCACATGCCCTGCTTGACGCGCTGGGACACCACCGCACGCGCGACCAGCGCGCCGTTGGTATTGAACGCCTCGATCCAGTCGTTATCGACGATGCCCGCCCTTCTGGCGTCGATCTCGCTGATCCACACGATCGGGCCGCCGCGCGACAGCGTCAGCATCAATAGGTTATCGGTGTAGGTGGAGTGGATGCCCCACTTCTGATGCGGCGTGATGAAGTTGAGCACGACCGCGTCATTGCCGTTCGGCTTGCGGTCGATGATCGGATTGACCGACTTGGTATCGATCGGCGGGCGATAGACGCAGAAGCCTTCGCCGAAGGCCCGCATCCACAAGTGGTCCTGGTAGAGCTGCTGGCGGCCGGTGAGCGTGCGCCAGGGGATCAGCTCGTGTACGTTGGTATAGCCGGCGTTGTAGCAGACCTTTTCGGATTCGAGCCCGGACCAGATCGGCGAGGAAATAATCTTGCGCGGCTGCGCGACGATATCGCGGAACCGGATTTTTTCGTCCTCTTTCGGAATCGCGAGATGCGTATGTTCGCGGCCGGTGAACGTGCCGAGCGACGCCCAAGCCTTGATCGCGACTTCGCCGTTGGTCTCCGGCGCAAGACTCAAGACGACTTCGCAGGCGTCGATATCGGTCTCAATCCGAGCCAGACCTTTGCTGGCGCCCTCCTCCGTGATCGCGCCGTTGAGCCGCTTGAGGAAGTCGACCTCGTGTTCGGTATTCCAGCTCATGCCCTTGCCGCCGTTGCCGAGCTTGGCCATCAGCGGTCCGAGCGAGGTGAAGCGCTTGTAGAGATTGGGATAGTCGCGCTCGACCACGGCAACCTGCGGCATGGTCTTGCCGGGGATCGGATCGATCTCACCTTTTTTCCAATCCTTGACATCGAAGGCCTGCGCAATTTCGGCCGGCGTGTCGTGCAGGATCGGTGTCAGCACCACGTCCTTTTCGACGCCAAGCACTTCCGGCGCCACGGCCGAAAACGCTTTCGCGATGCCTTTGTAAATCTCCCAGTCGTTGCGCGCTTCCCAAACCGGATCGACCGCCGACGTGAGCGGATGGATGAAGGGATGCATGTCGGAGGTATTGAGATCGTTCTTCTCGTACCAGGTCGCCGTCGGCAGCACGATGTCGGAATACATGCAGGTCGTCGACATGCGGAAATCGAGCGTGACCAGCAGGTCGAGCTTTCCTTCCGGTGCTTCATCGTGCCACACGACATCGCTCGGCTTCTTTTTGCCGTCCTGCCCAAGGTCCTTGCCCATCACGCCGTGCTTGGTGCCGAGCAAGTGCTTGAGGAAATATTCGTGGCCCTTGCCCGACGCGCCGAGAAGGTTGGAGCGCCAGATGAACAAGTTGCGCGGCCAGTTTTTCGGATTGTCCGGGTCGTCGCAGGCCAGCTTTAAATCACCGGATTTCAAGGCCTTGGCGACAAAGTCTTTCGCCTCCAGGCCCGATGCCGCGACCTGTTTGGAGACCTCGATCGGGTTGGCTTGGAGCTGCGGCGCCGACGGCAACCAGCCCATGCGCTCGGCGCGCACATTGTAGTCGATCAGCGCGCCGTCCCACGGACCGGACGGAGCCGTCGGAGACAGAATCTCCGAGACGTCGAGCGTCTCATAGCGCCACTGGTCCGTGTGCGCGTAAAACGCCGATGTCGAATTCATCTGCCGCGGCGGGCGGCTCCAATCAAGGCCGAACGCGAGCGGCAACCAGCCAGTCTGCGGCCGCAGTTTCTCCTGGCCGACATAATGCGACCAGCCACCGCCGGATTGACCGACGCACCCGCACATCACCAGCATATTGATGATGCCGCGGTAATTCATATCCATATGGTACCAATGATTGAGACCGGCACCGACGATCACCATCGACCGGCCTTTGGTCTTCTCGGCGTTGAGCGCGAACTCGCGCGCCACCGTGATGATCTGATCGCGCGGTACGCCGGTGATCTTTTCCGCCCAGGCGGGCGTATAGGGCTCCACTTCGTCGTAGGTCTTCGCCAGATTGGTGCCGCCGAAGCCGCGATCGACGCCGTAGTTGGCGACGAACAGATCGAATACCGACGCGACCAGCGTCTCGCCATCGGCCAGCTGTAGTTTTTTTACAGGCACATTGCGGACGAGCACGTCGGGATGATCGGTGCCGAGGAAATGATCGTGCTCGCGGTTGCCGAAATAGGGAAAAGCAACGGCCGCGAACTCGTCTTTGATTTCGGCCAATGACAGCCGCAGCTTGGTGTCCTGGCCGCTAGACGACTTTTCCTCGAGATTCCATCTGCCTTTTTCACCCCAGCGGAATCCGACCGAGCCGTTCGGAATGACGATTGCACCGGTCGTTTCGTCGTACGCGACGGTCTTCCATTCGGGATTGTTCTTTTCGCTGAGAGTACCAATGAAATCCGACGCGCGCACGAACCGCTCAGGCACGAGCCGACCGCCGGATTTCACCAGACGCACCAGAAGTGGCATGTCCGTATACTGGCGCGCGTAATCGCTGAAATACTTCGCCTGCCGATCGATGTGGAATTCACGCAGGATGACGTGGCCCATCGCCATGCCGAGCGCGGCATCCGTGCCCTGCTTCGGCGACATCCAGAGATCGGCGAATTTCGAGGCTTCGGAATAATCCGGGCAAATCACCACGCTCTTGGCGCCCTTGTAGCGAGCCTCAGTATAAAAATGCGCGTCGGGCGTTCGCGTCTGCGGGACGTTCGATCCCCATAAGATGAGGAAGCTCGAATTGTACCAGTCGGCGCTTTCGGGGACGTCGGTCTGCTCGCCCCAGGTCTGCGGGCTGGCCGGCGGCAGGTCGCAATACCAGTCGTAAAACGACATGCAGACGCCGCCGAGCAATGACAGATAGCGCGCGCCGGCCGCGTAACTCACCATCGACATCGCCGGGATCGGCGAGAAACCGAACACACGGTCCGGCCCGTAGCTCTTCACCGTGTAAGCGTTCGCCGCTGCAATGAGTTCGTTGACCTCATCCCAGGTCGAGCGGACAAAGCCACCAAGGCCGCGTTTCTGGACGTAAGCCGCGCGTTTGGCCGGATTTTCGACAATGGATTTCCACGCCGCGACCGGAGTCATCAGCACCCGCGCTTCGCGCCACAGCCTGAGCAACCGCGAGCGCACCAGCGGATATTTCACGCGGTTGCCGGAATAGAGATACCAGCTGTAGCTGGCGCCACGGGCGCAGCCGCGCGGCTCATGGTTCGGCAAGTCGGGCCGCGTTCGCGGGTAGTCCGTCTGTTGCGTTTCCCAGGTAACGATGCCGCCCTTGACGTAGATCTTCCAGGAACACGATCCGGTGCAATTCACGCCATGCGTCGAACGCACGATCTTGTCGTGCTGCCAGCGCTTGCGGTAGCCGTCCTCCCACCGACGGTCCTCGCTGGTGGTGATGCCGTGCCCCTGGGAGAAACCTTCGCCGGCACGGTTGAAGAACGTCAGTCGGTCGAGAAAGTGACTCATCGTCTCATTTTCCCTTATTCGGCCGGTTGCGGGGCGGCCGGCGGCAGCGAGCCGCCGCGCTCGATGTCGTGCAGCAGTCCGCCGCGGCGGGTGTAGAAGGCCCAGGTGATGGCGACGCAGGAGACGTAGAACGCCATGAAGCCCCACAAAGCCATCTCCGGTCCCCCGGTCAGCGAAATCGAGGTGCCGTAGGCTTTCGGGATGAAGAAGGCGCCATAGGCCGCGACCGCCGAGGTGAAGCCGATAATCGCCGCCGACTCCATCTCGGCCTGCTTCTGCCGCGCGGCCGGCTGCATGCCAGGTTCGAGCCGCGGCACTTCCACGCGCATAATCGCCGGTATCATCTGGAATGTGGACGCGTTGCCGACGCCTGTCGCAAAGAACAGGATCATGAACATCGCGAAGAAGCCCCAGAACGCTTGCGGCTGATCTTTGATGCCGAGGAAGTAGAGAACGCCGCCAACCGCGCCAATCATCAGCACGAACACCCAGAAAGTCACACGGCCGCCGCCGTAGCGATCCGACAGCCAGCCGGTCGCCGAGCGCGACAGCGCACCAAGCAACGGCCCCAGGAAGATGAACTTGAGCGAATCGACCTGCGGAAATTGCGTCTTGGCCAGCAGCGGGAAACCCGCCGAGTAGCCGATGAAAGAACCGAAGGTGCCGGTATAGAGCCAGCACATCAGCCAATTATGCTTGCGCTTGAAGATCACCGCCTGATCGGCAAACGAAGCGCGCATGTCGGCGATGTCGTGCATGCCGAACCAGGCCGCAAACGCTGAAGCAGCAATGAAAGGCACCCAGATGAAGCCGGCATTCTGCAGCCAGAGCTTCGTAGCGCCCGTTGCCGCTTGCGGATCGCCGCCGAGCCAGCCGAAGACGCCCGTGGTGATGACCAGCGGGATGACGAATTGAACCACGCTGACACCAAGGTTGCCGAGCCCGGCGTTGAGCGCGAGCGCGTTTCCCTTCTCCGCCTTCGGAAAGAAGAAGCTGATATTCGCCATCGATGAGGCGAAATTGCCGCCGCCGAAGCCACACAACAATGCGAGCGACAGGAAGATGATGTAAGGCGTGTCGGTGTTCTGCACCGCCAAGCCAATGCCGACCGCCGGAACCATCAGCGACCAGGTCGAAACCGAGGTCCACAGCCGGCCACCCAAGATCGGCGGCATGAACGAATAGAAGATACGCAAGGTCGCGCCCGATAGGCCGGGCATGGCCGCGAGCCAGAACAGCTGATCGGTGGTGAACTTGAAGCCGACCGCCGGCAGCTTGGCAACGACCACCGACCAAACCATCCAGACCGCAAAGGCAAGCAGCAGCGCCGGGATCGAAATCCACAGGTTGCGTTGCGCGATAGCGCGGCCCTTGCTGGCCCAGAACTGCGGATCTTCAGGCTTCCACTCCTGCAACACGTGACCGGAGAGCGCGCCAACGTGCTTTTCCTCGTGGATCGGCGCCATCTCGGGGAATTCAGGCAATTTGTGAAGCCCGGTCGCAAGTGCTTCGCGCTCCATGCTGCGGATGGCGAGATACATCCACAGCAGCGAGCCGGCGGCAATCAGGAACAGCAGCATGAAGCAGCTGGTCCAGATGCCGGTCAGATCATTGAGGACGCCGAAAGCGATCGGCAGCACGAAGCCGCCGAGCCCGCCGATCATACCGACGAGACCGCCGACCGAGCCGACATTGTCCGGATAGTAAACCGGGATGTGCTTGTAGACCGCGGCTTTGCCGAGGCTCATGAAGAAGCCGAGGACAAAAATAAGCGAGACAAATGTGACGATGCCGGTCGACATGTGAAAATGGATTGGCCCCTTCATCCCCTGCACGACATAGTCGGTGGGCGGATAGGCCAGAATGAATGTGATCAGCGTCGATACACCGAACATCCAGTACATGATGCGGCGTGCGCCATAGCGGTCGGAAAGGACGCCGCCATAGGCGCGGAACAGACTAGCCGGGATCGAATAGGCCGCGGCCAGCATGCCGGCGGTTTCGATGTCGAGCTTGTAAACGCCGATCAGATAGCGCGGCAGCCACAGCGACAAGGCGACAAACGCGCCGAAGGCAAAGAAATAGTAGAGCGAGAAGCGCCAGACCTGCACGTTCTTCAGCGGCTCGAGCTCGAGCCAAGCGCTGCGTGGGCGCTCGCCCTTGGCGCGGCGCGCAAGCTCGACCGGATCTTCGCTGGTGGTGAACCAGAACACGACAGCCATCACCGCGATGGCGGTGGCCCAGACCTGCGCCGTCACTTGCCAGCCATAGGCGACCAAGACGAAGGGCGCGCAGAATTTTGTGACTGCCGCTCCGACATTGCCGGCGCCGAAGATGCCGAGCGCCGTGCCCTGCTTCTCCGCCGAATACCAGCGCGACACATAGGCGATGCCGACCGCGAAGGAACCGCCGGCGACGCCGACGCCGAGCGCGGCGATCAGGAATTGAATGTAGGTGTGCGCGTAGGTGAGCAGAAAGGTTGCCACCGCCGCCGCCAGCATTACCACTGTGTAGACGCGGCGCCCGCCGTATTGGTCGGTCCAGATGCCGAGGAAGATGCGAACGATCGAACCGGTGAGAATGGGTGTGCCGATCAGAAGGCCGAACTGGGTTTCGTTGAGGCCGAGCTGCTGTTTGATCTGAATGCCGATGATGGCGAAGAGGGTCCAAACCGCAAAGCACACGGTGAAGGCGATCGTGGACATCCAGAGTGCGCGCGCCTGACCGGCGACACGGACTTCTGACTTTGCTTGCATGGCGCCCCACTCCTTGTGCTTGCCCTATGCTGGCAAGACCAAAGCCGCTACGCGCGCCCGATGCTTTGACGCCGATCAATAATACTCGTCATTGCATGACGGAATTTTGGATTTACTTACGTCCGGCGGTCGTTTGACTTTGTTGTTATTGTCGCTTGATAATAGTCAATTCGCGCTGCGGCATGTTGTAATGAAGTGATATATTCGCCGTGATCCGCGGAGAACTACGTGCGCAAAACCGACCGTAAATTGATCCGCGAACTGCCGCTGTTCTCAGGCATGAGCGAAAAGAATTTCGATGACTTGCTCAATGCGGCATTCCTCCAGCGCTTCCCCGAACGTATGTCCCTGATCACCGAAGGTGAGCTGCCGGATTTTCTACATATCGTGGTCGAAGGCTCGGTCGAAATGTTAGCCAGCCATGGCGGGCATGAAACCACCATCGATATCATGCGGCCGGTGACCACGTTCATTCTGGCGGCCGTCATCCGCGACGAGGTCTATCTCAAGTCAGCCCGTACGCTGACGGCCGCGCGCATCCTCATGATCCCGGCGCAAACAGTGCGCGACGTCTTCGGCCACGATGCCGCTTTTGCGCGCGCCATTGTTGATGAACTCGCGGAACGTTATCGCGGCCTCGTGCGCTCGCTTAAAAACGAGAAATTGCGCACCAGCGCCGAGCGCCTGGCGAACTGGATTCTACAGGCGGATGCCCACCAGGGACACCAGCGCAACGTCGCGCTGACGTTCGACAAGCGCACGCTCGCCTCGCGCCTGGGAATGCGGCCGGAAATCCTGTCGCGCAACCTGGCCATGTTGACGAAATACGGTGTGAAAACCTCCGGCCGCGTCATCGTCATCAACGATCTGCGGGCGCTTCAGCAGTTTGCCAAGCCAAATGCGCTCATCGACGGATGATGCGATCTCTCGATCTGCAATTGCACATTGCCGGGGCTATCCATGACGTAAAACAGACGATTTGCGGTGTCCGCTTTGGGTCAAGAGCCGACAAACCCCCGCTGGCGAAAACCTAAGTTTGTCCGCTGTTAGTCTGCCGCCTCAACCGATCGACGCAACACAGGCCTTAAATCTCTCTGCCGGCGTTTCAAATTGCAAGGTCTCGCGCGGTCGCTCGTTGAGCTGACGCGCCACTTTGTTCAGATGAGCCTGCGAGTGTACCGACAGGTCGGTTCCTTTTGGAAAGTACTGTCTCAGCAGACCATTGGTGTTCTCGTTGGAGCCGCGCTGCCATGGACTTTGCGGATCGCAGAAGTAAACGTCGATATTGGTCGCCAGCGTAAATCGTCGATGATCGGTCAGTTCCTTGCCGCGGTCCCAGGTCAGCGACTTATAGAGCTCATTGGGTAGCTTCCTGGCCTGCTTGATCAACGCGGAGATGACCGTCTGGGTGTCCTTGTTGGCCACCCTCGCTAACATCACATAACGCGTATGACGTTCGACCAGGGTCGCGATGTAGCTGTTCTTTGACCCGGTCAGAAGATCGCCTTCCCAATGACCAGGCACCGCCCGATCTTCAACCGCCGCCGGCCGCGCACGGATCGAGACGAGATCTTTGATCCGCCCCGGCTTTAGGCCATTGGGATCCACCCGCTGTGATCGACGGATCGTGCGCTTCGATCGCAGATAGCCGAGCAGTTCCTTCTTAAGCACCCCGCGGGCCTGAACAAATAGACTTCGATAGATCGTCTCGTGTGACACCGAATGACTCTCATCGTCAGGATGAACTCGCTTGAGCCAGCCGGCGATCTGCTCGGGCGACCAATTCAACCTGAGCTTGCTTGCCACTGCCCGCCGTAGCCACGGACTGTTTGCCAACTTACACCGTTTCGGACGTCGAGCTCGCCCCCAGGCCTGCTCCTCCGCGAGTGCGGCTCGGTAGCCATCATAGCCGCCATTGCGCTTGAGTTCTCGGCTCACCGTCGAGGCCGACCGACCCAGCAACCTCGCCATCGATCGGCACGATTGGTGCGCTACAAGACCCCTGGAGATCTCCTCGCGTTCTGAGAGCGTCAAGGCCAGCCGCGAGCGACGCCGTGCCGCGGGACGTATCCCACCGTATGGCGCCACCTGGTTATGAATAGATGAGGACGGCTTACCGAACGCTCGTCCAATTGCCGTCAGCAACTCCCCCCGCTGCCAGCGATCCCATAACTCCGTCTTCTCGGTCGCCGTAAAACCTCGACGAAATCTCCGATCCTTCGTCACACTCCATCTTTTCTCTCAAAGATAAAGTGTTGCGTCGATCAATTGAGACCACCGTCAAAATGCGGACAAACTGGGGTACGGTCTGTTTGTTCGCTAAGTGCCATGTGTGGACGGCTCCGAGTTGGCAAGAACTTTCTTCACGTTTGCAGCATTGGTCGGTGCAGCCATGTGTTCGGCCTTTAAGCGCGGCACACGGGGCCGCTGGCCATAATGCCCTCCGCGGATCAGGTCCCGGTCAAAAGGTCGCATTCGACAATGCGATGGCACAAGTGGGTTGTCCTGATCGCCGGATCGACCGGCTCTGCATTACGTGCTGTTCGCCCTCCCAACCGTCACATCACGCCGGATGTCCGACGCGATCTCGTTTACGCCGCAAGTGCAACTGGTTCCTTATAACGCTCGCCCCTGGCCATCATGGCCCAGACCATCCGCGCAATCTTGTTGGCCAGCGCGATGGCGGCGATCTTAGTCGGCCGCCGCGCCAACAATGCAGTGAGCCACGGCCGGTGCTTTGTGCCGTGGATCTTGGCATAGCGGATGACGGCGAGAGCGCCGACTACGAATAGGCTGCGCAGATAACGGTCACCTTGTTTGCTTATACTGCCGAGTCTGTCCTTGCCCCCACTCGAATGCTGCTTTGGCACCAACCCAATCCAGGCCGAGAAGTTACGCCCTGATCGGAAGACCTTCGGATCGGCAACGGTGGCAACCAGAGCGGTCGCTAGCACTGGGCCGACACCTGGACATTCATCCAGCCGCAGGCTCATCTCACTGGATCGGTGCCAAGCCCTGATCATCCGGTCGACCTCTAAAATTTGCTCTTTGAGCTTATGCAGTTGTGTCCCGAGAGCTGCCAAACATGCGCGGGCTATCTCAGGAACTCGCTTGTCGCTTGGATCGGCGACAACATCGAGTAGTTCCTCAACCCCATTTCGTCCGACCGGAGCGACAATGCCAAACTCGGCAAGATGGGCGCGGATTGCATTAATCACCGCGGTCTGCTGGCGCATGTAGAGATGGCGCGTGCGATGAAGTACCATGCCGCTCTGCTGCTCGGAGGTCTTGGTCTCGACGAACCGCATGTTGGCCCTGGTGACGGCTTCGCAGATAGCCTCGGCGTCAGCGGCATCGTTCTTCTGCCGTTTGACGTAGGGCTTCACGTAGGCCGGCGGCATCAACCGCACCGTATGGCCAAGCGCCTTGAGCTCGCGTGACCAATGGTGCGACGACGCGCAGGCCTCAATGCCGACTAGGCATGGCGCCAGCCTTTGGAAGAACGCCAGGACATAGCGGCGCTTTAACTGACGGCGGAGGACCACTTGCCCTTGCGCATCAACGCCGTGCACCTGAAAGACTGACTTGGCGATGTCGAGACCGATTGTCGTGATCGTCTGCATGCTTGGCTCCTCTGAAACGTGGGGGCCTTAACAGCACCCACATCTGTGGCACTCACGTGCCGGTGGAGGAGCCGTCCACAGCATCAATAAG
>CAVULS010000005.1:0-473177 GCA_963742385.1 uncultured Alphaproteobacteria bacterium | reverse complement strand
ATTTCCCCATTTCCCAAGGCTGCGCTCGGTCTCTGGCTTCACGCTGCCGATCACGGCGTGTGAGGTCGATACCGATCGCGTATCCGAAAATATATTCGGTCGCATCTGTGACCGCGATGGAACTTCCGCGTCTTCCTATGGCAACGACCAATTCGATTTCATGCTGAAAATCTTCGGTGAATGGCGGATAGGGCACGATAGCGCCGTCGCCGACGATTGCGTCTGTTGGCTTCTGAAAGAAGAATGGCGACCCCTCATCCGCTTCCTTCATCTCCCTGATGTGATCGCGATAGTTGCGGCCAACGCGATCAATTCGGCGCACCGCAAATTCGGATGCCGCCCCGGCAACCGGAATGGTGACGGCGTTGACGACGGGCGGGGATAAAGGTCGAACCTGCAGGCAAGATCTCCGACTTTAGGGTCAATATAACTGTATACATTATAGCCGTAGTCAAGGTACTACTGTGCACAGTTAAATTTTGCCTCCGGAAATTTGACCCATCGGGAGGGAGAAATGAACCATCCGAATTAGCGGACCCAAAGGCCAAAGCCCTCCTCGCAATGCCCTTTGGGCGATTTTCCGATCGGGAATTCGAGCGCCGCCATCAGGCGCTTGCCAAAATAGCTGCGGCCCGCGACTGCGATACGATCCTGCTGTGTGGCGAGGAGCGCGCTGGCACGGGGGTCTGCTGGCTAACAGGTTGGCCGACTTCGACCAAAGCGGTCGTCCTCTTTCAACCCCATGAGCAGGATGTTCTCTTCGTTGAGCATTTCAATCACATTCCTAACGCGCGAGAGATTGCACGCGACGCCGAAGTTCGTTGGGCGCAACGGCGCGGTGTAGCCGCAGTTGCTGAGGAACTAAACAAGCGTGGCGCCAAGCGTGTTGGGATCATTGGTTTCTTGAGTTGGGTCAATTCGCAGCAACTTGGTGCTTTTCAGCTCATTGATCTAAGCGAGGACTACGCTTGGCTGCGTATGCGCAAATCGGACGAAGAGATCGATTGGATGCGGATTGGCGCCGCATTTAGCGACCTCGGCCTTGAAGCCTTGCTGAGCGAAGGAAAGCCGGGAATGACGGAGCGTGAATTGGGCGCAATCGTAGAACACAGCTATCACGCTCTTGGCGGCTCTACAGTCATCCACTTCATCGGGCGCAATAGCATGACTAATCCGACCTCGTGCGTGCCCCCACAACACCATTCGAGCCGCTTGTTGAACAGAGGGGATATGATGTTCATCGAATTTAGCGGCACCTTTTGGGATTCTCCGGGCCAAATTTTGCGGACCATCAGCGTTGGTGCAGATCCGACACCCCTCTTTCAGAAGCTCTATGACACAGCGGAAGCAGCATTCAATGCGATCACGAACGTACTTAAAGCCGGGGTCAGTGCGCAAAAGATCGTCGACGCGACAAAACTGATCGAGGACGCAGGCTTCTCAATCTATGACGACATTGTTCACGGATCGGCGGCGGATATTGGCCCCCAGTCCTGGGAACAAAAAGTCGTCCAGCTGGACCGATACCTAGTATCAAGCTCGAAGCGAATATGACGATTGTCGTACAGCCCAATGTGATCATGCGGGACGAAAAAGCAGGCGTCCAGCTTGGCGAATTACTGCGAGTCACAGAAACAGGGTTCGAGCGCCTACATGCTGCCCCATGGGGCTTCTTGCGCATGGCATAGCGCTTTAGCCTCCGGCCGGGGCGGTAAACTGCGGCCGGAGGCTAATTATTTGCTCAATCAAACTTAATGTTTGTGCGGTCCTTCGTCATTAGCATTACGCCCCCGCTGAGCGCGGCAATAGCCATCACCCAGAAGGCTGGCGCGACCGAATTGCCCGTAATCTCCACGAGGTAAGTATTGATGAATGGCGTAAACCCGCCAAATGTCAGGATTGCCATACCCCAGGTGACGGAGATCCCCGTATAGCGGATCTTGGTCGGATACAATTCCGCCAGCAGCGTAGGAAGAACGCCGAACACGAGGCCGTAAAGCGCTGCCCCGGCAAATTGTACAATCAGATAAGTTGTAAGCGTCGGCGTCTTCGCCAACATCGCGAATAGCGGATAGGTGAAGACGATGAAGCCGGCACATGAGGCCAGCACCAGAGTTTTGCGCCCGATGCTATCGGACAGCGCGCCTACCAAAAAGATGTAGACGGCCGCGAACGCAAGCGATGCGCATGTAATTAACAGCGAAGCTGTTGCATTGAGGTGCAACTGTTGGCGCGCAAACTGAGTGAGATAAATCTGAAACGTTTGCGTGCTGGCCGCAGCAATGGCGGCAATACATATTGCCGCCAGTATTGTCTTCCAGTAGTTTTGCAATGCGACGAGCAGAGGAGAGCTCGCAACCGCCTTTCGCTCTTCCATTGCCACAAATACTGGCGTCTCGGCGACACGCGTCCGAATGTAATATCCAACGGGGCCAAGCAGACCGCCCACCAGAAACGCTATTCGCCAGCCCCAGCTTTGGAAGCTTTCCGTTGCAAGGGAATAGGACAGAAAAGCGACAAACAAGAAGCCGAAGAGATTTCCTATCTGAGTTGAGACTTGATGGAAACTTCCAACAAGGCCGCGCCTGCCTGACGGTGCATACTCGACGAGGAACGCGGCCGCACCTCCCCACTCGCCCCCAGTTGAAAACCCTTGGCATAGGCGAAGCACAACCAAGATAATGGGGGCCCAAATTCCGATTTGCGCGTAGGACGGCACAAACGCGACTAACCCGGTGGAAACTGCCATCAATGCAACGGTCAGGACGAGCGCAGCCCGACGTCCATTATGATCTCCGTAAGCACCGACGATGATTGCCCCAACCGGTCGCATCAAGAAACCAACGCCGTAGGTAGCAAAGGCTCCAAGAAGCGAAGTCATTGGATCGCTTGATGGGAAAAAGCTGCGGCCGATCTCGACGGCAAAGAAGCCGTAAATCGAGAAGTCGTAGAGTTCAAAAAATTGACCGACAGAAGCCGCAGAGAATCGCGCGAGATCGTTCCGAACTCGCGGCTGGCGCAGACGTTGTAGCACTTTGCATGGTCAGTCCCCTTTGTACTAGTGCGCTCCAATTGAGCATGCGTGGTTCCGGTATTTTCCCCCAAGTGGTTATTCACTTCACCTCTGAGTTTGTGCACCGTTCGCAGCAGGATGGTGCGCGATCCAGTGCCGCGCGATGTCCTCACGTCGACAAACCCAAATATCCTTCTGCGTCATTACATAATTGAGCAGACGCGCTATACCTACCGCGCGGCCTGGGTGGCCTGTGATGCGCATGTGCATGCCCACCGACATCATTTTTGGATGTCGGGTTCCTTCACTCAACAATTGATCGACGGAATCTTTGGCGTAATTAAAAAAATGCTCACTCGTCGCAAATATGCCTCGCGGATACTTCGAATTCATTTACTCCGAGTGTATACGGCACGACGAGATGTGAGCGGCCAATGACCGTTGTCCAATATGGCAACTCGTCATTGTAGCAATCGGAATCGTATAGAAAACCGCCTTCTTCGACGAGAAGTCGACGCGTGTTGACGCTTGGGCTATAACGGCAATACCAGCCAAGCGGCCGCTGACCGACGCTCTTTTGCAGGGACGCGACCGCTTTGCGGATACGCTTTCGTTCTTCGGCAGGCTTCATCTCATAGTGTTTTTCCCAGCGCCAGCCGTGGCAGCAGATGTCATAGCCGGCCTGCTTTATTGCCTTCGCCGCGTCTGGATTACGCTCGAGCGCGAGCGCACAGGCAAAAATCGTTAGTGGTGCCTTGCGTTCCTGGAACAGGCGATGGATGCGCCAGAATCCAACACGACTGCCGAATTCGAATTGCGACTTCTGCCGCAAGATCCCGGCCCTTCACCCCCTGCGGACCAACTTCAGTAAGAGAAGCCTCTGAGAACCCGTCCCCATCCGGGAAAGATAGACTCTGAACCTTCCTCAAAGTTCAAAACGAAATTGATTGCGAGTCGCGCTCCATTCGGCCACTTGGGATCCGGCGGATTGGCACCATAGCCGACCATGTCGCGAGGATGCATGGGTCAAGCCCTCGCCTTTCGCAGACGAAATGCGACGGTGTAATGCAGCGGCCAAGGCGCGGCAGGATACATCCAATGCGAATCAAGCGAGAATATCTCGTCGTCATCACGTTCGAGGTAGAACAGATAGGGCCGACCAGCGTAGCCGGGAATACGATCCATCGCCACCCAGAGAAATTCGTTTTCCGGCTGGTCGGTGTATTAGAATCGCCAGGTGCGGGCCTGCTTCGGCAGGGTTGATTGTGATTTCCCAGCTATCACTCAGATTCTCTCTGCTCCAGGCCGCTAAACGTTCGTGATTTAGCAAATCAGCAACTTCCGCCATTTTGGTGAAGCCAAAATCGCGTGGCGTCAAAACGATTTGAATTGCGGTCTCCGGCTTTTCAAGCGTTGTGAAAGTCTCGTGCTTCATGATCCGCTCAGCGTAGGGACTCACAAATCGAACTGACTTTGTTTGCTCGAGAAGCTTATGCTTCGGGACACCGCCGATTGTAATTGGCATCGTGCGGATGGGCCGGCCCCGCGAAAATCCTTGATCTTTGGTGACGAACCCGCCGCTCGCCATAGTGTCCCTACGCTTTCTTTGTCAGGCGAAAGGCCACCAGATAGTCAAGGCGCCAGAGCGCATAGGGATAGGTCCAATGCGCATCGAGCGAGTATTCTCCTTCGTCATTCCGTTCGAGAAAGAACACATAAGGACGACCGCCGGAGCCGGGAATGCGGTCCATCCCAACCCAGAGAAACTCGTTTTCCGGCTGACCCGTGTATTGAATTGCACAATGCGGACCGACCTCGGCGGGACTGAGCGTAACCAACCAACCATCTAAATTAGCGGCGCTCCACTCAGCTAGTCGATCATTGTTCAGCATCTCAGCGATCGTCGGTCGCTCGCTGAACCCGAGATCCTCAGGTGTGAGGGCTATCAGAAGCGCCGTCTCCGACTTAGACAATGTCGTGAAGGCCTCGTGCTTCATTATTCTCTTAGCGTAAGGACTAACCGTGCGTACGCCTTTTACTTGTTCGAACAGTTCGGCCTTCGGTACGCCGCCGATTATAATTGGCATTGTGCGAATGAAGCGGCCACGCAAACTGCCGGAAAAAGAGGTAGTGTCGGCAAATGTATTGGTCACGATAAGCATTCTCGGCAATTGGAGAAGGTTGCCAGTGACCGCCCTGCAATAAGCCCTCGATCAGAAATTTGAACCAGGACTGATTGCCAAAGGTCACCCCGCCGTTCGAGCGCGGTTTTCTTCGTAAGTGGAAGCAGGAAAATCGGACTCTTCAAGAGATCCATCCCCTACCGGCAACGCCATTAAGTGTATACATTTATGGCTAAGTCAACCCCTTACTGTGCACACATGGACCTGAATCATGGGTAAAAAATCCCGGCCCTATTTTAGATCGCCGCCGCGATCGAAGGCCCTGACGCGAGCGGCTTCTGCGGTTGAATATCTGCGGCAAGCCTTACTCGACGGGCCAGTTTCCAGATGGAAGTCGGTTAAATGAAGTTTTGCTAAGCAGCCAAATCGGCGTTTCGCGGACGCCAATTCGCGCGGCATTGCAGATGTTAGCGGGCGAAGGCCTACTTCATCACAAGCCAAACAAAGGCTTCACGGTTCGAAAATTTTCCATTGACGACATCGTAAGCGCTTTCGAAATGCGAGCCCTCGCCGAGGGACTTGCAGTAAGACTTGCGACAGAACGCGGCTTATCTGATGAGTTCAAGTCACGAATAGAACATGCTCTGCGTGAAGGTGATTTGATCCTCAAGGATAAACGTGCATCAAAATTGCAAAGGGCCGCTTATGCACAAATCAATGAGGTATTCCACTCGACTTTGCACATGGCTGCCGGCGCTAGTGTGGTCGAAGACGTTGTAAGGATTTGCCAACAAGTCCCTCAAGCTTCGGCGCACAATGTCATGGCTTTCGATCATTCAGATATTCTGGAAAGACATAAAGCCCATCATCAGATTTATGCTGCGGTCCTCGCCCGCGAACCTGCCGAGGCAGAGCGGCTTATGCGACAACACGTCCTTTGGATTAAGAAATCTATGGCGCGCCAATTCGCCTACCGTAGTCGTAACTGATAATAATATGCGATTGCTTCGCCGCAGCGGCGTCATTCTAAATACCGCAGAATAACCGTAAGTAGATAGTTGTGCTTGGTAACGTTGCGCCAAAGTACTCGACGAAATTTCCGTGGCGACTGGCCTACAAAAATATAATAAAATGACTGAAAGTTATTAGATCAGGTGTGTTTTCCGAAAATCTCATTTGCGTTGATTAGTGGAGGGAACCACCTAACATCTGCGCTGTATTTGCGCTGCTGTGCCGGCCCCGGTTAATTTTGCCTTTGATGCTATTCTGAGTGACCTGACCTGGCTTTTTGGGACCAAGCGTTGTGAGAGAATAGCTTGGAAAGGAGCTGGTCATGCCGAAGAAGAGGTTCAGCGCGGAGCAGATCGTGACGGTGCTGCGTGCGATTGAAGTGTCGATGGCGCAGGGCAAATCTACCCCAGAGGCCGGTCGGGCTGCAGAGATATCGCAGCAGAGAGCTACGTGATGAGCTGCTCAACGACGAATTCTTCGACAGCTTGAAGGAGGCGCAGGTCGTCATCGAACAATGGCGCAAGCACTACAACACCGTTAGGCCGCACTCTTCGCTTGGCTATCGGCCACCGGCGCCGCAGACGATGAACCCATTCCTGAGATCAGAGCACGCAAATGCAATAGGCAAAACAATCAGACTCTTAATCAGCGGGTCCCAGGTTCGAGCCCTGGTGCGCCCACCACCCAGTCCCTATCGAACCCAGAATTTCCGGTCTCTGGTGCAAGGGGCCGATATATGCGGGCATTGCGCGCGAAGCTACGCGGCTTTCGGTCTCTGTTCGTGGTGATTTACGGAATATGGGAGATTTGCACTGTCAGTCTCTAGGGCGCCGGCGGATCAAACGGAGCGCGCCAACTAAGCGACGAGCTGCTCAACGGCGAAATCTTCTACAGTCTGAAGGAAGCACAGATCATCATCGAGCAGTGACGAAAGCACTACAACACGATCCGACCGCACTCAGCGCTCAACTATAGGCCGCAGGCATCGCAGACATTCGCGCCCTTGGCTCATCATCTAGATGAGATCATGCCGATGCAGCAATCTCTATCCCGCTGATTTAAAAAATCAGTCAGGTCATAATTACGAGCCGCTTCCGAGAGTGCAAGGCAGACTTTCCAATCAACGTCTCAGGAATGGCGCGTTCAGAGGCCGAGTTTTGATCACCCAATGCGCCAGTTGCATTGACTGTGGTGCATCGCTCCGATCTAATAATTCAAATAAAAAAATTATTGGGGAAGCGATCAAGTGATTGAACTTTACACAACTACAACTGCGAACGGCTATCGAGCATCGATCATGCTCGAGGAATGCGAACTTCCCTACACCTGGAAATATATCAAACATCGAGAGGGCCAGACCCTTACGCCGGAATTCCTCAAGCTCAGTCCGCTCTCCGCCGTTCCAGTCATCGTCGACTCGGACGGTCCGAATGGAAAGCCGTTCACGCTCGCGCAGTCGGCGGCAATCGCGCTTTATCTCGCGGAGAAGAGCGGAAAATATTTGCCGCGGGATCCCGAGAAGCGATGGACGGTCATGCAGTGGTTGATGCACATTATGCACGACCACGCGGGCACAAATACCAATCTCGTTTTTCTGCCGCAGCTTCCGGAAAAGCCCGAAGCCGCGATCAAGCAGACCGAACAGCGGCTGTTGACGTATTTTGCTCGCGTCGATCGCCGCCTCGCTGAAAGTGAGTACATTGCCGACGATCTCTCGGTCGCGGATTTTTGTCTCTATCCGGTCGTAGCTCGGCGTCCCTATCTCCTCGAAGGAGAAGGGCTCGATCATCTGAAACGCTGGCGTGCACAAATGGCGGCTCGGCCCGGAGTCATCAGGGGCATGCGCATCCCGGCTGTTTGATGACAACGCGTACGTTTAAAAAAAATTGGAGGAATCGCTATGTCGACCACCATCTCGCGAAGAACTGTTCTAGCCGGGACGTCCGTGACGGCCCTCTGGGCGATTGCAGGGCCGCCCAATGCCCAGGCTGCAACGAAGCCGTCGCTGACGATAACGACGGGGTCCGATTTCTCCTCGCTGGACCCGGACAAATACGTTACCGGCCAGGATTATTTGCTGTACGGCAATATGTTCGAAGGCCTTTACGGGCTCGATGAAAACAGCAAATTGACGCCGGCTCTGGCGGAAAAGTGCGATATCAGCGCCGACGGTCTTGCCTATACTTTCACGCTCCGCGCAGGAGCGATTTGGCACAATGGCGATCCGGTTACGACCGACGACGTCATCTTTAGCATCAAGCGCACGCTCGAGCCAGGCCGCAATTCGCGATCCGCATTCATCGCGGGCAACATTGCGAGTATCGATCGAGTTGATGAGAGGAAATTTGTTGTTCGGCTGAAAACCATCGACGCGCTAACCTTGGAAAAGCTCGGACTTCATTGGCAGGTAAAGCCAAAGGCCTACATCGAGAAAGTTGGCAACGAAGCCTTCACCGCCCATCCGGTTGGCAGCGGCCCATTTGAATTCGTTGAACGGCGCCCAAGCCAGTACGTGAAGATGCGCGCGTTCGAAAAGCATTGGGGGCGCGTACCGAAAGTGGGGGAGGTCACCGTCCGCATCGCCCCGGAGGAGCAAGGTCGACTGGCGCAGGTCATGGCGGGCGAATCGGACGTCGTATGGCCGGTCTCGCCTGTCCTCGGCAGCCGACTCGGCAGTCAGCCCAATGTGCAAGTCATCCGCGTTCCGACCTACCTCAACGTTTTTCTCCAACTCAATTCAAAGCATCCGGAAATGTCCAAGCGCGGCGTGCGGCAAGCGTTTTGGATGGCAATCGACCGTGCGCAGTTGTTCAAGACCATGATTGGCGCCTACGGAAACCTTGAGGAGCTTTGGTGTATGGAGGGTCAGGTTGGGTGCAGTGCGCCAGTGACCCCGTACCCCTATGATCCGAAACGTGCCCGCGCACTGCTGGAGGAGTCTCACTTCGATTTTACAAAGCCGGTTAAATTTGTGGCCCAGGCGCCAGGTCGCATCGCTCAGGCCAAAGAATTGGCAGAGGCCATCACCGAGTACCTTCGGCGCGTCGGCGTCAATGTGGATCTGAAAGTGATGGAATACGGCGCCTGGGGGGCGGTGCACAGCGCTAAGGATAAAGATCCCTCCGTAGCAATGCTGTTTGCGCCGGCGCCGGATCCGTCAGCCGATGTCGCTTATCGCCTGCAGACACAGATTGCGAGTACGGGCAGGTTCACGTGGGCGTCTCTCCCGGAAGTCGACGAGAAATTACAGCGGATCAATCGGTTCACTGACCTCAAAGCTCGCGACAAATTTGTCGGGGAGGTGCTTCTGAATATCCACGACGAAGCACTCGTTATTCCGCTCTGGTCGCTCAGCACAATCTACGTCGCCGGGAAGTCGATCAATTTTAAAATTCCACCTTTCCTGTCGGCGCCGCTTTTGTGGAACGTCGAGAAGAAGGTGTGACGGCGAAGCGGCCGATTGCGGCAGGCGTGTCGCGCCAAATGCGGTCTACCCGATCGCGGTAGCTTTTTTGGACAAAGCCGGTGAGCAGGCAGCAAATCGCTGCCTGCTGTCGCTACTCGTTTAATTGTTCTGTAGCGATGCCGCCGGCGTTGCCGATTGTTCCAGCATACGGCCAAAGCCTGAAAGAAATCCGTTTTCGCCGGCAAGCCTAAGTGCGGACCAAAATGCGGCCGGCATGCTGGAAACGACAGGAATTCTACAATCCCGCTCGATAGGCTCCGCGACGCCTAAAGTACGCAAGCCGCCACAAGAGATGAGCATACCTTCGGCACCCTGCGCCCCTGCGTAGGCTTTCTTACTGAGGGCAATGATATCGGCTTCGCTTTTGCTGCCAGCCTGGCCGAAACGCACGATGCCAAAGCCTTCTAAGGCGAGAACCTCAAAGCCGCTGGATGTCAAAAAAGCCCTCAGAAGGTTGTTGACTTCATCGGCATAGGCTGTGCTCACAGCAATTCGTCGTGCGCCCACGCTTTGCAGGCCATCCACCATGGCGGCGCTCATGGTACTGACCGGGAGCCCGGTCGCAGTCCGAAGCTTCTCAAGCAATTTCTGGTGAGAATCGTATCCGCGATAGAACGTCAATGAGCCACCAATCACCATGATTGCATCGACGCCTTGCCTTGCTAACGCCTCGGCGGCGGGCACAACGCGCTCAGCTGCGGCTTCGTAGCCGGCGGGCGTCAGCGACGTTACCCCGACGCCGCGCGAAATAAATTTGACGTGGGGGTACATCAACGGACCTTCGGCGGGAATGTCGTCCTTTGCAAACGGAACGACGAGGCCGATGGTGATGTTGCGTTGCATACTCGTGCTCCTAGTGGCCAAGTCGACCATCACTCGGCGTCACGGAATGATGTTTCTGCCGGTGGAAGAAATTTCGGCTGTAAAGGCCCGCAACCGCAAAATTGGCCTGCCGCGCTAAGGCCGCCTATCCACAAATTGGTCTACCTCGCGCTGACGATTTACATTTTGTCTGTATCCGATTGTTCTGCAATTGACCATCCCCGAGCGCGAGCCCAAAGCCTACTCCGCAGCCCATCGATAGTGTAAAGCATATGGGTCCTCGCTTTCGCGGGGAAGACCGTATGTAAGAGCCCCATTCATGTTCAAAGCCGCCATTCTCGACGATTATCAGAACGTCGCGCTGAGTTATGCCGACTGGTCGCCGGTCAAGAACGACGTCGAACTCAAGGTCTTCAATAAACCCTTTGCCGACCAGGCTGAGGCGATCAAGGCGTTGCAAGGCTTCGCCATTATCGTCGGCATGCGCGAGCGCACCCCATTTCCGCGCCAGGTGATCGAGGCGCTGCCGGATTTGAAGCTGTTGATCACGACCGGCCCCCGCAATAATTCGTTCGACGTTAAGGCCGCCGTTGAGCGCGGCATCACCGTCTGCGGTACTGGCAGCGTCGGCAGCCCGACCACCGGTATCGCGATCGGGTTGATGCTCGAACTAACTCGCCATATCGGTTTCGAAAGTGCGAAATTGAAGTCCGGCGAGCTGTGGCAGACGACTGTCGGCAAAGACCTCGATGGTCTGACGCTCGGCGTTGTCGGGTTTGGCAAGCTTGGCCAGCGTGTCTCAAAAGTTGCCAAGGCGCTCGGCATGAAGATTATCGCCTGGAGCCCGAATCTCACGCCGGAGAAATGTCAGGAGGCGGGTGTCGGCTATGCGAGCAAGGAGGATTTGTTCCGCAACGCCGACATTGTAAGCATTCACACCGTGTTATCGGACCGTTCGCGCGGCCTCGTAACTGCCGAGGACATCGACCGCATGAAGCAGAGCGCTTATCTCATCAACACCGCGCGGGCGCCGATCGTTGAGCAAAACGCGCTGCTTGCGGCCTTGCAACAAAAAAAGATCGCCGGCGCCGGGCTCGACGTCTTCGAGATCGAACCGCTGCCGCTCGACCACCCGTACCGCACGCTCGACAATGTCGTGCTGACGCCGCATCTCGGTGGCGTCAGCGAGCAAAATTACCGGAAGTATTTCGTCGACGTCGTCGAAGATATCCGCGCCTATCTCGACGGCAAACCAATTCGGATCATCGAAGCTAAATAAATTATCGTAATCGGTTTGAACCGGAGTTCCATCCGAATCGCGGAACAAGGGTTGCGTGCCAGACGTTTTTGCCCCTGCGTGTACGAAAAACCTCATCTGTGTGGCTGTGTGTACCAAAAACATCGCCCTATCTTCGAGAAGTTTGGAATAAAAAACTTTCACATGGGTCCGGTCGAGGCCGGAAGTGCGACCAAGATTTGCAACCAGGTTTTGACAGGCGTCACGCACGTGCTCGTGTGTGAAGGGTGCAGTCCAGATTCCCTGTTCCACCAAAATAGATCCCTGTTCAATTGCGTAGGGAATGTCGCTGAAAGCCTTTGGAATTGGTCGCGTGTTAGCGCTCGGAACCTCGCGATGCGTGCGGATTCGATAAAATTCCCCGTTCTTTTCCCTGTTAGCAGAGAATTTGGCGGCGGAGACAGGTTCGATATCGACTGCGCCCACCACCATGCATCTCCTATCGAACCCCGAATTTCCGGTCTCTGGTGCAAGAGGCCGATATATGGTGGCATTGCGCGCGAAGCTGCCACGCTTTCGGTCTCTGTTCGTGGTGATTCAGGGAATATGGGAGGTTTTGGCTGTCAGTCTCTGAGGCCCCAAATTCCGTTTCCCCGATGCACTGCTAGTTTTGTGCCGTTAGCCCAATCGCGCTGTTGGTGGCCAGCCTTGCCACTTTGCCTGAGCGAACCGTCACGCCAACCTAGCGGATATTCCGTCGGTGCTGCCAAAGCTCTGGACATAATTCTCTTCAAGGAGCCCCATTTGCTAACATTCAATTCGCGTTCTCAAGAAACAATGAGAAGCAGCCAAGAGTTTGCAGGAGTGCAATATGACAACCGACATTCTCGTCGCTACGTCCGAACACGTTGCCGAGATCGTGCTCAACCGCCCGCAAAAACATAATGCTGTGACGCGCGATATGGCGTCAGGTTGCAGGAAGTCTGTACGGCGGTCGATCGTGACGACGCCGTTCGCGTCGTTCTGATCAAAGGCGCCGGCGACCGCGCGTTTTCTTCCGGCAGCGATCTCAATTCGCTCGCGGAATATTCGAGCGCCTGGGCCTTTCGCAACCGCATTGTCTACGAAAATGCCGTCCGCAATATAAGGAAACCCGTCATCGCTGCGCTCAAGGGCTGGGTTCTCGGCGGCGGCGGTGAAATGGCGTTGGCGGCCGATATTCGGGTCGCTGGCCGCAGCATGAAGATGGGATTTCCCGAGGTCACACGCGGCTGGGTTGGCGGCGGCGGCGCTTCGCAGATGCTGCCGCGTCTCGTCGGCTACGGTCAGGCCATGCGGCTCTTGCTGACGGGTGACCCGATCGACGCGGAAGAGGCATTTCGTCTCGGGTTCGTCGAATATCTCGTTGACGACGCGGACGTTGAATCTTTCGCGATAGCGCTTTGCCGGAAAATCGCCGCCTTCAGTCCCGTGGCGCTGCAATCGGTCAAAGCCTCGGTTCGCATGGCGCTGTCGTCGAGCCTCGAAGCGGGGCTCCGCTATGAGAACGAGATGAACACGCTCTGCTTCTCGGCCGGCGACCATATGGAAGGGATCAAGGCCTTCCGCGAAGGGCGCGCCGCGGAATTCAAACGATAAGCCGCGTTCGAATTTGACGCGCTGCGCCGACTATTCGGCGGCCGAGAGCGCGGTGCTCGCGTTTGCTTCGACGCCGGGCGACAAATAGACGCCTTGCCGCATGAGTTGACGCTGGATCTCCCGAGGGTCGAGATCGCGCGGCCTTGTTCCGGCGTTGGCCGCGAGCGCCGCCGCGACACCGGCCGCTTGGCCGGTCAACCAACATTGCGGGATCTCGCGCAGGAAGGTGTGCGAGTTCGCGTCCGACGAGATATGCCGGCCCGCGACCAGAACCCCGTCGATCGCTTTCGGAACGAGCGCGCCGTAAGGCACCGATACGTTCTGAAATTTTGGCGAGAGCGAGGGCGAGACACCGATCTCGTCGTCCCATACGCGGCCGGCGCTCCAGTCCGCGCGCGTCACTCTGCGCTCGCCGACGACGCGGCGGCTGTGACGGACGCCGATCTGCGGCGCTCCCAGCATGAGAAATGCGTTTTCAAAGCCGGGCGCATTTTTGCGGTAGACGTTCAGATGGCCGACCGTCAGTTCGCGCGACCGTATCTCGACCGCGGTCAAGTCGTCGACATTGACGGCGCTGTAGCCGGCGAGCCGCGGCCCCATGAACAAAGCGACATCGTTGCGCCAGGACGTGAACGGCTTCTCGAAGAAGCCTAACGCCTTGCGGCCTTGCGCCATGAATTCGGAAAATCCGTCCGGATTGACGGCGCGGAAATCAAGCCATCGCTCCATGTCGACGCCGCCGAGCAGGAAAGCGGTATTCATGCAGTGATGAATGTCCTGGTCGTCGATGTCGTTTTCGAGCGGCAAGTTCGTGCGTGCAAGCAGGTCCGCGTCACCCGTCGTATCGATAACGACCTTCGCCAAGATCGCCTGACGGCCTTCCTTGCTTTCGAAGATCGCGCCGCGCATCGTGCTGTCTTCGACAATCGGTTGCGTCGCCCAGGAATGCAGTGTGAGCTGGACTTTCTGCTCAAGCACCATCTGCATGGAGAGCGTCTTCAACGCCTCGGGATCGATGGTCGGCGACCAGGTGACGATGCCGTGGTAGGCCGCCGTGCGCTGCGCCCAATAGGCGGCGGTTGCCGCGTCTTTCGATCCCCAGGATTGGGGCGGCGGTCCCATCACCGCATCCTTCGGCAGCCGCTCGAATAGCTCCTGCGCCAGACCGGTGATGACCGGCTTGCCGTTCCAGTCGGTCATGCGGTCGATCCAGATCACGAGGCCGCCGGTCGACAGGCCGCCGAGATGATTGTAGCGCTCGACCAGCATGACACGCGCGCCGAGGCGCGCGGCCGCGATCGCGGCCGCGGTCCCGGCCGGTCCGCCGCCGGTCACCAGCACATCGGTTTCGGCAAAGACCGGAATCTCCCGCGCCGCTTCCTTGTAGGTCAGGGCTGGCCGCGCGCGGCGATGCGCCTTGCCGGAGCCGAATATCTCAAGCCCCTGTTCCTGATTGACGATGTTGTCCATGACTGGCTCCGCAAATTGGCTCAGGTGTGGCTTGCAGCCATCTCATCCGCCTGGTGGCTTGAGCTTCGCAAGATGACTCGCGATGCTATTCCATTCAATCCCTCATTGCTTCATGGTGTCATGTGCTGCAGCAACGCCTTCCAATTGCGGGCAGGAATGGCGCCATAATAGTCTGAATTTTCGATCCAGCAGCCGGGGGACACAGTTTGGACCTTCTGAGTGGCATTCGCGTCCTGAGCTTCAATCACTTTCTGATGGGGCCGTTCGGGATCCAGCATTTGGCCGACCTCGGCGCCGACGTCATCGTGATGGAGCCGATCGAAGGTGGTTTCCAGCGCAAATGGGGCGGCGGCAACAATCGGCAGGTCGACGGGCAGACCGTGCTGCAGCTTGCCGCGAACCGCAACAAGCGCAGCCTCGCCGTCGATCTGAAATCGCCGAAGGGCAACGAAATCGCCCGCAAGCTCATCGCCACCGCCGACGTCGTCAGCGAGAATTACCGGCCGGCGGTGATGAAGAAGCTCGGTCTCGACTACGAGTTCGTGCGCGCCATTAATCCCGGCGTCATCTATGCGTCGGCCTCGGGCTACGGCCCGACCGGGCCTTACGTCGATCGGCCAGGCCAGGATCTTCTGATCCAAGCGCTCGCGGGTCTTATGGCAATCACCGGCAAGGAGCCGGACGGCGCGCGCGCGGTCGGCGTGTCCGCCGTCGACCACCACGGCGCCGCGCTGCTTGCGCTCGGCATTCTCGCGGCTTTGGTGCGCCGCGGCCGCACCGGTCAAGGATGCCGCGTCGACGTGAGCCTCCTCTCTTCGGCGATCGATCTCCAGCTTGAATCCTTCACGACCTACCTCAACGGCGGCAAGCCGCCGTCGTCCGTGCGCCAGCCGCCGCATCTTGCCGGCTGGTATTATAACGCGCCTTACGGCGTCTATCGCACTGCCGACGGCCACATGGCGCTTTCGATTGCGCCGCTGGAGACGGTGGGCACGATCATGGATATTCCGGCGCTTCTCGGGATCGCGGAGAGCGAAATCTATGGTCGCCGGGTTGAGATCGCCAACCTGATCGCCGCGCGCTTTCTCGAACACCCGAATGCCCATTGGGTCGAAGTATTCACCAAGCATGCGATCTGGCACGCGCCGGTGAACGATTATGCCGATGTCGTCGACGATCCACAGGTGCGGCATATCAAGAGCTTCATGACTGTGCCCGGCGCGGGCGGTTCGCCCGTTACGCTGGTCAGCCACCCGGTGACCTATGACGGCGCAGCCCCCGACGTTCGCTTCCCGCCGCAGATGTTGGGCGCGCAGACGTGCGAGGTTCTCCGCGAGATTGGCTACAAGGATGCCGAGATCGAACAACTCGCCGCGGCCGGTATTGTTGGAATTCCGCGAGCCGCGGATGCCACGAAAGCCGCCGCCCGCCGCTGAGGATTGACCAAATGACCGCGCAAGACGCCGCCGCCGACAAAGGAGATACGATGGTCCCTTCCATGCACGCCGAGATCGGCGATGAAGTGAAATTTGCCAAGACCGTCGGCGAAAGCGACGTCTATCTGTTTGCGGGAATCACCGGCGATTTGGCCGGCAATCACGTCAACGAAGAATACATGCGCAAGTCGATCTACGGTCATCGCATCGCGCATGGCGCACTTCTCATCGGCTATATGTCGACCACCTCGACGATGATGCTCGAACGCAGCCGCTCCAAGGGCATCGATTCGACACCCGTATCGCTCGGTTACGATCGCGTGCGTTTTCTCGGGCCGGTTTTCATCGGCGACACGATCGAGGTCAGATACACGATTTCAGAAATCGACGAGCCGCGGCGCCGCACGCGTGCCAAGATCGAAGTAAGAAACCAGCGTGACGAGCTCGTTGCCGTCGCTGAACATCTCATGAAGTGGCTCAAGCGCGAGAACGCCTAATTTTATCGAGGGCAACGGTACCCCCGGTGAGCAAGTTCTGGAGACCGGAGCCGTGCACCAGCACCAAGGGCAGCCCCCTGGTGCCGGCGAGCGCATGCTTGCGTCAGAGGAACGGCTTCACGTTCTGTCTTTTGGCACCCGACACTCCTCTCCGCGCCAGGGTCGCGCGGGTTGCCGCCATTTTCATTGCAGATCGTTGGTGAACAGAGGAGACGGATCGAAGCCGGTCTTGACGTTCAAATCACCCAAGGCCGTCATGTAGGCCATGGTGCGCTTGGCCTGCTCGACATTCATCTTTCCGTTCTCCGGCCACGTCGGGAGCATTGCGTTGTAAATTGCGGCATTGTCTTCCGCGCCGAGGTTGGGGAACTCCTTGGCCATTGCGGCGATGCCCTTTTCGGGCTCGGTGTGCATGATCTTCAGCGCTTCGTCATATACCGCGCAGACCTTCCGCAAAATGGCTGCCTTCTCGGCGATGATGTCCGGGTGGGCCACCAGCGTCAGAAAAATCACGTCATTGAAGCGCGGTTCTTCGCCCTTGATCACGTTCAGGAGTGTGCCGCCCAGATGGGCCTTGCTGACGAGCAAGCCGACCGGTTCGGCATACACGGCGGCGTCAATCTGGTTGGTCTTGAACGCCGCCACGTAGGAGCCGGGATCGCCGCCCAAGTTCAGGCGTTTGACGGTGTTCATGTCCAAGCCGTACACGGTGGCCAACATTTCCAACATTTTTTCGTTGGAGCCGCCGGCGGAGGGCACGGCAATGCGGGCCCCTTTCAGCGCCCGTATGCGCTCTTCGACCGACTTGCCCTTCGCGCGGTCCATGATCTCATTGTTGGCCACGATGTTGTTGGCTGGAGCCTTGCCAAACCGGTAAAAGGACACGACGCGCTGGCCTTTAGAGGCCGCTTGCAGCACGTGCTCGAAGGTCACCTGCGTCAGGTCCACGCTCTTGGTCAGCGCCGACTGAAACGCGAGCGAACCGCCCTTGATCGTGGTCACTTCGGCATTCAGGCCGTGCTTCTCGAAAAGCTTGTAGTATTGCGCAACGTACAGCGGGCCGGCCCAATAGGCGTGACCGATGTTCGATATCTTCACGGTATCCAGCGCCACGGCATTGCCCGTGAACAGCAGCATGCTTAGAAGGACGACCGCGGTGCTCAAACGTTTCATCATTTCCTCCTTGGATTTATGACCCTTTGTTTCCCACCTGCTAGTGGCTGACAATCTTCCAGCGTTCTTGCCGGACCTGGACAATTTCCACGAGATGGTTGAGAGCGATCGCAAGTAAACCGATCACCACCAGCACCGCGAAGACGCCGGTGGTATCGAAATCCGCTCCCATTCGCTGAACCAGGAAGCCCAGCCCCTGGCTCGCCGCGATAAGCTCGCCCACGATTGCGCCTATCAGCGCGTAGGGAACGGAGATCTTGAGCCCGGCGAATATCCAGCTCATCGCCGAGGGGACTACGACGTGCAACAGCACCTGGTGTCGCCGCGCCTTCATCAGGCGGACCGTGTCGATCATATCCTGATCGACCTCCCGCACGCCGGTGAAGGTGTTGTAGAACACCAGAAAGAAGACAATGACGGTGGAGAGCGCGATCTTGGATTCCAGCCCCAAGCCGAACCACAGCACCAGCAAAGGCGCCAGAGCGATCTTGGGCAGGGCGTAAAAGGCGAACAGGAACGGGTTGAGCAGGCGGCTCATGAAGCGCGCGACGCCAAGCCAGATGCCAAGCAGCGTGCCGATCAACGAGCCCAGCACGAATCCCGCTATCGTCTCGTAGAAAGTCACCCACAAGTGGGGAAAGATGAAGCCGCTGATCGTCCAGTCCCAAAGACGTATCGCCACGTCTACCGGGTTGCTGATGAAAAAGTTGTCCACCAAACGCCCGGAGGCAAATTGCCAGCAAGCCAGGATCACGATGGCCAAGCCGGTCTGCCAGGCCAGCAGTTGGCCGCCGCTCATCTCCGCCAGCAAGCGCTTGCGGGATTTGCGGGCGGCACCGGCCGGCAGCCCCTCGCTCGTCACGGCGTTCGTATTCAAAGCCGTTCCTCCTCGTATTCCACGCGCAGGAAATTCCAAAGCTTGTCGTAGATTTCCTTGAAGCGCGGAGTGAAGCGCACGTTGAGCACGTCACGGGGGCGGGGCAGGTCCACCTCTTGGTCCAGGATTATCCGCGACGGACGTCGCGTGAGGACGATGACGCGGTCGGAAAGCGTAATCGCCTCTACCAGATCGTGCGTCACCAACAGGATGGTTTGCTTGTCCTCCCGCCACAGGCGCAGCAGCAGCTCGTGCATTGCCAACTTCAATTGCGCGTCCAGCGCGCCAAAGGGCTCATCAAGCAGAAAGGTCTCAGGGCGATAGAGCAGCATGCGCGCCAGCGCGGCGCGCTTGCGCATGCCGCCGGAAAGCTCACTGGGATAGCGGGTCTCAAAACCGTCGAGGCCCACCCGGCCCAGGATATCGGCGGCCTCGCGGTGCCTCTCTGCCTTTGGCTTGCCCGCCAGCTGAGCGGGCAGGGCGACGTTGTCGCGCACGGTTCGCCAGGGAAACAGCGTGTCCTTCTGGGTCATATACCCCGCGGCAGTGTTGACCGACTCGACGGAGCGCCCGTCGTAGATCACATCCCCACTGGAGGGCTCGTACAATCCTGCGATCATGTGCAGCAGCGTCGATTTGCCGCAGCCGCTCGGGCCGATCAGAGAAACGATGCTCCCCTGCGCCACGGTCAAGTTGACGTCGCGCACCGCCTCGACCGGCGCCGAGCCGCGGTCAAAGGTTTTGTGCAAAGCGCGCAGCTCGATCATGACGCGCGTTCCTAACTCAGGGGATAACGGTGGTAGCCACCGTCGACGCAAACGGTACTGCCGGTGATGAATCCCGCCGCATCGGAGACCAGGAAAACGGCGGTCGCGGCCACGTCATCCGGCCGGCCCAACCGGCCCAGCGGGTTGGCACGCGCATAGCTGTGCGTCGCCGTCTCGCGGTCCAAGCCGTGCTTGCGCATCTGTTCCTCGATGATGAAGCTCAGCAAAGGCCCTTCCACGTATTGCGGGGAGAGCACGTTCAGCCGCACGTTTTCGCGCGCCACGGCGTCGGAGATGCTCTTCACCATCGCCGCTTGGCCGGCGTTTGTGATGCCGGAGGGCAGGCGATCGGCCTGGGGATGCCAGCCGGCCTGGCCGACGAACACCACGATGCGCCCGTCCTTCTGCGCGCGCATGCCTGGCAGGACCGCGCGGATGGCGTGCAGCGTTCCGAAAATCTTCTCGTTGATGTGGAGCTGCATCTCCTCGTCGGTCAGCGTGTCCACCGTTGAGCGCCGGCCGGTGCCCGCCGCATAGACAAGGATGTCGATGGTGCCGAAGCGCTCCCGCACCGCCTGCGAAAAAGCGTTCATGGCCGCTTGGTCGTCCACATTGAATGCCCGGCCCATCACGCGCTCGGCGCCGTGCCGGTCGCCCAACTCCTTCAGAGTATCGTCCACGTTCTGCTGGCTGCGGCTGCACAACGCCACGCGTGCGCCTTCCTCCAGCAGTTGGTGCGCGGTGGCTTTGCCGAGTGCTCCTGAGCCGCCCGGTATCAGCGCCACTTTGCCCTTCAGTCCCAATTCCATGTTTTTCCCTGTCTGAGCGGTTGATCCACGACGTTTCAGAAGATCATGCGCTGGTATCCGCCATCCACGTCCATATTGGTGCCGGTGAGGAATGCCGACTTTTCGGAAGCGAGGAACGCGATGGCGTTCGCCACGTCTTCCGGCTCGCCCATGCGGCCCAACGGAACCTGCAGACCCCAGCCCGACTCCTGATGTTCCAGGGAGCGTCCGAGGTAGCGCTCGCCCTCGAGCTTCCGGCCTTCGGTCATGGGTGTGCGGATGTGGCTGGGGCACACCGCGGTGACAAGGATATTGTCCTTGCCCAGATGATCCGAGAGCGCCTTGACGAAGGCGTGTTGCGCGGCGTTGGTCACGCATGATCCGATCGTGTTGGCCGCCGGCACCTTGCCTGCCTGACCGACCACGACGATGAAGCGCCCGGATTTCTGCTTGCGCAGGTGCGGCACCGCCTGCCGCGCAAGCTCCCAGGTGCCCAGCACCTTGGTGCGCAGGTGGGCCTCGACAGCCGCGATGTCCAGCGTGTCGAAGTTGCCGGGCAAACGTGTGCCGGCATTGCTGACGACAATGTCCAGCCGCCCCAGCGCGTCCACCGCGGCAGCCACCATCGCTGCAACATCCTTTGCCTGGGCCACGTCCCCCGCGTAGCTCGCGACATCGCGGGGAGCGACGCCGTCTCCGTTACGCAGCGTTTGCACGGCCTTCTCCAGCCTGGCCGCGTCGCGTCCCATGATGGCAACCTTGGCGCCTTCCGCCAGGAGGCGTTGCGCCGCCGCCAATCCGATGCCGCTGCTGCCGCCGGTGACGATTGCGGCCTTTCCTTTCAATCCAAGATCCAACGCCTTCTCCTTTTGAAATTCACATGCGGTCGGCCTCAGTAGGCCGCCCGGCCTCCCGATAAGTCGAATACGGCACCCGTATTGAAGGTGCAGGAATCCGAGCAAAGCCACATGATGAGCTCGGCAACTTCCTGCGGTTCGATCAGCCGCTGCAGCGGGCATTTGTCGATCATGATCTGCACATGCGCCGGGCTCATCTGTTCCAGCAGCCGCGTCCGTACCGCCGCCGGCGCAATCGCGTTGACCAGCACGCCGACACTGGCCAGTTCCTTGCCAAGCGATTTGGTGAGTGCAATCACCCCCGCCTTGGCCGCGCTATAGGCGGACGCGTTGGGCGTGCCTTCCTTGCCGGCCAACGATGAAACGTTGACGATGCGGCCGCCGCCCAGGCCGCGAAACAGCGGCACGGTCGCGTGGCAAACATTGAATGTGCCAAGGAGATTGACGTCGATAACACGCTTCCACTCATTCGGCGGATAGTCGTCCAACGGCACAGTCGCACCGGCGTAGCCGGCGCTGTTCACCAGAATGTCGAGCCGTGGAAGTCGCGCGGCCGCGCGTGCTACCGAAGCCATATCGGTGACGTCGACCACCGCGCAATCGGGTTCATCCTCGCCGTCGCAATCCCAGACGATCACGCGCGCACCGGCGGCGCGCAGCGATGCGACGACGGCGGCCCCAATCCCGTTGCGGCCTCCGGTCACCACGCCGACACGGTCCGAAAGATCGTAGCTGGCCTGAGAACGAGGCCGCGGCGCGACCGCGCCGCCAGTCGCAACGACCGACACGCAAACCTCCCTGCCTACATTGTGGACAAACTGTCCGTATTTTTGTAAACGGTAGGAGTCGTCAATCGTCGTGTCAACCGCGACGGCGATTTCACGGCAACCGGCTTCGGGCATGTGAACTGCCGGCCGAACACCGGCGTGTTGCCCGACTTTGATCTTCGGGAGCCGGTAAACCGATAGGCCGCAAATGAACCGCATTGACGCCGGCGACAATTATACGTCCTACAAAATCGGCGCGCTTATTATGACCTCTCTGCGTGATGGCTACGTCGACATGCCAACCATGCGATTGCGCCAGCCGGGGAATAAAGTATTCGGCGATGACCTGCCGCAACAGGTGCGCCTAGTCGGCGGGAGCCTGAGATTGTCAGTCAACGCTTTCTCGCTTGACGATGGAACCGATGTCACATTGATCGATACGGGAGCGTCGAATGCTTGGCACCCAAGCATGGGCTTACTTCCGCAAGCGTTGCTTGAAGCGAACATCGCCGCCGACAGGATTCGGACGATTGCCTTCACCCACACGCATGTCGACCATATCAACGGGCTGATCCTGCCTGATGGCCAGGATGCATTCCCTCGGTTGTCTCGCTTGCTCGTACCCAAGGAAGAACTCGGCATGTTCCGCGCCGAGGCAAGGCTGCAACGCTTTCATGAACGCGCGGAAGCATTCGAGGCCGGTCAACGAATTGGCACCAATATTGAAACTATAGCCGCTCCCGGCCATGAAGTCGGGCATACATGCTTCCGCATCATCAGTGGAGGTGAAACCGTCCTGGTTTGGGGCGACATTGTGCACGTACCGTCAATACAATTTGAACGGCCGGAGATAGCTTGGGAATTCGACCGTGATCAAGAGCGAGCACGAGCGAGTCGGTTGCAGATAATGTCTCTGGCCGCTGACAACATGTACTACATTGCCGGAGCCCACCTCGACTCGCCTGGCGTCGGCCGTATCGCCCGCTCGGGAACCAGCTTCCGATTCGATCCTTTATAGCCGTGTTGCCGACGGAAGGTGTTGGCGACGGGCAGAGATTGCGGGATTCATTCGATCGGCTGGGATCCGATTGCAGCGCATAGCGACGTATCGGAGGCAGGCGACAATCCCGATTTGCGCGGCAATTCGCGCACGATCAATGGCAAGAACTATCCCACGCGATGCAGGTATCCCACTGCGAAGGTCTCACAAGCCAATCCGAGCAGATGTGCCGCACCTTTTGTCCGTGCATACGGCCGGGACGCATTCATAGTCCGCTATTCCTTGAACTGCGCGGCGCGCCATTTCAGCGCCGCACCGAGGCCTTCCTTCGCCTTGATGTCCTGGAATTTCACGCCCATCTCGGTCTTGGCGGCGTAAAGTGGCGAAACAATATCGACGCCAGCATTTAAGGCGTTGCTGAAGCCGGCCGCGTCGGCGCCCCGGTTGATCGAAAGCTTCGTCCAGTAAAGCGCTTCGGGGGAAATGAGCGAGAGCCGTTTTGCGTATTTCAACGACGCGGTCGCGAGTTCATTGAGCGGCACGACGCGGTTGACCATGCCGAGTTCCAGCGCGGTTTTGGCGTCGACCATGTCGCCGAAATAGAGAAGCTCGCGCGCCTTCTTGAAGCCGATGAGCCACGGCATCACGATCGCGGGGCCTGCGTCGGAGAATCGGATCTCCGGTTCGCCAAATTGAGCGTCGTCGGCCGCGATAGTGAGGTCGCACAGCATCGCCAGTTCGCAGCCGCCGCCGAGAGCATGGCCTTGCACGGCGGCGACGACCGGCTTTTTCATGTTCCAAGGCATCATTTCGAAGGCGAGGCATTCGCGCAAATACGCGTGCCATCTCAAGGCATCGTGCTTCCACGCCTCGTTGTCATTGCCGCCGGTGATGTCGTAGCCGACGCAAAAGCTGCGGCCGGCGGCTCCCAAAAGCACGACGCTCGTATTCTCGTCTGCATCGGCGAAGCGCAGCGCATCGGCCAGGGCGAGCCGCAGGTCCTTGTTAATGGCGTTGAGCTTTTCAGGCCGGTTGAGAGTAATGACGGAGACGAGTTCGTCGTTCTTGCTTAGGACGAGTTTGCTCATGCTGTTGGTTCCTTATGCGCAATATTACCTCGCGGCACGATCAGCGCATCGACAATCCGGCAGCCGCGGCCGACCTCGAATACGACAATTGGATTGAGATCGATCTCGCCGATCATATCGCGGCCGATCCAGGCGATGGTGCTGACGCGCTCGATGACATTGACGAGCGCACCGACATCGTAGGGTTTCGGCGATCGGGCGCCGCGCAACAGCGGATACGTCTTGAGTTCTTCGATCATCGCCGCCGCGTCGCCTTCGGCGAGCGGAAGAAGCCGCAAAGCGTAATCTTTGAATACTTCGATGCCAATGCCGCCCAGGCCGACCGCAATCACCGGTCCAAAATCCGGATCATGGCTCACGCCGACGAAGGTTTCGACGCCGCCGGCGACCATTTCCTGCACCAATAGTCCAGTGATCTTGTCTGCAGCAACAACCTGGCGCGCAGTCTGCACCAAACGATCATAGGCGCTGTGTAGCTCGGCTTCGTTGCGAATCGACAGAGCGACGAGACCGTGCTCGGATTTGTGCGCGATCTGGTCGGAAACGACTTTGATGGCAACCGGCCAGCCAATCTCGGCGGCAGCAGTGCGCGCGGCGTCCCAGTCACGGGCCACGATTTCGCGCGTCACCGGCAGTTTGTGGCTTGCAAAGAAGCGCTTTGCATCGGCCTCGTTGATGGTCGGACGTTCGTGTGCGCCGGCGAGCAGGCTGGCGAGGCTTCGGTCGGTTGCATCGTAAGCAAGGGCGCGCGGCCGTTTTTTGCCGGCGCGGCCGAGCTGCGCGATAGCGCCGAGGCCCTGGCGCGTGCCGCCGATAACAGGGATGCCGTGCGCACCCAGCAGATCGATTTGGGCGCGCTGCATGACGCCAGGCCGCGTACCCATCATGTAATGCGGCTTGCCGCTTTTCTTGGCGGCTTCGGCCAATACGCGGGCGTAGTCGAGCGCACGCTCGGCCCGCCCCATTGGGTTGCCGTCGGCCGCGTCGGAACACATCACCACCGCGTCGTAGTTCGGGTCGGCGGCGAGGCATTCGAGCGCGTGCGGGAAATTCTTCGCAAAGTCGCCGTTGCCCCAGGCATCCAGCGGATTGCCGTCGCCGGTGAGCGGTCCTATCACCTGCTCGGCGTTAGCGCGCGTCTTGGCATCGAGCGGCGGCAGGTCGATGCCGGCTTCGCTTGCGGCATCAAGGATAAGCTCGGCTTGCCCGCCCGACGCCGTGACCACGCCGATGCGCGGGCCGGCAGGGCGGCGTGCGCCGGAGGCGGCGGCAAGCACCTCGACCATGGCATCGAGATCGTGTGTCTCAATGGCACGATGGGTGCGCAGGACTTCGGAGAAAACGCGGCCTTCGCCGGAAAGCCCGCCGGTGTGAGTGGTGATCGCCCGCTGTGTGCGCTCGGAGCGGCCGACCTTGAGCACGACGACCGGCTTGCCGGCGTCGGCGGCGCGGTCGAGCGCGGCGACAAAGCGTTCCGGCTCGCGCACCGTCTCCAGGAACGCTGCGATAACCCTGGTCTTCGGATCGTCCACGAGAAAGTCGAGATACTCCGCGCTGCCGACGACGGCTTCGTTGCCCGAGGAGATGACATGACTAAATCCGTAACGCCGGATATCGGCGAGAAGTCCGATACAGATCGAGCCGCTCTGCGAGATCAGCCCGACGCCACCGGCAAGTCCGGTAGGATCGCGGATTTCCTGCATGTAGGTGGTGCTGCGGTCGTGCGGGCTGAGCACGCCCATGCAATTTGGGCCGCACAAGGCGATACTGTTTTCTCGGCAGATTGCGGCGATATTCGCCTGCAATTGCTTGCCGTCGGCACCGCTCTCGGCAAATCCACTATCGTAAATTACCGCGCCGCGGCCGCCAATTTCGGCCGTGAGCCTGATGCCTTCGAGCACGCGTTCGGTGCTGACGCAGAAGGCAACAACGTCCGGCGCTGCTGGCAGATCGCGCAGGCTGGCATAGCAGCGTCTGCCCATAACCAGCGGGTATTTCGGATTGACGGGGAAAATCTCGCCTTCGAAATTGAGGCGCGTGAGCGACTCCAGCAACGCGCGCCCGATCGACGGACGTTCGGAAGCACCGACTATCGCAATAGTCCGCGGTCGTAAGAGGCCGTCGAGATTCATGCAAGGTTCGCTTGCGAGGATGATAATGAGAACCAGCGCCACGCCGAAGCGCGGCTTGGCCGCCTCCAAGGAGGCGGGCCGGACTCAAACACGAAATTTGATTTCACCAAAATCAATTCCGGCGCCGGTCGACGGTCACCAATATGAATTATGTTTGTTATCAATGGCTTGTTATAAAATGCCGAGCGGGCGAGCCCGACGCTGACGCTGCGGTTTGAAAATCATTCAAATTGAATCGTTGACCACGTTCAAAAACGCTATAGTATTTCTCAAAGTGCCGGTTGGCGTTGCCCATTAGCAACAAGTATCCCGCAACAGGGAGGCTCGCATGACCAACAATTTGATCAGCAAAAGGAAGTTTGCGCTCGCCCGCAACGCGCTCGATCGGCGCAGCTTCGTGTCGGCGGCGGCCGCTACCGCGGCAACGTTTGCGCTACCGGGCATGATCCGGCCGGCGCGCGCGGAAAAAAAATTCGATGGCGTCAAGGTGGTATTCGCGAGCTGGGGCGGCAGCTTTCAGGACGCCCAGAAGGAGGCTTTTTGCGAGCCCTTCGCTCAAGCGACCGGGGCTACCGTCGTGCAAGCTGGCCCGATCAGTTACGCCAAGCTGCGGGCGATGCTGGAATCCGGCAGTCCGACTTGGGATGTCGTCGACGTCGGGATCGACTTTTTTTACTCCGGTGCCGCCGACAAGCTATTCGAGAAAATCGACACGGATGTCGTGGATGTGAAGCGCATCAATCCGAAATACCTGCACGCGGATGGCGTTGGCGACATCGTCTGGTCGTATAATCTCGGCTACAGCAAGACGATTTATACGGACGCCAACCACCCGCGCAGTTGGGCCGATTTCTTCGATCTGCAGAAATTCCCTGGGCGGCGGATGATCAGGGATCGGGTGACGCCGATGCTGGAGGTCGCGCTTCTGGCTGACGGCGTCCCGTCTGAAAAGCTTTATCCGATCGACGTCGACCGCGCCTTCAAGAAGCTCGACACGATCAAGAAGCAGTCGGTGTTCTGGACGACCAACTCGCAGTCGCAGCAATTGCTCGTCGACGGCGAGGCGAATATGGGCGTTATCATCAACGGCCGGCTCTATGACGCCGTCAAGAAAGGCGCCAAGCTGGGCATGGAGTGGGACCAGCACATCCAATCATTCGATTATCTGATCGTACCGAAAAACGTCAAAAACCGCGCCGTGGCGATGGCTTTGATCAACCAGATGACGACCGCGGAAGCGCAGGCGAAAGTCGCCAACCTCATGGCGCTGGCGCCGACCAATCCGGATGCTTTCAAATTGATCGACGAGTCGGTCAAGCCGTGGCTGACCACCAACCCCGCTTATGCAAGCCAGGGCATCCAGCTCAACGAAGACTACTGGCGCGACAATCTAAAGCCTCTGTCGGAACGCTGGACACAGTGGAAGCTGTCCTAACGAGCAGTAGGAGCGCCTTCGTTCGCTTGAACCCTTTGCCAAGAACGGCCGTGACGGTCGCTGCCCGTGACGGCGAAAGCTGAGGCGTGCGCCGCTCAGAACTTTCATTTCATCAAAACCAGCCGTGAGCCGATACGGACCAGATCACCGCATTTTATGCTGCTAACGCACATGCATACACCCGGGCCCGCTATCGATCGGATTTGAAGCAGATTTAAACGGGCCGTTGACCATCTTCAAAATGCCTGTAGTATTTATAAAGACGCGAAAGTCGGTGTGTCGACTGTGGCCGCGCTACCCGTGTGCATAGTCCAGATTTCAGGGAGGGACGAATGAGCAAAAAGCTAGTCGGCCAAGGGGAAACTGCATACGTCCGCAACGCGCTCGATCGGCGCGGGTTCGTATCGGGCGCGGCGACGGCGGCCGCGGCACTTGCGCTGCCTCGCGCAGCGCGCGCGCAGAAGAAATTCGATGGCAGCAAGGTCGTGTTTGCGAGCTGGGGCGGGGTCTACCAGGACGCGCAGAAACAGGCATTTTGCGAGCCCTTCGCTCAAGCGAGCGGAGCCACTGTGATCCAGGATGGCCCGGTCAACTACGGCAAGCTGCGGGCGATGTTGGAATCCGGCAATCCGACATGGGACGTCGTCGACGTGACGATCGACTTTCTCTATTCCGGGACCGCCGACAATCTGTTCGAAAAAATCGATACGGCTGCCGTCGACGTGAAACGCATCAACCCGAAATACGTGCATGAGTTCGGCGTCGGCGACATCGTCTGGTCCTACAATCTGGGCTACAGCAAAACCGCCACCAACGATTCCAACCATCCGCGC
Organism: uncultured Alphaproteobacteria bacterium; assembly: GCA_963742385.1. GTDB lineage: Bacteria > Pseudomonadota > Alphaproteobacteria > Rhizobiales > Xanthobacteraceae > Pseudolabrys. Next base: position 444,747 of record CAVULS010000005.1, on the reverse strand, counting down.
ACCTGGGCGGATCTTTTCGATTTGCAGAAATTCCCGGGCCGCCGGATGCTCAGGGATCGCGTCACGCCGATGCTGGAGATCGCGCTTCTGGCTGACGGGGTCAGCCCCGATAAGCTCTATCCCATTGATGCCGATCGCGCCTTCAAGAAGCTCGACACCATCAAGAAGCAGTCCGTGTTCTGGACCACCAACTCGCAGTCGCAGCAATTGCTCGTCGACGGCGAGGTGAACTTGGGCGTTATCATCAACGGCCGCCTCTATGACTCGGTCAAGAAAGGGGCCAAGCTGGGCATGGAGTGGAACCAGCATATCCAGTCGGTTGACTATCTGGTCGTGCCCAAAAACGCCAAAAATCGCGCGGTGGCGATGGCGCTGATCAACCAGATGACGACTGCGGAAGCGCAGGCCAAGGTCGCCAATCTTATGGCGCTGGCGCCGACCAATCCGGATGCGTTCAAATTGATCGACGAGTCGGTCAAGCCATGGCTGACCACCAACCCCGCCTATACAAGCCAGGGCATCCTGGTGAACGAGAACTACTGGCGCAGCAATCTGAAACCCTTGTCGGAGCGCTGGACGCAGTGGAAGCTGTCCTAGCGAAGGGGACGGTGATCCGGCCGAAATCGGGACGGTCGTAGCGGGTGGCCATGCGGCGTCGAACGTGCTTGAACTTCTGCAAGCGTCGTTCGATGCGGTTGTGCCGCCTGCGGCCGCGAGTTCCAGCCGGGATCAGCGGCTGTCTGCAAATGAAAGTTAGGCGGAATCCGTCTCGCCCGGAGATGTGATGGCATTTGACTCGGCCGCTACGAAACCGGCATGGGCGCAAACAAAGAACTGGCGCGACCGCCGGGCTTTGCTGGTGCTGCCCGCGTTCGTATTGCTGCTTACGGTTTTCGGCTATCCGGTTGGCAGCATGTTGCTGCGCAGCCTCTCGGAGCCGCACTGGGGCCTGCAGAACTTCAAGGTGATCTTCCAGCAGCCCGTCTATGTTCGCGCCCTCGTCAATACCGTGGTGATCAGCGGCTCCGTGACTTTGATCTGCCTGATTGGCGGCTATCCGCTCGCTTATTCGATCGCGCAGGCAAGTGGGCGGCTGCGGCGGCTCTTGATCTTTGCCGTATTGATCCCGTTCTGGAGCAGCATTCTGGTGCGCACTTTCGCCTGGCTGGTGCTGCTGCAGCAAAGAGGCCTTATCAATCGCAGCATGATCGACATTGGCGTCGTCAGCGCGCCGGTCACCATGGTGCATAACCGCATCGGTGTCCTTGTCGGCATGGTGCATATCCTGCTGCCGTTCATGGTGCTGCCGATCTATGCGGTGATGGTGCGCATCAACGCGACCTATTCGCAGGCCGCCTCGAGCCTGGGCGCGCCCCCGGTGAAAAACTTCCTGCGCATCTACCTGCCGCTGAGTTGGCCCGGCGTGGTCAATGGCACGGTGCTCGTCTTTGTGATGGGGCTTGGATATTTCATCACGCCGGCGCTTCTCGGCGGGCCCGGCGACACGATGATCGCGCAACTCATCGAGACCGAAGTTTCGGATTTCGGCCAATGGGGCATCGCCGGGGCGCTGGCCGTCGTTCTGTTGTTCGGGGTGGGAGTGACCTTCGCGTTGCTCTTCCGCGCCGGCAATCCGGTCGCTCGCAAATGACAGCGCCCGGCTTCCGTACCGAGCCCTGGTGGCGGGGTCTGCGCATCACGATCTCGACGCTGCTCGTGATTTTTTTGGTCGCGCCGATGTTCATCGTGCTGATCATCTCTTTCAGTTCGGCGCAATTTCTGACCTTCCCGCCGCCCGGCCTTTCGCTGCAATGGTATCGCAAGTTGTTCGCTGATCCGGCCTGGGTGGATTCGCTCACCGCCAGCATCGAGATCGTGGTGCCGACGGGGATCATCGCGATGACGCTGGGCACCGCCGCCGCGCTCGGCCTCAAGCGCAGCGAAATTCCCGGCAAGAACATCATCATGGGGCTTTTGATGGCGCCGATCGTGGTGCCGGTCATCATTATTGCGGCTGCGGTTTTTGGTGCGTTTCGCATTTGGAATCTAAATGGCACGCTTACCGGGTTCATTCTGGCGCACACTGTGCTCACGGTGCCTTACGTCGTCTCAACGGTGCTCGCCTCGCTGCAGATGGTCGACGAGCAGTATGAGAACGCCGCGCTGACGCTAGGGGCGCCGCCCTGGATCGTGTTCCGGCGCATCGTGTTTCCGCTGATCTTGCCTGGCGTTTTGTCCGGGCTGCTCTTTGCCATGGTGATTTCGTTCGACGAACTCATCGTCTCGCTGTTCATCGGCTCGCCGACGTTCCGGCCGGTAACGGTGCAGATGTGGTCGGACGTCCTGGGCGACGTCGATCCGACCATCGCGGCAATCGGCTCGCTGCTGTTTCTATTCTCGCTCTTGGTGCTCCTGATTGAAGCCGTGATGCGCCGGGCCGGATTCGGATCGTTTCTATTGGGCCCGTCATGAGCGATCCAATTCTTGAGCTGCGCAATGTGCGCAAGACCTACGGTCCGCTGGTCGCCGTGGATGGCATCTCGGTAACGCTCTCGGCAGGGGAGTTCCTGAGTTTTCTCGGGCCGTCGGGCTCAGGCAAGACGACCACGCTCGCCATGATCGCGGGCCTCGTCGAGCCCTCGAGCGGTGAGATTCTGCTCAAGTCGCAGCCGCTCAACCCGCTGCCGCCCTACCGCCGCAACATCGGCATGGTGTTTCAGAACTACGCCCTGTTTCCGCACATGACGGTGGCGAAAAACATCGCCTTTCCCCTGGAGATGCGGCGGATGCCGCAGACGGAGATCAACGAGCGCGTGGCGCGTGTGCTCTCGCTTGTCGGTCTCGGCAGCTACGGCCCTCGGCTGCCTCACCAGCTCTCCGGCGGGCAGCAGCAACGCATCGCGCTCGCGCGCGCCATGGTCTTTGAGCCGCCGCTTCTCTTGATGGACGAGCCGCTGGGGGCCCTCGACAAGAAACTGCGCGAGCAGATGCAGCTCGAGATCAAGCAGCTTCACCGCAAGCTCGGCATGTCGATCATTTACGTGACACACGATCAGGAAGAAGCGCTCACCATGAGCGACCGCATCGCGGTCTTTAACAACGGGCGGATCGAACAGATTGGCGGACCGTCCGAGCTCTACGAGCAGCCGGCGACCCGCTTCGTCGCCAATTTTATCGGCGAGACCAACTTGTTTTCCGGCGTGGTGACGGAAGCTGCCGACGGTTACTGCAGGATCGACGGCAATGGTTTGCGGTTGCGCGCCAGGCATCGCGGCGGCGTCAGCGTCGGGCAATCGATCTCCGTGGCGGTGCGGCCGGAGCGCACGCTGCTCTCGGACCCCAGCAAGCCGGAGCCGAACGCTGAAAATCGCGTGACCGGCGAAGTTGCGGAGCTCATCTATCTCGGCCGGTCGCGGAAATACGTGATCCGCGCCGCCGGCACCGAAGTGGTCGCCGTCCAGCAAATCGTCAGCAGCCTGGACGATATCTTTGAGATCGGCGACGCGGTCGGCGTCCATTGGAAGGCCGAGGACGCCATCGCGGTTTCTGATGCCGTCCGGTAAGGGACTGACCTCGCGTTAGCCCACCTAAATTTGACTAATACTAAAGTCCGCTCTAAATTTATTTAACATCAGCAAAGCCGTCGGCGCTTCGAGGGATAATATAGAGGCGTTTCGCCTCTGCGACCGCGCACGAGGGGTGGGCTTGGAGGCGAGGTACCGATTGATGACCAAGCAGCAACCGCAAATGCACCTCGGTGTCCTTCTTCTGGCTGCGGGTAACGTTGTTTCGGGCTGGCGGCTGCCGGAGGCCCAGGCCGGGTCGCAAAATTTTCCCCTGATCAAGCAATGCGCGGAAACCGCGGAGCGGGGCAAGCTCGACTTCATCTTTCTTGCAGACGGGCTGAATTCCTTTCCTGGCATGCACCCCTCCATGGTGGTGCGCCTGGAACCGCTGACGCTGTTAGGCGCGCTCACAATGGCGACGACCCATATCGGTCTCGCGGCGACCGCCTCAACAACCTACACCGAGCCGTACAACCTCGCCCGCATGCTAGCGTCGCTCGACCATCTGAGCGGGGGCCGCATCGGATGGAATGTGGTCACCGGCGCGTTTGCCGAAGCCGCCGCGAATTTCGGCGCCGCCAAGCATCCCCCGCATGAAGAGCGCTACGCGATCGCGCAAGAGTTTGTCGATGTCGCCAAAGGTCTCTGGGACAGCTGGGAGGAAGATTCGCTTGTGATGGATAAAGCGAGCGGCAAATTCATCGATGCCGACAAGATGCACGCCCTCGATCACAAGGGAAAATTCTACCAGGTCAAGGGGCCGCTCAACATTACGCGCCCGCCACAGGGCTATCCCGTTCTAATACAGGCCGGCGCATCCGACACCGGCACCAATTTTGCGGCGTCGATTGCCGAAGTCGTATTCACGGTGCAGCAGAACAAGGATGTGGCAATTGCGTTCGCTAAGCGCCTGAAGGATCTGGCGCAGAAACATGGGCGCAACCCCGCGCACCTGAAGGTCATGCCCGGGATATGCCCGATCGTGGGCTCGACCGAGGTAGAAGCCAAGACCAAGCTTGCCGAGCTTGGCGCGTTGACCGATCCGACCTACGCGATGAAGGTCTTGTCGGAGCGCATGGGATCCGACTTGTCGTCGTATCCGCTCGACGGCCCGGTCCCGGAGCTTCCGCCTTCCACGATCATGCAGGGACACGCCATTACGCTGGCTGAAACAGCCCGAAGGCGCAAAATGACGCTGCGGGAGCTGCGCGATTTAGTCGGCTTGAGCATGGGTCACAAGCTGATGTGTGGAACGCCGGAACAGATCGCCGACGAAATGGAAGAATGGTTCAGGGACGACGCGGCCGACGGCTTCAATCTGCTGTGTCCGTGGTTCCCGGGCGGACTGGACACGTTCGTTGATCATGTCGTGCCCGTCCTGCAGAAGCGTGGATTGTTTCGCAAGGAATATACCGGCCGAACCTTGCGCGAGCATCTTGGCATTCCGCGCCCGGACAACCCCGCGAAACGCCACGCACCGAACGAGAAGCGCACTGCGGAAGCCTCAGTCACGTGACCGCAACCAATCCAGTTGACAGGGTCCGGCCAACTAGCACGCAAACAGGTTTCGGATGACAAAGTCCTCCCAGATGCATCTAGGCGTTTTCATTCTCGGCAGCGGTCATCACGTCGCCGGCTGGAGATTGGAAGGCGCGCAGGCCGGCGCGGAAAATCTCCAGTTGATCGAACGGATCGCGCAAACCGCAGAGCGCGCGAAATTCGATCTGGTGTTTTTTGCCGATGCGCTGAATACCGGCCCCAAAGTCCATCCCTCGGTCATGGTGCGGCTCGAACCGCTTACGCTTCTCGCCGCGCTTGCGATGCGCACGTCCTATATCGGCCTCGGCGCGACGGCGTCGTCGACCTACAGCGACCCCTACAATCTGGCGCGTGCCTTTGCGTCGATCGATCACATTAGCGGCGGCCGCGCGGCCTGGAACGTCGTCACCGGGGCGTTTCCGGAAGCCGCGGGGAATTTCGGGCACGCGAGCCATCCTCCTCACGATTTGCGCTACGCGATCGCCACCGAGTTCGTGAAGGTCGTCAAAGGCCTGTGGGATAGCTGGGAAGACGGCGCCATTGTCATGGACAAGGCGAGCGGACAGTTCGCTGACATTTCGAAAATGCACGAACTCAATCACAAGGGCGAGTTTTTCTCGGTCAAGGGGCCGCTGAACATTTCGCGTCCGCCGCAAGGCTATCCGGTGATCATTCAGGCCGGCGCGTCGGAAACCGGCAAGGACCTTGCGGCGTCCATCGCGGAAATCGTTTTTGCGGTTCAGCAGGATATCGAGGTGGCGAAGAAAACAGCGGCGGATCTGCGCGAACGCGCCAAGAAGGCCGGCCGTGACCCGAGCCATATGAAGATAATGCCGGGCGTGTGCCCGATTATCGGGACGTCGATGGCCGATGCCAAGGCCAAGCTCACCAAGCTCGGCGAGTTTTCAGATCCGGCCTCGGCCTTGAAGGTGCTCTCCGAGCGCCTTGGCCAGGATTTATCATCGTATCCGCTGGATGGGCCCGTTCCGGCGCTTCCGCAATCGACCATCATGCAGGGGCACGCGGCGACGCTTTCGGCGCTGGCGAAGAAGCACAACATGACCTTGCGCGAGCTTCGCGACTATGCCGCAAGCGCGATGGGCCATCGCCTGCTGCTCGGCACGCCGGAGCAGGTCGCCGACGGCCTGGAGGAATGGTTCGTGGCCGGCGCCGCCGATGGCTTCAACATCATGCCGCCCTGGTTTCCCGGCGCGTTCGACGACTTCGTCGAGCAGGTCGTGCCAATCCTGCAAAAGCGGGGTCTGTTCCGTACCGAATACAGAGGGCACACGCTGCGCGATCACCTCGGCCTGCCGCGGCCCTCGCATCCGCGAGCGGGTATGGCAACCGACGCCATCGGCCAGACCGTCGCGTCATAGCCTGTTCGGGCAAGGGACTTCCGCGTTTAAATGTCAAAGCAGTTGGTCCTTGCCATCTCAAGCAGTCCTTCGGAGGCGTCGAAGACTGCCAAGGTGGTCGATTATGTCTTGCAGCGCATGAGCGATGCGTTGCTGACGCGTCATATCCGCCTGCGCGACATGGATCCGGAAGCGCTCATTATGGCGAAGTCAGCGCATGTGAGCGTCGCGCGCACGGTAGCCGCCATCGAGCAGGCCGACGGAATTATTTTCGCCACGCCGATTTTCAAAGCATCCTATTCCGGCCTGTTGAAGATATTTCTCGATCTCCTGCCGCAGTTTGCGCTTACCGGAAAGGCGATACTGCCCATCGCCACCGGGGGCTCAATGGCGCATCTGCTTGCGCTCGACTACGGCCTGCGGCCGGTCCTGCAATCGATGGGCGCGCGCCATATCGTGCAGAGCCTGTTCGTGCCGGAGAGTGATATGCGCGTCGTCGACGAGCAATTGCAGATCGGGGAGCAAACCGATGCCATGCTGCGGGAGGCGGCGTATCACTTCAAATGCGCAGTCGAGGCGACAACCGACGACCGGTTCCTCGGGCATCCGCGGCCGCCGCGCACGAGCTGACTTCAGCTTGCGGCCATAAGCGCCTTTAGCCGATATGGCGTCACCGGCAATTGCGTCACTGCGCCGGGGGTGCCGATGGCCTCGTCGATTGCCGAGGCAATCGCCGCGCCGACCGGATTGGTGCCGCCTTCGCCGGCGCCCTTGAGGCCGAGCGGATTGAGCGGGCTCGGCGCGTCCTCGGTCACGATGATCTCAGTGGCTGGGATCTCGCGCGCCGTGGGCATCAGGTAATCGGCAAAAGTCGCCGACAGCGGCTCTCCGGCCTCGTCATAAAGGAATTCCTCAAACACTGCGCCGCCGATGCCCTGCGCCATGCCGCCGGCGATCTGGCCTTCGACCAGCATGGGATTGACCGCGCGGCCGACGTCGTAAGCAATGACGTAGCGCTCGATTGCCATGCCGCCGGTGTCGCCATCAACACGCACCACGGCGATGTGCACGCCGTAAGGATAGACCATGTGCTTTGACTCAAAGGTACCCTCGGCGCTGAGCCCATCGGGCAGGGCGCGCGCGAGTTCGCCGAGCGGCATCGACGGGCCGCCACCGGTGCGCACGATGTCGCCGTTGACGATGTCGAGATCGGCGGCACGTGCCTGCATGAGCTCGGCGGCGGCGGCAAGCGCCTTGCCGCGCAACGTCGCCGCCGCGAGCCTTGTGGCCTCGCCACACATCACCGTGACGCGCGAGGCGAAGGCGCCCATGCCTTTGTCGATGCGATCGGTCTGGCCGTGGGTCACGCGCACGCAGGCGTAATCGACGCCAAGCGCGTCGGCGCAGATCTGTGCCATCGCCGTCTCCACGCCCTGGCCGATCGAAGCGACGCCGGTGATCACTTCGACGGCGCCGTTGTTTGCGACCTCGATGCGCACGGTGTCGAAGGGCCCGAGCCCGCTTTTCTCCACGAACAGCGCGAGGCCGGCGCCGACTTTTTCACCGCGCCCGCGCCTTTGCCGCAAGTCGCGCTGCAGGTTTTCCCAGTCGGCGGCGGCCAGTGCCTTGTCGAGCAGGCCGGCATAGTCGCCGGAGTCGTAGACGATGTGCGTGCCCAGCGTGTCGAGGCCGAGCGCATAGGGCATGGCGCTCTTGGCGATGAGGTTGCGCCTGCGGATTTCGACCTTGTCGACGCCGACCTTGGCGGCGATGGCATCGATGAGCCGTTCGCGCACGAACGACGTCTCGAAACGGCCGGGCGCCCGATAGGTGCCGCACGGCGTCTTGTTGGTGAGGCGGATGTGGCCGATGGCACGGTAGGCCGGCACGCGATAGGGGCCGGGCAGCATCGCCGCGGCGAGGTCGGGCACGGTGGCCGCATGCGTGCGCATATAGGCGCCGTTGTCGTGGAAAAATTCATCCTCGATGCCGAGGATCAGCCCTTCTATGTCGATTGCGGCCCTGATTTTATGGGTCTGCTGGCGCGAGTGATTGGCGGCGATCAGGTGCTCGCGCCGGTCCTCTATCCATTTGATCGGCTTGCGGAATTTCAGCGCGGCGGCGCAGACCAGGATGTCTTCGGGATACAATTCGCCGCGGATGCCGAAGCCGCCGCCGACATGGCCCTCGTAAAGCTGGACTGATTCCCTTGTCCGCCCAAGCATTTGCGCGAGGTGATCGCGATTCCAGTGCGGCACCTTGGCGGCGCCGTGCATTTCCAAAATGTCGCGTTTTTCATCGTAACGGGCGACGGCGCCGCGCGTTTCCAGCGGCACGCCGGAGTGGCGGCCGACGGAAAGCTCAAGCGAAACAATATGATGCGCGGCGCGGAAGGCCGCGTCGACGTCGCCATAGCCCTTGTTGATGACGCCGGGCTCGGTGCCGAGGTTAGGCTCGTAGACGCCCGGTTGCTCGGTGGCGAGCAGCGTTGCTCGCAGCGGTTCGATAGCAAGCTCGACCAGTTCCGCGGCATCCTCGGCGATGTAGGGATCGGCCGCGAACACGGCGGCGACCGGCTCGCCGACATAGCGAACGACATCCCGAGCCAGCGCCGTTTGCCGATACGGCTCGAGTTCGGTCAGGCCGGTGAGGCGGAACGGGATCGGCGGTATGTGGGCGATGTCGGCGAAGGTCCACACCGCGTGCACGCCGGGCAGCGCCAGCGCGGGCGCTGCGTCGATCGCCTTGAGCCTGCCGTGCGCCATTGGCGAGCGCACCACGCGCATGTGCCACTGCCCGGGAAACGAAATGTCGGCGGCGAAGCGGCCTTGCCCGGTGAGGAGAGGACGATCTTCCAGGCGCGGGACGGAGCGGCCGACGAATTTCGCCCGCGCCGTCATTGGCCGCGCATCTCTTTCGCCGCCGCGCGCACCGCCTTGATGATGTTCTGGTAGCCGGTGCAGCGGCAGAGATTGGACGAGAGCACGTCGAGCAGATCTTCATCGCTGATATTCGGCTCGCGCTCCAGCACGCCCACGGCCAGCATCAGAAATCCCGGCGTGCAGAAGCCGCATTGCAGCCCGTGGTGCTCCATGAAGGCGCGCTGCATCGGATGCAGCTCATCGCCTGTCGCCAGACCCTCGACGGTACGAATATTCTTGCCGTCCGCCTGAACGGCGAACATCAGGCACGAGCGCACCGGCTCGCCGTCAACGATCACCGTGCAGGCGCCGCAAATGCCGTGCTCGCAGCCGATATGCGTGCCGGTCTGCCCGCAGTCCTCGCGGATCGCGTCCACCAGCGTGCGCCGCGGCTCGACGGCAATCGCGTGCGCGCGGCCGTTGATGGTGAGCGTGATGTCGGTCTTGTCGGTCATGCAGGCCCCCTCCCTGACCCTTCCCCGCGAGCGGGGGAGGAAGAAGAAGAAGCGCGCAGCGCCGCGCGGATGCGCTGCGGCGTCGCCGGCATCTCATCGACGGAGACGCCGAACGGCGTCAGGGCATCGTTGATCGCATTAATGACCGCAGCCGACGCGCCGATGGCGCCGCCTTCGCCGAGGCCCTTGGCCTTGGTGATCGAATTCACGCTCGGCGTTTCCATGTGATGCAATTCGATCGGCGGTATCTCATGCGCGGTCGGCGGCATGTAATCGGCGAGATTGGCGGTGAGGATGCCGCCGCTCTCGTCGTAGATGATTTCTTCCAGCAGCGCGTTGCCGATGCCCTGCGCCACGCCGCCATGTACCTGGCCATCGGCGATCATCGGATTGATGATGCGCCCGGCATCTTCTGCCACCAAAAACCTTTCGATGGTCACGCGTCCGGTCTCCACGTCCACCTCGACAATGGCGACATGGCAGGCATTGGAAAAAGTGCCCGGCGGATCGTAGGAGCCGGTCTCGGTCAGCCCCGGTTCGATCTCGCCGTTGAAGCGGTGCGTTTGCGTATAGGCCTCGCGCGCCATTTTTGCGATCGGCACTGTGCGGTCGGTGCCGGCGACCTTGGCGTGCCCGTCGTCCAGCACGATGTCTTCGGGCGCCGCTTCCAGGATGTGACTGGCGATCTTGATCAGCTTGGCGCGGATCTTCCGCGACGCAATCAGCGTGGCGCCGCCGCAGATCACCAGCGAGCGGCTGGCGAAAGTGCCCCAGCCGTAAGGCGTACGATCGGTGTCGCCATGCACGATCTTGATTGCCTGCGGGTCGATGCCGATTTCGTCGGCGATGATCTGCGCCAGCGTCGTGCGCAGGCCCTGGCCGTGTGGCGACGAGCCGATGCGCGCCTCGACGCAGCCGGAGGGATCGATGCTGACAACGACGTTCTCCCAGCCGGGCGTGATCTCCATGCCGCGCGCGGCAAAGGCCGGACTGCCGTAGCCGGTGCGCTCGGAAAACGTGGCAAAGCCGATGCCGAGGTGCCGCCCTTGCGCGCGCGCCTGTTTCTGCCGGGCGCGGAAGGCGGGCACATCGACGGCCTTCACCGCCATTTCCATGGTCTGCCGGTAGCTCGCCTCGTCGAAAATGAGGCCGGTCGCGGACGTGTAGGGAAATTTGTCGATCAGGTTGCGACGGCGAATGTCCACCGGGTCGATTTTGAAAGCCGCCGCCGCCTTGTCCATCAGCCGTTCGAGCGCAAAGGTGATCACCGGCCGCGACACGCCGCGATAGGGCGCCATGGTGCAGGTGTTGGTGGTGACGCCGCGCGCGTGGGCCTGGTACTGGCGCACGTCGTAGGGCCCGGGCAGTTCCGCCATGGCCATCAGCGGTTCGACGCCGCACGTCGTCGGGTAACAGGAATAGGCGCCGACATCGGTGACGATGTCAGTCTTCAGCGCCAGCAATTTCGCGTCGGAATCGAAAGCCCCTTCCAGCGCGATGGCCTGGTCGCGGCTGTGGAAGCTGGCAATCAGGTTCTCGCGACGGTCTTCGGTCCAGGCAACCGAGCTCTTGAGTTTCCGCGCCAGCCACACCAGCACGACGTATTCGGGTGCCAGCGACATTTTCTGGCCGAAGCCGCCGCCGACGTCGGGCGCGACGACGCGCAAGTCCGATTCCGCCATGCCGAGAATATCGGCGATCGCGGTGCGCGTCAGATGCGGCATCTGCGTGGTGCAGGTGAGGGTGGTGCGGCCGGTCGTGTCGTCGTAGGCGGCGTGGCCGGCGCGCGCTTCCATCGGTGTCGCATTCTGCCGATACGAGCGGGCATCCAGTTTGACAATCTTGTGCGCGCTTGCCCAGGCCGCCTCGAAATTCGGCGTCTTCATCCGGCCTTCGAGCACGACATTGCCTGGAACCTCGGCGTGCACCTGCGGCGCGCCGGCGCCAAGCGCGGCCTGTGCGTCGATCACCGGCGCCGTTTCGCTGATCGACACATTGACCTGATCGGCGATGTCCTCGGCGCGTTCCTTGCTGGCCGCGACGACCGCGGCGATCGGCTCGCCGACAAAGCGCACAACGCCGCTCGCCAGGATCGGCTGCGCCACCGGTTTGTAGTTGAACTTGTGCAGCATCGGCATGATCGGCTTCACGCCCTTGAGGCTGGCGGCGGTGATAACCAGCGCGTTGGCAGGCGTTTCGATGTTGTCGATGCGGCCGGCCGCAACGGAGCTCCTGACGAAGCGGACCCATCGCGTGGCGGGTAGGTCGGCGGTGAAATGACCCTGCCCGGCGACCAGCGCCGGATCCTCCAGCCGGCGGATGGCGCGGCCGACCCATTTGCTGCCGGAGCCTTTGGTGGCCGGGCCTTTGGCGTGCGCGGTCATCGCGCGCTCCTTGCTTTACCCACCCCCCGCGAAGCGGTGGGGAGGGCCGGTTGAGCTCGCGTCAGAGCCATCGTGACATGGCCGCGGAGATTCATGCGCTGTGCTCCAGCGCGCGGCGCACCACGGCGCGCACCAGATCGCGCCGATACGTGGCGTCCGTCTGGTGGTCCTCCAGTGCGTCGATGGCATTTGCGGCGGCTTCGGCGGCGGCGCGGAATACGGCGTCGCCCGGCGCCTTGCCGGAAAGCGCAGCCTCTGCTTCCACAATTCGTCGCGGACGCGCCTCGGCACCGCCGACGCCGACGCGCGGCTCGGCGATTTTGCCGTCCCGCAAGCGGTAAGTGACGAGCGCCGCGGCCATGGCGAAATCGCCGGCGCGGCGGTTGAATTCGTTGAAGCCAAATTTGGCGTCACTCGCCATGAGCGGCAGCCGCGCTTCGGCGAGCAATTCATCCTCGGCGAGCGCCGTCGACATGATGCCGGCAAAGAAATCCTTGGCCGCGATCAACCGTTCGCCGCGCGCGCTCTTCGCCACCATCGTCGCGTCGAGCGTTGCCGCCACCAGGCACCATTCCGACGCCGGATCGGCGTGGGCGAGGCTGCCGCAGAACGTGCCGCGCATGCGAATCGGATAATGCGCGATGTGGCGCACGACATTGGTGAGCAGGAGTCCGAGCGGGCCGGGCTCGGCGGCCTTATGAAACGCCGCATGGCGCACGCGCGCGCCGATCGACAGCATCTTGCCGTCATTGACGATGCGGTCGAGACCTTCGACTTCGTTGATGTCGACGAGATGCGCGGGCTTCGCCAGCCGGAACGCCATGATCGGCACCAGGCTTTGCCCGCCGGCCAGCACGCGGCCATCCTGCGGCGCAACCTCGGCGAGAATTTTCAGCGCCTCCGCGAGCGTGCGCGGCACATGGCGGACGAAAGGCGCGGGCTTCATGCCCGTATCGCCTCTCTCATCGGCAGATCAGGATCAAGCGTCTTCACGCCCGCGGTCAAAATCGCAGTGGGGACCCGGACGTGTCGGTCCCAAAATAACGTTGCTGCCGTAAGATCGGGTTCAATCACGCGCAAGATTGAACCAGAGCGTCCGCACGCGCGAGGCGCTGTGGTTCCAAATATGATGAGGCCTGTGGGAACCGTAGGAGATGAGGTCGCCAACTTCGAGAACATAAGGCGTTCCATCGACAGTTACCGTCAACGTCCCTTCGAGGATGAAGCCGTATTCAAAACCGTCATGGGTAATGGCGCGGTCAGCATTTCCGGTGTTAGGCTCGTATTCGTTCAACGCGACGGACACGCCGCGCGATTTGTCCTCGCGCAGGACGCGCCGGATCACGTGTTGCGCGGTCTCAAAGGCTTGCGGCTCGGACGAGCGCACAACGAGTTTTTCTTCCGGCGTCGGGTCGCCCGCCACAAGTTCCGACATGGTGACGCCGAGCGAACTTGCGATAACGACGAGGGACCCGATTGACGGCGAAGCGCGGCCGCGTTCGACAAGGCTAAGCATCGAGGGACTCAAGCCGCAAGCATCGGAGAGCGTCTGCAGCGTCATGCCACGCCTGACGCGGATCTCCTTGATGCAGAGGCCAATGGCCGTCAGGGCGGATGTGGTTGCGTCCGGGAAGCTCTCAACTTCCGTGAGCATCTGATTGGTCGGTGCCGTTTCCATTCTCGCATCCAATCACAAGTGGCAGGATCAGGTCTCCACGCACAAACCACGAATTGCATAAGCCTCGATTTTTGATAACAATCAAGAGGAATTTAGTAACATAGAATAGCAGCACCTAAGGAGCCCTTTGTGAAGATCGTCGATCTATCCCACTTGATGAATGTGCACACGCCCGGTTGGGTCGGCTACGCCGGCAACCAGATGTATTACGCCCAAAATCTGCAGACCAAGCAGATCGTGGCGCAGCGGATCGATACCGCCTTGCACGTCGGCACGCATATCGACGGCGCCATGCATGGCATCGACGGCATGGGTGACATGGCCTCTTACCCTCTCGATTTTCTCGTGGGGCCCGGTGCCGTCGTCGATGTCTCAAAGCACATGCATGATTGGGCGGTCATTACGCCGGCCATGATCGAGGAAGCCGCGGTCGAGGTGAAGGAAGGTGACATCCTCATCCTGCATACCGGCTGGCACCGGTACTGGGAGGGTCAGCCGCAGCAGGACCTGGTGCGGTATTTCTGCATGCATCCAGGCGGCAAGATCGAACTGCTCGAATGGATGCTGAAGAAGAAGATCAAGTGGTTCGGAATCGACTGCGGCTCCGGCGACCATGCCATGAATACCTCAATTCGCCTGATGCGGCCCGATCTTGCCGCGCAGTTCGAGAAGAAGGTCGGCATGAGCTGCGAGAAATTTTTCGGCGAATACAATTTCGTTCACGCAAAATCGAAGCGCGTCGTGGTCAACGACATGTTTCCATTCCACTCTTACGCGTTTCAGGAGGGCTTGATTCACGCCGAGAATGTCGGCGGCGACATCGAGCTGATGCTCAACCAGCGCGCCGTTATCGGGGCATTTCCGTGGCGCTACGACGGGCTGGAGGCTTGTCCATGCCGGATCGTATGTTTCCAGGGAATGGACGAAGCCGTCGTGGCCGTGGGCGACGTGGCTAAGGCTATTCTTGGTCCGCGCCGCACCGGTTCAAGCCCCATGAGCGGTGGCCCTGACGGCAGATAAATCCCATGCGCTGCGCCAATGCATCGCGCGTATCGATTTCTGAAATATTTTTGCAGTGAGCTTGCGGCTCTCAAAGCGACAGATATTGACCGCGAAAATAGACCAGCGCCGGCCCGCCATGCGTTCGCAGATCGACTACGCGGCCTAATGCGATCGTGGTTGCCGCATAGCGAATTGTGTCCTCCAACTGACAATCGACGACGCTGAGCGCATGCTTAAAGACCGGCGCGCCGGAACTGAGAACCTGCCAATCCTCGGCCTTGAAGCGCTCGGCGCCTTTCAATTCAGTCTTGCCGCCGAAAATCTCCGCCAGCGACTTTGCCTCGGCGGGAAGATAATTCACCGCGAAATGGCGGCTGTGCAAAACAGCCGCCAGGGCGGATGTCCGCTCGTCGATCGAGACGGACATGGACGGCGGATCCGCGGTAATGTGGCTCGCCGACAATGCGAGAAAGCCGGCGGGTCCGTCGACGCCCTGTGCGGTCACGATGGGCACGGCGGCTGGCCGCCCGCCGAGGGTTTGCCAGAAGGTTTTGGCGCTGATCATCGTACCTCCTCTACGCTCGCAGCCGCTGTCGGGGCTTAAACCCATGCGACGCTACGTGGAATGACAGATAGCGGGGACCATGCGTCCGACGCCATACTGATTTCACTAATTTGGGATAATTTGAACGCTCAAGCTCAATGCCCCACCGGCAGGAGGTGGCCGGCCGCAAATGTCCATTCGCAATCTCGACAAGATGTTTGCCCCGCGCTCGATCGCGGTCATCGGCGCGACCGACAAGCCGCATTCGGTCGGCGGCGCACTGATGACCAACCTGTTGCGCGGCGGCTTTACCGGGCCGATCGTTCCGGTCAATCCGCACGCGCAGGCGGTGCACGGCATCATGGCCTATGCCGACGTCGCCAGCGTGCCGCTGACGCCCGACCTTGCCGTCATCGCCACGCCGCCCGACGCGATCCCGAAACTCATCGATGAACTCGGCGCCCGCGGCACCCGCGCCGCCGTCGTGCTCACCGCCGGTTTTGCCGAGGGCGAGGTCGCCAAGGGCCGCGAGCGCGCCGCGGAATTGCTTGCCGCCGCGCGCCCGCATCTGCTGCGCGTGGTCGGGCCCAATTGCCTCGGCATCGCCGTGCCGGCGATCGGGCTCAACGCCACCTTCGCGCCGGCGTCGTTGCTGCCGGGCAATATCGCCTTCCTCACCCAGTCGGGCGCCATGGCGACCACGGTGCTCGACTGGGCGCTGCCGCGCCGCATTGGCTTTTCGGCCATCGTCTCCATGGGCGACATGGCCGACGTCGATTTCGGCGACATGCTCGATTACTTCGCGCTCGATCAGGAAACCCACGCTATTTTGATCTATGCCGAAGGCGTCACCGCGGCGCGCAAGTTCATGTCGGCGGCGCGGCGCGCGGCGCGGGTGAAACCGGTCATCGTGGTCAAGAGCGGCCGCGCCGAGGAGGGCGCGCGCGCGGCAAGCTCGCACACCGGCGCGCTCGCCGGCGCCGACGTGGTCTACGACGCCGCCTTCCGCCGCGCCGGCATGCTGCGCGTCAACGAGGTCGAGGAACTGTTCGACGCTGCCGCGACGCTTGCCCGTACCCCGGCGCAGCGCGGCAACCGGCTTGCCATCGTCACCAATGGCGGCGGCGCCGGCGTGCTCGCCACCGACCGGCTGATCGAGGAGGGCGGACATCTGGCGGCGCTGTCGCCTGCGACCATCGCCAAACTGAACAAGGTTCTGCCGCCGACCTGGAGCCACGGTAATCCGATCGACATCATCGGCGACGCCGACGCGGCGCGCTATGCCGATGCGGTCACCGTCATGATGGATGACCCCGACAGCGATGCGCTCGTTGTTGCCTATTGCCCGACCGCGATCGTATCGGCAGCGGAGGCGGCGAGGGGGCTGATCGGTGTGTTGTCGCAAGCTTCGGCTGCCGCGAAGAAGAACGTCTTCGCCTGCTGGATGGGCGACGCCAGCGTACAGGAAGGGCGCGCGCAGCTCGCGGCAGCAAGAATACCGGACTATGAGACGCCGGAACGCGCGGTGCGCGCCTTCATGTATCTCGTGCGCTACCGGCAGAGCCAGGACCTGCTCCTGGAAACCCCGGCCGCCGTCGCACCCAGCCCGCAGACCGATATTGCGCGCGCGCATGCCATCATCCGGCAGGCGCTTGCGGACAAGCGCGAATGGCTCGATCCGGCGGAAGTGGCGGCGTTTTTTACCTGCTACGGCATCCCTTTTGTGCGCACCGAGGCCGTATCCGACGCCCAAGCGGCGGCGGCTGTCGCCGGGACGATCAAGGGCCCGGTGGCGCTGAAGATCCGCTCGCGCGACATCATCCATAAATCCGATGCCGGCGGCGTCGCGCTCGATCTCGCCGGCGCGGCGGAGGTCAAAGCCGCCGCCAAGGCGATGAACGACAAGATTGCGCGCAACCTGCCCAAGGCCAGGCGCGAAGGCTTTATCATCCAGGAAATGGTGCGCCGGCCGGGCGCTTACGAACTGATCGCTGGCGTGACCACCGATCCGACTTTCGGCCCGGTCATCCTGTTCGGCCACGGCGGCACTGCGGTCGAAATCATCCGCGACAAATCTCTGGAACTGCCGCCGCTCAACACCGCGCTTGCCCGCGCGCAGATCGAGCGCACCCGCATCGCCGCGCTGCTCAAAGGCTTCCGTGACCGCTCGCCGGCCGATATCGACGGCGTGGTGAATGTGCTGGTGCAGTTGAGCCGCATCGTCGCCGACCATGCCGAAGTCACCGAGCTCGACATCAACCCGCTGCTCTGCGACGCCCAAGGCGTCATGGCGGTCGACGGCCGCATCCGCGTGCGTACGACATCGGCGCCGGCGCAGGCGCGCATGGCGATCCGGCCTTACCCGCAACGCTTCGAAACGTCGATCGAGCTCCGCGAAGGCGAGGCATATATTGTGCGCCCGATCCGCCCGGAGGATGAGCCGGCGCTGCGAAAGTTCGCCGATAAAATCGACGACCGCGATCTGTGGCACCCATTCTTCGCGCCACTGCGTCCGCGCACGCATGAAACGGCAGCGCGCCTGAGCCAGATCGACTACGACCGCGAGATGACCTTGGTGGCCTGGAACGGCGACGGCATCGCCGGACTTGCCCGCTCGACTGCCGATCCGGATTTCGAGGCGGCCGAGTGCGCCGTCATCATCCGCGCCGACCTGCGCGAAAAGGGACTGGCGACGCGCCTGCTCGAACAATTGCTTTCCGTCATGGCCGCGCAAGGCATCCGCCATGCCGTGATGGTCTTCCCTGCAGAGTTTGGACAGGCTCTCCGCCATCGCCGCGGAACTCGGCTTTGCGACGGCGACTGATCCCGGCGACAAGACGCAAATCCGCGCCACAAAGAAACTGACGGCCGGATAGGCATCGCCGCGACTGCTGCGTGCGGCCGGATTGGGGCGATTGGCTCTCAATCGACGGCGATAGCGCGGCCATCTATATTGGTCACTGTGATGTGCAGGTCGAGCGGCCGGATGCGGAGCTCGCCGAAATCGCTTGCTGGCGAACACAATCGCTGGCCCACTCTTGATTGAGGCGAACCGCGCCGAATGTCGGGCTCCCCCGTTGCAATCGTGGCCGGCGCCGAGACTGGAAATGGCGCCAACACTGGAAATAATGCGCATGAGACTTATTGGCTGCTTCCCGCGGCGGTCCTGTTCGAGCGCCTGCGCAGCAAAAGCGGCGGCCTGACCAGCGCGGAAGCCGCCGAACGGTTGAGCCGCAGCGGGCCGAACACCGTCGCCACCGGGCGTCGCCACGGCATTGTTGTCAAGATTGCCAAGCGCTTCGCCGAGCCGCTGGTTGCCATCCTTTTGGTCGCTGCCGCGATTTCCGGCTTCACCGGGGATATCGCCAGTTTCGCCATCATCGTGACGGTGATCGGCCTGTCGATCGTGCTCGACGTGGTGCAGGAGGAGCGGGCAGAATCCAGAGCGGAAGCGCTCAGGCGGTCGGTCGAGATCCATGCCGACGTCCGCCGCGACGGCGCCGTGCGCTCGCTTCCCGTTGCGCAGATCGTTCCCGGCGACGTCGTCGAGCTAAGGGCCGGCGATCTCGTTCCCGCCGACGGCATCCTGATCGAGGGACGCAGCACCCACGTCAACGAAGCGCTGATGACCGGCGAGCCCTACCCCGTGGAAAAGCGCGTCGGCGACTGCCAAGCGCGCGAACCCGCCGACGCCTTCAACGCCCTGTTTGCCGGCACCTCGGTGGTCAATGGCGAGGCCAGCATGCTGGTGGTGGCGACCGGCAAAACGACGCGGTTCGGCGGCATCGCCGCGGCGCTGGCGGGCGCGGAAACGCCGTCGGCCTTCGAGCGCGGCTTGCGCCGGCTCGGCCTGTTGATCCTGCGGCTCACCGTGTTTTTGGTGTTGTTCGTGCTGCTGGTGAATATCGCCTTCGGACGGCCGGCGCTCGATTCCTTCCTGTTTGCAGTTGCGCTTGCCGTCGGCCTCACCCCCGAATTGCTGCCGATGATCACGACGGTGACCTTGTCGCGCGGCGCCATCCGCATGGCGGCAAAACGCGTGGTGGTGAAGCGGCTCGCCGCCATTCACGACCTCGGCGCCATGGACGTGCTCTGCACCGACAAGACCGGGACGCTGACCGAAGCGAAGATATCGCTGGTCGGCCATCCGGGCTTCGACGGCACCGACAGCAAGCGCGTCATGACTCTCGCCACGGTAGCCGCCGGGTTCGGCGGCGGCATCCGCAGCCCGCTCGACCAGGCGATCATTGCGCAAGGCACCGGCGAAGATCTTTCCGCCTGGCACAAGGTCGACGAAATTCCCTTCGATTTCGATCGCCGTTGCCTGTCGGTGCTGGCCGAGCATGACGGCAAGAAAATTCTGATCCTCAAGGGCGCGCCGGAAGCGGTCCTGGCGCGCGCGCGCGCGGTCGATCTCGGCGACGGCCAAAGCAAGCCTTTGGACGATGCCGCGCGCGCCGCGTTTGCAGGCCAAGAACAAGAGAAGTCCAAGCTCGGCTATCGGCTGCTCGCCATTGCCTGGAAGGACATGCCGGCGGACACGCATGAGCTGCGCGATGAGGACGAGTGTAACCTGACGATTGCCGGGTTCTGCATTTTCGTCGATCCGCCGAAGCCGAGCGCTGCTGCAGCCATTGCACGCCTCGCCGCGGCCGGCGTGCGCGTCAAGGTCATTTCCGGCGACCACGAAGCGGTCGTGCGCCATCTGGTCGACACGCTGAAAATTCCAGCGCGCGATCTGCTCACCGGCGCGGAGATCGCGGAGTTGACCGAGCCGGCGCTGATCGCGCGCGTCGAGACCGCCGATCTGTTCGCCCGTGTTTCGCCCGACCAGAAGACCCGGATCATTCGCGCCCTGCAGGCGCGCGGCCATATCGTCGGTTTCATCGGCGACGGGGTCAATGACGCGCCGGCCATTCACACCGCCGAGGTCGGGCTTTCCGTCGATGGGGCAACCGATATCGCGCGCAGCGCCGCCGACATGATCCTGCTGGCGCCCGATCTCGGCGTGCTCGCCGACGGCGTGGAGGAGGGACGGCGGACCTTCGCCAATATCCTCAAATATGTGCGCATGGGCACCAGTTCGAATTTCGGCAATATGCTGTCGATGGCGCTGGCATCGCTGGTGCTGCCGTTTCTGCCGCTGCTGCCGGTGCAGATTCTGCTCAACAACCTGATCTATGATGTCTCCGAAACCGGCATTCCATTTGACGACGTGGACAGCCGCGATCTTGCGGGCCCGCGCGCCTGGGATATGCGGGCGATCTTGCGCTTTACGCTGATCATGGGCTCACTCTCGTCGCTGTTCGATCTCGCGACATTCGCGATGCTGCTGCAGATCTTCAAAACCACCGCGGAGCAATTCCGTACCGCCTGGTTCGTCGAATCGACCGCGACCCAGATTCTGGTCATCTTTGTCATTCGCAGCTATCGGCCGGTGTGGGCGAGCCGCGCGCATCCGGCGCTGGTGGCAAGTTCGCTCGGCGCGTTGCTGGTCTCTCTTGCAATTGTCTCGACGAAGCTCGGAGCGGCATTCGACTTCGTGGCAATGCCTTGGACGATGGTGGGGGCGATCGCGGCCCTGGTCATCGCCTATCTCGTCAGTGCGGAACTGCTGAAAAAATTTGCACGCGCTGGAGGCTGAGCGTGAGCTGGCGCCCGCGCGCCTCGTTGCCGCTGGCCCCGCCGGGCAGGCGGAAATGACCGCTCTATTTAGACTAACGTATTAGCTGGCAGCCCCGCCCATCTCACTTTATGGCAATATTAGCCGGTAGCTTTCGCAAAACGAAATCTTTTGGCGGCGCGCTAGGCACCTATACGATTTCGGTATAGCCTGCCGGCAAAATTAAGAAGCTTCAATATTAACAGGGAGGAATACCTCGATGCGTTCAGGGACTACTCGTAGAACTATTCTGAAAACTGCGGCCCTTGCTTCGGCTGCGGTTGTGACCGCCCCCTATGTGCGGGGCGCGTACGCCGCCGGCTCGCTGTCGTTGGGCGTGTGGGACCACTGGGTGCCCGGCGCCAACAAGGCGCTCGACAAACTCTGCAAGGAGTGGGGCGACAAGAACAAAGTCGAAGTCCACATCGACTTACATCACGTCGCAAGGCGAGAAGGACAAGCTCACCGCCGCCGCCGAAGCGCAAGCCGGCACCGGCCACGACATCATGTCGCATCGCGACTGGAACATCCGGATTCACCAGGACAAGCTTGAGCCGCTCAACGACGTCGTCGACGGCCTCATCAAGAAGTACGGCCCGATCAGCCCGGTCGCCGAGTATCTCGCCAAGATCAAGGGCACATGGCGCGGCATTCCGACCGCGATCGGCAGCCAGGTGAAGCCGTGCTGCTCGCGCTTCGATCTGTACAAGGAGCACGCCGGCATCGACGTCCGCGAAATGTTTCCGGCCGACGAGAAGAAGTGGGACAAGGCGAAGATCGAAGGCTGGACCTGGGACGCCTACGTCACCGCGGCGCAGAAGCTGCTTCAAGGCCGGTTTCCCGGTCGGCCTGCCGATGGGCCAGACCTCCGACGCGGTCGACTGGGTCGGCGGCCTGTTCAACGCCTACGGCGTGGTGATGGTCGACGCCAAGGACAACATCAAGATCAACTCCGATGAGACCCGGCAGGCGATGGAAATCGCCCGCAAGATCGTCGAAGCGATGTCGCCCGACGTGTTCGCCTGGGACGACGCCGGCAACAATCGCTGGCTGATTTCCGGCAAGGGCTCGGGCATCATGAATCCGCCGAGCGCCTGGGCGGTCGCCAAGCGCGACAACCCGAAGGTGGCGGAGCAGTGCTGGACGCATCCGGTGCCGAAGGGCCCGAAGGGCCGCTTCGTCGGCCAGCTGCCGCAATTCTACGGCCTGTGGCAGTTTTCCAAGAACAAGGCGGCTGCGAAGGATCTGCTCAGCTACATCTCGCAGAAGGAATCGGTCGCGCAACTGGTCGAGGCGTCGGTCGGCTATGACCTGCCGTCGTTCAAGACCATGTACGATCTGCCCACCTGGAACACCGTCGGCCCGCCGGTTGGCACCGTGTACGGCTATCCGCCGCGCGGCGACGAACAGACGTCGATCCTCGGCGCTCCGGCGCGTTCGGAGGTCGGCGCCCAGATCTACAACCAGGCGATCAACACCGTGATGATCTCGAAGTTCACGCAGGGCAAAGAGAAGCTCGACGACGTCATCAAGTGGGCCGAGAAAGAGCTCGAAGGCACCTTGCGCGCCTGAGCGTCATGTCTGGCTTGAACTGAGAAAACGCATGCCGGCCGCGAATGGCCGGCATGCCTCACTCTCTGAGGCAACGAGGGTCGAAGGTCATGGCGGATACCGTCCAAACCTGGGCATCAACGGTTCCGTATCCAGCCGCGGCGGTCAGACCGCGCGGCCTGCAGTTGTTCATGCGGCGGCGCTCGACGATTGCGTTGCTGATGTGCACGCCGCTGATCCTGATCGTCGCCTGCCTCATCATCTATCCGGCCTTCTATTCGATCTATCTGTCGATGCTGAACAAGGCGCAGACGCGCTTCATCGGCCTGTCGAATTTCACCTTCCTGATGTCGCGCGACACGTTCTGGATGGTGGTCGAACAATCGACGCTGTTTGCCCTGTCGGCGGTGTTTTTCAAGGCGTTGATCGGCCTGGTCACCGCGCATCTGGTCAATAACCTGCCGGTCAAGGGCCAGCGCAAATGGCGCGGCATGTTGCTGGTGCCGTGGGTGATCCCGCTGGCGCTGTCGACGCTCGGCTGGTGGTGGATGTTCGATCCCACCAATTCGGCGTTCAATTATACGCTGAAAAGCCTGGGCTTCGATCCGATCCCCTTTTTGAGCGATCCCTACTGGGCGCGCGCCTCGGTGATCCTGGTCAACGTCTGGTATGGCGCGCCGTTCTTCCTCATCATGTATCTGGCCGCCCTGAAATCGGTGCCGGAACAGCTCTATGAGGCGGCCTCGATCGACGGCGCCACGGCCTGGCAAAAATTCATTCACATCACGCTGCCGATGATGCGCAACATCATCGCCATCACGGTTCTGTTCTCGCTGATCGTCACCTTCGCCAATTTCGACATCGTGCAGATCATGACCGCGGGCGGCCCGCGCAACATGACGCACATGTTCGCGACCTACGCGTTCCTGCTCGGCATCCGCTCCGGCGACCTGCCGCTTGGGGCTGCGACCTCGCTGTTCATGTTCCCGATCCTGGCGATTGCCGCGGTCTTCATCCTGCGCGGCGTGCGCAAGCGCGGGAGGGAGATCGGATGAGCACGCTCGCCGCCACGGCGCCGGC
Source organism: uncultured Alphaproteobacteria bacterium (assembly GCA_963742385.1). Classification (GTDB taxonomy): domain Bacteria; phylum Pseudomonadota; class Alphaproteobacteria; order Rhizobiales; family Xanthobacteraceae; genus Pseudolabrys. Next base: position 421,007 of record CAVULS010000005.1, on the reverse strand, counting down.
CACGAAGCGCATCAGCGTCGGTACCAGCCTGCGGCGCAATCGCCGCTGGGCGTTGTTTGCGTCGTACTTTTTCCTGATCCTGTTCGCGATCTTCTTTCTGGCGCCGCCCTATTACATGGTGGTGACCGCGCTCAAGAGCGACGCCGAGATGGCGCGGCTGGCGACCAATCCATGGTTCATCTTCGACGGGGTCACGCTCGACCAGTTCAAGATCCTGCTGTGGAACACCGACTTCCTGATCTTTTTCAAGAACACCGCGATCGTGACCGTCTGCGTGGTGGCGATCACCATGGTGGTGAGTATTCTGGCGGCTTTCGCGCTCGGCCGCATGAAGTTCTGGGGCTCCAGCGTTCTCGCCACCGGCATTTTCCTCACCTATCTCGTGCCTGACACGCTGCTCTTCATCCCCATGTTCCAGATCGTCAAATCGGTCGGCCTGCTCAATTCCTATTGGGGCATGGTGCTGGTCTACCCGACGCTGACGGTGCCGTTCTGCACCTGGATCATGATCGGCTACTTCCAGTCGATCCCGAAGGAGCTCGACGAAGCGGCGCTGATCGACGGCGCCGGGCACATGCAGATGCTGCTGAAGATTTTCATTCCGGTGGCGCTGCCCGGCATCATCGCGGCGATGATCTTCGCCTTCACGGTGTCGTGGGCGGCCTTCGTCTATCCGATGGCGTTCCTCTATTCGTCCGACCAGCAGGTGCTCACGGTCGGCACGGTGACCAGCCTGATCCGCGGCGACGTCTACAAGTGGGGCATGCTGATGGCGGGCGCGCTGCTCGCCGCCGCGCCGCCGCTGGTGATCTACGCGTTTTTGATGGACTACTACATCGCCGGTCTGACGGCGGGAGCGACCAAGGGTTAGCCGCGCGATCCTGAAAAGTGGGAACCGATTTTCGGGCCGGATCGCGCGGAAAATAAAAAGGCAAGGAAATTGAGGGGAACGGGCTATGGCTGAAGTCGCATTGCGCAACGTGGTGAAGAAATACGACGACGTCGTCGCCGTCAGCAGCATCAATCTGGACATCCCGAACCAGGAATTTGTCGTTCTGGTCGGCCCTTCGGGCTGCGGCAAGAGCACCACATTGCGGATGATCGCGGGACTGGAAGAAATCACCGACGGCGAAATCTCGATCGGCGGGGCGGTGGTCAACGACCTGCCGCCGAAGGACCGCGACATCGCCATGGTGTTCCAGAACTACGCGCTTTATCCGCACATGACCGTCGCCGAAAACATGTCGTTCGGGCTCAAGCTGCGCAAGTTTCCCAAAGCCGAAATCAAGGCGCGCGTCGACAACGCCGCCCGCATTCTCGACATCACCGAGCTTCTGGCGCGGCGCCCGAAGCAGCTCTCCGGCGGCCAGCGCCAGCGCGTCGCCATGGGCCGCGCCATCGTGCGCAATCCCAAGGTCTTCCTGTTCGACGAGCCGCTGTCCAATCTCGACGCCAAGCTGCGCGTGCAGATGCGCACCGAAATCAAGCGCGTGCACCAGAAGGTCAAGACCACGACCGTCTATGTGACGCACGACCAGGTCGAGGCGATGACGCTCGCCGACCGCGTGGTGGTCATGAACGGCGGCAAGATCGAGCAGATCGGCACGCCGAACGACCTTTATCACCATCCGAAGACGCGCTTCGTCGCGGGCTTCATCGGCTCGCCGGCGATGAATTTCATCCCGGCGAAGCTGGAAACCAACGGCAGCGGCCTGAAAATCAGGCTCTCCGACAAGCTGTCATTCCAGGTGCCGGAAGGCCGCGCCGCGCGCTATCGCGGCCATGCCGGCAAGGACCTGTTGTTTGGATTGCGTCCGGAACACATCACCGAGACGCGCGGCCGCGAGAACGGCGTCGGTCAGGAGTTTTCGATCGTGCTCGACGTGGTCGAGCCGATGGGCATGGAGACGATGGTGTTTTTCAAGGTCGACGGCACCGAGGTCTGTGGCCGTGTCGAGCCGACGGCCGCCAAGGGCTCGGGCGAGACCATGGCGCTGCGCGCCAATCTCGAGCACATGCACCTGGTTGATGCGGCCACCAACGCGGTGCTTTGAAGCGCGCGGGCGTCGGCTAGATCGTCATGCCGCCGTCGATCTGGAAGGTCTGCCCGGTGTAGTAGCTCGATTCATCCGACGCCAGGAACACCGCGCCGGCGGCGATCTCCTGCGGCGTTCCCAGGCGCCCGATCGGCTGGCGATCGACGAAATCCTGGCGCACGGCGTCGAGCGATTTCCCGGTGCTCTTCGCATTGGCTTCGATGCGCTGATCGAGCGAAGGTGACTGGATGGTGCCGGGGCAGATGGCGTTGGCGCGGATGCCCTGGCGGATGAAATCGGCGGCCACCGCCTTGGTGAGGCCGATGATCGCCGCCTTGGTGGCGCCGTAGACATAGCGATTGGGCAGGCCGCGGACCGAAGAAGCGACCGATGCGATATTGATGATCGAGCCGCCGCCGTTTTTCAGCATCGCCGGAATGAAAGCGCGCAGCACGCGATGCATGGATTTGACGTTGACGTCGAATGAGAAGTCCCAGTCCTGCTCGGAGCAATCGAGCACGCTGCCCTGATGCACATAGCCGGCGCAGTTGGCGATGATCTTGGGCGCGCCGAATTCCTTGATGACTTTTTGCGCCAGCGTGTCGACGGCCGCGGTCGAGCGCACGTCGAGCGCGAATGTCTTGGCCTTGGCCAGATCCTTGAGCTTGCCGGCGTCGAGATCGGTCGCCACCACTTCGGCGCCTTCGGCGATGAAGGCTTCGGCGATGGCGCGGCCGATGCCTTGGCCGGCCGCGGTGACGAATGCTGTCTTGCCTTGGAGACGCCCGGCCATTTCCGTGCCCTTTTAGTGATTGTCGCGCGGCACGGGGAATTCCTGTGCCACGCGCTGGAACTTGACGGCCGGCTTGAGCACCATGCCGTCGGCGAGCTGATCGACCATGCCGCGCTGGATTTCCTGCCACGGCGTCTGGCTGGCCGGGTACTTGTAGCCGCCGCGCCGCTGCAATGCCGCCCGCCGCCGCGCCATCTCCGCTTTGGAGACGAGGATATTGGCGGTGCCCTTGTTGAGGTCGATGCGCACGCGGTCGTCGGTCTTGAGCAAGGCAAGCCCGCCGCCGACGGCGGCTTCCGGCGAGGCATTGAGGATCGAGGGCGAGCCGGAGGTGCCGGATTGCCGGCCATCGCCGATGCAGGGCAGCGCGGTGACGCCGCGTTTGATCAGTTCCGCCGGCGGCTGCATGTTCACCACCTCGCAGGAGCCGGGATAACCGATCGGCCCGACACCGCGGATGAACAGCATGGTCTGCTCGTCGATCTTCAGTTTCGGGTCGTCGATGCGGTGGTGATAGTCCTCAGGCCCGTCGAAGACCACGGCGCGGCCTTCGAAGGCATTGGGATCCTGCTTGTTGGACAGATAGCGTTCACGAAATTCGTCCGAGATCACGCTGGTCTTCATGATCGCCGAATCGAACAGGTTGCCCTTGAGCACCTTGAATCCGGCGCGCTTGCGCAGCGGCCGCTTGTAGCTGTGGATGACGTCGTGGTCGTGAATGTCCGCGCCCTTGACGTTTTCGCCCATGGTCTTGCCATTGATGGTCATCGCATCGGCGTGGATGCGCCGCGCCTTCAGCAATTCGCTCATCACCGCCGGCAGGCCGCCGGCGCGGAAATATTCCTCGCCCAGATATTTTCCCGCCGGCTGCATGTTGACCAGCAGCGGCACGTCGTAGCCGACGGTTTCCCAATCCTCGATGGACAGCTTGACGCCGATATGGCGGGCGATGGCGTTGATATGGATCGGCGCATTGGTCGAGCCGCCGATCGCCGAATTGGCGACGATGGCGTTCTCGAAGGCCTTGCGGGTGAGGATGTCGGAAGGCTTGAGGTTTTCATTGACGATCTCAACCGCACGCACGCCGGTCTCATACGCCATCTGCCCGCGCTCGCGGTAGGGCGCCGGAATGGCGGCGCAACCGGGCAGCGTCATGCCCGAGTGCTTCGGCAAGCGCGTTCATGGTCGAGGCGGTGCCCATGGTGTTGCAATGCCCAGCCGAAGGCGCGCTCGCCGCGGCGATGTTCATGAACTCTTCGTCGTCGATACGGCCGGCCGCGAGTTCTTCACGCGCGTGCCAAATCGCCATTCCGGAGCCGCAGCGCTCGCCTTTCCACCAGCCGTTGAGCATCGGCCCGCCGCACAGCACGATGGCCGGGGTGTTCACGGTCGCCGCCGCCATGATGCAGGCCGGCGTCGTCTTGTCGCAGCCGGTCAACAGCACCACGCCGTCGAGCGGATAGCCGTAGAGCACTTCGACGAGGCTGAGATACGCAAGGTTGCGGTCAAGCGCCGCCGTTGGGCGCTTTCCCGTCTCCTGGATCGGATGACAGGGGAATTCGAAAGCGATGCCGCCGGCAGTACGGATGCCCTCGCGCACGCGTTTGGCAAGCTCGAGATGATGGCGGTTGCAGGGCGACAGGTCGGAGCCGGTCTGTGCGATACCTATTATCGGCTTGCCGGAACGCAGCTCTTTGCTGGTCAGCCCGAAATTGAGATAGCGCTCGAGATAGAGCGCAGTCATGCTCGGATTGTCGGGGTTGTCGAACCAGAGCTGGGAACGCAAGCGGCGCGGTTGTAATTGCGATGAATGTTTCGCCGTCTTCGGCATTAATTTGCTCCCTTGCGCGCTCTTTTCTGTTGCGGCGAGCATGCGCCGAACAGCGCGGCCGATGCAAGGGTGAATGGCGCAAAGCGCGCGCGGCAAGGCAACCGGTCTGACCGGCAATGGTTCACTGGCGGCGAGAGAAGGGAAGCCGCGTGGCGCCTATGGCAGAACCGACAATTTTATGATGCCGGTGCCGATGCGTCCGTCGCTGTCGCGCACGTCGATGCGGATCATATGCGTGCCCGGCGGTACCTCGGCGTCGCCGAGGTCGATGCCTTTCGGTGTGATGTGCGTCTTGAGTCGCGCCGTCAAATCGACCGGCGGCGATTTGAGATAGGTAACCTTCACGCTGTCGGGGACCACGGCCGTATCGTTGTGGGCGACGAAGCGGATTTCAAATGCGAGCGGAGATTTTGCGCCCTTGCCGCGCGGATCGGGCGATACCAGCTCGACGCGCGGCCCGCGCGTAAGCCCGCGCGTGCCCAAAGCGCCGAGATCGGGCGGAGTGGGGAGTTTGGCCTCGCCCTGGGTGATCAGGACTTCGCCGGCTGTGGCGGGCGGTATGGTGACGCAGGACAGGCCGGTCGCTGCAACGATAGCCGTCACGAAGAATTTGCGCATAGCACTCTTGGTCCCGGACATCGCCCTTGCATAAGTTCTACCGACCCGTGCGGTCCTTTTCAACCGGGTCGCAAGCGTCAAGAGATGCCGCGCGCGCCGCATCAATGGCCGCCGCCAGTAATGCCAAGCCCGCTCGCCACGGATAATATGGCCGAACTGAGCGCCATCACCACCGAGACGAGGGTTTGCACCCGCTTGAGATTTTTCTCAAGTTCTGTCGGTTCGCCGCCCGCCACTCGCGCCGCAATAAACTGTGAGGTGCGCGCGACGAACTTGCTGCGCGGCATTGTCGGCGAAACAGTTGCCCCGACGATTTGCCGCACCAACGCTCCGGTGAAGAAACCGAAGGCGATGCTGGCGACGTAATAGCCGAGCTCGCGCCACTCCTGGGCGCCGTCCGGCAGAATCGGGACGCCATCGATTTTCGACACGATTACCAGCATGGCGAGCGTGGACAGAACGGCGATGCCGAGGCCGGCCACTACATCCCACAGCAGGTGCCGCTCCCCGTCCTCGCGGAACAACAGTCCGAACAGCAGCGGCAGCGCGAACAGGGCGATGCGCAGAAAGGCCAGGCGCAGGTCGTATTGGACGACGATGAAGAAGTGCGCGACCACCAGCGCGATGATGCACAAGGCAACCGCCGAGAGCGGCGACAGGCCGGGAAGGCTTTTCACGATGCGGCCGACGGCCGCATGCTCCACGATTTTCGCTGCTGGTAAAGGCGCGGCTCGGGTCTCCAGCAGCGGTGCGCTGGCAATCTCGCTTTCCAGCGCCTCGATGCGTTTGCCCATGTCGTTCAAGGTCTTGAGCAAGGGCAGGATGATGAAGAAATCGCGCTGGCAGTGTTTGCAAACGACGGCGTCGTCTTTGATTTCTTCGGCGCAATAGGGACACTTCATAATGGCCTGCAAGTCGTTTTGTTACGGAGCCGATGCTATCGCAAGCCGCCCCGCCGGGGAAACCGGGCTGGCCGGCCGCCGCCTCATTGCGCGCCGACCACCGAGATCACCGTCGTCGACGGCAGTTGCTTGGCCGAGGTGTTGAGGTTGAGAACCTGCTTGACCAGCTCCATGACCTGCGAGCTGCGCCCGCCGATTTCGGAATCATGCGGCACCGAATAAAACACGCCGTCGTACATGACTGAGGCGACGTTCTTGCCGGTCGGCGCATTCTCCTGCACGACGAAGAGATTCTGGCAGTTCGTCGGCAGCGGCCGGACCCGCGCGCGCCGATGCGAAGGCGACAGCCATTCCATGCTTGCGATCGGCCCCGGCTGGCCGGCGCAATCCTCCTTCGGGTATGTCCCGTAACGCATGGGTGATTTGAACTGGACAAGCCGGACACCCCTTTCCAATTCCGGGTGCAATTGCCGTCTTACGATCTCTCCGAGGTAATAGAGAATGCCTTCGGTGGAGCGCGAATAGAGTTTCAGGCTCACGCGCGCATGTCGGAATTCCGGGACCGGAAATAAATCCGTGTACGCCGTCTTGCTCTTGTCCTCCACGGACAGCGAATCCTGAACCTTCTTGATCCGGTCCAGCAGCAAATCCGAAAGCTCGATGCCGCTGAGTTCGGACTGGCCGTGGCCTGCCTCGCCCTCCGCACCTTTCGGCGCGCACTTCGCGCCATCTTGCTTACCGCCGGTTTCTTTGGGCCTCTCGAAGTTACCGCAGAAGATCGATTTGTTGACATTGCTGCCGAACCAGTCGGGAAATCCGCCGCCGTGATAGGCAAAGCAGGTACGCATCTCGCTGGTCTTCTTTTCCAGCCTAAACGTCCTTTTATTCTTGTCGCTCTTTACTTCCAGTCCTGCCTCGGAGGCATGGGCAAAGGCATCGATGGCGCTGGCGGCATCCTTCTTGCCCGGCAGCGGTATCGCCGGGCTGAATTCCTTGTTATTGCTGATTCGCTCCGCACCCAGTCCCGCGCCGATGAGGTAATCGACGATGGCGTCGAATTGGCCGATTTGAAGATCGTCGGCCACCGAGTTGGTAAAAGTAAATTGCTGGCAGCTTCCACGGTGATCGATTCGCGTCACGACGATCTTCGAAACGAAGAGCTGGAACAGAAGTTCGGGCGGGAATCCTTCCTGCATGTAGAAATCGATGGTTTGCAGCGCGATCGGCGTCAGGATGCCCTGATAGAACTCCTGCGTGTCGAGCACTGGCACGGTGAAAGTCGGGCCGCCGCTGATGCTCGCGGTGCCGCCGATCGTGCCGGTGACCGTGCGCGCCAACAGCGTACTGCTCGAGGGAGGCGTCAAGCCGAATTGCCCGATGTAGGGCGTCGTGTGCGCGACGGTGTCGCCGCCGCTGATGCCCGCGGTGGTGCTCGAGGTGCCGGTGACCGACTGCAGGCCGGTGAACTGCATGGGACGGCGCTGGCTGGCGCGGACAATGTTGAGCAGCATCGTCGACAGCGTGGCGTCTTCGGCCTGACGATTGTAGTCGATTGCCCGCGTGCCGAAATAATCCGAGGGAAACGAACAGCCCACGGTCGTCAATGCAAGCAAGACGGCGCAAGCCGCGCGGGCCGCACTCAGCCGCCGCATGATCGTTCCCCGCCCACAACTGACCCCCGAGCCGAAAAGCTATGGACCGGCGCGGGAAACTGTCCATGGTAAACGCCGAGTAATAACCACTATCCACCGCCACGAACGCCCGATTTTACGCGGTTTTTGGGCCAGCCCGGAGGCAGCCGGGTCGTGATGTACATTCCGCCCACCCGGGCAATCTGCTATGAATCGCCGGCAGGGATCGGCGGCATGCGTCGAGCGACAAGAACAGGTCTGGCTGGGCTCGCGCTCGCACTTTTGCTCGCGGCGGGACAAGCGGCGTTTGCCCTGACGCAAGACCAGGCGCGCGAGAATTGCAAAGCTACGGTCGGCCGCCCCTTCGTTCAGGCCTGCATGCACGGCGGCCGCGGAGACCGCGAAAAATGCAGGGAATTGGCGACGCCGAAAGTGCGCGCTTGCGTCGTCGCGGCGATGAACGCCGCCAACGGCCGCGCCAACGTGCCGGTCGCGGTGCCGAAAGAGCAAGGCCCGAGCGAAGAAGTCGCCAAGGAAGCCGCCGCGCTGCCGACTGCGTTTGTCGCGCCACCGCGGACGATCACCGATATCACGGCTATTCTGGACAGCGAGAAACCGGATCCCGCGAAGATCGCGAAATTGCGCGACGAGGCGAATGTCGCGGTCCCGGAAAAAGCCTCACGGCAGGAGCTCGCGAAATTTTACTACCAGCGCGGAGCAGCGCGCGCGCAGCTCGGTCAACTGCGCGACGCGACCACCGACGCCGACAAGGCGGTCGAGGCGGCGCGCGGCCTCGGTGACGCCAATTTACTGGGCAGGCTGGAGCAATTGGCCGCCAATCAATATCTGCTCGCCGGCGATCCCAAGGGTGCCTTGGAAATCTATCAGCGCCAGACCAGGGACACCAATGCCAAAGGGGCAAAAGGCTTTCTGTTCGGCGCCTATCGGCATATTTCGCAAATCCTGCTCAAGATGGGCGACTTGGCGCAAGCGGAAGAATACCTGCAGCGCAATCTCAAGCTGATCCAGGAAGCGCGAACCAGTGGCTTGCCGGGCTGGCGCACCTCCTACCCCGGCCACGGCCAGTCATGGGAGGCCGATGTTGAATATCAGCGCGCCCTTGTCTTTGAGGCGCGGGGCCAGTTCGCCGAGGCGGAGAAATCCTATCGCCTGTCGGAGCAGCGCCGGCGCGCCTCGGTCAAAGGCTTGTTGACCATGAAAAACCCGCCGCCTGAGTCGCAGATATTGCAGACGGCGGACCGCACGGTCGTCGATGTGGCGCGCATGGAGACAAAGCATGGCCGCCTCGCCGAGGCGGAAGCCGACTGCGCGGCGCGCGTTGCTGGCGCGGCTCAAGGATCAAGGCAAATATAATCCGGCGACGCCCATCTATATCGGCGGCCTGGCCAATGTTCTGATCAGCCAAGGCCGCTACGCCGAAGCCGAAAAGCTGATGCGTGTTTCGATTGAAATCAATCGCGCGGTCGGCGTCGCCGACGATTCGCAAACCGTCGTCCACGAACTCTCAAGTTTGGCGCTGATTCTCAATCTTCAGCACAAACAAAAGCAGGCGATTGCCGTCTACGCCGAAATTGACAAGGCGACGGTCAATTGGAATCCGCAGCTGCGTGAGGCCTTGGATCTCAGCGGTTCGCGCATCAACTCGTTTTACGCCGCCGGGCAATTCGACCGCGGCATTGCCGTGGCCGAGGCGCTGGTTAAACGTGAAACCGCCCGCCTCGGCGAGAACAGCTACGACGCCGCCAACGCGCGCGCCAATCTCGCCTTCGGCTACATGAAGGTGCGCCGCGACGCGGACGCCGCCCGCGAATTCCAGGCGGCCATGCCGATCCTGATCGCCGGCGCGCGCGAGACCAATTCCGACAACAATTCCGCAGCGGTCGCGCTGCGCAGCGACCGCCTGCAAAGCTTCGTCGAATCCTACATCACGTTGCTGGACCGCATGCAGCCGGCAAGCGGTGACGGCAGCGCCGCGGTGCAGACCTTCGCGCTGGCCGACACCATTCGCGGCCATGCGGTGCAGCAGGCACTCACAGCATCGAGTGCACGCGCGCAGATCAAGGATCAGGCGCTGGCCGATCTCGTGCGCCAGGAACAGGATCTGAGCAAGCAGGTCGGCGCGCAGCTTGGCACACTCAACAATGCTCTCGCGCTGCCGTCCGGCCAGCGCGACGAGAACGGGGTGAAAGCGCTGAGTGTCGCGGTGACCAATTTGCGCAACGAACGCGACAAGCTGCGCGCCGACATCGCCAAGCGGTTCCCCAGCTACGCCAACCTGATTGCCCCCAAACCGCCCACGGTCGACGAGATCAAGGCCGCATTGAAGCCGGATGAGGCGTTGCTCTCGTTCTATTTCGGACGTTCCGCCAGCTTTGTCTGGGCGGTGCCGAAAGACGGAAAAGTCGCTTTCGCCACGATCCCGGCAACCTCGGGCGACATCGCCACCAAGATCCATGCGCTGCGCAAGGCGCTGGAGCCGGACGTGGCGATGGTCTCCGATATTCCGCCGTTCGATCTCGCGGCCGCCTATGATCTCTACAGCCTGCTGCTCAAGCCGGTCGAGTCGGGCTGGAAGCAGGCGCAAAGCCTGATCGTCGTGACCAACGGCGCGCTCGGCCTGCTGCCCTTGTCGCTGTTGCCGACGGCGCCCGTTGCTGAGGAGAAAGACGGCGGCTTGCTGTTCTCCAACTATCGCAACGTGCCGTGGCTTGCCCGCACCCATGCGGTGACGCTGGTGCCATCGGCGGCGGCGCTGCGCACGCTGCGACAGTTGCCGCCGGGCCCGCTCGCGCGCGATCCTTTCATCGGCTTCGGCGATCCCTATTTCAGCGCGGAACAGGCGACCGAAGCCGCCGCCGAGGAAAGCAGCGCCGCGCCGGTGCAAGTGGCGTCCGCCGATGCGGCGGCCACGGCGACGCGCGGCCTGCCGCTGAAGCGGCGGTCGAGCCCGCATACCGAAGGGGTGAGCAGCGCCGAACTCGCGCAATTGCCGCGGCTGCCCGATACCGCCGCGGAGCTCACCTCCATCGCCAAGGCGCTCAGGCTTGATCCGGCCCAGGTGCTGCATCTCGGCAAGGACGCGAACGAGCAGACGGTTGAGAAGGCGGATCTGTCGCATTACCGCATCATCGATTTCGCGACGCACGGCCTGGTGCCGGGCGAGCTCAATGGCTTGACCCAGCCGGCGCTGGCATTGACCGCGCCGGACGTCGCCGGCGTTCCCGGCGACGGTCTGCTCACCATGGAAAAGATTTTGGCGCTGAAACTTGACGCCGATTGGGTGGTGCTGTCGGCCTGCAATACCGCGGCGGGTTCCGGCGCCGGCGCCGAGGCTGCGTCAGGCCTGGGGCAGGCCTTCTTCTACGCCGGCACGCGCACCATTCTGGTCACCAATTGGTCGGTGCATTCGGCTTCGGCGCGCGTGCTGATGAGCGATTTGTTCCGCCGTCAGGCGCAAGATCCCACGCTCAGCCGTGCCGAGGCGCTGCGTCAGGCCATGATGGCGCTGCTCGACGGCGGCGGCTTTGTCGACGATAAGAGCAAGATGCTGTTCTCATATGGCCACCCGCTGTTCTGGGCGCCCTACACCATCATCGGCGACGGCGGCTGAGCGGCCTCGCATTCTCCCGCAAAAACCAATCTGGAATTTCCGATGGACAGACTTCGTATCAAGGCCGGCCCGTACACCTTCGCTGCGCATTTCGAAACGGCGGCGGCGCCGAAGACCTGCGCGGTGTTCAAGAAACTGCTGCCCTACGACAACAAGATCATCCACGTGCGCTGGAGCGGCGAGGGGGTCTGGATTCCGCTCGGCGATCTCGAACTCGGCTTGAGTTACGAGAACCACACCAGCTATCCGGCGCCGGGTCAGTTCATCGTCTATCCCGGCGGCGTCAGCGAGACCGAAATCCTGCTCGCCTATGGCGGCGTGCGCTTCGCCAGCAAGGTCGGCCAGCTCGCCGGCAACCACTTCATCACCATCACCTCCGATCTCGACAAGCTCTACGAACTCGGCCGCGCCGTTCTTTACGAGGGCGCCAAGCCGATCCGCATCGAGGCGGCGTGAAATCGTGAAAGGCTAGCGCCGATTGGCGGCAGCCTGAAGCTTTGCCAGCGCGGTGGCGGCTTCGCGGCGCACGGGCGCCATCAGCGCATCATCGTCGGCGAGGTTTTCGGCGACGACCATGGGTTCAACGCGCAGCGGCATTGTCATGTCGTCGGCGCTGAAGACCGGCGCGGCACAGATCAAGCCGAGCGTGCAGGCCGCCGCGCCAACCAGCAAGGCGAATTTCCATCTCGATGACATGACGATAAGTTCCGCAGCAATCCCCGCGACGCATCGAATCTTTCACAAAATACGTAGAATCCCGTTGAGAAAACCACGGAAAATATGATCGGGACATTTACCGTGTGTTAGCCAAGCCGGCGCCTCAGCGGCCCTGATAGGCCGGCGTGCGCACGATCAACCCGTCGAGCTTGTCCGTCACCTTGATCTGGCAGGACAGCCGCGAATTCGGCTTCACCTCGAAGGCGCCGTCGAGCATGTCGTCTTCTTCAGCCGAGGGCGGGCCGACGATCGCAGTCCAGGCCTCGTCGACATGCACCATGCAGGTCGCGCAGGAGCAACCGCCGCCGCATTCGGCGACGATGCTGGAAATGTCGTTGCGCAACGCGGTTTCCATCACCGTCGAGCCGATTTCCGCTTCGACCGTGTGCACCGTGCCGTCATGCTCGATGTAGGTGATCTTGGGCATGTTTTCACTTGCGCATGATCTTGTCCGAAAACCGGTTCCCATCCTCGATCGGGGTCGAGGACATGCTTTTCGGGATCATGCGCTCAAACAACCCCGAGCTTCTTCTGCAGGCTGGTCGATGACGTCGTGTATTGGAACACCAGCCGCTTGTCCGGGTAGACGTAGTGATAGGCCTTCTGCGCCATCAGCGCCGCCTCGTGGAAGCCGGAGAGGATGAGCTTGAGCTTGCCAGGATAAGTGTTGATGTCGCCGATGGCGAACAGGCCGGGCACGCTGCTCTCGAAGGCTTCGGTGTCGACCGGGATCAATTCGTCCTCGAGCTTCAGGCCCCAATTCGCCACCGGGCCGAGCTTCATGGTGAGGCCGAAGAACGGCAGCATGGCGTCGATCTCGACCCGTGTGCTGATCCCGTCATTGCCTTTGATGGTGACGGCCGCAAGCTTGCCGTCATCGCCTTCCAGCGCCGAGACCTGCCCGATCTTGAGGTCCATGGCGCCGGTGGACACCAGCGCCCGCATCTTGTTGACGCTGTCGGGGGCGCCGCGGAATTCGTCGCGCCGGTGCACCAGCGTCAGCCGTTTGGCCACCGGCTGCAGGTTGAGCGTCCAGTCGAGCGCTGAATCGCCGCCGCCGACGATCAGCAGGTTCTTGCCGCGAAAGGCGTCGATCTTGCGCACCGCGTAGAACACCGATTTGGCCTCGTAGGGCTCGATGCCGGCGATCGGCGGCCGCTTCGGCTGGAACGAGCCGCCGCCGGCGGCGATGACCACGCATTTCGTCTCGAAGCTCTTGTCGCCGGTGGTGCCGACGCGGAAATGCGCGTCACCCAATTTCTCCAAGGTCGTCACCATCTCGCCGAGATGAAACGTCGGCTTGAACGGATGGACCTGCTGCATCAGCGCTTCGGTCAGCCCCTGTCCGGTGACGATGGGCAGGCCGGGAATGTCGTAGATCGGCTTTTCCGGGTAGAGCTCGGCGCACTGGCCGCCGACCTTGTCGAGGATGTCAACGAGGTGCGCCTTGATGTCGAGCAGGCCGAGCTCGAACACGGCGAACAGGCCGACGGGGCCTGCGCCGATGATCAGAACATCGGTCTTGATAGTTTCGCTCATTACCGAAGTCTCCCAACCTTGCGTCACACGCTGCGCCGTGGCTCACCGTCGGACGCGCCGACGAGGCGAATGAGTTCGGCCATAGTCTCCTCCGGTGTCTTGCCGCTGGTGCTGATCGCCGCCTCCGCCTTGGCGTAGAGCGGTTCGCGGCTCTTGAGGATCGAAACCAAATCGTCCATGGCGCGGCCGCTATTCGCCATCGGCCGCATGTCGCCCTGCGCCATCACCCGCCGCATATGCTCGTCGGGCTCGGCGCGAACCCAGACGGTGAAGCATGACGCGAGCAGCCGTTCAAGCGTTCCCGGCTCGGTGACGATCGAGCCGCTGGTGGCCATGATGAAGTGACTGTGCTGCGCCAGCACCGCCTCCAACGCCTCACGTTCTGCACGGCGGAACGTCTCCTGGCCGAACATGTCGAAGATTTCGTTGAGGCTCGCACCCTTGAGCCGCTCGACTTCGCGGTCGAGCTCGATGAACGGAACGCCGAGGCGGGCCGCCAGCAGGCGGCCGAGCGTGGATTTGCCGCCGCCGCGCAAGCCGATGAGCGCGATGCGCCGCCGCCGCTGTTCGTCCGGGGTTTCGCCGAAATGCTTGAGCAGCAGATCGCGCGCCTGCCCGATCGCAGGCGGCGACAGCCGCTCGAGGAATTGCGTGAGCAGCACCAGATCGAGCGGCGGATCGGCGCTCTCCTGCACCAGTTGCGTCACCGGCAGCCCGATGGCGTGGGCAATGCGCCGCAGCAGCACGATCGAGCAATTGCCCTGGCCGGCCTCCATCTGCGCGAGGTAGCGCTCGGAAACCCGCGCATGCGCGGCCAGCGCCTTGCGCGACATGCCGCGCTGATTGCGCAGCATGCGCACGCGCTCGCCGAGGCAACGCAGATAGACGTCGCCATCGCCGCTGAGCGGCGGTTTTGCTGCCGCAGGCTTCATCAAGGCGGCTTTGGCCGGGTCCGGTCTCATATGCATTATAATGCCAAACAAGATTTGAAAATCTAGTCTATTTCTATATCTGACATTGTGGCTGCCTGCCACCGATGTTAATTGTTTGCACAATAGTGCATGTTGCAGGTGAAACTATTTCGGGATGGATCTTCAAGGCGGGCCATGCAGACGATCGATTTCCAGACCGATCCCTCGCGCTACCGCCATTGGCGCGTCGAAACCGATGGCGATGTCGCCTATCTGATCATGGACGTCGATCAGGCCGGCGGCCTCGGCGATTACGAGCTCAAGCTCAACTCCTACGATCTCGGCGTCGATATCGAATTGAACGACGCGGTGCAGCGGCTGCGCTTCGAGCATCCGGAAGTACGCGCCGTGGTCATCAAGTCGGGCAAGGACAACGTGTTCTGCGCCGGCGCCAATATCCGCTATCTCGGCAAGGCGACGCATGGCGACAAGGTGAATTTCTGCAAGTTCACCAACGAGACGCGGCTTGCGATCGAGGACGCCAGCGACAATTCAAAGCAGGCCTATATCTGCGCCATCAACGGCAATGCCGCCGGCGGCGGTTATGAGCTGGCGCTTGCCGCCGATCACATCATGCTGGTCGACGACCGCCGCTCGGCCGTGGCGCTGCCGGAGACGCCGCTGCTCGCGGTGCTGCCCGGCACCGGCGGGCTCACCCGCGTCACCGACAAGCGCAAGGTGCGGCGCGACCGCGCCGACGTGTTCTGCTCGATCGAAGAAGGCATCCGCGGCGCCAAGGCCGTCGAGTGGCGGCTGGTCGACGAGGTGGTGCCCAACTCGAAATGGAAGGAGACGGTCGCCGCCCGCGCGCATGAGATCGCCGCGCGCTCCGACCGGCCGAAAGACGCCAAGGGCATTTCGCTGACGCCGCTCGCGCGCAAGATCGAGGCGGATCGCGTCTCCTATTCGCACGTCGATGTCGAGATCGATCGCGCCCGCGGCCTCGCCAATCTCACCGTGCGCGGGCCCGCGCAGGCGGTGCCGGCTTCGCTCGAAGCCGCGCATGCGCTGGGCGACAAATTCTGGCCGCTCACCGTCGCCCGTGAACTGGAAGACGCGATCCTGCATCTGCGCGCCAACGAGGCCGCCATCGGCGTCGTGCTCATCCGCACCGACGGCAACGCGCAGGCCGTGCTCGAGCACGACGACTTTCTGGCCAAAGCCAACGGCGACTGGCTGATGCGCGAGATCAGGCATTATCTCAAACGCGTGCTGAAGCGCGTCGACGTGACGCCGAAGAGCTTCATCGCGTTGATCGAACCGGGCTCCTGCTTTGCCGGCACGCTCGCCGAGCTCGCCTTCGCCGCCGACCGCTCGCTGATGCTGATCGGCACCCGCGAGGGCGACAACCGCCAGCCTGCCGCGATCACGCTCGGGCAGGCCAATTTCGGCCTCTACCCGATGGGCAATGGGCTGACGCGGCTGCAGACCCGCTTCCTCGGCGAGCCGCAGACGCTGAAAGCGGCGGAAACAAAAATCGGCAGCGGCGTTGAGGGAGAAGAGGCCGCCGAGCTTGGCCTCGTCACGTTTGCCTACGAGGATTTCGACTGGGACGACGAACTGCGCGTCATGCTCGAAGAGCGCACGAGCTTTTCGCCCGACGCCATGACCGGCATGGAAGCCAATCTGCGCTTTGCCGGCCCGGAAACCATGGAAACCAAGATTTTCGGCCGCTTGACCGCCTGGCAGAACTGGATCTTCCAGCGGCCCAACGCCATCGGCGAGCAGGGCGCGCTCAAGCTCTATGGCTCAGGCGTCAAGCCGGCGTTCAATAAGGAGAGGGTGTGATGGGCATTGCGCCTGCTACGGGTTCACCTTCCCCGCTTGCGGGGGAGGTCGACCGCGAAGCGGTCGGGAGGGGGCTCTTGTTGAGTGCCCCCACCTCAACCCTCCCCCGCAAGCGGGGGAGGGAGCGCAACGCCGTGCCCACCTAACGAGACAAGAGGACAAAGCCATGAACATCGCGCAGGTCGACTACGACGGGCTGATCCCGAACAATGTCGCGCTGGGCCAGGACGTGCGCGTCAAGCATGCGCTGGAGAAATGGCACCCCGGCTACATCAACTGGTGGCACGACATGGGGCCGGAAGGCTTCCAGCAGTCGCTGGTCTACCTGCGCACCGCCGTCAGCGTCGATCCGAAAGGCTGGGCGAAATTCGATTACGTCAAGATGCCGGACTACCGCTGGGGCATCCTGCTGGCGCCGCAGATGGAAGGCCGCAAGGTCAATTTCGGCGCGCACAAGGGCGAGGATGCCTGGCAGGAGGTGCCCGGCGAATACCGCGCCATGCTGCGCCGTCTCGTCGTCATCCAGGGCGACACCGAGCCGGCTTCCGTCGAGCAGCAGCGCCATCTCGGCAAGACCGCGCCCTCGCTCTACGACATGCGCAACCTGTTCCAGGTCAACGTCGAAGAGGGCCGCCACCTCTGGGCCATGGTCTACCTGCTGCAGAAATATTTCGGCACCGACGGCCGCGAGGAGGCCGAAGCGCTGCTGCAGCGCCGCTCCGGCGATCCCGACACGCCGCGCATGCTCGGCGCCTTCAACGAGAAGACGCCGGATTGGCTGTCGTTTTTCATGTTCACCTTCTTCACCGACCGCGACGGCAAGATGCAGCTCGAGTTGCTGGCGCAGTCCGGCTTCGATCCCTTGTCGCGCACCTGCCGCTTCATGCTGACGGAAGAAGCCCATCACATGTTTGTCGGCGAAACCGGCGTCACCCGCACCATCCAGCGCACCTGCGAGGCGATGAAGGAAGCCGGCATTTCCGACCCCAACGAGATCGACAAGGTGCGCAAGCTCGGCGTCATCGATCTGCCGACCATTCAGAAGAAGGCCAACCTGCATTTCTCGCTGACGCTCGATCTGTTCGGCAACGAGATTTCGACCAACGCGGCCAATGCCTTCCACGCCGGCCTCAAGGGCCGCTACCGCGAGGACCGGCTCAAGGACGACCACCAGCTCGAGGGCGGCAGCTATCCGGTGCTGCGTTTCGTCGACGGCCAGATCAAGAACGAAGACACGCCGGCGCTCTCCGCGCTCAACATGCGCCTGCGCGACGATTACGTCGGCGATTGCAACAACGGTGTCAGCCGCTGGAACAAGGTGATCGCCGACATCGGCATTCCCTTCCAACTGAAATTGCCGCACGTCGCCTTCCACCGCCACATCGGCGAATTCTCGCGCACCAATGTCGATGTCGACGGCAATATTCTCTCTCCCGCCGAGTGGACCCAGCGCCGCACCGAGATGCTGCCGTCGACGTCCGATCGCGATTTCATCGAGAGCCTGATGCAGCCGCAGTTCGAGCCCGGCAAGTTCGCCGGCTGGATCGCGCCGCCCAAGGTCGGCATCGACAACAAGCCGGGCGATTTCGAATACGTGAAGATCGCCTAGCCGAATTTCGCAATCACATCCTGCGGAATTGCCGCTGCCTTGATCTTGTCCGCATCGCTCTCGTGGTGGACGGCCCAGACCCGCATCTCGGTGCCTTCGACGGCAAGTTCGCCGCCGACGGTGAGCTTGTGCTCGACGTCGAAGCTGGAGCGGCGGAATGCGGCAACGCGCGAGGCGACTTCGATTTTGTCGCCGAATTTCACCGGCTTGAGGAAATTGGCTTTCGCGTCGACCAGCGCGATGCCGACGATGCCATAGGCGCGCGCCAGGTCCTGCTGCTTGACGCCGAGCACCGCCTCGAACAGCAGCCAGGAGCTCGCGTCAAACATTTCGAAGAACCGCGGATTGAACACGATGCCGGCCGGGTCGCAGTGGCCCCACGCGATGGTCAACTGCCGGCGGAAGACAAACGATGTCACGCCTTTTTCCCCTTGCCGCGCTTGCGCGGGTCCGCCCAATCGGTCACCTCCTGCGCCAGCAGTTCGACCGGCGAGGAACGCCGGCGAATTTTCATCGTCCAGGCCGGCGCCACCGGAATATGCGGCGAATTGTCGAGCGCATCCATGAGCCAGTCGAGGTCTTGCTCCGCCGTCACCCAGCGCGCCGGCTTGTAGCGCGTGAGGGCGAACGGCCGCGAAAAAGCCAGCAGCGATTTCTTGCCGCCGGGCAGGCAATATTCATGCGCGTAGGACATCGCCAGCTCGCGCCACGAGCGGTAGATCGGATCGCGCCAGCGCAGAATCGCGTGGTTGGTCTTGCTGATCGCGCCCCATAGCCCGCGCTGCTGGAACAGCGCGACGATATGGTCCTGATCGCTGGGCAGGGCCTGCAGGTCCATGAGCCAGGCCGGCTGCCCGTGATAGATGAGCGCCGTGGCGGCAAATAGCGCCGCCTCCGCACAATGCGCGATGCGCGCCTTGAGCATGCGGCGCGGCGACATCGTCGTCTCGCCGTCGATTTCGAAGTTGGCGGGGAGGCGGTCGAGCCAGGTCTGGATTTTTTGCGGGCTATCGAGCGGGGCAAAAGTGCGCCGCTCGGCGGGGGCGAGCAGCGCGCGCAAGCGTCGGCGATAAGCGGCAACGTCGGGCATGTTCGGCGCCTTATTCTACGCCGTACGGCGCTTCGCAAGGCGCCGGAGCGCCTTATGAACGCGAAATCAGCGGGTATATACGGATCGGCACCACGACCGGGATTTCCGCGCCGGCGATTTCCGGCGGCGGCGCCGGCAGAGGGGCGGCGCGCTCCAGCATCGCCAGAGTTTCGCGGTCGAGCAGGCCGGATCCGGAACTGCGCACGATGCGCGCGTGGTGCACGCCGCCGTGGCGGTCGACGCTGAAGGCAAGCTCGGCGGTGCCGTGTTCGCCGCGCGCCGCGGCGTCGGATGGATAGCGCTTGTTGCGTTCGAGCGTAGCGACCAGCAGCGACTTCCAGTTCGGCAAAGCGTCGGCATCGCGCGAACTGGCGCCCGGCGCCGGCGCCGCGGGACGCTGCGCCTTCTGCTCGGCATTTGCCGGCGCGCTGGCAAGGCTTGCGTGCAGCTGTTTCGGCTTTTTCTGTTCCGGTTTTTCGACGGGCTTCGGCGGCGGCGTTACCGCCAGCAACACCTCCAGCTGCGGCTGCGGCGGCAGCTCGACTTTCTCCACGGGTTTGACCGGGTCGGGCTCGGCGTTGGGCTCCGGTTGTACTTCGCTCTGCTGCGGGCCCGGCGGCGAATTCCGCTGGCTTGGTGTCAGGCGCAACCGGCAGCGGCGCGAGATCGACCGTGATCACCGGCGCATTGGCCACCGCATCGGCACTCGCGTTCCAATGCGCCAGCAGCGCCGCGGCGCCGGCGCCGTGAACGCAAAGCGCAAGCGCGAAGCAGGCAGCTCCACAGCAGAACCGATTTATTGCCAGCGGCGGTCATTGCGTCTGCCCGGCATCGAGCGCGACCAGTGCCACGTGCAGATAACCGGCGCCGCGCAATTCGTCCATCAGCGCCATCAACTCACCATAAGACACGGTCTTGTCGGCGCGCAGAAACACGCGCTGCTCCTTGTCGCCGCCGGTCGCCCGGTCGAGCGCGGCAGCAAGCGCGCCGCGGGAAACCGTGATCATTGTCGAGCGTCACGCTCAAATCCGATTTCAGCGTCAGCGTCAACGGCTTGTCCGGGCGCGGCTGCTGTTCGGCATTCGACGTGGGCAGGTTGACCGCAATGTCCACCGTCGCCAGCGGCGCCGCGATCATGAAAATGATCAGCAGCACCAGCATCACGTCGATGAACGGCGTGACATTGATCTCGTGCAATTCGCCGAAGCGTCGTCGCCATGTTCGAGGCGGATGCTCATGGTCTACTCGGCCGCCGCGGCACGGCGGGCATCAATATAGTCGAAGGCGCCACGGTCGAGATCGCGGCTGACCAGGCGCAGGATTTCGGCGGCAGCGTCGGCATGCAGTGCGCGATAGCCGGCGATCCAGCGCGAAAACATGTTGTACATCACCACCGCGGGGATGGCCGCCACCAGCCCCAGCGCGGTTGCCAGCAGCGCTTCGGCAATGCCCGGCGCCACCACAGCGAGATTGGTGGTGTGCTGCCGGGAAATGCCGATGAAGCTGTTCATGATCCCCCATACCGTGCCGAACAGGCCGACGAAGGGCGCGGTGGCGCCGACGGTGGCCAGCAGGCCGGTGCCGCGGATCATCTGCCGCCCGGCGGCTGCTTCCAGCCGTTCCAGCCGCGAGGCGATGCGTTCCTTGACGCCGGTCGGCTCGATGGCGCCGGCGGAGAGCCGCAATTCGGTCTTCCGCGGCGTGCAGCAGCGCGGCCGCGCCGCTGTCGCCTTTGGGAAGCTGCGCGACGGCGTCGGTTAGCGAGCGCGCCTCAGCGAGCGCCGCGATCGCTTGACGCAAACGGCGTCGCGCCGACAGCAGTTCAATCGCCTTGGCGAACCAGATCGTCCAGGTCAGCACCGAGGCGACGGCGAGCCCGATCATCACCACTTTGACCACAACGTCGGCGGACATGAACATGCCCCAGGGTGACAAATCCCGCGGCAGCGTCAGCGCGATGGTCACGTCCGGCGCCGGCGCTTGTGCGAGCGCCGGCAGGCTCAGGCCGATGGCCAGCGCCGCGGCCAAAAGCCGCCCGCTCCGCGAAATGCGCCCGCTCATCCTGAGTTCCCGTCCGTTGGCCAGGTCGCTCCGCGCGACATTATAGCCGATCCAATAAAAACCGCCCCGCCGGTATTCCGGCGAGGCGGCCAGCCCAGCCCCTAGCGGTTTCGCGATTCAGTCGCGATAGGAGACCCGTTCGCCGCAATTGCAGTTCACGCCGCGGACATTGCGATACTCGGTGACGTGGCGCACGGATCCGCCCACATAGCGGTTCACCACCTCGTAGCGAGGCTCTTCGTGGAACCTGGCGATGGTGTTGACCCTGTGCAGCACCACGTCCCTGACAATGGTGTTGGTGCGATGGACGACGACTTCGCGATGGATTACCGGGCGCACATGCACGATCACGCGGTTTTCCTGAATGAGCCGCGTATTGCCGCGCACCACCTGCGTCCGGTCGACGACGCGCTGGTGAGTGACGACGCGCGGCGCCAGGCGGACGTAGTGGCGGACCGTGTATTGGGAATCAGGGCGCCGGCAGTTGCAGGCAGTGTCCCAGTGATAGCCGCCGGCGAAAACCGGTTCCGGCGCGGCGCCGGCCAGGCCGAGGACAAGCAAGGCACCGCAAAACGCATTGTACAGATATTGCATGTGTTAACGCCCCGATAACCATATAAGTGGTGCCACTGCCTGCATTTTTTCGATTTTGCACCTGATTGTAAAGGCGCGATTGCGCCGGCTGCGCGTCGGATCGCCGCAAACGATGAAAAAGGGCCGCGGAAGGAGGCCCTCCGCAGCCCGAATCCGGAAATCGGCGCACTATTGAGGCGTCTAAGCGATTTCTCGACCCCGACGCCGCAACGTCTTATGAGTGCCGGATAGAACGAAAAAACCGCAAGAGGAAGCGTCAGTGCCCAGCAAACTTTCCGAAGTCCGCGCCGAACTGGCGCTCGCCAACAGGATCGCCGCCAACGAGGGCGTGGTCGACACGCTCGGTCATGTCAGCATGCGTCATCCGGACAATCCGCATCGTTATTTCCTCTCGCGCTCGAGCGCGCCCGACATGGTGACAGCCGAAGGCCTGATCGAATACGACCTCGACTCGCAGCCCATCCGTGAACCCGGCGTGGCGCAATATTCCGAGCGCGTCATTCACGGCGAAATCTACAAGGCACGGCCGGACGTGATGTCGGTCTGCCATCACCATTCGCCGTCCTTCCTGCCGCTGATTGCGACGCGGATCGACTATGTGCCGATCACCCACATGGGCGCGGTCGGCGGCTTCAAGCCGCCCTGGTGGGATCAGCGCAAAGAGTTCGGCGATACCAATATGCTGGTGGTCAAACCGGAGGAGGGCGCTTCGCTGGCGCGCGCCCTCGGCAGTCACTGGCTGGTGCTCATGAACCGGCACGGCGTGACCGTCGCCGGGTTGAGCGTGCGCGACTGCGTCTACAGGGCGATCCAGACCTGCCGCAATGCCGAACAGCAGGTGCGCGCCATGTCGATCGACGACATCGACATTCTTTCGCAAGGCGAAACGCAGCTTGCGGGCGAGATACCGAAAAAGACGACGGCGCTGACCCGTTCCTGGGACTACTGGGCCCTGCGCGTCGCCAAAGCCGGCGCAGCGCCGAAAGCGGCAAGAGCAGGCTCCGCGAAGGCTGCGACAAAGCCGCGCCGCCGCGGCGCCCGCCGTCGCTGACACATCGGGCTTTTCAGTGGGCCGCTCTCGGTGTTGAATGCTGCCCAAGCTCAAACGATAAAAAATACCAGGGAGGAACAAGATGAAGACCATCAGGACACTTATCGGCGCGGTGGCGCTGGTCGCGCCGCTTACGCTCGCGGCGGGCCCGGCGTCCGCCGAGGACACGCTCAAGCTCGTCATCGGCCAGATCAATAACTGGGAAAATCAGGCGCCCACGCTCGGGCAGGACGCCGGCATTTTCAAGAAACATGGCCTGGTGCTGGAAAATACCGGCACGCAAGGAGCGGGTGAAACCTTGCAGGCGGTGATCTCCGGCTCAGCCGATATCGGCGCCGGCGTCGGTGCCGCCGGCGCATTCCGCGCCTTCTCCAAAGGCGCGCCGGTGCGCGTCCTGGCGCCGATGTTCACCGGCACCGGCGATCTCTACTGGTACGTGAAATCCGATTCCAAGATCAAAAGCCTGAAGGACGCGGCGCCGGACAACACCATCGCCTATTCGACCAACGGCTCGAGCTCGAACAACATCGTCGTCGCTTTCACGCAGGAGCTGGGCGCCAAGGCAAAGCCGACAGCGACCGGCGGCCCCGCGGCGACGCTGACCGCGGTGATGTCCGGCCAGGTCGATATCGGCTGGGCGGCGCCGCCATTTGGCCTGCAGGAGATCAAGGAAGGCAAGATCCGCATCGTCGCCCATGGCAGCGATGTGCCGTCGCTGCGCGGGCAGACGGTGCGCACGCTGATCGTCAACGCCAATGCGCTCAAGACCAAGCACGACGCCATCATGCGCTTCATGGACGCCTATCGCGAGGCGGTGGACTGGATGTACTCCGATCCCAAGGCGATCGACATGTATTCGCAGAAGATGCACAAGCCGGTCGAGCTGCTGAAGGAATTGATGGAAAAATTCCAG
This sequence comes from uncultured Alphaproteobacteria bacterium, assembly GCA_963742385.1. Taxonomy (GTDB): domain Bacteria; phylum Pseudomonadota; class Alphaproteobacteria; order Rhizobiales; family Xanthobacteraceae; genus Pseudolabrys. Next base: position 397,232 of record CAVULS010000005.1, on the reverse strand, counting down.
CCGAAGGAAGCGCTGCAGACCGACGAGTTCAAGGATCTCGACGGCGCGATCAAGGACGCGGTGAAGCTGAAATTCCTCGAGCAGCCGCTGACCAAGGCGCAGCTCGCCGAGCTGCTGCAGATACCGCCGCGCAAGAAATAGCCGGCCGCGGGCCCGGCAGCGCTAGCCGCGGTCCTTTGCCGCCGCGCTGATGGCGTCGAGCATGGCGGCGCGGCCGCTGTCGAGCGTCGCGCGCACGCTGTCGTTCTTGCCGATGGCGCCCATCTCGCGCTGGCGCGTGACGGTCGCGTCGACCATCAGCGGCGTAAGGCCGAGCTCGCGCAGCGTTGCCGCCGACTCTTCCATCTCCGCGGCGCGGCGCTCGCCGTGATTGGCCATGCGTTCGAGGTTGTATTCCGACATCTTCGCCCAATCGACGCCGGGATAATTGTTCTTCAATGACGCGGTGACTTCATCGAGCACGCCGGCGCGCGCGGCGGCGAGGAAACATTCGAGCGTCAGCGCCTCGATGCCCTTGATCAGCACGCTGCGGATCATCTTGATCGCGGCAGCGTCGCCGGTGTCCGTCCCAACGATCGAAGCGCGCATGTCGAGCTCGGCCAGCAGCGGCGCGATGGTCTGCGCGTGCGGCCCGGCGGTCAGCATCGGCGTCTTATGCCGCGCCGGATGAATGGCGGCGATCACCGCGACGTCCACATAGCGCGCGGCCTCGCCCAGCAGCCGCTCGGTCTCCTGCTTGCGGCCGGGCGAGACCGAATTGATGTCGAGGTAATAGGGCTGGCCGGTCAGATGCGGCTTGACCGAGCGCGCGGCATCGACGCTTGATGCGGCGGTCACAGCGGCGATGATCATGTCGGTGTCGCGCACCGCGTCGGCAGCCGAGCCCGCCAGGCGCACGCCCATGCCTTGTCCGGCCGCGCGCAGCGCGCTCGCCGTCGGCGAGCGGAAACAGAATATCCCAGGCGGCGATGCGTTCGATGCCGGTGTCGCGCAGGCCGGAGGCGATCGCCTGGCCGGCCTCGCCGAAGCCGATGAAGGAGATGCGCGGAGTATTACGGCGGTTCATGGATGCATCATATCAGATCGTCTTTACCAGCGCGTCCTGCTCGGTGGTCTGGAAGCTTACCGCCATCAGCCATTGGCCGTCGCGCTTGACGAACAGGCGGCTCACCTGCGCCGCCTTGCCGTGAAACGGCTGGTGCTGGCAGCGCATCACCATCGCGTCCTTGACGCCGTGCAGCTTGGCGGAGACCAACGGGGAGGGTGCCGACGGCGTAGTCCTTGCGCTTCTGTTCCTCGAGCACCGCCTTGCGGTCGGCCTTGCCGTGGCGCCGCGTCGGGCCGAGCACCAGGAATTCGTCGGCCACGTGATTTGCCCAGGTCTCGGCGTCGTGGTCGATCACCGCCTGTTCCAGCCGCTGCCAGGAGGCCATCGCGTCGCGCTCGTGTTCGTCGCGCGGGCGGTAGGGAATGACGCGCGCGGGATTGTCGTGGTCGCGGCGCGCGGGCCCGTGCGGCGACGCCGGCAATTCCTGCGACACCTCGTGGTAGACGAGGCAGCGCCAGCCAGCCGCGCGTTTCACCCAGATGCGCAACACGAACAGCTTGCCGCGCTCGGCGACGACGGTTGCCGCCTCCTCGTAGCGGTGCACGATCGGAGTGAGCCGGGCTTCGTCGCCGAGCAGTGGCTTGCCGAAGTCTCTGGTTTCGCGGCCATGGGCGTCGATCCAGACGAAGTCGGCATCGAGCAGGTCCGCCGCGGCCTTGCTGTCGCCCTTGGCCATCGCAGCGACCAGCGCGTGGTCGGCATGCAAAGGATCGTCGGACCTCACGCTCACTTGCGCGCGGCCGCGACCACCGGCGTGCCGTGGGTGTGGAACGACTCGATCGTCTTCAAGCCCCAGGCCTGGCCCTTCTTGCGCTCTTCTTCGGTCCAGGTGATCGGCCTCCAGTCCGGCGCCAGGATCAGATGCGCGCCGGCATTGGCCACCTCGACCCGGTTGCCGCCGGGCTCATAGACATAAAGAAAGAAGGTCTGCTGGATCGCGTGCTTGTGCGGGCCGGTCTCGATGAATACGCCGTTCTCGAGAAAGATGTCGGCGGCGAGCAGCACCTCCTCGCGTGAATTGAGTGCGTAGGTGACGTGGTGGAAGCGGCCCTTGGCGCCGGTCGCGTCGCGGGTATAGGCGAAGTCGTAGCTCTTGTTGGTCGCCGTCAGCCAGATGCCGGCCTCGCTGCCGTCGTTCATGACGATGCGCTCGGTGAGACGGAAGCCGAGATAGTCCTCGAAAAATTTGCGGCAGCCGCTGATGTCGGCGGCGAGACCGTTCCAGTGATCGATGCGGCGAACATTGCAGCCGCGCGCCGGAAAGCGCTGTGCCTGGTTCTTCAGCGCCGGCTTCTGGTCCGGCGGCGGGTCGTACCATTCGGTGTCGTAATAAAGCTCGATGACATGGCCGTCGGGGTCCTTGCAGACGAAGGTCTTGCCCTGGCCGAGATCGCCGTCGGTCCAGCCGACGTCGAAACCCGAGCCCTTGAGCGCCATGGCGCGGCGGTCGAGCGCCTGTTCCGAGCGCGTGCGGTAGGCGACGTGGCCCATGCCGTTTGACTTCGACGCGGTGAGCTTGAGCGAATAGCGCTCGTAGTCGTCGTAGCCGCGCAGGTAGATGCTGTCGCCCTTGGGCGCCGCTCTGGGTCATGCCCATGACGTCGATGAAAAAGCGCGCGCTCTTGTCGAAGGTCGGCGTCAGCAGTTCAAGATGCCCGAGATGGGCGATGTCGAGATTGGGTTCCGGCTGCAAGGTCCTTACTCACTGGTGCGTTTGCGGCCGGTATAAAGGCACGGCCGCCCGTAGGCCGTCAAAGGCGAAATCGGAGCGGACTGTCAGGGATTAAGCCGGCCGCATCGTTGTTTTTAGGGGTGTGATCGGGCACAATCCCACGATCAGTGGGAACGCGCCGCTCGGTTCAAGCTAGCGGCCGCTACAAAAAAGTTATGGGAGGATGACATGTGCAAGATTTTTCGCGATATTGGCGGCCCTTGCTGCTGCCTCGCTGGCGCTAATCTGCGGCGCGCAGGCGCAAGCCGAATAAACTTGTTGTCGGCCTGCCGACGACGCCGCCGAACGTCGTGCACATGCCGGTGATCGTCGCGCGCGAGATCTCGGCCTTTACAAGAAATACGGCGTCGAGGTCGAAACCGTGCAGCTCGAGGACGGCGTCAAGGTGTTCCGCGCCATGCTTGCCGGCAATATCGACGTCGGCATGTCGCCGGGCGCGGTGACCATCATCGGCCGCTCCAACGGCGCGGCGGTCAAGGTCATCCTCGCCAACTCGAACAAGTTCGAAGCCTCGATGATCGTGCGCGACAACGTCAAGGACATGGCCGATCTCAAGGGCAAGCGCATCGGCATCCAGCAGCCCGGCGGCTTCGCCGATCTTCTGAGCCGCAGCGTGCTCAAGGCCGCCAAGATCGATCCCAAGGACGTCAACTTCGTCACCATCGCCATCCGAGGACGTGCCGGCGCTGGTCGCCGATCAGGTCGACACCGCCATCCTCCATGTCGAGCAGGAGATGCTGGCCAAAGAGCAAGGTGCCGACGCTGCACGCCATCGCCCGCATGTGGGAACGTGCAGCCGAAGACGCTCTATACGCCTGCGGTGGCGACCGAAAAGACGATCGCCGACAAGCCCGCGGCGCTGGAAGCCTTCGTCAAAGCCAATATCGAGGCGATGCGCGTCATGTACACCGACAAGGCCAAGGTGATGCCGATCCTGGTCAAGTTCACCGGCTATCCGGAAAAGATCATCTCGGATACCTACGACTTCATGGTGAAGAACTGCATCTGGGATGCCAACACCGGGCTCGGCCCCGAACGCTACACCTTCACCGCCGATCTGATGACCAAGGTCGGCAACATCAAGGAAGGCAAGACGCCGAAATACGAGGACGTCGTCGACCTGCAGTTCGGCAAGAAGGCGATTGACCAGCTCGGCGAATGGAAAGGGCCGGTATGTCCGACCGCGGCTTTTTAACGATAGCCGCGTCCGCTTGTCCGCCTGATCGGATGGGCGGGCGCGGAGCGGACCTGCCGGCTGTGGAGGGTGCGCATTGAGCGTCGCCAATGAAGTCCATACCGGCGCGGTCGCCGCCAAGCCGCTGGCGACGCAGCGGTCAATAAGGCGCCGTGGTGGGAGCGCAAGGCGCTGTTCCGCTACGGCTTTGTCGCGCTGATCCTGATCGTCTGGGAAGTTACCGGGCCGTTCGTCAATCCGATCTTCTTTTCTTACCCCTCCAAGATCGCCGTCGCCTTCTACGAACTGACCGTGTCCGGCGACCTGCCGTATTATCTGGCACAGAGCCTGGAGGTCATGTTCTACGGCCTGTTCTTCGCCATCGTGGTCGGCATTCCACTGGCGGTGCTGATGGCGCGCGTGCGCTGGCTCGATTGGGCGCTCGATCTGCCGATCAATGCATTCTACGCCACCCCGCTGGTGGCGCTGGTGCCGATCCTGGTGCTGTGGTTCGGCATCTACCTGAAGGCCAAGATCATCGTCGTGTTCTTGTTCGCGGTGTTTCCGATCCTGATCAACACCTATCAAGGCGTGCGCGAGTGCGACAAGAACATGATCGAGGTGGCGCGCTCGTTCCGCTCCAACGAGTGGCGGATGTGGCAGGACGTGCTGTTGCCCTTCGCGGTGCCCTATATCGCCGCCGGCGTGCGGCTGGCCATCGGGCGCGGGCTGGTCGGCATGATCATCGCCGAGTTCTACACCACCATCTCCGGCCTCGGCTTCATGATCACCCGCTACGCCAACGTCTTCGAGATGGACAAGACCTTCGTCCCGGTCATCGTGCTGATGATCCTCGGCGTGTCGCTGACCGCGGGGCTTAAATGGGTCGAGCGGCGCCTGGCGCCGTGGAGCCGGGCGGACCACTGAAGCGGCGTAAGGCCGTATTGTCTTTGTCTTAAACGCACGCGACACTCGGCCGCGCCATCGACGCAGCGGTGCCAAGTGTCATGAGCGATCCTCCGATCTCACGCGGTTTTCGCGGGCGCGGACGCGGCGGGCAAAGCGCGCGCATTCCGCCGGGCCAGCATCTTGTCTCCGATTTCCCCGTGCTCTCGGCTGGGCCGACGCCGGAAGCGGACCTCACCACCTGGCGCTTTTCGCTGGAGGATGGCCAGTCGCCGATCGGCGAGTGGAGCTGGCACGAATTCGAGGCGCTGCCGCAGACCGAACTGACGGTCGACATCCACTGCGTCACCACCTGGTCGAAGCTCGACACCCATTGGCGCGGCGTCTCGATCGACACGTTGCTTGACGCCGCCGGCCTCTCCGAACCGCCCGGGCCCTTTGTGCTCGCGCATTCCGATGGCGGCTACACCACCAATCTGCCGTCCGAAGACCTGCTCGACGGCAAGGCGATGATTGCCACGCACTTTGAAGGCGAGCCGCTCGATCCCGAACATGGCGGTCCGGCGCGGCTTCTGGTGCCGCATCTTTATTTCTGGAAGAGCGCGAAATGGGTGCGCAAGCTGCAATTCCTCGATCACGACCAGCGCGGCTTCTGGGAAGAGCTCGGCTATCACAGCTATGGCGATCCGTGGCGCGAGCAGCGTTATGACGGTGATTAGGCGCATGATCCCGAAAAACGGGAGCCGGTTTTCGGACAAGATCATGCGCGAGCAAACATGCTGACGCTGATAAAACCCGCGGCACAACGCCTGCAATGGATGACGGCGACGGTGCGCGAGGTGATCGAGGAGACGCCGCGCGTGCGGAGCCTCGTGCTCGACGTGCCCGATTGGCCCGGTCACCGCGCCGGCCAGCACGTCGATGTGCGCTTGACCGGCGAGGACGGCTACCAGGCGCAGCGCAGCTATTCGATCGCCTCGGCGCCGGAAGCAAAAGGCATCATCTTGACCATCGAGCGCATCGCCGAAGGCGAAGTCTCGCCTTACCTTGCCGGCGAGGCGCGCGCCGGCGACGCTTTCGAATTGCGCGGGCCGATCGGCGGCTATTTCGTCTGGACCACGGCGCTCGACGGCCCGCTGTTCCTCGTCGCCGGCGGTTCCGGCGTGGTGCCGCTGATGGCGATGCTGCGTCACCGCGCCGCGGCCAATGGCACGAGCGCCGGCGACGCTGCTCTATTCCTCGCGCACTGCCGACGACATCATCTATCGCGCCGAGCTCGAGCGCCTGGGCGGGCAAGATGGCGTGAAGGTCGCACACACGCTGACGAGAATGCAGCCGCCGGGCTGGGACGGCTTTTCCCGCCGCATCGACCGGGCCATGCTGGAAGCGGTTGGCTTCCCGCTCGGCGCGCGTCCGCGCATTTTCATTTGCGGGCCGACGCCGCTGGTCGAAGCCGCGGCGAGCGCGCTGCGCGACATCGGCCACGCACCGAACCTGATCAAGACCGAGCGGTTTCGGCCCAACAGGGGGTTCGCCATGAATGACCAGCAAAACAGCGCCGCGCCGCTCGACGGCAATGCCGAAGGCGGCCTGCTGCGCGAATTGTTCGCGCCCGAGGTGACCGCGGCGGAAATCACCTGCGACGGCTGCGGCGCCGTTGCCGCGGTCGGCGCGATCCGCGTCTTTGCCGCGGCGATGGGTGCGGTGTTTCGCTGCGCGCATTGTGACACGGTGGTCCTGCGCGTGACGCATACGCCACGGGGGATTTTTCTCGACATGCGCGGCGCGCGACGGTTATTTGTTGCGGCGTCGGAATTGTGACGGCATTGCGAGAATGTGATTGGCAAAATCTGGCGCCGCGCCGTCACGCGGCGTAGCATCGTTGCTCACACGATTGGCGCACACGGGGGATTGTCATGGTTCTTGGGATGTCACTTGCCGACATTCACGACTCTGCATGTCATCATCAGCTTGATTGCCATTGCCAGCGGCATCATCGTCGTCTTCGGCATGCCCGGCTCGCACCGCTTGCCCGGCTGGACCGCGCTGTTCCTGGTCACGACGATCCTCACCAGCGTCACCGGATTTTTCTTCCCGATCCATGGCTTCACGCCGGCGCTCGGCACCGGCATCTATTCGCTGATTGTCTTGGCGATTGCGCTGATCGCGCTGTACGTCAAGCACCTCGCCGGCGCCTGGCGCTGGATCTACGTCATTACCGCGATCGCAGCGCTGCAAGCCAATATCCTGGTGCTGATCGTGCAGAGCTTCGAGAAGATCGCGTTCCTGAACCCGCACGCGCCGCAGGTCGGCCCGCCGTTCCCCGACCCGCAAAATATGGAATTCGTCGTGGCGCAAAGCGTCGCGCTGCTGATCCTCGTGGTGCTCGGTATCGTTGCCTTGGTCAAGTTCCGCCCAGGCATCGTGCTGAGTTCGTAGCGGGCCCCGATCAGGGCAGCGGCTTGATCTCGACGATACGCCAGCCGAGCTTTTTCATTTCACTCGACGCCATCGGCGTCACCGCGCCGGTGGTGGCGAAGATCGGATGATCGTGCGGACGTTCTCGCCGCAATTCAGCTGTCGCCTTGGTGATGGAACGCCGTGGGGTCTCAGACCAGGAAAGGTCGTCCAAGGGATAAACCGCGACGACGTTGCCGTTGCGCTCAATGTTAACAAGGTGGCCGGCAATGGTCGTGAAGGAAACAAGGCCACCCAGTTGTGCACTGCGCGCTGCCATCAGCTCGACAAGCCGGCGTTCATAAAAGGCGAGGTCGCGGGTGTTGGCCTTCGCTGCGTCATCGATAAGCGCGGTGGTATTGGCTGCACCGAGCTTCGCCAGCGCGCGTGCCATGATGATCAGGTCGGCGGGTGTATAATTGCGGTTCTCGACCAGGCTGTCGATCGATTCTGGCGGCACGTCGAGCGATTGCAGGATGCCGCGCGTCTCGGCAATGAGTTGCGCCGCCGTCTTGCTGCGCAGGGTGTCCTTGGCGCTGTCGACGCTGGAGACCGAGGAGACGGCGATGCCGACGCCGCCGGGGATCAGCGCGAGCCCGGCCTTGACCGGCAGGCCGCCGCTGGCCATGGCGCTCGCCATCTGCTTGAGCCTTTCGGCGAGCGGCGGAAAATCCGTGTACGGATCGACGCCCAGTTCCACCGCGAGCTGGCGCTGCGTGTCGCTGACGCCGAGCAGGCTCTCGACCAGCGAGTCGCGGTCCGCGCGGGTATTGGCCAGTCCGGCGACGCCGCGATCGAACATATTGGCGACGCCGCTCATCGAGCGGTTGATGGTGTCGACAGGGTTGGTGATGAGATTGGCGCCGAATTGAATCGGAGCGAAGGCAGCGCGGCCGAGCGCGCCCATGAAGCGGTCGGACTGCGACATCTTCTCCAGCGCGGCGACCGCATCGAGCTCGCGCAAGCGCATCTTGGTGAACTCGACGCCGGCGAATTGAAAATTCCCGTAGGGTGTTTCGACGTCGAACAGGCGCATCAAGCCGTCGCTGCGCACGCGCGGCTTGACCTTGTAATTGGACCCGATCACGGCGGGGCCGAGGAATATTTGCGCGCTTTCGGTTTTCGGCGTTTCCACCGTGGCGGCAATGCCGGCCGACAAGGGCGCTGCGAGCAGGGCTGCGCCGGCAAATAACGCTATCAACTCAAGGCGTTGCATGTGATTCCCCGTTGTGCCCGCGCGATCCTTGCAGCCTAACGGGTTTGCGGGCGGGCGGCGAGGGGCGATTACGGCGCTTTTTGTCTGGCCGCGTGCGCGCCGGCGATGCGCCCAAACACGGCGCCGCGCAGCACCGAGGTCGCACCGGCATAGGTGCCGTAATAGAGGCCGATGGTCTCGCCGGCGGCATAAAGACCCGGGATGACGCCGCCGTCGGCATTGAGCACACGCGCCGCGGTATCGACTTTCAGCCCGCCGAAGGTGAAGCAATTGCCGCAGATGATCGGGAAGGCGAGAAACGGCGGTTTCTCGATCCGCCGTGCCCAGTTCGTCTTGCGCGGCGCGTAGCCGGCCTGCGTCGCCAAGCCGTCGAGCTCGAGCGGCTTGAATGTTCCGGAAGGGCAGGCGGCGTTATAGGCCTCGACGGTCGCGGCAAGCTCGCGCGCATCGATGCCGAGCTTGCCCGCCAGTTCCGGCAAGCTTCCGGCCGCGATGGCGGGTTGATCGGTGCGCACCGAGCGTTTCCAGTTGGGCACGTCGTCGATGCGGGAATCGAGAATGCAATAGGCGATACCCTCGGGTTGCTCGAAAATCACCCGCGTGATCGCTTCGTAGGTGGCATCGACCGTCGCCGGCGCTTCGTTGACGAAGCGCTGTCCGTTTTTGTTGACCAGAATGCCGTAGTTGAAAACCATGATCACCGGTTCGGTGGCGCCGGAGCGCGGATCGAGCGGCTCGGCGTGGAAACTGCCGTAATCGCCGCAGGCGGCGGCGCCGATGGCGAGCGCCATGCGGATGCCTTCGCCCTTGTTGTAATAGCCGCCACGCGCCACCGGGCGGATGTAGCGGGCGCGCGGCCCGAGATAGTGTGTGAGCATTTCCGGATTGCCCTCGAAGCCGCCGCTGGCGAGGACGGTCGAATTCGCGCGCAGTTCGACCGGCTTATTCGCCGGTCCGAAACCGCGCAGGCCGACCACCGCGCCGTTTTCGTTCTGGATCAGTTCGCGCGCGGTGGTCTGATAGAAAAACTGCGCGCCATTTTTCTCGCACCAGGTCGCGAGCGCTTCGACCAAGGCAAGGCCGCCGCCGATCGGCGCCATGCGCGGCTGGCAGGCGGTGATGAAATAGGTCGGCAGAAAATCGAATTTTACTCCGAAGCTTTTCAGCCAGAGGACGGTCGGACCAACGGATGAGGCGAATGTCGTGATGACCTCGGGATCGGTAAAACCGAGCGTCTTGACGATCGAGGACCAGTTCTCCCAATCGCGCGCGGTCTCCGCGATCAGTTCGGGGTCGAGATAGTGCCCGGCATTGCGCGCGAAATGCGCCTCGAAATCGTCGGAGACCTCCGCCTCGCTTTTCATGCGCAGAAGCGCTTCGGTCCAGCGCGTATTGCCGCCGCGCTCGTCCTTGACCGACCGCTCGAGAATGGCGACGCGGGCGCCGGCCTGCATTGCGGTCGCCGCCGCCGACAGGCCGGCAATGCCGCAGCCGACCACGGCGACGTCGAAGCTCCTGGCGTCCGTGCTCATGTCGCTGACCGCGCCCCCGGCATATCGCGTGTCATGTGCCTGACATTCCATCATTCTCCCGCCGCCTAGCAAGGCGTAGGGAGGTGGTGACAAAGGATTTATTTGATCCAGGCGGAACCCCTTATTGGGTTCGGGTGTTTAGCGTTTAGGCGCAACCTGGCAAGGGGGAGAACTGTGCGCTCGCGCGTCATCCATCTCATCAATCCGAAAACGGATTCGCTCACCACCCGGCCGCTCTATATGAACCGCGCGCTCTACTCGCCTTTGGCGGGGCTGCTCGCGGTCGCTGCGTCGATTCCCCGCGACAAATACGAGGTCGTCCTCACCGACGAGAATATCGAAACCATCGATTTCGAGCTGAAAGCCGATCTCGTCGGCATTTCCGCAATGACCAGTTACGTCAATCGCGGCTACGAAATCGCCGACCAATTCCGCGCCAGGGGCGTGCCCGTGGTCATGGGCGGCGTGCATCCGAGCTTCATGCCGCAGGAGGCGCTGCAGCACGCCGATGCCGTTGTCATCGGCGAAGTCGAACTGGTGATCGGCAGGCTGCTCGACGATCTCGAAGACGGCACGATGCGCGGGACCTACAAGTCCGACAGCTTGCATCCGATGGTCGGCGTGCCGATGCCGCGTTACGACCTGCTGAAAAAGCACCGTTACGTGAACAAGACGTTTGTGCAGACCTCGCGCGGCTGCCACCAGGGCTGCACCTTCTGTGCCGAGCCGCTGATGAACGGCTTGAAATTCCGCTATCGGCCGGTCGATGAAGTCATCCATGAGATGGAGAATTGCGGCGCGCGCACCATTTCAATCAATGACGCCGATTTTTTTGGTACCGCCGAGCGGCCGATGGAAGTCATGCGGGCCTTGAAGGGGCGCGGCATCCATTGGCAGGCCGGCGTCACCTCCAAGCTGGCGCAGGACGACCGCATGCTCGCGCTCGCCGCCGAAAGCGGCTGCACGCTGCTGAGCATCGGCTTTGAATCGATCTCGCGCGACACGCTCAAGAGTGTGCACAAGCACGTCAATCGGCCGGAGACTTTCGCCGCTCTGGTCGAGAAGGTGCATTCCTACGGCATCATGGTGTTTGGCCTGTTCATGTTCGGCTTCGATGGCGACGACGCCTCGGTGTTCGAGCAAACGGTCAACTTCAATATCGGCGCCAACTACGACGCCTGCGCCTATTCGACGCTGACGCCTTATCCCGGCACGCTCACTTGGTACGAGATGAAGAAGGCCAACCGCATCGTGTCCTTCGACTGGACGATGTACGACCAGGGTCATGTCGTTTATCGCCCGGCGCAGATGTCGGGCGACGAGCTCCGCCTCGGCCAAAGCGGCGCCTATGAAAATTTCTACTCAGCCGCGTCGATCGCCAGCCGTTTTCCCTTGCACGGCAAACGGCGTCGCGCGCAGTGGCTGATCTACAATCTGTTCATGCGCAAAGGCGCGCAATCCGAGAACATTCAGTCGGTCGCGGCGCCGACGGCGGAGCCGGACGTTGCGCCGATGCCGCCGATCCTGCCGATCAAGCGAGAATGGCGCGCGGCCGTGCTCGAGGCAGCCGGCGGGCCGGGCCCGCACATGAACTAGTGTGACCGCGTTATCGGTTCCGGCCTCAGCGCTTCCCTTTTTGCTCGCGCGGGTTAGGCTAAGGCCGTTGCCGGGGCCTGACGGCAATCTCCCGCGGTGCAAAAGAGCTTTCTCACAATATGAACGACGCCATTACCACGCTTCGCATCGCCATCGGCGACTATCCGCACACGCTGCCGCTCAAGCGCGGGGAGATCCGTTCGCCGGCGCTGAAACTTGATTTTGTCGAGGTGAAACCCATGCACACGGCGTTCAAGCCGATGGTGCGCGAGCATGCCTACGACGCAAGCGAAATGGCGCTGGTCACCTATCTGCAGGCCAAGGCCTACAATAAAGGCCTGACTTTGCTGCCGGCGGCGATGCTGGCGCGGTTCCAGCACCACACCATGCTGTTCAACGCCGAGCGCGGCAAAATCGCGCCGTCGGACCTGCCTGGCCGCCGTGTCGGTGTGCGCTCTTACAGCCAGACGACAGGTGCGTGGATTCGCGGCATTCTGGAAAACGACTATGGCGTCGATCTGCGCCGTGTGCAGTGGGTGACGTTCGAGGACGGCCACGTCGCCGAGGCCAAGGACCCGCCCGGCGTCCTCCGCGCGCGCCCGGATCAGGACATGACGCAAATGCTGATCAAGGGCGAACTCGATGCCGCGATCTATGGGGCGGCAATGCCGAAAGAACCGCAGCTGCAGAGCGTCATTGCCGATCCCGAGGCGGCGGCGAAGACCTGGTACGCCAAGCACGGCCTGATGCCGGTCAATCACATGGTGGTGGTGACGGACGAATTGGCGCGGTCGAAGCCGCAGGCGGTCGCCGAACTCTACCGGCTGCTGCAGGCGGGTCGGGCGGCGGCCGCACAGCCGGCTGCCGGCGAGCCCGACCCGGCGCCCTTCGGCAAGGAAGCCAACCGGCCTTGCCTTGAATTGCTGGCCTCTTACGCCGCCCAACAGGGACTGACCCCGCGCAAGCTCAGTTTTGACGAGTTTTGGTAGTCACGTTTTTGGCTGGCATGTCTGGCGAATAAAAAGCCAAGTTTGCCTATTTTTTAGTCACGCCGTCCTGACCTAAAAATAGGCGGCACCCCGGCTTGCAATTATACATACATAAAAACAATGGCTTAGCCGCTTTATGACGCCTTGGCACAGCCCTTGCGAATTCCGGCTGGCGCGGAAAAGTCGCCGGGACCAATCGCGCGCGTCAACCGCAGGGGACTTCGCTCATGCTCAAATCGATTCAAGCGGTCGCGTCGCGACCGAATGCCCGCAAGTGGCTTTCCGCCGCGGCGGGATTGGCTCTCGTGGCCGCGGCGGCCGTTCAGCCCGCCAAGGCCGAAGACACGATCAAGATAGGCATCCTCCACTCGCTCTCCGGCACCATGGCGATCAGCGAAACCACGCTGAAAGACGTGATGTTAATGCTCATAGACGAGCAGAATAAGAAGGGTGGTCTGCTGGGCAAGAAGCTCGAGGCCGTGGTCGTCGACCCGGCGTCGAACTGGCCGCTGTTCGCCGAAAAGGCGCGCGAATTGATCTCCAAGGACAAGGTCGCCGTCGTGTTCGGCTGCTGGACCTCGGTGTCGCGCAAGTCGGTGCTCCCGGTGTTTAAGGAGCTCAACTCGATCCTGTTCTATCCGGTGCAGTACGAGGGTGAAGAGAGCGAGCGCAACGTGTTCTACACCGGCGCCGCGCCGAACCAGCAGGCGATCCCTGCCGTCGACTATCTGATGAGCAAGGACGGCGGCTCGGTGAAGCGCTGGGTGCTGGAAGGCACCGACTACGTCTATCCGCGCACCACCAACAAGATCCTCGAGGCCTATCTCAAGCAGAAGGGCGTCGCGGCCGACGACATCATGATCAACTACACGCCGTTCGGCTTCTCCGACTGGCAGACCGAAGTTACCAAGATCAAGGCCTTCGGCTCGGCCGGCAAGAAGACGGCGGTGGTGTCCACCATCAACGGTGACGCCAACGTGCCGTTCTACAAGGAGCTCGGAAACCAGGGCATCAAGGCGACCGACATTCCGGTCGTGGCGTTCTCGGTCGGCGAAGAAGAGCTCGCCGGCCTCGACACCAAGCCGCTGCTCGGCCATCTCGCCGCCTGGAACTACTTCGAGTCGATCAAGACCCCGGCGAACGCGGCCTTCATCAAGGAATGGCATGCGTTCACCAAGAACGACAAGCGCACCACCAACGACCCGATGGAGGCTCACTACATCGGCTTCAACATGTGGGTGAAGGCGGTCGAAAAGGTGAAATCGACCGATGCCGACAAGGTCATCGCCGCGCTGCCCGGCATCCAGGCGCCGAATCTGACCGGTGGCATGTCGACCTTGCTGCCGAACCACCACATCACCAAGCCCGTCTATATCGGTGAAATCCGCGGCGACGGACAGTTCGACGTGGTGTGGAAGACGAAAGGTCTCGTGCCTGGCGATGCCTGGTCGGATTATCTGCCCGGCTCGAAAGACCTGGAGTCCGATTGGGTCAAGCTCAAGTGCGGCAACTACAACAAGGTCACCAAGAAGTGCGGCGGGGCGTCCTAACGTCGGGATGCCAATCGCGGGACTGATGATGACACCGACGGAGGCGGCGGACCAATCCGCCGCCTCCAAAAAACAAAAATGGTGCCGGGAACGATTGCAATGCGTATTTTCTACGATCGCATCATAGCGCTCGTATTCGCCCTCGGCTTGCTTGCTGCTGCTGCGGGCATGGCTCATGCCGATCCCTACACGGACGCGCTGGCCGGCTTCACCACCGACGAATTCAGCGACACCATCGATTCGATCAACGCGGTCACCGCGAGCGGCAATCCTCTGGCGGCGCCGCTGATCGAAGCCTTGCAAGGCTCGCGGCTGATGTTCAGCGCGAAAGAGAAAAAAGTTTACATCAAGACCAAGGACGGCAAGCTTCTCGATGCCGCCACCGGCAAGCCGGCAGACGGCGCAGCCCCCGACGATATCGACAACGTCCGCCTCAACAACCGCGTGCGCAACATTCTTGACGCGGCGGTCGGCAGTCTCACCTTGATGTCGCGCGATCCCGGCCGCCGCTATGACGCAGCGCAAGCCGTGTTCAAGTCGCGCGACGCCAACGCGCTGCCGGCCTTGGAGAAGGCGCTCGCTGCCGAAACCAATCCGCGCGTGAAGAAGGTCATGGACGAAGCGCGCGCCGCCATCACCCTCAATTCCGCCGACTCAAGCGCCGCCGACAAGATTGCCGCCATCGCCGTCATCGGTAACCGCGGCGATCAGGATGCGCAGGCCTTGCTCGACGCCTTGCCGCCGAATCTGCCCGCCGAGGTTCACCTCGCCGCTGTGGCCGCCAGCGCGAAAATCCAGAGGATACTGGCGATCTGGAATACCGTGCAAAATCTCTGGTTCGGCCTTTCGCTCGGCTCGGTCTTGCTGCTGGCGGCGATCGGCCTCGCCATTACCTTCGGCGTGATGGGCGTCATCAACATGGCGCATGGCGAGATGGTCATGCTCGGCGCCTATGTGACGTTCGTGGTGCAGGACCTGATCCGCTCGCACAATCCGGCGCTGTTTGACTATTCGCTCGCCATCGCCATCCCGCTCGCCTTCATCTTCGCCGCCGCCGTCGGCATCCTGATCGAGCGAACCGTGATCCGTTTCCTCTACGGCCGCCCGCTGGAAACGCTGCTTGCCACCTGGGGCCTGTCGCTGATCCTGCAGCAGGCGGTGCGCTCGGTGTTCGGCCCGACCAACAAGGAAGTGGGCAATCCGTCATGGATGAGCGGCGCCTTCGATCTCGGCGGCATCACCATCACGTATAACCGGCTGTGGATCATCTGTTTCACCATCATCGTGTTCGTCGCGCTGCTGGCCATGTTGCGCTTCACACGGCTCGGCCTGGAAATGCGCGCGGTGACGCAGAACCGGCGCATGGCGGCGGCGATGGGCATCCGCACCGCCCGCATCGACGCGCTCACCTTCGGGCTCGGCTCGGGCATCGCCGGCATTGCCGGCGTCGCACTGTCGCAGATCGACAATGTCAGCCCCAACCTCGGTCAGGGCTACATCATCGACTCATTCATGGTGGTGGTGTTCGGCGGTGTCGGCAATCTGTGGGGCACTTTGGTCGGCGCGATGACGTTGGGCATCGCCAACAAGTTCCTCGAGCCGTTTGCCGGTGCGGTGCTCGGCAAGATCGCCATCCTTGTCTTCATCATCCTGTTTATTCAGAAGCGGCCGCGCGGCATGTTCGCCCTCAAAGGCCGGGCGATCGAAGCATGATGATGGATCGCCCGCGAACGTTTCGGCTTTTCCCGGGCGCAGTGCAGCGCGAAGCGGTGCGCTGCAGACCCGGGATCGTCTCGAATTTCGTATCTGTTATGGTCCCGGATCAGCGGTGCACCACTTCGCTTCGCTCGTGCTGCACCGCATCCGGGACACGAGACCGCGCATGAAGGCGTTTCCGCTCACCCGCCTGCTCGACCATGGCGCCATCTTGTTCCTGGTGCTGCTCGGCGCCTTTGCCATTGCCATTCCGGTCCTCAACCTGATGGTGCCGCCGAGCTCAAGCCTGCATATCTCCACCTATTTCGTCGCTTTGTTCGGCAAATACATCTGCTACGGGATCTTGGCGCTCTCCATCGACCTGATTTGGGGCTATGCCGGCATCCTCTCGCTCGGCCACGGCGCCTTCTTCGCGCTCGGCGGCTACGCCATGGGCATGTATCTGATGCGGCAGATCGGCACCCGCGGCGTCTATGCCAGCCCGATCCTTCCCGACTTCATGGTGTTCCTCAATTGGCCGGAGTTGCCGGTCTATTGGTACGGCTTCCAGCATTTTGCCTATGCGGCGCTGATGATCGTGCTGGTACCGGGGACGCTCGCCTTCGTGTTCGGCTGGTTCGCATTCCGCAGCCGTGTCACCGGCGTCTATCTTTCGATCATCACCCAGGCGATGACCTATGCGCTGCTGCTCGGCTTCTTCCGCAACAATTTCGGCTTCGGCGGCAACAACGGTTTGACCGACTTCAAGGACATCCTCGGCTTCAATGTTCAAGCCGAAGGTACACGCAACGCGCTCTTGGTCATCTCCTGCCTTGCGTTGGCAATCGGCTTCTTGATTTGCCGCGGCATCGTCACCTCGAAATACGGCAAGGTGCTCGTCGCCATCCGCGACGCGGAATCGCGGACGCGCTTCCTCGGCTATCGCGTCGAAGCCTACAAGCTGTTCGTGTTTACGCTGTCGGCCTGCATGGCGGGCGTTGCCGGCGCGCTCTATGTGCCGCAGGTCGGCATCATCAATCCGAGCGAATTCGCGCCGGGCAATTCGATCGAGGCGGTGATCTGGGTGGCGGTCGGCGGCCGCGGCACGCTCACCGGGGCGGTGCTCGGCGCCTTTGTCGTCAACTATGCCAAGACCTTTTTCACCAGCGGCACGCTGGCGCCCTATTGGCTGTTCATGCTCGGCGGCCTGTTCGTCGGCACCACCTTGCTGCTGCCGCGCGGCATCATCGGCTCGTTGAAATACGGCCTCGACCAGCGCGCCGCCGCCAAGTCGATCGCAGCCGAGGAAGGCGCCGATGCCCCGGGTGAGCCGCGGCAAGCGGCGCCGCACGCGGCGGAGTAGGACACAATGTTCGACGACCAAAGCAAGCAAACCACCTCCGCGCTGCTCTATCTCGACGGCATCAGCGTGTCGTTCGACGGCTTCAAGGCGCTGAACGAATTGTCGTTCCTTGTCGAACCCGGCGAGATGCGCGCCATCATCGGCCCCAACGGCGCCGGCAAGACCACGATGATGGACGTCATCACCGGCAAGACCCGGCCTGACTCCGGCGACGTCTTTTTCGAGGAAGGGGCCTACGATCTCTCCAAGCTCGACGAAACCGAAATCGCCGAGCTCGGCATCGGCCGCAAATTCCAGAAGCCGACGGTGTTCGAAATGCACACCGTCGAGGACAATCTGCTTCTGGCGCTGAAGAACGATCGCCGCGTGCGGGCGACGCTGCTGTGGGAAAGCACAAAACCGCAGGAAGAGCGCATCGACACTATTCTCGACACCATCCGCCTGAAGCCGCTGCGTTCGCGCGTCGCCGGCGGCCTCTCGCACGGGCAGAAGCAGTGGCTGGAGATCGGCATGCTGCTGGCGCAGGAGCCGAAACTGCTGCTGGTCGACGAGCCGGTCGCCGGCATGACCGACGTCGAGACACGGCAGACCGCCGAGCTGCTCAAGGAAATCAACCGCGACAAGACCGTGGTCGTGGTCGAGCACGACATGACCTTCGTGCGCGACCTCGGCGTGCGCGTCACCTGCCTGCACGAGGGCTCGGTGCTCGCCGAGGGCACCATCGATCAGGTCTCGACCAACGAGCGCGTCGTCGAAGTGTATCTGGGACGGTGAGGATGCTCGACGTAAAAAACATCAACCTCCATTACGGAGCGGCGCAGGCGCTGCGCGGCATCTCGCTTACCGCCGAGCCCGGCAAGGTCACCTGCGTGCTCGGCCGCAACGGCGTCGGCAAGACCAGCCTGCTGCGCGCCATCGTCGGCCAGCATCCGGTGAGCGCCGGCTCGATCACGTTCGAAGGCGGCGATATCACCAAGATGTCGACCGTCGAGCGGGCGCGTCATGGCGTCGCCATCGTGCCGCAGGGGCGTGAAATTTTCCCGCTGCTTACCGTCGAGGAAAATCTGGAGACCGGCTTTGCGCCGCTGGCGCGCGACAAGCGCTCGGTGCCGGACGATGTGTTCTCGCTGTTTCCGGTGCTGAAAAATATGCTCGGCCGCCGCGGTGGCGACCTTTCCGGCGGCCAGCAGCAGCAATTGGCGATCGGGCGGGCGCTGGTGATGCGGCCGCGGCTGCTGCTGCTCGACGAGCCGACCGAAGGCATCCAGCCGTCCATCATCAAGGACATCGGCCGCGCCATCAGCTATCTGCGTTCGCTCAAGGAGATGGCCATCGTGCTGGTCGAGCAGTATCTCGACTTCGCGCAGGAGCTCGGCGACACTCTGGTGGTGATGGATCGCGGCTCGATCGTCTATCAAAGCGACAAGGCGGGCATGGACGAGGCGGCGATCAAGCGGGCGCTGGCGATCTAGAACAACGCACGCAATGTGCGACAGTGGTGGGGGAGTCGCGTGAGGACGGCCGCAGCCTTGCACAGCAAAGCCGAAATTTTCGCCGCCAATCGCGCCACCGGCCATATCGCGTTGAGCGTCGCGGCGGCGGGCGGCGTCACGCGCCGCCGCCAGGTGCACGAGGACGGCTCGCTGCGCGTGCGCTTTCCCAATTCCGACCATGCGGCGCTGGAAGCGGTGATCGTCAACACCGCCGGCGGCATGGCCGGCGGCGACCGCTTTGGCATTTCGCTGACGGTCGGCGCCGGCGCCAGCCTGATTGCCGGCACCGCGGCGGCGGAAAAGGTCTATCGCAGCATCGGGCCGGCATCCGAAGTGGCGCTCGCGCTCGCCGTCGAGGACGGCGGGCGGCTCGCCTGGCTGCCGCAGGAGACCATTCTGTTCGATCAGGCAAGGCTGTCGCGCCGCATCGACATCGAACTCGCCGAAAACTCGTCGCTGGTCATGGCGGAAGCGCTGGTGTTTGGCCGCGCCGCCATGGGCGAGGCGGTGCAGCAGGGGTTTCTCGCCGACCGCTGGCGGTTGCGCTGCGGCGGGCGGCTGATTTTTGCTGAAGGCACGCGGCTCGACGGCGGCATCGCGGAATGGCTGGGGCGGCCTGCGGTGGCGGCCGGTGGCATAGCCATCGCCACCGTGCTGGTGGCGCCGGGCACCGAGGCGATATTGGCCGCGGTGCGCGCGCTGGAATTTGCCGGCGAGGTCGGCATATCCGCCTGGAACGGCATCGCCGTGGCGCGGCTGTGCGCCAGGGACGGCGCTGCCCTGCGTCACGATCTCATCGCGCTCCTGGCGGCGCTGAAACAACCGCTGCCGCGGCTCTGGACCAACTGAGTACGCCATGAACCTCACGCCGCGTGAAAAGGACAAATTGCTCATCGCCATGGCGGCGATGGTCGCCCGCCGCCGCCTCGAGCGCGGCGTCAAGCTCAATCATCCGGAAGCGGTGGCGCTGATCACCGACTTCATCCTCGAAGGCGCCCGCGACGGCAGGAGCGTCGCCGAGTTGATGCAGAAGGGCGCCCATGTGCTCACGCGCAGCCAAGTCATGGATGGCATCGCCGAGATGATCCACGACATCCAGGTCGAGGCGACGTTTCCCGACGGCACCAAGCTCGTCACCGTGCACAATCCGATCCGATGAAAGGCAACATCATGAACCGCAGGCTTCTTATCCTCGCCGCCGCTCTTCTCGCGCCCGCTCCGGCCTTCGCCCATATCGGCGTCGGCTCGACGGCGTCCTTCGCCGCCGGCGTCGCGCATCCGCTGACCGGCCTCGACCACGTTACGGTGATGGTGGCGGTAGGCTTGTGGGCGGCGCTCAAGGGTGGCCGCGCGCTGTGGGTGTGGCCGGCGAGCTTTGTCGGCGTGATGCTGGTTGGCGGCGCGCTCGGCATGGCGCAGGTGCCGCTGCCTTATGTCGAGCCGGCGATCCTTGCTTCCGTTGTCGCCATCGGCATCCTCGTAGCGCTGGCGGTCGACCTGCCGGTCTGGGCCGGCGCGGCCATTGTCGGCCTGTTCGCGCTGTTCCACGGCCACGCCCACGGCAGCGAAGTAGCGGAGACGGTCAGCGGCCTTGAGTACATGGCCGGCTTTGCGCTGGCGACGGCGACGCTGCATCTCGTCGGCATCGCCATGGCGCTCGCGCTTGCCCGCGCGCATCTGCGCGGGCTGGTGCGCGCCGGCGGCGTTGTCTGCGTGGCTAGTCGGTGCGGGCCTGTTCGCTGGGGTGCTCTCATGATCCCTGGCGAACTCTTCATCAAGGGCGGCGACATCGTGCTCAACGTGGGGCGCAAAGTCGTGACGCTCACCGTCGCCAATTCCGGCGACCGGCCGATCCAGGTCGGCTCGCATTACCATTTCTTCGAGACCAATCCGGCGCTGAAATTCGACCGCAAAAAGGCGCGCGGCATGCGCCTCGACATCGCCGCCGGCACCGCGGTGCGCTTCGAGCCGGGGCAGACGCGCGAGGTGACCCTCGTCGCGCTCGCCGGCAAGCGCACGATCTACGGTTTCCGCCAGGACGTGATGGGAAAGTTGTGATCGATGGCGAAATATTCAGGCGGATGCCAATGCGGGGAAATACGCTTCGAAGTCGAAACCGAGATCAAGCAAGCGTTGTCCTGCAACTGCTCGCGGTGCTCGAAGCTTGGCGCGTTGCTCGCCGCCGCGCCGAAGGAAAAATTCACGCTGACGTCGGGTGAAAACACGATGACGGAATTTCAGTTCAACAAGCACGTCGTGCATCACTATTTCTGCGCGACCTGCGGCATTCAACCGTTTGCCCAGGGCAAGGGGCGCAATGGCGCCGACATGGTGATGGTCAATATCCGCTGCCTCGACGCGGTCGATCCGAACTCGTTCGAGGTCATGAAATTCGACGGCCGCAGCCTGTGAGCGGACCCCCAAAAGCCATAACGGGCGGACCGTCGTCCACCCGTTACAAGCTCTCGGATCCATCTCCGGCGCGCCAGCCTTGGCCGGCGGCGCCGTACCCAGTTACTGAGAGCCAGGACCGGCAAGTCAAGCCACAAATGCTGCAAGCAGCACCCACGTCTCGAACTCACTCCAGCCTTGGCGGCCATCCGTGTCCGGCGGAGCCGAGCATGAGTGACCTGGACACGAAGCCTATCCGCGCCGCCGGCATGCGCAAGGGCCTTCAAAAAGCTGTTGATAACTGCGAGGACAAAATATGGCTGTCACGATGAAACGCGCGGCCTATGCCGGCATGTTCGGCCCGACCACGGGCGACAGAGTGCGGCTCGCCGACACCGATCTCATCATCGAAGTCGAAAAGGATTTCACTGTCTACGGCGAAGAGGTGAAATTCGGCGGCGGCAAAGTCATTCGCGACGGCATGGGGCAATCGCAGGTCACCAACGCCCGCGGCGCCGTCGACACCGTGATCACCAACGCGCTGATCCTCGATCACTGGGGCATCGTCAAAGCCGACGTCGGCATCAAGGACGGCAAGATTTTCGCGATCGGCAAGGCCGGCAATCCCGACATTCAGCCGGGCGTCACCATCATCATCGGTCCCGGCACCGAAGTGATCGCCGGCGAAGGAAAAATTCTCACCGCCGGCGGCTTCGACTCGCACATCCATTTCATCTGCCCGCAGCAGGTTGACGAGGCGCTGATGTCCGGCGTCACTTCCATGCTCGGCGGCGGCACCGGGCCGGCCGCCGGCACCAACGCCACCACCTGCACGCCTGGGCCGTTTCATCTTGCGCGCATGATCCAGGCGGCGGATGCGTTTCCGGTCAATCTCGGCTTTGCCGGCAAGGGCAATGCCTCGCGACCGCAGGCGCTGGAGGAAATGGTCAAGGCCGGCGCCTGTGCGCTCAAGCTGCACGAGGACTGGGGCACGACACCGGCGGCGATCGATTGCTGCCTGTCGGTGGCCGACGACTACGACGTGCAGGTGATGATCCACACCGACACGCTCAACGAGTTCGGGCTTCGTCGAGGACACCATCAAGGCGTTCAAGGGACGCACCATTCACGCCTTCCACACCGAAGGCGCCGGCGGCGGCCACGCGCCCGACATCATCAAGGTGGCGGGCCTGAAGAACGTGCTGCCGTCCTCGACCAATCCGACGCGGCCGTTCACCAAGAACACCATCGACGAGCATCTCGACATGCTCATGGTGTGCCACCATCTCGACCCGGCGATCGCCGAGGATCTGGCCTTCGCCGAAAGCCGCATCCGCAAGGAGACCATCGCCGCGGAAGACATCCTGCACGACATCGGCGCGCTGTCGATGATGTCGTCGGACAGCCAAGCCATGGGCCGGCTCGGCGAAGTCATCATCCGCACCTGGCAGACCGCCGACAAGATGAAGAAGCAGCGCGGCGCGCTGCCGGGCGAAAAGGGCGACAACGACAATCTGCGGGTCAAGCGCTACGTCGCCAAATACACCATCAATCCGGCGATCGCGCACGGCGTGGCGAAGCACATCGGCTCCGTCGAAAAGGGCAAGCTTGCGGACCTCGCGCTATGGTCGCCGGCTTTCTTCGGCGTCAAGCCGGAGATCGTCATCAAGGGCGGCTCCATCGTCGCCGCGCAGATGGGCGACCCCAACGCCTCGATCCCGACGCCGCAGCCGGTGCACTACCGGCCGATGTTCGGCGCCTTCGGCAAGGCGCGCACCGCGTCGTCGCTGGTGTTCGTGTCGAAGGCGGCGGCGAGAAGCGGCCTGCGCAACAAGCTCGGCGTCGACAAGCAATTCGTCGCCGTCGAGCACACGCGCGACATCGGCAAGAAGAACATGATCCACAACAACGCCACGCCGAATATCGAGGTCGATCCGGAAACCTACGAGGTGCGCGCCGACGGCGAGCTTTTGACCTGCGCGCCGGCCGAGGTCTTGCCAATGGCGCAGAGATACTTTCTGTTCTGAGTCTCATAAAAAAACCGGGAAGGAAACGTCGTGATCTATGTTGTTGCTGAATTGCGGATCAAGCCCGGCATGGCGGAAAAAGCCGCCGCTGAGGCGCGCAAGGTCGTCGCCAGCACCGTCAAGGAAGACGGCTGCCTCCATTATGATTTTCATTTGAGCGTGACCGATCCGACAAGGCTGGTCGCCGTCGAGCGCTGGACCTCGCGCGAGGCGCTCGACGCCCACAATCGCATGCCGCATCTGCTGGCCTGGCGCGAGGCGGGCAAGGAATTCGTCGTCGACCGCAACATCCAGATCATCACGCCGGAGCGGGTCGACAAGCCGTGACTTGCTGCCGGGTGGATATGAACTTTCGTTTGTCATGCCCGGGCTCGCCCCGGGCATCCCGTTCAGGAAGGCACGACGTTGCCCGCCTAAGCGGGATGGCCGAGACAGGCCCGGCCATGACGGGTCAAAGGTCTCTCGCATGAAGCGCGTCGCAGCAATCAAACAAGCGGGACACTGGGACGCTGCCAGCGCGCATGATCGTGTGGCGCTCGATGCCGGCGACCGGCAGCGGCGGCGCATCGTGCTCAAGGCGGAGAAAGGCACCGAATTTTTGCTCGACTTCGCCAAACCCGTCAGTCTGCACGACGGCGATGGCCTCGTGCTCGAAGACGGCGCGGTCGATCCTCGTCGCCGGTACGCCTGAATCGCTGATCGAGGTTGCGGCGCCGAGCCCGCTCGACACCGTGCGGCTCGCCTGGCATCTCGGCAATCGTCACACCGATGTGCAGATCGCCGGCGGCAA
The DNA here is from genome assembly GCA_963742385.1 of uncultured Alphaproteobacteria bacterium. Lineage (GTDB taxonomy): Bacteria > Pseudomonadota > Alphaproteobacteria > Rhizobiales > Xanthobacteraceae > Pseudolabrys. The sequence goes on along the minus strand of CAVULS010000005.1, from coordinate 373,213 downwards.
ACTCCGCATCCGCCGCGATCATGTGCTCGAGGAGATGCTGCGCGGCCTCGGCGCCAGCCTCACGCCGCTCGAAGCGCCGTTCGATCCGGAAGCCGCCGCGCCGCACGGGCAGCACGGGCATGAACATGGGTAAGAAGAAGGCAGTGCCTTTACGCCGTCGTCCTGAGGTGCGAGCGAGCCAAGCGAGCGAGCCTCGAAGGACGTCGGCCCCGCCATCCTTCGAGGCCGGGCTTCGCCCGGCACCTCAGGATGACGGGGAAATCGCCCCGTCCGCCCTCTACCGCCTCATGGCCTGGCTGTCGCCGGCCTATCCGGTCGGCGCTTTCTCCTATTCCAGCGGCATCGAATGGGCGGTAGAGGCTGGCGACATCAAGAATGCCGACACGCTCAAGGCCTGGCTCGCGGTGATGCTGGCCGACGGCGGCGGCTTCTGCGATGCGGTGTTGTTCGCGCATGCGCATCGTGCGGCGTCGGACGGCGACGACAGCGCCTTGCGCACCGTCGCCGAGCTCGCCGCGGCGTTCGCTCCGTCGAAGGAACGCCATCTGGAGACCACGGCGCAAGGCGCGGCCTTTGTCGAGGCCACGCGCGCGGCCTGGTCCTGCGCCGCGCTCGACCGGCTCAAAGCGGTGTGGGACGGAGCGGTCGCCTATCCGGTGGCGGTCGGTACGGCCGCCGCCGGCCACGGCGTGGCGCTCGAAGCCGCGCTCGCCGCCTATCTGCAAGCCGTCGCCGCCAACTGGGTCTCCGCCGGCGTGCGATTGGTGCCCGCTCGGCCAGACCGACGGCCAGCGCGTGCTTGCCGCCCTGGAGCCGATCGTTGCCGAAACCGCCCGGCGTGCACTTGCCGCTGCGCTCGACGATATCGGCTCGGCCGCCTTCCGCGCCGACCTCGCCAGCGCCCGGCATGAGACGCAATACACGCGGTTGTTCCGGTCGTGACGGCACGCCAAGAATTTTGCTGTCATGGCCCGCGCAAGCGGGGCATCCAGCACGGCCGGCATCTGCTATGAAACCGCCGACAACGAGGTTACCGGATCATCTGCTGTGGCCGATGATGGCAGCCGAGGACAATCGCCCACGATGAAAAACCCCCACGGTCCCTTGCGCGTCGGCGTCGGCGGTCCGGTCGGCTCCGGCAAGACCGCGCTGATGGACGCGCTGTGCAAGAAATTGCGCGGCACCTACGAGATCGCCGCCATCACCAACGACATCTACACCAAATGGGATGCCGAATATCTGGTGCGCTCGGGCGCGCTGGCCGCCGAGCGCATCGCCGGCGTCGAGACCGGCGGCTGTCCGCACACCGCGATCCGCGAGGACGCCTCCATCAATCTTGCCGCGGTCGCCGACATGCGGGCGAAATTTCCCGATCTCGATCTGGTGCTGATCGAATCCGGCGGCGACAATCTCGCCGCCACGTTTTCGCCCGAGCTTGCCGACCTGACGATCTACGTCATCGACGTCGCCGCCGGCGACAAGATTCCGTCGAAAGGCGGCCCCGGCATCACCCGTTCCGATCTCCTGGTCATCAACAAGATCGACCTGGCGCCTTACGTCGGCGCTTCGCTTGAGGTGATGCAGCGCGACGCCAGGAAAATGCGCGGGGCACGGCCTTTCGTTCTCACCAATTTGCGCGAGGGCAAGGGCGTCGACGAGATTGCCAAATTCATCGAGCAGAAGGGCGGGTTGAGCGGCTGAAATAAAGAAACGCCCGCGAGCGCGGGCGCCTCTCCATTCCCAAGTTTCAGATTACCAATAGCGGCAGCGCAGATGGCCCCAGTGGTCGTGCCAGCAGTCGCGGTGATGCCAATGGCGGTGCTGATAGTAATAGGGCCCGGATTCGGCTCCGATGGCCGCGCCGGTCGTGGCGCCGACCGCGGCACCGACGGCTGCGCCGCGTCCGCCGCCCACCGCCCCGCCGATCACTGCACCCGTGGCGCCGCCGACGATGGCGCCGCCGATCGGATCCGCACCGGCCGTGGCTGTGGCCCCCAAAAGAACAGCAACAGAAATCGCCGCAAGCATTGCTTTGCGCATCATTGCCTCCCAAAATCGATATAAGCGTCGTCAATAAAACGCCTGCCGGGAGTGATCGTTCCATGACACGTTTATCCGCGCGCGAGCGGCTCAATGCCGCGCTCGCGAAAATTGCCGACCCGAAAGGCGAGGGCGCCCGCGCCTGCCTCACCGTCTATCGCGAGCAGGCGCTAGCCGCGGCGGAGGCCGCCGACGCGCGCGCACACACGGGCGTCTCGCTCGGGCCTCTCGATGGCGCCATCGTCAGCATCAAGGATCTGTTCGACGTTGCCGGCGAGGTGACGCGCGCCGGCTCGAAGGCCATCGCCGCGGAGGGCAAGGTGGCGGCGGCCGATGCGCCCATCGTGCGCCGCCTGCGGGCGGCGGGCGCGGTGATCATCGCCAAGACCAACATGACGGAGTTTGCCTTTTCCGCCATCGGCGCCAATCCGCATTTCGGCACGCCGGGCAACCCGGCCGACCGCGCGCGCGCGCCTGGCGGCTCGACCTCCGGCGGCGCCGTCGCCGCCGCCGACGGCATGTGCGAAATTGCCATCGGCAGCGACACCGGCGGCTCGACCCGCATCCCGGCGGCGCTCTGCGGCATCGTCGGCTTCAAGCCAAGCCACCAGCGCGTGCCGACCGCGGGCGCCTTTCCGCTCTCCTATACGCTCGATTCCATCGGTCCGATGGCGCGCACGGTCGCCGATTGCGCCAATGCCGATGCCGTCATGGCCGGTGACGCGCCGCTGCCGCTCGATCCGGCGCCGCTTGCCGGGCTGCGCATCGGCGTTGCCCAAGGCGCGCCGCTCGACCATCTCGATGCGACCGTCGCCAAGCGGTTCCCCGAGGCGCTCGATCGCCTGGAAAAAGCCGGCGCGCGCCTGTCGGCGGAGAAGCTGCCGCTGCTCGAGCAGATGGACGCGGTCAACCGAAAGGGCGGCATCGCGCCGGCGGAGGCCTTCGCCGTGCATCGCGAGCGGCTGGCGCAGCGCGGCGACGCCGTCGATCCCATCGTCCGCCTGCGCATCGAGCGCGCCGCCAAAATGCCCGCAGCCGACTATATCGACATGCTGCGCGAGCGCGCCGCGCTGGTGCGGGCGATGGACGCGCAGCTCGCCGATCTCGACGTGCTGGCGATGCCGACGACGCCGATTGTCGCGCCGCTGCTGGCGGACGTCGCCAGCCAGGACAATTTCTTTCGCCAGAACGCGCTGCTGCTGCGCAACACCTCGATCTGGAATTTCTTCGATTGCTGCGCCATCACGCTGCCGCTGCCGCGCTCCGGCGGCCTGCCCACCGGCCTGATGCTGGTTGCGCGCAACGGACACGACCGCCGGCTGTTTCGCGCCGCCGCCGCGGTCGAACGGCTGCTGGCGGGCTGATCAGAACTCGCGCAGCGTTTCGATGAAGAGCCGGTACGCCTCGGCGCCGAGCTTCTGCATGAGGACCGCCTCATGTTGCGCAGCCAGCGTTTTTGCCCGCGCCAGGATCTTCTGCCCGCTGCGGGTGAGCCGCAAGGCATGGCGCCGCTGATCGGTGCGCGAGGGCAGGCGCTGCGTCAATCCGCGCCGGTCGAGGCGGTGCAGCATGCGCGCCAGCCGCGCCCGCTCGATGCCCAGCGTTGCCGCGAGCTCGGCCTGCGACAGACCGGGGTTGGCGCTGATCACCACCAGGACCGAAAACTGCGCCGGGCTGATTTTGATGCTCGACAGCCGGCGGATGAAGTCCTGGAAGATCCAGACCTGCAAACGGCGCACGAAATAGCCGAGCCGCTCATTGAGCACGCCGAGCGTGATGGCCGGCGCGCTGGCGCGGCGCAGGTGCGGCGTCTTCAACAGCGGCACGGCTCTTGCCGGCTTTATGGGCTTTGGCGGCGGTGACATGGGCAGCAATATTACCGTTGACGAATTTGTTGTCCACGTCAACAATATGCGCCAGCGCGGCCAGGTCGAGGCCGTTCAAATCGCGACGAATTCGCGCTTGTGAAGACCGGAAAACATCCGGCATCATCGACCAAGCGCCGCCTCTTGGGGGCAGGGAGGATATAAAATGAAACGCAATACCCGACATAATTCGTCACGCGTCACGCGCCGCACGTTCGCGGCGGGAATCGGTGCCGGCATCGTCGCCGGCACGGCGCCGTTCAACATCGTGCGCGCGCAAGGCGCGGCGCTCAAGGTCGGCGTGCTGCTGCCGCGCTCCGGCGTGCAGGCCGGCATCGGCCAGGACTGCCAGCGCGGCGTCGACATCACCGCCGGCGTGCTCAAGGAGCTCGGCCTGCCGCCGTTGCAGATCATGAACGGCGACACCGAGACCAATGTGGACGTCGCGCGCTCGCGCGCCGAAAAGCTGATCAGCGAGGGGGCCCAGCTTCTGGTCGGCGCCTTCGATTCCGGCCAGACCACGGCAATCGCGCAAGTGGCCGAGCAGAAGGGCATTCCGCTGGTGATCAATATCGCCGCCGCGCCGCCGATCACCGAGCAGGGCTACAAATTCGTGTTCCGCAACTTCCCGACCGGGCCCATGATCCTGCGCGATGCCTTCCTCAATCAAAAGGAGGTGTTCAAGCTCGCCGGCTCAGCGCCGAAGACGGTTGCGCTGCTGCACGTCAACGACACCTACGGCACCGCGATCCAGAAGGGCATGGCCGCGATGTTCCCGAAGTTCGACATGCCGTACAAGATTGCCGAGGAGATCGCCTACGACCCGGCCGCGCGCGACCTTTCGGTCGAGGTGGCCAAGGCCAAGGCGACCGGCGCCGAAGCCCTGATCGTGGTCAGCCGCCTCAACGACGCCATCCTGATCACGCGCGAGCTGGTCAAGCAGCGCTGGAATCCGATGGCGATCATGAGCATCGGGCCGGGCTGGTATGAGGATCAGTATCTCAAGACCCTGGGCAAGCTGTCGGATGGGCCGATCAGCTTCGTGCCCTGGTACGATCCGAACAAGAAGGTGAGCAAGCTGCTGGAGGCGGCGCTGGCCAAGGCCTATCCGGGCGTCAGCATGTCGACCAACCACGTCTATACCTTCGAGGCGCTGCTGGTGGCCGCCGACGCCTACAAGCGGGCCGGCTCCGCCGATCCGAAGGCGCTCGCCGATGCCATCCGCAAGACCAACATCACCGACAATGTCAGTCCCGGCCCCGGCATCCAATTCGATGCCAAGGGGCAGAACGACAAGCTGCTGGACAGCGCGATTCAGAATCGCGGCGGCAAGCTGGTGACGCTGGCGCCCAAGGATGCGGCCAACGCCAAGGTGCAATGGCCGCTCACGCCCTACGACAAGCGCGGCTGACGCGCGCAACGTCCCTGCAATGCTCCGGCCACGCTCGCTGGCCGGAGCATGCGCGTATTTAGGATCGCCCGGTGCCGGCAGAACTCTATCTCAACGTCGCCGTGGGCGGGGTCCTGACCGGCCTTGTCTATGGGCTGATGGCACTCGGCCTTTCGGTGATCTTCGGCGTGGTGCGCGTGGTCAATTTCGCCCACGGCGAAATGATGACGATCGCGATGTATCTCGCGGTCACGCTGTTTGCCACCTTCCATCTCGACCCGCTGGTGATGCTGATCCCGATCGCCGCGGTGCTGTTCGCATTCGGCTATGTCTTGCAGGCCGGGCTGATCAACGTCTTCATCACGCGGCCCGAGCACAGCCAGTTCCTGCTGCTGGTCGGGGTCGGGCTCATCATCGCCAACGTGCTGCTGATCGCGTTCGGCCCGGACTCGCAGAACGTCCAGGTCGCCTACGCCTTCGACAGCTTCCAACTCGGTCCGCTGATCATCGACGCCACCAAGCTCTATGCCGGGATCGGCGCCATCGTGGTGGCGGCGGCGCTGTTCATGTTCTTTCAATACACGCGCATCGGTACCGCGATCCGCGCCTGCGCCGATAATTATACTGGCGCGCTGGTCGTCGGCCTCGACGTCAAGCGACTTTATGCGCTCACCTTCGGTCTCGGCTCGGCCTGCGTCGGCGCCGCCGGCGTCATGCTGCTGTTGATCTTCGATGTGACGCCCGCGGTCGGACCCGCCTACACGCTGCTCGCCTTCGTCATCGTCATCACCGGCGGGCTCGGCTCAATGCCGGGCGCGCTGCTCGGCGGCGTGATGATCGGCCTCACCGAAGCCATGGCCGGGCTGCTGTTTACACCCTCGGCCAAAAGCATGTTCGCCTTTGCCATCCTGGTGCTGGTGCTGTTGTTCCGCCCGCAAGGCATCATGGGCAAGAGGGCAGCGTGATAGGGACCGCATGATCGCGCGCCTGATCGACGGCGTCCCGCTGCGGGTGCTGATAACGCTCGGTGTGCTGTTGGCCGCGCTGCTGCTCGCGCCGCTGGTAGCCGGCGATTACCTGCTCACCGTGCTCATCCTGATCCTCTATTTCGCCTATATCGGCCAGGCCTGGAACATCATGATGGGCTTTGCCGGGCAGTTGTCGCTCGGCCATGCGCTCTATGTCGGGCTCGGCGCCTACACCGCGGCGGGGCTCTACGTCCATTTCGGCATCGGCCCGTGGATCGGCCTGCTGGTCGCCGTGCCGGTTGCGGCGCTGGCCGGCGCCTTCATCGGATTTCTCGCCTTCCGTTTCCGCGTCGCCGGCGTCTATTTTGCGATTCTGACCATCGCGGTCGCCGAATTCGCCCGCGTCGGCTTCGACCATCTGGCCTGGACGCGCGGCTCGGCCGGGCTGTTTTTGCCGGTGGCGCAATATGCCCACAACGATCTCTGGCACCTGCGCGGCCACCCGGCGATGTTTTACTACGTCCTGCTGGTGGCGGTAGCGCTCGCCTTCGTCGGCTGCCGCGCGCTCTTGAAAAGCCGGATCGGTTATTTCTGGCTGGCGATCCGCGAGGATGAGGAAGCCGCGCGCTCGCTCGGCATCGACACGTTCCACTACAAGATGGTGGCGGTGGTGATCTCAGCCGGCATGACCGCCTTTGCCGGCGTCATTTATGCCTTTTATTACAATAACTTGTTTCCTGAACAGGTCTTCCACATCTCGCGTTCAATCGAGATCATTCTCGGGCCTATCGTCGGCGGCATCGGCACGCTGTTTGGGCCGATCCTCGGCGCCTTCGTCCTGACCGGTCTCGGCGAGACGCTGACCGGCGCGCTCAATGCGCTCGGCATCGACATTCCCGGCGCCAAGCAGGTGTTCTACGGCATTTGCCTGCTGCTGGTGATCCTGGCGCTGCCCGACGGCGTGTGGCCCTGGCTGTCGCGCCACCTCCGCCTGACCGGAGAGCGCGAATGAGCGCGTTGCTGTCCGTCGATGGCGTGAGCAAGCGGTTCCGCGGCCTGGTTGCGGTCGACCGGGCGGGCTTCGCGGTGCCAGAAGGCGCGATCTTTGCCGTGATCGGGCCGAACGGGGCCGGCAAGACAACGCTGTTCAACATGATCGCCGGCGCGCTTGCGCCCGATACCGGCTCGATTTCCTTTGCCGGCGCGCGCATCGACGGACTGGCACCCGACAAGGTCTGCCGGCGTGGCATCGGCCGCACCTTCCAGATCGTGCGGCCGTTTCCGGCATTGAGCGTGGAGGACAATGTCGTCGTCGGCGCGCTGCTGCATCGGGGGCACCTGACGGATGCGCGCGACGCGGGCGCATGAGGTCCTGCGCCGGCTCGATCTCTTTGACAAACGCTCCCAGCGCGCCTCGTCGCTGACCTTGCCCGACCGCAAGCGGCTTGAGGTCGCGCGCGCGCTGGCCACCGATCCCAAGCTATTGCTGCTCGACGAAGTGATGGCGGGCTTAAGGCCCACCGAGACCGACCGCATGGTCGCCATCCTGCGCGAGCTTAACCGCGACGGCCTGACCATCCTGCTCATCGAACACGTGATGCGCGCGGTGATGGCGCTCGCCTCGAGCGTGCTGGTGCTGCACCACGGCGCGGCGATTGCCGAAGGCAAGCCGCAGGAGGTGGTGCGTGATCGCGCCGTCATCGACTCCTATCTCGGCGCGGAGGCAATCGCATGATCCCGAAAAGTGGGAACCGGTTTTCGGATAAGATCGTGCGCTCGGGAAAATAGTAATGCTGAAGGTCGAGAACCTCGACGTTTTCTACGGCGATGCGCAGGCGCTCGACGGCGTCTCGCTGGAGATCGGCGAGGGCGAAATCGTGGCCATCGTCGGCGCCAACGGCGCCGGCAAGACCTCGCTCATCCGCACCATCGCCGGCATGCTGAAGCCGGCGCGCGGCCGCATCCTCTATCGCGGGGCCGATATCGCCGGCTGGCCGAGCCACAAGGTCTGCGATCTCGGCGTCGGCCAGGTGGCGGAAGGCCGCCAGGTGTTTCCGGCGCTGACGGTTGCGGAGAACCTCGCCATGGGCGCCATGCTGCCGCGGGCGCGGGGCAAACGCGAAAGCAATCTCCATCGGGTCTATGCGCTGTTTCCGATTCTCGCCGAGCGGCGCGACCAGGCGGCCGGCACCCTGTCGGGCGGCGAGCAGCAGATGCTGGCCATCGGCCGCTGCCTCATGGGCGCGCCGGATCTGGTGATGTTCGACGAACCCTCGCTCGGCCTGGCGCCGACCATCGTGCAAACCGTGCTGGCGACGGTGCGCGACCTCAACCGCGAGGGCCTCACCTGCGTGCTGGTGGAGCAGAACGTCGCGGTCTCGCTCAAGCTCGCCAGTCACGCCTACGTGCTGGAGAACGGCCGCATTACGCTCACCGGCTCGGGCGCGGCATTGCTCGCCGACGACCGCGTGCGGCAGGCGTATTTGGGGCTCTAGTCTGTCTTCCGGGACGCGCCGAAGGCGCGGACCCGGAATCGCATAACCCCGGTCAGCGAATATGGATTCCGGGTTCGCTCGCGCCCCGGAATGACGAGGAAGAAATTACTTCAGCGGCGGGCCGATGGTGACGGTGAGCTTGCCGACGCCCTCGACTTCGCACTCGATCTTGTCGCCGGCGACGGTCGCGGCAACGCCCGACGGCGTGCCGGTCATGATGATGTCGCCGGCTTCCAGCGCCACCATTTCCGACAGCTTGGAGATCGTTTCCGGGATGTTCCAGATCATCTGATTGAGGTCGCCGTCCTGGCGGACCTTGCCATTCACCTTGAGCGTGATCTTGCCCTTGGCCGGATGGCCGATCTCGCTCGCCGGCTTGAGCGGGCCGCATGGCGCGGAATGATCGAACGCCTTGCCGATTTCCCACGGCCGCTTCACCTCGCGCGAGGCGATCTGCAAATCGCGGCGGGTCAAGTCGATGCCGACCGCGTAGCCGTAGATGCAGTCATTGGCCTTGGCGACCGGAATATTGCGGCCGCCGCTTTTCAGCGCCACCACCAGCTCGACCTCGTGATGCATGTCCTTGGTCAGCGAAGGATAGGGCACGGTGCCGCCGTCCGCCACGATGGCGTCGGCGGGCTTGGCGAAGAAGAACGGCGGCGCCCGCTCGTCCTGGCCCATCTCGCGGATGTGCTCGATATAGTTGCGGCCGACGCACCAGATGCGGCGGACCGGAAAGACTTTGCTGCTGCCGGCAACCGCGATGACCGGTTGCGGCGGCGGCGGAATGACGTAATCCGCGCTCATGAGGACTGCTGCCTTTGGATTATGGAAATAAAATGTGGACCGGCGGCCCATCGGGTATCGCATTCCACGGGCCTGAACAAGCTGGATCAGGACCGCGGGTTTGCCGCGGCGAAATCAGCCTGTCGTGGCGACCGCGGCGATGGCCGGCCGCGGCTCCTGTTCCTTGAGCTGCAGCCGGTAGAACGAAGCATAACGGCCGCTTTTGCGCAGTAATTCCTCGTGGCGGCCGGATTCGACCACGCGGCCGTCCTCGACCACATAGATGCGGTCGGCATGCGCGACGGTATGCAGCCGGTGGGCGATGGCGAGCGTGGTGCGGCCCTGGCAGAGATGCTCCATCGCCTCGCGCACCTGCAGCTCCGACTCTGAATTCGAGCGCCGCCGTCGCCTCGTCGAGCAGGATGATCGGTGCGTTCTTGATCAACGCCCGCGCAATGGCCACGCGCTGGCGCTGCCCGCCCGACAATTGCAAACCGTGCTCGCCGACCGCGGTGTCGTAGCCGCGCGGGAAGGAGAGAATGAACTCATGCGCATAGGCGGCCTTGGCGGCGGCGATGATTTCGTCTTCGCTGGCGCCCGGTTTGCCGAAGGCGATGTTCTCGCGGATGGTGCCGCGAAACAGGAACACGTCCTGGCCGACATAGGCGACGCTCTGGCGCAACGAGCGGCGCGAGACCTTGGCGATATCTTGCCCGTCGATGACAATGCGTCCGTGCCCGAGTTCGTAGAAGCGCAGAATCAGATTGAACACGGTCGATTTGCCGCCGCCCGACGGCCCGACCAGCGCGGTGAGCTTGCCCGGCTCGGCAGTCAGCGACATGCCGCGCAGAATGACTTCGTCGCTGCGATAGGCAAAGCGGACGTCGTCGAGTTCAAGCCGCGCGTCTTTGACCTGCAATGACGGCGCGGTGAAATCGGCCGGCTCGCTCGGCGGCACGTCGAGCACCTCGAACAGGATGCGGACGCCGACCAGCCCGCTGTTGAGCTCGATATTGAGCCTGGCCAGGCGCTTGGCAGGCTCATAGGCCAGCAAAAACGCCGTGATAAACGAGAAAAACTGGCCCGGCGTCGCGCCGGTCTCGATCACCCGGTAGCCGCCATAGGTGATGGCGAGCGCGATGGCGCAGCCGCCCAGCGTCTCCATCAGCGGGCTCGCCCGGCTGGAAACCCGCGCCATCTTGTTGGCTTCGTGCTCGACCGCGGCGACATTGCGGTTGAAGCGCTCGCGCATCACCTCTTCGAGCGTGAACGCCTTGACGATGCGGATGCCCTGCAGCGTTTCCTGCAGCGTTTCCATGATGCGGGCGCCGCCGTCGAACTGGCTGCGCGCGATGACGTAGATGCGGCGGATCAGCTTGCGCAGCACAAGAAAGGCCGGCGGCACCACAATGAGGCTGACGAACGACATCAGCGGGTCTTGCACCACCATCACGCTGACCAGGCCGATCAGCGACAAGAGGTCGCGGCCGAGCGAGGTGATAAGCAAATTGATCACCTGCGTCGCCGCCGCCGCGCCGGCGCTCAGCCGGGCAATGAATTCGGTCGAGTGCCGGTCGGAGAAGAAACCGAGCCCTTCGTTGAGCAGTTTGGCGAAGACCGCACGCTGATTATTGGCGACGATGCGGTTGCCGATCTGCGACAGCAAGACGCTGTGCCCGTAAGTCGACAGGCCTTTCACCGTAAACAGCACGACGGTCACGCCGCCGAGCGTGATGATGCCGGCCAGATTGCGATTGACGTAGGCCTGGTTGATGACGTCGCCGATGAGATAGGCGGAGAACGCCGTGCAGCCCGCGGAAATCCCCATGAGCGCGAAGGCGACCGCATATTTGCGCCAGTGCACCAAGCCCTGCTCGGTCAGCAGGCGCTTGACCAAGGCGAAGGCTTTGTATTGCGCGTCGGCGGACGCTGGCAGCGGCTGTTCGTTCATTCGCCCTCTATCGGGCTGGCTAACTGGGTTGAGCGTGGGTTTGCCCGTCCAGTCCGGAATTATCAAGACAAAAGGTAATTAAATCAAAAGGAAGCGCGATTTTCAGCCCGCGTCGAGGCTCAGGCGTGAGCATTCTCACGCCGGCTTAACAGCCGCCGCTCCCAGGCCAGCGCATGGCTGACGATGGTGTCGAGGTTATCGAACTGCGGCCGCCAATCGAGCGTGGCATGGATGCGCGTGACGTCGGCGACCAGCGAAGCGGGATCGCCGGGGCGGCGGCCGGCGATTTCGACGGGAAAATCGCGCCCGTGGGCGCGCCGCACGGCCTCGATGACCTCGAACACCGAATGGCCGTGGCCGTAGCCGCAATTGAACGTGGCGCTGGGATTGCCGCGCCGCAGATGCCCGAGCGCCGCCACATGCGCGCGGACGAGATCGCTGACGTGGATGTAGTCGCGGATACAGGTGCCGTCGGGCGTCGGATAGTCGGTGCCGAAGACGTCGAGCTTGGGACGCCGTCCGAGCGCGGTCTCGCAGGCGACCTTGATCAGGTGCGTTGCCGCCGGCGTCGATTGGCCGGTGCGCAGCCTCGGATCGGCGCCGGCGACGTTGAAATAGCGCAGCGCGACGAAGCGCAGTCCATGTGCGCGGCCGACGTCATGCAGGATTATCTCCGACATCAGCTTCGAACTGCCATAGGGCGATATCGGCGGCGTCGGCGCGCTCTCGCGCACCGGCGTCATATCGGCATTGCCATAGACCGCGGCGGTGGAGGAAAAGATGAAATGCTTGACGCCGGCCTCGACCGCGGCGTCGAGCAGCAGGCATGTGTTCATCGTGTTGTTGCGGTAATAGCCGAGTGGATCGCGCAACGACTCCGGCACCACGACCGAGGCGGCAAAATGGATGATTTCGGTGATGCCGTGCTGGTGCAGCGTCTTCGCCACCAGGTCGCGGTCGCCGGTGGAGCCGGCGACGAAGGGAACGGAACTGGGGATCAAAAAGCGGAAGCCGGTGGACAGGTTATCGAGCACAACGGCCCGCTCGCCCGCGTCGACGAGCGCATGCACCATGTGGCTGCCGATATAACCGGCACCGCCGGTCACCAGGATTGTCATGACCGTGTCCCCGAATGGCGTCCGCACCGCTTGTTGCTATGGTTATGGCCGTCCGCCTTAACGAATCGTTATGGCGGCGGCGCGGCACGACCAGTATAGAACCGGTGCCAGAATGTCCGACATTCCTTTTTATCAAGACGTCCTCTCTCGGCGACGTGGTCCACCATATGCCGGCGCTGACCGAGGCGGGACGGGCGTGTCCCGGTGCGCGCTTTGCCTGGCTGGTCGAGGAGGCTTTCGCGCCGCTGGTGGCCCTGCATCCGGGTGTGGCGGAGGTTATTCCGGTCGCCTGGCGGCGCTGGCGCAAGACGCTTCATGCGCCGGCGACGCTCGGCGAAATCAGGGCCAGCCTCGGCAAAATCCGCGCGCGCCGCTACGACGAAATTATCGACAGCCAGGGCCTTCTGCGCTCGGCGGCCATTGCCCGTATCGCGCGCGGCCGCCGTCACGGCTACGACGCGAGCAGCATTCGCGAGCCGCTGGCCGCGATGTTCTACGACGTGCGCCACAGCGTCAGCCGTGATCTGCATGCGGTCGAGCGCAACCGGATTCTCACCGCTCACGCGCTCGGCTTTACGCCGCAAGGGGCGCCGGACTTCGGGCTCGACCGCGCCGGCCTGGTGTCGCCCGGCGCCCGCTATGCCGTGCTGCTGCACGCGACTGCAAGAGCGGAAAAGCAATGGCCGGAGGAAAATTGGATCGCGCTCGGCAATGCGCTTGGCCGCAATGGCCTTGACCTGATCCTGCCATGGGGCAGCGACGCCGAGCGCGCGCGGGCTGAGCGTATCGCGGCGCGCGTCGCCGGCGCCCGTGTCGGCGAGCGCCTGCCGCTCGATGAAGTGGCGCGGCTGATTGCCGGTGCCTCGTTCGTCGTCGGTGTCGATACCGGATTGCTGCATGTTGCCGCGGCGCTCGGCGTGCCGCTGGTCGCAATCTTTACCGGCAGCAATCCAGGGCTGACCGGACCGGTTGGGTCGGGACCGATGATAGTGCTGGGCGCGCCGGGCAGTCCGCCAGCCGTCGCTGACGTTGCCCGCGCCGTCGAACGCATTGCGCCGTAAATTCAGGCGGCGCCGGCGCGCAGCAGATCGTGCACGTGGATGATGCCGAGCGGCCTGCCGGCTTCGACCACGAACAACGCGGTCACTTTGGTGGCGTTGAGCATCTCCAGCGCCTCGCTCACCAATTGATCCGGCCGCACCGTTTTCGGTCCGCGCGTCATCACGTCGTCGACGCGGGCGTCGAGGAGATTGTTGCGCATGTGGCGGCGCAAGTCGCCGTCGGTGATGATGCCGGTCAATTGCCCGCGCGCATCGACGATACCGACGCAGCCAAGGCCCTTGGCCGACATTTCAAGAATCGCATCGGACATCTTGGTGCCGAGCGAGGCGAGGGGCACCGCGGCACCGTCGTGCATAAGATCGCGTACCGCCTTGAGCAGCGTCCCGAGCCTGCCGCCCGGATGCAGCAGCCCGAAGTCGACCGCGGTAAAGCCGTGGCTTTCCAAGAGCGCGATGGCGAGCGCATCGCCGAGCGCAAGCTGCATCAACGCGGAGGTCGTCGGGGCGAGATTGTGCGGACAGGCTTCACGCGCTTGCGGCAAGACGAGAACGACATCGGCATTCTTCGCCAAGGTCGAGTCCGGGCTCGCGGTGATCGCGATCAGGCTGATGTTATGGCGCTGCGAATAGTCGGTAATATTTTTCAGCTCCGCGGTTTCGCCCGACCACGATAGCGCCAGGATCACGTCGCTTTTGGTGATCATGCCGAGGTCGCCGTGGCTTGCTTCGGCTGGATGCACGAACAGCGCCGGCGTGCCGGTCGAGGCGAAAGTGGATGCGATCTTGTGGCCGATATGGCCCGACTTGCCCATGCCAGTAACGATCACGCGGCCTTCGGCATCGCGGATCATGTCTACGGCTGCGGCAAAAGTCGCACCAAGGCCGTTGCGCAATGCGGCGATGAGCGCGCCGATGCCTTCGCCTTCGGCTTCGAGCGTGCGTAGCGCGCAATCGATTGCGGCCTGCGCGCGTTCGCCGGTTCTATCGGTCAGTTTTGGCTTCGCCATGAAGTCCCCGTAGCACGGTCAATTAATAGCACAGAATGTGGCATGCGTCAGGTTCAGATTGGTTAACATCGAAGCGAATGGGTCAGATCGCACGTATCTCGGCTAGAAATGTCTCGACGAACTTATCGAGACCGCCGCCGTTATAGAGCTTTCCGGCGATACCGGCGGCGCGCGCCGCGGCCATATCGGTCTCCTTGTCGCCGATGAAGAAACTCTTGTCGCGCGCGACCGGCCACGCCTGCATCAGATCGAGGATCATGCCCGGCGCCGGTTTGCGCCAATCCGTTTCTTTTCGATAGGCAGGCACGCTGCCTTCGGGATGGAACGGGCAATAACGCGCATCGTCGATGCGCGCGCCCTGGACTTCGAGCTCGCGCCGCAGCCAGGCATCGAGATCGTGCACCGCCTGCTCGCTGAATAGCCCGCGGGCGACGCCTGACTGGTTGGAGACGATGAAAACAAAATAGCCAGACTGATTGAGCCGGCGGATGGCGTCGGCCACGCCCGGCATCCAGCGGAAGCGCTCGCGTGTTCCGATAAAGCCGTCATCGTAATTAATGACGCCATCGCGATCGAGAAAAGCGGCCGGCTGAGGCCTAACGTGCGAGGGCCTCGTCATCGGGCACGCCGTCTTGCCTTGCCGATGACATCGCGCACCGCCGTCAATACGGTTTCGACCGCGATGTCGCTCGTACGCCTATGACGGACGGCGTCGTTGCCTTCGCTGCGCGCGCGCCGCGCGGCGTCCGCATCGCCCGGCGGCTCGATGATGGCGGCGAGCGGGTTGAGCGGTTTCCAGTGCCACGGGCTCGTCGGCCCGAAGATCGCCACCGTCGGCGTGCCAAGGGCAGCGGCGACATGCATGAGGCCGGAATCATTGGTGACCGCCGCGTCGGCGGCGGCATGCGCGAGGATGGCATTGCGCAGGTCATTGCTGGTGAGATCGCGAACGCGGCTGCCGCCCGCGGCAGCGATTACCGCGGCGAGCGGCGTTTCGCTTGGTCCGCCCAGCACCCAGATCGAGATGCCGTCAGCCGCCAGCGCTCGTGCCAATTCCGCGTAGTGGTTGACCGGCCAGGCCTTGCCGGCACCGACCGCGCCCGGCGACAGTGTCACGACCGGTTGGCCATCGGCACTCAGGCCGCGCTGCTCGCGCCAGTCGTCAATGTCGTGTTGCGGCACGACGAGTTCTGGCAAAGGCCACTCGTTTGGAAGTGTCGCGCCCGCCGGCAAGGCCAATGCGCCCATCTGATCGATCATGCGCGGCAGAACACGCTCGCCGTAGCGCACATCATTGAGCAAGCCAAAGCGTATCTCGCCGACGAAGCCCGTGCGCAGCGGAATGCCGGCGAGCCATGGAGCCAGCGCCGCCTTCCATTTGCGCGACATCACCAGCACCTGAGCGTAATGGCCGGCGCGCAGCCGCCCGGCGAGCTGCAGCTGGCGAACAATACCGATGCGGCGGCGCGGCAGGTCGGCGATGATCGCCTTGCGCACGCCCGGCATGTAGTCGGCGAGCGGTGCGCAGAGCGTGCTGCTGACGATGTCCACCGGACGTTCGGGCGCTTGCTCGCGCAACAGCCTCACCACCGAGTGGCAACGGACGAAATCGCCGATCCAGACAAAAGGGACGATCAGAATCGGCGCGGGCGCTGAATGGGAGTCCTCGCTCATGGATGCGTCGCCGCTTGTCCCCCTTTGCCCATTTTCGGGCCGGCCGGTCAGGCGTTAGCCCGCGGCACGGGCGGCTGTCCAGCCACGATTTTCCCTGCCCCCACAGCCAATTAGGCCGACATTGCACGCGACCGCGGAGTGGGGCAAAGGAAAGCCCGCGACAGCGTGGCGGCGAGGGCTTGATGTTTTTGGTCACCGGCGGGGCGGGCTTCATCGGATCGAATGTCGTTGCCAGCCTCAACGAGGCGGGCGCCGCCGATGTGGTCGTCAACGACAAATTCGGCCATGACGACGCCAAGTGGCGCAATCTGGCCAAGCGGGAGGTCGCCGACGTCGTGCCGCCGGCCGAACTGATGAACTGGCTCGACAGCCGCAAGCTCGATGCCGTCATCCACATGGGGGCCATATCCGACACCACGGTCACCGATGGCGACCTGGTGACGGAAAACAATCTGCGCCTGTCGCTGCGGCTGCTCGACTGGTGCACGGCCACGCGCACGCCCTTCATTTACGCGTCGTCGGCAGCGACTTACGGGGATGGCACGCAAGGCTTCGACGACGAATGGTCGCCGGCGGGTTTGCGCAAGCTCAAGCCGATGAATCTCTACGGCTGGAGCAAGCATCAATTCGATCTGGTGGTTGCCGAGCGCTACGCGAAGAAAGAAAAGCTGCCGCCGCACTGGGCGGGCTTGAAATTTTTCAACGTCTACGGGCCGAACGAATATCACAAGGGCCGCATGGCGAGCGTGCTGTCGAAGGTGTTCGACGAGGCCAAGGCCGGCAAGCCGGTGCGGTTGTTCAAGTCGCATCGCGATGGCATTGCCGACGGCGAGCAGCGCCGCGATTTCATCTATGTCGAGGACGCCGTCGCCGTGCTGCGCTGGTTGATGGACGCAACTTCAGTCAACGGCATATTCAACGTCGGAACGGGCAAGGCCGAAAGTTTCCGCGATATGATTGCCGCCATGTTCAAGGCAATGCGGCGCCCGCCCAATATCGAATATATCGACATGCCGGAGGCGATCCGCGGCCAGTATCAGTATTTCACGCAGGCGCGAGTCGAAAATCTGCGCCGCGCAGGCTATAACGCCGGCTTCACCTCGCTCGACGATGCGGTTGCGCGCTATGTGAACGGCTATCTCAATCAGACCGACCGCTATCATTAGACCATGTTCGATTTCGACAAACAGCTTTCCTCGCTCGCCGGTCAAACCGTGCTCTGCATCGGCGATCTGATGCTCGACGAATTCGTCTATGGCGAGGTTTCGCGCATTTCGCCGGAGGCGCCGGCGCCGGTTATCGCCGTCAAGCGCAGCGAAGTGATGATCGGCGGTGCCGGCAACGTGGCGCGCAATCTGGTGTCGCTCGGCGCGCGCTGCATTTTCGTCGGCGTGGTCGGCGATGACGATGCCGGCCTTGGCTTTGACCGAGGCGCTTTCAGCCCAGCCGCTGATCGAGTTTCATCTGGTGACGGACTCGCAGCGGCAGACGACGCGCAAGGTTCGTTTCGTCTCCGAGCATTTTTCGACACATCTGTTGCGTGCCGATTGGGAAGCTGCGGCGCCGGTCGATGCGCAGGCCGAGGACGCGCTGATCGCGCATGCGCGCGCGGCCATGCCGAAAGCGGGCGCGGTGGTTCTGTCCGACTACGCCAAGGGCACCCTCAGCGCTCGCGTCGTGCGCGCGGTGATCGATGCCGCCAATGCACTGGACAAACCGATCGTGGTCGATCCGAAAGGCCGCGATTACAGCGTTTATCGCGGGGCGACGATTATCACGCCAAATCGGCAGGAACTTGCCGACGCCACGCATACATCGGCGACGAATGACGACGAAATTGTCGTGGCAGCAACGGCGCTTGCCGAAGCGATCGATGCCGAAGCGGTCCTGGTCACGCGCAGCGAGCGGGGCATGACGCTTGTCAGCGTCGGCACGGAAGTCCACGTCGCCGCCTATCCGGTGCGCGTGCGCGATGTGTCGGGGGCAGGCGATACGGTGGTTGCGGTGCTGGCGGCGATGCTGGCGATGGGCGTGGATTTTGAATCCGCCGCACGCGCGGCCAATGCCGGCGCTGCCGTGGTGGTGGGCAAGCGCGGCACGGCGACGCTGTCGATCGCCGAATTGCGCGCACGCATCCTGCCGGCAGCCTCGCTGGCGCCGGAAGAGAAAATTGTATTCGACTGGGCCGTGCTTGATGAACACGTCGCCGACTGGCGAAAGCAGGGCCAGCGCATCGGCTTCACCAATGGCTGTTTCGATCTCCTGCATCCCGGTCACGTCAAGCTGTTGGCCGGCGCGCGCGCAGCCTGCGACCGGCTGATCGTCGGCCTGAACGGCGACGCTTCCGTTTCCAGGCTCAAGGGCGAGGGCCGTCCGGTCCAGCCGGTGCAGGCGCGTGCCGAGGTGCTGGCGGCGCTTGAGGCGGTCGATCTCGTCGTGATCTTTGACGAGGACACGCCGGAAAAATTGATCGCGCGCGTCAAACCGACGGTGCTGGTGAAGGGCAGCGACTACAAACGCGAGGATGTGGTTGGCCGCGACATCGTCGAGGCCCTGGGTGGCGAAGTGGTCCTCATCGACATCGTGCCCGGCCATTCGACCAGCGCCATGGTTGCGCGCAGCCGCGCTCCCAAGACGCGCTGAGGCGCGCCAGAGCGTGGCTCACCCTCCGCCCGACCACGAAATGCAGTTGATCACCGCATTCTTCGGCGGCCGCAAAGGTTATTTCGTCGAGGTCGGCGCCAATGAGCCGCGCGAGCGCTCGCAGACGTGGCACCTGGAGCAGGCGGGCTGGACCGGGGTGTTGGTCGAGCCGCAGCCTGAACTTGCCGCCAAATTGCGGGCGCAGCGCTCGGCCAAGGTGTTCGCCGTCGCCTGTTCGACAAAAGAGAATTCCGGACATACCTTGCCGCTGCATGTGGCGGGTCCATTGTCCTCGCTCGACCGGGAGCGCATGGCACCGGGCACCGCGCTGGAAAATGTCATCCAGGTTCCCGTCAGGACTCTCGACGATATTCTGATGGAAGCCCAGGCGCCGCGGCCATTGGATTTTGTTTCGATCGACGTCGAGGGTCACGAGCTCGATGTACTCAAAGGCTTTGATATTGCGTATTGGCGGCCACGCCTTATCCTGTTGGAAGATCACGTCGCCAACCTCACGAAATACCGGGCCTTGCGCGCCGCGAACTATCGCTTGCTTCGTCACCTGGAGTTTAATGGGTGGTACGTCCCCGCCGATGCTTCCGTCGACCCTAGCTGGCTCGACTATTGGGGCATGCTGCGGAAATATTATCTTGCTTTACCTTTCCGGATTTTGCGCAACTATTCACGCCGCCTGCGGCAGCCGTTCAAGGACCGCCGTGCAATCCGCGGCCGGTCTGCCGGTGGGGCATAAACAGGGATTTGCATGCCGCGCTTGAGCGCCATCATCATCACCAAGAACGAAGCCGCCAACATCGCGGATTGCCTCGATAGCGTTGCGTTTGCCGACGAAAAAATCGTCGTCGATTCAGGGAGCGACGATGAAACGGTTGCGATTGCGAGAGCCAAGGGTGCGAGCACCGAGTTTCATGCCTTCGAAGGGTTCGGCCGGCAGTTCAATCACGCGCTCTCGCTCGCCAACGGCGAGTGGGTGCTGTCAATTGACGCCGACGAACGCGTGAGCTCGGCGCTTGCCGCCGAGTTGCAACAGGCGATGAATAAAGGCGAGGCCGATGGCTATGAGATGCCGCGCCTGTCGACCTTTTGCGGGCGCGAGATACGGCATTCCGGCTGGTATCCCGACTATGTGCTGCGTCTATGGCGGCGCGGCCGCGCGCGCTGGACCGAGGATCTCGTGCATCCGCGCCCCGTTTGCGATGGCCCGGTCACCCGTCTGACGCAGCCGCTCAACCACTATGCTGTCGTTCGCATTGAGCAGTCATTGCGGCGAATGGACTATTATTCGTCGCTTTCCGCCGACATGCTGATCGCCCGCGGCAAACGAGTGTGGTTCTTCAGCGGTATCGCGCACGGGCTGTGGACATTCCTGCGCACCTATGTCTTTCGCGCCGGCTTTCTCGACGGCCGCCAAGGCTTTCTATTAGCGGTGGCCAACGCCGAAGGCACCTATTACAAATATATGAAGGCTTGGCTCGCGGGGTGCCGCCGTGGCTGACATCATCTCCGTCATTGTCACCACCTATAATCGCGAGGACGCGCTTGACGCGGTGATGCGATCGCTCGCTCGGCAAACAGACGCCGACCTCGAAGTCCTGGTGGCCGACGATGGTTCGGGACCGGCGACGGCCAAATTGATTGAAGTTTGGAAGAGCAAAGGCCGATTCCGGATCGAGCACGTGTGGCACGACGACCTCGGATTCCGCGCGGCCGAGATTCGCAATCGGGCCATCCTGGCCTCGCACGGCGCGTATTGCGTTTTCCTCGACGGCGACTGTATGGTGCGGCCCGATTTCATCGCGGCGCATCGGCGGCTTGCCGAGGCAGGCTGTTTTGTCACGGGCAATCGCGTTCTGCTGTCGCACGAATTCACCGACATGGTTCTGCGGGAGGAATTGACTCCGGAAACATGGGGCCTCGCCAATTGGCTTGTCGAACGCTGGCGCGGCGGCATTAATCGCGTGTCGGCGCTGCTGCGATTGCCGCTAGGCCCGCTGCGCCGGCTGCGGCAGAACGCTTGGCACGGTGCCCGCTCGTGCAATCTGGCGGTCTGGCGGTCGGATCTCGATCGTGTCGATGGCTTCGACGCGGAATATCACGGCTGGGGCAAGGAGGATTCCGACATCATCGTGCGTCTTTTGCGCGGTGGCGTGCGCCGCAAGGATGGCATATTCGCTACCGGTATCCTGCATCTGTGGCATCCGAACGAGGACCGTTCCATGCTGGCGGCGAACGAGGGCAAGCTTGCGGGCACCATTGCCGGCGATCGTATTCGTGCGCAGCGTGGGCTGTCGTCGTTACAGCCTGCATCCACAGCGCGGGCGGCGGTTTAGGCAATGACGCTTGTTGCTCCATTGGGTGTTCTCCACCGTGCCCGGTTGCTGCGCGCCGCTGATTGGCTTGCGGTCGCGACGGCGGCGTCATTGCCGTGGTCGACTTCGGCCAGCGGCATTTTGATCACCCTGTGGCTTATTGCGCTTGTCCCCGTGGTGGATTGGGCCGAGGTTGGTCATGAATTGACGAGGCCGGCCGGCAGCCTTCCGGTGTTGCTCGTGTTGTTTGGCGCACTCGGAATGCTGTGGGCTGATGTGAGCTTGGCCGAGCGGTGGAACGGGTTCGAATCATTTTTAAAGCTGCTGGCCATTCCGTTGCTCCTTGTGCATTTTCGCCGCTCCGGGCATGGCGCTTGGGTGTTTACGGGATATGCGCTCGCGTGCATCGTATTGCTGCTGGTCTCGTTCATTTTCGAGCTATGGCCGCACCCAATATTCAATATCTTGCAAGACTATGGCGTGCCGGTGAAAAACGCCGCCACGCAGAGCGGCGAGTTCGCTACCTGCATCTTCGGATTTTTTTTCCTGGCGCAAGCAGCGACGGTGCGCCGGCAATGGCCGCGGCTACTCGGCCTGCTCGCCGTTATTTTGGCGATGCTTGTCGATATTTTCTTTGTGGCGACTGGACGCACCGCGCTGGTCGTCATGCTCGTTCTCCTCGCTCTGTTCGCGTTCAGGCAACTGACGCCGCGCGGAGCCATGCTTTTGATCGCCGGTGCGATAGCCATCAGCGCTGCGGCGTGGGCTTCGTCACCTTATTTGCGCACGCGCACGGAGCAGATCTGGACCGATTTACAGAGTTACGAAGCGAGCGACGTCCGCAATTCCTCCAGCGAGCGCATCGAATTTGCCAAGAAATCGATCGAATTCATCCGCGAGGCGCCGATTTTCGGGCACGGCACCGGATCGATTCACGCGCTGTTTGAACGAGCCGCCGCGGGCCACAGCGGCGCCGCCGGCGTCGCCGCCGACAATCCGCACAATCAGACCTTTGTGGCGGTAATTCAGATTGGCCTTGTCGGCGCGGCGCTGCTGTGGGCGATGTGGATGGCCCATCTGCTTTTATTTCGCGGCAGCGATCTGGCGAGCTGGATCGGGCTTGTGATTGTCGCGCAGAACATTGTCGGGTCGCTGTTCAACTCGCACCTGGCCGATTTTGTGCAGGGCTGGACCTATGTCTTTGGTGTCGGCGTTGCCGGCGGCATGGTGCTGCGGACCAAGGCTTCTGACCGGTCATAGGCGGCGGATGAAGGCGCTGGGTCGCCAGAAAACGGTCGAACCAAAAAAGTAGAAAACAACCCCATGCACAGTACACAATGATTTTACGTTGCTGCGGAAGATTGGTCGTTTTGAATCAAGTCCATACTTGCGCACGGTGTTTCTCTATTGTATCTTTGAACGCACGGCACGACTCCTAATCAGCTACCCGTTTGGAGCGTGAAGGCGCCGCCCCTTGTAGCAGCGCGGATGGGTGTCAACACTATCGTTTCTTGAACTGCCTGAGATCAAAGTCGCGCGGGGGCGGTAGCGTTAATTGTTCTTTTGGGATCACGCGATAGTCGAACGATCGTACGTGGTCGAAGCGAAACCTTGAATTCTTAACAACTTCGCGTGTATCGCGCCGAGCGTTTTCGCGCTGATCAATTCGCTCCCTTCTCGATCTTAATCGAAACGTTATGCTACGGCAGAATGATCGCTGTGTCCTGACAACATTGGAGAACACACCGATGGACGTCACCCGTCACGAAACGCGCGAAAACAAAAAAAGTCTCTGAACACAGCAACTCGGAACGAGCTAATGAGTCGCCGAGCGTAGACACCCGATCTTTGCCGTATCTCAACTGTGTTAAAGACTAGACGACGGCTACTCAATATCGAAATGAATACGGCAATGCTGACTACGGGCGTGCCGAGTTGATGGCTGCGCTTGGGCACGATTGATTGGGCCATTGTTCGCGGCCTGCTAAGTCAAGTCATCGATATGACCACAGTATTCTCAGGAAACCGCTGACGAGGACGCGCTTAATTTCCTTGTTGCGTACGTCAAAGAGTGGCAAGCCGCGCGGCACGCTACTGAGGCATTGCTGTCTGCTTTCGACTGGGACTTGACGCCACTGGCTCTGACAACCCTAATTCCACGAAAGATCGTTAGTGCAGGCACTGACCCCTTCGAGAGCAAGAGACGTATCAGCGCCTGTACAGCCAAATTCGCCAACACTTTGTGTGAGCCAAGCTAGATGACCCTTGAGCGGCTCCGCTGTGGCGGCGGACAGCAAATTATTTCTTCAGCCACGTATCCGTTAACGAAGGTCGAGTCAGGCGGTTGTCGGGAATATCGCGCATGCTCCCCGACAGGTTCTTCCAAGCAGACCTGATGTCGCCCGCCAGCGGCTATCACCGATGCGCGCGCTGCGCCAATGCCTGTCGTCGACGCAGCCTCAGGCGCCGCGTCCGCACTGGCTAGAGTTAAAGTCCGCTCGGGGAAGAGGAAATGACGCAAGCCGCAAAGCGCAATATCGGGCCAATGATTGCGAGCCCACGCTGCGGCGCGAAAACAAGGTCAGGCAGTAGTTGCAAGTCGCCAGCGGTGGCGGGCAAGAAACGATGCCGCATGCACGGCGGCGCGCCGGGGTCCGGCGCGCCACGAGGCAATCGGAACGCGCTCAAGCACGGACGCTGTGTCGCCGAGAAAGTTGCAGAGCGCCGACAGATGCGGAAAACTCTGCGGCAATTGAGTGAGTTTCTCACTGACGCAATATCAAAAAAGGTATGAGGGTGGGCGTCAGTAGAGCGCAATTCCGCAAAGCACCATTTGGGTTCGTTTTGCCAAATCGCTGGCCCCGTAACCCGAGTTGGCACCAATCGTTGGCGCACTTAGTTTGTTCGTCTAGGCCGCTCGGTCCTGCGTAGACGAACCCCCGGTCCGCCGCCGTTCTCGTCGATGAATTCGACTCCGGCAGATTCGAGTGCGCGTCTCCTGGCAACTTTCCCCCTCGACCGGCTCAGCCGGCACGTTCACTAGTGCGGGCAAGCGCGATGTCGTGAAGGGCCATATCCGCAGGCGTCAGGCCCATGGACGGGAACTGTCCTATCTGGAGGGTTGGTACGTCATGTCGAAAGCCAACCGCATCTTTGGCTTCGACGGCTGGAACCGGGAAACCGTCGAAATCCAAGTGTGTGCTGGCGCGAAAAAACCGCAGCTCATTTCTGGCGGTCTATATCGCCCGGGTGCGGGTCACCGTCCATGCCGGCAGGGCACCGGTCATTCGCGAAGGCCACGGCAGCGGTGAGGGCCGCGGCGAGTCTCAAGGCGAGGTGCACGACATTGTGTTGAAGGCTGCGGAAACCGATGACTGGCGCAAACGCCAGCGCTAAATTAACATTCAACCCGAGCCAGTCAATGAAGGCTGGTCAGTAGTGTTTAACACATCCAGGCGATATGGCGCCACTCCTGATCGGTCGTCGCTCCCATGAGAAAACTCGCTTCGATCTTTCCCGACCGTATCAAATTGGCGCTGCTTAAGCGGCATCTCGCGCGTAGCATTGCCGGCGATGGGCGGCAGCGTGCGACACTCACCATTTATGATCGGCCGAACCAGAGCCACCCGTTGCAGGTAACCCTATACAGGGACGACTCCGGAATCGGAATAGCGTTGAATTGCACGGAAGCGATGGACCAGCCTTTCCTCTATCGCATGCTTTACGCCCGCCTGCCGGCTGCCATTCGCATTTTTTTGCAGACTAGCGCAGACGTCAGAATGGTAGTAGCCGATCTTTCCGATGGTAGCGATGCGCCGGCGGGCGGGCTCGCGTTCTGCTCGTGCCGCGATGACGTGATCCTCGTGCCCGACCCGGTATTCGTGAATTCCGGCGGTTACGCCGAATTTCGTCGTCCGTCCTCCGTGCTGCAGTGGTCTCGCCGGCATGACATCGTGTTGTGGCGGGGCACCCTGACTGGAAACGGCGACCTGACGACGAAAACCATGAGGACCGACGATCCTCGGCTCCGCCAACGTACACGGATGTGCCTCATTCTGCGTTCGATACCTGGCACCGACGTAAAAATACGCAAGGTTGAGGGTAACGCCTCGCCGATCGACCGAGACCGCCTCGCTCGCCATGGCCTGCTTGGCGGTAAGATAAGGCAGGCCGTTTGGGGCCGATACAAATTCGCCCTTGATGTCGATGGCCACACCAATGCGTGGTCGAATTTTTTCGTCCGACTGCTACTCGGCTGCTGCACGCTGAAGATTGCCTCGGAACATGGTTTCCGACAATGGTATTATGAAAGGTTAAAGCCCTGGGAGCATTACGTACCGGTGCGCGCCGATATGTCGGATCTAATCGAAAAAATCGACTGGTGCCGCGGCCACGATCGGGAATGTGCGGAAATTGCCAGCGCCGGACGGGCTTTTGCTCACGCCATGACAGTCGAGGGCGAAATTGACGCGGCCGGGCGTCGGCTGGAAGCCGCGAAGACCCGCGGCTTCGCCGTAGCGGCTAGCGCGCTGTGAGCGTCGCGATGGAGCGAGGGGAAGGTCGCGGCGGCTGCAGGCCACCGGGTGGTTTGCGCATCGTGATCGCCATACAGGCGCTGGACACCTTTGGCGGTAAAGAACGCGACGCCTTGGCGATTGCCGGAGGGCTCGCTGCACGCGGCCACACGGTCACCATCCTGACCGGGTCAGCAAAGCTGAAAATTCCGCGCGGCGTTTTAGTACGCCTGTCCGGGAAAACCGGATGGACCAATCATGGCAACGCGCGGCTTTTTGCGCGCGCCGTCGCCACACTGCGGAGCGCCGGCGGTTTCGACGCGCTACTTAGTTTCGACAAGCTCAGAGATGCGGACATGTATTACGCCGCCGACGTTTGCTTCGCCAGCCGCGACCTCAACTTCAGAACGTACCTACCGCGCTACGCCTCATACGCGCGCTTGGAAGCCGACTGTTTCCGCGCCGGCGGACCCGAAATCCTCTTCCTCTGCCGCAAGCAAATGGAAGAATATCGCCAGCATTACCGCGTGGACCCGCACCGCGCGATCTTATTACCGCCAATGATCCACGGTTCCGGCCAGCAAGAATTTTATGAGCGCCGTGCGGCCATTCGCCAGAATTTCGGCATCCCCGTCTCCGCAAACCTGGCAGTGTCGGTGGCGGTTTTTGCCAAGCAGAAGGGCGTCGATCGAACCATCGCATCGCTCCGCGATGTTCCGGGACTGCACCTGCTCGTCGTTGGTCTCAAGCATCCGGCCTCGGCAAGGTTCCTAGCCGCCAGACTCGGTGTCGATGCCCGAGCCCATTTCTTTGATCATAGGGACGACGTCTCTGATATTCTGGGCGCGGCCGATCTCACGCTGCACCCGGCCCGGGTTGAGAACACTGGCCTTGTCATACTGGAAAGCCTACTCGCAGGTGTACCGGTGGTCGCCAGCGCAACGTGCGGCTTCGCGGAAATTATCAAGCGGTTCGGTGCAGGGGTCGTGCTCGCAGACCCGTTCACCGCCAGCGAATACACGGCGGCAATCCGGACGGCACTTGAGCCAAACACGCTTGACGAGTTGAAGCGGCGTGCCCGCGACAGCGCCCCTCATCTGCTCGCGGAGGGCGGACTCGAACGCATCCTGGACGTGATCGAGGACAGGCTCGCTCGTCGCCGCGCTGCTGCCCCGTTGGCATAGAACACTTCGCGGAGGAAATCGGGATGGGCCGGCTCGCGCGGCGTCTCGTCTCGCGCCAAGACGAGCCAATTCCGTAATGCCGCCAAACGCAGGATTTAATGATTTTAATCGCGCAGATTTGCAACTGCCACATTAGCTTCGTCTGCTTTACTATATTTTGATCCTGAAATTAAGAACGGCCGAGGATGGCGGAACGGACAATGGGCGATGACCGAAGATTACATTAAACATATGAATGCAGCGAGACCGCTCAGCATCCTGGAGATTGGCGACGACCTTCTCTTTAAGAGCGCGGTCCCTGACCAGACCGACTTTTTTTGGACCGGATACAGAGCACGCGGGAAGATCGCCATCGCGTTTGGACCGGCGCAATTTCTCTACGCCATGCGGAAGCTGTGGCGGAACGAATACGATCTGCTCGTCGTGCATGTTCCGCTCTATCCGCCGTGGCATCCGCGCGTGATCCTGACGATCCTACGAGACTGGCGCCTGTCGGCGCCGCGCGGACTCTTCGCCGTATTCGGCTGGTGGATTATTCAACGCTTTCACAGCGTGCCGATAGTCGCGATCGACCTCAACGATAGTTTCGGCATCGGTCGTCATGCCTTCCGCCTGATCGACACGAGCCGTGCCTATTTCAAGCGTGAACTGGCAGCGGATCGATGGCAGGTGTTCTATAAATCCGGGCACAGGAACCTGCCGGGCCTCCGCTGGCGGAAAAAGCCGAAGAGCCTGCGGTGGCTGGCGAAGCTGCGTCCGCTCAGCTACGGCTCGCCCAATCCGGTAGCTCCTATCGCGTCGAAAGCGAAGACCGCAGATGTCTTCTTCGCTGGTGCCGTCGCGGGCAACAGCACGATACGCAGCGAGGGGATCGATGAGTTGCTGGCGCTTCGCAAGGAAGGCTATGTCATCGACATCCCAGAGGGGCGTTTGGATATAGCTGAATTCCACCGGAGGATTGCGCAGGCGTGGCTTGCATGGTCGCCGAGTGGACTGGGTTGGGATTGCAGCCGGCATTACGAAATCGCCTGGCTGGGGACCGTCCCGCTGATGAACTATCCTACGATTCTGCGTGACCAGCCACTGCGCGACGGCGAGCATTGCATCCTCTACGGCGTGGAGCCCGGCGAACTCGCTCGCGCGGTGCGGGCAGCATTGACCGACAAGCCGCGCCTCGCCCGCATGGGGGCGGCGGCCGCTGAATTTGGCCTCGCCCATCACACGGCGAGGGCGCGCGCTGAGCGCGTGGCGACCGCGGTTCTTGGCCGGCGGCTCGACGGCCGCCCTGAACGCTCCGTGCATGAGGCCGATGGGAAAACGGCCGTCAGGTGATTATTCCGTGCCGATGGGCCCAGCGTCTGGAAAGAGCCGGCGCAGAACACAAGCGTCACCCGCATTCTATGTGTAACCGCCATCGCGGCCTGCAACACAAATGATTTTCGCGGCAATCTGGTCAGCGTATTGAAAATAAGATTGGGGCTCACATTCTTCTCTAGGTTCCCACCGCCAACCGAAAAGAGATGAATAGCATAACGTTTGCGGTCAGGCGGCTTACCTTCAGCCACTCAGAAAAAACTGTTTTCCAACAGCCAGCTCAACCGGTCGACGTAACACTTGACTAACGCGTACCAAATGCTCGCCTAATCGCTTTCAATATCCCCGGCTACCAGGAATGCCAAAGCTCCCGGTTTCTCGGGCCGCAGTGAGCCCTGGACGGCATTTTTCGCTCATCAGCACACGTTCCCTATCTTTTCTGTCTACGATAAGTGTTGCGTCGAGATGACTGCCGCGCTGGCTTGAATACTCGTGGTCTTCCAGCCGCCAGACGCCGCATTCAGCTTTGCGAGACAACATGATCCCGGCTGTGGTCGCTAAACCCCGGGGCGCCACCGGCACTCTCACTCGCCGGCGTATGAGTGGACGCCTGCAGACTTGCCCCAAGACAGACGCCGACTGGCAGCCAGAACAGGATCCAGAGATATCCGAGATCGGTCGGGACAATCTCGTAGTCCACGCTGGTTGCAACCACGCATACGCTAAATATTCCCAACGGAATGATCTCGTCGTGACGTCGCCACGCCCTCCAGCCGTCAACGAACGCGAACATCATAATTGCCGAAAGCGCAGCAGCGCTCAGCACACCTCCGCGAACCAGGGCGCACAAGACAATATTGTGAGCATTCATCACGACAACACCCTCCCGCAACGCAATTTGCGTATCGAAGGCCAATCCATAGCCGAGCCACGGCTTCAGCGCCGCCATGTGCAGATAGACCAGCCATAGTGTCAGTCGCAGACTGTCGCCTCGCTGCAGCATTTCTCCGAAAAGCGGCGTCGCCGCCAGCAAGCCAAGCGTCGTTGCGATTACGGCCGCAGCCGCCACGGATATTCGCCAACTTGCCGACAGCAGCACGCTGACGCCAATCCCTGCCAGCATCGCGGTCAGGGATCCGCGACTCCCGGTCAGCACGACCGCGGCAAACAGAATCAGCGAGCACAGCAGCAACAGCGCGAACTGCCAGTAGGCCAGTTTTTTGGAGATCATCACGGCGACTGCGCCCACGCACGGAAATGCGAACATCATGCCGATGACGTTCGAATTGTAGTAGGTAGTCAATCCCCGGATCCCTTCCAGTCGAGTGGTCAGAATCACATGCAACGAAAGGCCGCTGAACTGAACGATGTCCGTAGCCGCGGAGAGTGCCGCGGCGGGAGCCACGAAAAGTATCAGCAGGCGCAGTAAGTCGGGGTTCTTACTCACCAGATGCGCGGTGATGATCAGAAACGCCAGAACCGCGACCGCGTAACGGGCATTATTCGCGATCACCCCAACCGGAGTTTCGCCGGCGAGCGCCGAGGTTGCCAGGATCAGCGCAAGAAACGCCGCCGACATTACAAACACGCTCGTTTTCACAATCGACAGAAGGTTTCGATACGGGGCAAGGCTCAGTAATAGAACCGGAACCAGCACGAACCAAAGGATCGTGCGCGCGGGCCAGATGCTGTGCATCAGATAGACCAGGCAGAACACCAGGATATACGTCTTCTCGGCGATCTCTCCGCGCGCGATGATTTGCCTTGCCCGTTCGATCATTGATTTTATATTCCAAACGTGAGCAACGGACGATAAGCTTCTAATGCTCATGCGTTGTGAGCCCCTGGGTTCTTCGCCGACAACCGAAGCAGTTCTTTTGCGAGAATGGCCGCAGATTGTGCCCAGGTCACTGGTCGATAGCCGGCGCGAATGTTGGCCTCAATTCGCGCCAGTGTGTCTGGCGAACTCATCAGCTCGAGTACGGCCTGGCGCCAGGCGGCAAAATCAAGCGGATCGATATGTTTGGCGAAACCCGCGCCGGCTTCCGGCAGCGACGAGGTGTTCGACGCCAGACAATATTTTCCGAACGCAAGACTCTCGGATAGCGGCAAGCCCCAGCCCTCATAGAAGGAGGGAAACAAGGTCCAAAGACAGTTTTGATAAAGCCATGACAACTCTTCGTCGTGGGCGTTGCGCAAATGCACGATGTTTTGCCGGATGAGGGGATCGTGCTCAATCTGCCAAAGAAGGTCGTTGCTCCCAAATCCTGGCCGGCCAACGATCACCAGGGTCGGCAGATCAGCCACGCCTTCTTCGGTCAACCGGCGCCAGAGGTGGTAGAGCAAGTCGAAATTCTTGCGAGACTGAATCGTGCCGACGCTCAGCACGAATCGCCGAGCCTGCAAATCGGACAACAATCTTGGCTTCCTGGCGAACTTCACTGAGAGCAGGTCGGCACCATGGGTGACGACTTCAATCCGGCCCCGAACGCCTCCCTTGTCATTGGCGTAGTTCAGAATGTCGGATTTTGTCGACTCCGAGTTCGAAATGATGAGATCGGCGTAGCGGAGCAGAAAGTCCGCATAGGTGGTAAATTTCGAAACGAATTCGCCGGCTGCAAAGAATTGTGGACAGGTGACCGGGATGAAGTCCTGGCAGAGTGCGGCGACCCGCGTGCCACGCTCCGTGCGCATTCGCGAAATCACGTCGAAGTCGTATTGGGACCAGTTCTCGCCGGCGAGCAACAGAACTTCATTCGAAGTGTCACTTCCCAGCAAAGGCAGCGTGTTGCGATCCCGTCGCCCTGTTGACAGCGCGCGCATCGCGGTCCGCACCGGAATTCTGACTGCACGCTCAAGCCGTCTTCCCAATAGACGGACTGACGATAAAATATTGCTATCCCGCTCCCGGGACGCAAGTATCGGCTTGTTACTTACGTCCGGATACTGGTCTACCGGCTGAAAGCATCGCTTCAACTGGCGATACCGACAGAACCGCATCTGCGGCGTCATCAACTCGGTCAGCGTCTTGGCATAACTCTGCTCGACGCGCAGCGTACCGTTCATTTGCGCTGAGCGAGCGCGCAAGCTGGTCGAAATATCCATCCATAGCCATGGCTTCGCAGATTGCGCATCAATACGAAGGTTTTGGTCCAAACGTATTCCCGTTACCATCCGACGCTCGGCCATCCCGCTTTAGCTCGATGCCGTGAACGGCTGATGAGCGTCGGTCTGCGGCTCGCCAGGATTCCATGGCAGCAAGGCGCGAATGTTGCCAGGGCTCAGCGCGCAACGCGACCAATCGCAAAATACCCGTCCCTGTTAGCTCCGCCAGAAGGTGCACGAAAAACCAGCGCAGAAGAGCATCTAACGGCTTCCCCTGCACGTGGTCAAATGGAAATATTCAGCCAATATTGCGATGTCGGATTGGCCAGTAATGTCAGAAACAAATCTTATGTCGCTAACGAATTAGGGAAAACAAGTGCGGACTCCAACTGTATCGGTCATTATGCCTGTTCGCGATGGCCAGCGGTGGTTGAGTAAAGCAATCGACAGCGCGCTCATCCAGACATTTGCCGATTTCGAGTTGCTAATCATCGACGATGGATCAGTCGATGCGACTCCGGAAATTCTCGCCAAATATCGCGCTCTCGATCCACGCGTCGTCGTCCTTGGTCAGAAACAAAAAGGGCTGGTATCCGCCTTGAACCTAGGCTTGAGCGAGGCCCAGGGAGCGCTGATCGCAAGGCTTGACGCCGACGACGTGGCGGTCCCGGAAAGGCTGCAGCGCCAAATCGAGTATTTGCTGAAGCATCCTGACGTCGTCTTGTTGGGATCGTGGGCGCAAGTGATCGACGAAAAGGGCAGCCCGAAACACAAGCGGCTACAGTCACCGACCGACAGATCCTCGTTGGTCAAACTGCTTTCGAAGAAAAATCCCCTCATCCATTCTTCGGTGATGTTTCGCACTGCCGTCGCCCGCGAGCTCGGCGGTTACCGGCCCGCCTTCGAAGCCGCGGAGGACTACGATCTCTGGCTGCGCTTGTCCGAGATCGGCGACGTCGCCGTCCTGCCGGAATTCCTCATTCAATACCGCGAGCACGATCAAAGCATAAGAACCAAGAAAGCGCTGCGAGGATTGTTCTCTGTACGACTAGCATTGCTATCCAGCGAGGCCCGTCGAACGCATCGGCACGATCCCGCCCTGACCCTCACTGAGCCGCCTAACTGGCACGCTCAGGCGGAGGGGACGTTCTACCAAGACAGCGCCAAGCTGTTCCGGTTTCTCGAACTGGGCGACCCGACGATTACGTGGGAAGCAGCGGCTCCATCGGTCGACCTTAAAGCGACGTCCAGACTTGTTTCCAATCTCACGCGAGGCGAACGCAAGTTTGCCGAACAGGCGCTGATCAACCTCATTCGCAACAACGTGCGATCGCCGAACCATTCCCCATGGTTGCTGCGTGCGTTGCTGTTTCGGCTGCATCCGATGCGGGCGTTACGGTTGCTTTGGCAATCTTGATCTCCGATTGCGGGCTCTGCTGAATTAGGGAGCGACTTCATCTGCTCGACCGCGGAAGAACTGCCCGGTAGGCCGCATCGCAATCCGATCTACTGGCGGCCTTCGCGCAGCGCGCGTTTAAATCCGTTTTCTGGATGCTTCATGCCCCTTGCTCCTTGCCATCGCGCGCCCGAAGCGACGGTCTGAACTTTTCTATCCCGGCGCCGGGAACGGAGACCATTGACGGGTGGCTCGATTATACAAGCACACATGATCGAGCCGATTTTGCGTAATCCACTGCAGCGCCGCATCCGCGTAATCAATCGTTGGATCGTCAAGATTATAATTCGGCGGCGTCGCGCCCGTGACTCCGTTAATTGTCGGCAATCCGGTCTTGCTCGAAATCCATAAGGCATCCACATTTACCGAAAACATGTCGACCGGCTTTGTTGCCGATCGCGAAATCGCAATTAAAAATGCGCGGCATTCCGGCAAGGGTGGCGGCACATTGGCGAGCCGGTCGAGTTGGAGCCGGCGGCTCAATATTCCGTTGTTCGAAAGATTGATTTGTTCGATCAACAGAAAAAATACCAACCCGGCCAATACGAAATATTTTGATACCGACATTGACAACGGTATCCGCCAAACGCGGTCAAGCAAAACAATCAATCCGACGATCACCCATAAGTTCACCAGGAGCTGAATCCTGCCGATGGCCCGGATCCCTTCGGCGCCGGGTATCAAGCGATAAATAAGCCAGTATGGGCTAACCGTGCCGATCCGCGTCGTTATCAATGTGGAAAAAATTGCGACGGCGGCAGAAACACCAATCAAGGTAATTTCCCAAGTCTTCAGGTGGAGCCGCAAGTTGCCGCAAAGCCCGCGCCAGGAAAGCCATAAAAAAGTGAACCCTACGGCCGGCGTGACGACCCAAGCCGCCTCAAGCCGCGCGTTTCCCATGAGCCGTTCGACCAGCCAGCCCCAGACCAAATTGAAGACCGAAACATTGAAAATGTCTTTCGGAAACGGGCCGTAAGACAAAGCCTCGCTATAGGACCGGGGGCTGACCGACGACAAAATCGGCGCATAAATAATCGCGAATGGAATCAACCCAATAACAAATGCTGCAAAACTTACGCCGGACATGATTCCGATAGGCTTCGCGTCAGCGAGCAGGATCTGCGCGACATCCCGCCAGGCCGAGCACACAAGGACGATGACCGCGATTATACAGGTCAATGCAAATAGCCAAGCGGTATAAAAACTCGTAGCGAATAAAAGTCCGAACAGCAAAGACCCTGCGGCTAGGTGCATCAGCAGTCTCGATGTAGCGCGCGGAAACTCTTCAAACCCGCGCAGAAAGATGAGTATCAGCGCCGGAAGATAGTAAACTGCATAGAGTTGTGGATGCGATGCCGCCATGCAAAGGCCG
Source organism: uncultured Alphaproteobacteria bacterium (assembly GCA_963742385.1). GTDB lineage: Bacteria > Pseudomonadota > Alphaproteobacteria > Rhizobiales > Xanthobacteraceae > Pseudolabrys. Next base: position 338,943 of record CAVULS010000005.1, on the reverse strand, counting down.
TTCGAAAACGTCAGCAAAGCTGCGCCCGCTAGCGCCAATGAAAATCGTACTCCCAAATATCCAACGAATATTGCTACACTTGAGAAAAAACACACAGCTGAGGCCGAAATGATCCAGATCTGAAAGCTCAGAAATGGATCAAGCCCGCATGCGCGAAAAATTGAGTACGGAATAAGATTAAGAAGAAAGGCTTCATTGTACCCGAGCAGGTATTTTTGCGGATAAAAGAATGACGGCGAAAGAAACTCCGCTTTTCCCAGCAGCCAGCTGTAAAGATGCTCATGGTAGTATACGATCGACCGTGGATCGGCGTCATTTCCAAGCACGGAGTCAAATCCTGAAAGAATGGGATATCTGAAGAAAATTAGTGCGCCGACGAACCATGCAACAAGTGCCGCTGCAATCCGCCAGAAGCGCAAAGTTTCAAGCATCGATTATTCCAATTCTTGAACGCCGCCAATGCCGCGACCGGCGGAGCAATGACTGAGTACCGACCCGCCCGAGGAGATTTGAATCATTTAACGCGAGGTCAAGGATGGATCAATCTCACTTCGAGTTTTTGCCGTTGCAGGGAGGCTGGGACGAGGTGGCGCTCGGCAGTTCGTGAACTTGTTGGGCGCAACACAACATTGCCAATGTTAATTTGGTATTTTCGACCCAGACCGCCAAGCGTCCAGCGAAACAAACCCCGCATTCTCCGAAGCGTCGTTCGCCGATCAAAGCTCCAACGACCTGTTGGGCTTGACCACTCCCGCACGCCCAGTTTTAGATATAGACACACTTGATTCAAGCGTGCGTGTTTGTCCTTCGCTCGTATTTCCGCGGAAATAACGTCTCATTTCTTTCTTTTACTAACAAACGGATCTCGGATGCGTCACTATGATCTTGTCGTCCTGGCACACCAACCTCGCACATTGCGCCAATTTCGTGCGTATGCGTGGACCGTTGGTTTCTATCGACGACTAATGCCTTACGACTTGCAGAATCCACGCCCATATTCAGTCGGTGGCCACTATGCAGTCACGCGAAGTCTATTAGCCGGCCTGAATTCGCTCGGTGCAGAGTTCGCTTATCAGCCCTCCCTCGCGCAAACCACAGCACGCGCCGCCATTGTGTTGGCTGGCGCCGACACACTGCATGAGGCGACGGTGTGGCGACGCAACGGACACTGTCAGGTGCTCTGGGCTGGACCAAACATCGTGGATCATCCGCATCAACTTGATGGCGCAATTTTGTCTCCACACATCGATGGCGTGGTTGTAGCAAGCAATAACATGCGCCAGATCTTCGAGACCGCTGAGCCTTCGCTCGTGGGCCGCATGCGCGTATGGCCGGCCGGTGTCGATGAAACGTACTGGAAATCGAGCCAAGTTTCGCACCGAGATTCGATCTTGATTTATAACAAGAGAATGCCTGACCTGGCCCGTCATCTGAAGCAGGTTCTGCACGATCGCGGATATCGCTGCGTAACCTTGAACTATGGTGACCATCGTCGCGACAAGTATCGTCCACACCAGTTCAGAGCATTGCTTGATCGAGCTATGGCTTGCATTTTCCTAACCCACAATGAACCGCAAGGCATTGCCGCCACCGAAGCATGGTCAATGGACGTCCCAACTTTCGCCTACCGAGCGGGATCGACACGCAATATCAGTACCGTTCCCTATATGACGCCAGATACTGGTCGCTATTGGTCTGACACCGGTGAACTGCTAAATATGCTTGCAACGTTTTCGCCAAATCAATTTCAGCCACGATCCTGGGTCCTCGCCAATATGACCGACAAGATCTGTGCCAATATGCTCATCACCATGATGCGATGAACGGTAGAGAGACTACTCATCCGGATGAATGAATAATACGCGAAACAAGGACGCCCAAAACTGACTCTTTTCTGGATTTTCGCTACGCACAAAGATCCTCCGGAATCGACTGCCACCACCAGCGTTTTGCGATTTCAGCGACTTGAGTTCACCTTCGGGAGACAGCAATTCGTCATTCATGATTGCGCCATTTCGCAAGCCGAGCGAGCTGTCAAAATGGCCCAAGTGGGGACGATGAGGCGCTTGCTAGTTGAACTCTGATCGATTGGTCGCGTAGCATTTCCTCGAAATACGCGATTGTGTGCCTAAGTCCTTCAACAAGCGGCGTTTGCGGCGACCATCCCAGAATGTCCTTGGCTTTAGATATGTCTGGCTGTCGTTGACGTGGGTCATCTTCGGGCAGTGGCCGGTGAATAATGTTAGAGCGTGAACCCGTAAGTTCGATCACCTGCGAAGCCAGCTCAAGGATAGTGAATTCCGTCGGATTGCCAATGTTCATCGGGCCAGTAACATTGTCATCCGAATCCATTAAGCGAATAAGCCCTTCAATAAGATCATCGACATAGCAGAATGAGCGCGTCTGCGACCCATCACCATAAATTGTGATGTCTTTTCCTAGTAACGACTGAACAATGAAATTCGAAACCACCCGCCCGTCGTTCGGATGCATGCGAGGACCATACGTATTGAAAATGCGGGCAACCTTGATGTGCAAATTGTGCTGCCTCCGATAGTCGAAGAATAGCGTTTCAGAGCAGCGTTTGCCTTCATCATAGCACGCGCGGGAACCAATCGGATTCACGTTACCCCAGTAGTCTTCCGTTTGTGGGTGAATGTTAGGGTCGCCATATACTTCCGAAGTGGACGCCTGCAAAATTTTTGCTCGCAGGCGCTTAGCAAGCCCCAACATGTTAATCGCGCCGTGCACACTGGTCTTGGTCGTCTGCACCGGATCGCGCTGGTAGTGTACCGGTGAGGCTGGGCACGCAAGGTTATAAATCTGGTCGACCTCGATATAAAGCGGGAACGTGACATCATGACGGATCAGCTCGAAGCGTTTGTGCTCGAGCAGATGCTCGACGTTTCTGCGCGTGCCACTAAAGAAATTATCGACGCAAATTACGTTTGCGTTTTCAGCGAGAAGCCGCTCGCACAAGTGCGAGCCAAGAAATCCAGATCCGCCAGTAACTAGTATTCGCTGTTCAAGATGCATTGGAGGTCCTTGCAACAATTTCAATAGCGCCTTCCTCGCCGTACGCCATCTTACTCGCCTCATTGTTTTTAAATAAGAATTTGGGTTCGTTCTGCCAAAAATTCCCATTGATAGAATACCAATCAAACTACTCGTCTTTAGTTGCGCAGCGCGTAAACGTGGCAACGCTGTAGAAGCGGCGCTAAAGCCGCCCAGAGTTTTTATTTGGATTGTTTTGATCTCTGGGGTTTGCGCAGACGGACGCCCGGTCCACCGCCGTTCTCGTCGATGAATTCGATGCCCGCTCGTCTCCAGCGCTTTGCCGATATTGCCTGAACGTTGGCCGCCTACCGACGCCTCCGCCGCGCAGCGTCTCAACGCCGGATTGAGACGCCAACAGTCGAAGGTCCCAGGTCTTCTGCCCAGCCGAACAGCTAGTTCGCGCTGTCTGTGCATGCCCAGATAGCTTTCAGGTGCTTGGCTTTGAGCAGGGCTGAGGGCATCAATTTTATACTGTTGACACAATGCTCGACTATTCAACAGCAAATGTTCGATGTTGTTAGTAACGGAGTTGTGATATCCAATGCACCAATTACGCTTGCCGCCAATAACTACAGCGTTATCCGCGACCGCATCCGCGCCCAGGACCCCCAGATCGACGAGCAGACACTGGCCGATACGGTCGAGGGGCTCACGGATGTCCATGAAATCCTCCAGGCCGTCATCCGCGCTGCGCTGAGCGATGAAGCCCTGGTGTCAGGGCCTCAAAGGCCGGATTTCGGACATGGAAGACCGCCTGGAGCGGCTCCGAGACCGGGCTGCCAAACGCCGGCAGATTGCCCGCGACGTGATGGTCGAGCTGGGCCTGAAAAAGCTCAACGCGCCCGATTTTACCGCCTCGATCCGCGAGGGCATGCCGTCCCTGCTGGTGATCGACGAGGCGGCCGTCCCCAGCATCTATTGGGAGCCGCGGGAGCCCAGGCTCAAGCGCCAGGAATTGGCGCAGGAGCTCAAGCATGGGCGCCGAGATTGCCGGCGTTGCGCTCTCCGATCCAGAACCGGTCTTGAGCGTGAGGACACGCTAATGGGCTTCTCAGCAAAACAAATGCAGGCGCTCAAGCGCAATGTGGTGAAGCGCCATATCCGCAGGCGTCAGGCCCATGGACGGGAACTGTCCTACCTGGAGGGTTGGTACGTCATGTCGGAAGCCAACCGCATCTTTGGCTTCGATGGCTGGAACCGGGAGACCATCGAATCCAAGTGTGTGCTGGCGCGAGAAAACCGCGGCTCGTTTCTGGCGGTCTATATCGCCCGGGTGCGGGTCACCGTCCATGCCGGCAGGACAACCGTCATTCGCGAAGGCCACGGCAGCGGTGAGGGCCGCGGAGACGCTCCGGGTGAAGTCCACGATATCGCGCTCAAGGCTGCAGAAACCGACGCCACCAAACGGGCGCTCGCCACCTTCGGCAAACCGTTCGGGCTGGCGCTCTATGCGACTACCGCCGCAAGGACCGCAGCCGTCGCTGAGCCTCGGGCAACGGCCGTCGATCAAGGCCATCGTGCGGTGACGCTGCCACCCGACGATACCACCCCGATTCCGCGACCGTCGCGCTACTATGGACGCCGCCAGGACGTCGTCACCCGCGATCGGGCCGAGGGCCGACGCGATCTGCAAATCCGGCCGTCACCCGAGACCTCCATCGTTCCGGCGCCTGCGCCAACGGGTCTCCTGCCAGGCCCCATCGACAAGAGTGTTCTTACGATCGCCGAGCCGAGGCGCGTTCGCGACAAGACCCATCTCAGGTTTGTGGCCTCACAGCCCTGCCTCGTCTGCGGGCGCCAACCCTGCGATCCGCATCACTTACGCTTTGCCCAACCCAGAGCCATAGGCCTCAAGGTCAGCGACGAGTTTACCGTGCCGCTCTGCCGAGGACATCATCGCGAACTGCATCGCTATGGCGACGAGAGGGTCTGGTGGGAGAAGCAACGATTGGAGCCGCTGGCCGTGGCATCGAAGCTATGGCGGCAATCGCACCCGCTTCCTGTCGTACCGCAGCAGTCGGGCGCGGCTGCAGCACCAGCGTCAGCACTGCAAAGCGAGCCAGGTGACCCGACAACTGACCGGACTGTGGCGGCAACGCCTCAAAATGACGAAACGAAGCCATTTGTTCCGTCGGCGCCTCAATGACCACAAGCCTCAAGCAGATCGAGGCCAACCGCCGCAATGCGCTGAAGAGCACCGGACCGACGACGCCAGAGGGCAAACAGCGCTCGCGCTGCAATGCAGTGCGTCACGGCCTTACGGCAGAGACGGTCATCGGTGGGCTGGAAGACGCGGAGGACTACCAGGCCTTTCGAAGCCGCAGTCATTGCTGACTATGACGCGCAATCGGCCGTTGAGCGCGAACTCGTACTTCGATTGGCCAGCATCCTGTGGCGGCTGCGGCGTGCGACCGGCATTGAAACAACGCTATTTGAGTCTGTGAGTGCCGAGCCTGACAAACCAAAAAAAGATCATTCAAAACCAATCCTCATCGGCGACCCCGATGGCGCACAGCAAAATCAATTGTCCCCGGACGTCGACACGAAAATATACCGCGTGGACAGACAAAGTGCAGCAATCCCGATCCCCAGACAAATATCGGAGACCGCTTTTTGCGCTTGGCCACTCTGCCGACTTTCCCCCTGGATCGGCTCAGCCGCTACGAGCACGTGCTCTGGCGGCAGGCGCGACAGATTATTTTTACGCTTGAAGTCATTTCGGCGGCGCAGGCACGAGCCGACCCGTTCAAAATTTCCATTCTCGTTCCGACGCCCCAGGTAATGGGATTTGTCCGAAGATTTCGGTGATCGTAGGCGAGGAGCTCAAATCGTGAAGCGATCAAGGCATTTGGCAGCGTGTCCTGGGGAGCATGGTTAACGCCACCTTAAGAATAGCTGTTTATCTGGTTGCCGCGGGCCCGTCGCTCATGTCCGAATGCAGAAGAGTTCGATATGAAAAAAGTACTTTTCATCATCCCGCCGTATTTCAACGCCGACGACTATCTCAATAAAAATCGGGCGGCCGTGTTACCCTCATTTACGATTCCCTACGGCATTATATCGATGGAGGCTTACCTCAGCGCGCATTGCAAATCAAAAATCGATTTGCGGCTGCTCGACTTGAATATCACGTTGCAAAAGTTGGTCGCGGAGAATTTCTCCGGTGACTACCTGGAAGTATTTAGCGAGGAGATCGTGGATGAACTACGCGAGTTCAATCCGCAATTCGTTGGCGTGTCTGCGCTGTTCAACTCTTCCAACCGTTATATTCAGAACGTTGTCGAGAGCCTGCAAAGACTACGACCCGGATATCATAACGCTCGCCGGTGGCGGCCTTCCTTCCGCGGCCTATAAGCTGATGCTTGAGGGCTGTCCCGACCTCGATGCGATCTGCAAGGGCGAAGGCGAGCTGCCCATGCGCGATTTGCTGGACACCGACGATCCTTGGCAAATTCTTCGAGCCCACAAATCTTGGATCTGCCGCGAGGCGCTGGCGGCGAATAAGGTTCCGCAGCACACCTTCATTGAAAATCTCGACGATATTCCGCCCTTCAATTACGACGGCATCAACCTCGACTTTTACAACAACCGCAGCATCGACAAGCAATATGCCGGACGGCCGAAGCGCGAAATGGCGATTCATACGTCGCGCGGCTGCCCATTCTTATGCGTCTTCTGTTCAAACCCTTCGCTGCACGGCCGCGACGTGCGCACGATGTCGATTGAAAGAGTCGTTTCCGACGTGCGGCGCATGAAAGACGAATTCGGCATGACCGTGCTGCTGCTTGAGGATGATCATTTTTTCAACGACAAGGATCGCGCCAAGCAGATCCTGCGCGAGCTGGCGGCACTGGGAATCCGGGTCGAGTTCCCGAACGGCGTTGCCGTCTACGCCATCGATGACGAAGTGGCCGAGTTGTTCTCAAAAGCTGGCGTCTCGGCGGTCGCGCTGGCGGTCGAGTCAGGCTCCGATCACGTGCTCAACAACATCATCCGCAAGCCGCTGAAGAAGCGCCTCATCCGCCCGGCGGTCGAGGCATTGCGCAAATTCAACGTCCGTTCGCATGTGTTCATCGTCATCGGCCTGCCAGGTGAGCAAGACGAGCACCGTGCAGGAGACGCTGCAGATGCTGCTGGATTGCGGTTTCGATTGGGTGCACGTCTATCTGGCCATGCCGATTTTCGGCAGTCGGCTTTATGATATCTGCGTCGACAACGGCTACATCGAGAACCCCAATTCGCAGGATTTCGTAGCGACGAAATCGGTCATCCGCGCACCCGGCGTCGACCCGGTCAAGCTCGAAGCCTACGCCTACGAGATGCAGCTCCGCGTCAACTTCGTTGAGAACCACAATATGAAAATCGGCCGTTACGACGTGCCGATGGACTACCTGAAGAACGTCGTGAACAAATATCCCGATCACGCATTCGGGCACTACTTCCTCGCGACGTGCTATCGCGAGACCGGCAAGCCGGCGCTGGCGCGAACAGCATTTGTCGCACGGTTTCGCGACATTTGCGAACGCGACGAGTGGTGGCGCGACATGGCCGCGAAATATGGCGTGGGCATTCCGTCCCCCGCGATTGTCCCAGTTGCGGCGCGCGACGCAGTAATGCAGGCGGCAATTTGAACGGATAGAGGCTAGATCGGCACACCCTCGACGATGCTGAGCGGGCTTTTCGTCGGCAGCACGCGGGTCAGCTTCAAGCGGGATTTGCGAAAGATATCGGCAAAGTCGGCCTTGGTGCGCTCGCGCCCGCCAATAATCAGCATTTCGATGTCGAGAAGCTTGACATAGCCGGGCTCGTTGCCCGGCGGTATGACGCTGTCGATGACGAGTATGCGTCCGTTTTTGTTCATAGCCGCGCGGCAGTTCGAAAGTATAATTACCGCGCGTTCGTCGTCCCAATCGTGCACGATGTATTTCATCATGTAGACGTCGGCGCCCGCCGGCACCGACACGAAGAAACTGCCGGCTTCAAGCCTACACCGCTCCGCAACGCCCTTCTCGGTTACGTGCCTGCCGCTCTTCGCGCCGGCGATTACCGAAGGCTGGTCGAATAGCACGCCGTTCAGTTTCGGGTTTGCTTTGAGGATGGTGGCGAGCAGGGCGCCATGCGCGCCACCCACATCGACGAGCGTGCGAAACTTGGAAAACTTGTAGGCCGCCGCGATGGCCGGGTTGGTGAGACCGGTTGCCAAGTTCGTGAAAGGATGCAAGGTCGGCCGGGTGCTTCTCAAGATACTCGAAAACCGACATGCCGTGCGCTTTGACGAACGGGACATCATCGGTTTCTACTCCATCGAGCAATTTTTGCCAGGCGTCCCATTGCCAATCGGAATTCAGCATCAGCGCCCCGGTGCGCATGGAACCCGGCACGCCGGTTTGCAAGGTGGCGGCAAGAGGTGTCAGCTTGAACTTTCTGTTCTTCGTTTCCGCAAAGACACCGACGCTCGCCAGCGCCCTGAGTACGCGGTAAAGCTGCGGCGCGCGAACACCGGCTGTAGCCGCTAGCTCGTCGGCCGTGCGCGGTCCGTCCTTCAGGAGGTCGGCTAGCTCTAATTTTGCGGCGACCTGGATGAGACGGGACACCCAATGCCCAATCAATAGGTTGAGCATGGTCGCATGCGGCGAATCTTTCTTGCCCATCAAGAATTCCCTAACCGGTTTCCAACGCTTTGCCGATCACGCCTGTTGCGATCCAACGTGCGTGCAGTGGATGTCCCACCATTGCGTGCGCGGCGCGAGACGCTTGCCTTGACGGTCACGCACCGTCGTTGAATAGAGCTGCAGGATTTCGGCGTGGGAGTGCCAATCCCCCGGCACGGCGTCGCCAAAGGGGCCTGACGACCCGGCCGGAAAAGCATGGCCCGTTGCGGGGTCGGTCATGCGGGCCACGGCCGACTGGTCGAGCAACTTGAAGCTGTCGTAGCCACACGCCGACAGCGTTTCCAAGTATTGAAAACCGAAGCGGCAATCCTCGACGCTGACGTAGAGAGGGAGAGTGCCTCTACCGCGCAACTGATCGAGCACGCATTGGTCGACTCCTTCGACGTCGATCTTGAGAAAATGCGGGGTGCCGAATTCGTCGAACAGGCTCGACAACGTGACACAACGGACACTGATCTCCTTGCATCGCGTGCCTTCGCGGCTCGCCCATCCGCTGTCGAGGCTGCTCCAGTGGTCGTTGTCCAAATTGACATAGAAGATGACATCGCCGCTCTTTTTCCAAATCGCGGCATTGAGAATTGTCAGGTGCCCCGCGCCGATTGCGTCCCGAAAGCGTCTTTGCGCGCTTTTGCAAAGCGCCGGATTGGCATCGAGCGCGACGACGCTGAAACCACGGCTGAGATAAAATGCCGTATCGTCGCCATTGTTCATGCCGAGGTCGAAGATAAGCCGGCTGTCTTTAGCGTAACCGGCCATACTCATTTGGTTCTTTCGTACGGAATTGCGTAGATAACAGCGCCGGTGCCACACCAGGAATGGGCGCGGAACAGAAAGCGATAGTCCGGCAGCGTTTGCATCAACCACAGCGGCGTTTTCCAGATACCGTCGGCATTGTGATAAACGGTTGTTGCGATGATGGGTCTGCTCGCCAGCAGTGTTTCTCGAGCTCCTTTCAGTGCGGCAAGCTCGGTGCCCTCGAGGTGAAGCTTCACGAATGTCGGCGAAAGTCCGAGCGCGTCGAGCGGGCGCGCGGCAACGCGCAACTTTCCCGTCGGGGATATTTGAGACGCGTAGTCCAGTCCTTCATGAAAAAGCTGCGCTGCCCTCGTTATCTGCCAACGCGCAATCGTAGATTGTCACACGCGCGTCATCTGGTAGCCAGGCCTGCACATTGGCTTCGAGGCGCACGCGGTTGGAGGGATCGGGCTCGATGGCGGCGATCCCACGGAAGGCGGCATTCGCTCGCGCGATGAAAGCTTGCAATACGCTGCCATGGTGGGCGCCGGCATCCAATAGAAATTCGTCGCTGCCCAGGACGCTTGTCACTTCCGGAATGAAGAAACGAGTGCATTCCGGTAGCGGAGCGGACACGAAATCCCATTCTTCGCGCAGCCGGCGCCAAGCAAGAAATTGCAGGTGATGAGCGCGGGAGACATCGTCATCCCAACGCGCCAAGACCTCGACAGTTTTCACTTGATCGAGCGCCGTCAGTGGCTGCGCAAACCAGCCATTCGACAACGGATGCACATCGCGGAAACACTCCGCCACGTCGTAGAACGGCACGACATCCTTGAAGCCAAGCCGCTGAAGCGACCGTTCGATTGGCACATAGGGTGAGGTGACAACGCTAACGGCGACACAAAGACCGTCTTTTGCGATGTCCGCGGTCTCGTCGGGACGCTGAAGCTTTACCCCCGACCAGTAAGGATCTTGTGCAAGCCGTTGTGCGTCACGGTCGATGACCATGACGGGCTCATGATCGACGGTAGCCAGAAAGTCGCGGGCCAGGCGGCCCATATTCCCCGCGCCGTAGAGCGCCAGAGGCGCGCCAGGCAATACCGGGGAAAAAGCGCACCGAGCAGTTGCCAGTTCCTTCAGTAAATCGGCTGCCGTGTCAGGATTAGGCGGGTCCTTGATTACGCGCGCGCGGTGCGCCGATGAAATGATGGCGACGGAAGGGGATGCGGCCGTCGTCGTTCTTTGCATGTGCGATATCGCCGGCCAGCTTGGACCGGCGTCCTTCGAGGACAGAGCGAATCGCTACGGCAGATTATCGTGTTCTCGTTTTCAGGCGAATCAGGCTTATAGAGCGTGACCGCGCCGGTACGTTCTGCCTTGCGCCGGCGGGAATTCAGCGGTGACGTGGCTGTTGTCACGCTCCACGGACTGGCGGCGCATTCATGCGGCTTTCAATCCTCCTAGCGTCCAATCGGAAAGGGTTGCTGGCCTGCTCCAGAATTGCCCAGGCCTGCTCGTGGGCATCGCCTGATATCGAGGTCATTGTTCGCGATAATTCGGGCGATGCGCAAAAGCGTGAATTTCTCGCACTTTGCCGGCGGGACTATTGCAACGTCATCGCCGCCGAACCGTGCGATATGCTCACGAATTTCTCTGAAACGCTACGTCAGGCGAAAGGTGATTTTGTTTTCGTTCTCGCCGACGACGATTTCTGTTTCGATCACGCTATTCCTGCTGTTTCAAAGATGATTGATCAATTCGGAAGCGATCCGTCGGTCGTTGGCGTGACGGGCGTTTATGCCATCGAGACGTCGCAGCGCTCGGCGATCGTTACTTACCCGAATATCGAATCCGATGATGTTAGGGCGCGCGTAAGCGGTTTTCTGAGCTATGCGGGCCCAAACATCATGCACTATGCGCCGCTACGCCGACAGATCGTCGAGCGCATATTCACGTTCGTCAATGCGATGCCTGCTCCGTTTTCGTTTCACGATCAGGTTGTCTGTCTGCTTTATTTGCTCAACGGAAAATTCATTAAGCTCAATCGGCTCTTGTACCAGTACGATCTTGGCGTCTGGGAGAAAGCTGATTCGGCGCAGACGCGTGATATCGATTTTTACGCCGAGGCTGGACTCGATCCAGCTATCAACATACTTCATTGGTTCTTATGCGGGTTTGAGGGAGCCGTCCTCGTGCGCAATGCCGATTTGTTTCCGGACTTTCCATTGCGCCAGCGTCAAGCCATCACCGATCTCTGGTTCTCGTTGATGTTCGAACGCTTCAAGAACGACAAGCGGATCAAATTCAATTCCCGCTTCAACGGCGAAGCGGACCGGTTGCGTGAGAAATTGCTGCTATCGACCGGACGGCTGTCATTTTCGGATATGCTGAAGGAACTCCGCGATTTCATCGCATTGTTTTCGGAAGAAAAAGCGCAAAGCTATTATGATTTCTGGGACGCGATGATCAACAGCCGCGAATCAGTTCCGCGTCGTGCCGAGAGCTTGGCAGCCGTTCAGGCGTCATAAGGGGCGCAATCCCGGGCGACGGCAGCAAAAACCGCAGAAAATCATTGCGGCCGGTCTATCAGGGTATTTGTTTACTTGGAGGGACGCGCCCGGCTACTATTTTGCCCATTCGAATCAGTTGGTGGCGTGGTGCTTTGAGCAGCCGGTGACGACCTGTCGTCGACACCGACAGATGCCGTCTGTGCGCTTTTGCAAGCCAATACACCAGGAAATTCCATGAAAGTCGTTATCCTGGCCGGCGGGCTCGGCACCCGCATTTCCGAGGAGAGCTACCTGAAGCCCAAGCCGATGATCGAAATCGGCGGCAAGCCAATCCTCTGGCACATCATGAAGATCTATTCGGCGCATGGCGCCAATGATTTTGTGATCTGCTGCGGTTACAAGGGCTATGTCATCAAGGAGTACTTCGCCAACTATTTCCTGCATATGTCCGACATCACCTTCGATTTGGCGGACAACAGCATGACCGTGCATCAGAGAAAGGCCGAGCCGTGGCGTGTGCACGTTGGTCGATACCGGCGAACAAACGCTAACCGGCGGGCGGCTCAAGCGTGTCGCGGAGCATATCGAGAATGAAGCGGAGTTCTGCTTTACCTATGGTGACGGCGTTAGCGATCTGAACATTCGCTCGTCCATTGAATTTCACCGCAGCCACGGCAGGCTGGCAACCGTCACGGCGGTGCGTCCGCCCGGCCGCTACGGCGCCCTGGAACGCGAGGGCGATCAGGTCACCGGGTTCATCGAAAAACCGCCCGGCGACGGTGGCATGATCAATGGCGGCTTTTTTGTTTTATCGCCGCGCTGCCTCGAACTCATTGAAGGCGACGACAGCAGTTGGGAAGGCTCGCCGATCATCCGCCTCGCGGCCATGGGGGAGATGATGGCCTTCGAGCATAGTGGGTTCTGGCGGCCGATGGATACCCTGCGAGACAAGACCATGTTGGAAGAACTCTGGGCATCCGGCAAGGCGCCATGGAAGATATGGCATTGACCGGCGTACCGACGGACTCGTTCTGGCGCGGCAAACGCGTCCTTCTCACCGGTCATACCGGCTTTAAGGGTTCGTGGCTCGCGCAGTGGCTGCATAAGCTCGGTGCCAAGGTTACCGGTGTCAGCCTCGCTCCGGCGACTATGCCCAACCTTTACACCGAGGCCGACGTCGGCGCGCTTTGCAACAGCCAGTTTTGCGATATCCGCGATGCGCGGGCACTCACCGAGATAATCCGCGCCGCGCGGCCAGAAGTCGTTTTTCACTTGGCCGCGCAACCGTTGGTCCGCGCGAGTTACCGGGAGCCGCGTGCAACGTTCGAGACCAACATGATGGGCACCACCAACGTGCTGGAGGCATTGCGCGGGCTCGATTGCACGCGCGTTGCCGTGGTGGTCACGACCGACAAAGTCTATCGTAACGACGAGCGGCCTCGGCCTTACCGTGAGGATGACGCGTTAGGCGGTTTTGATCCCTACAGCGCCAGCAAAGCCGCGTGCGAGATCGTGATCGCAAGCTATCGGGATGCCTTCTTGTCCGGCCAAGGCTTGGCGATCGCTAGTGCGAGGGCCGGAAATGTGATCGGCGGCGGTGACTGGTCGGAAGATCGTTTAATTCCCGATGCAATTCGCGCCTGGCAGGCCAGCAATCCTCTTGAAGTCCGCCGCCCGCAGGCGGTTCGTCCGTGGCAGCACGTCCTAGAGCCGCTGGCCGGCTACCTGACCTTGGCGTACTGCCTGTGGCAGCGGCCGGCATTGGCAGGTGCTTATAATTTCGGCCCCGATATCAGCGACACCGTAACCGTACGCGGTCTCGTCGAATTGGCGCGCCGTGACTACGGCAAAGGCGAGGTGCGCTACGGTGACGGCACCGAAGGTCCACACGAAGCCGCGTTGCTCACTTTGGACATTGCGAAGGCGAGGACGATGCTTGGCGTCGCACCCGCGCTAACACTGACACAAGCAATGACCTGGACGATCGCGTGGTATCGCGCCCATGAACGGGGTGCGGATGCGCGGCAGCTGTGTCGAGCCAATATTTCCGACTTTGAGGCACGGCAGATAAACCCGCCGGCACCTGCGGATCTGGCATCCGCGGTGTGAATTGGCCGGTCAGCGAGGCGCGGCGGTTGGCACCGGCGATGACATGCGATTTACCCCAACTCCATTAGCAGGAGCCTATCTTGTGCACCTCGATCCCCGCGTGGATGAGCGGGGTATGTTCGCACGCGCTTTTTGCGCACGGGAATTCGCGGCTGAGGGGCTCGAAACTGCATTCGTGCAGGCAAACATCAGCACAAATACCCGCGCCGGAACGGTGCGTGGAATGCACTTTCAGCGCGAGCCTCATGCGGAAGTAAAGCTCGTGCGCTGCATCAAGGGGTCGATCTACGACGTCGTCGTCGATATGCGCAAAGGATTCGAGAGTTATCTGCGGTGGTATGGCGCCGAACTTTCGGATGACAATGGGCGGATGATGTATGTGCCGAAAGGATTTGCGCACGGCTATCAGGCGCTGACCGACGGGGCCACGGCATTCTATATGGTGAGCGAATTTTACGCGCCTGCGTCGGAGGGCGGTCTGCGGTTTGACGATCCGCAATTGGCCATCGCCTGGCCCCATGCGGTTACCGAGCTTTCGGACAAGGACGCCAAATGGCCGTCGCTGCCCCATTGATCCTGGTGACCGGAGCAACGGGTTTTGTCGGCCGCCACGTGCTGCACGAGTTGGCCAGGCAAAATTGCCGCGTGCGTCTTGTCATCCGAGACGGCAAGCAGAACAAAGTGTCGAGTTCGACCGCGATCGAAAAGGTGATTGCAACGCCAGATATGTGGTCGGAAACGGCCGCTTGGTGGAGCGATGTTTGCCAGGGTGCAGACACCGTAATCCACATCGCGTGGTACGTTGAGCCCGGCCAATATCTTCAATCACCGCAAAACCTCGATTGCCTGGCAGGGACGCTGCGGCTGTCGCAAGGTGCGAGCCACGCCAAGGTCCGGCGGTTTGTTGGCATCGGCACCTGCTTCGAGTACGACCTCAGCGTTGGCCGGCTGACCGTTGAGACGCCGCTGCGGCCGACGACACCTTATGCTGAGGCTAAGGCCGCTGCCTTCTTGGCGCTCTCCCAGTATCTCCCACAACAGGGCATCGAGTTTATCTGGTGCCGATTGTTCTATCTCTATGGCGCCGGCGAAGCTGAAGGCCGGCTTGTACCGTATTTGCGTGGCAAGCTTGGGGCTGGTGAGCCCGCCGAGCTGAGTAGCGGCACGCAAATTCGCGACTACCTGGATGTGCGCGACGCAGGGCGGATGATCGTTGAGGCTGCACTTGGCACCGCTCAAGGCGCGCTCAATATTTGCTCCGGTGCACCCGTTACAATTCGAGAACTCGCCGAACGCGTCGCCGATGACTATGGCCGCCGTGATTTGCTCCATTTTGGCGCGCGGCCGGACAATCTTGTCGATCCGCCCTGTGTCGTCGGCGTGCCTGCCGGAAACTAGCTCCTGGCCCTTCCTGCGCCTGCTGCGCGAACGGCAGCCATAAGCGTGGTTAATCCCTGTTAACCATTGTCCTGTAGGACATTTGGCTGGCGCCGCTCGCCGCAGGAAACTCGCATGAAGGCTCGGCTGGAACCACGAATCAATCTCGAGGGGCGCACGCCGCTGGAAACAGTCATCCCGCTTTCCACGCCGTTCATCGTTTTTGCCGACCCTGCGAGCTCCTGCAATTTCAAATGCACGTTCTGCCCGACCGGCCATCGCGATCTGATCGCGGAGACGGGGCGCTTCCAGGGCGCGATGAAATTCGAAGTCTTCCAAAAGATCGTCGATGACCTCGGGGACTTCGACAAGCCCATTAAAGTGCTGCGCATGTACAAGGATGGCGAGCCGCTGTTGAACAAACGATTTGCCGACATGGTCGCCTATGCAAAGCGATCGGGGCATATCGAATATATCGACACCACGACGAACGGCACGTTTCTCTCGCCCGAACGTATGGGGCCGATCATCGAAGCCGGCATCGACAAGATCAACATCTCGGTCGATGGCATGACCGAAGATACCTACGCGAAATTTACAGGCTTCAAGTTCGACTTCAGAAAATTCGTCGAAAACGTCAGATGGCTATACGCGAACAGGGGAAACTGCGAAGTCGTCGTCAAGATTCCCGGCGAACTCATCACCGAAGCGCAGCGCCAGGAATTCTTTGACACGTTTGGCGACCATTGTGACCGCATCTTCGTCGAGAATTTCGCGCCCTGTTGGCCGGAGTTCGACATTGAGGCAGCACACCGGCGTAAAAATCACCAAAGGTATCTATCAGCAGAACATCGGCGAAACTGATACGTGCCCGTATATTTTCTATGGCTACTCGGTGAATGCGGATG
This sequence comes from uncultured Alphaproteobacteria bacterium, assembly GCA_963742385.1. Taxonomy (GTDB): domain Bacteria; phylum Pseudomonadota; class Alphaproteobacteria; order Rhizobiales; family Xanthobacteraceae; genus Pseudolabrys. The sequence continues at coordinate 322,572 of CAVULS010000005.1, read as the reverse complement.
GCCTCGTCAGCTCTTGCTTCCTGGATTGGGGCCGCAAGCTGGTGATCGGCGATGTGCGGCGCCAATCAATGAAGGAAATCTGGAATTCCGAGCGGATGAACGCGTTGCGTCTGCAGCACCTTGAGGGACGCCGGCGGCAAAATGGGGTTTGCGGCAATTGCGGGCAGCTCAGTCATTGCCTGCCGGACAATATCGACGCCCACCGTTTGCCGCTGCTGGAAAAATTCAAGGCGCTCGTCGCCGTGGACCCGGGCATCGATCCCCCGGGCGGCATCAATCGCAAATTCACGGCCGTGGCGGCGGAATGAAAGTCCTGCACGTCACGCCGCACCTCGGCGGCGGCGTCGGCAAGGCTCACGCGGCGATACGGGCCGTCTTGCCCGACGAGGTGGATCAAACCTTTGTCCTGCTCGAAGAGCCGCGCGACCGCCGCTACGCCGACCTGATCGTCCAGAACGGAGCGCGTGTCATCGTTGCCAGCGGCCTCGATCATGTGGCGCATTTGGCGCGCGAAGCCGACATCGTCCAGTTCGAATTCTGGAATCACCCCCGCCTGTTCGAATGCCTCGCCCGCTGCGCGTTTCCCGCGATCCGCAGCGTCTTTTGGTCGCATATTTCCGGCATCAAAAGGCCGCTCATTCCGCCTGGATTGATCGAACAGGCCATGCGCTTTGTCTTCACGACGAGCGCGTCCCTCGACATCGCATCGCTTGCTCTCGTTTCCGAAGCTGCAAAAACGCGGGTCGCGGTCATTAACAGCGGCTTTGGCTTTCCGGGCGCCGAGCGACGCACACCCGCGCGCGACGAAAAGCCGAGCGTCGCTTATCTTGGGACCGTTGACTTCGTGAAAATGCATCCGGGCTTTTTTGACGCCATCGACGGCCTGGCCGATGACGACATTTGCGTTTCGGTGTGGGGCGCCGTCGATCCGTCGGGTCCCGTCGCTGCCCGGGCACGGGCGATGCAGCATCCGGAGCGCGTCAGGCTGCTGGGCGCGACAGAGGAGCCGCAAACAGCGCTTTCCGACGCTGATATCTTCTTCTATCCGCTGCAGCGCGATCACTACGGCACGGCCGAGAATGTGCTCATTGAAGCGATGTCTCTTGGGCTCGTTCCGGTTGTTTTGAATAACGCCGCGGAGATGGCGATCATTCGTGACGGCGAGACCGGATTTGTCGCGCGGTCGATCGAGGAGGCGACCTCGTTGTTGCAAATGCTGCTCTCATCAGCCGACGTCCGTGAGCGAGTCTCACGAAATGCCGCCGATTTTGTCGCGGAAAACCGTACACGCAAGCAGTCTGCGCACGACTTCATGATTCTCTGGCTAGGGCTGCTTGCGAAGCCGCCGAAGCATTGCGATTTCAGGACCGCGGTCGGGGATTCTCCTGCGGAATGGTTTGCCGCAACGCAGCGCTTGCCGGGAGCGGATTGGGAACCCTCAAACTGGAATGATGTTCAACGGCCGTCCAAGGGCACGCTCGCGCATTTTGAGAGCGTTTTTGGACGTGAAGCTTCTCTGGTCAGACGTCGTAGATAGTGACGATCCGTCCGCTTACGTGAAGAGGGTTACAAGCGCGAATACCTTGGTATTCCATCGGACGGCTAGGTCAGCCCGTTCACGTGGGAAATGTACGAGAGTGCGGCACAACCTTCCCTCGCGGAATTTCTCCCTTTCCAAAACCGGTCACTATTGCTCATGACGTCGGACACAGCCGCAATCAATCTACCGCTGTTGACCCCCTCGCCTTAGACGCCCCAGTCGAGCAGCTTTCTAACGTCTGATTAATCGGTTCCGTACCAATCAAAATGGTCGCCCTATAACGGCGCCATAATCACGCGGAGATTTGCGACCTAAATTGTGAGGGCCAAAGGCGGGACGCAGGCAGCGACCAGGGATTAGCCCAAGACATCACGAACCATGCGAGCCTTCGCAGTTTGAAGACCTACCAGAGGTCCATCCTTCGGCAGTCACGTCGGACTGAGATGGGCGTCTGGCTGCGAAGACCGCAATAATATTGAAGTTCCTCATAGCTCAGCCGCCGCCCGCCATAATAGCCAAAGTCTTGTTCCCGGTAGACAGGGCCGTGATACCCCCGGCAATAAGGCCGCACGGAGACCGGCGTTTGCGATCCCATGCTGCAGTAATATTGCAGTTGCTGCCGCGTGTATTGAGCTTCTGCTGCTGAAACGTAGACGATGACCGCGGACGCAGTGGTAATTAAAAAAAGGCGCATAAAGTTCTCCTAGTCTGAGGCTGTCTTGCCGCGTCTGGGCGAAGCAGAGTTGCTGCTATCCGAATTCCATATCATGCAGGTGCAAAGTTACCGACGTAATTCGCCTGACGACCGCTTTGACAACAAGAATCGATTCGCTACTCCAGATTGACAATGGCCACACGCTTGCCTCTTTATTGCCTGACATGCAGTTCTACCGCACAATCAATTTTCTAGCCGACCTCCCTGTTCGTATCCAACGGCGGCTCCGTGGAGTATCTGTCGATTACAGGGCCTTTTTGTTCGAGGATTTAAAGCAACGGCTTGCCGGCCGCACCCCCCGCCGCCTCCTGGAGATCGGTCCGAAGGATGGTGCCGATACCCGCCGTCTTGCCACGCTCGGCGCGGAAAAAATCGTGCTGATCGACCTTCCCAATCAGCAAGCTACGATTGAGAAATGGCTTCCTTCCATTGTCGGCGCCAATGTCGAACTGGTTGTCGGTAACTTCATGTACGATAAATCGTTCAACTCAATCGAGCCATTTGATGTCGTCTGGTGCACCGGTGTGCTCTATCACAATCCGGAGCAGCTCCGGCTCGTGCGGCAGCTCTTCGATGCCACCCGCCCGGATGGTTTGCTGGTGATCGAAACGGCAACGGCTCGCCGCTCGGCGACATGGAACGAAAACTGCGTGGAAATCTGGTTCCCGCCCAACAAACCCGCGGCACGGAAAGTGCATCTGTCCATCAATGTCACGCATATGCCGAGTGCGCGCGCGGTGGAAATCTTGGCTGCAAATGGTCGGCTTTGCAGGCATCGAGCGCTCGCAGTGCCACTGCCGGGTGTCACGCAGCCTTGCCGCCACGCGCGTTGCCTATATCGCGGGCGGCAAGTCGAAGGCCGAGACCGGAACTTATTACGGTAGCCAGGGGCTCGAATTTCCCGTCGGGCGCGCCCGCTAGCCGCTGCGGTAAGCGCGGTCGAACGTCCATAGCAGTGTGCCGACCAACGCTGCACCAACCGCCAGTGCTGCGATGTGAAGTGCGAATGACGCTCTCAATACCGTCAATGTGGCGAGCGCGACGAGCACGATATTCACCGCAAAGACGCTCCGCACGATTTGATAAACCGTGAAGCCGCCATCCATGGCCCGCTGATAGTAATGGCTTCGGTGGGCTTGCGCGATCATCTCTCTGCGGGCCAGTCGCCGCAGCAATGTGATCGTTGTATCGGCCAGGTAATAGAGCGGCAACAAGATGGCCGCAGCTAGATGTCCGCTGCCGGCGAGAAGCGTGAGCAGCCAGCCCAGCAGCAGTCCGAGCGGCAAGCTGCCCACATCGCCAAGAAACAGCCGCGCCACCGGCCGATTGTAGGGTGCAAAGCCGATCATCGCGCCGCACAGAGCAAACGACACGACCGTTGCGTGTGGAGGAAGCGCACCGATCAGGCCGAACAAGGCAAGGCCAGCAGTTACCGGAACCACTTCGCCGACCGTGATCCAGTCGATACCGTCCATGAAGTTGACCAGATTGACGAACCAGACGCCGCCGACCACCAGCAACAAGCGCTCGAGCCACCACGATAGCTCGGGCAGGACACGAAGTTCGGACGGCAAAGTGGCAATCACGATAATGACCGCAAGCGTCTGCAGCAGCAGGCGCGGCACCACCTCGACGGCATGCACGTCGTCGACGGCGCCAACGATGGCCAGAAAAATTGCCGCCGCAAAGACGAACGCTATGTGTGGTGGCGCGCCGCCGATGGCCGGAATAAGAGCCAGCGTCGATGCAGCAACAATGATCGTCACCGCGATAATCACAATGCCGCCGCCTTGCGGCGTCGGCACCGTGTGTGACGAACGCGAATTTGGCCGCGCTAATGCGTAATGCCGCCACAGCGGCTGCAGTAGCCAGATCAAGCCGCCGCTTGCCAGCGTGGAAACCACGAAAATGAGCGCGAGGGCGCCGATATCTTGCATGATTTATAGCCGCCGACCCACGATTCGATCCCTTGTCAGCCATTCGCGAGACGGCACTGTGTATCCGGGAGGCCTCAATTCGCGCAATAGCGCGCCATCATCGCGGTGCCGGTTGGAGCAAAAGATTGTAGAGATCGACGATTTCGCGGCCGATCCGCTGCTGGGAGAATTCGCTTTCCACCAAGGCGCGGCTGGCCGCGCCGAAGCGCCGGCGCAATTCGGCGTCGCCAGCGAGCCGTTCGATGGCATCGGCCAGCGCAGCCGGATCTTGCGGTCGAACCAGCAATGCATTGACGTTTGCCCGGGCAATCTCCCGGCAACCGGGAACGTCGGTCGCCACGATCGGACGGCCGCAAGCCGCCGCTTCGAGCAAACTCAACGGTAATCCTTCGCGCAACGATGGCAGTACGGCGATGTGCACCTTGGCCCACAACGCGCGAATATCGTCAACATGGTCGAGAAAGACAAGTCCGGGATGCCTCCTCCACTCGGTAATGACGGTGTCGGGGATTGAAGCGGGATTGGCGGGATCGGCCTCGCCGGCGATCAAGAGCTTGATGTGTTTACCGCGGCCTGCAAGCAGCGCATGCGCGGCAATCAGCGTCGGCAGACCCTTGTCGGCGAGCAGTCGGCCGACAAAGCCTGCGGCAATTGGCAATGGCGGCTCCAGTTGCGGTGTAAGTCTTTCCGTGTCGACACCGGATCCGGGAATGAGCGTAATCTTTGCATCGCTCACGCCGAGCGAACGGATGGCAGCGCGGTCATCCGGGTTTTGCACCAGCACGGCGGCGTGTTTGCGGTTCAGCAGATACCGTAGCAGCCGCTCGAGCACGGAGCGGATGACGACGGCCTTTAGGGTGCGCGAGGTGAAGGCGTAGCCGAGCCCGGCAAGCGCGTTCAGGCAGATGATCGGAAGGCCAAGGGCGGCGAACGAGCCGACAATAGTCGGGACCAGCGCGACATGATGGGCAAGGGTGGGCTGCACCTGCCGATAAAGTCTGCGGACTTCGCGCACGGCCTGAAGCAAGTGGAACGGGTCGAGGCTGCCGCGCCGCCAGGCGAGCACATGCAGGACGAAGCCTTCGCGTTCAATGGCCGCGCCATGGTCGGCAACGCGCGTGGCAACGTGCACCTCGAATCCCGCTTGTCTGGCCGCGCGTGCCATCGGCAGGCGATGTGAGACGAAATACCAGTCTTCGGTGACGAGGTAGATGAGCCGCGGCGTCGACATCGTGGAGCCGGAAGTCTCCCGTCTATGCCGACCGGCTGGTTGCCTGCCGCCGGAAAGGGGCTGATTGGCGGTCACCATAATGCTTCTTGTAGGGCTGCCTGGTCGCCCGCGACATCAATTCGTCGGTTAGCACGGGTGCTCAGCGCATCATACTTCGTACTCTTTGACGATGTGGGTCGCCGATTGACTGTTGTCCGGCCCGGCGAATTCTGCCCGCGCTTGCGAGCGCAAACAGCCTCGCGGCACACGGCTGCTGCTATCGTTCGCCGGCATTGTTGCTCGCGCACCGGCAACCGGCAAATCCTGAGCCAGCGACATTTCGTTTTGCTTGCCGTTCTAGCGCTCGTGTGTAGCGCGGTGAAATCGGCGATCTCGTCGAGGGTCTTCATGCCTTGCTCTCAGAGCAATCTTCGTTTGGTCGGCGGTCTTCTGAGGCACATTGCCAGGAGGAAAGGGGCACCGCGCCAGATTGGCGCCTCGAGTTCTTCAATTGTTCCGTCATGTAAGCCATTGAAAAGGATAGCTAATAACGCTGCCGTTGTAAAATAGTGTGTTCAATGTATGAACATCGGCTTGACGTTCATCGCGTGAACGGTTTATCAATGCGGTCGATCAAAGGCGCTGTACGCGTTGCACTGCGGAATAGTATGCGCGAGCTCTCATGTCATCACGGGCTTCGCGCGGCGCGACCGAGCAGGCTACCAGGTCATTTGCTCGGGGTTTTTCGCACCACACTTTATATCGCTCACTTCGTTCAGAGGAGGAGGCGTGGCGTGGAACGGAGTGCGGGCGCTCAACTCTCTTTACGAATGTCACGCATCCGCGAAGCGCCAGGGCCGTGCAAGCTCGGATGGAAATGATCGGATTCTCAGAGATCGAAAGATCGGCATGTCACAGGGCCGCGGGCCGAGCGTTCGCGACGAATCGAGTGTCTTATCTCGTAAGGCGGCCTGTCGGCGACGATCACGGAATCTACTAAGGCCACCACGCAGGTCACGATTTCCCGATCGGGCGCGTTCGTTGAAGTCTGGGGAGCGTAATTGGCGATAAATCAGGGAGGAATAAGGTGGTAATTGCGCGCAGAATGACGCGGTTGAGCGCCTTTATCGCAGTCTTGGCCGTACTCAGCCATGGCCCTGCCAGGGCCGAATATCCCGATCGTCCAGTCAATTTCATCGTGCCTTGGGGCGCCGGCGGCGGCGCCGATCTACTGGCCCGGATTGTGGGCAAGATCATGTCGCAGGAATTGAACGTTTCGTTTCCAGTTCTCAACGTTCCGGGGGCAACCGGAGTCACCGGCATCAGCAAGTTGCTAAACTCGCCCGCCGACGGATACACGTTGGCCGTATTGATCGGCGACACATATGCCTTGCTGGCCGGCCCGCGCCCCGCCTTCGGCTCCGATCAGGTGATACCGCTCGCCATCATGATTCAGCAGCCCTCGGGCCTATGGGTGAACAACCAAAGCCCCTGGAAAAGCTGGCAGGATCTGGTCGCGACAGCCAAAGATAGACGACTGAAGGTCGCCGAGTTGGGATTTGGCAGCGCCGATGACATTACGGTCAGCTACCTCAAGACCAAGGGCCTGAAATTGGAGGGCATACCGTATGCGCAGCCGGACCTCCGTTACACGTCGATCCTCGGCTCGAATGCAGATCTACTCTATGAACAGACCGGAGACGTGCGGAGCTACTTCGACGGAGGCAAGATCAGACCGTTGATCTTCTTTTATCCTCACCGGCTGGCGATCGCACAATTCAAAGACGTTCCGGTCGGCCCGGAGTTCGGATACGACGTCACACTTCAGCAGTTCCGCGCCATCGTCGTAAAAGCCGGCACGGATCCAGTCGTCGTCAAGAAGCTCGCGGATATGCTGGAGAAAGTGGCCAGCAATCCCGAATTCAAAGCGTATCTCGAGCAGCAATACGCCGATCCGAGGAGCTATGTGCCGCTCGCCAAATCGCGTGCGTTCATGGACGAATGGCTGGAGCAAGCAAAAAAGTTTCGAGCCGAGACGAACCTGGGCACGAAATGAGTGCTTTGAACGCAAATTTGATTTGGATGCGCGCCCGCGCCGGGTTTCCATATCTGATCGTCATGGCCATCGGAATCGTACTCTATGCGATGGCGGACCGTTTCGAGTTCGAGCAGGCGTCGGGGCGCATCGGTCCCGGCGCATGGCCTCAACTCATCCTCCTCTTGACGATCGCGACGGCGCTATGGGGATTTGTGTCAGGCATTCTGAAGTCCGGGCGTGCCGCACCTGCCGACGACATCGTTCACGAGCATGACGAAGATCTCGCGCGCCCGCCCGAAGTCCATCCCGTTCGCGTGTGGCTCGCAATCGCGGCGACACTGATCTATTTGCTCGTGCTGGATGTTCTGGGCTTCTTTCTGGCGACGGTGCTCTACAGCATCACGCTGATGTATTTCGGTGAATTCAGGAAGCCGCTACCGACGGTCATTCTGGGCGCGGCGATTGCCGGCTGCTTCATGTTCGTTTTTATGCGCGTCGTGTACGTGGCGCTGCCGCTCGGCGTGCCGCCTTTCCAGTACGTTTCCTACGCGCTGATGGTCGCCATGGGCGTGCGCTGAGGAGGGGCCAGTGCTTACGAATCTGCTTCAGGGCTTCATCCAGGTCTTTCATCCATTCGAATTGATGATGCTGTTCATCGGCCTGCTCGTCGGCATGGCGGTTTCGGTCATGCCGGGGCTGGGGCTCGTAATGGGCGTCGTGTTGGCGCTGCCGTTCACCTATCAGATGGCGATCCAGCCGTCGGTGATCCTACTGACCGCGATCTATTTTGCCGGTACCTATGCTGGCTGCTTCACGGCGATACTTTATCGCATCCCCGGGGAACCGATGGATGTGCCGATGTTATGGGACGGCTATGCAATGGCGTCCCGGGGGCAGCCGGCCAAGGCGCTCGGCTGGGCTCTGGTCGCTGCCTTGATCGGCGGGCTCTTTTCTTCGGCGGTTATGGTCGCTCTGGCTGAGCCAATGAGCGAGATTGCGCTCAAGTTCGAACTCGCCTGATTATTTTGCAGCCATCTGCTTTGGGCTTACGACCGTCGTGGCGTTGGCCGGAAAGTCCTTGGTGAATTCTATCATCAGTTTGTGCGTCGGGTTGCTGGTGGCCACCATCGGTATCGACAGCATCTACGGAACGCCCCGGTTCACGTTCGGCGTGCCGATTCTGAGCGACGGTGTTCAGCTCGTGGAGGTGCTCGTCGGAATGTACGGGATGGGAGAGATATTGACGCGTATCGGCCAGGGGTTGCGTTTCAACAATCTCGAGGGCAAGGCCAAAAGCGTCGCAACTCAGTTCCCACGGTGGCGTGAGTTGCTCGAGATCAAGGGCACTCTGATCCGCAGCACGATCCTCGGCACGTTGCTCGGCATTGTTCCTGGAGCCGGGGCGACCATTACCGCCTTCATTTCGTACGGCGTCGAGAAGCAGCACGGCCGCAGGCGCAAGCTACTGGGCGCCGGGCTGCCTGAGGGCATCGTGGCTCCTCAAATCGGCGCGACGGCATCGGTTGCCGGACACATGATCCCACTGCTGACACTTGGGTTACCAGGAAGTGGGGCAACCGCGGTCATTTTGGCGGCATTCCTGTTGCACGGCGTACAGCCCGGGCCGCTGCTGATGGAGGATCCCTCGTCGACGCTGTTGGTGAATACGATTTTCGCCTCGATGTTCGTCAGCGTGATCGGAATGTGTCTTCTTGGCTTTTTCTGGATCCGCGTGGTCGTCAAGGTGCTTTCGATCCCGGACGGCGTGCTGTCGGCGATCGTCGTCATGTTTTGTCTGGTCGGCGCCTACGCCGAGCGGAACAGCATGTCGGACGTCTGGATGATCGTAATTTTCGGCATTCTCGGCTATCTGTTCGAAAAATTCCGCTTTCCGATTTCGCCGATGGTTCTTGGGGCCATTCTCGGTCACATCGGCGAGACGTCCTTTATGCGCAGCATGATCGCCAGCGAGAACGATTGGACCGTGTTCTTCAAGGGGCAGATTAGCGGAACACTCATGGTTTTGTCGTTGCTGGCGTTGGCCTATCCTTTGCTGGGCAGCTTCACGGCCTTTTGCCGCCGTGCAAAAGCAACCGTTGGGACAGACTAGTGCTCTGCGCGACCTTTCGGTGAGACCGCGCGCGGGCCGGCAATCTCAACTGGACCGGCGAATCGGCGATTAGCCGGTGGGTGGGAGAGCCTGCGCCCGCCGGCAGCCCTTTGGACGCCTCCGCTCTTGTATAAGATATTGAATCATAATGATAATTTTCGCTAAACCTGACCGCACTTCGTGTTCAAAACATGAACGATTGAGATTGACGTTCACTGGATGAACGAGATAGTAGTCAGCAAATCGAAGGGAGCTTTATGCGCCGTACCGCGAGTGAAAATCATGAAGCGTCCCGTATTATGCTGGGACTGCTCGACGCGGTTGAGCAGGAACGCGCTCATTCCCAGCGTCATCTGGCCTCCGAGCTCGGCATCGCTCTCGGCCTCGTAAACGCCTATCTCAGGCGCTGCGTCAAGAAGGGCTTGGTGAAGGTGCGCCACGCGCCGGCGCGACGCTATGCTTACTATCTCACTCCGCAAGGTTTCGCGGAAAAGTCGCGGCTGACCGTCGAGTACCTGTCCTTTTCGTTCGGATTCTTTCGCAAGGCTAAGACCGACTGCTCTGAGCTGTTTGCGGCCGCGAAAGCCTCAGGCGTGCAAAATGTGCTGCTCGTCGGCCAGTCGGATCTCGCCGAAATCGCCGCGCTCTGCGCGATCGAGCAGGCCATCAGGATCGTCGGTCTGGTGCAGGACGGTGCGACGCAGGACCGCTTCGTCGGACTTCGGGTCTTTCCCGATTTCGATGCGGTCACGGAACCGTTTGAAGCGCTGCTGATCACGGATGTCAACAATGCGCGCGCTACCTGCGAGGCGACGGTCGCGCGCTATGGCATCGAGCGCGTGCTCGTCCCCGAACTATTGCGCGTGCGAATACGCCAACAAGGCGGAGTTGCCGAATGACGAACGGACAGCGTTGGTACCTGGTGCAATCGCAGCCTAATGCCGAAAACAAGGCGCTCACGCACCTCGGACGCCAGGGCTTCGAGACCTATTTACCGCGATATCTCAGACGGCGCCGGCACGCCCGTCGCGTCGAGATTGTCGCCGCGCCGCTGTTCACAAGGTACCTCTTTGTCGGGATCGATCTCGCCGTTCACCGCTGGCGCTCGATCTTTTCGACGGTCGGCGTATCAAGACTCATCTGCAACGGGGAATTGCCTACAGCAGCTCCAGATCATGTCGTCACGAGTTTAAAGGCACGAGAGGACGCGGACGGTTTCGTTCGTCTTGAGCGGCGGCTCAACTTCCACGCGGGCGACAAGGTCCGAGTTCTTGACGGCGTCTTCGCCGACTGTCTCGGGCTGTACGAAGGCATGAAGGATGGCGAGCGAATCGCCATCCTACTCGATCTGCTCGGCCGCAAGGTCCGGGTGACTGTGGACGTAGAGTCCGTCGCGACAGCGTAAGCTGCCGCAGACTTCGATGGTCAGCGGACTTGGTCTGGGTGCCTCGAAGTCACCCGGACTGCGGTAGCTTGAAAGACCGCATGAAGGTCAATCTGCATCTCGTCGGCGCCGGCCAATTCAGCTGCATTCAAGCAAAGTATCATTATGAGTGATCAGACGCGCAACTTCGCTCATCCCCCGATTGATCTCGCCGACATCTCGGTCCTCGTGACCGGTGGGACAGGCTCGTTTGGCAAGGCCTTCGTTCGCCGACTGCTATCGCGGTCCAACGCGAGGCGCATTGTCGTCTACTCACGGGACGAACAGAAGCAGGAGCAAATGGCGCGAGAGCTGGAGAGCGCGTTTCCGGTCGAATTCAGGCGCATGCGCTTCTTTATTGGCGACGTTCGCGACGCCTCGCGGCTCGAAATGGCTTTGCGAGGAATCGACTTCGTCGTTCATGCAGCCGCGCTCAAGATCGTGCCCGCCGCAGAATACAATCCGTTCGAGTGCATCCTGACCAATGTGCACGGCGCGGAAAACCTCGTGAAAGCGGCGATCCGCGCCGACGTCCGCAAGGTCGTCGCACTATCGACCGACAAGGCCGCCAATCCGATCAATCTTTACGGGGCCTCCAAACTCGCGTCCGACAAGATCATGGTCGCCGCCAACAATCTGTCGGGAGACAAGGGAACGAGGTTCGCGGTGGTCCGTTACGGAAACGTGATCGGATCGCGTGGCTCGGTCGTGCCCCTGTTTCAAGACTTGGTTCGCCGCGGGGCGAAGACGATCCCGATCACGGATCGACGCATGACGCGCTTCTGGATCACTATCGAGCAGGGCGTTAGCTTCGTGTTGTCATCACTGGCAATGATGGAGGGGGGCGAAATCTTCGTCCCGAAGATTCCGTCGATGAAGCTCGTCGATCTCGCGAACATGATCGCGGCGGGCGTGCCGCACGAGGTCGTCGGCATCAGGCCGGGCGAGAAGCTACATGAGGTGATGATCACCGAGGACGACGCGCGGATGACGCTCGAGTTACACGATCGTTACGTCATCTGCCCGGTCAATCCCGGTTGGCGCTGGGCGACGTCGCACCTGGAGAAGTTGGGCTCGAGCAGCGTGCCGGAAGGCTTTAGTTACTGCTCTGACAAGAATTCGGAGTGGCTCGACAACGCCGGCCTGAACCGGCTTCTCGCACACGGCGCCGCATGACCGCGCGCTTCTTGCCTTACGGGCGGCAACTGATCGAGGACGACGACGTGGCGGCTGTTGCGACGGCGTTGCGCGACGATTTCCTCACGACAGGCCCGCGCGTGGACGCCTACGAAGCGGCTTTCGCGCAGGCGACCGGCGCCGAACATGCGGTCGCGTGCAACAGCGGCACCGCCGCGCTCCACCTTGCAGTGCTCGTTGCTGATATCGGTTCGGGCGATGCAGTCATCGTGCCCAGCATGACGTTCCTGGCGACCGCCAATGTGGTGCGCATGACCGGCGCCGAAGTCGTTTTTGCCGATGTGGATGCCGACACTGGTCTGATGACGGTGGAAAGCCTTGACCAGGCGTACAAGAGGGCGGGAAGCCTGCGCGTGAAGTTGGCGATCCCCGTCCACCTTAATGGCCAGCTCTGCGGCATGCCGCGGCTCGCCGAGGCGGCGCGAGCGCATCAAACAGGACTGATTGAAGACGCCTGCCATGCTCTTGGCGTGTCCGGGGTAGGCGCGGCCAATCATTCGCTGGCGGCCTGCTTTTCGACCCATCCCGTCAAGGGGATCACGACGGGTGAGGGGGGCGTGGTGACGACCTCCGATGCCGGCAGGGCCGCGCGGATGCGCAGCTTGCGGTCGCACGGCATGGTCCGTGAGCCCGGGTCGTTCGTCTTTAGCGAGCGCGCGTTCGAGGACGGCAACCTCAATCCCTGGTACTACGAGATGCCGGAGATCGGCTGGAATTACAGGCTGCCCGATCTTCTGTGCGCCCTCGGTCTCAGCCAGCTACAGAAGCTCGCCCGCTTCCATGGGCGCCGTGCTGAGGTCGCCTCGCTCTACGAACGATTGCTCGCGCCGTTGTCGCCTTACATCGTGCCGGTCTCACGCTCCGCGGACAGACACGGATGGCATCTCTATGCCGTCCGGATCGATTTCGGCGCTCTCGAAACGACCCGCGCCCGCTTCATGGGAGCCTTGCGACGCGACGGTATCGGAACGCAGGTCCATTACATCCCCGTTCACCTGCAGCCTTACTATCGCAAGCGTTACCCGGAGGTCAGTCTTCCGGGCGCCGAAGCGTACTATCGGCGCTGCCTTTCGCTGCCGCTTTTTCCGGACATGAGCGACGGCGATGTCGAGCGGGTGGCGAGCGTCTTGAGCGCCATCGTGCGGAAGTCCCGTGGTTAGATATTGCAGCCGTTGCCTTTATCCGGACACCAAGCCGGATCTCTGGTTCGACGACCGGGGCGTATGCTCGGCCTGTATCGGTTTTGAGAAGCGCGTCGAGGTCGACTGGGCTGCGCGGCAGTTGGAATTCAAGCGTGTTACTGATCGATATCGCTCCGCGGATGGCTCAAATTACGATTGCATCGTTCCGGTGTCCGGCGGGAAGGATTCGACCTATCAAGTCATCCGGCTGCTCGAGCACGATCTCAATCCGCTCTGCGTCACCGCGACGACGAATTCGCTCTCCGACATCGGCCGCCGCAATCTCGAAAACATCGGCAAGCTCGGGGTCGATCACATCGAGGTGACGGTCGATCCCTCATTGCGGCGCCAGATAAACCGCATTGCGCTCACCGAGATCGGCGACATCTCTTGGCCGGAGCACGTCTTGATCTTTACTGTTCCTGTGCGCATCGCTGTCGCGATGCGCGTACCTCTATTGGTTTGGGGTGAGAACCCGCAAAACGAATACGGTGGGCCGGCGGCGGCGCAGGACGATAACGTTATCAACCGGCGCTGGCTGGAAGAATTCGGTGGATTGCTCGGATTGCGCGTCTCCGACCTGATCGGGTTGGATGGCATCTCGCGGCGCGATCTCATCCAGTACAATTATCCGACCGATGCCGACCTGAGGTCGGTCGGCGTCACCGGTATATTCCTTGGATATTTCTTTTCCTGGGATGGCTACCAGAACGCGATCATCGCGCAGGGCCACGGATTTGAGGTCTTTCCGCATGTCGTAGAGGGTTCGCTCGCGTCCTACGAGAACCTGGACAACTATCAGACCGGCATTCACGACTATTTCAAATACCTGAAATTCGGTTTCGGCCGCGCCACGGACATTGCCAATAATCACATTCGTCGCGGCCGGCTCTCGCGAAGCGACGCCGTCGCCCTAGTCAAGAAGCGCGACGGCAAATTTCCGTGGACTTATCTGGGTCGGCCGATCGACGACATCGTCCGAGAAATCGGAATGACGGTCGAAGAATTTCAAAATGTCTGCGACCGGTTCACCAACAAGCGTCTCTTCAAGGTCGACAATCACGGCAAGCCGTTGCGGAACGATGAGGGCGACCTCGTCCCAGTCTTTGAGCTGCGCTGACGATGGCTGCTGGTCTAACGGTTGTGGTTGACTACGGGCTGTGCAACATCAATTCGATGGTGCGCGCGCTGGAAGAGTGCGGCGCAAAGAAGGTCGAGCGCACGCGCGACCCGCGGGTTGTCGACCGCGCCGACCGGATCGTGCTTCCCGGTGTTGGGACGTTCTCTGCAGCGATGCGCAATCTTGCCGGTTGGAATCTCCTTGAAGCGATACGAAATGCGAGCGCAGGGGGCGGCGTGCCAATCCTCGGGGCATGCCTCGGAATGCAGCTCATGGCGTCGAGAGGCATGGAAGGCGCGGACGGGGCCCTAATCGAGGGACTTGGTCTGGTCGCGGGCGATGTCATTCGCCTTGAGGTGCAACATGCGAACGAGCGCATACCGCACATCGGTTGGAATGAGGCGGTGGCGAAGCCCGGCTCCGTGCTTTTCAGCGACTGCCCAGACAACTGCGATTTCTATTTCGTGCACAGCTATCACCTGCAACTTGCTGATCGGCGGGAAGAGGCGGCTCGCACCCCCTATTGCGGAGGCTTCAGCGCCGCGATCGAAACACTGGGCAGGCCGATCTTCGGCACGCAGTTTCATCCCGAAAAGAGCCAGAAGAACGGTTTCCGCCTGCTGCGGAATTTTCTCGCCGTCTAGGCAGCATGCTGAAGACCCGCATCATTCCGACACTGCTTTTTAAGGACGTTGGCCTCGTGAAGGGTGTTGGTTTCCACTCCTGGCGCCGTGTTGGCACGGCGCTGCAATCCATCCGCGTCTATAATCTCCGCGAGGTTGATGAACTGGTGTTTGTCGATATCGCGGCGACGCCCAATAGACGCCGGCCCGATTTTTCCGAAATCGACGAGCTTGCCGACAACTGCTTTATGCCGATGACGGTTGGTGGCGGCGTTCGAACGATCGACGATATCAGAAACTTGCTCGCAGTCGGCGCTGACAAGGTCGCCATCAACACGTCTGCGATCGACACGCCGGAACTCGTGCGGGATGGCGCGCGCGAGTTCGGGGCGCAGTGTATCGTTGTCTCGATCGACGTCGGCTGCAGCGCAAACGGCGATTGGGAGGTCGTTGCCGATTGCGGCAGTCGCCGGACGGGACGTGATCCGGCCGAATGGGCGAAGACAGTCGAAATCGCTCGGTGCAGGCGAGATACTCCTCACTTCAATCGAGCGGGACGGCACGATGAGCGGCTACGACGTCGATTTGGTGCGGAAGGTGTCGGCAGCGGTAAGCTTGCCGGTGATAGCATCCGGGGGATGCGGCAACTATGGCCACATGGCGCAAGTCCTTAGCAGCACGCGTGCAGCGGCGCTTGCGGCCGCTTCGATGTTCCATTTCACCGAGCAGACACCGGCCGAAGCGAAGCGGTATCTGCGCACGCGTGGCGTCCCTGTCAGGGTGTGACGCGTGGTAACCGCGGTCATCGTACAGGCGCGCATGGGGTCGAGCCGGCTCCCGAGAAAGGTCATGCGGATGCTTGCCGGCCGCACGGTGCTGCGCCATGTGCTGACGCGCTGCCGGGCCATTCCGGCAGCCGATGTTGTCGTTTGCGCTGTCCCGGACGATGAGGCTAGTGCGCCGCTCGAGGCGGTCGCCGTGGAGTGCGGGACAGAGATCTTCCGCGGGCCAGAGATGGACGTGCTTGCCCGGTATCTCGGCGCTGCGCGTGCCGTCGACGCCAACATCGTGATGCGCGTAACGAGCGATTGTCCGTTGATCGATCCAGCCATTTGCGGCGAGGTGCTGGCGCTGCGCGAGCGTGAGCGGGCCGACTACGCCGCCAACAATGCACCGCGTAGCTTTCCGCACGGGCTCGACTGCGAGGCCTTCACCACCGCGGCGTTAGCCGAGTCGGATACAAACACGCAGGTCGCGAGCGATCGCGAGCACGTCACTCCGTGGTTGCGCAGGGCGCCGCACCTCAAGCGGGCCAACCTTCATTCTGGCGACGCCGAGTCTCGCGGCGCACCGCTGGACCCTGGATTATCCGGAAGATCTGGAGTTCTTTAAGGCCTTGTTCGAAAAGCTGCCCGAGAACGGACAAAACTCGATGTCCGAAGTGCTGGCGGTCCTCGCCGCGCATCCGGAGATTCGGGCGATCAACGCCTCCCGCCGGCATACCGAGGTCGTCTGAAAATGAACGTCAGCAAGGCAGAGAGCGATACTCCGCAGGCGGAATTCTGGCGCGGCGAGTTCGGCGACGCCTATACTGATCGCAACGCCGCCGCCGCCGAACAAATCCGTGCACGCGTCGCGCTGTGGTCCGAGATATGGTCGCATACCTTGAAGGGGCCGCCGACGTCGGTCGTGGAGGTCGGTGCGAATCTCGGGATCAATCTGCGAGCCCTTCGTATCGTCACCAGTGCGCGTCTTTTTGCGGTCGAGCCGAACGAAAAGGCGCGCGGCATTCTCGTTCAAGATGGGATCGTCGCGGCAGAGGACGTGCGCGGCGGCTTGGCCTCGGCAATCGATCTTCCCGACGCGGCCGCCGATCTTGCCTTCACGAGCGGCGTGCTCATTCATATTCACCCGGATCATCTCGCTACGTCGCTGCGGGAAATCCACCGCTGTTCGGCGCGATGGATCGCCTGCGTAGAGTATTTCTCCGACAAGCCGGAGACAATTCCATATCGAGGACACAACGACCGCCTGTTCAAGCGCGACTTCGGCTCCTTGTGGCTTGAGACTTGCCCGGATTTGCGAACCGTCGCCTACGGCTTCGCGTGGAAACGCGTGACCGGGCTCGACAACCTGACCTGGTGGCTATTCGAGAAGACGTGATGGGTGGGGTCGCACTGTTGCGCTGTGACGCTTCCCCTGCCATCGGGGCGGGGCATTTGATGCGCTGCCTTTCCTTTGCAGAAGTGCTGTCCTGGGCAGGCTGGTCCTGTGCATTTGCGACCAATCGCGAGGCCACGTCGACCGTCCCGGCCCTTGCGCGGAGCGGGTATGCCGTTCACGACAGTTGTGCCGACAATGATCTTCCCGTGGTTGAGTCGTCACTGGTGGTCATGGACCACTATCATCTCGATGCGGTCTACGAGCGCCGGCTGGCGGGCGGGGGCCGAACCGTAATCGTCTTCGACGATCTCGCCAACCGGCCACACGCCTGCGACATTCTTGTCGACCCGACGCCGGGCCGTCAGCGTTCCGATTATGCAGGCCGCGTTCCGGCGACAGCACAGCTTTTGCTCGGGCCACGTTACGCAATTCTGGCCCGGCAATGGCGCGAACTGCGCAACGCCTGGCGCGGGCGGTCCGGCGCCAACCGCATTCTGGTTTCGATGGGAGCGACCGATCCGACTGATGCGACGAGCCGCGTGCTCGCGGCCATCCAATTGGCAAAAATTAGTGCCCAGGTCGACGTCGTTCTCGGCAGCGCGGCGCCCCATCGTGGCCGAGTTGCGGCCTGCGCCACGGGTAGCGTGAAGCTCCACCTCGACACGTCCCTTTTGTCCGCCCTTGCGGCAAAGGCCGATTTCGCAATTGGGGCGGCGGGGACGTCGAGTTTCGAGCGGGCAGTCTTGGGATTGCCGACTCTCATGGTCCCAGTAGCCGACAATCAACAATTGATAGCCCGCGCCTTCGCGGCGGCCGGTGCGGCGGAGGTTCTTCCGGCGACCTTGCTCGACACGCCGACGGAGCTCGCGGCGCAGATCGCTGCGTTCGCCGGCGACTGGCGCCGCCGGGAGACAATGTCGAAAGCCGCAACCGCGTTTACGGATGGTCGTGGAGCCGCTCGTTTGCTTGCAGTCGCCGCTGGCGCCGTAGCGAGCAAGCGCGGCGCGGAGATACGCCTTCGCCTTGCCGAAGTGGAGGACGAAGCGTGGTTGCTCGCGCTTCAACAACAGCCGGCAACGCGCCGCTATGCGCTCAATTCGCAAGTCCCGAATGCGTCGGAACATGCGCGCTGGTTTGCAATGATCCTGGACGATGAAGATCGCATGTTGATGGTAATCGACGTCGACGGCGAGGCGGTTGGGATGGTTCGCCTCGATCGCAAGTTGGGCAGCCGCACGATATTCGAAATATCGATTGCGATCGACGAACGACGTCACGGCGAGCGGATCGCAAGCGGGGCTCTGGCCCTGGTACGCCGTCTCGCTCCCGGCGCCGACTTGCTTGCGACGGTTTTGCCGCAGAATGAAAAGTCGCTTGCGCTGTTTGCGGCGGCTGGATACCGGCCGGAAGGCGACAACCGTTACCGGAGTCGAGTGGCGTGACGACTGCTTTCGCGATTGCTGGCCAAGAGATCGGTCCCGAGCGTCCACCTTACGTAATCGCCGAATTGTCCGGCAATCATAATGGCGATCTTGGGCGCGCCTTGCGTCTGATCGACGTCGCTAAGGAGGCAGGCGTCGATGCGGTGAAGCTGCAGACCTACACGGCCGATACGATTACGATCGACCATACGGGGCCTGGCTTCGTCATCGAACAGGGTCTGTGGGCGGGCCGCAAACTGTACGAACTCTATCGCGAGGCGCACACGCCTTGGGAATGGCACCCAGCGTTGTTCGAGCACGCACACAGGCGCGGGATCGCCTGTTTCTCCTCGCCTTTCGATAGCAGCGCGATCGATTTCCTGGAGCGGCTCAGTGCGCCCGCCTATAAAATCGCCTCCTTCGAGATCATCGACTTGCCACTGATCCGTCGGGCGGCGAAGACTGGAAAGCCGCTTGTCATATCGACTGGCATGGCCAGCACCGCCGAGATCGGGGAGGCGGTTAGCACCGCGCGCGAAGCGGGTAATGGCGGTGTCGCGCTTCTGCACTGCGTCTCGGGCTATCCCACTCCGACTGACGAAGCAAACTTGCTGCACATTCCGGTGCTTGCCGCGAGCTACACATGTCCGATTGGTTTATCCGATCATACGCTCGGCATCGAATGTGCGATTGCCGCGGTCGCGCTCGGCGCTGTCATAATCGAAAAACACATCACGCTCGCGCGTGCCGACGGCGGGCCCGATGCCGCGTTTTCGCTCGAGCCCGATGAGCTCGGCAAGCTTGTCGATGGCGTTCGCACGGCTTTTTCGACGCTCGGCCGCGCCGATTATGGACACGCGGCGAGTGAGCGCGAGAACATGACACTGCGGCGTTCCCTCTACGCTGTGCACGATATCGCGGCCGGAGAGGCTTTCACCGAAGCAAACGTGCGCTCGATTCGCCCGGGATACGGCCTGCCGCCGAAGCATCTCCCGCAAGTTCTCGGCAAGCACGCGGTGCGGGCGATTGCGCGCGGTACACCTTTGTCATTCGATCTTGTCGGCGAATGACGCTGAACTTCGAAATCACCTGTCGGATGCTCCAGCGATGACTGCTCTGGCCTATTTCGGCGGAAAGCCGGTGATCGAGGCGCCGCTGAAACACTACCGTTCAATTGGCGAGGAGGAGCGTCTCGCGGTGGACGCGGTGATGCGCTCCGGCAATCTGTCGGGTTACGTCGGCGCATGGTGCGATGCATTCGACGGCGGACCGGTAGTGCGCGATTTTGAGGCACGCTTCGCGGCCAAGTTCCGCGCGCGTCACGCCATAGCGGTGAACTCGAACACGTCGGGGCTGATCGCGGCCATGGGCGCTGCCGGCATCAGCCCCGGGGATGAAGTGATCGTGCCGCCGGTGACAATGTCGGCGAGCGCGATGGCGCCGCTTGTCTACGGAGGCATCCCGGTCTTCGTCGATATCGAGGCAGATAGCTACTGCCTCGATGTTGAAAAGGTGAAAGAGGCGATCACGCCCCGCACGCGGGCAATCCTCGTGGTCAATATTCTAGGGCACCCGGCGGCGCTGCACGAGTTGAGGTCGATTGCGGACTCGCACGGCCTCGTGCTGGTGGAAGACAACGCTCAAGGACCGCTCGCCGCGGAATTCGGGCGCTATGCTGGGACGATCGGCCATATCGGCGTGTTTAGCCTAAATTACCACAAACATATTCACACCGGCGAGGGCGGCGTGTGCTGCACCGACGATGAGCGCCTTGCGAAGCGCCTGCGCATGATCCGGAACCACGCCGAGAACGTAACTGAACAGCTGGCGGACGGCGATCTCGTCAATCTCGTCGGTTTCAATTTCCGCCTGACTGAGCTGCAGGCGGCGGTCGGCATCGCGCAGCTCGACAAAGTGGACGCGCTCGTGCTTGATCGTCAGCGCATCGCTGAGCGCTTCACGCAGGTACTCGGCGCATTGCCGGGTATCACGGCGCCGAAGGTCCGGCCCGACTGTCGCCACGTCTACTACGTGTGGGGCGCCCGCTACGACGAGCATGCCTTCGGCATTCCGCGTAGCGTGTTTGCCAAGGCGCTCGAAGCGGAAGGGGTCCCTGTCTCCGTCGGCTACGTGAAGCCGCTTTACCTACTTCCATTATTCCAGAAACGTGTGGCCATCGGCCGCGACGGCTTTCCCTTCACGCTGACCAACCGAAGCTATAGCAGGGGGCTCTGTCCGGTTGCGGAGCAGATGTATGAGAAGGAATTGCTCGAATTGCATGTCTGCAGCTTCGCCTTCGAGCCACACGAAATTCAGGCGATCATAGACGCGTTCGCGAAGATTTACGAGCATCGCGACGAGCTTCGGTCGGTGCCGGCGTGAACGTGGTGGCAACCATTGAGGCGCGCATGACGAGCTCGCGTCTGCCGGGAAAGATGAACCTGCCGCTAGCCGGCGAGCCGGTGCTCGGAGTACTGATCGACCGCCTCAAGCGCGTGCCGGAACTGGATCGCATCGTCCTAGCGACGACAACCGGCGCCGCCGACGACGTTCTGGCCGGTATTGCGCGCTCACGAGGCGCTGATGTTTTCCGCGGGGCGGAGGATGATGTGCTCGGCCGCGTTCGAGGGGCCCTTGACGCCGTATCCGCAGACGTGTGCGTCGAGATCACCGGTGATTGTCCGCTGGTCGACCCGATCATCGTGTCGACCATGATTCGGGAGTTTTTGACGACGTGTGGCATCAATATATATGTAGCGAATACGACTGGCCCCGAACTCGGAGTGCCGCATGGCTTCGACGTCCAGGTTTTCGATGCTGAAGCCTTGCGAGAGATCAAGTCGACCACGCCAGATCCGGCCGCCCGCGAACACGTGTCATTGCCGTTTTATACGGGATCTGGCGTGCAGACTTGGAGGCCGCGTTTCGTATCATTTTTCCCCCATGATCTTTGTCGCTCGGTCTGGATCAGCCTCGACCATCGCGAAGACTACAATCTAATCCGCTCCGTGCACGAAGAGCTGTTTCCGACGGACCCTGGTTACAGCGCCGACGCGATCATCGCTGCTTGCAAGCAACGGCCCGCGATGACGCGGGCGTGTCTCGATCTGAGGAGCCGGTGAAGCGTGGCTGTGCTCACTGTGGGAATTGTCGGACTCGGCCGGATCGGCGCTGGATTCGACGAACCGAACGGCAAGTCGGTGCGGACCCATCTCAAGGCTTGCCTCAGGGATCGCCGGTTTCGTGTCGCAATGCTTGCCGATGCCGACGCCGACCGCGCACGTCGAGAAGCTGAGCGATTCAACGTGGACGCCAAGGTAACTGATGTGGACGAATTGCTTCGCACGCGGCTGGACGTCGTCGCAATTGCAACACCCGACGAAACCCACCTGCCATTCGCGGCGCGCGCGGTCGAGGCGGGAGGTCGTGCGATCGTTATTGAAAAGCCGATTGGTGGAACGCACGCTGAGCGCCATGATTTGCTCAGGCGGGCGAGCGCGCAGAGCGTGATGCTGGTGGCGAACTATCCCAGACGCTTCCTGCCGAAGGTCGCCGGCTGGCTTGACGCCGCCCGGCGCGGCGAGTTCGGCCAACCAATATCGGCACGCATTCGATACGGACGCGGTTTTCGTCACAATGCCATTCACGGCCTGGATCTGATCGTAGGCTGCATGGACGGTAAGGTCCGGAAAGCCTGCCGCTTTGGCGCGGAATTCGACGACTATTCGGCGGCTGATCGGACCATCACTCTCGGTGCCGAGATGATCGTCGGCAAACGCGCGGTGCCGTTGTGGGTGAATGGGGTCGATGGGCGCATGCAGACCGTGTTTGAAGTGGAGCTTGTGTTCGAGCGGGGGCGCATGCTGCTTGTCGACGAAGACGGAATCCGTGCGCACTTTTTTTCTCCAGTGGAATTGAGCGGCGGTTTCGCCGCGGAGCTTCGCCACATCGGTGAAATCACCGACGATCCGCCATGCTTGATGCAGAAGCTGTGGGGCACGGTCGGCGATGTGCTCCTTGGCGGTCGACCGACCATGGCGACTGCCACGAGCGGGTTTGCGGCTGACGATTTGGCCGATCAACTGCTTGTGGCGAGCGCGAAGGCTTGAGTCCACGGAATGGCAAGCGTTCGGGTTATTCGGAGTTCTGACGCCGTGACGTTACGTTCGATCAGCAAGCTGCAATTGATCGAAGCTTTCCGCGCACTGAGGGTTCCAGAGCACAGGACGATCGGTATCGTTTCCGATTTGGCCGCATTCGGCGATCTCGAGGCGTCCTCGGGCGCGGATTCGCTGGCAGGTTACGTCGAATGCGTGCACCAGGCGATGCAGGCGGATGCGACAATCGTTGTTCCCACTTTTACCTATTTAAGGCGTGGGCAGGGTAGCCCTTATGTGCACGAGGAATCGCGTTCCGAGACCGGCGCCTTGACAGACTTCATCCGCAAGAGCGGCGGGAGCGTGCGGTCTTTGCATCCCATCTTCTCCTTTACGGCCGTCGGCCCGGCGAAGCACTCGATCTGCGACAACGCGTCGCCGCATTCGTATGGTTGGAATTCGCCGGCGCAGCGACTAATCGAGGCGGATGCTTTAATGTTGAGTCTCGGGCTGCCGCCACATCGCGGAATGTTTCTGCTGCATGTCGCGGAAGTAGCGATGGGCGTACCATACCGTTACACGAAGGAGCTTTCGATCCCGGTTTTCACCGGCGGTGAGGAGGTCAATCGGCCCTTCTTTCATTTCGTAAAGCACACCTGCGCCGATATCGTGTGGGATACAAATCGTATCGTCGAACGGCTCGATGGCCGCGGACAACTCTCGTTTCTTCCGATCGGCGCCACCGGTATCTGGGCTTGTCGCGCGCGCGACGTTTTCGATACGACGATCGGCTTGTTGTCGCGCAACATCTATGGGCTTCTGGCGCATGCTCCAAAGCAAAGGCCATGGTCTCGCTAACGCAAGGAAGCGCATCGATGCATTCACCACAAACCCTTGATGCTCATCGTGGCTCTCCGCAAGACTTTCCGACGCTGGGGTCCTTTCCGGGGATGGACAGGCGCTCCGCGGCGTGCTGACGCGGTCGGCCGGACAACCAGTGCTGAAGGACCTCGATTCGGGTCGCGTCTTCAGTTATGCGGAGCTCAACCGGCACATCAATGCTCTGCGTGCGGAGTTTGTGCGGCTGGGGCTGCGACGGGGAGACAGTGTCGCGACGAACTTGGACAACAGTCCCGAACTCGCGATCTTGATCCTAGCGTCATTGATGTCGGGCATTCGGTTGGCCCTGATCGAGCCTCAAACTCCAGAAACCCAACTGAAGTTCTATTGCAGCCTGGTTGAACCGAAGGCGGCGTTCTTCAAGAGTGACGAGACGGCGGCAGCCGCGCTTGCTGGCTTGGCACTGAGTTCTGTACGGGCGCTTAGCGAGGAGGCGGCCTATGCGGATGCAGCCTCTGCGCCGGACACCGCGGTCGGTGACGAAGCCTTCGTCATCTTTTCCTCGGGCACGACTGGCAGCCCGAAGGGAATCGTCCATACCCATGAGAACGTCGCAGCCGAGCTCGATTCGATGAACAAGGGTTATGCGGTCGGGCCCGGGATGCAGCACTACCTCCAACTGACTTTGGCGCATGTGTCCGGGCTCTATCGTGGGCTTCTAATGCCGATCTGTAGCGGTGGAACTATTAGTCTGCGTCGGGGCTTCGAGCCGCGAATCTTCTGGCAAGATATCCAAAACGAAGGGATCGAATTCGTCCAGCTTGTGCCGAGCCACGTCGCAATGCTCAACCGTGCTCCTGACGGGCCAAGCGGCAAGCTGCCGCTGCGTTTGAAATTCGTCGGGACCGCTTCCGCTTATCTCCCGCCCAAGGAGCAGCGCAGTTTCGAGGAGCGCTTCAAGATCCCCGTGCTGCAGGGTTACGGCCTGACCGAATGCACATGCGGGATCGTGCTCAACAGTCTCGATCCCGCGATCCGTCGTCCTGGCGTAGCGGGCCTGCCGCTCGACGTAAACGAGATCAAGATTTTCGACAGCGACGGCATAGAAGTCGATCAGGGCGAGGTCGGCGAACTGTGGGTACGCGGCAAGAATGTCGCTAGACGGTTTCTCGGATCCGAGGGTCCACAATTCTCCGGCGATTGGTTCAAGACCGGCGATATGGGGCGGATCGA
Organism: uncultured Alphaproteobacteria bacterium; assembly: GCA_963742385.1. GTDB lineage: Bacteria > Pseudomonadota > Alphaproteobacteria > Rhizobiales > Xanthobacteraceae > Pseudolabrys. Next base: position 297,724 of record CAVULS010000005.1, on the reverse strand, counting down.
GAAGGACGGCAATATCGTGCTGCTCGGCCGGCGCGCGAACGTCGTCAGCCGCGGAGCTTACAAGATCTATGCTCTGGAAGTGGAGGAAGCAATGTCGTCGCTTCCGAACATACGGGAAGCGGCGGTGATCGGCGTGCCTCATCCCGTTCTCGGGCAGGACCTTGTCGGCTTTGTCAGTGCGGACCGTCCCGTCGATCCGCAAGAACTCATTGGCGCGCTACGGCACAAGATTAGTTCGTTCAAAATCCCGACACAAATAATCTCGGTCGAGGCGATGCCGCACAATCATCTTGGAAAGGTCCGTAAGGACGCGCTGCTTGCCGATTACGAGAAGCGGCTCGCCGAGCATCCGAGTGCTGGCGAAGCGAAGGTGCTAAGTCGACTGCGCGAGCTCGTGGCGAATATCTTCGCGCTCGATCCGGCGGCCATCAGCGCGAATTCATCGCACGAAACGATCCCGCAATGGGATTCGCTCGGGCATCTGCAGGTGCTGGCGGGGATCGAGCAGACGTTCTGGGTGAAGATTTCCGACGACGCGGCGGTCAAGGCGCAGACACTGGGCGATTGGGCGAAGGTGATCGACCATGCGATCAGGTCGCGAAGCTAAACGTCCAAATTAATCGGTAGCGAGGGGATATTCAGGAGGTTCCCAATGAACGATGCGAGTAGGCAGCAGTTCGAGGACAAAGGCTATATGCTGGTTCCGGGCGTCATTGGTCAGACGACAGTTAAGGCGCTGCGTGACTTTCTGCTTCCGCAATTCGAGAAGGAGAAAACCAACGTGCTATCTGACGCCGTCATCCGCTTCCCCCAAATACTAGACGTTCTCAAAACTCCGAAGTTGCTTGAGGTGCTTGGGGAATTGCTGGGCCGGCCCTTCGTTGTGCCGCCGCACAGCTCAGCGGAGCACAACCGGTTTGGCGTTTTTCATGCGGACACGACTGGAGCGGAGATCAGCGGGGAGACATTCCACCGTGACCCGAACTACCGAATGGTGACAGTGGCTATCTACCTGCAGGACAACAATGAATATGGCGGCGGCATACGCCTCGCGCCCGGCACCCATAGCAAGCTGGACCCTTATGTCGAACTCACGAAGCGCAAAGCGAAGATTCGCGAAAAGTTCAACCGGTCCCCGCTGCAGCAGATGCTGAAGCGCCTGACACGCGGCAAGCTCTATGACTGGGACAAGCCGTTCCGCGACCACCCGTACGGTGAGGATATCCCGACGAAGGCGGGTGACGCCTTGATTTGGGATATGCGGATTGCGCATCGGGCGTCGCCGCAGCTCGTTAAGGCGCAGAAAGGTGGCGGCAAGATTTCAGTTTTCTTCACCGCAGGAGCAAACAATGATGTCACGAAAAAAGACTACGTAAAATACGTGTATTCTGTGCTCGGCAACGCGCACCTGAAGAAAACACGGTCGTCGGCCGAGGTCGCGATCCCGCCTGCCAATTCCGACTTCATCATTCTTTGAGTTCTGGTCCGTTACTCGATGAACTGCGAACCGCGCTTTGCCGTCGCCGCCGCGATCGACGATCTCATTCGTTGCGGGCTGCCCCCCATGATGCCGCTCATGCGGCGGCTGTTTCCCTTGTGCCGTAGCCTGACGGGGGAGGGGGTTCGGCAGACGTTGGATGCCATCGCGGAGTTCCTGCCGCTCGAGCGGATGCAGGTACCGACGGGAACGAAGTGCTTCGACTGGGAAATCCCGCGCGAGTGGAATATCCGCGACGCGTATGTGAAGAATTCGGTCGGCGAACGCGTCATCGATTTCAAAAAGAGCAATCTTCACGTCGTCAGCTACAGCGTTCCGGTCGAGCGGCAGACGATGTCGCTTGCTGATTTGCAGCGACATCTTCACTCGCTTCCGGATGACCCGCAGGCGATCCCCTATCGCGCCAGTTACTATCGTGATGCGTGGGGTTTTTGCCTTTCTCACGACCAGCGACAGGCGCTCAAGGACGAACCTTACGAGGTGATGATCGACAGCACGCTTTCGCCCGGGGTGCTCGACTATGCGCAATGCCGGATCGCCGCTTCGGACGCCGCCGAGCTCTTCTTTTCAACCTATATCTGCCATCCATCGCTGGCCAATGATCAGTTGTCCGGGATCGTGCTGCTCGCGACCCTATTCAAGATTGTCGGCGAACTGCCGGCGATGCGCCACAGCTACCGCGCAGTTCTCGTGCCGGAAACGATCGGCGCAATCGCCTTCCTGTCCCAACATGCGGACGAATTGAAACGTACGATGAAGGCCGGCTACGTAGTGACGTGCGTCGGCGACGACGGACCTTTTACGTATGTCCGCTCGAAGCGGCAGAATACCGATGCCAACAAGGCCGCGGAACACGCACTGCCCCACGTTGCAGGGGCAAAGCAGCGCCATCTTGTTATCAAGGAATTCGACCCGGTCGGTAGCGACGAGCGGCAATATTGCTCGCCAGGCTTCAATTTTCCCGTGGGCTCGGTGATGCGATCGCGCTACGGCGAATTCAAAGAGTACCATACCTCGAACGATAATCTGAACTTTGTTAGCGAGGCCGGGATGGCCGGCACGCTCGAAGCTTATTTGCGGATCGTGCAGGCATTCGAGCTGAACTGCCTGCCGCTGCGAACCAACCCTTATTGCGAACCGCAACTCGGCAAGCGCGGTCTCTACTCCGACATGGTCTCCTCTGGAATTCGCGGATTTCCAGGTCAAACTGCTGAACCTGCTGAGCTTCGCGGACGGCGAACACGATCTGATCGACGTCGCGAACCGGATGAAGGTGCCGGTTTGGGATTTGGCGATTCCGCTGAAGAGTCTGGTGGACGCGGACTTGATCCGGCTGGAGCCCGCCAACGGCGTCCAGACGGCCGCCTGACGCAGCGGATGCAAGGCTGGCCGCTGTTAAACTGATCACAGGCTCGATGCGAAACGATCTTAAACGCGTGCTGTTGGTCGCGCATGATCGCGGCGGCGTGAATCAACTCGTGCCGCTGCTGTCGGCTTGGCGCCAGCCTGGATCCGGCATCAGTGCCGAATTCCTCGGTACGCCCATGATCGAATGGGAAGTCGCGAGCGCCGAAGGGGCCGATCGGTCGGGCCGGGCCGGTTCGCCGGCTATGCCGCGCGCGTCGCAATGGCTGATGAACGCCAATGGCAGCGAATTGGCCGCCGGACGGGGCGCTTGGACGGTTTCGCATGACCATTTGCGCGCCGTCCTGCAACAGGGCTGGGATTTGGTGCTGACGGGGACGAGCATGCTGAGCCGTCTCGAGACCACAGTGTGGCGGGTCTGTCATGAACATTCCATACCCTGCGTCGCCATCTGCGACATGTGGTCCGAATATCGCCGACGCGTTACGGACGAACACGGAACAGCACCACTGCCACTTCTGCTCGTGATTGACGAACGGATGCAAAAGGAGGCGAGGGCGGAGTTGGGGAAGGACTTGCGCATCAAGGTGGTCGGCAGCCCTCATTTCAACCGGCTTCTTGTCAGCGGCCAACGTCAGCAGCAGGAGCGCGCCAATATTCGCTTCGTCTCCGAACCGGTGGCGTCGCTCTTTCCCGATACGGGACTGCATGAGTTCTATGTTGCCGCGATGCTGATCGCGGCACGTGACAAGCTCGGAAGTGACGCGCCTGTCGTCCTGCGCCCCCATCCGCAGGACAATTCGGAGGCCTGGCGGCGGTTCGTCTACGACTACCGCGCCCGCAATGTCCGTCTCGACGACGAGCCTTCGTGGCACTGTCATACGTCGACCCACATGGCGCTGGGCATGTCGTCGATGATGTTGATCGAACTCGCGATCGCGGGTATTCCGGTCGCTTCGTTCCAGCCGCCGCAGGCGGGCAAGGCTTTTTTCTGCCTCGACGAAGACGAGTTCGGAATTTCAATCGTAACCGATTTGGCCGAACTCGATGCCTGGTTCGCGGCGCCGAAAGCGCCTCACGTCCGCGAACCATTCGTTCAGCGGCATATGACGGCAATAGACGAGATCACGGCACTTGTGCGTGATGGCAGGCTTTTTGATTGATCGGGCAGCATGTCGCGCGCCGTCATTGGACCGATACGTCTTGGACAACGAGGTTGAACAACGTGCTTTCGCGTGAGGGCATCGCCCCGAAATACGTCCGGCTGTCGTTTGGTGCCGGACTGCTTGCGAGCCTGCGGCTCCTGGGGCGGCGCGAACGCTTGATGGGCTCACTTCTCGCCGTGTCGATGGTCGTGAACGGCCTGCTCGGTCTGGTCGGAATTGCGATCCTTCTGCCTTTCGTGGGCCTGATGTTGCAGCCGGACCCGCTCGGTAAGGGAGGGATTTTTTCGAAAGTCTTTACCTTTGTCGGCATTACCGACGTGACGAACGCTCTCTTCATCACGGGGATCACACTCTTTGTGCTGACGCTGGCCAAGAACGTCTATTCTCTCGCTCACAATTGGCTGGTGAACAGATACACGTCCCGGCTCGAGATTAGGGTCGCCGTCAACCTGCTCGAGCGGGTTATCGAAGCGCCTTACGTCTGGCTTGTGCAGCGCAATCCCTCGATGCTGCGTGACGTCGTGATCGGACATGTGGTCGAGTGGTCGCGTAGCGTCGTCCGGGTTGGCCTGCAGTTCGTGACCGAACTCGTTTTCCTTGCGCTTGCGATCGGATTTCTGGTCGCCATGAGTCCGGCAGTAGGCTTCCTGGTTTCGATCCTGTCTGTCCTTCTCGCAGCGCTTTTGATCCGGGCGACGCGGCAGCGCATTGAAATGGCGGCGGAGCGCAAGCGGGCGCTAAGCCGGCTTATCAATATCACGTCGACTGAAGCAATCTCTGCCGGCCGCGACGTTCGCATGGCCGACGCCGGCCGTTTTCTAACCAAGCTGTTCCATCAGGAGTTCGCCGGTTATTCCGGTGCCGATGCTGTCGGACGGACGTGGCAGACGGTGCCTCGCGCCGGCCTGGAAGTGCTCGGCCTCGGCGCGATCGTCGGCGCCGCTGTGATCGGCCTTCTGGCCGGCTACACCCGGGAGGAGATTGGAACGCTCTGACCCTCTATGCGGTGGTTGCCATTCGCGCGATCCCGTCAATCGGGCAGATCACCTCGCTGTTCTCGGGGCTGCGGGGCGCCATTCCGTCGGTATCCGAGATCATCGCCCTCGATCAGGAATTGGCGCCGCTCGTTTACGTCAAGGAACGCTTGCCGCTGAAGTCCGATTGGCGTTCGGTGATACTGAGCGGAGTGTCTGTCCGCTACGTTTCTGACGCTGCTCCAGCAATCGAAGACATCGAAGTGACGGTCGATCGTTTCCGCAGCTATGCGATTGTGGGACCGTCGGGATCGGGAAAGTCGACGTTGGTGGATGTGATCGGCGGGCTCATCTCGCCGACGAGCGGCAAGGTCACAATCGATGAGATCGTGCTGACGCCCGAGAATTCGCCGAACTGGCGGCGCCAGGTAGCCTACGTGGCGCAGTCGCCGTTCCTTCTCGACGCCAGCGTCGCTGACAACATCGTGTTCGGGTTTAAGAACGGAAACGTTGATCCGGAGCGCCTCGACGCCGCAATTATGTCGGCCGGTCTTAAGGATTTCGTCGCAAGTCTGCCGGCGGGGGTGGCTACCCCGGTCGGAGACCGTGGCACCCGGATCTCTGGCGGGCAGCGGCAGAGGATTGCTATCGCACGCGCGCTTTATCGGGACGCCGACATCCTCATCCTCGACGAGGCGACGAGCGCTCTTGATGCGCTGACGGAGCGCGAGATCCAGGAATCACTTTCCTTGCTCGCCGGCAATAAGACTGTGCTCATGATCGCTCATCGTTTCGCGAGCGTCGAGAGCTGCGACGAGATTTGGTTCCTCGAAGGCGGCCGAATCGTCGCGACGGGTACTCACGCGCAGCTTTATTCAGGTTGCGCGCCGTATCGCAAGATGGCAAACGCTCAGACCTATAACGGATGAATTTTTATTGCATGCGGTTGTTGAGGTTCGCGGGAGCAATCGCGCGCAACAGTCGAAAATGTCCAATCTGGTTTCCAGCGTGATGTCCGTACGAGATTTCATGCCGCGCACGCGTGCGCGGATCGCTTGGCTGAGCGATGTAGCCCAGCGCACCGGGGTCGAACGCTACTATCGGGATAACCCGCCTCCGATCGCGCATGGTGCTGAGGAGGTACTGGTCGTCGAGGGGCTGTGGGACAATCCCAACCATTGGCTGCGCCTCTGGATGTTTCTGCACGCCTATCTGGCGGAGCGGAAGGCCGACGTGATCGGGGTTCTGCGCGCGAACGGCAATTGGAACGACTGGCGGCAACGCCGGAGCCTGCAGGCGCTCGGGATTCGCCGCTTCGCCTACCTCCCGCCATCCGACCCGGATGCCGCATACCGCACACAGGCGAGGGACTTGCTGGCCGGGGCCCGTACGTTGCGGGACATGCTCAACCTCAAGCTACCAGATGCACTGCCGGCTTATGTCTTCTTCGACACCGTGTTGAAGGACGCCCGCCATCCGCAGCCGGAGATCGAGGGCAACGGCGTTTGGGAGGAGACGCTCGCGGAGACACTGCGTCTCGGCGATTTCTATCGTCTATTCTTTGATCGAACGAAAGTGGTCGGCGTGGTGTCGAGCCATGCTTGGAAGTCCGAGTGGGCGGCCCTTTGCTGGACGGCACTTCGGCGGAATATCCCGTTTCATTACATGACCGCTCATTACGACAGCGTCCGCATTCGCCGCATGCGCTCACTGCGCGATTATCGGGCACCGAACGAGCACCTGTCCTTTGCCGAATTCTCCGCTCTGCCTTCGCATGTTCAGGAGAGCCTGATCGCCCGGGGCAAGCACTACCTTGAAGAGCGCTTTAACGGAAACTCGGACTTCATCGTCATGCGCTACTCAGTACGCCCGGAGCAGCGGAATCTGGACCGCGCGTCTCTCTTGGCGCGCCATGGGCTTGATCCCGAAAAGCCGCTGGCCGTCGTCTATGCTCATTCCTGGTTCGACTTCCCGCACACACAGGCAATGACGAACTTCACGGAGCCACTCGACTGGATCAAGTTCACCGTGGAGCGCGTCAAGGCGATCCCGCATGTGAATTGGGCGCTCAAACCGCACCCGTGCGACCAGTGGTATGCGAAGGTCCGGCTGCAGGACTTCGTGTCCGATTTGCCGGATAATGTGTCGACCATCCCTGAAGAAACCGATTTTCTGGCGATCCAGTCGATTGCCGATGCAGTCGTAACCATTCAGGGGTCGATCGCAATTGAAGGCGGAGCAATCGGAAAGACCGTCGTGTGTGCGGACCGCGGAATGTATTCGGATTGGGGTTTTACGCATTCTGCAACGTCTCGCGAGCACTATGCTGGAATGCTCGAGGATATTCTCGCGCTGCCGAAGCCGACCCAAGAGCAGTCGCGCCGCGCGATGGCTTATGCAGCGACGGCACTTGCACCACCGCCGCCGGAAGCACAATCGCTCCGGCTGACGTGTGACACTCGCTTTCTTGAAGGGACCCTGTATCCCGCTGTAAAGCGCATGCTGAGTGAAAACCGTGACTCCGTGACGAACGAGATTCGGTTCATGCGGGAATGGATGTGTTCACCTTGCGACAGCTACAACGTTTGGCGGACGCTGCGTCACTATAGCCACGCGGAGCAGGGATTGGCCGTATGATCGCGCGGCGAATCGTCAATAAGCTCGTCTCCCTTGTCGACGCCGCACTGTCGCGGCTCTACAACGCGCGCCATCCGGGCCCGGTCGCGCGGCGGATCATCGCCGCGTTCGGGCCGGTCGTTCGGCAGTGCCAGCCGAACGATAAATGGAATCTGCATGTCATGGTCCCGTACTGGCTGCGCGCTGTCTCGGTGCCAGCCAAACGGCCGCTGCCGAAGCCGAAATCGATTTTTATTTTCTGCGCTTACCGCGGAGTTTTCACAAACCATCTCGTGCTGGCCACGCTCCTCGCATGGCGAGGCCATAAAGTGACGATCGGCTATCTCCCGAAACTGCAGAGCCCCAGCAAGCCGCCCCTCCAAGATCATCCAAGCGCGAGGCCCTACTTGCATTCGATCCTCGATCGCGTCGCGGCTCTGAGCGGCGGTGCAATCGAATGTATCGATATCGCCACCGACGAGACTGGCTTCATCGATCGCTCCTTCGTCGAACGTCAGGCCAGATACGATACAGTCATGGCCTATCAAAAAGAAATCCTCGATATGACGGACCCCGAAGTTTGGGCGTTGCACGAGCACATGATCGGCATCGGCGAAAGGGCACAAACGGCCATCCGGAGACATTTCAAACGCCGGCGTTACGATCTCTGTATCGTTGGAAACGGTGCCACATTCGAAGGCGCGCACGCATGCGCAATTTCCCGAGAGATTGGGCAGGCGGTCAACTGCACCGAGAAGTTCGCGTTCCGCGGTGTCAGGGTGATCAACCACGGCGACCATTATCTGGCGGGCGACGATATCGGATACTTTTGGGACCAACGGGAAGTCTTGGGGTACACGAAGGCGCCTTACCTCAAGAATTTCCTCGCTCGTGCTGAGAATTCGATTCTCTGAAGAGGTCCCGGAATTCGACGCGCCGATGGTTGTGGCAACTTCAACCGGCAGCGACGCAGACGGGCGATGAGGCGCTCAAGGCGGCCGGCGTCCCCAAGGACGAACAGTTCATTCTGATTTGCCCGAATGTTCCTTTCGACGCCGGCTACGGTGAAATCACCACGATCTTCCCATCGATGAGAGATTGGCTTTTTGAAACGGTTTCCTACCTGCTTGAGAATACAAATCGGCTAGTGGTCGTCCGCGGCCATCCGTCTGAGCACCATTGGTGGGGCGGCAAAGAGCCGGTTCACCGGATGCTCGCCGAGCAGGGACTTTCGACGAACTCGCGCCTGATCGTGATTCCAGGGTACGCGAAAGTCAACACCTACAGGCTGATGGAGCGCTGCCTATTCGGCGTGGTGTTTTCGTCATCGACCGGGCTGGAGATGGCCACGCAGGGCAAGACCGTCGTAGTGGGCAGCGAAGTCATCTATGCCCATCGGGGCTTCACTTACGATGCGACGAATCGGGACGGCTATTTCAATCAGATCAGAACATTGCTGCAGGGGGAGGCGATCGAGTTGGACAAGTCGAAGCGACAACTCTCCTTGCTATTCTATTTTGTTTATCATTGGGTCGCGCAATATCCCTATCCGTACGACAAGCCTTCAGGGATTGCGCGTCGTCCGCCAAAGGCGCTTGTGCAATCACCCGCTATCGACGACTTCCTTCCTTATCTCGATCTAATCTCGATGGATGTCGACGAATTCAAACAGGCAGTCCCGCGCTATCTTGACGCCGAGAGCATTCAACGGCGGCTAGAGACCTTTCACTAGCGGGCATAGCTCTATGAATTGGGAACTGGCTCATAACCTGACGGCCTACGACGAGGTCGAGTTCGGATGCTAATTTTGGTTCGGAGCAGGACGTCGAGAAATACCGGCAATTGTCGCTCGACAAGGCGCGGCCAGCGGCTGAATGTCTGGTTAAGTCCGTACAGAAGGACCGGCCGCTGAACGTTCTGGAGTTGTGCTCCGGGAGCGGCAGTCTGTTATTTTCCCTCGATCGGTTGGGCGCGCTTGGGATAGGTTTCGGCGTCGAAGTCTCGCCCTCGCGTCACCGTTTCGCCGAAAAGTGGAAGGCGGCGGTCGGCACTTCGCGCATTCACAACATCCTTAGTTCGGTACAGAGCTATGTGTTCCCGGACATCGAACTCGATGCCGTTGTCGTGATCGATGGCGCGCTTGGCTATCTCTACGCGTCCGATCCGCAACTACCCGGCGCGGTTCTGAAATCAGCCCGCGAACGGTTGACCTCCGACGGAATTGTCATGATTAAACTCGACCTTCCGACCCAGGATAAATTGATTGCATTGCGCCGGGACGGGCACTGGCGCGATTGGTGTCGCTCTGACGATCGCGACTCCGGTTCATACGCACTCTATCAAATAGAGGCTGTCGACTGGGACCATCGTGTGGTCAAGAACACATCGATCTATCTGAGCCGGAACGGTTCGGTGGAGAGGGTCAAGCGGGAGTTCTATAAGTACTTCGCAATCGATGAACTGGACGGCTTGCTCGCGATTTACGGTTTCAATGCGCGCTATTATGGCAATTACGGCTTCGACGCATTCGATCCGAATGGCTCGGCGTTCGTTGGCATCGCGAGATAGGAGTTTCGTTGGTGAAAATGAAAGTCCACGGTGCTGGTTCGATCGGCAATCATCTGACGCATGCGGCGCGTTCGCTCGGCTGGTCGGTCGATCTGTGCGACGTGGACGGGAAGGCGCTGACGCGTGCGCGCGACCAGATCTATCCGGGGCGCTATGGCAAATGGGACGAGGCGATCGAATTGTTCGAATCCGGCGAAGCTCCGCGCGGCGGTTACGATCTGATCTGCATCGGGACGCCTCCGGACAGCCATGTCACGTTGGCGCGCGCCGCGGTCGCGGAGCGGCCGAAGGCGGTGCTGGTGGAAAAGCCATTGTGCGGACCGGACCTCGAGGGTGCACAGACGCTGGTCGAGGAGGCCGCGGCGGCCGGCGTTGCAGTCTTTTGCGGGTACGATCACGTGGTCGGCCGCGCCGCGCGCCTTGCCGGCGAAGCGTTGCGGCGCGGGCTCGGCGATATCGCGACCATCGACGTGGAATTCCGCGAGCATTGGGGCGGCATCTTTGCCGCCCACCCGTGGCTCGCAGGCCCGTGGGAAGTCTATCTCGGCTTTTGGAAGAGGGGTGGCGGCGCCTCCGGTGAGCATTCGCACGCCGCCAATCTATGGCAGCACCTCGCTCGGATCGCGGGGGTAGGGCGGGTCGTCGAGGTCGAGGCGACACTCGATTTCGTCCGAGACGGCCACGTCGATTACGACCGGCTGTCGCTGATGACCTTCCGTACCGAAAGCGGATTGGTTGGGCGTTGCGTGCAGGACGTCGTCACAAAGCCGCCGCGCAAATGGGCGCGCGTCCAGGGTTCGGCCGGGGCGGTCGAATGGATCTGCGGCCGCGAGCCGGGTCTGGACGTCGTCGGCATCGAGAGTGACGGCCAGCCGCGCGGTGAAGAAATGGTGCGGAAGTCGCGGCCGGACGATTTCATCGAGGAACTGAAGCACATTGATGCAGCCTTGGCTTCGGATGCCGCGGCTTCGCCGCTGAGCATCGCGCGCGGGCTCGATACCATGCTCGTCATCGCCGCGGCTCACCGGTCGAACGAGACGGGCCAGCGCGTCAGGATCGATTACGGCCGAGGTTACAGCCCGGCATCTTTGCTGGACGTCTGAAGCCTGTCGAGGGACATATTGTCATGACCGAAACGATCTCCAGGTTCGATTTCCGGGACTTGTTCGTCCTCGACGTCGCCAACAATCATCAGGGCTCGGTCACGCACGGCAAGGCCATCATCGAAGCCTGCGCCGACGCGGTTGCCAAACACGGCGTGCGCGCGGGGATGAAATTCCAGTTCCGCGATCTTCCAAACTTCGTCCACAAGGACGAACGAAGCGGTTCGGCGAATAAGCACGTGCCGCGCTTCCTGTCGACCATGCTGTCGTGGGATCAGTTCGCGGAACTGCACGCGGCGGTGAAGCGGCGCGGCCTTCTTTCGATCTGTACCCCGTTCGACGAAGCGTCGGTCGACCGAAGATCGTGTCGATGCGATTCGACGTGATCAAAGTGGCGAGCTGCTCGGCGCGCGACTGGCCGCTGCTCGAGAAAGTTTCCGCTTCGGGTCTGCCGATCATCGCGTCGACCGGCGGCCTGACGCAGAGCGAAGTCGACGATCTGGTGAGCTTTCTCGCACATCGCGGCTGCGACTTCGCCCTGATGCATTGCGTCTCGATCTACCCGACGCCGGACGAGGCCTGTCATCTCGGCAACATTGCCGACTTCCGCGAGCGCTATCCCGGGCGGGTCGTTGGCTGGTCGACGCACGAGAACCCGGGAGATATCGCGCCGGTGATGGTGGCAAGTGCGCTCGGCGCGGAAATGTTCGAGCGCCACGTCGGCATTGCGACCGGCACAATCAAGCTCAACGCCTATTCCTCGACCCCGGATCAGGTCGATGCCTGGATTTCGGCCTGGAAGAAGGCGCGAGTGCTCATCGGCACGCGCCGCCGCGGCGAGCCGATCCCGGTCGAGCGGACGTCGATCGAGGAGCTAAAGCGGGGCGTGTTCGCGAGGACCACGATCGAACCGGACGTGCCAATCTCTTCGGACCAGATTTATTTTGCCTTCCCGATCGGGCCGGGTCAGGTGGCATCCGGCGAATGGCGTGAGGGAACCGTAACTAATGTCGCCATCCTGCCGGACGCTCCGTTGCCGATGCAGGCGCTGAGCGTCCCGGATGATTCCGACGCCAAGCTGATCCAGGACGCCGTGCACGAGGTGAAGGGCCTGCTCGCCTATGCTCGTGTTCCGCTCTCGCACGAGTTCACGACCGAATATTCGCACCATTATGGCGTGCAAAATTTCCGTCGCTTCGGCGCCGTGCTGATCAACGTGATCAATCGCGAATACGCAAAGAAGGTGCTGGTGCAGCTGCCAGGACAGATGCATCCTTGGCATTTTCACAAATTGAAGGAAGAGACGTTCCTTGTGCTGTGGGGCGAACTGCATCTCGAACTCGACGACCGCCACAAGGTGCTTGAGCCCGGCGATTGCATCACCGTTCTGCCTGGCGTATGGCATCGCTTCTGGACGGATACGGGTTGCGTATTCGAGGAGATTTCGACCACCGCGCATCCGAACGACAGCGTCTACCGCGATCCCGAGATCAACAAGCTGACCTCGGTGCAGAGGAAGACGACTGTTGATCACTGGGGGCGGTTTCAGCTTACCAATCAATTGCGGGCCGGGCAGCTTCCGGCAGCAGAATGACAAGCGCCGATCCGGCTGGCGCGGTCGATCCGCGCGATTTCCCGCCTTGCCCGATTTGCGACGGTAGCACTTGGCGCTTGATCTATCGCGGAGCGGTGCGCGACGGCGCTTACGGCAAGGATCGCCCGGGTGCGGTCGCGCGATGCGGCGGCTGCGGAGTCGACCGCCTGGGGGAAACCCTCTGTCTAAAAGCGAGCGAATACGAGAGCGAGGTCTATCGAAAGCAGCTGGGCCAGAGCCAAGACATCGCGCAGCATCTGCAGACTCACGATGAACTCGCCCGTTTTTCGCTCGAGTCGGTTTGGCCTATGTCATTGCGCGGCAAGGTCGTCGCCGATGTTGGCTGCGGCGGCGGCAGCCTCCTCGATCACGTCAGTGGGCTCGTCGCGGAGGCGATCGCGATCGAGCCCGCGAAGGAGTTCGCGGCGTCGTTGCGGGAGCGCGGGTATCGATATTTCGCCGGTGCCGATGAGGCCGTCGCGCGCTATGAGGGGGCCGTCGACCTCGCGTTCGCGATCCAGGTGATCGAGCATGTCGAAGATCCCAGGGTCTTCCTCGCCGGAATCCGTCAGCTGCTCAAGTCGGGCGGTCTGTGTGTCGTATCCACGCCGAACCGAAACGATATTCTATTGGACTTGCTGCCCGACGATTTTCCCGCCTTCTTCTATCGCACGCAGCATCGTTGGGCGTTCGACGCGGGAGCGCTCGCAAACTGCGCCACGGCCGCTGGCTTTGGCATACGCGAGACGCGACACGTGCACCGCTACGGCATGGCGAACGCGCTCTTGTGGCTGCGCGACCGTAAGCCCGCCGGGCGGGCGGCACTGGACGTCATCGATCGGGAAGCAGACGCGCTGTGGCGTACTTGGCTCGAGTCGTCCGGACGGGCCGACAATCTTTACCTGCTCTTGAGCAGGCCATGAATATGGAATTACCGAAAGATGTGCGAGCAGCGCTGCCGCGTCCGTACTGCGATGCCTCATTCAAGTGTCGACGGCGCGGAATCTTCGACAATGCCGAGGTCGACGTTTTCGTCGACGCAGACGGCGACTTTGCGGTTCTGCATCCGAGCCCGGTCCTGGACTATGCGCACTACGTTCCACGTCAGCAAAAGCTCGGGCTTGGCTCGTACAAGAAGACGCTAGATGTCATCGCGCGTCGCTTGGCGAAGATCATCGATTTATTTCCCGCGCGTGGTTCCGCTCTCGAAACCGGCGCGGCGGACGGCTCGTTCCTGGCGCAGTTGCGCACGCTGCGGCCCCACTTGTCGTTGATGGCAGTGGAGCCGGACTGCGACACGAAAGCTGCACGGCAGAAACTCGGGCTCGCTGCCGATTTCCGGAGTTTCGATGACGCAATCGCGGCGGGTATCACGGCGGATATTGTCTGCCTCTTTCATGTATTTGAGCACATTAACGAACCGCTCAAATTTCTCGATCAGGTGCGACAGCTGCTCACGCCGCAGGGACGGGTCGTCATCGAAGTGCCGTCGCTCGACGATCCGTTACTGTCGCTCTATGCGTCGCCCGCTTACGAAGCCTTTTATTTCCAGCTGCAGCATCCATTCGTCTATTCCGGCCGCTCGCTCTCGCGTGTCATCTCCGCGAACGGGTTTAAGGTCGACGAAATCCGTCCATACCAGCGGTACGGGCTCGAAAACCATTTCGCATGGTTGCGCCACAGCCGCCCCGGCGGGGATCCCGGCCTCGCCGACGTCCTGGCGCCGGCCGACGCGGCGTACAAAGCGGCCCTGGAGGCAACAGGCCATACCGACACGATCTTTGCCGTGGCGCGGCCGTCATGATCGACAACCGGACGGTGCTCGCCGTCGTGCCCGCCCGCGGCGGGTCGAAGAGCGTCCCACTCAAGAACCTGCGCACTATCGGCGGGCGTCCGCTGATCGCCTTGGCGGGCGATATCGCCCGCGCGGTGCCGGAGATCGACCGCCGGGTGGTGTCCACTGATCATCTGGAGATCGCTCGCATCGCGCGCGATGCCGGGCTCGACGCTCCCTTTACGCGTCCTGAGCAGTTGTCGGGCGACAGGATCGGCGATTTTGAGGTGTTGTTGCAGGCGCTGGAGGCGACCGAGGTTGTCGACGGACGGCGCTACGACATCGTGGTGATGCTGCAGCCGACCTCGCCGCTGCGGGTTGCCGCGCAGGTGTCTGCGACCATCCGCATGCTGGTGGACGGCGAGTGGGATTCGGTCTGGACGGTGTCGGAGACGGACTCCAAGGCGCATCCACTCAAGCAGCTGACCGTTGCAGACGGGCGGCTCGCTTACTACGATCCGAAGGGCGCCGAGATCATCGCGCGGCAGCAGCTGCAACCTGTATTTCACCGCAACGGAATTGCTTACGCGATAACTCGCCAATGTCTTACCGAACAAAGGACGATCAAAGGGCACCGCGCAGGGGCGCTGGTAGTGGACGGCCCGCACGTCTCAATCGACACAGAGGATGACCTCGCGCTCGTCGAGTGGATCATGCAGCGCCAGGTTGCGAGCCACACGTGAAAGTCCTGGTCTTCATCGATCACGACATCATTTGCCGGCATTTCATCCTCAATGGCGCGCTTAGCGGGTTGGTGCGGGGCGCGGACGTCCGATTTGTTTTCCCGGATGACGCGAAGCGTGTGAAGCTAGCGCCGGAGGATCTTCCGCTCGGCGCGCCTCATTTCCGGTTGCCGGTTGACCCAAGGCGGCAGCAGACTTGGCGTTGGCTGCTTTATGCCAGTCAGCTGCGGCCAGGTCGCGGGCAGCACGAAGCGGCGATCCGGCAAATCCGCTGGATGACTTTGGGCGGGAAGGCGGCGACGCTGCTGACGCTCGGCGGCTTGCCGATCGGTTCGCTTATCCTGCGGTCCATTGCCACGCGTCGCTTCAAACGGCACCCAAACCATGAACTTTCCGCCTTGCTCGACCGTGAGCGGCCGGACGTAATCTTTCATCCGACCGTGCTGGATGGCGTCTTCGTCAACGATCTCGTGCTCGAGGGCAAGCGCAGAGGCATTCCGGTCGTATTCGCGATCAATTCCTGGGACAATCCCTCGACCAAACAGGCCGCCGTCGGCGCACCCGACAGGTTGCTCGTCTGGGGTGAGCAGACGCGCGAACATGCAGTGCGTTTCATGGGAATGACGCAACAGGATGTGCTGAGCTTCGGCGCGGCGCAATTCGACGTCTTCGCCGAGGTGCCTCGAGTCACGCGTACCGAATTCTGCGCTACGCAAGGGATCGACGCCGCGCGCAATATTGTCTTGTTCGCCGGTTCGAACGCCGGCAGCGACGAAGCCGCGGCCCTCGATCAGCTGGACGAGGCGATCGCGAGCGGCCGCGTTGGGCCCGTCACCGTTCTCTATCGCCCGCACCCTTGGGGCGGCGGCGGAAAAGGAGGAAGACATTTGACCGGGCGCCGATGGCGCCACGTCGTCGTTGACTTTCACATGCGCGCCTATCTGGACGACCTCGCAGCCGGGGGCTCGTCGATGACCCTGCCGGATTACCACGACACGCACGATCTCCTATGCCATGTCGACGCTGTCGTGTCGCCGCTGTCGACGATTTTGCTTGAGGCTGTGCTGCACGGCAAACCCATAGCCGCCTATGTACCGAGCGGCGATGACGGCCATTTACGCATGATGATCCCGCTCATGCACTTCGAGGAGCTATTTGCGCTCAAAGATATCGTTGTCGCCGAAGGAATTGAGTCGTTGATTGCGGCGATCCCTACGCTGACCTCGCCGCAGGAGCAGGAGCGCGGCAAGCGCTTGCGCGCGGCGGCGGAGCGGTTCGTCAAGCCGTTCGCGCGGCCGTGGCGTGAGCGAATCGTCCATTTGCTCTATGAACTCGCTGGTCAGCCAACCGGCCGGCTCGCTGCGGAGTAACGCGCGTTGCAACTTGCGGGCAAGAACATCGTCGTGACCGGTGGCGCTGGCCTCCTCGGTTCGTTCCTGGTCGATCGCTTGTTGGCGGCTGGGGCGGGCGTCGTGGTCGCCGATGATTTCTCAAAAGGACGGCGCGAGCATCTGGCGGGCGCGGCAAGCCGCATCGAAATCCGCGAGGGCAATCTTGAGCAGCTTGATGCCACGCAGCGGGCCTTGGCCGGCGCCGACATCGTCTGCCACCTCGCCAGCCGCGCCTACGGCATCGGCCATTCAGCCGGCAATCATCTTGCCATCCTGGATCACAACGAGCGCATCACCAATAATTTGATGCATGTCCTGGCTTCGCAACCGGTCGAGCATCTGCTGGTCACGTCATCCTCGTGCGTTTATTCGGATGACGGGCCCGACACCATCGCGGAATTGCCGTTGTTCGACGGCGAGCCCGAAGCGGCGAATTTGGGCTACGGTTGGGCAAAGCGCATGCTCGAACAGAAGGTGCTGCTGCTTGCAGAGCAGCGCAAGATTCCGACGACGATCGTGCGCCCGTTTAATATTTATGGCGAGCGCTACACCTGGGTCGGTGCCGCCAGCCAGGCCATTCCGATGCTGGTCAAGAAGATCATGGATGGTGACAATCCGGTGGTGATCTGGGGCTCCGGGGCACAGCGGCGCAACTACCTGCACGCGATCGACTGTGCGGATGCGATGGCCGGCCTCTTGAGGCCGGCTTCAGCGGGACGGTCAATATCGGCACTGAGGACACAGTGACACTGCTCGAGCTCGCGGAAATAATCTGCCAATTGGCAGGCCGCCGGCCGCGGCTGGTGACCGACAAAAGCAAGCCCGAAGGCCGCTCGGTCAAAAGCGCGAACGCCGACCTGCTGCGCCGCGTCTATCCGGGCTTCCGCCGGACGCATCGACCTGCAGGACGGGCCTGCGCCGGATGCTCGGCTGGTATCAAACGACATTCGGCCAAAGCGCGGCCTGAGATCCGTGGATCAAGGCTCTCACATCGGTGCGCCGACGCGCAGGTCGTCGTCTTCAACAAAGGCGGACGCGATTTCCGTCTTAACGCCCTCAACCGCGGCGAAGAAGTGCCGCGCGAGTTCTACTACGGCTTCTTCGAACTCGCGCAGGCGGGTCTTTCGGCCGCGATGATGTCGAGTTCCGGCGCGGTGCCCGGGCTTGCCGGCGCGCTCGCCGACAGACTCGAGCGCGGTTTTGCTGCCGTCACGGGCGTTGGCGTGCGGCCGCTGTCGATGCGGCTCGCCGCGCCCGCATTGAACGGCGCACGGGTGGTGATCAGCTATACCGACGGCTTTTCGCTGTCGCTCGGGCTCGGCTTCCCGCGCGGCCGGAACCGGCCGATTCTGATCGGCGGATTTCATGGGCTGTCCGACATCGAAACCCACGCCGACGAACTTGGCCGTCCGGTTGCGCGCGCCGTGATCCGCCGCTCGCTCGCCGGGCTCGATCATCTATTCTTTTTCGGTCCGGCCGATCGGCAAATCGCGATCGAGCGTTATGGCGTAGCTGCCGACCGCTCGTCCGTCATCCCTTTCGGTGTCGACACCGATTTCTGGCGACCGCTGCCGGACGAGCCGCAACAGGATTTCGTCGTCGCCATCGGCCAGGACCGCAACCGTGACTACGATCTTCTCGCCGCGGCGCCGGGTCGTCATCCGATCCGCATCGTGACGCGGCGGCACGTAAATATTCCGCCTGGTTCACGATTACGTGCAGACGACGGTCGGCGATTTCTTCAATTCCGATTCCATGACCGATCATGATCTGCGCCGGCTCTACAACGCGGCCGCTGCCGTCGTCGTGCCGCTCAAGGACGTCTATCAGCCGTCCGGCTATAGCGTGACGCTGCAAGCGATGAGCTGCGGACGTCCGGTGATCCTTTCGAACATCCGCGGACTGTGGACCAGAGACATTGTTGCGCGACGGCGAAAATTGTCTGCTTGTGCCGCCGGGCGATGCGGCCGCGCTGGGTGCGGCCATCGGCCGCGTGCGCAACGATCATGAACTGGCGCGGCGCCTTGGGCGTGCCGCGCAGGAAACGGCGCGCGCTCATTTCGGCCTCGACAAGATCGGCGCGGGCACCGTGGCGCTCGCGCGTCTTGGCCTCGATCTGTGGGCGCGAACGAAACGGTGGCAATGCCGTAATGCAAAAGCCGGAACCGGCATGAGCGAAATCGCCTTCGACAAATATCAGACCAAGGGTGCTTATCACTGGACCGAAGTGTTCGGTCCGGTATATCGGCTCAATGCCTATACGATGGCGCGCTACGAACTGATCATCAGGGCCTTACTTGGCGTCCAGATCGGCAAGGGCGATCGCGTTCTTGATGTCGGCTGCGGCGATGCCGCGCTCGGCGGCCTTGTCGTGATGCGCACGCAGGCGGCTATCGAGGGGATTGATACGAGCCCGTTGTCGATAGAAATCGCTCAACGCGAATTCGCCCGGCATCGTCTCGATGGCCGCTTTGCCGTGATCGACGGCTACACCTATTCATATGACGATGGGCAATTTCGTGCGGTGATTTGCTCGGACGTCATCGAGCACGTGCAAAAGCCCGACAGTCTGCTACTGGAAATGTGGCGCGTGCTCGCGCCCGGGCGGTACGCTCGTGATGACGACGCCCGTGCGCTACACCGAAGCGCCGCTCGACCGCATGCACGTGCAGGAATGGTTTCCGAGTGAGTTCCGTAACTTCTGTGCCCGCACACTGGGCGTCGATGTCGAGCATGCCGTGTCACACCCGGCGGCATTTGCCGAGCTTTACGCGTCACCGACGAATGATGGGGCGCCTGACCCGATTACTATTCAATATCTTGCGAAGCTTGGGAACAATCCGTTTCTCTGGCTCAGCGGCTTTCGTGCGTTCTCGACGCAAATCGTCGTCGCCAGAAAACCTGTCCTCTCGTGAAAATCGCTGTCGGCAGCAGGCCCTATGATGGTCCATGGGGCGGTGGAAATCGATTTGCTGCGGCGCTATGCGACGCGTTGGGCAAGGCCGGCCATACGGTCGTCTATGAGCTTCAGGGTCGCGACATTGACATAATCCTGCTCACCGACCCGCGCGTGCGGGCGCCGAATATCTGTTTCGGAGCCGGCGCAATCTTGCGCTATCTCGCCTGGAGAAACCCGAACGCCATCGTCATCCACCGCATCAATGAATGCGACGAGCGCAAGGGCGAAGCTTTCATCAATGCCAAGCTGGTGCGCACGAATTACGTTGCCGATGCCACCGTCTTCGTCGGCGAATGGCTGACAAGCCTGCCGGTGTGGCGCGAGCATTTGCAATCGCCCTGGTTTGTCGTGCGCAACGGCGCCGACACGGCGATTTTTCAATCGGCGCGGGTTTAATCCATGGCGCGGGCAGGGGCCGCTCAAACTCGTGACGCATCATTGGGGCTATCATCCGATGAAAGGCTTCGACGTCTATGCGGCGATCGACGGTCTGCTTGCGCCGGCCCACTTGGCGCGACCGGCTGGCCTTTACCTATGTCGGAAACCTGCCGAAAGGGTTTTCCTTCGCCCACGCACGATATGTCGCCGCCACTCGACGGCACACTACTGGCGGACGAGTTGCGCTCACACCATGCCTACGTCACCGGTTCGCAGAACGAACCGGGCGGTCATCACCAGAATGAGGGCGCGCTCTGCGGGCTGCCGCTGCTGTACCGCAACAGCGGCTGCATGCCGGAATATTGCGACGGCTTTGGCGTTCCGTTCGCTGGAACGCAGGATCTCGAACAGGCCTTGGAAAAGCTGATGACAACATATCCGCAACTTGTCGAAGCCATGCCGCGCTATCCCTGGACCGCCGAGCGTATGACGCGCGAATGGATCGCGCTATTCGAAGAGCTGATGAAGCAGCGATCCGCCATCGTCGGCCGGCGGCGTTTATGGCGTGACCCGTTCGCCGCGCTAGCAAGTCAGCTTCCTCTCTGATGGCCGAAACAGCTTTGATCATCGGCGTGACCGGGCAGGATGGGGCTTATCTGGCTCGTCTGCTGGCTGCCAAGGGCTACGCAGTGCACGGCACCTCGCGTGATGCCGAGCTCGCGCGTGTCGACGGCCTGACCGCGCTTGGCATCCGCGATCGGGTCAAGATGCATTCGATCTCACCAGTCGATTTTCGCTCGGTGGTACAGACCATCGAAAGCGTCGAGCCGGACGAGATCTACAATTTGTCTGGCCAGTCCTCGGTCGCGCTTTCTTTTACACAGCCGGCGGAGACACTTGAAAGCATCGCGCTTGGCACACTCAATCTGCTCGAGGCGCTGCGTTCGGTCGGCGGGAAAGTCCGCTTCTACAACGCCGGTTCGTCGGAGATTTTCGGCGACACTGGCAACGAACCGGCCGACGAAAGCACGGCGGTTCACCCAAAAAGCCCCTATGGCGTTGCCAAAGCCGCTTCCGTCTCGCTGGTCGCCAATTATCGCGAAGTCCTACGGGCTGTTCGCCTGTTCGGGAATTTTGTTCAATCATGAGTCGCCGTTGCGCCCCGCGCGCTTCGTGACGCGAAAGATCACCGCAGCGGCCGCGCGCATCGCAGCCGGCAGCAAGGAACGGCTGCGGCTTGGCGATCTGTCGCTGCGGCGTGATTTCGGCTGGGCGCCGGACTATGTTGCTGCCATGTGGGCGATGCTGAGCCTTGAGCAACCGGTTGACTTCGTCATTGCTTCGGGCGTCGCGCACTCACTGGAGCAGTTCGTTGCCGCGGCGTTTGCTGCGGCTCAAGCTTGATTGGCGCGCGCACGTTGACTTCGATTCGAGCCTGCGCCGACCGAGCGATATCGCGACCTCTGTCGGGAATGCTGAGCGCGCCAAGCGAATGCTCGGCTGGAGGTCGAGTGTCGGATTCCTGGAACTCGTTTCCCGCATGGTGCGCGGCGAAACGGAAGGGGCGGCTGCAGTGTCATGAACACGCGTGCCGTGCTCTCTCATTTCAAACCGATTGGCTACGCGGCAACCGCCTATGGCCGCCGCGCGCTCGCAAGGGCTGGGCTGTCAACGCCACGACCGCCGGTCGGTCTTGTCATAGAGCGCGCCGACTGGGCGATCCGCTGGTGGGGAAGCTTCATCGCTGAAGAAGCGAACAAGATCGCGCACGATATTGCCTGGACGACCACGGACCCGTCCGAACTCACCTCCGGAATTGTGGAATTCGGCTCGCAATACCAATGGGTGGAATGGGGCCGCTATCTCTCGCCTAACTGTAAATTCGTGACCACGTTCTTTCACGGCAAGCCTGCAGACGGACCGCAAGTCTCGCGCCATATCGATGCATTCCTCGCTTCGGTGCCGCGGCTCGACAAAATTGTCGCTTCCGCCAGTGTGGTCCGCGACCGGCTGGTCGGTTGGGGCGTCAGTCCCGATCTGATTTCCGTGATCCCCATCGGCTGCGAGACTGAACGCTTCCGGCCGCCGGCGGCCGAGCAACGCCGCGCCGCGAGGCAGAGGTTCGGCATCCGTCCCGAAGACATCGCGATTGGTTCGTTTCAAAAGGACGGCGAGGGGTGGGGCAGCGGTGATGAACCAAAGCTGATCAAGGGGCCGGACATTTTTCTTGCCGCGGTCGAACAGCTGGCCAAGGATCTCCCGGTGTTTGTGCTGCTTGGCGGACCGGCACGCGGTTATGTACGCAAAGGGCTCGAACGCCTGGGCATTCGTTACGCCTATCACTACGCGCCTGATCGTGATGAGTTGGCCAAGCTCTATCACCCACTCGATCTTTATCTGGTCACGAGCCGCGAGGAAGGCGGCCCAATGGCGATGATGGAAAGCATGGCCTCCGGCATTCCTGTTGTCTCGACGCGCGTCGGCATGGCCCCCGACCTCATCGACGATGGCATGAGCGGTGCGCTGGTCGAAGTCGGCGATGTAGACGCGATCACGGCACGCGCGAAGGAGCTGCTTTCGCTGCCCGACCGCGCGGCGGTGCTGACCGCGGCCGCACGGCAATCGGTGATGCGTGCCGACTGGTCGGTTGTCGCGCGCCGGCATATCGACGAGGTTTGGCAACCTCTGCTGTCGCGCCGTTAAGCCCACGCATGATCCGCGTTGTAGTCTTTGATTTTGATGGCACGTTGGCGGACACGAACTCCATCAAAAAGGATTGCCTTCAACGCACCGTCGCTACCTTGCCTAACGGGCTGTCGGTGCTGATGCCGGCGCTTCAGGCCGGAGGCGATCGACACAAGGTCTTTGCCGAAGTGGCGCGGCGTCTGGCACGGAATTACGATCCGCGCGCTATCGCAACGCAGGCCCGCGTCCTGGTCGACATCTATAGCCGTTGTTGCACCAAGGGCATTATTGCGGCAGCGGAGCGACGGGGCGCGCGTCAGGCACTTGCCGGCCTGGCGCGGCGAGGGATTCGCCTCTGGGTGCTGTCGGCGACGCCCGATCGGTATTTGCGCGAAGTATTGCGACGGCGCGGATTGATAAATCGCCTGCGCGGCAGTTTCGGATCGTCTGTGAGCAAAGAACGAGGCCTTCTGAAGATCATGGAGCGAGAGCGCGTTTCCCGTCGCGCGCTGCTGCTGGTTGGTGATGGTCCCGACGATCACAGGGCGGCGGACGCCATCGGCGTCAAATTCGTGGCTATTACCGCCGAAAATCGCATCGCAGGGCGGAGCCGTTTCGCGATGCACGATTTGCGCCCGCTTGTTCCTCTAATCGACAGGCTGAATGGAAGGCGTCTCGCCTGATGAACAGCGAATTGAGCGGCGATATCTGGCTGTCACCGGCCGACCGGCTCCGCTACCTCGCGCGCAATGCCCGGCGCAACATTGCGGCTTCGCGACGCACTCCGGCAAGCCGGTTCTTTACGCCCGAGCCGTCCCGTGCTCGTGCGATCGCGGTCGGGCAATCGCCCGCTCGGTTGCTGACGGAACTATTCCTCGAAACTGAGCTTCCCCGCCTGGTTGGTCGACGCGAGGTGAGCGTACTTGAGCTCGGCTGCGGATCCGGATCGATGACTACCCGACTGTCGCGGCTCGGCTTTCGCGGCCGCTACACGGGCATCGACATCCAGGATCGCTTCAATCCTGACCAGACGAAGGGTTTACCGCTGAAGGTTAAATTTGCCCAAGTCGATGCGCACGCCTTCAATCCGTCCGAGAAGGTGGACCTGCTATTGTCAGTATCAACTCTCGAGCACATTCCAGACGATGCGACCCTGATCGCGCGATTGCCTGCATGGTTCAATCCGGGCGGGGTCGAAATCCATGTGTTGCCGAGCGGTGCCAGCCTCGGCCTTTATCTTTGGCACGGCTTTCGCCAATACACGCCTGCTGCGCTTGCCGAGAAGTTTGGTCCGCGCATCGACATCGTTCGGCTCGGAGGCCTTGCTAGCTATCTTCTGCACCTGCTGTTCATAACAATTCCGGACCTCGTCTTGCGGCGGTCCTTCCGCAAGGCAATGCCGGGCATTTATCGTCATTTGCTGTTTGCGGCGCTGCGCCTCGACAGACTGTTGCCGATCTTCCCATCGGCCTATGCGGTTATCCGCCGTCATTAGGCTGCATGCAGTCGGCGATCAAAGATATATTGCGTGCGATCTATCGCGTGCTCAATGGGGCGACGATCCTCGCAGCGCTTCCCTTTCGCGAGCGGGACCGCGACCTGCGCGTTTTTTATGGCGGTGCGCGCCCTGGCGATTTTGGTGGCACGCTGGTCAAGGTACGGTTGCTGCAGGCGCGATTTCCCGAGCACCGGGTCGGCTTCTCGATCCTCTACATGCTATCCAACGCGATCTATCTGCCGGCTTTTGCGGTGGCTCGCGTTCGCGCAGCGGGCGTGCCATTGGTGCTCAACCAAAACGGCGTGTTCTATCCGGGCTGGTATCCGACGGGCTGGGAACGCGAGAATGCCCGAATGGCGGGCCCGCACGCGACGGCGGATTATGTTTTCTATCAAAGCGAATTCTGCCGGCGTTGTGCCGAGCAATTCCTTGGACCGCGCACCGGTCGGTCGGAAATCCTCTACAACGCAGTGGACACCGGTCACTTCGCGCCAAGAAAGAGCGCGGCCAATAAGAGCCCGTTTAATTTCCTGGCTAACCGGCAAGATCGGGCCGGCAACCGCTTATCGGTTGTCATCGTCCATTGCCGGATTGGCCGCCGCGCGCCGTGGCGGATTGGAGGTGAGCTTGACCGTTGCAGGTCTCGTCGATCCTGCTTCCAGGGCCAGCGCGCTTCAGCAAGCTGAACGGCTCGGTGTCTCCAACGCCGTTGTTTTTACCGGCCCCTATACCGGGGACGACGCGCCGAAGATCTACCAAAATGCCGACGCATATTTGATGACCAAACATAATGACCCGTGTCCGAACGTAGTATTGGAAGCAATGGCCTCCGGCTTGCCGGTTCTCTATTCCGCCTCGGGCGGGGTGCCCGAGTTGGTCGGGCGCGATGCGGGCGTGGGCCTGCCGGTCCCCGAAACATTCGAGGAAGACGTGGCGCCAAGGCCTGAAGCCATTGCTGAAGGGATGGCTGCAAGTCGTTCAAAATCGCGAGGCGATGGCGGCGAAGGCGCGCGCTCGCGCCATTGAGCGTTTTGATCTGGGCGCATGGCTTGCTCGCCACGAGACGGTGTTCATCGCGTTGCTTGAGCGCAGGGCATGAAGGCTATCGGCCTTAAGATCGCCGATATGCTCGCCGTGCTGTGGCAATTATTGCCACGCCACCTCCGCCTTGTATTGCTTGAGGGTCTTTTCGTCCTTGAATCACGCGGCCGGGACCCCGGCCAGGGACTTGCGCGCCTGTTCGCGATCCATGACGAATTGGAGCATGTCGTCAATGAACGCGCGATGATTTACGGAAAGGGCGAGCATCCCAAGCACAGGCTCATTAGCTACCACGATTTCTTTGTGGCGCGGGTTGCCGATGGCGCGCGTGTGCTGGATATCGGCTGCGGCTATGGCGCTGTCGCCCGCTCGATTGCGCGCGCCCGCCCGAACGCCCAAGTGATCGGCCTCGACTACGACAAGGGGCGGCTCGCGCAAGCGAGACGACAGCGACAACCCTGCCAACCTGTCTTTTGTGGAATCAGACGCAACGAAGTCCGTGCCGCCGGGGCCGTGGGATGTTGTCGTTCTCTCGAATGTTCTCGAGCATATTGCCGACCGCATAGGCTTTCTGAAGGCGCTGATGAAGACGACCGATGCGCCGCGCTTCCTCATCCGCGTGCCGCTGTTCGAGAGAGATTGGAAAATGCCGATGCGGCGCGAAGTCGGCGCCAATTACTATTCCGATCCGGATCACAAGATTGAACCAACCGAGTTGGAGTTCCGCGCGGAGACTGCTCAGGCAGGCCTCGTCGTCGATGAATTGATGACGCCTTGGGGCGAAATCTGGGCCGCGCTGCGGCCGGCGGAGCGCGTGGTGTGACCGTAGTTCCGGCCGTGAGCGTCATCGTGCCCTGCCACAACGACGGTCGATTTCTCGACGGGGCTGCTGGCAAGCCTTCGCGCGCAGACTCTCGCAAGGATTACGAGATCATCATTGTTGATGATGGGTCGAACGAAAATACGACCCTGCGCAAACTCCACGAACTCGAAACCACGGTCCGTATCGTGCGCCAAGAGCAGCGCTACCTGCCGGGCGCGCGCAACACGGGCTTTCGCGAGGCGCGGGCCGACTTCGTCGTCCCGCTCGATTGCGACGATAGGCTCGAACCGGAATTTCTGGCCGAGACGCTCGGTGCAATTGGCGACGCCGGAAACAATGTCGGCTTTGTGTTTACCGATATGCGATTATCCGGCGCGTTGACGAATATTTTCGCCACCCACTGCAACCGATTCGACCAGTTGTTCCTGAATCACATGCCCTATTGCATGCTACTGCGCAAAAGCGCGTGGGAAGCGGTCGGCGGCTATGACGAGACAATGCGGCAGGGGCTAGAGGACTGGGAATTCAATATCCGGCTGCTACGCTCCGGGTATCAATGGATCAAAATCTCCAAGCCGTTGTTCATCTACAACATCCGGCCGGACGGAATGCTGCTGAGCAGTTCCGCGCGTCGGCAGGCGAGCACATGGAATAGCATTCGCCGCAAACATGCCGACCTTTACCGTCCGGGAGCGCTGATTTCGATCGAGCGGCAGAGCCAACCGAGTTGGCGCTCGACTTTGCGAGCGTGCATCCTGTTCGCACTGGCAAACACGTTGCCGGAATCCTGGTGCAACACGCTTTTTTTCAAAATGAACATGGCCACGCGCCGGCTGCGAATGGCCCGGCGATCGAGAAGGGCCACGCAATTCGTCGCCCAATAAAAATCGTTATGGTTCACGACAGGACAGGTCACTCATGAACGAGCGTGTCGCGTTAATCACCGGTGTCACCGGCCAGGACGGCGCTTATCTCGCCGAGTTTCTGCTGCGCAAGGGCTATGTCGTTCATGGCGTCCGCCGCCGCTCGTCGTCATTCAATACCGGCAGGGTGGAAGGCCTTTATCAGGATCTGCACGAGAAGGACGTTCGCTTCATCATGCATTACGGCGACATGACCGATGCGACCAATCTGATCCGCATCGTGCAGGAGACGCAGCCAAGCGAAATCTACAATCTCGCTGCCCAAAGCCACGTGAAGGTCTCGTTCGAAACACCAGAGTACACCGCCAACTCGGATGCACTTGGCACACTGCGCATGCTTGAGGCCATCCGCATCCTCGGCATGGAAAAACGCGTGCGGTTCTATCAGGCGTCGACGTCAGAGCTTTATGGCGGCGTGCACAAAGACGCCACAGAATGAAACGTCGTCGTTCCATCCGCGCTCGCCCTATGCGGCAGCCAAACTCTATGCCTTCTGGATTACCGTGAACTATCGCGAAGCCTACGGCATCCATGCGTCGAACGGAATCCTGTTCAATCATGAGGGTCCCACGCGCGGCGAGACATTCGTGACCCGCAAGATCACACGCGCGGTCGCCGCCATTGCGCTCAAGCAACAGCAAAAGCTCTATCTCGGCAATCTGGATGCGCGCAGGGACTGGGGTCACGCCCGCGATTATGTCGAAGGCATGTGGCTCATGCTGCAACAGCCCGCGGCGGACGATTACGTCCTGGCGACCGGCGAAGCGCATTCGGTGCGCGAATTTGTCGAAAAAGCCTTCTTCCAGGTCAGTCGCGAGCTCGTATGGGAGGGAAAGGCCGATACTGAGCGTGGTATAGATAAGGCAACGGGGCAGGTTCTCGTCGAAGTTGATCCTCGCTATTTCCGGCCGACCGAAGTCGAACATCTGGTCGGCGACCCGTCGAAGGCGCGTCAAGTGCTTGGCTGGAAGCACAAGGTCAGTTTCGATGCGCTGGTCAAGGAAATGGTCGAGGAAGACTTGAAGGCGCTGCAAAATGGGTCATTGCAGCGCGGCCGGCAAGATTGAGCTGGTGGCCGGCCGTGCGGCCTGACGTTTGTAGACGCGAGCGCTGATCGCCAATGTGCGGCATCGCGGGGCTGGTCGATTTTGCAGGTCTCGATCCGACGACGGCGCAAGCTCGTCTTGGCGCCGCAATCAAACGCATCGAATTCCGTGGTCCCGATGACAAAGGCAGCTGGAGCGATGGAAACTGCGCGCTAGCGCACACGCGCCTCGCGATCATCGATTTGTCGCCGCTTGGCGCGCAACCGATGGTGCGCGACGGTTTGGTCATCACCTATAACGGTGAAATCTTCAACTACGCCGATTTACGATCTGAGCTCATAGGCTTGGGCCATAGCTTCAAATCGAATTCGGATACGGAGGTTTTACTCGCTGGCTGGCGCCAATGGGGCGAGCGGCTGTTGCCGCGGTTGGTCGGCATGTTCGCCTTCGCCATCTGGGATCAGCGTCAAGGTGTGCTGTTTGCTGCGCGCGACCGCTTCGGCGAAAAGCCGTTTCTCTATGCGGCTGACGGAAAGCGCCTTGCGTTCGGCTCGGATCTGATCGCCTGCGAGGCGATGCTGGGCGAGAAGCGGCCGGTCGATCCAGCCGTGCTGCGCGCCTATTTTACCCTGCGCTTCGTGCCTGAGCCGTGGTCGATAGCGCGCGGCGTCGCCAAGCTCGCCGCCGGCCACTGGCTTAAATTTAATGCAAGGGGGCTTGTCGTCACGCGTTGGTATGATCTCGCGCGAGAGCGCGTGGTCGCGCCGGCAGAGTTCGCATGCGGTGGAACAAGACCTGCGCTCGCGGTTTGACGCCGCCGTTAAGGCACGGCTCGTATCCGATGTGCCGGTCGGCGTGTTCCTGTCCGGCGGCATTGATTCGGCGCTGGTCGCTGCGTCCGTCGCGGCCAGTGGTGCGCGGCTGAAGACCTTCACCGTCGGCTTCGACGGCGCCGGAGCCTACTACGAGGAGCGGCCGCTCGCCGCCAAGGTCGCGCGCCATCTCGGCGCCGAACATACCGAGCTCGGTATTGCCGGTACGCATGTTGGTGATGCACTTGATAGTGTGTTCCTCGGTCTCGACGAACCCTTCGCCGATGCCTCGGCTGTGCCAACCTTCCTTATCGCGCAGGCGACGCGTCGTGCAGTGAGCGTGGTGCTGACCGGCGACGGGGCGGATGAAATGTTCGGTGGTTATCGGCGTTACTGGAGCGAGCTTTATCTTGGCCTGTGGCATCGCTTGCCGCAGGCCCTGCGCACGACGCTTGCCGGCTTGCTCGGGCGCTTGCCGGAAGGCAAGAGCCATTCGGCGCTGGAAATTCTGCGTCGCGCACGGAGATTTGTTGCGACGGCGAGCCCAGATGCGGCGGCGCGCCAGGCCGCGTGGATGCGCCTTGCCTCGGACGACGAACTCGATCAATTGCTGGGGGCGCCCGCGGCTGCGATCGACGTCCACGGCCTTGTCGACCGGCTGCGCGCAGATGCCCGTGACCCCGATTCGGTCAATGCCATGCTTGCTTGCGATGTGGCGCTGGAATTACCAAGCGACATGCTGGTCAAAGTCGACCGCATGAGTATGGCGCACGCTCTGGAGACGCGCGCGCCGTTTCTCGACCAGCGCGTGGCGGAATGGGCTTTCTCGCTGCCCGGGTCTGCCAAGCTTGGTCTGGCCGGCTTGCGACCGATGGGCAAGAAGGTGCTGCGCCAGGCATTTACCGACCGCCTGCCAGCCGAGGTATTCCGGCGGCCCAAACGCGGCTTCGAAATGCCGGTAGCAGCCATGCTCGAAGGCGCGGCAGCCGACCGTTTTGCTGCTGCCACCGACCCAAAGGCGCTCAAGCGCCAGGGCATTTTCGATCACGGCCAGGTCGACCAGTGGCGGAAGGAACTTGTCAGCGGACGTCGCGATACCTCATGGCAACTGTGGGCGGTGCTCGCGTTTCAGGAATGGGCGCGTCTTCATCGCCGCCCCGAAGCCATCTCAGGATGAGCCCGTTCGATGCGGCGCGATGATAGAGCCTACGACCAAAGCGAGGGTGCCGAGGAAATCTCGGCCATCGAGGCGCAATGGACGCGCATCTGGGAACAACATGGCGGACCGCAGGGGCGGACGGATCGAATTCCCCGCAAGCCCGAGTTCAAGATCATGTGGCCCTATATTAAACGGCTTCCCAAAGGCAGCCGCATTCTCGATGGCGGCTGCGGCATGGGCGATTGGGTCTTGTGGTTCACGCGCGCAGGGTATCCGACCGTCGGCCTCGATGTGTCGAAAGTCACGATCGGCAAGTTGAGGCAAATGTTCGACAACATGGAATTCGCTGTCGGCGATATCCGCGATACCGGCTTTCCCGACGAATCCTTCGATGCATATTATTCCTGGGGTACCTTCGAGCATTTCGAGGAGGGGTTCGATCGCGTGGTTACGGAGGCATTCCGGGTGCTCAAGCCCGGGGCCTATCTGTTTACCTCGATGCCGTTCGTAAACTTACGCCACGCGATCGCCGCCACTTTATTCGAGCCCTGGCGCTTGCCGCCGCAAACCGGGCAGGTTCGCTTCTACCAGTGGCGACTCACTCGTGGGGAATTGGCGCTGATCCTGGCGCGGCACGGCTTCGAAGTGGAGGACGTCAAGATGATCGGCAAGCGGCAAGGCATCCAGCGCTGGCTCCAGGGCATGGCTGGAATTCCTGCCACATCGGCTTTCGCGCGTGCTTTCGCCGTGCTGGCATCTCCGTTCGTGCCCAAGGCCTTTATAGCCCATATGATTTTAGCCGTTGCCCGAAAACCGGTTCCGGTGAGGACATGAGCGCTGTGGCGGCCGACGCAGGTCAGAATCGATGAGCGAGCCAATCCTGGTCACCGGCGCCGCCGGCTTCATCGGCTTTCACACCGCGCAGCGTCTGCTCGACGACGGGCGCCCGGTCATTGGCGTCGACAATTTATCGCCATACTACGACTCGAAGTTGAAGCAGGCGCGGCTGACGGAGCTAGGCAAGAAAAAGGGGTTTGTTTTCGTCAAGCTCGACCTCGCCGATCGGAGTGGGACTGCCGCGCTGTTTGCCGAGCATCGGTTCCCGTTTGTGGTCCATCTCGCAGCGCAGGCCGGCGTGCGTCATTCGCTGGTCGATCCGCACGCCTATGTCGATGCCAATCTGCAGGGCTTCGTCAATGTGCTGGAAGGTTGCCGCCACCACGGCTGCCGGCATTTGCTTTATGCATCGTCTTCCTCGGTCTATGGCGCCAACACGCATATGCCGTTTTCGGTGCACGATAACGTCGATCATCCGCTAAGCCTTTACGGCGCATCGAAAAAGGCAAATGAGCTGATGGCTCACTCCTATTCGCATCTGTTCAGATTGCCGACCACAGGCCTGCGCTTCTTCACGGTCTATGGCCCGTGGGGCCGTCCGGATATGGCGATGTGGCTTTTCGCTTCAGCTATTCTCGCGGGAAAACCGATCAAGCTGTTCAACCACGGCAACATGCGGCGTGACTTCACTTATATCGATGATGTGGTGCAGGCGATCGTGCGCCTTATCGAAAAGCCGGCTAAGTCCAATCCCGAATGGTCGGGAGACGCACCCGATCCGGGAAGCAGCAAGGCGCCGTGGCGGGTGTATAACATTGGCAACAATAATCCGGTCGACGTGCCGCATGTCGTCGATCTTCTTGAGCAGGCAACCGGCAAAAAGGCCATTCGCGAAATGGTGCCGATGCAGGCTGGCGATGTCCCCGCGACCTATGCCGATGTCGACGATCTAATGCGCGATGTCGGTTTCAAGCCATCAACGCCGATAGACGAGGGCATCCGCAAATTTGTCACTTGGTATTTGGACTACCAGCAGGCCCTTATAGCGCAAAGCCGATGAAGATCGTTTGGCAGCGGCGCACTAGCGATCAGAATTGAAGCATTAGATATCTTTGGAATGCTCGCTCGCCTCGCGGATGGACGCCAGACGCACGCGGTCGGCACTGAGGCTCCAGACGATGCCGCCAATTGCCCCGATTATGAAGCTGCTGGCGCCGAATAAAATAGAGATCAACGGTCCGTCGCTGTTTGGCAACCCCGCATAGGTGAAGGCCGCGAGCATCACGCTTTCGCGCACGCCCCATCCAGCAATCGAGATCGGGACGGCAGCGATCAAGATCACCGGCGGAATGAGCAGCATCGAGTCAAGCAATGTGAATGAGGAGTCAATTGCTCTTGCGCAGGACCACAGGACCAAAACCGTTATCAGATGCACGGCAATCGAAATAAGGGCAATGGGGACGCCGATCCGTGGCGACGTCAGGACGGTCCAGGCAATTCTCGCGATATCCGCCAGGTGACGAGTGACCTTCCACTGCACGAGCGATGTGCGGCCGAGCTGAGAAAGGATAAATAGAGCAGCCGGTGCAGTCGCTCCCGCGGAGCCGACCAAAATAAGCGCCGAGCGTCCGAGCGGATTTTTGACAAGTGTCAGGGACCACGGCAGGCAGATCAGCACGAGTGCGGCAAGCCAAATCAAGCCGATAACGCGATCGATGAGCACTGAAGATATTGCGCCTTTCCATGTGCCGGCATCTCGGGCCAGAAGCCAGATTCGCGCGGCGTCACCGCCGATTGTTGACGGCAGGACTTGGCTGAAGAATGAGCCAATGAGCGTATAGAGAACCGAGCGGCGATAGTTGAGCGGTGCGCCGTAGGAATTGGCGATCCATTGCCAGCGTCGCGAAATGAGTGCGATCTGCAGGCCGAGCGCAATCAGTGCCGCCGCGATCCAGACATAGTCGATGCGGTTTAGTCGCTCACGCAAACCGCCGAAATTGACGAAACCGACGGCGACGTAAAGCAGCGCCAACGAGATCGCCACCTTGGCTCCAAAAAACACGTAGGCGCGTGTATTTGCCATGAATCTTTTTTGTTGGGGATGTTGGGCGATCTCTGGATATTTTCGAAGGGATCGGCCAAAAACGGGTTATAGGCGTTATCCTCATACCTTGATTGCGCTGAAGTGAGAATGGGTTAAATTCCGCGTTTGCTCGAGCGATAAGAGGCGATTGCATGCCGAAAATTTCCGACCTCAAAGTCAAACTGTTCACCGACGGCGCCGACAAGGCGCAGATCGTCGATATGGCGAAGCAGCCCTGGATCGCCGGCTTCACCACCAATCCGTCGCTGCTCAAGAAGGCGGGCGTGAGCGATTATGCGGCGTACGGGCGCGACCTCGTTGCCGCGGTTCCCGACCGGCATATTTCCTTCGAGGTGTTCTCCGACGATATCCCCGAAATGGTGGCGCAGGCGCGCGTCATCACCACCTGGGGCAAGAACGTTTACGTCAAGCTGCCGGTGACCACCACGCGCGGCGAACCGCTGTTCGACGCCGTACGCTCGCTGTCGCGTGATGGCGTCAAGATCAACATGACCGCGATCTTTACCGGCGAGCAGGTCGCGCAAGCAGTCGAGGCGCTCGACGGCGGCGCGCCGGCTTGCGTCTCCGTGTTCGCCGGCAGGCTTGCCGATTTCGGCATCGACTACCGGCCGGTCATGCAGGATGCCGTGGCGCGGGCGCGCAAAACCGGCAATGTCGAGATCATCTGGGCTTCAACGCGCGAAGTGTTCAACGTGGTCGAGGCCGACGCCATGCGCTGCCACATCATCACCGCGCCTGCCGACGTGCTCAAGAAGCTGCCGGCACTCGGAACCAAGACCGCGGCGGAACTCTCGCTCGGCGCCGTGAACGCCTTCCGTGATGACGCGCTTGCTGCCGGCTTGCGCCTGGTGGTTCCGGCCTCGCGCGCGGCTGAATAAAGCTGACGCCGGGTGCCCACT
Organism: uncultured Alphaproteobacteria bacterium; assembly: GCA_963742385.1. Classification (GTDB taxonomy): domain Bacteria; phylum Pseudomonadota; class Alphaproteobacteria; order Rhizobiales; family Xanthobacteraceae; genus Pseudolabrys. The sequence continues at coordinate 263,768 of CAVULS010000005.1, read as the reverse complement.
GGCACCCCCTTATTCAGCATCGGTTTAATCCTGTAACGCTTTGAATCAAAACGTGTTCGCCTCCCTGGCCGGCGGCAATCGCCAGCCGCGCTAGGCCGTGCTAGTTGGATGGCGGGGTACGAAGGACGTGAGGCGAGGGGCATTCGTCGCAACATGACGCAACAGACCGCAACAGACGCGGAACGTCCATTGCGCGTGGGCGTCGTCGGTGTCGGCGTGATGGGCAGCAATCATGCCCGCGTGTTCGCCGGTATTCCCGGCGCCGAGCTTGTCGGCGTCGCCGATCCCGACCGCAAGCAGGCCGAATTTGTCGCCCGCGCGCTTGGCTGTGCCGCGGTCGCCGACGTCAATGCTTTGCTCGGCCTCGGTGTCGATTGCATCACCATTGCCGCGCCGACCCATCTGCATCGCGACATTGCGCTTACCTGCATCGCGCGCGGCGTCCACGTGCTGGTGGAAAAGCCGATTGCCTCGTCGGTTGAAGAGGGGCGCGATATCATCGCTGCCGCGCGCCGTGCCGGCGTCACCTTGATGGTCGGGCATGTCGAGCGCTTCAATCCGGCGGTTGAGGCGATCAAGGACGCGATCCGCAACGAAGATATTCTATCGATCGCCATCACCCGCGTCGGTCCGTTTCCGCCGCGCATGTCGAATGTGGGCGTGGTCATTGACCTCGCGGTGCACGACATCGACCTGATCCGCTGGTTCACCGATTCCGACATCACCGAGGTGCAGCCGCAGCTGTCGAGCGCGGTCGCCGAGCGCGAGGACATCGCGCTGCTGCAGTTCCGCACCGCCTCCGGCGTGCTCGCCCACATCAACACCAACTGGCTCACTCCATTCAAGGCGCGCAGCGTCACCGTCGCCACCCGCGGCAAATACGTCATGGGCGATCTGCTCACCCGTCAGGTGACCGAGTGCTTCGGTTTCCAGCCCGACGGCAGCTATTCGATGCGGCACCTTTCGGTCGGTCATGCCGAGCCGCTGCGCTCCGAACTGCTGGCCTTCCTGCATGCGGTTCGCACCGGCGCGCTCCGGCGGTGACTGGCGAGGAGGCCGTAGCCAGCCTGGAAATTGCGACGCGTTGCTTGGTCGGGCGTCCGGCAGTTGCTCCGGCACAGCGCCAAGCGCCGCGCGTGGTCGTCGGCTGATCACGGCCGTTACTCATCGGAAGTCTTCATGAATCTGCGCCCCAACTTGCCGCCCATTCCGTTCATCGACGTCGCCGCGCAACGGCGCCGTCTCGGGCCTGCCATCGACGCGGCCATCGCGCGCGTGCTCGGTCACTGTCAGTTCATCCTCGGCCCCGAAGTGCGCAGCCTTCGAGGAGGAGCTTGCCGCCTTCTGCGGCGCGCGCCATGCCGTGACCTGCGCCAGTGGCACCGACGCCTTGGTGCTGGCCTTGCGCGCCAAAGGGATCGGTCCGGGCGATGCGGTGATCTGCCCGTCATTTACGTTCTGCGCCACGGCGGAAGTGGCGGCGCTGGTCGGCGCGACGCCGGTGTTCGTCGATGTCGACGCCGCCACCTTCAACATCGACGCCAAAGGGATCGCCGGGGCAATTGCCACGGCCAAGCGCCTTGGCCTCAAGCCGAAGGCGGTGATCCCGGTCGATCTCTTCGGCCTGCCGGCCGATCACGATGCAGTCGCGGCGGCTGCCAAAGCAGAGAACCTGTTCATTCTCGACGACGCCGCGCAAGCCTTCGGCGCTGCCTACAAGGGCCGCAGTCTCGGTACTTTCGGCCACGCCACGGCCACCAGCTTCTTCCCAGCCAAGCCGCTTGGCTGCTATGGCGACGGCGGCGCGGTGCTGACCGATGATGCGGACATGGCCGACCGGTTGCGCAGCCTGCGGATGCACGGCTACGGCAGCGACAAATACGACAATATCCGCATCGGTCTTGCCTCCCGCCTCGACACCATCCAGGCGGCGATCCTGAGCGAGAAGTTGAAGATTTTTCCAGGTGAGATCGAAGCGCGCAATGAGGTCGCCCGCCGCTATGCCGAGGGTCTCGGCGATGTGACGACTGTCCCCATGGTTCCCGGCGGCTTAAAATCGGTTTGGGCGCAGTACACCATCCGCTTGCCCGCTGGCCGGCGTGAGGCCTTTGCCGCATCGTTAAAGGCGGAGGGCATACCGACTGCGGTTTATTACCCGATTCCGCTGCATCGCCAGCAGGCCTATAAGCACTACCCGGTGGGCGAGGGCGGCGTGGCGGTGAGCGAGCGCTTGGCTGCGGAGGTGATCAGCCTGCCGATGCACGCCTATCTCGATGCGCCGACGCAAGATCGCATTATCGGGGCTGTGCGCCGCGCGCTGTCGGCGTAAACAGCATTTTCATAAAAGAGGCCGACCATTACGCCAGGCCGATCGCGTAATCGATTATTTACTATGACAGTGCCGCGGGAGTTCGCCGCATGAGTTGGCGTAACAGCCACATCCGTTTACGCCAGCTCGAGGCGGAAGCGATCTATATCATGCGTGAGACGGTGGCCGAATTCAGCCACCCGGTCATGCTCTATTCGATCGGCAAAGACTCAAGCGTGATGCTGCACATCGCGATGAAAGCGTTCTATCCGTCAAAGCCGCCGTTTCCGCTTCTTCATGTCGATACCACTTGGAAATTTCGCGAGATGATTGCTTTTCGCGATGAGACCGCGGCCCGCCTCGGCATGGATCTGTTGGTTCACGTCAACGAAGAAGGGCTTGCCCGCGGCATCTCGCCCATGGCTTCCGGTTCGGCGATGCACACGCAAGTCATGAAGACGGAAGGATTGCGCCAGGCTTTGGATAAGTGGAAGTTCGACGCGGCCTTCGGCGGCGCGCGCCGCGACGAGGAGAAAAGCCGGGCGAAAGAGCGCATTTTTTCCCATCGCTCGGCAAGCCACGGCTGGGATCCGCGCAATCAGCGCCCCGAGCTTTGGCGGCTTTTCAATACCCGTATCAAGACCGGCGAATCCATGCGCGTGTTTCCGCTGTCCAATTGGACCGAGCTCGACGTTTGGGAATATATCCGCGCTGAAAATATTCCGGTCGTGCCGCTGTACTTCGCCAAGAAGCGGCCGATCGTGGAGCGCGACGGCGCGCTGATCATGGTCGATGATGCGCGCCTGCCGCTGCAGCCCGGCGAGACGCCGCGCATGATGCAGGTTCGCTTTCGCACGCTCGGCTGTTACCCTTTGACCGGCGCCATCATGTCGGATGCCGACACGCTCGATGAGATCATCGCCGAAATGCGCGAATCGAGTACGTCCGAGCGCCAGGGCCGCGTCATTGACCGCGACGAGGCCGGCTCGATGGAAAAGAAAAAGCGCGAGGGATATTTCTGATGAGCGGCCCCGCGTCAATCACCGCTGAAAGAGCCGTGCGCATTGGCACGGTGGACACGCGCCCGGGCCTGCGTTTTCTCACCTGCGGCTCGGTCGATGACGGCAAATCCACGTTGATCGGCCGACTGCTCTACGAGCAGAACCTGATTTTTGACGATCATTTCGCCGCGCTCGAGCGCGATTCGAGAAAGCACGGCACCACCGGCGCCGACGTCGATTTCGCGCTTCTGCTTGACGGCCTGGAGGCCGAGCGGGAGCAGGGCATCACCATCGATGTTGCCTACCGCTATTTCTCGACGCCGCGGCGCGCCTTCATCGTCGCCGACACGCCGGGCCATGAACAATATACCCGCAACATGGCGACGGGGGCCTCCAACGCCGAGCTTGCCGTGCTGCTGGTCGATGCGCGCAAGGGCCTGCTCAGCCAGACCCGTCGTCACGCTATCATCGCCAGTTTGTTGGGCATCCGCTACGCCGTGCTTGCGGTCAACAAGATCGATCTCGTCAAGTTCGACCGTGCGGTGTTCGACCGCATCGTTGCCGAATTTACCGGGTTTGCTGCCGATCTCGGCTTCAAGGAGATCAAGGCGATTCCGATTTCGGCGCGCTTCGGCGACAATGTCTCATCGCGCAGCCAGCGCACGCCCTGGTATTCGGGCCCGCATCTGCTCGACTATCTCGAAACGGTCGATGTGAGCGAAGACCGCGCGGGCAGGCCGTTCCGCATGCCGGTGCAGTGGGTCAACCGGCCGAATTCCGATTTCCGCGGATTTAGCGGCCCGATCGTAAGCGGCCGGATAACGGCCGGCGACGAGATCGTTGTGCTGCCCTCCGGACAGACGACCAAAGTCAAGTCGGTCGGTGAGGGCGTCAAGTCGGCCGAGGCCGGCGACAGCGTTACCGTCACCCTCGCCGACGAAATCGACATCGCCCGCGGCGACATGCTGGCGGCGCTGCGCGACCGGCCGCAGGTCGCCGATCAGTTCGGCGCGCATCTGGTGTGGATGGGAAGCGAAAATCTGTTTCCGGGGCGCTCCTATCTGATGAAGATCAGTCATTGCACAATTGCGGCGACCGTCACCGAGCTCAAGCACAAGCTCGACGTCAATTCGTTTTCCAAGGTTGCCGCCAAGACGCTGGCGTTAAATGAAGTCGGTATCTGCAATCTATCTGTTGGCCGGCCGGTCGTGTTCGACAGTTACGCCGATAACCACAACACTGGCGCGTTCATTCTGATCGACCGCTATTCGAACGAGACGGTCGCGGCCGGCATGATCGATTTCGCGCTGCGCCGCGCCACCAATGTTCATCATCAAAAGATCACCGTCAGCAAGGCCGGCCGTTCGGACCTCATGCATCATCGACCGGCGGTGCTGTGGTTCACCGGGCTTTCCGGCGCCGGCAAATCGACGATCGCCAACCTGGTCGAGGCCGGCCTGCACGCGCGTGGCGTGCACACCCTCATGCTCGACGGCGACAATATCCGTCACGGCCTCAACCGCGACCTCGGCTTTACCGAGGCCGACCGCGTTGAAAACATACGGCGCATCGGTGAGGTAGCGAAGCTGATGACCGAAGCGGGCTTGATCGTGCTCTGCTCGTTCATCTCGCCATTCCGCGCCGAGCGGCGCATGGTGCGCGAACTGGTCGAAGAGGGCGAATTTGTCGAGATTTTCGTCGACACGCCGATCGAGGAATGTATCGCGCGCGATCCCAAAGGCCTTTATCGGCGCGCCCTCGCAGGCGAGATCAAGAACTTTACCGGCGTCGATCAGCCCTACGAGGCGCCAGAACAACCCGAATTGCACCTCATGGCCGGGAACAAGGACGCCGATACGCTCGCGCACGACGTGATCGAGGCGTTGGTCCGCCTCAACCTGCTGGCTCCTCAGCTGCGCTTATAAATGTCGTCGAGGCGCACGATGTCGTCCTCGCCGAGATAACTGCCGGTCTGCACTTCCACGAGTTCGAGCGGGATCTTTCCCTGGTTGGCCAGCCGGTGGACGGTGCCGATCGGGATGTAGATCGACTCGTTCTCGTGCACTTCCCGGCTGTCCTCGCCGATCATGACCTCGGCGGTGCCGCGCACCACCACCCAGTGCTCGGCGCGATGCTGGTGCTTCTGCAGCGACAGCATGCCGCCAGGAACGACGACGATGCGCTTGACCTGAAAGCGCTCGCCCATGTCGATCGACTCGTAATAGCCCCACGGCCGATGCACGCGCCTGTGGTCGGTCGCTTCGGGGCGCTTGTCTGCTTTGAGCCTGGCGACAAGTTCGCGCACCTCTTGCGCCCGCGCGCGGGGAATCACCATCACCGCGTCCGACGTGCTCACCACCACCAAATCCTTGAGGCCGACGACCGCGGTGAGCCGCCCGTCGGAATGCACGACGCAGCCGCTTGAATCGACGGCCACCACCGGTCCCTGCACGACATTGCCGTCGGCGTTGTGGGGCGTAATGTCGAACAGCGCGTCCCAGCTGCCGATATCCGACCAGCGGAAATTGCCCACCACCACCGCGGCGCGATCGGTCTTCTCCATCACCGCATAGTCGATCGATTTCTGCGGCGCGCGGGCGAAGGCGTCAGTCTGCAAGCGCAGGAAGCCGAGATCGGTGTCGGCGTTCTCGACCGCGGCCTCGATCGCCGACGCGATCTCCGGCTCAAGCCGGGCCAGCTCGGCGAGCAGCACATCGCCGCGGAACAGAAAATTCCCCGAATTCCACAGATAGCCATCGCGCACGTAGCGCGCGGCGGTGGCGGCGTCCGGCTTCTCGACAAAGCGCTTGACCGTGTGCACGCCGTTTTTGCCGATGGCTTCGCCGGGCAAAATGTAGCCGTAGCTGGTCTTCGGCTCGGTCGGCTTGATGCCGAAAGTGACGATGCGTCCGGCATCCGCGGCTTCGCGCCCGGCAAGGCAGGTGGCGCGAAATTGCGGCACGTCGAGAATAATGTGGTCGGCGGCGAGCGCCAGCACCACGGCCTCCGGATCGCGTTGAAGCGCCACTGCGGTTGCCGCGGCGATGGCCGGGCCTGAATCCCGCCGCATCGGCTCGATCACCACCGTTGCCTCAACGCCGACATCTTCGGCCTGGCGACGGGCGAAGAAATGGAAATTCGGTCCGGTGATGACGATCGGCGGCGCGAACATCGGGTCGCGCACCCGCAGCAGGGTTTCCTGATAGGTCGAGCGGTCGCCGACCAGCGGCAAGAACTGCTTGGGCAAGGCATCGCGAGAGACCGGCCACAGCCGCGTTCCGGCGCCGCCGGCAAGCAGGACAGGAACGATCGGCGAGGGCATAGGACGAGGCTCGTCGGGACTATTTGTTCTGGCTAAGGAATCGTCTTAAGGCAATCCATCGTGCCTGACTATCGGTATCGTTCGCTAAGGGTTCTGGACGAATTCGCGGCCCATACCCCGGAACCGGCAGGTAATCAACAATGATTGAACGCATTCTTACGGTCGGCGGGCTGACCCTGCTGTCGCGGGTCACCGGCTTTGCCCGCGACATCATCATGGCGGCGATCCTCGGCGCCGGGCCGGTCGCCGATGCGTTCTTCGTGGCCTTTCGGCTGCCGAACCATTTTCGCGCTATCTTCGCCGAAGGCGCCTTCAACGCCGCCTTCGTGCCGGCCTATGCCGGCATCCGCGAGCAGAATGGCGCCGAACGCGCCGGGATTTTCGCCGATCGGATTTTCACGCTGCTGCTGGCAAGCCAGATCGTGCTGCTGGCGCTGGCGCTATTGTTCACGCCGCAGGTGATCGATCTGCTGGCGCCGGGCTTTGCGCGCGATCCTGGCCGTTTCGCGCTTGCCGTCGATCTCACGCGCATCACCTTTCCCTATCTGCTGCTGATCACGATGGTGACGCTCTATGGCGGCATTCTCAACGCGCTGCAGCGTTTTGCCGCGGCTGCCGCGGCGTCGACATTGCTCAATCTGTCGATGATGGCGACGTTGGGGCTCGTTGCGTTCTTCCCGAACGCCGGGCACGCCGCGGCCTGGGGTGTGCTGATCTCCGGCGTGCTGCAGGTGATGCTGGTCGGCGGCGACTGCTGGCGCGCCGGCGCCATGCCCGTTCTGCGCTGGCCCGAGCTCGACGCCGACGTGCGTCGCTTTTTTCGCGCGCTCGGCCCGGCGACCGTCGGCTCGATGGGCGTGCAGCTCGCGCTGTTTGCCGACACGATCATCGCGAGCTTCCTCGCCGCCGGCGCGCTGTCGGCGCTCTATTATGCCGACCGGCTCAACCAGTTGCCGATCGGCGTCATTGGCATCGCCGCCGGCACAGTGGTGCTGCCGGAAATGTCGCGGCGCATCGCCGCCGGCGATGAAAGCGGCGCCGCGCATGCGCAAAACCGCGCCATCGAATTCACGCTGCTGCTGGCGATACCCTGTCTAGCCGCCTTCATCGTCATTCCCGATCTGCTGATGCGCGCCCTGTTCGCGCGCGGCGCCTTTACCGACGCTGACGCGATTGCCGCGGGCAACACGCTCACCGCTTATGCGATCGGCTTGCTGCCTTTTGTGCTCATCCGCAGCACGGTTGCGACCTTCTTTTCCCGCGGTGATACCGCGACCCCGGTGAAAGCCGCGCTGATCGCCGCCGCGATAAACATCGCCTTCAAATTCCTGCTGATGGGACCGCTCGCGCAAGTGGGCCTGGCGCTGGCGACCTCGATCGGCGCCTGGATCAATCTCGGGCTGGTGCTGTGGTTCGCAGCCCGCGCCGGTCATGCCGGCATGGACGAGCGCCTGCGCCAATCGCTGATCAAATTTGCAGCGGCCGGCGTTGCCCTTGCCGCCGTGCTCTGGCTTTGCCAGTCGCCGGTGAGCCATCTGTTTGCCGATTGGCACCACTTGCGCAATGTCGCCGCGCTTTTCGTGCTGGCGGTGATCGGCGGCGCCGTCTATATCGCGCTTCTGCTCGTGATGCTAGGGCGGCAGTGGTTTATGGTTTTCCAGATCGCGGTCATGACAGCGCCCCAGCTTTTGATCTGCGCGGTAAGCGCGTCTATGTCGCCGGCCACCGTGGCATGGCTGGCTCGGCTATCGTGCGCCGGCTTGAGCCTCGAAGAACTGCAAGATTCTGGCTGCGCCGCGCGATGAAGCTCGACCTCACGCGCCAGGAGCCGACCGAAGCGTGGCTTTCCGCGAATAAGCCCGATGCGGTGTTTGTCGCTGCTGGCCTTGTCGGCGGTATCCACGCCAACAACAGCTTTCCTGCCGAGTTCATCGCCGAGAATATCGCCATCGCGCTCAACGTGATCCGCGGCGCTCATCTTGCCAGGGTGAAGAAGCTGTTGTTCATCGGTTCGTCATGCATCTTCCCCAAGCTCGCCCGCAGCCGATGACAGAGGAGATGCTGCTCACCGGGCCGCTGGAGCCGACCAACGAATGGTATGCGGTGGCCAAGATCGCCGGCATCAAATTGGCGCAAGCTTATCGAGCGCAGTTCGGTGACGATTTCATTTCGGTGATGCCGACCAATTTGTACGGGCCCGGCGACAATTACCATCCCGAGAATAGCCACGTGCCAGCGGCGCTGATCCGCCGCTTCCATGACGCGAAAGTCAAATCGCTCCCGCAGGTCGCGGTCTGGGGCACCGGCAAGCCGCGACGCGAATTTCTCGCGGTTGACGATCTCGCTGATGCCTGCGTCTTCGTGATGAAGCACTATTCGGCTGCCGGCTTTCTCAATGTCGGCACCGGCGTCGATGTGACCATCGCCGAATTTGCCCGCACCGTCGCCGATATCGTCGGGTACAAAGGCGAATTGGTGTTCGATACCAGCCGGCCCGATGGCGCGCCGCGCAAGCTGCTCGACGTGTCGAAGCTGGCGGCATTGGGCTGGTGCGCGAACACGCCGCTGCGTGAGGGCCTCGCCGCGGCCTACGCCGATTTTCTTGCCGGAAGCGTCGCAGCCGCAATTGAGCCCAATTTGCGACCGTTGCAAAGCCGTGCCCGTGGACATAGCTGACTGCGGACGTTATGGGGACGGGCTGCCGGAACCGTCCGCTTCGGGATTTCAATGATCGGCTCCAGCCATCTTGAGCTTTTGCTCCCGGTTGCGCGCCGCGTTGCGGCCGTCCTGTTGCTTGCGACTTTGGTCGTAAGCTGCGGGGAGAGCCAGAAACAGGGTGGCGCGCCGCCGCCGCCGGCGGTTACCGTCGCCAAACCGATCAAGCGCACACTGTTCGATTTTGACGAATATGTCGGCCGCTTCACGGCGGTGGATTCGGTCGAGGTGCGGGCGCGCGAATCCGGCTATCTCGACTCGGTCGATTTCAAGGACGGACAGATCGTCAAGCAAGGCGATCTCCTGTTCACCATCGACAAGCGCCCGTTCCAGAACGCGCTCGATCAGGCCCGCGCCAATCTGGAGCAGGCCAAATCCAACGTGATCTACACCAAAGCCGATCTCGATCGCGGCCAGCAGTTGGTCCGCGACAAGACCATCACCGACCAGACCTTCGAGCAGCGCGCGCAGGCCTATCGCAACGCGCAGGCCTCTGTCAGCGCCAACGAGGCCGCTGTGCGGCAGGCCGAGCTCGATCTCGAATACACCGAATTGCACGCTCCGATCACCGGCCGCATCGGCGACCGGCGCGTCTCGCCCGGCAATCTGGTGACCGGCGGCACCGCCGGAAACACGACGCTGCTCGCGACCATCGTGTCGATTGATCCGATCCGGTTCGAATTCACCTTCGATGAAAGCTCGTTCCTGCGCTACGAGCGCATCGCCAAGCTTGGGCACGACGTCGCCAGCCGCGGCGGCGGCGTAGAAGTTGCGCTCAAGCTCATCGACGAGAACGATTACGATCACGAAGGCCGCATGGATTTCATCGACAACGTGATCGACCGCTCGACCGGAACGATCCGCGGCCGCGCGCAATTCGCCAATCCCAATGGGCTTGTTCACGCCCGGCATGTTCGCCCGCATTCGCGTGCCGGCATCGCCGCCCTATGAGGCGCTGCTTGTTCCCGACGTCGCGATCGGCACCGAGCAGGTGCGCAAATTCGTCCTCGTCGTCGGCGCCGACAACGTCGTGGCGCAGAAATACGTCACCATCGGTCAGACCACGCCCGACGGTCTGCGCGTCATCAAGGACGGCCTCGGGCCCGATGACAACGTGGTGGTCAACGGCCTGATGCGCGCGCGGCCGGGCCAGAAGGTGACGCCGCAGGAGCAGGGCGCTTCGCCAACGCCGCCGGCGCGCGGCGAAGCCGGAGAAATAACGCCGATGCGGATTTCTCACTTCTTCATCGACCGCCCGATTTTTGCCTCGGTGGTTTCGATCGTGATCGTGATCCTCGGCGGCGTCGCGTTCATGCGCCTGCCGATCGCGCAATATCCGGAAATCTCGCCGCCGACGATCACGGTCACCGGCCAGTATCCTGGCGCCAGCGCCGATGTCGTGGCGCAAACCGTCGTGACGCCGATCGAGCAGCAGATCAACGGCGTCGAGAACATGATCTACCTGTCGTCGAATTCGACGGGCGACGGGCGCTTCACCATCTCGGTCACCTTCGACATCGGCACCAACCTCGATATCGCCCAGGTGCAGGTGCAGAACCGCGTTGCCATCGCGCAACCGCGGCTGCCGCTCCGACGTGCGCGCCATCGGCGTCACCGTGCAAAAGAGCTCGCCCGACCTGATGATGGTCGTGCACCTTTATTCGCCGGACAAGTCGCGCGACACCTTGTTCATCTCGAATTACGCGACCATCAACATCACCGACGCGCTGACCCGCGTCGACGGCGTTGGGTCGATCATCGTCTTCGGCAGCCGCGACTATGCCATGCGCATCTGGCTCGATCCCGACCGCCTGCAATCGGTCGGGCTGACCGCGAGCGACGTCGTGTTGGCGCTGCAGGGGCAGAACGTGCAGGTCGCGTCCGGCGTGCTCGACCAGCCGCCGATGGAGCACCCGGGAGCGTTCCAGATCTCGGTCAGCACGCAGGGACGCCTCACGGATCCGGCCGAATTCGCCAACATCGTCGTCAAGCAGACGGCAACCGCGGTGGTGCGCATCAAGGACGTCGCCACTGTCGATCTTGCGGCGCAGGATTATTCGACCAATTCCTATCTTGACCGCGACCCGGCGATCGCGATCGGCATCTTCCAACGGCCGGGATCGAACGCGCTGACGACCGCCAAGTCGATCATCGAGACGATGGACGAACTGGCGACAACGACTTTCCGCCGGGCCTGAAATACACCATCGTCTACAATCCGACCGAGTTCATCCAGCAGTCGGTTGATGCCGTCGAACAGACGATCGGCGAGGCGATCATCCTCGTCGTTCTCGTGGTCATCCTGTTCCTGCAGACCTGGCGCGCCGCGGTCATTCCCATCATCGCCATCCCGGTGTCGCTGATCGGCACGTTTTTCGCGATGTCGATATTCGGATTTACACTCAATAATCTTTCGCTGTTCGGTCTGGTGCTCGCCATCGGCATCGTCGTCGACGATGCAATCGTCGTCGTCGAGAACGTCGAACGCAATATCGAGGCGGGTCTGCAGCCCCCGCGAAGCAGCGATCAAGAGCATGGACGAGGTCGGTGCCGCGCTGATCGCAATCGCGCTGGTGCTGACCTCGGTGTTCGTGCCCTCGGCCTTTATTCACCGGCATCTCCGGGCAGTTCTATCGGCAGTTCGCGCTGACCATTGCCGGCGCCACGATCATCTCGCTGCTCGTATCGTTGACCCTGTCGCCGGCGCTGTGCGCCCTGTTGCTCAAGCCGCGCGAAGCACGCGGAGGCGGCTCGCGGTGGGGCGCTCCGATCCGCGGCTTCTTCGTAATTTTCAATCGCTATTTCGCGGCGTTGACGCGCGGTTATGGCTGGCTGTCGGGACGAGTGGTGCGCATCGCGGTGCTGATGCTGGTCGTCTACGCCGGCGTGATCGGCTTCGGCCTCAACGAATTCCGCAAGACGCCGGTCGGCTTCATTCCGCAGCTCGACCGCGGCTACCTCATCATCGTGACGCAGTTGCCACCGGCGGCCTCGCTCGCCCGCACCGACGACGTCAACCGCCGCGTCGTGGAGATTGCACTCAAGGTCCCCGGCATCGCCCATGCGGTCAACATCGTCGGCTTTTCCGGCGCCACCTTCACCAATGCGCCCAACGCCGGCGCGGTTTTCGTCACCCTCGACGATTTCGAGAAGCGCGCCGCGGACCCGCGGCAATCGGCCGCCGCGATCCAGGGCGAGCTGTTCAAGCGTCTCGCCGTCCATCCAGGATGCCTTGATCTTTGTCGCCGCGCCGCCGCCGGTCTCCGGCATCGGCAATGCCGGCGGTTTCCGCATGATGGTGGAGGACCGCGGCGGCCGCGGCTACGCAGGCGCTGCAGGCTGCGGCCTACGCGATGATGGGCCGCGCGGCGCAGACGCCGGGCCTGACCCAGGTCTATACGTTGTTCGAAAACACGACGCCGCAGCTTTATCTCGATATCGACCGCACCAAGGTGCAGCTGCTCGGCATCAATATCCCCGACGTTTTCGCCGCGCTGCAGATCTATCTCGGCTCGGCCTACGTCAACGACTTCAACCTGTTCGGCCGCACCTACCGCGTGGTGGCGCAGGCGCAGGACATCTACCGCGCCGACACCAAGGACGTGCTCAACATCCGCGTGCGCAACAAAGCCGGCGATACGGTGCCGCTCGGCGCTTTCACCACCGTGCGCAGCGTCACCGCGCCCTATCGCGTGCCGCGCTACAATCTCTACCCGGCGGCCGAGCTCGACGGTTCGGCGGCGCCCGGCTACAGCCAGGGCCAGGCGATCCAGATCATGCAGAAGCTTGCGGCGCAGACGCTGCCGGAAGGCTTTTCCTACGAATGGACGACGCTCGCCTTCCAGCAGATCCGCGCCGGCAACACCTCGGTGTTCGCCTTCGTGCTCGCGGTGGTGTTCGTGTTCCTGGTGCTCGCGGCGCAGTTCGAGAGCCTGACGCTGCCGCTGGCGGTCATTCTCATCGTGCCGATGTGTCTTATCGCCTCGATCATCGGCGTGGTCATCCGCGGGCAGGACAACAATATTCTCACCCAGGTCGGCTTCATCGTGCTGATCGCGCTCGCGGCGAAGAACGCTATCCTGATCGTGGAATTCGCCAAGCAGCTGGAAGACGGCGGGCGCGACCGCTTTGCCGCCGCGGTCGAAGCCGCGCACCTGCGCCTGCGGCCGATCCTGATGACCTCGATGGCCTTCATCCTCGGCGTCTCGCCGATGGCGTTCGCCGTCGGCGCCGGCGCCGAGCTGCGGCAATCGCTGGGCACCGCGGTGTTCTCCGGCATGATCGGCGTCACCACCTTCGGGTTGATCTTCACGCCGGTGTTCTATGTCGTCTGCCGCTGGATCGCGATCCGGACGTCGGCGCGGCGGCGGCACCCGCAGCCGGCAGAGTAGCGATCTCAGGCAACAGCAATGACAGCAGTAAAATTCGGTTTCGGCCAGGCGCTGACCCGCAAGGAAGACGACGTGCTGCTGCGCGGCGCCGGGCACTACGTCGCCGATTTTACACCGGCAGGGTCCCTGCACGCGGTGGTGTTGCGCTCGCCGCACGCGCACGCGCGCTTTCACTTCGTCGATCTTGGCAAGGCGCGGGCTCTGCCCGGCGTGCGCCTGGTGCTGACTGCCGATGACGTTGCCGATCTCGGCCCATTGCCGACCCCGGGCGTGATCCCTGATCTGCCGATCGTAGTGCCGCCGTATCCGATTTTGGCGCGCGATGTCGTGCGCCATGTCGGCGATGCGGTCGCTTTCATCGTTGCCGATACGCTTAGCCAGGCCAAGGACGCGGCCGAAGCGATTTCGATCGACTGGCAGCCGTTGCCGCACGTGATTGGCGCGATTGCCGCGCTCAAATCCGGCGCGGCGCAGGTCTGGCCGGACCGGCCGGGCAATCTCGCCTTCGAGACCGCGGTCGGCGATGAACAGGCGACGCGCGACGCTTTCGCCAAAGCCGCCCGCACCGTCGAGGTTAAGCTGATCAATCAGCGGCTGGTGACAAACTATCATCGACACCCGCGGCGTCATCGCCGAATACGATGGCGACCGTTACACGCTCACCGCTCGGCAGCCAGGGCAGCCATATCGTCCGCGACATCATCTGCGGCGACGTGCTCAAGATATCGCCCGACAAGATGCGCGTGGTGACGCCGGATGTCGGCGGCGGCTTCGGCACCAAGCTGTTTCCCTATCGCGAATACGCGCTGGCCGCGGTGGCGGCGAAACGCATAGGCAAGCCGGTAAAATGGGTGGCCGACCGCACCGAGCATTTCCTCGGCGACAGCCAAGGCCGCGACAACATCACCACCGCGCGCATGGCGCTCGACGACAAGGGCCGCTTTCTCGCGCTCGATCTCGATATCGTCGCCGACATGGGCGCGTATCTGTCCTGCTACGCGCCCTATATTCCCTGGCTCGGCGTCGGCATGGCGCCGGGCGTCTACGATATTCCGCTCGCCTATGTGCGCCTGCGCGGCGCCTACACCAACACCGTGCCGGTCGACGCCTATCGCGGCGCCGGCCGCCCGGAAGCGGCCTATGTCATCGAGCGGCTGGTCGATGCCGCCGCGCGCGAGATCGGCATGGCGCCCGACATCTTGCGCCGGCGCAATTTCATCAAGCCGAAGGCGATGCCTTACACGACCGCGACCGGCAAGATCTACGACTCCGGCGATTTTGCCGGCCACATGGCGCGCGCGCAGGAGACTCGCCGATTGGAGCGGCTTTACCAAGCGCGCCGCGGCGTCGAAGCGCAGCGGGAAATTGCGCGGCATCGGCATGGCCACCTATATCGAGGCCTGCGGCAATATGGGGCCGGAAACCGCGACGGTGCGCCTTGAGAACGACGGCAACGTCACCGTACTGATCGGCTCGCAATCGACCGGGCAAGGCCACGCCACCGCCTATGCGCAGCTTGTGGCCGAGCACCTGGGGCTCGCGCCGGATCGTGTGCGCATGGTGCAAGGTGATACCGACCTCGTCGCCACCGGCGGCGGCACCGGCGGCTCGAGCTCGATCCCCTGCGGCGGCGCTTCGCTCGACGGCGCCAGCAGGAAGCTCGCCGAGGAGATCAAGCGGCTTGCCGCCGACGCGCTGGAAGCAGCGCCGGGCGATCATGGAAATCGCCGATGGCCGCGTGCGCGTTGTCGGCACCGATCGCGCGATCTCCTTTGCCGAGGTCGCGGCCCGCGCCAGCAAGGATCACGACACATTAAGCGCCGCGGACACCTTTACGCCGGGCGAGCCGACCTATCCGAACGGCACCCACATCGCCGAAGTCGAGGTCGATCCCGGCACCGGTGCCGTCGTCGATTCTCAATTACGTCGTCGTCGATGATTTCGGCACCACGCTCAATCCGCTGCTGCTCGCCGCCCAGGTGCATGGCGGCACGGTGCAGGGCATCGGCCAGGCGTTGATGGAAGATACGATCTACGATGAAGCGTCCGGCCAGTTGCTCAGCGCGACGCTGATGGATTACGCGCTGCCGCGCGCGGACGGCTGCGCCCTCATTCGTATTCGAAACCCACAACGTGCCGTGCAAGAACAATCCGCTGGGCGTCAAGGGCGCCGGCGAGGCGGGCGCCATCGGATCCTGCCCGGCGGTGATGAATGCGGTGATCGACGCGCTGTGGCGGGCCTATGGCATCCGCCATATCGATATGCCGGCGACGCCCCCGCGCATTTGGGCGGCGATCGACGGCGAGCCAGCCGCGCCTGAGGCTGCGATTCTTTCCTCAAAACGGAATTTGCCGCCGGATTTCTTGGGGCCGCCGTGACAGGCGCCGCAAGCTTTTGCCAGGGTCGTCCAGTCGGCCTTGACCTTCTCAAGGTCGCCTTTCTTGGCGTCGTCGCCCATTGTATTGGTCGCGTCGATTAGTGCTGTCATCGCGGCCTCAAAATCCGCCCGCTGCGTCCAGACCTCCGGCTTTGCGCGCGTCGCTGGCACGACGTCGCGGCCCGTTCCTGGCGGAAAGAGCTGCGCCAATTTTTTCAAGTGCTCGCTCGCCGGCGCCGCCTTGGTCGCGACGAGGGCCAAATCCGGGCTGGGGGAGCGTACCGTGGTCGCGATGTCGCGGTAATAAGCGGTCCAATTCTTGTCCATGGCGTCCTGCCGTTCCTTGACGATTTGGGCAGGCGAAGTTTGCGCGAAGGAGGCCTGCCCGGCGGCCAGGAGCAGGATTGCAGCGATTGTAAGGGCCGAAATGATGCGGATCATAAGACAGCCTCCACAGAAATGCGGGAGAAAGCGAACCCGGGTATCAACGATCTGTAACACCGGAGAGGTGCGTATTATTCAACATTAAATTTAGCGGCGCCCCCCGCCAAATGCACGTGCTGATTGTTAAAGTGACGTGCGGCTTTCCGATGCGAAAGCAGTCGAGGCCATCTGGCAGGCCCACGCGCGGATATTCAAGCCGCCGCCTAGGCTTGCGACAGTTTTCGTAAGGGTTATTGCTTGCGGGCAGACAACCATACTCGCTCCGAGACGCGCCGCGCCGTCGCGATACCATCGCATCGACGCTCTATCCTGTGTACAAGCCAGCGGTGCTTCCGGGGGAGCCGATGATTCGGCGGCTGATCGCTCTGGCCATCCTTGCTGCGGTGTTGGCCGTTGCCAGTGTTCTGGCTCCTGACTATTCCCGCGGCGCCCGCGACAGCGCTTGAGCCGCATACGCCCGATCTCGCCAACGGCCGCGAGATGTTTTACGCGGGCGGCTGCTCGTCCTGTCATGCGGTACCCAAGCAGAAAGACGCAACGCTCGCTCGGTGGCGGACTGGCACTCAATTCGCCGTTCGGCACTTTCTACGTTCCCAACATTTCATCCGACCCGAAGGACGGCATCGGCGGCTGGAGCGAGATTCAGTTCATCACCGCCATGACAAAAGGCGTCTCGCCGGCAGGCGAGCATCTTTATCCCGCGTTTCCCTACACCTCGTACTTCAACATGCACGCCGACGATCTGCGCGACTTGTTCGCCTATTTGAAGACGTTGCCTGCGGTCGCGGGGCGCGTGCGCGATCATGACCTGCAGTTTCCGTTCAACATTCGCCGCACGGTCGGTATCTGGAAATTGCTGTTTTTCGACAGCGCACCGCTCAAGCCCGACGCATCGAAATCGGCGCAATGGAATCGCGGGGCCTATCTGGTCAACGGGCCCGGTCACTGCGCGGAATGCCACTCGCCGCGCAACGCTTTCGGCGCCGTAATCGAGAGTCTGCGATTCAGCGGCGGCCCGAGCCCGACGGGCAGGGCGGCGTTCCCAACATCACCCAATACAAGCTCAAGAACTGGACCGAGCAGGATATCGCCGGCACGCTTACCGACGGCATAACGCCGGACGCGGATCTGGTCGGTGGCAGCATGATCGAGATTGTCGCCAACACCTCGAAGCTGACGGCGGGCGACCGCACGGCGATCGCGGTCTACATCAAGTCGCTGCCGGCCGTCGAAGGGCTCAAGCCGCCGCCGAAAAAGTCTGAATAAATCGCGTCCTCGCGCCTCGATTGCGGGTGCCGCACGGCGCGGGCTGCTATAAGCCGGACGCGATGAATTTGTTCAAGGCCATCGGCTTCAAGCTGATCTCCGCGCTTTTGTTCGCCGCCATGTCGGCGCTGGTGCGTCAACTGGGCGACGTCGTTCCGGTCGGGCAGGTTGTATTCTTCCGCGGCACGTTTGCGGTCCTGCCGGTCATGTTGATTTATGCGATGCGCGGCGAACTGGGAGTTGCCACGCGCACCGGCCGCCCGTTCGACCAACTTGGCCGCGCGTCGCTCAGCATCGGCGGCATGTTCACCAATTTCTCCGCGCTCGCACGGCTGCCGCTGGCTGATGCCACCGCGATCTCGTTCGCGTCGCCTTTGATCACGGTGGCGCTGGCCGCCGTCATTCTGAAGGAGCGCGTGCGTGTCTATCGCTGGACCGCCGTCGTCGTCGGCTTTGCCGGCGTGATCGTGATGCTGATCCCGCAATTCGACCCCAATCACTATGCCGCAGCCGGCGCCGCGACGGCCGCTGCTGTCGGCTCTGTGCTGGCGTTATTGTCGGCCTTTTTCAGCGCCGGCACGGTGATCCAGACCCGGCGGCTGGTGCAGAGCGAGGCGACGTCCTCGATCGTGTTCTATTTTTCCCTTGGCACCGCGCTTGCCGGCGCGCTGACCCTGCCATTTGCCTGGCACACGCCAAGCAACGCCGAAGCCGCCATGCTGATCATGCTCGGCATTTTTGGAGGCATCGGGCATATTTTTCTGACCGAAAGCTATCGCCACGCCACCGCATCGGTAATTGCACCGTTCGACTACACCTCAATGCTGTGGGCGCTGCTGCTCGGCTACTGGGTGTTCGGCGAATTGCCCAGCCTGCTGGTCTATGTCGGCGGCGTCATCGTCGCTGGCGCCGGCCTGTTCGTGATCTGGCGCGAGCGCCAACTCGGCCTGCAGCGCGTGCGCGAAGCGGGCGGGCCGCGCCGGCCGGAAATCTAGGGCGTGGACCCATAAGCCGTTGGTCGAATGCTGTTGAGGGTGGCCGTCGAATGTCCGGCATTGGGGGTATAGCGGACATATGTCGCTTTTGGTGTGCGACCATTTGTCCGCTTTTGACCCGTCAGCGACATTGGGTACGCTATTGGACGATGTCATAGGCCGAGTGTCAGACGAAATATGATCGGCATTGCAGCGTCAGTCCGTCCCATGACGGCTGCCGGCCGCTTTAGCCGGCGGTCCACCGCATCAAGCGACCGGAGCGCTAATGGATGTGGCTCGACCACTTCGCCTAACGGCAGGCTAACGTAATCTGTAGAGCGCGTGCCGCCGCTTGCGGGTGAACGGCCTCACCTCACTGGGCCAGCGTCCCGCTTCGACAGCCTTCGCCCATTCGCGGCTCACCAAAACATGAGGACCGTCGATCTCATAGAGCGCGCTGTGGCGAGGGCCATCCGGCGCGACTCGCTTTTCTTCGCCGCCGATATTCATGGCGAACGGCTCACCCTCCATGCGCGCGACGGCATGCACGCCCGGCACCTTCAAGAGATTGGGCACGTGCTCGGTGTCGTAGACCTCGTTAAAGAGTGCCTCCTTTTCCGGGTCCACATCCATGCTGGCGACGAAAAGATATTTGGACTTGATCGGCATCAAACCTGTTCCTTGCTGCGGTTTGCCCCACGTCGGAGCACAACGGTAACAGATTAGCTGCGCGCGCCGCCCGCGCCAACGACTTAGCCGAACAGAGGTGCCGTTTGCCGGGTTGCACGAATCCGCTTCCGGCACTTAGCAGACAGGTACGCGAACGGTCATCTCGGGTCAGGCGCACCGGAGACGCAATAGAACTGTTTTGCCAGAGGTGCTGCGATGACGGATAATTCCGGCTTCGAGGGTCGTGCGCGATCTGTTGGCACGTGCGGAGGGAAGGCGATGGAAATGCGAGTATTCGGCCGCACCGGCATGCAGCTCTCGGTGCTGGGTTTCGGTTGCGGCGCGGTCGGCGGGCTGATGGTGCGAGGCGATCCGCGCGACCAGGAGCGCGCCGTCGCGCGGGCCATCGCCGCTGGCGTGAACTATTTCGACACCGCGGTGCAGTACGGCGACGGGGAGTTGGAAAAGAATCTCGGCGCGGTCCTGCGGACGCTCAAGCCGGCCAACGTTGTCGTCGGCACCAAGGTCCGCCTGCAACCCGCGGACGTCGGCCGCATCGCCGATGCCATAACGAAGTCGCTCGAAGGCAGTCTGGCGCGGCTGCGCCTCGATCGGGTCGACATCTTCCACCTGCACAACGCGATCACGGAAATGGGGGGCGGGCCAGCGCTCAGCGTCCGGCAGGTACTCGATGAGGTGGTGCCGGCGTTCACGCGGCTGCGTCAGCAGGGCAAGACGCATTTCCTGGGGATCACGGCCGTCGGCGATACGGCCGCGCTGCATCAAGTCATCGACTCGCGCGCTTTCGACAGCGCGCAGGTGGTCTACAACATGCTCAATCCGTCCGCCGCCGTGGAGTTGCCGGCAAATTATCCGGCACAGGATTATGAACGGCTGTTCGACCACACCCAGGCGGCCGACGTCGGCGTCGTCGGAATTCGTGTGCTCGCCGGTGGCGCGCTGTCCGGGACGTCCGAGCGGCATCCGATTGCATCGCCGGCACCCGAGCCGATCGGCTCGGCGATGAACTACGACGGCGATGTCCGGCGCGCTCGCCGGCTCATGCCGTTGGTCGAGGAGGGATTTGCTGCGAACTTGACCGAGGCCGCGACGCGGTTTGCGATCTCGCATCCGGCGATGGGCACCATCCTGGTCGGCATCGCGACGCCGCAACAATTCGAGGATGCGCTTGAGGCGGTGCAAAGGGGCCCGCTACCGCCCGCCGCGCTCGATCGGCTGTCGGCGCTGCGCCGGACATTCTCCGGCGAACCACGGTGATCGGCAAGATCGCGACAGGCGACGTTGGACCGTCCAATTAACAGCCTCGGTCGACGTGATCTTCGCATAGCGGTTCGAGCCGCTCGCCCCAAGGCGCGGCACCGCAACGTTTCGGCCGCCAATGGACAAGACCGGACATTGAGCGCGCGTTGCTTTCCGACTTGATTTATGGCTACGCGGCCTAGGCCTGAAACGCCTTGAAGGTGATGATCGTATAGGTGTCCTTGATGCCGGGGATGGTCTGCACCTTTTCGTTGACGAAATGGCCGATATCGGTGCCGGCATCGACGTAGAATTTGACCAGCAAATCGTAGTTGCCCGCGGTCGAATAGATTTCGGATGCAATCTCGGCCTCGGCCAGCGCATTGGCCACCTGATAGGCCTTGCCCAGCTCGCATTTGATCTGGACGAAAAACGGGGTCATGCGCGCCTCCGGCAATTTGCTGGCGCATGATCCTGTCCGAGAATCGGCGCCATCCCCGATCAAATCGAGGATAAGCTTTTCGCGATCATGCGCGGGCAATCCAGCAAAAAGCGGCGCTGCTGGCAAGGCGGCCTTGCGCCCCTGCGCGGCGAGGTCTAGGTATCTTTCAGCAATCTCGTGGGGTGCCCGGCTCTTGTTCCGGGCTGAGAGGCCGAATTCAGGGCCAACCCAACGAACCTGATCCGGGTCATGCCGGCGGAGGGAGATGAGATGCATAGCCCCGATCCATCGCCCGGCGATTTGCCGCAGTTTGCGGCGGCGCTGCTCGATCGCCTGCGCACGCGCGGCCCCCGCGTGCACTGCCTCACCAATGCCGTGGCGCAGAATTTCACCGCCAATGTGCTCCTTGCCGCCGGTTGCCTGCCGTCGATGACGATTTCGCCCGAGGAGATCCGTCAGTTCGTCTCCGGCGCCAATGCGCTGCTGGTCAATCTTGGCACGTTCGATCGCGAGCGCCGCGAGGCCACCGAAATTGCGGTGCAGGCCGCGGCGCAGGATAAGCTGCCCTGGGTGCTCGATCCGGTGCTGATCGACCGGGCGCCGTCGCGCGCGGGTTTCGCGCGCACGCTGATTGGCAGCGCGCCGAACGTGGTGCGGCTCAACCGGGCCGAGTTCGCGGCGCTTGCCGGATGCGAGGGCAGCCGCGAGGCGCTCGCCAGGTTTGCCGGTGGCCGCAAGCTCGTCGTTGCGCTGTCAGGCGAAACCGATCTTGTCTCCGACGGCCGGCGCACCGCGACAATCACCAACGGCCATCCTTTGATGGCGAAGGTGACGGCCATGGGCTGCGCCGGTTCGGCGCTGATCGCCGCCTGTCTCGCGGTCGAGGCCGACGCCTGGCGCGCGGCTGCTGCTGGACTTTTGCTCTTCGGCATTGCCGGCGAAGTGGCGGCAAGGGAAGCCAAAGGGCCGGCCAGTTTCGCGGTGGCCATCATCGACGCGCTCTACGCGCTTGACGGTGCGGACCTGATCCAACGCGCACGGGTGAACTGATGAGCGTCAATCTCGGCCTTTATGCGATCGTCGATCCGAGTGTCGCCGGCGGGCGCACGCTTGCCGAGCTCGCGCGACAGGTGTCCGCCAGCGCGACGCTGGTGCAAATGCGCGACAAGAATTCCTCCACCCGCGTCATGATCGAGGAGGCGCGCGCGATCCAGGCTGCGCTCAACGCTTCTCGCGTGCCGTTGCTGGTCAATGATCGTGTCGATGTCGCGCTCGCCGCCGAGGCCGACGGCGTGCATATCGGACAGGACGACATGCCGGCCGCCGAGGCGCGGCTGCTGCTCGGCCGCGGCGCCATCATCGGGCTGAGCCTCAAGAGCGTCGCGGAGGCGCAAGCCGCGCCGCTCGAGCATCTCGACTATGTCGCCATCGGCGGCGTGTTCGCCACGACGTCCAAGGAGAATACTAATCCGCCGATCGGTCTGGACGGGTTGCGCGCGATCGTCCATGCTGTGCGCGCCCGCAGCGCCAATTTTCCGGTCTGCGCCATCGCCGGCATCAACGAGAGCAATGCCGCCGAGGTCATTGCCGCCGGTGCCGACGGCGTTGCGGTGATTTCAGCGCTGTCGCTGGCGCCCGATCCGGCGCTCGCCGCGAAAAGTTTGCGCGCCGTGGTCGACCGCGCCCTGGCGCAGCGGGGCCGCGCATGACGGCGATCGCGCTCACCATTGCCGGTTCGGATTCGAGCGGCGGCGCCGGCATCCAGGCCGATCTGAAAACCTTTGCCGCGCTCGGCGTCTACGGCGCGACGGTGATCACGGCGCTGACGGCGCAGAACACGCTTGGCGTCGCCGCCATCCACGACGTGCCGGCCGAGTTCATCGCGGCGCAGATCGACGCGGTATTTTCCGATCTGGATATTGCCGCGGTGAAGATCGGCATGCTGTCGCAGGTCGAAGCGATCGAAGAAGTCGCTGCCGGGCTCATCCGCCACAAGGCAAGCAACGTGGTCCTCGATCCGGTGATGGTGGCGACCTCCGGCGCCCGGCTGCTGGCGCCGGACGCGATCGAGGCGCTGCGCAGCGCGCTCATTCGGCGCGCGCTGGTGGTGACGCCGAATTTGCCCGAGGCCGCGGCGTTGACCGGTGCCAGCCTTGCCCACAACGAAGCGGAAATGGAAGTGCAGGCGCGGGAAATCCTGACGCTCGGCGCCCGCAACGTGCTGATCAAGGGCGGGCACGGCGACGGCGCCGACAGCGTCGATTTGCTGATCGGACATGGCGAGGTGGTGCGCCTGTCCGCCAAACGCATCGACACCAGGAATACGCACGGCACCGGCTGCACCCTGTCGTCGGCCATCGCCGCCGGGCTCGCCAAGGGCCTCGATCTCGTCGCCGCCGTGCGCGAAGCAAAGACTTACGTCACCGCCGCCATTGCCGCCGCCGATCAATTGCACATCGGTCACGGCCACGGGCCGCTCAATCATTTCTACGGGAGAACATCATGACCACGCGCCGCAAATTCATCGCCGCCGGCGTCGCCGGCGCGCTCGCCGCGCCGTCGATCGCCCGCGCGCAGACCGTGAAATGGCGCATGGTCACCTCATGGCCGAAGCGATTGCCGGGACCCGGCATGTCGGCGGAACGCATCGCCGAGCGCGTGCGCGCATTGTCGGGCGGCCGCATCGACATCACCGTTTACGCCGCCGGCGAAATCGTGCCGGCCTTCGGCGTGCTCGACGCCGTCGGCAATGGCGTCGCCGATATCGGCCACACCGCGGCGTTCTACTGGCAGGGCAAGATGCCGGCCGCGGCCTTCTTCACCACGGTGCCGTTCGGGCTGACGCCCGGCGAGCACGTCGCCTGGATCGACGCCGGCGGCGGCCAGGCGCTGTGGGACGAGCTCTACGCGCCGTTCGGCGTCAAGCCGTTCATGGGCGGCAACACCGGCGTGTGCATGGGCGGCTGGTTCCGCCGCGAGCTGAAAGCGCTCGCCGACCTGCACGGCCTCAAGCTGCGCTCGCTCGGCCTCGGCGGCGAAATCTATCGCCGGCTCGGCGCCACGCCGCAGACCACGCCGCCGGCGGAAATCCTCGTCGCGCTGCAATCGGGCGTGCTCGACGGCGCCGAATTCGTCGGCCCCGGCACCGACATCGCGCTCGGGCTCTACCGCGTGGCGCCGTTTTATTATTACCCCGGCTTCAACAAGCCGAACGGCACCGGCGAATGCATCGTCGCGCGCAAAACATGGGACGCGCTTGCCGGCCGATCTCAAGGCGGTCGTCGCGCATGCCTGCGCCGCCGAAGCCAATTTCGCGCTCGCCGAAATGGAGCGGCTCAACGCCGAGGCGCTCGCCGCGCTCACCACGCAGCACAATGTCACGCTCGCCGCCTTTCCCGACGATCTGGTGGCGGCGGCGCGCAAACAAGCGGTCGACGTGCTCGGCGAAGTCGCCGCGCGCGACGCCGTGAGCGCCAAGGTGCACGGCTCCTACACGGCGTTCCGCGCCCGCACCGCGCCCTGGTCGCGCGTTTCGATCGAAGCCGTGCTGGCCTCGCGCCGCGCCTGAGCGGTCGGGTGATTCGCTGCCGCTCGCGAAATTCTTAACGCTTCTTAACGCCCGCCCCGCCGCTCCGCGAAATACCCGCATGCGGCGGGGCTTTCTATGGTTAACCCGGCCTTAACCATTCTCGGCTGTTCTAGGGGGAAGCTGGAATTGCGCCGGCGCGCGCGCTGTCGCGCCTTGCAGTTCGGCGTTGAGACGGAGGGGCCGGTCGGGGTGATCGGGCCGCGTACAACAGTCAAAGGGCCGCCACATGACCACACGATTGACCCGAACCTGCGTCGCCGTCGCGGCGCTGCTCGCGGGATCGCTCGCCGCGCAAGCCGCCGACCTACCGCGGCCGAGCTACTACAAGACGCCCGCTTACGTCGGCGCCGGCCTACGCCAACTGGACCGGCTTCTATGTCGGCATCAACGGCGGCTATGGCTGGGGCACCTCGGACTGGGACTTTCCCCGGCGCTGGGCGTCGACCCGACGGGCGGCGTCTATGGCGGCACCCTCGGCTATAATTTCCAGACCGGCACCTGGGTCTGGGGCCTCGAGGGCGACTTCGACGGCACCACCATCAAGGGCAGCACCGACTGCTTCGGCGGCTCCTGCGAGACCAAGATGCCGTGGCTCGCCACCGGGCGCCTGCGCCTGGGCTATGCCGGCTGGAACAACTGGCTGCCTTTCCTCACCGGCGGCGCCGCCTACGGCAACGTCAAGGCGACCTCGCCGTTCGGCGACGCCAGCCAGAGCGAGTGGGGCTGGACCGCGGGCGCCGGCCTCGAATACGCCTTCGGCGCCAACTGGAGCGCCAAGGCCGAATATCTCTACGTCGACCTCGGCGATTTCGACTGCGGCAGCAACTGCGGCGCGACGCCCGACAATGTCAGCTTCAAGTCGGGCATCGTGCGCGCCGGCATCAATTTGCGCTTCTGAGCCTTTTACCACCGGCCCCATGACGGCAAGCCCCGGGCGATCGAGCCCGGGGTTTTTTGTTGGCGCCGTTGCCACAGGTGGTGTGCGGGGTTGGGGGATAGGCATGATGTCATCTGCGTCATTCCGGGGCGCGAGCGCAGCGCGCGAACCCGGAATCCATAACTCCGGCGCTGCGGAGTATGGATTCCGGGCCCGGCCCTTCGGATCGTTCCGGAATGACAGCGATTATAGTAGTTCTACTATTGACGTGGCAGCCTTGGCTGCTTATAGTATATTGACTATAAGCGGATGCGATGGCCACACCGCTTCCATCCTCGCGCTGCGTCGTCGCGTTCATCGCCTCCGCCGAAGATGACCTCGCGACGATGCCGCAGCCGGTCAAGGACGTGTTCGGCTTTGCCATCTTTCAGGCCGAGCTTGGCGGCAAGCATCCTGACGCCAAGCCGCTGAAGGTTTCGGCGGCGCCGGCGTTCCGGAGGTGGTGGAGAATTACGATGGCGACACCTTTCGCGCGCCGTCTACATCGTGAAGTTCAGGAGCGTCGTCTACGTTCTCGACGCCTTCCAGAAGAAGTCGAAGAAAGGGCGGGCAACGCCGAAACACGACATCGACCGCATCAAGGCGCGATTGAAGCTCGCCGGACGGCACTACAAGGACAGTTACGCGATCGCCAAACGAGGATAAGTGAAATGACCGCACGCAAAGTCACCCGCAGCTCCGGCAACGTGTTCAAGGACATCGGCGTCGCCAATCCCGAGCAGCATCTGCTCAAAGCGCAAGTGGTTCACTTCCTCGGCAAGCTGATCGAGCAGAGTGGATTGACGCAGACCGCCGCCGCCGCGACGATCGGCATCAAGCAGCCCGATTTGTCCAAACTGCTGCGCGGCAACTTCGCCGGATTTTCGCTGGAGCGGCTTTTGCTCGCCGCCAACGCTATGGGCGCCGACTTTGAGATTCAGTTCAAGAAACCGACGGCGAAGAGGCCTGGGCGGGCGGTGGTGCGGGAATATGAGATGAGATGAACGGAGCAAACTGTACGGTGCAATAGCGAAGCGCATTGCGCCGCGATGACCGGGATTTAGCGGATTACGCTTCGCTAACCCGCCCTATGGGCTACTAGAGGGAACCGGTTCCGCACCAAATCGCAAAAGCGAGGTCTTCGGCATCGTTCGATATTGAGGATTCTCGCGGAACACACGCCGCGCAAACGCGAAATCTCGACGGTTGGAGTAAATCGCACGATGCGCCCATCTGCACTGCAGATAATTTAGGTTCTCAATCACGCCAATTAAGGGCCCTACGTCATCGCTTTTCATCGAAAACTCCTCGAATCTAATTTGAGGAGTGTCCAAGTTGAATAAGCAACTTCTGGTCGTGTGGCTCTGGATTTCAGGTTCGCGCGCTTCGCGCGTACTCCGAAATGACGGGTAGCCGCGAACTCGCTTCACCTCTCCCATAGGGAGAGGTCGGATCGCGAAAGCGATCCGGGTGAAGGGTCACAAACTATCGAGAAGTCACGATCCCCCTCACCCCAACCCTCTCCCCAACGGGGAGAGGGAGCGCGCCGAGTGCGATGCAGGCGCTTTCTAATACTTCCCCTTCACCACCTTCTGCTTCTGCTCGCCCAGCCCCTGGATGCCCAGCGTCACCACGTCGCCTTCCTTCAGGAACACCGGCGTGGGCTTCATGCCGAGGCCGACGCCCGGCGGCGTGCCGGTGATGATGATGTCGCCCGGGTTCATGACGAAGAACTGCGAGCAGTACCACACTAGATATTCGGCGCCGAACACCATCGTCTTGGTGTTGCCGCGCTGGCGGCTTCTCGCCGTTGACGTTGAGCCACATGTCGAGGGCCTGCACGTCCTTGACCTCGTCGCGGGTGACGAACCAGGGGCCGATCGGCCCGAAGGTCTCGCAGCCCTTGCCCTTGCCCCACTGGCTGCCCGAACGCTCGATCTGGAAGGAGCGCTCGGAGACGTCGTTGCCGACAAAATAGCCGGCGATCGCGGCCTTGGTGTTTTCCTTGGTGAGGTAGCGCGCGCGGCGGCCGATGACGATGCCGAGCTCGACCTCCCAGTCGAGCTTGGTCGAGTCCTTGGGGATGATGGTGTCGTCGTTTGCGCCCACGATGCAGGACGGCGCCTTGTTGAAGATCACCGGCTCCTTCGGCACCGGCATGCCGGCCTCGGCGGCGTGGTCGGAATAATTGAGCCCGATGGCGATGAAATTGCCGACATGGCCGACGCAGGGGCCGAGCCGCGGTCGGCCGCCGACGGTCTTTCAGGCGCTTGATATTGGCCTTGCGGATCTTATTGAGGCCGCCCGAGGCGAGCATTTCGCCGTCGATGTCTTTGACCACGCGCGAGAGGTCGCGGATCTTGCCGTCGGCATCGATGATGCCGGGTTTCTCGCGGCCGGGCGCGCCATAGCGGACGAGCTTCATTGGATCAATCTCCCTTGGGCGTTTGATTTTTGTCTGGATGGAATGGGCAGGTCGGCGCCGATCATGCGATGACAGAGGGGCAGGGGGCAAGCATCCTCGGCGCCCTGCCGCCGGGCGGCGCCCGGCCGCCGCGCGGGCCGAGCGGAGACCCGTCCAGGGATTTAATCCTTGGCAGGCGCAAGTGCTGGTTTCCGCGGCAATGCGGCGCGGCGTAGTCGCCGCATAAAAGTTCCACGGCGGACTGTGCTCAATCGATGACACCGGCGGGGGAAAACTGCGGATGGCGCGCGCCGTCGGCGTCTATTCGTTGACCGCCGCCGCCGCCGGGACTAATTTTACTTTGTCGATCCTGTAGAAATTGCGGTCAGGCGGGAGGGTGGCATGCGCCGACTGTTTATCGTTTTACTCGCAACGACAGCACTGGCCGGCGCCGCAGTGGCGGCCGACATGCCGGCGCGCATGGCGGCCAAGGCGCCGGTCGTG
Organism: uncultured Alphaproteobacteria bacterium; assembly: GCA_963742385.1. Lineage (GTDB taxonomy): Bacteria > Pseudomonadota > Alphaproteobacteria > Rhizobiales > Xanthobacteraceae > Pseudolabrys. Next base: position 235,185 of record CAVULS010000005.1, on the reverse strand, counting down.
GTGTCGCCGTACAACTGGACCGGCTTCTATGCCGGTCTCAATCTCGGCGGCAGCTGGGGCACGCAGGACAACGCGCTCATCAATTCCGCCGGCGTGACCTTCCAGACCAATTCCAATCACCTTGACGGCGTCATTGGCGGCGGCCAGATCGGCTACAACTGGCAGGTCAATCAATTGGTCTTCGGCGTCGAAGCCGACTTCCAGGGCTCGGGCCAAAAAAACGACGGCAGCTATTTCATTCCCGGCGGCGTCCCCGGATTCGTGCCGGCGGCGCCGGCGACGACGATCACCTACAGCGACAAGCTCGATTGGTTCGGCACCGTTCGCGCCCGCCTGGGCTGGGCGTTCGATCGCTGGCTGCCTTACGTCACCGGCGGCTGGGCCTATGGCCACGGCGAAATCAGCGGAACAACCGTTACAACCACGCCGACGACCGCGTCGTTCAGCGGCTCGCAGGATTACAGCGGCTGGACCATCGGTGGCGGCCTGGAATGGGCGTTCCTGAACAATTGGAGCGCCAAGGTCGAATATCTTTACATCGACTTCGGCGACGGGCCCTCGGTGCCGGTGACCGGCACATCGAATATCGTCAGCAGCAAGATGACCGACAACATCTTCCGCGCCGGCGTGAATTACAAATTCTGAACGGCGGACGTTTCGCACCGCATCGGTCGACGATGTCCGGCTTGCCGGACGCGCCTGGTGCCGCGGCGTGGTTAGCAAATCATTGCGAAATTGCGCGCATTTCGAGGATCAGTTTCACCGCTCGATAAACCGGCCGGCGTAGAATTCCGCCGTTGGTTAAGCCGTCTGATTGGAAGCGGCCAAGTCGCGAAAGGCCGAGTTCGGCGGAGAGCGGTCATGGACGAGAAACGCAAGGTCCTGCGCCATCGCACGCTGAAGGCGGGCATCATCAATTTCAACCGCGCCGCCAGCATCGACTGCCGCGTCCGCAACCTGTCGCCCAGCGGCGCCTGCCTGGAAGTGGCGAGCCAGGCCGGTATCCCTGACGATTTCGTGCTGGTGGTCGAGAGCGATCACCTGAAGCAGCCCTGCCACGTGATCTGGCGCACGGCGACGCGCATGGGCGTGGAATTTAGCGAAGGCGGCATAAGTCGGCTCTTGCTTTTGCGCGGGCCTAGAGCGCGCCGTTGAACGTGCCGCCGTCGATCAGCAGATTCTGCCCGACAATATAGCCGGCCTGCGCGGAGCATAAGAAAGCACAAGCCGCGCCGAACTCGGCCGCGTTGCCGAAGCGCTTGGCCGGGATCGTCGCCATGCGCGCGGCGGCGACTTCGCTTGCGCTCTTGCCGCTCGTCTCCGCGCCCTTGCTCAGCACGCTTCGCAGCCGGTCGGTGTCGAAGGCGCCGGGCAGGATATTGTTGATGGTGACATTGTCGGCGGCAACCGTGCGAGCAACGCCGGCGAGGAAAGCGGTGAGGCCGGCGCGCGCGCCGGAGGACAGATCAAGGCCGGCGAGCGGCATCTTCACCGAGCCCGAGGTGATGTTGACGATGCGGCCGAACTTGCGCTGGCGCATCGGGTCGATCGCCTTCTGGATCAATTCGATCGCCACGATCATGTTGGCGATGACGCCGTCGATCATCTGCTGCCGGGTGAGCTCGCGGAAATCGCGCACCGGCGGCCCGGCATTGTTGTTGACCAGGATGTCGGGCGTGGGGCAGGCGGCAAACAGCGCCTTCTGACCTTCGGCGGTGGCGACGTCGGCGGCAACCGCGGTGATCGTGGCGCCGGTCGCCTTGCGCAACTCGGCGGCGGTTTCCTCCAGCCGTTTGGCGTCGCGGCCATTGACCACGACCTCGCAGCCCGCTTCCGCCAGCGCGTGAGCGCACGCCCTGCCGAGCCCGCGGCTCGAGGCGCAGACAATGGCCTTGCGGCCGGCAATTCCGAGATCCATGAGGTCCCCTTGTGGCGTTTCTTCTGCGCGCGAGTGTTAGTGGCGCAGAAGGAGGCGTCAAGGGCAGCCTGTTTTTCGGCGGACGGCGCGGCGAGATTGGTGCCCGGTCAGGTGACCAGCTTTTTGTCGACCATGTCACGCTCGCGGTCGCCGCGCACGTCGCGCAGACCTATGGCGGCATGAAGATGGCGATGGCGTCGGTGCGTGGGGGTCTTGCGGCTTGGCAGGAGCGTCGCGTCAAAGAGTGCATCGACGCGAATTTGGACGGCGATATTTCCGTGATGCTGTTGGCCAATGCCTGCGGCTTGTCGTGCAAGCATTTTTCCCGTGCTTTCCGCCACAGCAACGGCGTGTCGCCGCATCAATGGCTCATCCAGCGCCGGGTCGAGAAGGCGAAGCAATTGCTCCGGAATTCGGCCGTCGCGCTGGCCGATATCGCTTTGGCGTGCGGGTTTTCCGACCAAAGCCACTTCACCCGCGTGTTTACGCGCTGGAATGGGGTGAGCCCCGGTCAATGGCGGCGCTCCCTGCAAGGCTGAGCCGCCGGCCAGATCACGCACGATCGTGCGGCGCTGCCACGCGCCGTGTCGCCTGACTGTCGCACTCGCTTGCTATCCGGAACGCAACGCCCGCCAACTTGATTCGCGAGGAGCACATGCTGCGCGATCCCGACAAACAGGTGATGGAAAAGGCCTATGCCCGCTGGGCGCCGATCTACGACGCGCTGTGCGGGCCGATCTTCCTCAACGGCCGCCGCGCCGCGGCCAGCGCCGCGCGCGAAGTCGGCGGCCGCATTCTCGAGATCGGCGTCGGCACCGGGCTCTCCTTCGACGACTACGACGAGACCACCGAGATCACCGGCATCGACCTGTCGGAGCCGATGATCGCGCGGGCGCGGCTGCGCGCCGCCAGCGGCCGCTACCCGCATGTCAAAGGTCTTGCGGTGATGGATGCGCACAAACTGCGCTATCCCGACGCGACGTTTGATTGCGTGGTCGGCCAGTTCGTCATCACGTTGGTCGAGGACCCGGAACGCGTGCTGTCGGAATGCGCGCGCGTGGTGCGGCCGGGCGGGCAGATCATCCTGGTCAATCATCTCTATTCGGAGAGCGGCTGGGCGGCGGCGGTCGAGCGGCTGCTGGCCGAGAGGGCGCGGGCGCTGGGCCTGCGTCCCGAGTTTCCGTTCCAGCGGCTCGCCGCCTGGGCGCAAAGCCACGGCGGCGCCGAGTTGATCGAGCGGCGCAAGGTTCCGCCCTTCGGCGTCTACACTTTGGTGCGGTTCCGCCGCGCGGAAACGCAGCAGGCAGCGGCATAATTATGGTTAACGAAAAGTAAAGAACACTGTCATAAAATCGAGACGCGCGCTTGCTATCGCCTGTGCATGAGCCTCAACAGAGCGACGATGGAATGACGGAAGCGCGACGCTATCGCGCGCTGTTCATCTCTGATGTGCATCTGGGCACGCGCGGCTGCCAGGCCGACAAGCTTCTTGATTTTCTCCGCTGCCACGAAGCCGATACCATTTATCTCGTCGGCGACATCGTCGACGGCTGGGCACTGCGCTCGTCGTGGTATTGGCCGCAGGCGCACAACGACCTGGTGCAGAAAATTTTGCGTCAGGCGCGCAAGGGCGTGCGCGTCATCTACATTCCCGGCAACCACGACGAATTCCTGCGCGGCTATTACGGCACGCATTTCGGCGGCATCGAAGTGGTGGAGAACGCGATCCACGTCGCAGCCGACGGCAAACGCTTTCTCGTCGTGCACGGCGACATCTTCGACCTGGTGGTGACGCAAGCGCGCTGGCTGGCGCTGCTCGGCGACAAGGCCTACGACTTTGCCATCACCGCCAACCGTTTTTTCAATGCCTTCCGCCGCATCTTTGGTGCGCCTTACTGGTCGCTGTCGAAATGGGCCAAGCACAAGGTCAAGAACGCGGTGAACTATATCGGCGCCTTCGAAAAGGCGCTGGCGACCGAAGCCCAGCATCACAAGGTCGACGGCGTGATCTGCGGCCACATCCACACGCCGGCGATCCACGACGATTTCGGCTTGCGCTACATCAATTGCGGCGACTGGGTGGAGAGCTGCACAGCGGTGGTGGAGAACCAGAACGGCCACTTCGAGATCGTCACCTGGACCCGCGCGCGCCAGGACGCCGAGCCGAGCCCGGCGATGGCGCAGCCGCAAGCGGCATGAAGGCTGGTGATTGAATTGTGCCTCGCCCAAATGCACAACGCGCTCCCTCTCCCCGGCGGGGAGAGGGTCGGGGTGAGGGGGGGTCGTGACTCTCGATCTCCGTAACCCCTCACCCGGATCGCTTCGCGATCCGACCTCTCCCAATGGGAGAGGTAACTGGCGTGTGCCGCACGGCCTCAAATTTTCGAGCGGGTGCACCCATGAAAATTCTGGTGGCGACCGACGCCTGGCACCCGCAGGTCAACGGCGTGGTGCGCACGCTCGGGCACATGGCGCGCGAGGCGCGCGAACTCGGCGCCGAGATCGAATTTGTAACGCCGGCCGAATTCTGGACCGTGCCGATCCCGACCTATCCGGAGGTGCGGCTGGCGATCCTCAAGCCCGGCGACGTCGAGCGCCGGCTCGATCGCGCAAAGCCCAACGCCGTCCATATCGCCACCGAGGGCCCGATCGGCCACGCCATGCGCCGCGTCTGCCGGCGCCGATGCGTGCCCTTCACCACCAGCTTCCACACCCGCTTTCCCGACTATATCGCCAGCCGGTTGCCGCTCCCGCAACGCTGGACGACGGAGCTGGCCTGGGCCTGGCTGTGGCGCTTTCATTCATCCGGCGCCGCGGTGCTGGCGGCAACGCCGACGCTCGTGGCTGAGCTTGCCGGCCGCGGCTTCCACGACGTGAAGCTGTGGCCGCGCGGCGTCGACGCCACGTTGTTCCGGCCGCGCGAGGCTGCCACAGTGACCTGGCCGCGGCCGATCTTTCTCACTGTCGGCCGGCTGGCGATCGAAAAAAATGTCGAGGCCTTTCTCGAGCTCGAGCTGCCGGGGACCAAGCTCGTCGTCGGCGACGGACCGGCGCGGGCGCAGCTGGCGAAAGCCTATCCCGATGCGGTTTTTCTCGGCAGCCGGCAGGGCGAGGCGCTGGCCGAGATCTATGCCGCCGCCGATGTGTTCGTGTTCCCAAGCCGCACCGACACCTTTGGGCTGGTGCTGCTCGAGGCACTGGCCAGCGGCGTGCCGGTCGCGGCATTTCCCGCCGCGGCGCCGCGTGACGTGATCGGGGAGGCGCCGGTCGGGGCGCTCGATGAGGATTTGCAGCGCGCCTGTTTGGCCGCGCTCGAGATTTCACGCGACGACTGCCGCGACTTCGCGCTGCGCATGACCTGGGAAGAAAGCGCGCGAATTTTCCTCGAGCATGTGGCGAACGCCACGCACGCCGCCATGCCGGAAAAGCTCAAACGCATGACGCGGCTCAAGCAGCGCTTCAGGCGGGGAAAAGAGAAGGCGGCGTAGAGGCGCAGCCGCGGACTCACTTTCCCTCTCCCCTTGTGGGAGAGGGTGCCCGAGCGAAGCGAGGGCGGGTGAGGGGGATTGAGCTTGCACCGACCCCCTCACCCGCGCTCGCTGCGCTCCGGTTCGCCACCCTCTCCCACAAGGGGAGAGGGGAAGCGCATTCGTTGCCCGCTATTGCCCCCATCGGCGTTGCGGCGTTAGCCTTAGCCCATGGGCCTGCTCGACACCACGATTCTGCCGACTGCCGCCGATATCGAGGCGGCGGCAAAGCGGCTCGCCGGCATCGCCGTGCGCACGCCGCTGATCAACGCGCCGGTGCTCGACGATCTCCTCGGCGCGCGCGTCTATCTCAAGGCGGAGACGTTGCAGCGCACCGGCTCGTTCAAGTTCCGCGGCGCCTATAACAAGGTTTCCTCGATCCCGCCCGAGCGGCGTGCTGCCGGCGTGGTCGCCTATTCGTCCGGCAACCACGCGCAGGGCGTGGCGGCGGCGGCGCGCCTTCTGGGCATGCGCGCCACCATCGTGATGCCGAGCGACGCGCCGAAGGCCAAGCGCGAGCGCACGCTGGCGCTCGGTGCCGAGATCGTGCCCTACAACCGCGATACCGAGGACCGCGCCGCGATAGCGGAAAAGATCATCGCCGAGCGCGGCGCCACTTTGGTTCCGCCATATGACGACCCGCTGATCATCGCCGGCCAGGGCACCATCGGCGCCGAGATCGTCGAGGATCTCGATCGCCTCGGGCTCAAGCCGGAGATCGTGGTGGTCGGCGCCTCCGGCGGCGGGCTCGCCGCCGGCATTTCGCTGGGCGTGAAGGCGCGCGTCGCGACGGCGAAGTTCTATACCGTCGAGCCCGAGGGCTTCGACGACACCGCGCGCTCCTTCGTCAGCGGCCGGCGCGAGGCCAATCCGCGGCTCTCCGGCAGCATCTGCGATGCACTGATGAGCAACACGCCGGGCGAGCTGACCTTTCCCATCACCAGCAAGCTGATCGGGCAGGGCATCGCCGCCAGCGATGCCGAGGTCGGGCGTGCGGTGCGCTATGCCTTCAATGAATTGAAACTGGTGGTCGAGCCGGGCGGCGCCATCGGGCTTGCGGCGCTGCTCGCCGGCAAGCTCGACGTGAAAGGCAAGGTGGTGGTCGGCATCCTGTCCGGCGCCAATGTCGATCCGGACCTGTTCGCCAAGCTGATCGCGCCCTAGCGCCGATCAGGAAAACAGCGCCAGGCGTTCGTGCTCGCTCAAGGCCATGATCGGCGCCAGCAGCCGCAATCGTTCGGCGCTCGGCGCTTCGGTGCCCGTCTTCGCCGCGGCTTTTGCGGGCCCGGCGCCGGCTTCGAACACATTCACCTCCGGCATGATCGCGGCTCTGCTGAGCGGCTCGGTCCGCTGCCGCACCACGGCGATGGCCGGCGGCTGCGCGGCGGGAGAGGGGATCGGCAATTCCGGCTCGTCTGCCGGCGGCACCACGGCAAGCTGCGGCCGTGCGGATTGAAAATCGGCGGTCCTGACGTCGACCAAAGCGCTGATCCGCTCCTCCAGGACATCGACCAACTGGGTCAACATCGTCATTTTGCCCAGCGGCTGATCTCCATCGATGTCGGGGCGGGCAAGCCGGATGGCGGCGAGCAAGGTGCGCAGTTCCGCGCGGATATGCTGCGCCACCGACGCGTCGCCGCGGATGTGCATGTCCAGGCGGTCGAGCGAGGCGAGCAGAACCTGGGTGTCGGCGGCGCGGTTTCGCCGTGCGTATTCGCTCAAGAAGGCACGCCCGCGCGCGCTTGCCTCCAGTGCCGCGTACAGGATGCTATAGTCGTCCGCGCTCGGCTTTGCCGGGCGGATCGCCAGCGCCTGCGTTTCGCTCGCCATGTGCAATCCCTGGGCGGGCAGTTTATCAATCAGCCCGCTTGATTCGGCTAGCGCTCTTCTCGCAACCAGCAACAGGCGTTATGCGGGCCCTGTCCGAACCGAAATCTGGCTTTGCCCGGCGCCTCGCAGGGCTTTACGCCGCCGCTTTCATCGTCATCGGCATCCAGCTGCCGTTCTTCCCGGTCTGGCTGAAGGCCAAGGGGCTGGACGCGCAGGTTATCGGGGCGGTGCTGGCGATCCCCATGTTCGTGCGCGTTTTTGCCATTCTGGTCGCCGCGCGGGCCGCCGACCGCTACGACCGGCTGCGCGGCGCCATCATCGTCACCAGTTGCGCCAGTTTCGCAGCCTATGCGCTGGTTGGCCTTGCCGACGGCGCGCCGGCGATCATCGCCACCTATATCCTCGCTTCGCTCGCCTTCGCGCCGGTGCTGCCGCTGATCGATGCCTATGCGTTGCGCGGCCTGAGCGCGCACGGCAGGGCCTATGGCCCGGTGCGCATGTGGGGCTCGGTGGCCTTCGTCGGCGGCAGTTTCGCCGCCGGTTTTGTCAGCGACGTCTTGCCGGCCCGCGACCTGATCTGGCTGATTGTGGCCGCGATCCTCACCGGGGCGCTGGCGTCGTTTGCGCTGGCGCCTTTGCCGCCGGGTGCCGCGCCGCCATCCGCGCCGGCGCAGCCGCGCAAGGCCCTGTTGCGCGATCCAGCTTTCATTGCCGTGCTGGCGGCGGCAAGCCTGATCCAGGCGAGCCATGCGGTCTATTACGGCTTCTCGACGTTGGAATGGCGCGGCGCCGGCCTCGACGGCAGCGCCATTGCCGGACTGTGGGCGCTGGGTGTCATTGCCGAAATCGTGCTGTTCGCGATTTCCGGCCGTTTGCCGCCGGCAGTGACGCCGGCCGTGCTCATCATGATCGGCGCCGGCGGCGCCGCGCTGCGCTGGACGGCGATGGCGCTCAACCCGCCGATCCTGCTGCTGCCGTGGCTGCAATTGCTGCACGCACTGTCGTTTGGCGCGACTTATCTGGGCGCGCTCAATTTCGTCGCCCGCAGTGCGCCACCCGGACAAAGCGCCAGCGCGCAGGGCTATCTCGCCGTCGCCGCGGGCGCGGCCATGGCAGGCGCGATGGGGCTATCAGGAGTGCTCTATGCTGCGTTCGGCGGGCTCGCCTATGCGGCGATGGCGTTAGCGGCTGTCGCTGGCGGCGCTTGCGCTTTCGTAGCGTATCAACTTGGGCGGCGATTGGCGCCGCTCTGAACGCGCCTCCTGTGTCGAGCCGCAGGCAGGGACGAAACGGGTAAGATCGCGGCCCTGCATGTAGATCATCCTGCGCGACAGACCGCCGTGGCGGCTGATCCAGCGCCGCACTTTACTCGGGTAGATATTCCACAGCGCCTGCGTTCCCATGACGCTGGTCACCGGGTGGCCGTCGGCATCGGGCATCCAAGCGGCGTGGAACCCGAAGCGCGCGCGGTGCGTCGCGCACATGTGGTTGCGTGGAATGAGGCCGAGCACCAGCGTGCAGGCCGACAGGCAGTTGCCGTCCACGACGATGTGCTCGCCGCTGGAGCGCAGCATGGCGAAGGCCTGCAGGTAGTGGCCGATCTGTCCGCCGCGGTCTTCGGCGATGAGCATGGTGGCGGATGCCGACGACACGCCCGACGCCAGCAATCCGGCAGCAAAAACCAAGCCGCGAATACGCATGCGAACCCCGTCCCCGCTCGACGCCACCCCCGCAGCCTTAGCGGCCGCTTTCGCGTATTGTCGCCGAAGTCTAAGCCATTCCTAGTGGCTGGGGAAAGGTTTGGTTAACTAAATAAGCGGGTAAAATTTCGTGAACCGGTGCAGGCGCTTGTTGACGGCTCAGGTTCCGTGCCGGAACCGATGGCGGCAATAAATAGCTAATTGAGCGCAGCCTTTGTCTCGGCAGCCGCGCGCGCGCAGTCCTCAGCAAGCTTGCGCAGCTCTCTGGCGATCTCTTCGTTCCACGTCTGGCTCGCCATTTGCCGGCAAAGCCTAGCGTGGGCGAGCAGGCGTTCAGTGATGGAGCTCTGGCTCGACATGGTCACGCAAATAGCCGCGACCGCGCATTGCCGCATTGACCAGGATCAATCGGCAGGCGCGCGCCGGTCTAGCCCCAGAGCGCCGGCTCCGGCGGATAAACGAGACTGTCGGCGTAACGCAGACCGTGGTCACGGTCCTGCGCGAGCAGCAGCGGGCCGTCGAGGTCGACGAAGCGCGCCGCTTGCGCAATGAGCATGGCCGGCGCCATGGCGAGTGAGGTCGCCACCATGCAGCCGGCCATGATGGTCAGCCCCATGCGCTCGGCCGCGGCGGCCATCGCCAGCGCCTCGGTCAGCCCGCCGGCCTTGTCGAGCTTGATGTTGACCGCATCGTATTTGCCGGCGAGTGCCGGCAGCGAGGCAAGGCCGTGCGCGCTCTCATCGGCGCAAATGGGGATTGGCCGCTGCAGCGCGGCGAGGGCCTGATCGTGGCCTTCCGGCAAAGGCTGCTCGACCAGCACGACGCCCGCCTGTGCGCACGCCGCCAGGTTGGCGGCAAGGACCACCTCATCCCAGCCCTCGTTGGCATCGACGATCAGCGTCGCCTTGGGCGCCGCCTTGCGCACGGCGGCGATGCGTTCGGCATCGCCGGGCGCGCCGAGCTTCACCTTGAGCAGAGCGCGGGACGCCGCTTTTTCCGTCGCCTTGGCCATGTCTCTGGGCGCCGCCAGCGATATCGTATAGGCGGTGGTGACCGCGTGTGGCACCGCAAGCCCGGCGAGTTCATGCACCGGGCGCCTTTCACGCTTGGCCGCGAGGTCCCAGAACGCGCAATCGAGGGCGTTGCGTGCGGCACCCGGTGGCATGGCCTGTTGCAGGCCAGCCCGGTCGAGGCCGGCGGCCAGTCGCGGCCGCATAGCCTCGATGGCCGCCATCACGGCCTCGACGCTTTCGTTATAGCGGGCGTAGGGCACGCATTCGCCGCGCCCGCGCGCCGCCCCATCGCCCAGCTCCACAACCACCACGACGGCCTCGGTTTTGGCGCCGCGGCTGATCGAAAAGGAACCGGCAATCGGCCAGCGTTCGATCGCGAGGGATAGGGTCAGGGGCAGGTTTGGCGACAAATTCAATGGCTTGGGCTATGGTGGACGCTTAGGCTAAACCCTCGACAGGTTCGCGCGCGATGGTCAAGTATCAGCTTCAGTTTCCCCCGAATCGGGGTGGCCGCCGCAAGCAGTCCGAGGAGAAATCTGCTTCCGCCCGCGGCCGCGCCGGGTTCCCGCCCATGAGGCCATTCGCGTGAGCGACGCCCTGCTTGAAAGCACAACCGACGGGGAACGACTTCGGCTCGCTGCCGGCGGCCCCTGGACGGCAACCGGCGCGCGGAAGCTTGAGGCGCTGATCGACACGCAGACGCGCCAGCGTGGAACGTTCCGCCGCGTCGATATCGACATGAGCAGAGTGGAGCGGCTCGACACTTACGGCGCCTTGCTCCTGGAACGGCTGGAGCGAGATTTCGCCAGCCGCGGCTGCGCCACGAATGTGCTCGGGCTGAAGGACGACCACCGCACGCTGCTGGATAAATTGCATACCTTGCCGCCGGAGGAAGCGCCCGCGCATCTGGGCGGCCACGGACCGCTCTTCGCCATCGCCTCGATCGGCGAGAGTGTCGTGTTCGTCTGGCAAGGCTTTGCCGACATCGTCAACATGCTCGGCGCGGTGGTGATTGCGCTGCTGCGAGTCATGGCGCGGCCGCGGCGCTTCCGCTTTACCTCGATGGTGCATCATGTCGACAATGTCGGTTGGCGCGCCGTGCCGATCGTCCTGCTGATCACCTTCCTCATCGGCTGCATCATCGCCCAGCAAGGCATTTTTCATTTCCGCAAATTCGGCGCCGACATCTACGTGGTCGACATGCTCGGCATCCTGGTGCTGCGGGAGCTCGGTGTATTGATCGTGTGCATCATGGTGGCCGGCCGCTCGGGCAGCGCCTATACCGCGGAACTCGGCTCGATGAAGATGCGCGAGGAAATCGACGCGCTGCGTATCATGGGTTTCGATCCGATCGAGGTACTGATCCTGCCGCGCATTCTGGCGCTGATCATCGCCGTGCCGTTGCTCACATTTCTCGGCGCCATGGCGGCGCTCTACGGCGGCGGGCTGGTGTGCTGGTTCTACGGGCATATCGATCCGGCAATCTATATTCAGCGGCTGAAGGAAGCGATCTCGCTGCAGACCTTCGAGGTCGGCATGATCAAGGCGCCGTTCATGGCGCTGGTGATAGGGGCGGTGGCATGCGTCGAGGGCATGGCGGTGAAGGGCTCAGCCGAGTCGCTCGGCATGCAGACCACCGTGTCAGTGGTGGAATCGATCTTCCTTGTCATCGTGCTCGACGGCCTGTTTGCAATTTTCTTCGCATCGATCGGGATGTGAGCGATGGCGCAAGACTTGAAGGACCCGCGCAAGGACGCAATCATCGAAGTGCGCGATGTCGTGGTTGGCTTCGGCGAACAGGTCGTGCTCAACAAGGTCAACCTCGACGTCTACCGAGGCGAGATTCTCGGCTTCGTCGGCGGCTCCGGCGCCGGCAAGTCGGTGCTGATGCGCACCATTATCGGGCTGCTGCCCAAGCGCGAGGGCACGATCAAAGTGTTCGGCGTCGATATGGCGGGGGCCGGCGAACCCGAGCGGCAGGCGGTGGAACGGCGCTGGGGCGTGCTGTTCCAGGAGGGGGCGCTGTTCTCCTCATTGAACGTGAGGGAAAACATCCAATTCCCGATCCGCGAATACCTGCGGCTTTCCGACCGGCTGCTCGACGACCTCGTCGTCGCCAAGCTGGAGCTGGTCGGCTTGCACGCCGACGTCTGCGAGAAATTCCCCTCCGAGCTGTCCGGCGGCATGACCAAGCGCGTGGCGCTCGCCCGCGCGCTTGCGCTCGATCCGGATATTGTCTTTCTCGACGAGCCGACCTCGGGCCTCGATCCGATCGGCGCCGCCGATTTCGACACGCTGATCGCCACTTTGCAGCGCACTTTGGGTCTCACAGTTTTCATGGTAACCCACGATCTGGACAGCCTGCATACGGTCTGCGACCGCATCGCGGTGCTGGTGCAGGGCAAGATCATCGCGGCGGGGTCGATGGAGATGATGCTTGCGTCCGCGCATCCGTGGCTCAGGGCCTATTTCCACGGAAAGCGCTCGCATGAGGACAACAAAGTGCAAGTGACGTTGAACGTTTAGCCGGCGAGATCGATGGAAACCAAAGCAAGCTACGTGCTGATCGGATTGTTCACGCTGACGGTGATCGCCGGCATTTTCGGCTTCGTCTACTGGTTCCAGAACGTGGGCGCCACGCGCGAGCGTGTGCCCTACCGTATTGTGTTCCAGGGCTCGGTCGCGGGCCTGCATACCGGTGCGAACGTGCTGCTCAACGGCATCCAGGTCGGCGAGGTGAACGGCCTCAGGCTCGACCCGCAGCGGCCGAAGGAGGTCGCGGCGTTGGTCAACATTGACAAGAACGTGCAGATTCATTCTGACGTCGAGGTCGGCCTCGAATTTCAGGGCCTGACCGGCGTCGCCCAGATCGCGCTGAAGGGCGGCACACCGGACTCGCCGATCCTGGAAACTTCCAAGGGCAGCCCGGCGACGCTGACCGCGCCTCCCGCCGCTACACTCGACTTCACGCAAGCCGCGCGTGACACGTTGCGCCGGCTCGACGATTTCATCGCCACCAATCAGGACACCGTCAAGGACGCGCTGAAGAACATCGATACGTTCACGCAGGCGCTGGCGCGCAATTCGGACCGCCTCGACAAGATCGTCATGGGTGTTCAGGACCTCGCCGGCGGCGATGATGGCAAGGGCGGCAAGCTTAACGAGGCGGCGAAGTCGATCCGCACGCTTTCCGACAATCTCGACGAGCGTACCGCGGAGATATCGACCAACCTCAACCGGCTGCTCAATACCGGGAACAAGCAGGTCGAGATTGTCGGCGCCGACATGCACCGCACGCTCGGTACGATCGACACGGCGGTGAAGAATTTCGACAAGAATCCGAGCCGACTGATCTTCGGCGGCAGCGGCAGCAACAAATAGCAGTTTTGCTATTCGGCCGCGCCGCCGGCGGCGGCCGACGGCAGCCCCGAGCGGCCGAGCACGACGGTTTCAGGGGCGGCGGCCCCGACGATAGGCCGCCGCACCACGATCCAGTAGCCGATCACCGCCAGGATCCCGACCGAGACGATGTCCGAGGCGATGTCGTAGAACGAGAACAGCACGAAGAGCGACATTGCGGCCAAGACCGCGCGCACGGCGAGATCCAGCACCCGGGTCTCCGAATAGGTCGCCTGCAGCGTAAACGTGATGCCGAGCGTTGCGACCAGAACCAGGTAGGCGGCGCCCATCTGATCGAGGCCAGGCTTCACCACCAGCTCGGGGTGCACGAAGACGCCGGCCATCAGCGTGAACAGCGACACGCAGATCTGCACCGAGCGCCATAGCGTCGTGTAGAACGAGGCGTTGGCGATTTTCGCCGTGATTGCAGCGGTGATCGAGGTCGGCGGCGTCAGCTCGCCGAACACGCCGATGAAGAAGGCGAAGAAGTGCACCACCCAGGGATTGACGCCGACCTTGATGAAAGGCGGGCCGATCACGATGGCGACCAGGATATACACCGGCGCCGGCGGCAATCCGCAGCCGAGGATGGCGCCGAATATGAAGGCCATTGCCACCATGGCGGCCATGTTGATGCCGGCGGCGTCCACCAGCAGCGAGCCGAGCTTGGTCGGCACGCCGGTGATGACCAGCGCGCCGGTCATCACCGACAGCGTTGCCAAAAGCAGCGCGATGTCGGTGATCATGTCGACGTAGGAATCGAGCACGCGCTTGAGCGGCAGGATGAACTCGCGGAACGACCAGTTGCGCAACGTGCCGACGAAATGGATCACGAGCAGGCCGAAGCCGGCCGCGCAAAACATGTAGAGCGCGGCGAACATGGGCGCGAGGAAAATGGTCGCCATCAGCGTCACCAGGCCGCCGACCACGAAGACGAAGGCTCCAAGATTGACCCGGTCGCGCCAATCAAGCCGTTGGGCGGTCGGATCGACCACCATGTGGGTGTGGTAAAAGGTGGCCAGCAGGTAGACCGACGTCGACACTGAAATGTAATAGATCAGCGCCGGTACCCAGCCGCGCGCCACCACGTCGAAATAGTCGACGCCGAGAAACTCGGCCATCAAGAAGGCGGCGATGCCCATGACCGGCGGCATCAACTGACCGCCCATCGAGGACGAGTTTTCGATCGCGGCGGCGGTCGCCGGCGGCAGGCCGGCCTGGATCATGGCCGGAATGGTAGCGGAACCGACGGTGATCGAATTGGCGGCACCCGAGCCCGACACGGTGCCGATCGCCATGGAGCCAATTACCGCCGACTGCGGGATGGCATGCGGCGATTTAAGCGCGACGCGCTTGGTTGCGCGCAGCAGCGAGTCGACGCAGCCGAACCCCCGCAGCAGGCTCAGCACCAGCAGGAACGAGCCGATGACGGTGAGCGCGATCTGCGGCAGGCGCGAGAAGATGCCCGTTTCCATCTCAACGCTGCTGGCCGCGATCACGCGCTCCCAGGACAGGCCGGCGTGATGGAACATGCCGGGCACGACGTAGCCGTAGACTGCGTACAGCACGAGAATGATGTTGAGGATGAAGAGCGGCGTGTGCCGCTTGCGCGCGTATTCGATGATCAAGAGCGTCATCAAGCCGCCGACGATGAGGTCGGAATTGTCCCACATGCCCATCCGCTCGGTGCCAAGCGCGACATAGTTGGTGACCATGTAATAGGAGCAATAGATCGAGAAGACGCAGTAGACGGTCGCGATCACGTAGTTGGCCGCGCGCGGCAAGGCCGGATAGAGATCGTTCTCGCGCAGCGACTGCAGTGTAAACAGCACATAGGTGATGGGGATGGCACCGAGCGCGAGAAAGGTTTCGCCATTGGCGCCGGTCCAATAGTAGTTGAGCATATAAATGGAGAACGCGATCGCGACTGCATAATAGATGCAGTCAAGTGCGAGCGGCGGACGGGGACACGATTGCGACGGCGTATCGGTCATGGCGGACCCCCGATTGTTTTACGCAAGCGAGGCGGGCGCGTGTCCACGCCCGCCTCGTGATGTCAGTTGAGCAAGGTTCAGCCCCTTACATCGTGGCCTTGGCGACGTGCGAGTCGAACTTGGCGTCCCACTGGTTCTTTTCTTTTAAGTACTTCGCAAGGCCCGGGTGGATCGGCACAAGTTTGTAGGTCGATTCCAGCGCCTTCTTCTGGAAAGCCGCCATTTGACCGCCGCCGATCTGCTTGTAGCTTGGGTCGGCCTTGGCGAGCTCGTCGGCATGCTGCTCGATGATCTTCAGCATCTTGTACATCTCGTCGGTCGAGACACTCATGCCGAGGTCGAAGCCCCAATAGAAGGGCAGCAACGTGACTTTGCTGGTGCCTTCTTGCTTCTTGTGGAAGTTCGCCGGATTCACCTCTTCAGTGGCAAAGCCGGCCGCCTCTAGTTTGGCGAGTTCATCTTTGGTCGGATTGAGCGCCGCCCAATCGACCGCAAGCGAAGCTTCCGCGATCCACGGCGCCGGCGTCTCGCCTCCGGCGGCATAGATGATCATGCCCTTGATTGAGCCGGACTGAAGCTGGGAGCCGGCGGTGGACAGATCGACCTGCTTGTAGATGTGCTTGACGCCGGCGGCAGCCAAGGCATTTTCCAAATGCAGGCGCGTGTCGAACGGCAGTGGTCCGGTGTAGACCGGCTTGCCGCTGAGGTCGGCCCAACTCTTGATGGTGCCGAGGTCGCTGGCCTTGATGGCGAGACCGACGTCGAGGGTGTAGCACCAGAACGACTGGACGGGCTGCACCTTGACCTTGTCTTTGAAGCCTTTGAAGCGCCCGGAGTCGTTGACGAGCTCTTTCAGTGCAACGTCCGAGCCGTAATAGCCGTTGATATCGCCGGTGGCGAAGCCCTTCACGGTGCCGACGGCGCCGGGATAGGGCAACACGCTGATGCGAAACTCCGGCATCTCTTTGTTCAATAAATCGGCGAGCACGACCAACGCCTTGTGGCCCGAAGAACCGACCGGCCCGGTGCCCCACTTGATATCTTTTGGCTCCGACCAGGCGGCCGAGCTCGATAAGCCGATCAATGCAAAAGTAGCCGCCACGAAAAGTGCAGCGGCGAAACCGCGCGTTAAAAATTCACGCTTGAACATGGCATTTTCCTCCCAGAATTGCCGTCATTGTCATTGGCGCTTACGAACGCCTGTTCAACCTCCGCTCTGCCTTGCCGGTGTCATTCGACGGCAGAGAACGCCAATTATTCACGTCTGCATGTGCCGCTGCGCGGCCGTTAGATGAATTACTATCCGATAGATAGCGGCTGCTGGCAATTCGAAATTTTTATGTCGAGCGGCAGCATAACCATAGGCCGGCGCCGCTACGGAACCGCACCTGTTATTCGTGCTGCTTGTTAACGGCGGGGTTATGAGTCGAACCGTCCGGCGGCATGCGCCAGCATGGTATAGACCTTGCCTGTCTCCGACGTGAGATAGGTGCGCGCCACCACCTGTCCGCGATCGTCGCGCGAAACCTCTTCGAGCAGACGTTCGAACTCGCTGATATAGCGGTCCACGGTCAGCTTGAACTCGCGATCGGAGCGATACTTCTTGCGGATCTCGTCGAAGGCCTTCTGCCCCTGCAACGTGTAAAGCCGGCGCGTGAAGACGTTGCGCTCGCCGTGCTTGTAGCGATCCCACAGGTCGGCGGCGGCGTCGTGGTCGATCATGCGTGCGATATCGACCGAGAGCGAATCCAGCGACTCGATGGAGTGCCGCGGCGTGCGCTCGTCACTGGCCCGCGCGGTTTCGCGGACGCTTTCGCGCTGAACTTCGCGCTCGGGCTCGCTTTCTTCGCGTGAGGCGCGGTTAAGCAGGTCGGTGAGCCAGCCGCGGCCGGTCGGCGGCTGCACTGGAGTGAGCGAGGGTGTTTCGCTTCGGCGCGGTGCCGGCGCAAAGTTGGCACCCTCGTTGCGTGGCGGAGTTGGCCGCGGCGGCGGTTCGTTCCGCGTCGGCGCCACTTCGGTGCGGCCGCCGACAATCGCAAGCGTCGGCTCTTCGCGCGACGGTCGGCGCAGGGGCTCGACCGCGTCGAGATTGCGGCCGTGCCGGGCGACGATGCGGTTGAGTTCGGCGAGCGCCTCGATCTGGTCAACGATGACGCGGCGCATCTGCGCGGCGCTTTCCGCGGTCTCTTGCGGCAGATCGAAGATGCCGCGGCGCAGTTCACCGCGGGTGGTCTCGAGCTCGCGCTGCATTTCCGTCGACATCTGCTTCATGCCAGCCAGAACCTCGGCGAAGCGGTCGTTTGCCTCCTTGAACAGCGCGTGGGTATCGCCGGCCGACTGATCGTAGATCGCGCGCATCGCTTCGGCGGTGCGGCGGCGTTCATCTTCGGTATTTTCGCGCACACGCTCATATTGTTCGGAGATTGCGCGCGAACCCTCGCTGCTCGCCTCCGAGACCACGCGGGCGACATCGCGCGCGCGGCTGGACGCCGCTTCCAGCGATTCATCGAGCAGGCCGGAGAAACGCTTGAGGCGTTGATCGAGATCTTCGGTGCGAATATCGAGCGTGGCGACCAGCGAATCGAGCGAAGCGCGGCGCTCATTGATGGTGTCCTCGGTGCGCCGGTTGCTGAGATCAATCATGTCGGCTGCCTTGGCCAGATCGCGGCCGTGGCTGTCGAACTGATCGGCGAGCTGGCCGAGGTCGGTGATGACGCGCGAAGTAATGTCGCGGAAACTGCCGATATTGGTTTCGACGCGGCTGGTCGCTTCGCCGGTCGAGGCGGTGACCTCGTTCATGGCGGTGACGAAATCGGAGACGCGCAGCATCAGCGTGTTTTCCAGCGCGCTCATGTTCTCATGTGTGCCGCTGAGCACCTCCTGCAGCATGATATTGGCCTCGCGCAGCCGTTCGAACAGCGAGGTGGTGTCGGCGCGCAGCATATTGTGCGTTTCCAGCATCTCCGACACGGTGGCCTTGGCGGTGAGCTGCGATTGGTCGACGGCGGTCTGCGTCGTCGCGTGCAATTCGTTCAGGGCGCGAGTGACCGAGTTCACCGCGGATTCGCCGGCAACGTTGATGGTGCGGGCAATTTCGGTCGAGTTGTCGAGCATCGTGCGGGTGAAGGTGAAGCCCTTCTCCTCGATCGACCTGATGGCGAGTTCGGTCGCCATGCCGACCTGGCCGGCAAATTGCTGGCCCTTCTCGCTGATCGCGGCAACCACGCTGCCGCCCTGATCGGACAGGATCATCGTCATCTCGTTGGCGCGCTGGGTCAGCGTTGAGGCGATTTCGTCGGCCTTGCCGACGAAGCTGCGGGCAACTTCGGCGCTGACGCCAAGCAGCGTGCGTTCGACCTCGCCGGCGCTGGTGCGAATGGCGTCGGTGGTGGACAGCGCGAGCTGGCCGAGCGAGCGCTCGGCCTCCGAGGCGTTGACCGTGATCGATTGCGACAATTGTTCCATGCGAGCGCTGAGCACGTCGGCGGCGGCCTTGCTGCGCATTTCGATCTGCGCGGTGACCGTTTCGGCGCGGCCGACCAGCAGCTCCTCGAAGCGACCGATCCGGTTTTCGAGAGTGTTGGCGACCTCGCCTGCACGAGCGCCGAGCGCTCGGTCGATTTCGCCGATCTTGGCGCTGATCGTGTCGGCGACCTCGTTGCCGCGCAAATTGATGGTATCGGCAACCGCCGCGACGCGCTTGTCGAGGGTCTCGACGACCTGTTGGCTGTTGCTGGACAGCGTCGCGGTGATATTGCTCACGCCAGAGCCGATGTGTTGCTCGAATTGCGACAGCCGCTGATCAAGTGCGCCGGTAAGCTCGTTGGTGTGGCCGCTGACACGCTGATCGAAAGTGTCGATACAGCTGCGCAAGGCCTCGGATACATCCTGCGTGCGCTGCCCGAGCCGCTCGACCAGTTCGCCGCCGTAGGTCTTCACGGTCGAGTCGAACTCGGTGATGTGGCGGATAATCAGACTGCCGAGCGTTTCGGAGTCGCGGGAAATCTTCTCGGTGAGCTCGGTGCCGCCATGGCTGAACATGTCCTCGAAGGCCTGCAGGCGTGCGACCAGCATGTCCTTGACCGCATCGCCGCGGCTGTTGAGAGAGGCCACCAGTGTCTCGGCGCTGTCGCGGAATGTGTCGGCGATATTGCTGCTGCGCGAGACGATCGTCTCGGTGATGAGCGCGCCGGTCTGCTCCATTTTGGAAACAACATCGCCGCCGCGCAGGCTCAGATCGAGCACCAGCGAATCTCCCGTCGAGCGCAGCGTATTATTCACTTCCTCGGCGCGAGCCGAGATATTGTCGACCATACGGTTGCTGGTTTCGGCGATCGAATCGCTGAGCGTCTGCGAGCGTGAGCCCATCATCTCGATCAGGTTCGCCGATTTCTGCGCGAAGCCTTGCGCGACCTGGTCGAGCCGCGCGCTCATCATCTGCTGCAGGCGGACGGTGAGATCGGCGAACTCGTCATGCACGTGCTCGGTTTTGAAGTTGAGGCTGGCGGAAAGGCGGTCGCTGGCCGACGCGATGGCGGTGGTGGCGTGATCGCTGGTCGTTTCCAACCGGTCGAGCAGCGTTGAGCCGCGCTCGCTGAGCGCATCGATCATGGAATCGCCGGCATGGCCAAGCGCCAGCGTGATGTGCTCACCCTTCTCGGTCAGCGAGCGAGTGACGCGCTGCGCCACCTCGTTGACCTTTTCGGCGACCAGATCGCCAACCGAAGTGATGTCGTTGGCAAGATCGAGATGCACGCTGGAAATGGCGCCGCGCACCTGCTCGGCCTGGCCAACCAGGGTCTCGCGCTGGTGCACGAGCTCTGTGAGCAACTCGCGAATACGGACCTCGTTGTCATTATAGGCGCGCTCGAGCGCGGAGACTTCGTTGTGCACCAGGGCTTCGAGTTCGGACGCGCGGGCAAGCGCGCGCTCGACGCCGTCGCCCATGGCGGCGACCTCGCGGCGGATCGCATGGCCTACCGTGACGATCTGCTCGCGCGCGGCGCTTTCTGGCTGCACCAGCCGCATCGCCACTTCCGCCATGGTTTCGGCAACCAGGCGCATGTCCTGCGCGCGGCGAAACATGTGGGCGAGCACGAAGAAAAAGATCACCGGCACGACGATGGCGCTGAGGGTGCCGACGGCGGCGGCGAAGCCGAGGCGCGGGCTGGCGAACAGGTCCAGCAATTCGCCGCGGAATAGATACGCGGTGGCGATGCCGCCGGCGGCCCAGACGGCGCCGATAAGGCTGGCGACGATATAGGGCCGGCGCGAGGGGCGACGGCGCAGCGTCTGCAAAACCTGGCCGATATTGGCGCGGTCGTCATTGGCGGCGCGCGGCAGCCCGGCGTCCTCGGTGCCCCGATCGGCGTCCTGGCTATCGTCATGGAACAGGTCAGCGGTCCCCGGCGCTGCGACATCGGCGTCAGGCCCGCCGTTGCCGGAGCGGCGGTCGGCGTCGCGGATGCCGATGGCCTCGTGGATGGCGGCGGCGAGCGCCTCCTGGCTGGCTTCCTTGGACTTTTGCGGGGTATTAGCCATCTCGGTCGTCGCCTCGTTAATACGCCGGACTATTGCCACGGCCCGAACCATAACTACGCGAAGGCCGCGCCACGCGCGCGGAATTGGAGCCATTAAGGGTCCGCGGTTAAGCTTAACCGCGGCTTTGGCATCCTATCCATCTGGCAACACGAAGGAAACCTTGCCGTTAAGGACTTTTTAATCATCGTTAACTTGCGTTTGGCGGCTTGACGGCGGGAAAAATGATGCGTTGCAAATTGGGGCAAGGCTGCGGCGGCGCCTGCGGTTGTGCCCCGCGCAATTAAAAGGCGGTTAGCCATCTGCTTAGTCCGGCGCCCTGTGAAGGCCAGAACAAGCCCAGAATTTACCGGGATTTGACCCTGCACGGGCCAAACTTGCCCGCAACAAAGGGCCACAGAGCCCTCCCGGGAAGGCGCCATGGACACAGCGACGACGACAGCCGAGGCGGCATCGGCGGCACCTGCCGCGGTGATCGACCGTGCGCATCTGGCGCGTGTCACCTTCGGCGATCACCGCCTGGAAGGAGAGGTGCTGCAGCTGTTCGATCGCCAGGCCATGCTGCTGATGGCGCGGATCGGCACCAGCGCCCCGGCGGCGGTCGCCAGCCTCGCCCATACGCTGAAGGGCTCGGCCGCCAGCATCGGCGCCCTTAACGTCGCGCGCGCGGCGGAAGCCGCCGAGCTTGCAGCGTCGAAAGGCGCATCCGCATGCGATACCGCCGTCGGGCGGCTCGGCGCCGCGGTCGACGAAGCGCGCGTCGCCATCGTCGAGATGCTGCGGACGCCTTGAAGCGCCGCACTGGCGGGCTGCACGGAATGACTATATAGGAGGCGGCCCGCGCCAATTCCGGCGCAGCTTTATCCCGCCGCCATGCCGAAGATCACTTACATCGATTCCAGCGGAACCGCGCGCACCATCGATGCCGAAGTCGGCACGACGGTGATGGAAACGGCGATCCGCAACAGCATTCCCGGTATAGAAGCCGAATGCGGCGGCGCCTGCGCCTGCGCCACCTGTCATGTCTATGTGGACGAGGCCTGGCGGGCCAAGACCGGCGAACCCTCGCCGATGGAAGAAGACATGCTCGACTTCGGCTACGACGTGCGGCCGAATTCGCGGCTGTCCTGCCAGATCAAGGTCACCGACGATCTCGATGGGCTTGTGGTGACGACGCCGGAGAAGCAGGGGTAGGCTGGAGCCTTTCCTCCGCGGGGCGGTTGGAGGCTTTAAATGGCGCCGGGTCCGCTCAAGACCACATGCTGCGTCGCCGGCGGCGGGCCGGCGGGAATGATGCTCGGCTTTTTGCTGGCGCGCGCCGGCGTGCCGGTCACCGTGCTCGAGAAGCACAGAGATTTCTTTCGCGATTTCCGCGGCGACACCGTGCATCCGTCAACGCTGGAGCTCATGCACGAGCTCGGCCTGCTCGACGAGTTTCTCAAGCTGCCGCACGAAAGAGTTGACCACGTCAGCGGCCTGGTCGGCGACGAGCGCGTGGTCATCGCCGATTTCTCGCATCTGCCGACGCATTGCCGGTTCATCGCGCTGATGCCGCAATGGGATTTCCTGAATTTTCTTGCCAAGAACGGCAAGCGCTATCCGGCTTTCGATCTGCGCATGAATGCGGAAGCAACCGGCCTGATCGAGGAAGGCGGCCGTGTCGCCGGCCTGCGGGCGCAAACGCGTGACGGCGAACTCGAGATCCGCGCCGATCTCGTCATCGGCTGCGACGGGCGCCATTCGACGCTGCGCGAGCGCGCCGGGTTTCAGGTCGAGAATATGGGTGCACCGATCGACGTGCTCTGGTTTCGCCTGTCGCGGCGCGAGTCGAACTCAACGGAGACCTTCGGCCATCTCGAAGCCGGACGCATGATGGTGATGCTCAACCGTGGCGACTACTGGCAATGCGCCTATGTGATTCCCAAGGGCGGCATTGACCGCATCAAGGACAAGGGCCTGCCGGCTTTTCGTGACGCCGTCGTCAAGATGTCGCCGTTCCTGCGTGACCGCGCCGGCGAAATCAAAGACTGGGACGACGTCAAGCTGCTCACCGTGGCGGTCGACCGGTTGCGGCAATGGCACAAGCCTGGCCTATTGTGCATCGGCGATGCGGCGCACGCGATGTCGCCGATCGGCGGCGTCGGCATCAATCTGGCGGTGCAGGACGCGGTCGCCGCCGCCAATATTCTCGCCGGGCCGCTGAGGGATCATTGCTTATCGAGCGAACATCTTGCGGCGGTGCAGCGGCGGCGTACCTTGCCGATGCGGATGATCCAGTGGCTGCAAGTGCAAATTCAGAACAAAGTGCTGGCGGCGACGCTTGCCGCCACGCAGCGGCCGACGCTGCCGTTACCGCTCAAGTTCTTGAACTGGTTTCCCGTGCTGCGCCGCTTGCCCGCGCGCGCGATAGGCTTAGGCATCAGGCCCGAGCACATCCATACGCCGGAGTTTGCTCACCAAAATTGAGCCGAAGCCGCCTCACGCCTTCTGCTTTACGCCTCGAACGGTATGCAGATGATCGCAGAAGGGACCGTCGGGTTTGCGGCCAAGGCCTTTCCGTCCGCCGCCCGCTCGAGCGCCTCGTCGGAAAGATCGAAGCTGAAGATATCGCCTTCGCTTTGCTCTGGTCCGTTGCTGCTGTCGCTCATGGCATAGTTCCTCTGGTTCCTAGACTAAGGCTTCATCCCGGCCGGCGCGACGATCGACGATTTAAGCCCCATTTCGTCGAGCGCGTTGCGCACCAGGCCGGAGGCTTTGGCCTCTTCGATGAAGGTGCTGACATAAGCGAGCGCCGCCGGCTTGCCCTTGGGCACGCAGACTGCGGTCGAGGAATTCAAGAAAGCGTCGGGCAGGATGCGCGAGCCGGGGATCTTGGCCGCCAGCCCGCTCAGCGATTCCCGCGACAGCGCGATGGCTTCGATCTTGCCCTCGTTCATGGCCGCGGTCGCGGCATCAACCTTGGCAAATTCGATATGGGTCGCCTTCGGCGTCGATTTGGTGGCGGCGCGGAAGGTCGCGGTGTTGGCGACGCCGCCGATGCCGATGCCAGCCGCGTCGGCGTCCTGCACCGATTGCAGCTTCGAGCCGGGCGCGACCAGGAACGTGCTCTGCAGCAGATGATAGGCATTGCCGAAATCGACGAATTTCTTGCGCTCCTCGTCGACCGGCAAGAAGGCGACGTCCCATTTGTTGTCGGCCGCCGAATTCTGGATTTCGCCGGAAGCCTGGTGCGAGATGATTTGCGCCTCGACGCCGAGCTTTTTCGCCAGCGCGATACCGAGCATGACGGCGACGCCTTTGAAGTCTGCGCCATCCTTGATGGCGAATTGCGCGGAGGGCGTGGGCGCGACCGCGATGGCGACGCGCAATTTTCCCGTGGGCGCGAGTTGTTGCAACACGGCGGCATCAGCCATCGGCAGGGGCTCCTGAAATAAATCGGCTGAGAACTCTAGGACAAATCGTGCGGCGCCCCAAGCCGGGGTTCGGACGGGGCGCGGCGCCAATAGTCGATCGCCAGCAAGGCCAGGGCGAACAGCGCGAGCGGCGTCAGCCGGCTTTGATAGCGGTCCACCGCATGCGAGCAGACCGCGCAGATCGCCGCATTGACGAACAGCGCCAGCAGCACGGTGGCGGCGAGCGCGGTTGTCTCCGGCGCAAGCTGCAGCCGGCGGCGAAAGATGAGCGCGGCGATGAGTCCGGCCATGGCCAGCGCCGCAACCGGGACATGGATGAGGTTGAGCGCGTCGACATCGATGCGGCCGTTTTGCTGCCGTGCCGCCATCAGCTGCGGAAGCAGCTGTGGGGTCCATTCGGTGATGGCGCCGATGGTCGGCGCATTGTCGTCGAGGCTCACTTCGGTCTGGAACGAGGTGAGCTGATCGAAAATATCGCTGACGGCGGCGGTGATCTGCAGCAGCGGGTAGTCGACCAGCGTGGCAAGGATGATGTCGCGCTCCCCGCCGCCGAACCCCTCCCAGCCATCGAGCTTGCGGTAGGGCGAGTCGGGATCCCACAGCCAGTCATCGGCGTCATAGTCGGCTAGCTCCGCCTTGTAAGGGCACAGGCGCAGCGCCGGATCCGGGCAACGATCCTCGAGATAGCGGGCGACGATGCCGTCCTCGACCAGGCGGCCGAACAGGAAGCTGGAGCCACCGGGCGTGAAGGCGAAATTGCCGGTGATGGCCCAGTTCGACATCGGGCACAGCAGGATGCCGGCGGCGACCGCGCCGCTGGCGAAGGTCAGGCGCGGCTTCGGCAAATCAAGCCGAGGAAAACGGCCGAGCAGCCACAGCGTTGCGACAAGTCCGACGCAGAGGCCGGCGGCCGCCATGTGGCTGGCGATGGCAAAGGCGATCACCGCGACAAGCGCGCAGCGCTCCCACAGCGCCAGCCGGGCGTCGCGGAACACCAGCAGATAGAGCCCCAGCACGGCGGCGGGAAACCAGATGTCGGGCAGCAATTGGCCGGCGAGCCAGGGCAGGCTGGTGGCAACCGCCAGCAGCGCGACAATGCCGAAAGCGAGCCACGGCCTGCCGCCAACCCCGTGCGCGCGCAGCGTGAGCACGACGAGCCAGATGGTCAGCGCCGATTGGGCAATGACGACGGGCCAGAAGGCGAGCGGCAGGCCGGCGACCAAGAACAGCCCGTAAAGCGCCGAGCGGCCGAGATCGAGCGTGCCTTCAAGCGGCCGGGTGATGTAGCCGCCGGTGTCGGGAAAGATGAGGGGAAAGCCGTTCCACAGCGCCGGCGCGACCAGCACCAGCAGCATGGCGGCGCCTGACAGGGTCCAGGGCACAAAGCCTGATCGCGGGGCCGGGCGCGAGGCGCTATCGCCCTGCGCGGCAAGCCCGGTCACCGTCACGTCCGCCATGTCCAGCCCCGTTGCACCGCACAACGATAATACGGACGCGTCGATTTTGTTCAACTCTTACGGCGACGCCGCATGGCGAATTCAGCGCCTGCGAGAACGACCACGAAAACGGCAAGCCAGACCACGCGCGCACCATAGCGGTCATGCGGGTTGGACAAGGCGCCGCAAACGAAGGCATTGGCGAGAAGGGTAAGCGTGACGGTCGCGGCCAATTCGCACGTCGCGGCGGGGAGCATTTTGCGCGCCGCCATCAGCATGATGGCCGGCAGCAGCGCCATGGCGATCAACCCGAGCGGATATTGCACGGCGTTGATCGCGGTGAAGGAGATTTCACCCTTCTGCTGGCGCGCCGCCCACATCGCCGGCACGAGCTGCGGCGTGTAGTGCTGCGATGATGAAATAGGTGTGCCAGACCCATTTGACGACGCCTTCGCCGGTGTGCACGTCGATCAGTTGCTCGGCGGTGTCGGCGGCGGCCGTGGTGATCTGCATGCCGGGATAGTCGATGAGCGAGGCGAGCGCGATCTTCTCCATCTCGGGGCCGAGGCCGGCGAAGCGGCCGAGCCTGTCGAACAGCGGGCTGCCCCAGAACCAGACGTCGGCATTGTGCGGCAGTTGATCCTTGTAGGCGCAGAGCGTCAGCGTCGGGTCGGGGCAGTGGTCGTCGAGATAGCGCTGCACGATGCCGTCCTGCAGCATGCGGCCGAAAGAGAGAGCGAAGCCGCCCGGCGTCCAGGCCAGTCGCTTGGCGACGGCGAGGTCGGCGGCGAACACCAGCAGCGCTCCCAGCAGCAGTGTGAGCGCGCCGCGGCCGAGTGCGG
Organism: uncultured Alphaproteobacteria bacterium; assembly: GCA_963742385.1. Classification (GTDB taxonomy): domain Bacteria; phylum Pseudomonadota; class Alphaproteobacteria; order Rhizobiales; family Xanthobacteraceae; genus Pseudolabrys. The sequence goes on along the minus strand of CAVULS010000005.1, from coordinate 208,575 downwards.
CGAGTGGAATGCGCTTGCGGTCGATGAGCCACACGCACGCGGCCGCGGCGAGCAGCACCATGAGCACCGCCAGCGTGGCGTTGTGGGTGGCGGCGGCGACGGCGATCAGCGCGATGAGGCCCAGCCGCTCGACGCGACTGAGCGTGTTGCCGCGCAGGAGCAGCAGATAAAGCGCGAGCACGCTGAGCCCGCAGAAAATGTCGGTGAGCAGGATGGCGGTGAGCCAGGGCAGCGTGGTGAGGACGGACAGCGTGGCGATGACGCCGAGCAAAAGCAGCGGCCGCTTGCCGAGGCCGTGCGCGCGCAGCGTAAGCGCGACGATCCAGATCGTCAGCGCCGATTGCACCAGCAGCACCGGCCAAAAGGCGAGCGGCACGCCGACGAGCAAAATGAGGCCGTAAACGACGGCGCGGCTCGGCACCAGATAGCCTTCGTACCAGCGCGCCAGATAGCCGCCGGTGTCGTATTGCAGGAGGGGAAAGCCGTTCCAGACCGCGGGGGCGAGCAGCACAGCCAGCGACAACAGGACGGCAAGCGCCCACAGGGCGCGGTGGCGCGCTAACAACTCAAATCCTCCCGGCCTTACGTTTCTTATCGCTCGTTGCGGCCTTGATAGCGGCTTGACGGGACCCGGGCTAGGGCGAATTCTTGGCTCATGTTCGTCACCTTTTTTCAGGAACTAAAGCAGGCCGGCGTGCCGGTGACGCTGCGCGAGTATTTGACGCTGATGCAGGCGATGCAGGCCGATCTTGCCTCGCGCAAGGTCGAGGATTTCTATTACCTGTCGCGCGCCACGCTGGTGAAGGACGAGCGCAATCTCGACAAGTTCGACCGCGTCTTCGGCCATGTGTTCAAGGGACTGGAACTGCTGAGCGACGGCATCGAGGCCGATATTCCGGCCGAGTGGCTCAAGAAGCTCGCGGAGAAATATCTCACCGAAGAAGAAAAGAAGCAGATCGAGGCCATGGGCGGCCTCGACAAGCTGCTGGAGACGCTGAAGAAGCGACTGGCCGAGCAGAAGGGCCGCCACCAGGGCGGCTCGAAATGGATCGGCACCGCCGGCACGTCGCCTTATGGCGCCTATGGCTACAATCCGGAAGGCGTGCGCATCGGCCAGGACGCCAACCGCAATTTCCGCGCCGTCAAAGTCTGGGACAAGCGCGAGTTCAAGGATCTCGACGACGAGGTCGAGCTCGGCACCCGCAACATCAAGATCGCGCTGCGCCGCCTGCGCAAATTCGCCCGCACCGGCGCGCCCGAAGAGCTCGATCTCGACGGCACCATCAAGGGCACCGCGCACAAGGGCTATCTCGACATCCTCATGCGCCCGGAACGGCACAATGCGGTGAAGGTGCTGTTGTTCTTCGACATCGGCGGCTCGATGGACTGGCACATCAAGGCGACGGAGGAATTGTTTTCCGCGGCGCGCTCCGAGTTCAAGCACATGGAGCATTTCTACTTCCACAATTGCCTGTACGAGAAAGTGTGGAAGGAGAACCGCCGCCGCTTCCAGGCGCACACCGCGACCTGGGACGTGCTGCACACCTATCCGCACGACTACAAGGTCGTGTTCGTCGGCGATGCCTCGATGTCGCCTTACGAGATCACGGCGCAGGGCGGCTCGGTCGAGCATTACAACGACGAGCCGGGCGCGGCGTGGCTGGAGCGGGTCACGCGCACCTATCCGGCGGCGGTGTGGCTCAACCCGGTGCCCGAGCGCGAATGGGATTTCACCTATTCGATCCAGATGGTGCGCCAGCTGATGGGCGGGCGCATGTATCCGCTGACGCTGGACGGCCTCGACCGCGCGATGCGGGAGTTGGTGCGGTAGCGGTTACGTGGCGGAGAGGCTTCCGAATCGCCGCCGCTTCTTTATAGTGGTGCCACCATTAACAACCGAAAGGAGGTGATCCAGTGTCTCATTGTCTATCGCCGCGGTCGCCGGCATACGTGAACTGGATCCTCGCCTCAACCGAGGTCCACGCGCGGTGACTTGAATCCGTCACCGGCTCACGCGCGCTTGGCAGACGATCCGCCAGCGCAACCGGGCCACGGCCTGACAATGGAAGGGCTGTCCGATAAGGGCGGCCCTTCTTTGTTGTCCTCATTCGCTTGAGACGAGGCGCTCAATCCTGTTCAGAGCATTTTTGCCATCGGTGGGATGGAAGATATAGCGCGGCATGGCTTGCGTCTCGCGTCGATGTCCGGGTGCGCAGTACTATCGTCCCGATCAAGGACAGTCATCCGCGCCGGAGGCACGGGAGGCCCGGCGGTGCGGGAGCTAGTGCGCCGACAAGGCGTCGCGGTGGACCCACATGTCGCCATCCTTGACGTAGCTGCGCTTGACTGCCGCCCAGGCGATCATGTGCGAACGCCGTTCGCGGTCGGCTTCACCGGCATGGGCCGCATAGGCGTGGTTGAACGCCTCGCGGTAAATGTCCTGAGCGTGCTCAGGCAAATGATTGCGCACGGACGGCGGCAGATCGTCATTGACGCGGTATGGCATAGCTTACCAGCGATTGCGCCCCCGCTGGAGTGGTGGCCGCATAAAGCCAGAATGGGTGGAAACCGACCTTGCGCCAGATCAAAAATCGGCGGCGCGCAAAAGGCGCCAAACAGCCGCCGTGCCGGGCAATTTCGCCCGGCGCTGCAACGGCTTGGCTTAAGTTCTAGGCGGCGTTGGCGGCGCGGGGGTTCGGCGCCGGCTCGTGCTCGGCGCGATCACGCTGCAGCGCCATGACCTCGCGCATCACCCGGGCGAAGTCCTTGCGGCCGGTTTCCAGCGCGCCTTCGGCCACCGCGCGTTCGTGCTGCTCGCGGCGCAGCGCGGCGGACAAATCCTCGAGCGCCTTTTCGCTGGTCTGCTGGCGGGCCTTGATCTCGTTTTCCAGCGCGGTGATACGGCCCTTGAGCGCGACCGCTGTCTCGTTGCTGCGCGTGAGGTCCACGTCCTTGGTGTTGAAGGCGCGGGCGAGGGCGCCGCTGCGTTCCTTCAAGGTCATATGCGCCTGGCGCAGCTCCTCGAACTCGGAGTCGCGACGAATGCGCTCGGCTTCGAGCTCGGCCGTGCGCAACTGCACGGCGTCGCGCGCCAGCGCGATCTCATGGACGCGGCGATCATAATCGCGGAGTTCGTCGGCGCGGGCGATGAGATGCTCACGCGCTTCGCCGAGCAGTCTTTCGGTGGCGGCGATGCGCGCCTGCAGCGCTTCGTAGCGGATGCGCTGGCTGTTGCGCTCGTGCTCGTGGCGCTCGTTGCTTTCGTCGAGCGCGGTCGCGAGCCGCGCACGCTCGGTGTTGGTTTCGGCGAAGTTCGCCTCGACGTTGCGCAGGCGGCCATGCGCGGCGACGAGGCTCGTTTCGGTCTCGGAAAGCTTGCGCGACAGGCGCGCCGCATCGGTCACGCTCTTGTCGAGGCAGGCCTGCAGCACGCGCTTCTCGTCCTCGGTCATCAGCAGACGCTGGCGCGCGCTGTTGATGTCGGCTTCGAGGACGACGATGCGCTTTTCCGCGGCCATCAGGCGGTCATCGAGCCGCTGGCTCTCCTCGCGCAGCGCATTGTTGTCGCCAACCTCCTGGACGAGGCGACTTTCCAATTCGCTGATCTGCGCGCGGCGGGCGGCGACGTCGATGGAAATTTCCGCCTTGGTCGCCTCCGCCGCCTTGAGCAGGTCCTGGGTCGCGATCAATTCCTGCCGCAGCATCAGGCATTCGCTATGGGTCGCGGCCTGGCGCCTCTCCAGGTCGGTCATCTCGTTGCGCAGCTTGCCGTAGGCGGTGCGGGTGTTGTTGAGGACGGCCTGCAGGCCGACTTTTTCCGACTTCTCGGTCTCGTAGGCGGCGAGCGCTTTGGCGACCGGGTCGGCAAGCTTGGCGACGGCGTCCTTGATGGAGTCGAGCTCGTTGACCTTGTTGCTGGCGTTGAGCAACAGATTGCGCAGCGCTTCGTTCTCGCCGCCGACGCGGGCGCCAAGCGCGGAGAACAGTTCCTCGTCGATTTCGAGGGGGTTGGCGGGTTCTGGTGCCGGCGCGGCTTCGGAAATGACCGGCCTGCGGGAGAGAAAGCCGCCAAATTTGCCCATTGCGGGATCCTTCATGCGCCGATCCGCCCGGCCGAAGCGACGCCGAATCACCTTGGAAAGCAATCCTAGAACAATCCTGAGTTCCGATGGTTAACGAATTGCTAATCCGCGCCGGCGCCGGGCCGGAACAGTACTTTCGTTCAATGACTTAAGGCAGGCGAGGGAGCCGAAGACGGGCCGGAGCGGAGCGGTTGGGCTGAAAGGCAAAGAGCTGATGCAAACGTGCCACGGCACTGCGAATAAAGTCGCGCCGCAAGGCGCGCGTGCTCGACTCGACCCACGCAGCGGCACACAAATTCAAGATCCACCATATCGGGCCTGCGGAGACCCAGTGATGATCAGGAGAGTTTCGCTGTTTGCCGCGGCCGTCGCCGCATTCGCATTCACCGGTCAGGCCGCGGAAGCGGGTGGGACGCACCATATCGACAAGCGCCTAGCCGTTGTTTCCCTCGGCGTCGGCGCGGCGGCGACCGCCGGCTATTTCGCGCTCGATGACTGGCATTGGAAGTGGCAGAATGTCCACGGGTTTACGCAGTTGGGTGCTTGGGGCGCTACCACGATCGCGTGCGCCGCAGTTTCGCCGATGGTCGCGACCATCGTCCTCAAGCGTCCGCTGACGCAGCGGGAAGCCGGCACCCTGCTCGGCGCCTGTATTGTCCCCATCGTCGGAGGCTGGCTGGTGAACGAGGCCTATGAAGCGCATACGGAATGGGATCCGGCCTACAAACCGCCGCACGCGAAAAAAAGCAGCGCGCAAAGATGTAATTCGCCTCAGCGCGTTTTGAACTTTTGCCGCCGCCGGCAAATATCGCGGCGATTTCGCTATGCGCGCTTGTTCCTTGGCGCGCTACGCGCGTTTGGCGATGAACAGGCCTTCGGACAGGCGGAAGGTCACGTCGCTGTCGGCGCCCGCGGGCGCCAAGACCTCCTTCACCTCGGGCGTCGCCAGCGAAAGCATCGACCGCAGGAAGGCCTGCATATTGGCATCGTGGCGCGCCGCCCAGCTGTTGAATTCCATCTGCTTGTAGAGCTGCTCTTCGTGGCCGATGGCGAAACCGGCGCCTTTAAAAGCCGCGCGCCATTCCTCCATGGTCCACGAGCGCAGGTGGCTCGGATCGCGGAAACGCTCGAAGGCGTTGACGTAGTCACCGACTGCGCCGAGCGGCACCACGTTATCGACGATTGCCACCAGCCCGCCCGGCTTGAGCACGCGGTGCACCTCGCCCAGGAATTCGGGGATGCTGTCGAAGTGGTGCGGCGCGATGCGGCAGGTGACCAGATCGAAGCTCGCATCTTCGAACGGCAGTGCCTCGGCCTTGGCGTAGGTAGTGCGGAGATTGGCGAGGCCGCGCTTGGCGGCTTCCGCCTTCACCATGTCGAGCATTTCCTGGGTGATGTCGGTTGCCCAGACGCGCTCGACATGCGGGGCAAAGGTGTAGGCGACGTGGCCGCCGCCGGTCGCCACATCGAGCACGCGCCAGTTTTTCTGCGGCGAGGTCAGCGCCACGAGGCGCTCCAGGCTCTTGCCGAGACGGTGCGGGGCGCTGGTGAGATAACTGGCGGCGGTCTTGCCGAATTGTTCCTGAACAAGGGTTTTGTTCATGCGTGCCCCTCAATCTGTTGCCGGCGGGGCAGAGCCATAGCGCGTTTGCGCCTGCCCCGCGACCGCATTTTGCCGCGGGCCTGCAATGCTGAAATCGCCGTCAGGAACGGTCGTCGCCTTTGCCCTCGTCGTAGCCGTGACGGCTCGAATAGAACACCAGGCCCATGAGGCCGCCGCCGACCAGCAGCGAAAAAATGACGCCGCCGGCGATGGCGACATAGCCGTAGGCCGGGATCGGCTCGCCGGAAAAATGCTCCCAAGACGAGCCGGCAAACCAAAGTGCCACCGCCAGCAGGGCAAACAGGGGGACAATGATCAACAGCTGCCGCATGCGGTCCGATATGGGGGTTGGCGGCGCTTTTGCCATGGGCCGCTCCGGCGCAAAAAAGCGCCCGGCCGCAAAGCCGGGCGCCAACACGGCAAAAGCGAGCCGTTATTTCTTCATCGTGCTGTTGCTATAGGAACCGCTCGAGGCCGATCCCGTGGTCTGCGACCCGGAGGCCTGGTAATAGGCGAATTTCGGCGCGTTCTGCAGCTGGTCCTTGTTGTAACCCACCGTGATCTTGTCGATCGAGGCGCTGCCGGCCTTGCGCTGAACACTGAGCCCATTGAACGGAATGGCGATGTCTTTTTCGCCGACGCCCAGGAATCCGCCAACGCCGATCACGATGGCGCGGACATTGCCGTCGCTGCCGATCAGCACGTCATTGACGTCGCCGATCTTGGTGTTGTCCGCGCCATAGACGCCGGCGCCGACCAGTTTCGATGAGCGCCAATCGGTTGCCTGCTGCTGCTGGATGAAAGTATCGGCGCTTTGGCTGGCGCTCATTTTTGGCGCCGGGGTTTGCGCATTGGTTGTCATCGAGCTTTGCGCGAAGACCGGCGTGGCGAGCGCCGCGGCCAGCGCGGCAACGGTGAGAGTTCTGTTTGAGCATCGGTTTTTCTCCTCGTGTCACAATTGCGAAAAGCGGCGCAGCAGATGTGCGCCACCCGAGGGGAAACGCGGCGGCCGCGCCGCCCGTTCCGAATTATGAAATTATTTTAAGAAACGCCGCGGAACTTTGGTTTCAGGTTCCGCGGCGACCGGTTGCGAGTCGCTTTGGCGCGACTCACATCATCGCGAGCGCGCTCAGGATTTGCCGCCTTCGCCCTGCACGACGTCGGCACCCTTGCGCGGCCTCTGCGCGGCTTCGTCATTGGCCGGCTCATTCGGCGCCATCGGCGCCTCATCGAATGGCAAGCCGCGCCGCAATGTCGAACGCAAGGCGACGACCTCGCTTTGCAGGCGCGAATTGTCCTTGCGCGCGGCTTCCAGCGCGCCTTCGATGACCGCGCGTTCCATCTGCTCGCGTTGCAGTGCCGAACTGAGATCCTCGATGCGCTTTTCGATATTGGTGCGGCTGATCTGGATGTCGGCTTCGAGATGGGCGTTGCGATCAGTCAGGGCCGCGAGTTTTTCCTCGGCGCGCGTCATAGCGGTCTCCCGCGACTTCAGCGTCTTGGTCAGCGCGGTTGTCCGCTCGGTCAACGCCGCGCGCGCCTGCTCAAGATCCCTGATCAGACGCTCGCGCGCGTCGTGCGAGTCTTCGATTTGCGCCAGACGCTTTTCGGCATTGTTGCGGCCGATCGTCGCTTCCACCGCCTTGCGGTCGAAAGCGCGCGCCTCCTCGGTGCGGGCGACCAGGTTCTGCCGCGCTTCGCCGAGCAAGCGTTCGGCGGTGGCGGCGCGCGACTGCAGCGCGTCAAGCCGCATGTTGAGGCTGTTGTGATCGGCCTGGTGCTGTTCTTTGGCTTCGGACAGCGCAGCGGCGAGCCGTCCGCGTTCGGCATAGGCCTCGGCAAAACTTGCCTCGACCTTGCCGAGTTGGGCGCGCGTGGCGGTCAGGCTGTTCTCGCTTTCGGTCAGGCGGCGGGTGAGGCGGGAGCCCTCGTTGAGCGCGGAATCGACGGCGGCCTGCAGCGAACGCTTCTCATCCTCGAGCAGCGCCAGTTTTTCGCGGCTGCCGGCGAGCTCGCTGTCGATCTCGATATTCTTCTTCTCGGTGATGTCGTATTGCTCTTCGAGAATGCGCTGGCCTTCGGCCAGCGCGCGGCGCTGGTTGCTCTCCTGCGCGAACTGGCGCTCGATTTCGGTGAGCCGCACGTTGCGGGCGGCGAGTTCATCGGTCAGTTCGAGGCGCGCGCTTTCGAGGCTGCGGTTGGATTCGCGTGCGAGTTCAAGATCCTCGCGTAGCTTTTCGGCGTCGTTGCCAAGCGCAACGGCTTTTTTCTCGACCGCGTAAAATTCGACGCGCAGCGTGTCATAGGCGTTGCGAACTTCCGCCAGCATACGGGCGAGGCTTATCGACTGGGATTTTTCCTGTTCCAGTGCGCGCAGCGTGTTGTTGAAAGGGGCGACGATTTTTTCGAAGGCGTCCTTCAGATCGTCGAGCTCGCCGATCTTGCGGCCGGTGTCGGACAACAGATTGCGTAGCGCTTCATTTTGCTCGCCCATGCGCGAGCCGAGGTCGGACACTGTTTCAACGTTGATTGGCTGGCTGTGGCCGTTACCATTGCCGTTGCTTGGCATTCCGCCCGGCCGCACCACGGGCCGCGGTCGGGTTTCGCCAGCCTTGCGGCCAAAAAGATCGGAAAACTTAGCCATTACAAGGCCTCCCACGCCCAAGCCTACCCGTACCGCCAATATCCAGTTAAGATATTATAAAGCAAGATTGATTGGAACACACGCGAACCTTAGGCCGTGGCCACGACCCTCCTCGAACGAAAACATGGTTAATGGACGAGTTTTTGAACGGTCTGTTGCGCGCCGGCGCGTGTTGCATGGACAATACGCATGATTGACGGCCGGCCGGCGGCGGCCGGGGAGGGTGCCATCGCTTATTCCTACCGGCCATCCCTGCTCGGCGCCCCATGGGCATTCACGCTCGGGCGCGAAACGCTGGACTGGCAGATGGGGCGCAAATCCGGCCGTGTTGCCCTGCGTGATATCAAGCGGTTGCGGCTGTCATTTCGCCCGATCACCATGCAACCGCAGCGGTTTCTGACCGAGATCTGGGCGGACGGCGCGCCTAGGCTCAATATCTGCTCGAGTTCTTGGAAAAGCATGGTCGAACAAGAGCGGCTTGATCGGACCTACACCGCTTTCGTGGCCGAACTCCATCGCCGTTTGGCACAAATCGGCACGGCCGTGCGCTGCGAGCAGGGCAGCGATCCGCTGCTCTATTGGCCGGGGCTTGCCGTATTTGCCGCTATCGCACTGGCGCTTGCGGCGCTCTGCGTCCGTGGCCTGCAGGCGCATACCTGGAACGGGGCGGCCATCGTCGCGGCATTTCTGCTGTTCTTTCTCTGGCAGGCGGGCAATTATTTTCGCCGCAATCGTCCCGGCCGCTATGGCCTGGATGCGTTGCCGCCGGAATTGATGCCCCGACTGTGAAACTGCGGCGCTAGTTACGCACCACCAGCACCGAGCATTTGGCGTAGCGCACCACGTGACCGGCATTGGAGCCGAGGAAATAGGTGCGCATGGCCGGGCGGTGCGAGCTCATCACGATCAGATCAGCGCCGATCACCTGCGCTTCTTCCAGCACCTCGTGATAGATGCCGCCTTGCCGCACGTTCACCGAAACACGCGCTGGGTCGAGCCCGCATTCGCGCGCGATGATCGCCAGCGCGTCCTCGGAAGATCTGCGCTGCTGCACGTCGAAATCCGGCGGCACGTATTCGGCGAGCATCACCGGCGTCATCGGCAACACATTGACCAGCCGCACCGTGCCGCCGGAGGCCTGCGCCATGTTGACCGCCGTTTCGATGGCGGGCTTGGCAAGGTCGGTGTCGGCAAGATCGACCGCGACCAAAATTTTCTTGTACATGACGGCGATCCTCCCTTCGCTGCGCGCGCCATACTGCCATGTTTTCGCGCGCGGGTTGAGGGGCTGCCTAGGAGGGCGCCCCCTCCAGCGATCTGGGCGTAACGAAGCGCTCCAGCCGGCCGGCGCGCGGGTGCAGCTTGCTCCAGTCGTCGGCCGGAAAATCGATGATGGCCAATCCGCAGGTCGGCAGTTTCTCGCGCAACTGTTCGCGTGCTTCAGTGTCGCCCGAGGCGATCAGCATCAACGCCAGCTCGTGCAGGCCGGGATTATGGCCGATCACCAACAGGCTGCGAGCGCTTGCCGGCGTGTCCTTGATGACATCGAAGATCGCCTTCGGCATGGCGTCGTAAAGCCGGTCGACCGTTTGCGCCTCCGGCTGCGGGCGAAATGCGGTTTTGGCATGTTTCCATGTTTCCTGCGTGCGCAGGGACGGGGAGATCACCACCCGGTCGGGATGGAGCGCGTGTCCAGCCATATAGGCGCCGATGCGGGAGGCATCCTTGCTGCCGCGCTCATTCAGCGCCCGCTCGCGGTCGCTTTCGCCGGCTTCGGCGCGCTCAGCTTTGGCGTGGCGGAATAACAGCAGGCGGCGCATGTCGGCCTCGGTTGGAAACTGATAGGGTCCGGTTTCATTCGAGGTGATCATACTCTAAACACCGAACGCAATGGCCGAGCCCGACGCTGCTTCGCAAAACTGGTACGAGACGACGCGCGTCGCCAATGAGCCGCGACCGCGTCTGAGTTTCGACCTCGATATCGACGTCTGCGTCATCGGCGCCGGCCTCGCCGGCCTGACGGTCGCGCGCGAGGTGGCGCGGCGCGGCTGGTCGGTCGCGGTGCTCGAAGCCAATCGCATGGCCTGGGCGGCCTCGGGCCGCAATACCGGCTTCGTGCTACCGGGCTTTGCCGAGGAGGTCGACGGCATGATCGAGCGCGTCGGGCTCGACCACGCCAAACAGCTCTGGGCGCTGTCGGAACAGGGCCTTGATTACGTGCGGCGCGCGATCGAGGAGACCGGCATGCCCGGCGTCGACCCGGTCCCCGGCTGGCTCAATGTCTCCAAGACCGACAATGATGACGAGCTTCGCAACCATGTCGAGCGGCTGCGCTGGATCGGCGCCGATGTCGAAGTCTGGCCGACCGAGCGCGTGCGTGCGATGCTGCCAAGCCAGCATTATTTCAACGCCGCGCATTATCCGCGCGCATTCCACATCCACCCGCTTAATTTCGCGCTCGGCCTTGCCGCTGCGGCGGCAAAAAGCGGCGCCCGTATCTTTGAAGAGACGCCGGCGATGGCGATCGATCAGGCCGGCGTGCGCAAGCGCATCGTCACGCCGGGCGGGCGCGTGCGCGCTGCGCATGTGGTGCTCGCCGGCAATGTGGATCTCGGCCTGCTGATACCGCGGCTTGCGGCAACGCTGATGCCGATCACCACCTACGTCATGGTGAGCGAGCCGATCGGACCCCAGTTGCACGAGGTCATTCGCTACCGAGGCGCGGTCACCGATGGCAAGCGCGTCAACAATCACTACCGCATCGTCGGCGGCGACCGGCTGCAATGGGCCGGGCGCATGACGGTGTGGCCGGCCGGGCCAGGGCGGTTCGCGCGCGGGCTCGTCGCCGACATCCGGCGCAATTTTCCCGACCTCGGACGCGTCGAGATCGCGCATTTGTGGTCGGGCACGTTCGGGCGCTCGGTGCATCACATGCCGCAGATCGGCGCCATCGAGCCCGGCGTCTGGGTGGCGAGCGGCTTTGGCGCGCATGGGCTCAACACCAGCGCCATGGCCGGCGAATTGATTGCCCGCGGCATCGTTGAGAACGATGAGACCTGGCGGCTGTTTGCGCCCTATGAGCTGGTATGGGCGGGCGGCATGCTCGGCCGCGCGGCGGCGCAGGGCGTCTATTGGGGCTTAAAGCCGCTGGAGCGGGCCGGGCAGGGGCTTGCGCGCTATCGCGAAAGCGCGCGCCGGCGCAAGGCCGCACGGCTGGCAACGGATAACAGCGGGCTGACGCCGTCCGCGCCCGCATCCGAACGTCCTGAAGACGCAGCGAGCGAGCCGGCGAATGTCGAACGGCCAATCGGCAAACGCCGCCGCCGCCCGCGCGCAAAGCGCGATGAGCCGGCGCAAAACGGCGGCTAGCCGGCGGTAAGCTTTGAGAAATACGCCCTCGTTACGGTCCGCCTCAGCCGCGAGGAGCGATTCACCGCTGGTCACTCAGCACGGTGCGCGCGACCAGATTCAAGTGGGCATCGGGCTGAGCTACTCTTTCGACGACCGCGGCCTGTGGTAGTCTGCCGAACGCAATGAAGCTCCCACACCCTTTAGCGCTTTTCGCCGGCGTGATCGCGCTTGTCGTTTCCGGCTGCGCCGAGAACGGCAAGCAGGTCGGCCTCTTCGCCAGCGCATCGTCGCGGCCGAAGTCCGTTTTTGTTTCTGATTTCGCCGCAGCGCCCGAAGTAACCGCGACCGATAATGGCTTCAATACGCGGCTCGAGCGCCAAGGTGGCAATTTCCCGATCCTTGAGCGCAGGCAACGCACACTCGCGCGCGTCAATGATGAGATCGTCGCCACCATCGTTGCCGATGTGCGCGCGGCCGGTTTTGAGGCCCAACCCGGCAACGAATCCACGCTGAGTTTCGGTGACGATGCGCTGGTCGTCGCCGGGCGTCTGCGCCCGCCGGAAAACACAGCGGCCACGAAGATCGGCTTCGGGCCCGGACGCGGCAATGTCGTCGCCGACATGACCGTCACCCGCATCTCGGCCGCTCGAAAAGAACAAGCCTTCACTTTTGCCGCCGAGGTGCAAAGCGGCCGCAAGAGCCCTGCCGGCAACGCGCAGAGCAATGCCGCGCGCAATCAGGCCATTGCCGCGATTCTTGAGACCGAAAAGGCATTGCCGGAAAGGCTCTCACCCGATGTGGACGCGCAGGCGCGCTCGCTTGGCCGCGCCATTGCCGAGCGGATCGTCGCCTATGCCAAGGAGCACGATTGGCTGGAGAAGCCTGCGGCCGCGCCGGGCACCGAGCAGAATATGCGCCTGCCGGACTCGCGGCCGGCCGAAATGCCGATGACCGCGAACAGGCCCGCGGCGCCGAAGCCGATGAAGCCGGCGGCGCAGAAGCCGTCTCCTAATCGGGTGGATGGCCCCGAGGACGAAGAGCCGCCGGACACCAACGTGCCGGAGCAGCCGAACGACAAACAATAGAGCTAGCGGCCGTCGCGTCGCGCCATAAACGCCAGCCGCTCGAACAGATGCACATCCTGCTCGTTCTTGAGCAGCGCGCCGTGCAGCGGCGGGATCAGCTTCTTCGGATCGCGCTCGCGCAGGATTTCCGGGCCGATGTCCTCGACCATCAGCAATTTCAGCCAGTCCAACAATTCCGATGTCGAGGGTTTCTTCTTCAGCCCCGGTACATCGCGGATTTCGTAGAACAGCTTCAACGCCTCCGCGACCAGCCGCTGCTTGATGCCGGGGAAATGCACCTCGATGATCGCGGTCATGGTGTCGGCGTCGGGAAAGCGGATGTAATGGAAGAAGCAGCGGCGCAAGAAGGCGTCGGGCAGCTCCTTCTCGTTGTTGGAGGTGATGACGACGATCGGGCGGCGGCGGGCTTTCACCGTCTCGCTCGTTTCATAGACGAAGAACTCCATGCGATCGAGCTCGAGCAGCAGGTCGTTGGGGAACTCGATGTCGGCCTTGTCGATCTCGTCGATCAGCAGCACCGGGCGCTCGTCGGCGACGAAGGCGTCCCACAATTTGCCGCGCTTGATGTAGTTGCGGATGTCCTGCACGCGCTCGTCGCCGAGCTGGCTGTCGCGCAGCCGCGACACCGCGTCATATTCGTAGAGCCCTTGCAGCGCCTTGGTGGTGGATTTGATGTGCCATTCGATCAGCGGCGCGCCGAGCGACTTGGCGATCTCCAGCGCCAGCACGGTCTTGCCGGTGCCCGGCTCGCCTTTGACCAGCAGCGGCCGTTCGAGCGTGATGGCGGCGTTGACGGCGACCTTGAGATCGTCGGTCGCCACATAGGCCTTGGTGCCCTCAAAACGCATGCAAACCTCGTGTTTCCAGGCCGAGACTAGGCAGCATGCATGCGCCCGGCAAGATGATTTGCAGTGCGACCAACGGCCGGAAAACCTCGCTTAAGCGTGATGCCGGAGTGATGGCGAATTGAATGGAACATATGCGCAAACGTATTATCTGGTGCGGCGTGGGCGCCGCCGAAAGCCAACAAGAAGCCTGGGGTCCTGAGGAGACAATTGCTATGTTTGATCGACGGGACCTGTTGACGGCCGGCGTGGCGCTTGGCGCGCTCATTGTCACCGGCAAATTTGGCGAGGCAGAAACAATGACAACAACGACGACCGAGACAATCGATTTCCGCAAGCTCACCGACGCCGATTGGCGCAAACGGCTGACCGCTCCGCAATACGACGTGCTGCGCAAACACGGCACCGAGCGCGCCGGCACCAGCCCGCTCAATCATGAGAAGCGCAAGGGCCTATTTGCCTGCGCCGGCTGCGATCTGCCGCTGTTTTCCTCCGACACCAAATTCGAAAGTGGCACCGGCTGGCCGAGTTTCTATCAGCCGCTAGCGGACGCGGTCGGCACCAAGACGGATCGTTCGCTCTTCATGAGCCGCACCGAGGTGCATTGCCGGCGTTGCCTCGGCCATCTCGGCCATGTCTTCGACGACGGACCCCAGCCAACCGGATTGCGCTACTGCATGAACGGTGTGGCGCTGAAATTCGAGCCGGCGTCTGCCTCGTCCTCCTGAGCCCAGGGCAAAATTTGCCGCCTGACGGCAGAAAAGATCGTCCACGGCGGCCCCTTGCCGGCCGCCGTTTTCGTTCAAGCTACTGCAAAAGCTGAATTTATTTTCTGGCACGGGGATTGCGAAGGACCATGCGGTTGTTCGCGTGCGCTCCCATTGTGGCGGCGCATTTCGTGATCGTGGAGATAAAGTCATGGGTCTGTTCGACGCTCTTACCTCCGCCGTGAGTGGATTGCAGGCGCAATCCTTCGCCATGCAGAACATCTCAGGCAACATCGCCAACTCGCAGACCACCGCCTACAAGGGCGTCAATACCAGCTTTGAGGACCTGATTCCGGGCGGCGGCGCGCTAGCGAACCAGGTGGCCGGCGGCGTCACTGCCACGGGCGTGGCCACCAATACCGTGCAAGGGGCAATCCAATCGACGTCGATCGGTACCGACATGGCGATCAACGGCGACGGCTACTTTATCGTCCAGGGTCCGGCTGGCTTCAATGGCAATTCACCGATATTTGCAGGGGTCAATAGCTATACCCGGCGCGGAGATTTCCAGCTCAATGCACAAGGCTATCTGGTCAATGGCAGCGGCTACTATCTCGAAGGCATCCCGATCGATCCAACCACCGGCAATCCGACCGGAAGTGTCGGTCAGCCGCTCCAATTCCAGAATAATTTCCTGCCGGCTAATCCATCGACGGTAGTGACATACGGAATCAATCTTCCGACTACGCCGCAAACCGGCAATTTCAGTTCCACAGTCGCAAATTCAGAATTACTCAATACTGCCGACTTTACGGTCGATCCGACAGTGGCTGGCACAGGAACGGTGGTCGGCAACGATGTCCCAACCTTCGTAAATGAATCGGTCGATGGTGGCACGGTTACCCTCTACGATTCGACCGGCACGCCTGCAAACCTCGAAATGCGATGGGCGAAAACCGACAGCGTCGCTAACGGCGGTACCGACACCTGGCAATTATTTTACCAGGTCGACGGAACCGCAACTGGCGCATCGGTGGCATGGCAAAATGCGGGCACCAGCTTCACTTTCAACTCTTCTGGCCAGTTAAATCCGACAGTCACGAATTTGGCTCTGAGTGGGGTCAGCATCAATAATGTGGCGATCGGCAATCTTAATATCAGCATGCCGAGCGGCAGCATCACGCAATTTTCCAGCACGAGCGGCGCGACAACCGTCAACAACATGCAGCAGAACGGCTACGCGGCTGGCCAGTTGCAGACCATCCAGGTCGGCACCGATGGGACCATCACGGGTACGTTCTCGAACGGGCAGAATGTTCCGCTGGCAGAGGTACCGCTCGTGCATTTCAATAGCCCCGACAATCTAAGGGCTTTGAATGGTGGTTCCTACCAGGCAACGCAAGCCTCCGGCACGCCGCTAACCGGGGCTTCGGGTCAGATCGTCGGCCAATCGCTGGAGGGTTCGAATACAGACATCGCCACCGAATTTACCAAGCTGATCGTGACGCAGCAGGCCTATTCGGCAAACACTAAGGTGATCACTACGGCCAACCAGATGTCGCAAGATCTTCTCAACATCCTGCGTTAGCCGCGGCTGACTGCCGGCATCGCGAGTGGGCGGGACTAGCATATGGGTCTGACACAAGCGCTGGCCACGTCATTGTCGGGCCTGCAGGCGACGCAGACGAGCCTGTCGGTCGTCGCCGGAAACGTGGCAAATGCGCAGACGCCGGGCTACGTCGCTCAATCAGTATCGCAGGTCGCAATTTCATCCGGCGATACCGGCGACAGCGTGCGCGTTACCGCGATCAACCGCCTGCTCGACTCATTCGTGCAGCAGCAGTTGCGCACGGAAACTTCCGGCGGCGCCTATGCCGATACGAACGCGAATTTCTACCAGCAGCTGCAGCAGATCTACGGCCAACCGGGTTCGAGCACGACGCTCGACGCGACCTTCAACAATTTCACCAGCGCGGTGCAAGCGCTCTCGACCTCGCCCAACTCTTCCACCGTGCGGAGTCAGGCGATCGGCGCTGCGCAGGCGCTTGCCGCCGAGCTCAACAGCGCGACCACGAGCATCCAGTTGTTGCGCAGCCAGGCCGACCTCGGCATTGCCACGGACGTCCAGTCAGCCAACACGGCGTTGCAGCAGATCGCCAACATCAATCAGCAACTGCAGTCGTCCACGACCAACGACAGCGCCAAGGCCACGCTCGAAGATCAACGCGATCAATGTATCGATCAATTGTCCAAACTGATGGATATCCGCGTCAGCGCGGGCGGCAACGATCAGGTCGCGATTTACACGACGTCGGGCACGCAGCTTGTCGGCACGCAGGCCGCGCAACTTAGCTTCACCGCCGCCGGCTCGGTATCGCCGACGCAGCAATGGAATTCCAATCCGGCTCAAAGCGGATTGAGCACCCTCAGCCTGATCCCACCCGGCGGCGGCAGTATCGACCTCGTTGCCAACGGGTCGATTCGCTCCGGCGAGATCGCCTCTTACCTCAATATGCGCGACACCGTTTTGGTGCAGGCGCAGAACCAAGTCGACGCGATCGCCGCGCAAATGTCGAGCGCGCTGTCCGATACGACGGCCGCCGGAACCGCCGTTACGGTCGGAGCACAAAACGGCTTCGTTACCGACGTCGGCAGCATGCTGGCCGGCAATACGACGCAAGTGACGTATACGAACTCGTCCAGCGTCCAGCACACGATCAGCATCGTTCGCGTCGACGATCCGGCCGCGCTGCCATTGTCGAATTCGGCAACGACCGACCCGAATGACACGGTGATCGGCGTCGACTTTTCCGGCGGTATGGCGTCTGTCGCCACGCAGCTCAACACGGCGCTGAGCGCCACCGGTCTGCAATTCTCCAATCCAGCGGGCACGACGCTGCGCGTGCTCGATAGCGGCCCCGCCACCATCACCGTAGACTCCGTCGCGACGGCGACCACGGCGACGTCGCTGACCGGAGGTTCCGGGGCGCTGCCGCTGTTCGTCGACGGCACCACGCCCTATAGCGGCGCCATCACCGCGGCGGGTTCGCAGAGTGTCGGTTATGCCGGGCGCATCCAGGTCAATGCCGCGCTGATCGCCGACCCATCGAAGCTGGTCAGCTATCAGGCGGGTACCCCCGCCGGCGACGCCACGCGGCCGAATTTCATCTACAACCAGCTGGTCAATGCCGCGCTGCAATTTTCGCCGTCGACCGGCATCGGCAGCACATCCTCTCCCTACCTTGGCACGCTGTCGGCGTACTTAAGCCAGGTGGTGAGCACGCAGAGCCTGGCACTGACGGCGGCGACCAATCTGCAATCGGGCCAAGACATCGTCGTCAATGCCTTGCAGGCCCGGTTCAATTCGACCTCGGCCGTCAACATCGACACTGAAATGGCGAACTTGCTGACGCTGCAAAATAATTACGGCGCCAATGCGCGGGTGATGGCCACCGTAAAGGCGATGCTCGACACGCTGATGCAGATGTGAGGATGGCATGACAGTGACAGGCGTTTCTCCGAACATCGCCCCGCTGATCCAATCGGCGCTCGATATCAACAAGCAGCTGACGACGCTGCAGCAGCAGCTCGGCTCCGGGCAAAAGTCGCAAACCTATGGCGGTCTCGGCACGCAAAGTGGCGTGGCCATCGCCTTGAACGCGCAACTCGCCGCCCTGAGCAGCTACGACGACACCATCACCAACGTCGGAACGACCGTCGCCCTGCAACAGCAGGTGCTGCAACAGGTCGCCAGCACTGCAAGCACGGTGCAGGCGTCGACCGTGCAGGCATTGACCTTCGCCGTCGACGGTACCGGGCAGACGACGGTGCAGAAAAGCGCGCAGGACGAGCTCAATCAGGTACTGGGCGCGCTCAATACCCAGGGCGGCAATGGCTATCTGTTCTCCGGCAACGCGCTCGATCAGCCGTCGGTCGATACCGCCGACCACATTCTCAACGGCAATGGCGCCGCCGCGGGCCTCAAGCAGGTGATCGCCGAGCGCAATCTTGCCGATCTCGGTAGCGACGGGCTCGGCCGCCTGGTGATCCCGGCGGCGGCTGGCGCGACCTTGTCGGTGAGCGAGGATGCTGCGGGTTCGCCATTCGGGCTCAAGCTTGCCGCGGTCAGTTCAAGCCTCACCAATGCGGTGGTGACCGGGCCTTCCGGCTCGCCGGCCGCCATTTCTGTCGATTTGAGCGGCGGCAATCCGAATGACGGCGACACCATCACCTTTACCTTCGCCCTCCCCGACGGCACCGCGCAGACGCTGCAGCTTCAGGCCACGACTTCGGCGACGCCCGGCGCCAACCAATTCACCATCGGCGCGACACCGGCCGCCACCGCCGCGAACCTTCAGGCCGCGCTCACCGCAGGCGTAAGCCAGATCGGCAGCACGTCGCTGTCGGCCGCTTCCGCCATGGCCGCGGCCGATAATTTCTTTGACGATCCCCCGCTGCGCGTCTCCGGCGCGCCTGCGAGCGCGACCGCGCTGGCGGCAGGCACCAGCGCCAACACGGTCATTTGGTACACTGGCAATAGCGCGGCGGGCTCGATCCGGTCGAGCATGACGGCGCGCATCGACCCGACGATCACGGTGTCCTACGGGACGCAGGCAAACGAGGAAGGCATTCGCTGGCTTGTGCAAAATGTCGCGGCGCTGGCGGCTACGAGCTATTCACCGACCGATCCGAACGCATCGGCAAGCTATAGTGCCCTGACCCACCGGGTCTACACGGCGCTCGCGGTCCCGTCGGGGGTACAAAACGTAAATGACATCGAGGCGAACCTTGCCAATACGCAGAACGCGATGAGCGCGGCGCAGAGCCAGCACGCGCAGACGTCAAATACGCTGACTACGATGCTGCAATCGATCGAGGGTGTGGATCCAACCGAGATTGGGGCGAAAATTTTATCGCTGCAGACGATCCTGTCGGCGTCGCTGTCGACGACGGTGCGGCTTTCGCAGCTCAACTTGCTCGCCTATCTCGCGCCGGTCTCTGGCTGATAACGCCTGCCGCCAAATGCTCAGGGCTTGCCGCGCAAGCCCGACGCAATTCTGCGATTGATATTGATTAGCGAGTGCAGGCCTTCCGGTTGCGGATTGCTGGTCAAATTGATCGTGCGGCCGATCACAAACAATCCTAGGCTGGCGACGTTCTGCCGGACCGCGATCGGCAGCGGATTGTCGTCGCGAGTGACTGAATCGAGGAAGAACGTCCACAGCTTGCGATTAAACAACAGGGCCTCGTTGAGCTCGATCTTGCGGCGCTCCCAGCCGTCGCGGATGGCCTGAAATTGCGCCGCCGATTTAAGCAGAAGAGACGCCTCCAGATCACGCGCGTTCAGCGTTTCCTTTGCTACTTTTTTGTAGGCCTGCGCGACGTGTTGCATTGCGAAAGAGTCCCTCTTCGTACTCGATTAGTTTTCGGGATTGCTTCAAGGCCTTATACAGTTCGCCTCTTAAGATATGATTATTGATACTCTCGATGAGCGGCCAAGTGCTGGGCGCCGCCTGAACGATGTCGCGAATTAACGCGAAATAGACGTCGTGATGAACGCGCGGATCGCGCGACGTGTACATCAATTGCACAGCGAGATAGATGCGCTTGGCCGGCGTATCGGCGAGCTGCGGCGTCATGATATCTTTTTCGCGCAGCACCGGCGCCGCGCCTTTGATCAGGAGACGGGTTCGCTGGTCGTCATTGGTGATCACGCATTCGCCGATGAAAATGCGCTCACCGGGCTTTAGCTCGACCTTGAGGGCCATGGAGCCTCCATCGCGCCGCTACCGCGCATGGTCACGATATCTGGTAAAGGGTTCCTTAAAATGACGACGGCGGAGCCAGGCCCCGCCGTCGCATAATTACCAGTACTATCGGAGCTTTATCCGCCGAACAATTTGAGCACGTTTCGATCGGATTGCGCCGATAGCGACAGTGCGGTGGTGGACAGCGACTGCTGGGTCTGCAGGGCCAGCAAGTTGGCGCCCTCCTCGTTGCTGTCGGCTGTGACGAGCGCTGCGGCGCCGGTCTGCAGCGTGTTGATCGTCGCGCTCGTGAAGTCCGCGCGGATCTGGATGGTCGACAAGCTTGAGCTCAACGATGAAGACTGCGACTGCAGGGTGGTCAATGCAGCCGTGAGCTGGGTGGCGGCGGCGGCGATATCAGTCGCGCCGGCCCAGGAGTTGGACGCGGCCGTAATCGCAAGGCCAGCCGAGGTGTCAGTGACACCGGTAACGGTCGCGGTTGACGTGCCGGTCTCGTTAAGCGTCAATGTGAGAGAATTGCCGCTGAGCAGGTTGGTGCCATTAAATCCGGAGTCGCCGGCCAGCTGGTCGATCTGCGTCAGGATGGCCCCATACTGCGTTGCCAGACTCGAGCGCACGGTCGTGTCCGAGGTCTGCTGCGCCTGCGTGACGAGCGACTGCGCGGACTGCACCAGCTTAGTGATCGCCGTGATGCCGTTGTTGGCGGCCTGGATAGTGTTGATGCCGTTGGTAATGCCGTCGAGCAGACCGCTCAGTGAATTGGCGCGATTGCTGAGGCCCTGCGCGGTGAAGTACTCGCTGGCGTTGTCAAGCGCGGAGTTGACCTTCTTGCCGGTCGCCAGATGGTTCTCCGTCGTTTGCAAATCCTTGGCGATGGATTGCAGAGACAGCAGGTTCTGACGCACGCCTGCTGAAAGCGTAATGGAACTCATTTCCTAAATCCTTCTGGATTTCCGTTCCCCGTGAACGGTCCTGCGCAATATCCCGTATGGACTCCTATGGTTCAGTTAATCACCTTGGTTAATAGTTAGTTTACGAAGTCGGCGATAAGAATTGCGTTATAGGCCGCGAGGCAAACTGCGGCCGCGATCCATAGTCCATGGCCCTTTTGCAGACGGCAAAGCCGATTAACCTCCCGCAAACCGTGCAACGAGCTTTGGAATTCCAGCGCCAGGGCAAATTGCCGCAGGCGGTCGATCTCTATTTGCAGGTTCTCGCGGTTCGGCCCGATTATTTCGAAGCACTGCATATGCTTGGCCTCGTCAGGCTGCAGCAGGGCGACCCTGTCGGGGCGCTGCGGCTGATGACGGAGGCGCTGAAAGCGCGGCCGAAATCACCTGAGGTTCTGCTCCACTATGGCATCGTCCTCGACGCGCTCGGGCGCTACGATGATGCGCTTGGGTTCTTCGATCTGGTGCTGTCGGTCAAGCGTCGTTCAATCGAGGCGCTCAACAATCGTGGCGCCGTATTGGAGAAGCTTGGCCGCGATGAGGAGGCCCTTGAGTGCTTTCAGCGCGCGCTGGCGGTCAAATCAGTCCACCCCGATACGCTCTACAATCAGGCTAGCGTTTTGAGAAAAATGAGCCGGAATGAGGAGGCGCTAAAAAGTTTCGACCGGGTCCTGGCAGTGAAACCGGGCTATGTCAAAGCCTACAGCAATCGGGGCATGGCGCTCGAAGCGTTGGGGCGGCGCGAAGAGGCGCTTGCAAGCTATGACAAAGCCCTCGCGCTCGATGCCAATTTTTTCGAGGCGCTCAACAATCGTGCCAATACGCTACTGAAACTGGCTCGCCCGGCGGAAGCCCTAAAATACTACGACCGCGCCCTGGCGATCAATCCGTTTCATGTCGAGGTCCTCAACAACCGCGGTACTGCGCTGGCAGCTATGGGTCGGCACGAGGAAGCGCTCGCTGCCTGCCGGAGCGCCATCGACGTCAACCCAAATTACGTAGACGCACAGTGGAACATGTCATTGCTGAGGCTGCGCCTCGGCGATCTCCCGGCGGCGTGGAAACAATATGAGTGGCGCTGGCAGCGCGGGGAAAACGCCAAGCACCTGTACAATTTCGTGCAACCGCTCTGGCTCGGCGACGCATCCGTTGCCGGCAAGACCATTCTGCTGCATCACGAGCAGGGTTTGGGCGATGCTATTCAGATGGCCCGCTATGCACCGTTGGTGGTAAAACAAGGCGCACGCGTCATTCTAGGGGCACAGCCACCGCTGAAATCACTGTTCGCGCAAATGGGCGAGGGGATCGAAGTCATCGGCAGCGGTGAGCCGATCCCGCCTTTCGACCTGCATTGCCCGCTGATGAGCCTACCGCTGTCGTTTCAAACTGAACTCGGCACGATTCCCGCCGATGTGCCTTACCTCGCCGTGCCGCGCGACCGGATCGAACAGTGTAACGAGCGACTGCCGCCGCGACAGGGCTTGCGTGTCGGGATCGCCTGGTCTGGCAACGCCACGCACCGGGACGACCATAACCGCTCAATCGCCCTTGCCCGTCTGGCGTCGTTGTTCGATACGCCAGGCATACAATTCTTCAGCCTGCAGAAGGAGCTCCGCGAGGACGATGCTGAGCTACTGGCGAGCGAGTCGCGCCTCGTCGATGTCGCGCGGCAGTTCGGCGACTTCAGCGACACCGCCGCGGCGGTAGCGGCTATGGACCTTGTGATCGCCGTCGACACCTCCGTCGCCCATCTTGCCGGCGCGCTCGGCAAGCCGGTCTGGATCCTGTTGCCGTTATGTCCGGACTGGCGCTGGCTCACTGAGCGCGAGGACAGTCCCTGGTATCCGACCGCGCGGCTGTTTCGCCAGCCGGCGATCGGCGATTGGGACAATGTCATTGTGCGTGTGCGCCAGGAACTCGCGATCCACCCGCAAACCGCACGCGCTTAGCCTTTGTTAACGATCGGCCTCTATCGTCTCAACGGAACGACAGCGTCGGATCGAGTATGACGACAATTTCATCCGCAACAAACGGATATGCTTTCCTCCAGTCGCTGACCACGACCGGCAACTGGATGCTGGATGCGGTCAGCAATGACACGGCCGATTGGCTTGACCCCTCATCGAACGGACCGGACGCCGTTCGCCTCGCAGCAAATGCCTTCGCTAAGGCGCACTTGCTGAGTACGACGGCCAAGGGCTCGCTTGCCGTCAACCAAGGCATCCAGACCCAGCAGTCCGCACTCACGGCGCTGTCAAGCGGTCAAACGCTCAATATACTTGCCTAACGCGATCAGAGCTTGCGACTGAGCGCCAGTGGCTGGCTCGCGCGCGCGCCCGGCGTATTGGCGCGGCCGGAGGCGCCATAGGTTTGCGGCGCACGCTTGCGCGCGAGTTCGCCGGACACGCCGCGAATAATGCCCTCCGACACCGCGTGCGCGGTGGCCAGCACCGTCAGGTTGACCTGCAGCAGCTCCTGAAAGGCGCTGTGGCGCTTGCGCAGCACCGCGGCCGCTTTCGGCAGCGCGCGGCCGATGAATTCCTTGCCTTCGACGAGCCGCGCGGTTTCCGCCGCATAGGCGCGCGCAAGC
Source organism: uncultured Alphaproteobacteria bacterium (assembly GCA_963742385.1). Taxonomy (GTDB): domain Bacteria; phylum Pseudomonadota; class Alphaproteobacteria; order Rhizobiales; family Xanthobacteraceae; genus Pseudolabrys. The sequence continues at coordinate 184,950 of CAVULS010000005.1, read as the reverse complement.
TCGGCCTTGGCCGCTTCCACTCCTCCCGCCTGCAGCATGTGGCCGGCGCGCACTTGCGCCGTCTCTTCTTCGATGGTTTCGACCAGCCGTTCCATGATCGCCGCGAGATTGGCGATAGTCTGTTCGGCTTCGCCGACGCTGGCGATGGCGTGGCGCACGTCGGGTTGCGGCGCGCTCATGAGCGGTGCTCCTGCAGCGCCATCAGCGACTGATACACGTGGCTGGCGATGCCGACGCCGCCGGCCTTGGCAAAGGATTTCGCATATTCGTCGGTCAGCAACGAGCGCCACACGCCGGTCGCGCCACTGCCGCCGAATGGGCCTTCGCCGTTGATGCCGGTATACATCTGCTGGAACATGGTGTTGAGGAACACGGCCTCGAAATTCTGCGCGGCGGCATGCGCCTTGGCCTTGGTGTTGGCCGAGGCGCTGCCGGCGGCCGGCGACGTCAGGTTCATTAAATCGAGCGGGGTCAAGCCCGGCGGCGCGATCGGGAATCCATCCGCCATCACATCACCTCGATGTCGGCTTGGATGGCGCCGGCCGCCTTGATCGCCTGCAGGATCGCAATGAGGTCGCGCGGACCGATGCCGAGCGCGTTGAGCCCATCGACGAGCTGCTGCAGCGACACGCCTTCCCTGACCAGCGCCAGCCTCTTGCCGTCCTCCTGCACGCCGATGCGGGTGCGCGGCACGGTGACCGTCTGACCGTTGCGCGAGAACGGTCCCGGCTGGCTCACCTGCGGCGTCTCGGTGATGGTCACGGTGAGATTGCCCTGCGCCACGGCAACCATCGACACGCGCACGTCGCGGCCCATGACGATGATGCCGGAGCGCTCGTCGATCACGATCTTGGCCGGCTCGTCCGGTTCGACCTGCAGCTGCTCGACCTCGGTGAGCAGCGACACCACGTTGCCCCGATATTGCTGCGGCACGCTGATGCCGACGGTGCCCGGATCAAGCGGTTCTGCCGTCGGCACGCCGATGAAGTCATTAATCGCCGCGGCGATGCGCTTGGCGGTGGTGAAATCGGGATTGCGCAACGCCATGCGCAACTGGCTGAGCTTGTTCAGCGTGAATTCGATCTCGCGCTCGATCAGCGCGCCATTGGAGATGCGGCCGACGGTCGGCACGCCGCGCACGACCTTGGCGGCCTCGCCCTCGGCGGCAAAGCCGGCAACCGCGACCGAACCCTGGCCGACGGCGTAGACGTTGCCGTCGGCGGCGAGCAGCGGGGTGACCAGCAAGGTTCCGCCCTGCAGGCTCTTGGCATCGCCAAGCGAGGACACGGTGATGTCCATGCGGGTGCCCTGGGTGGCGAAGGGCGGAAGGTTGGCGGTGACCATCACCGCCGCTACGTTGCCGGTGCGCAGCGTCTGGCCGCGGATATTGACCCCGAGCCGCTCCAGCATCGCGGTCAGCGACTGTTTGGTGAACGGGATGTTGTTGAGCGTGTCGCCGGAGCCGTTAAGGCCGACCACCAACCCGTAACCGATCAACTGGTTCTGTCGCACGCCCTCGATATTGGCGAGGTCCTTGATGCGCGACGTCGCCCCGGAGCTAACCGGGACACCCGCAATCAAGATCACCGCAAATAACGCGGACCAAAACGTCTTCGTCATCACTGCTCCCCAATGTGACGTCTGACTGCCCTTTCTTATGCGAGCGCCGTGCCAAAGCCGCGGCATCGTACAAGACTCTGGCGCTGCATCGCTTTTTGTGTTCGCGGAAAGTTTTTGCGCCCGGCGCCGGCAGGCAGCATTGGCCGCAGCGGCATTTTTTGCCGGGTTTTTTACCTGCCATTAACCATAGCGGCCCAGGCTGGCGGTATTCGGGAACCGGGCGTTGAGCCCGGGTGGGGATTTCAGATCATGCGCGTTTATGGACCGAATGGAACCGCGCTGGCGAGCGCGCCGAAAACATTGCGCCGCGCCGCGAGCAGCGACTTTGCCGTTAGCGAAGAGGAGGCGCCGCGCCAATCCGCAGCCGCCGGTTCCTTGCGGGCGATTTCCTCCGTCGATGCGCTGATCGCGCTGCAGGGGGTCGAGGGCTCGACCGAACGCAAAAAACGCGCGGTTGCCAAGGGACGCAAGGCGCTCGATTTGCTCGAGGCGCTCAAGCTTGGCTTCCTCGACGGCAGCGTCGACCAGCCGATGCTGGCGCGGCTAAAGGTCGCGTCCGATGGCCTTACTGAGACTTCGGGCGATCCCGCGCTCGACGCCGTGCTCGGCGAGATCGACCTGCGGGTGGCCGTCGAACTCGCCAAGGCCGGCGTCCGCTAGCAGCTTGAGCGGTCAGCACCGCGGGCGTACTTTCTATGCAAGTCACTGAACTGTCATAGTATTCCCGACGTAACCTTACCCCTATACGGATGTTGTCCTTAGCGCGGGCGGCGGTATATAAGCCAGCCGCGCGTGGGGTCGATTGTTCGCAAAAGAACAGAAAAAGGCGGGAGTAGGCGGGGATGTTGGCCAAGACCAAGAGTTACCGGCCCTTTGACAAGGAGCCGTTCATGAATGAGCGGCAGCGAGAGTACTTCCGGCAAAAGCTCTTGTCGTGGCGCGAGGACATCCTGAAAGAGGCGAAGGAGACCCTCGTGCATCTGCAGGAGGAGAACCAGAATCATCCGGATCTTGCCGACCGGGCGTCATCCGAAACCGACCGCGCCATCGAACTGCGGGCGCGCGACCGCCAGCGCAAGCTGATCGCCAAGATCGACGAAGCCATCGGCCGCATCGAGGATGGCACCTACGGCTATTGCGAGGAAACCGGCGAACCGATCTCGCTGCGCCGGCTGGAGGCGCGGCCGATCGCCACGCTGTCGGTGGAAGCGCAGGAGCGCCATGAGCGCCGCGAGCGGGTTTATCGCGACGATTGAGTCCTGGGTAGTTTGATGTGGCGAATTGTTCGTGCCCGGCCCTTGCGCCGGGCATCGACGTTTTAAGCGCCTATCAACACGGGTGGAGCAGTCCATCATAATCCAGATGGGTGCCACCCGCTGGGTCGGACGCACCGCATCGCAAGATTGATTCCTCCAACCAATTTGACGCGCGCATCAAAACAAAACGCGGCCCCCGGCTGGGGAGCTGCCGGAGGCCGCGTCGTTGACGCCGTTTGCGCTCGCGATACGAAAACGGCGCGGGAGCCCGTTAAGCTACGCGGGAACTATTCACTTGCGCATGATCCCATTCAAAAGCCGGTCCCCACTTTTCGGAATCATGCGCTAGAACGGCAGCAGGATTTGCGAGAGCTGTTGACCGTAGGGATCCTGCTGGATGTCGCTGATCTGGCCGCGTCCGCCGTAGGCGATGCGCGCCTGCGCGATCTTGCTCGAGTCGATGGTGTTGTCGCTCTGGATGTCTTCCGGTCGCACGATGCCGGCGACGATCAATTCGCGCACTTCGAAATTGACGCGGATCTCCTGCTTGCCTTCGACCACGAGGTTGCCGTTGGGCAGCACTTGCGTCACCACGGCCGCGACGTTGGTCTGCAAAGCTTCCGAACGGTTGATGGTACCCTTGCCGTCGGAAGAGGCGGTTGAGTCGGTTGTCAAAACGTGCGTCGGAACCGGCGTGTTCATGATCGGCACTTTCGGCTTGCCGAAGAAGTTGTCGATATTGGAATCCTGCGAAGTCGCGCGCGAGCGCTGCGTCTCGTTGGAGACGTTGGCCTTGTCGGTGATGTTGACCTGCACGGTGAGGATGTCGCCGATCTGATGCGCGCGCTGGTCCTTGAAGAAGGCGCGTGAGCCGTTGCGCCACAGCGAATTGGGATTGTAGGAGGCGGGCTGCACCGCCGGCATCGGCATCTGCACCGGCTTGTAGCCGGGTTGCGTCGTCGGATTGTTGACCGCGGAGAGCGGCGGCGGCTGCCCGATATTCTTGATACTTTCCCAAGCGGCACAACCGCTGAGCAGCGACGCCGCGAGCGTCGCCAATACGGCATGACGCATCACTTTCGGTACATTCATCGGTGTCACTTCCACATTGGGCGCAGCGCGCGCGGTTTCACGCTCGATCGGGTCAGTCGTCTGCTAGGGCGAACGGGATGGCTGGACATTGGCGGCCATGCGCGGGTCGGTGCCGCCGACAACGACACGGCCGGGGGCGACCACAATGCCCTGCACGGACCGCTTGGTCTGCTCGTTGAGCGCGGTGATCATGTCGCCCTCGGCGCCGCCTTCGCTCGCCTTGCCGCGCACGGTGAGCATGATGCCGGGCACTTCGTAGACGAGCGTCACCGACTGGTTGCGCTGGACGATTTCCGGTTTCATCAGGTCGGTCGCGCGCAGCGGCCGGTCCGGCTGCAGCGAGGTGCGCGCGGCAAAGCCGACGGCCTGCTTGATATCGGTGACGGTCGTGCTGCTGACGTCGGCGCGCAGCCGGCGCTGCACGGTCACGTCGTCCTCCCTGATGATCTCGCCGCGCGACAGCGGGCGCGCCAGCATGATGGTCTCAACCGTCACCGCCGCGTGTCCGCTGAAGCGAAGCCGGCTGCGGCCGGCTGATCCGCCGGGAATGTCGAGCGTGGCGTCGAAGCGGCCGACGCGCGCATCGTAGGTGAGGGCGTCAACGCGCACATCGCCTTTGGCGCCGGGCTCGACGTTGATGGTGCGCAGTTCGCGGTCGAAGACAAGCGCGATGTCGTCGGCCTGGCCGAGCGCATATTGTGCGGCCAGCGCCCGGGTGATGCGGCTTTCGATTTCCTTGGGCAAGATCGGCCGGCTTGGGCGCGTCACCGTCACTTCGCTGACGCCGGCGGTATCGAGCCCGATCAACGCATGCGCGCGCACCGCTTCGATCACCGCGTCGGCCGATACCGTGCCGGTCGAGCCGAGATCGGGTGCGCGGAAGATCGGTATATTCGCCACGATGCCGGCGTGATCGATCAGGTCGCCGATGTGGACGATATCGCCGGTAACGACGGCCTCGGAACGCAGCACCGGATGCTGCGCCGATCGATGCGGTCGCCTGCGCCGAGGCCGCGCCGCCGCAGGCGAGCAACGCCAACAAGAAAACTGCGAAAATGCGGATCATGGTCAGGCCTCAGCGCATCAGGTTGGAGGTCGTCGACAGCATCTGGTCGGCGGCGGAGATCACCTTGGAATTCATTTCGTAGGCGCGTTGTGCGGCGATCAGATTGGTGATTTCGGTGACCGAGTCGACATTCGATTGTTCGAGATTGCCTTGCTGCAGGTCGCCGGCGCCGTCGGTCGAGGGCAGCCCGTCTTGCGGCGTGCCGGAGGCGGGGGTTTCCGTGTACATATTGTCGCCGACCGAGAGCAGCCCGGCCTGGTTGATAAAGCGCGTGAGCGTGAGCTGGCCGAGGATCGTCGGCGTGCTGGTGCCCTGCGGAATGACCGACACCTGGCCTTGCGCGTTGATGGTCAGGCCGGCGGCATTTTGCGGAATGGTGATCGCCGGCTGCACCACATTGCCCTGCGCGGTGACGATGCGGCCCTGCGCGTCCATCTGGAACGAGCCGTCGCGGGTATAGGCGTAGGTGCCGTCGGGCAATTGGATCTTGAAGAAGCCCTCGCCGCGAATGGCGAGATCGAGCGAGCTGCTGGTTTGCGTCAGCGTGCCTTGCGTCATCAGCCGCGGCGTGCCCACCGTCTTCACGCCGGAGCCGAGATCGATGCCGACGGGAAGAATATTGCCCTGCGCCGAAGTCTGCGTGCCAATGCGGCTGACGTGATCGTAGAGCAGATCCTGGAACTCGGCGCGCTGGCGCTTGTAGCCGGTGGTGGTCATGTTGGCGAGATTGTTGGAGATGACCTGGACGTTGAGCTCCATGGCCATCATTCCGGTCGCTGCGGTACTGAGCGCGCGCATGACTTAGCTCCTCATCAGTTCGGGACTTCGGCGAGTTTGTCGATCGCCTGCTGGTCTTGATCGCCCTGCTGCTGCAGCATGCTGGCGATCTGGGTGTAGGCGCGGGTGATTTCGATCATGCGCGACATCTCGACGACGCCGCGGACATTTGATTTTTCGACCGCGCCCTGAATGAGGCCCGCGTCCGGCGCCAACTTCGGCGTCACGTTACCGGTCAGGTTAAAGGTGCTGCTGCCGTCCTTCTGCAACTGGCTCGGATTGTCGATGCTCACCAGTTTCAATTTGCCGCGACTTGAATCGACATTCGAGCTGCCCTCGCGCACGCTGATGGTGCCGTCGCGGCTGATCGAAATCTGACTGTCGGTCGGCTGAAACGCGATCGGGCCGCCGTCGCCCATGACCTGATAGCCGTCGCTGGTGACGAGTTGGCCGGCGGCGTTGATCTGCAGCGCGCCGTTGCGCGTGTAGCGCAAGCCGTTCGGCGTCTGCACGGACAGGAAGCCCTTGCCGCTGATCGCGACATCGAGCGGATTGCCGGTGTGCTCGATCGCGCCCTGGCCCATATCGTGCCAGACGCCGCGGTCGCGCACGAAGCTGATGCGGCCCGAACTGCCCCCGGAGCGGGCCGACGAGGACAGATATTCCTCGAACAACGAGCCGTCGGCCTTGTAGCCGGTGGTACCGATATTGGCGATGTTGTTGGCGACCACGTCGAGCTCGCGCTCGATCGCGACCTGCCGCGATAGCCCGACCAGAGCTATATTCTGCATCGGTAACTCCCCTTGTCGTCCGGCGCAGGCCGCCCTCCCGAGGCCGGCCTTGCCGTGCAGCGCCGCAGGCTCTCCCAAGCGCGCGGCTATCGGGTGATTTGCAGCCGCCATGCCAACTGACAAAACGTAGTAGAATCAGTGCTTTAGAAAAAATCGGCGGTTTCGCTACGGGGCAAAAATCGCCGTTATTGCGCGTATCCCGGCAAAAGATGCCGCCCGCGGAACGCGCGAAATGATCTGTTAACCATACCGACCTACCTTCACCGTAGGGGTGCGCGGGGCCGCGCATCTGCGGCGCTTCGCAAATGAAACGCCGTCGGCGGCCCGTTTGGCGGCACGTCATCAGGGTGATTCATGGCAGCCAAGGCAAAAAAGGCGGAAGCAGAAGAAGTCGAGGAAGCGCCGGAGGCCGAAGGTGAAGCGCCAGCAGCCAAGCCGAAGAAAAAGCTACCGCTGAAGCTGATCATTATCGCCGGCGCGGGGCTTCTGGTGCTCGGCGGCGCCGGCGCCGGCGCCTATTTCTTTTTCGGCGGCCACAAGGAGGAAAAGCCGGCGATGGCTGCCGCCAAGCCCGCAACCTTTGTCGACATGCCCGACGTGCTGGTCAATCTTGCCGGCGGCAGCGCCGACCATGCGCAATATCTCAAGGTGAAGATCGTCCTGGAACTGCCCGACGCCACTGCCGTGCCGCTGATCCAGCCGCTGATGCCGCGGGTGATGGATGCCTTCCAAACCTATTTGCGTGAATTGCGGCCAACCGATCTCGACGGCTCGGCCGGTCTCTACCGCCTCAAGGAAGAATTGACCCGGCGCGTCAACGTCGCAGTCGCTCCCAACAAAGTCACCGCGGTGTTGTTCAAGGAAATCGTCGTGCAATAGCGCAAGATTCCGAAATGCGGGGACCGGTTTCCCGCAAAGATCATGCGCCATGAAAAACCAAGTGCCGACTCTAATTAGGGCAATGCGATAAGCGATGGCAGGCAAAGACCAGATCGATCAGGACGCATTGGCCGCCGAATGGGGGGTGGCGCTGGAAGCCGACGCGGGCGCGGCGGCGCCGAATGCGGATGCCGGTGCAACGACCGGCACGGATGAAGCTGCCGCGCAATGGGCGGCGATGGTCGACGACGGCAGCGAATTCAAGCAGGCAGGCAAGGGCGGCGCCGAGCGCATCCTCAATCAGGAGGAAATCGACGGGTTGCTCGGCTTCAGTCTTGCCGACATCACGCTCAACGACAATTCCGGAATCCGCGCCATCATCGACTCGGCGATGGTGTCCTACGAGCGCCTGCCGATGCTGGAAATCGTCTTCGACCGCCTGGTGCGGCTGATGACGACATCGTTGCGCAATTTCACCTCCGACAACGTGGAAGTTTCGCTCGACCGCATCACCTCGGTGCGCTTCGGCGACTATCTCAATTCCATCCCGCTGCCGGCAATCCTTGCCGTGTTCAAGGCGGAGGAATGGGACAATTTCGGCCTCGCCACCGTCAATTCGAGCCTCATCTACTCGATCATCGACGTGCTGCTCGGCGGCCGGCGCGGGCAGACGGCGATCCGCATCGAGGGCCGCCCCTACACCACTATCGAGACCAATCTGGTCAAGCGCATGATCGAGGTGGTGCTCGCTGACGCCGAGCTCGCCTTCAAGCCGTTATCGCCGGTCAAGTTCAACATCGACCGGCTGGAGACCAATCCGCGCTTTGCCGCGATTTCAAGGCCCGCCAACGCCGCGATCCTGGTGCGGCTGCGCATCGATATGGAAGACCGCGGCGGCAACATCGAATTGCTGCTGCCTTACGCGACCATCGAGCCGATCCGCGCCGTACTGCTGCAGATGTTCATGGGCGAGAAGTTCGGCCGCGACGAGATCTGGGAAGGCCATCTGGCGACCGAAATCGGCCAGGCGACGATCGGCGTCGATGCGGTGCTCTACGAAGCGAGTCTGCCGCTGCGCCAGATGATGAGCCTGAATGTCGGCGATACGCTGCCGCTCGAGATCAAGGCGGATGCGATGGTGACGGTGCGTTGCGGGGACATCACCCTCACCGAAGGCCGCATGGGCAAGGTCGGTGATCGCGTCGCGGTGCGCGTTGCCAAGGCTTTGCGCAAGCCGCGCACCACCTTCGCCATGTTCGAGAAAGCCGACGAAACAACCAATCGCATGGAGACGCCGTGAGCACCCATTACGGTTTCCTGGTCGAGAGCATGGTCGCGATCCTGCTCCTGTTTACGATTCTCTATTGCGTCCGGCTGAGCAACCAGCTTCGGCTGCTCAAGGCCGACGAACAGTCGCTGCGCGCGACCATCGCCGAACTGATCACCGCCACCGAGATCGCCGAGCGGGCGATCGGCGGGCTCAAATCGACCATGCGAGAGGGGGAGCAATCGCTGGGGCAAAAGCTCGAGCGCGCCGAGGCGATGACCGCCGACATGGAACGTGAGCTCAGGGCCGGTGAAGACTTGCTGACGCGGCTCATCCGCATCGTCGGCGTCTCCAAGGACAAGACCGCTGCGGCCCCAGACGCCAAACTCGTCGCCGCCGCGGCACAAGCCTTCGCCAAACGCACCGAATCGAGGCTTGGCGGCCTCGCCGCATGATGCGTTTTGCGCGCGACGTGAAGCTGCTCCCGATCGTCCTGGTGGCGACCATCAGCCTGTTCGCGCTCAAGGTTTCGGGGTTGGTATTCAACGGCGGCTATACGCTGGCCGAGCGAATGGATCACAACAGAAACGACCTGAAGATCGTCTCGCCGGAAAGCGTGCCGGGCTTCCCGAAGATCGTCGTCGCTGATGGATTGGACAAGACCGAGCCCAAGCAGTCCTGGGCGAAGGATATGTTCAATTTTGGCGGCGGCGGCGACGATATCACCGGTTCAACCGAAAAGGACAAACAAGACAAGGAAAGCAAAGGAGAAAAACCGGCCACCCCGCCGCTGTCGACGAGTGACAAGCCGCCCGGTCCTCCCAAGATCGAAGTCGGCGATGTCACGGTGCCGGTTGAGCGGGGCCGCATCGTCTCGGCCGGCGAACGCGCCGTGCTCGAGCGGCTGCGCGACCGCAATCAGGAGCTCGATGCCCGCGGCCGCGAGCTGGACATGCGCGAGAATCTGATCAAGGCGGCGGAAAAACGGCTCGAAGCCAAGGTCACCGAGCTCAAAGACGCCGAAGCACGGGTCAATATCGCGACCAACAATCGCGACAAGGCGGAGGCGGCCCGCTTCAGCGGCATCGTCGCCATGTATGAAAACATGAAGCCGAAGGACGCCGCCCGCATTTTCGACCGGCTCGATTTGAACATCCTGGTTGACGTCACCACCAAGATCAATCCGCGCAAAATGTCGGACATTCTCGCGCAGATGGTTCCGGACGCGGCCGAGCGGCTGACGGTCGAGCTTGCCAACCGCGCCGGCGTGCAGCAAAAGCCGCAGGGCGCCAATCAGTTGCCGAAGATCGAAGGCAAGCCGATTCCTCCGTGAGCTTCACGGTTAACGCAACCTTAAACGCCAATCCCTAGGCTGTCCCGACCGGTCCTGTTGCCGGCGGAAACGGCGCCATGATGGTATTGCCGAGCATCATGAAATTGCGCGCGCCCCTAAGGTGGCGCTTGACGGCGTTCGCCGCAGGCGTGCTGGCGCTTGCGTTCACCGGCGCACACGCTGCCACGCCGGTCAAAGGCGACGTGAAGGTGTTCAACGATGCCGGCTATGCGCGGCTGGTGTTCCGTCTCGATGAGCCGGTTGAGGCCAAGGTCAAGGTCTCCGGTGCGATCATCGTCATCACCTTCAAGAAGCCGATAGACATTGGCGTCGACCGCCTCAATGCCGGCGCGCCGGACTACATCAGCGCGGCGCGGCGCGACCCCGACGGCACCGCGATCCGTCTGGCGCTGGCGCGCAGCGTCAAGGTCAATACGATTCCCGCGGGCGAGTGGCTCTATGTCGATCTGTTGCCCGACACCTGGAAGGGCGTCGTACCCGGCCTGCCGCAGGAGGTGATCGACGAGCTTGCGCGCCGCGCGCGCGACGCCGAACGCCAATTGCATCAGCAGCGGGCGAGCATCAGGCAGGAAGTGCCGCCGACGATCCGCGTCAAAGTGGCGGCGCAGCCCACTTTCATGCGCTACGTGTTCGAGATGCCGGATCAGGTCAATGTGGTTCCCGAGCGTGCCGAAGAGGCATTGACGCTGGCCTTCGACCGGCCGATCAAGTGGGATCTTGCCGAGGCGATCGCGGCATTGCCGCCGACGCTGCGATCGATCGATTCCGTCGTCGACTATGATTCAACCAAAATCAGCTTCGCGCTCAACGGCAAACCGGAGGTCCGCAATTTCCGCGAGGACCGCAGCATCGTCGTCGATATCGGGCTGAGCGGCGCCAAGCCTAAGCCAATGGCGCAACAAAGCGACAAGAAACAAACGGCAGAGCAGAATATCGTCAAGCCGGCCGCCGATAAGCAAGCCGCCGCTGCAATGCCGAAGATCGAGGCGCCGCAAACCAAGCCGGTTCAAGAGCAAGCCAAGCCGGTTCAAGAGAATGCGCGCGCTGGCGAGGCGAAACCGGCCATGGCCGCCGCGCCGGAAAAAGCTGCAGCACCGGGCCCCGAGCCTGCGCCCGCACCTGCACCTGCACTAAAGGTAACTCCTCCGCCCGCGAATACGGCGCCAGCCACGGCCCGAAGTGTGGCGCCTGCGGCCGAGGCTCCGGTGACGCCTGCGCCTGCCGCTGCCGCGCCCGCCGCGGCAAAGCCCGCCGACAAGCCGCCGCCTGACGCGGCGCCTGTCATCGCCGAAAAGCCGTCCGCGCCCGCGATGCCAAAGCTGCCTGCACCCGATCCGAACGCGCCGGTCGTCGTCAATTTGCGTCGCGCCGGTGACACGCTGCGTCTGGAATTTCCTTTTGCGGTGCCGACACCCGCCGCAGTATTCCGCCGCGCCGGCACGTTGTGGCTGGTCTTCGACAGCGCCGCCAAAATCGACCTCGCTGCACTCGCGACAAGCGAGGCAAGTCATCTGCTGCACAGCAGTACGGTCGAACGCGGCACTGACGGCGAGACGATTGTCCGCATCCGCCTTGAGCGGCCGCAAGTTACCACCCTTGCCGCCGATGGGCCGTCCTGGCTGCTGACGATCGGCGATGGCGGCACGGCGCAGACGCGTCCGCTGGTTGTTGCGCGCGGTCTGACCGACAAGAACCACGCCAGCATCTCCATCCCCTTCGAGCACGCGCAGAAAATCCACACCATTGCCGATCCGGAAGTCGGCGACCGGCTGATGGTGATCACCGCGCTTGGCCCGGCGCGGGGCTTCCTCAAGCCGCTGGATTTTGTCGAATTGCATGCGCTTGCTTCCACACAGGGCGTCGTGGTGCAGCCGCTGGCCGATGATGTCAGCGCCCAACTCAGCGACGACCGCATAACCATCACGCGGCCGGGCGGCTTGACGTTGTCTTCTGGCGCGGTCGGCGAGCGCGCAGCCAATACTTTCGCCTACAACCCGCTGCTGTTCGACAGCCAGGTCTGGGGCTTCGACCACGACGCAAAATATAACGACCGGCAAAACGATTTGATCCGGGTTGCGGCCAGCGCGCCGGAGCCAAAGCGCTATCAGGCGCGGCTTAATCTCGCGCGCTTCTATATCGCGCGCGACATGGGCGCGGAGGCCAAGGGCGTGCTCGAAGTGGCGCTGTCCGATCTGCACGGCGAGGATGTGACCGGCACCGTGCTCAAGGGCATTGCCGACGTCATGCTGCATCGGCCGGAGGATGCAATCAAAGATTTGTCCAGCCCCAGGGTCGGCGACCAGTTTGATGCGCCGATCTGGCGCGCCATCGCGCTCGCCCGCCTGGGCAAATGGGGCGAAGCGCGCGACCAGTTCAAGAACATGGCCGCCGCCATGGGCGCGCTGCCGCTCGAATTGCAGCGCATGGCCTTGCGTGAAGCGCTGCGCTCGGCGATCGAGGTGCATGATTTCGGCGGTGCGGCGCGAATGTTCGACGAGTTTGACACCATCGGCGTGCCGCCGGATCTCGAACCGTCGATGGCCGTGCTCACCGGCAAGCTCGACGAGGGGCTGGGGCGCACCGAGGATGCGCTCGCCGCCTATCGCCTCGCCGCCGATTCACGCGACCGGCGCGCCGCCGCGCAAGGGCGCCTGCGCGAAATCGCGTTGCGCTATACCATGGGCGATATGCCGCGCCGGGACGTGATCGGCGAACTGGAAACGCTGACCACCGTCTGGCGCGGCGACGATACCGAAGCCGAAGGCCTCAAGCTGCTCGCGCATCTTTACACCGAGGACGGGCGCTATCGCGAAGCGTTTCACGTCATGCGCACGGCGATGTTGGCGCACCCGAATTCCGACCTCACCCGGCAAATCCAGGACGAGGCGGCGGCAAGTTTCGAAAGCCTGTTTCTCGGCGGCAAGGGCGATTTGATGCCGCCGATCGAGGCGCTCGGCCTGTTCTACGATTACCGCGAACTCACCCCGATCGGGCGTCGTGGCGACGAGATGATCCGCAAGCTCGCCGACCGGCTGGTTTCCGTCGATCTGCTTGGCCAGGCCGCCGAACTGCTGCAGCATCAGGTTGATCATCGTCTGCAAGGTGCTGCGCGCGCGCAGGTGGCGACAAGACTTGCCGTCATCTATCTCATGAACCGCAAGCCGGACCGGGCGCTCGCGACGCTGCAATCGACGCGCATGGCGGGGCTGTCGAACGAGCTGCGCGACCAGCGGCTGCTGCTCGAAGCGCGCGCGCTGTCCGACACCGGACGCCGTAATGTGGCGCTGGAAGCGATCGCCAATATCGACAGCCATGAAGCGATCAGACTGCGCTCCGATATCCTGTGGGCGGCGAAGCGCTGGCGTGAAGCGGCGGAGTCGATTGAGCTGCTCTACGGCGAGCGCTGGAAGCAATTCACGCCGCTGAGCGATACTGAGCGCTCGGATATTTTGCGCGCGGCGATCGCCTATTCGCTCGCCGATGAATCGATGGGGCTTGCGCGCTTCCGCGAGAAATACGCGGCCAAGATGGCGGATAGCCCCGACCGGCACGCCTTCGACGTCGTCAGCGCACCGATCGGCACCAGCGGCGCCGAATTCCAGGCCGTGGCCAAGACCGCAGCCGGCGTCGATACGCTCGACGGTTTCCTGCGCGACATGCGCGCGCGCTATCCGGATTTGTCGGCGGCGGCCGGCGATAAGACTACCCCGCCCGCCGCTGCTCCGGCGGCAAAGCCGCAAGCGGCGGCGCCCAAGGCGGCTTCGGACAAAGCGGCGGTCAATGCGCCGGCCAAGCCCGATGCCGCATCGTCACCGCTGCCGCCGAAGCCGGCAAGCGGCGCCACGCGCAAGCCCGATCCATCTCCGACCGGCTCGATTGCAGGGATGCCGCGGGCGCAGTAGCGGCGCTCGGGACTTTGAAGAATTCCGAACTTGGTAATGCGCCAGATCTGCGACGCATCGCTGCGCTTGCGCTACGTCCCGTAGCTCTGGATCAGCGAGCCCGCGACCAGGCTCCAGCCGTCCACCAGCACGAAAAAGATCAGCTTGAACGGCAGCGACACGACGACCGGCGGCAGCATCATCATGCCCATCGACATCAGCACCGAGGCGACCACCAGGTCGATGATCAGGAACGGCAGGAACAGCAGAAAGCCGATTTCGAAGGCGCGCTTGAGCTCGGAAATCATGAAGGCCGGCACCAGCACGCGCAGCGACAGGTCTTCCGGCTTGGCGGGCGCCGCTTCCTTCGACATGTCGACGAACAGCTTCAAATCCTTCTCGTTGACGTTCTTCTCCATGAAGGCGCGCAGCGGTATCGAGCCGCGCTGGAACGCCTGCTCGGCGGTGATCTCGTTGTTGGCGAGGGGGCGCACGCCGGTTTCGTAGGCGGTCTGCAGCGCCGGTCCCATCACGAACGCGGTGAGAAAGAGCGCCAGCGAAATGATCACCGCATTGGGCGGCGCCGTGGCGGTGCCGAGCGCGGTGCGCAGCAGCGACAGCACCACGACGATGCGGGTGAACGAAGTCATCATCACCAGGATCGACGGCGCCAGCGAAAGCACCGTGAGCAGCGCGATCATCTGGATCACGCGCTCGGTGAGCCCGTTGCCCTGTCCGAAATTGACACTGATATCCTGCGCGGCAGCCGGCGTCGCCGCCGCTGCCATCACTCCGGCTACTCCGATCGCCACCGTCAAAAGACGGACACGGCGGTCGGAAATGCCTGTCAAGGTTTGCCTTGTGGACGGCCGAGCAAGTTGGCCATCTCCTGTTCAAGATTGTCGTAGAGATTCTTGCCCGGCGTCGCCGCCGGCTCAAGTTTCGGTTCGAGCTTTGGTTCGAGCCTGCCTTCGAGTTTCATTTCGAGCTTGGGCTCAGACTTCGGCTCGTTACGCGGCTTGGCTTCGCGCAGCGGAGCACGTTGCGGCTCGCTCATCTTGCCGGGCGCGCCGGCGGATGTCGCGAGCGCATCGGTGACCGGCGGACGGCTCTCGGCGACCGGCGTGCGGCGCAGCGCCGCTTCGAGCTGCATCGCCATTTCCGCGAGGTTATGATCGTTCTGCGGCGACGGCGGTGGCTCGTTCGCCGGAGCGGGAGCGATGCGCGGCTCGACACGAACGACCGGCGGCCCGAGATCGGGCGGGTTGAGGCGGGCAGACAATTCACCGGCGAGGCCGGAGAGGTCCGCGCTGGGACGGGCACGCTGGCCCGGCTCGGGCGGCAGCCAGGGCTCCTCGGTGGCGTTAGAGCGATAGGGGCGGGGCGCCGCAATCGACGCCGGCTCATTCACCGGCTGCAGCGGCCAAGTGTTTTCGGTTGGCGCCGCTACGCGCGGGGCAGCATCCGGCGTCATGCGCGACGGCTGCTCGCGGCCGGCATCGCGGGCACCGACGGCACGGACGATATTGGGTTCCACCACCACGTCGGTAGGACCGCCGATCATCAGCAGATGCTCGACATTGTCGCGACGAATCAGCACCAGGCGCCGCCGGCCGTCGACCGCTGCGGCGTCAATAACCGCCAGCCGCGGCTGCCGGCCGCGGGAATTGCCCAGGCGGTTCGAGCCAAACCGGCGCACCAGCCAAGCGGTAAGGCCGATCAGCGCCAGCACGATCGCAAAGGCAATAAAGAATTTTACCGCCAGCGGCATCTCCGAGCCGAGCAGATCGAACATCAATGCGCTCCGTTACTGCACGCCACGGGCTCCGGGCGGGAATCGCCCGAATGGTTAACTCCCTAGGCACTATTTGCCGCCCTGCATACTAACAGAATCTTAACAAAAAAAGGGCTTTCCGCGGCGGCCCAGGTTTCGCAAGGGCCAATCATGGTAAATGGATGCCCGTAACCCTATCCCTTTACCCGCCATTAACCATACACCCGGCAAAGTCTGCCTAGGGCGACGCGGGGCCTCCAGAAGGCGGATTAAGGAGGGTTAATTGGCGATTACCGATATTCCGATCTTTTCGATGCTGCGCACCCGGCTCGATTGGAGCCAGCAGCGCCAGCGGCTGCTCGCAGATAACGTCTCCAACGCCGACACACCGAATTACCGCGCTCGCGACCTGACACCGCTGAAATTCGCGCCGCCGGGACAGGTGGCGGCGACCGGCGTTGCGCCGGTGGCGCTGGCGCAAACCGAGAGCGGCCATGTCGCCGGGTCGAACACAAGCACCTCGTTCCGCAGCCAGCGCGATAGCAATTACGAGGTGCGGCCGGGCGGCAATGCCGTCAGCCTCGAAGACGAAATGATGAAAGTGGCGTCGAACCAGATGGACTATCAGGCGGTGGCCGCACTCTACACGCGCAGCCTCAATCTGCTGAAGACGGCGCTCGGCCGGTCGTCGGGCTAATCGCTCAGGAGCCAAGACAATGGATTTCCTCAAGACCATGGCCATCGCCGCCTCCGGCCTGCGGGCGCAGGCAGGGCGCATGCGCATCATTTCCGAAAATATCGCCAATGCCGATTCAACGCCGTCGGCGCCGGGCGGCGAACCTTACCGGCGCAAGATCCCGACCTTCCGCAGCGAATTCGATCGCGCGCTCGACGCCAACATGGTGGAACTCGGCCCGCCGCAGGCCGACACGTCCGACTTCCACGTGAAATACGAGCCGGGTCATCCGGCCGCCGACGGCAACGGCAATGTCAAATATCCCAACGTCAACCCGATGCTGGAAATGACCGACATGCGCGAGGCACAGCGATCCTATGAAGCCAATATCAATGTGATCACCGCGACGCGCCGCATGCTCCAACGCACCATCGACATTCTCAAGGCTTGAACATCATGGCCACGCCACTCGCCGCTGCCAGCGCCTATGCCAATATCGCCCGCCTTGCCAATCCTGCCGCCGCCCTTGGCGCGCCGTCGGCGGCCACCGGCAGCGGCAACGATGCCAGCTTCACGGCCATGCTCAAGAACGCGATCGGTGCCGTGCAGGACGCCGGACACAAGGCGGACGCGCAGACCCGCTCCGCCGCCAATGGCACTGCCAACATGGTCGATGTCGTCACCGCGGTGTCGGAGACCGAGGTCGCAATCGACGCGGTTGTCGCGGTGCGTGACAAGGTGATCGCCGCTTACGAAGAAATCATGAAGATGACGATCTAGCCCATGACCGGAGCGGAAGTTCTCGATATTGCCCGCGACGCAATTTACACGCTGATCCTCGTCGCCGGTCCGGTGATGCTGGTCGGTCTTGCCGTCGGTGTCGCCATTTCGCTGCTGCAGGCGCTGACGCAGATCCAGGAAATGACGCTCGCTTTCGTGCCCAAGATCCTGGCGATATTCGTGACGCTCTTGCTGGCGTTGCCCTTCATGGCGGAAAAACTGCACGCCGAAATGCTGCGGCTCGCCGCCCGCATCATCAGCGGATAACGCATGATCCCGAAAAGCGGGCGCCGATTTCCCGCCTTCGCGAAGCTCGCTTCGGCGGGCGAAGGAAGGTCGGAACAGATCACGCGCAAGAAAACATAACGTATGCATATCGACATTTCGTTCCTGCCGGGGCTCGCCGCGGCCTATCTGCTGGCATTCGGCCGCATCGGCACCATGGTTATGTTGCTGCCGGGCGTCGGCGAAATGAGCGTGCCGACGCGGATACGGCTTGCCATTGCCCTCGTGCTCACCGCTATTCTGCTGCCGCTGCACCAGAAGGCCTATACCATCGACTTGCAGGCGCTCGGGCCGGTGCTGCTCATGCTCGGCCACGAAATGCTGATCGGCGCCGTGCTCGGCCTCACCGCGCGGCTGGCGATCTCGGCGCTGCAGGTCGCCGGCGCTGTGATCGCGCAGCAGCTCGGCCTTGGCTTTGTGACCTCGATCGATCCGACGCAGAGCCAGCAAAGCGTGCTGGTCGGAAATTTCCTCACCGTGCTCGGCATCACGCTGATCTTCGCCACCGACATGCATCACCTCGTCATTGCCGCGCTCAATGACAGCTACGCGCTGTTCCAGCCGGGCGAGACCCCGCTGGTCGGCGACATGGCGCAGCACGTGACGCGCGTCGCCGCCACTGCCTTCCGCATCGGTATTCAGCTGTCGGCGCCGTTTCTGGTGTTCGGATTGTTGTTCAATCTCGGCCTCGGCGTGCTCTCGCGGCTGATGCCGCAGATGCAGGTGTTTTTCATCGGCCTGCCGCTGTCGATCATGCTCGGCCTGGGGCTGCTGCTGCTGGTGCTTGGCGCGATGATGGGCACTTTCTCCGGCTATATGGAGGGCGTGCTCGTCAATCTGGCGCCGGGCGGATGACGGCGCATGGCCGACGAACAAACCGACAATTCGGAAAAAACAGAAGACCCGACACAAAAGCGCCTGGAGGAGGCGATCAAGCGCGGCGACGTCGCCAGGAGCCAGGAGGTTTCCACCTGGTTCATCATCGCCGGCGCAACGCTGGTGTTAATCGCTTTCTCCGGCGGCATGGGCACAGGGCTGACCACCACCATGCGCGGCCTCATCGCCAACGCGCATGACATCCGCACCGACGGGCCGGCGCTGCCGCATCTGTTCGAGACGCTCGGCGGCGAATTGATCGCGACGCTCGCCATCCCGTTCCTGCTGCTGATGCTGGCCGCGCTGGGCGGCAATCTCATCCAGCACAAGCCGGTCTGGTCGTTCGAGGTGCTGGCGCCGAAGCTGTCGAGGATATCGTTCGGCAGCGGCCTGCAGCGGTTGTTCTCGACGCAGGCGCTGGCCAATTTCGCCAAGGGTCTCGTCAAGCTGGTGCTGGTCGGCGGCGTGCTGGTGACGGTGATGTGGCCCGAACGCGAGCACATGCAAAGCCTGGTCTGGACCGACCTGGATGCGGTGCTGCCGCTCGCCAAAAGGCTGGCACTCAAGCTGATGGGGACGGTGGTCGCCATCATGGCGATCGTTGCCGCCTCCGATTACCTCTTCCAGTACCGCCAGTGGTACGAGCGGCAGAAGATGTCGCTGCGCGAAGTGAAGGAAGAGTTCAAGCAGTCGGAAGGCGATCCCACGATCAGGGGCAAGATGAAGCAGATGCGGCAAGGCCGCATGCGCAAGCGCATGATCGCCGCGGTGCCGAAGGCGGCGGTGGTGATCACCAACCCGACACACTACGCGATCGCCCTGCAATATGAGCGCGGCATGCCGGCGCCGGTCTGCGTCGCCAAGGGCGTCGATGCGCTGGCCTTGAAGATCCGCGAAGTCGCCGACGAACATAGGGTCCCCATCGTCGAAAACCCGCCGCTCGCCCGCGCGCTGCACGCCACAGTCGAGGTCGATCAGGCGATCCGGCCCGAGCATTACAAGGCGGTCGCCGAGGTCATCGGCTATGTCATGAAAATGCGCCGCATCCGGCGCCGGTAATTGTCCAAAACGTTACATTTGCCGCGCGCAAGCTCTTGCGCCCACAGGCCGGCTTAAGGCACTCAGGGACCGGCCCAAGCGATTTGGTCTTGGGCCGCGGCGACGCGAGGGTTTCAACTGTCATGGCAGCCAGAAATCAGGCAGCCCAAGAACAACAGGCGCCGGAACCGGCAGCGCCGGCGGGCGGAACGGGGCGGCAGGCCTTTGACAAGAGCCAGAGCGCGCCGCGCGGCGGCAGCATTGGCATGGTGCTCCTGGTTGCGCTGCTGCTGATTGGGGCCGCTGCCGGCCTCGCCTATGTCCCGCGCGAGCACGCCGAATTCTACATCCTCACGTTACTTGCCGTGCTCGGCACCATTGGCGTCTTCGCGCTGTTCGCCGCGGCCTCGGGCATCATGGTGCTGTCCGGCCGCGACCGCGGCAACCCGCTGCTCAAGACCGTCCTCGACAATGGGTTCGACGGCATCGTCGTCACCGACCAGTCGGGCCGCGTCTTTTACGCCAACGCGACCTATCTCGACCTCATCGGCGCCGCCGACAATAACGACGCGCGCCCGATCGAGCGGGTGTTCATCGGCGATCCCGAGGTGTCCGAAGCGATCTACCGCCTGCTCAAGGCGGCGCGCGAAGGCCGCAGGCAGCAGGAGGAGGTGCGCATCGCCGGCAGCGAAACGGAAGCTGCGCGCTGGCTGCGGCTGCGCGTGCGCCCGCTCGGCGACAACAAGCACGACGCGCGCATGTCGGTCTGGTCGATCGCCGACGTGACGCGCGATCGCGAACGCGCGGAAAACGTCTTTCAGGAATTGCAGTATGCCATCGATTATCTCGACCATGCGCCCGCCGGCTTCTTCTCGGTCGATGCCGCGGGCACCATCGTCTATCTCAACGCCACGCTCGCCGGTTGGCTCGAGCATGATCTCGCCGAGGTCGGCGCCGGCTCTCTCAAGCTGTCCGAAATCGTCGCCGGCGAAGGGGCGGCGCTGCTGACCACGCGCAATGCCGCGCCGGGCGACGTCAGGACCGAGGTGCTCGATCTCGATCTCAAGACACGCACCGGCAAGCCGCTGCCGGTGCGGCTGTTCCACAAGGTGGCGTTCGGCGCCGACGGTGCGGCCGGTGCCTCGCGCACGCTGGTGCTCAATCGGGCCCGCGACGATGGGTCCGATCCGCAGCGCGCCGCAGAAGTGCGTTTCATGCGCTTCTTCCAGAACACGCCGATGGCCATTGCCACGGTTGACAAGGTGGGCCGCATCGCCCGCAGCAATGCGCGTTTCGCCAGCACCTTTGAGGGCCTGCTCAAGGGCGACGATCGCTCCATTCTCTCAGCCGTGGTCGAGCGCGACCGGCCGGCGCTGGAAGCGGCGATCGCCAAAGCGGCGGCAGGGCAGGGCGACATTCCGCCGGTCGACGCGGCGCTGGCCGGCCGGGCCGAGCGCTGGGCAAGCTTCTTTGTCTCCGCGGTGGACGAGGACGATCGCGACGGCGAGGCGGCGATCGTCTACGCGCTGGAAACGACGACGCAACGCACGTTGGAGAACCGCATCTATCAACAACAGAAGATGGAATCGGTCGGCCAGCTCGCCGGCGGCATCGCCCACGACTTCAACAACGTGCTCTCCGCCATCATGATGGCGACCGATTTCCTGCTCAACGCGCACAAGCCGACCGATCCCTCGTTCCAGGACATCATCCAGATCAAGCAGAACGCCAACCGCGCCGCGGCGCTGGTGCGGCAACTGCTCGCGTTCTCGCGCAAGCAGACGCTGCGCCCGCAGGTGCTCGACCTCGGCGAGACGCTCTCCGATCTCGGCATGCTGCTCAAGCGGCTGATCGGCGAGAAGGTGACGTTCTCGGGCGTCGTCGTCGGCCGCGACCTGTGGCTGGTGAAGGTCGACATTTCGCAATTCGAGCAGGTGATCGTCAATCTCGCGGTCAATGCCCGCGACGCCATGCCGGATGGCGGCACGCTCACCATTCGCACCGCCAATGTGCCGGCAGCCGAGAGCGGCACCTTCGGCTACAAGGGCATGCCCATCGGCGACTATGTGCTGGTGGAGGTCGCCGACACCGGCACCGGCATTCCGCCGGAGATCATGGATAAGATTTTCGACCCGTTCTTCACCACCAAGGAGGTCGGCAAGGGCACCGGCCTTGGGCTTTCCACGGTCTACGGCATCGTCAAGCAGACCGGCGGCTTCGTCTACGCCGATTCCAAGCCGGGGCAGACGGCGTTCCGCATTTTCCTGCCGCGCCACGTGCCCGGCGCGGAAGAGCCCCTGAAACAGATTCCCAGCGCCGAGGTCCCGGCGATCGCCGGCGCCATGACGGCCGCGGAAAACGTCGCCCGCGCCGCCGCCGATCTGACCGGCCACGGCACCATTCTGCTGGTCGAGGACGAGGAAGGCTTGCGTGCGCTCAATGCGCGCGGGCTCGCCTCACGCGGCTATACCGTGCTCGAAGCCGGCAACGGCGTCGAAGCCATCGAAGTGCTGGAGCGCGGCGATAATGTCGATCTGGTGGTGTCCGACGTGGTGATGCCGGAAATGGATGGGCCGACACTGCTCAAGGAATTGCGCCGGCGCAATCCGAGTTTGAAAGTGATTTTCGTCTCCGGCTATGCCGAGGAAGCCTTCAGCAAGAATCTGCCCAGCCAAGAACAATATGAATTCCTCGCCAAGCCGTTCACGCTCAAGCAGCTTGTCTCCAAGGTGAAGGAGACGATGGCGGGCTAGGCGCGAGGCGCCCGCGCGCCCTCACTCTGTCTTGGCCGGCTCGTCGACTGCCATGACGTCGCGCTCGGGGTCGGCCGCGCCGGCGCCAGGCTTCGGTGCCAGGGTGGCCGCCGTGTCACTGAGACGCCGCTCGAAGGCGACGCCGACTTGCCCTGGCGCGCGCCAGATCACGCGGCAGTTGCGCCGCGCCAAGCCGTTGCCCGACAGCAGCAGCATGAAGTGGTCAGGCAATGCATCGGTATCTTCGACATCGAGGCGCGCGCCGGAGTCGGAAATGTCGGAGAGCACGCAGCCGTGCAGCCTGTCGTTGTCGAGTGCCATCCAGGCGCTGTAGCGGATGGGCCGCCGCCGTACTTTACGCTTGTCGTTGAACATTTCGCCTCACGGAAGCCGAATCTGGCGCGTTCGTCTTGGGTTTACAGTCTGTTAACGAGGGGCACTCGATACGGCCGCGACCATAGGCACAGCCGATTACCAATCCTTAAAGCGTGGATTGGCGCGCGCATCGGCGCCGCCGTTGACCTCAACGCAAAATTTGTCTATTTGGCCGCGCGCAACCTGGTTTTCGGCTGATCTTGCTGACACGCTCCCGGCTTTGGGCTAGCGCCTCAAGTGAACTCCCAAAACTCGGATAGTTGCCGCCCTTGCGATGAGCGCTAAGGGCGTTCAACGAAGAAGCGTGAAAGGGAACTAAGATGCCAGTCGGAACTGTGAAGTTCTTCAACACCCAGAAAGGCTTCGGCTTTATTCAGCCGGACGATGGCTCCAAGGATGTGTTCGTGCACATCAGCGCCGTCGAGCGCGCCGGAATGCGCTCGCTCAACGAGGGTCAGAAGGTGAGCTACGAGATCGTCACCGAGCGCGGCAAGCAGGCCGCCGGCAATCTCCAGTCGGTCTGACGCTACGCGAAGAACTCACGCAAATCGGAAAGCCCGGCGGCAACGCCGGGCTTTTTGCTTGGCGGCTGGCGCGGTCAAAATGGCGAGACAATGGCGCTGCGATAAAATTTAGCGGAATAGCCGGAGCCCATCGGGTTTATTATCAGCGCGACGTGGCATCAAGCCGTGCAACATTTCGGGGAGGCGACACCATGATGACCATTCGCATCGGCGCACCAATTGCGGCGTGTCTGATGTTTTTCTGCGCGCTGCCGGCCGCGGCGCAGCAGGCCAACATGACCTTCTTTGTGACCGGCGTCGGTGAAGGCAAGGGCGCCGATCTCGGCGGGCTCGCCGGCGCCGACAAGCACTGCGCCGACCTCGCCGCGTCCGTCGGCGCCGGCGGCAAAACCTGGCACGCCTATCTGTCAACGCAAGGCGCGGGCGCGGTTAACGCGCGCGACCGTATCGGCAAAGGGCCGTGGCAGAACGTCAAGGGCGTGGTCATCGCCAAGGATGTTGCCGACCTGCACGGCGCTGGCAACGACATCAACAAGCAGACCGCGCTCACCGAGAAGGGCGAGATCAACAACGGCTTCGGCGACAAGCCCAACCGCCACGACATCCTCACCGGCTCGCAGGCCGACGGCACCGCCTTTGCGCCGGACAAGGACATGACCTGCAAGAACTACACGAGCAGCACGGATGGCTCGGTCATGCTCGGCCATGCCGACAAGAGCGGTCCCGGCCCGGATGCCTTCTACAAGTCGTGGAATTCCTCCCATCCCTCGCGCGGCTGTTCCCAGGATGGGCTGCGTTCGACCGGCGGCGACGGTCAGCTTTATTGCTTTGCCGTGAACTGACGCGCTAACGTCGCCTTCGGCCTCTACGTTCGGCGGCCGAGGGCTTTCCCATGCGCTATCAATTCTACTATTGGCCCGACATCCAGGGCCGCGGCGAATTCGTCCGCCTGGCCCTGGAGGATGCCGGCGCGTCTTATGACGACGTGGCACGCAAAAGCGACGGCATGAGCAAGATGATGGCGATCATGGAGGGCCGCGGCGAAACGCGCCCGCCCTTCGCGCCGCCGTTCCTGAAGGCCGGCAAGCTCGTCGTCGCACAGGTTGCCGAAATCCTGTTCTATCTCGGCCAGCGGTTGAAGCTTGCCCCGCGCGACGAGGCCGGGCGGCTCTGGCTGCACCAGTTGCAACTGACGGTCACCGATTTCGTCAAGGAGGTTCACGACACCCATCATCCGGTCGGCAGCGGGCTCTATTACGAGGACCAGAAGCCGGAAGCGCGGCGCTACGCCGAGAGCTTTCTGCGTGAGCGCGCGCCGAAATATCTCGGCTATTTCGAAAAAGTGCTGGAGAAAAGCGGCGGCCCCAACGTGCTCGGCCGCAAATTCAGTTATATGGACCTGTCGCTGTTCCAGCTGATCGAGGGCCTGCGCTACGCATTTCCCAAAGCGATCACGCGCATCGAGCGCAAAGTGCCGCAAGTGGTGAAAGTCCGTGACCGTGTCGCCGCGCGCCCGCGCATCAAGGCCTATCTCGCGTCGCCGCGCCGCATCGCCTTCAACGAGAGCGGAATTTTCCGGCATTATCCGGAACTCGATCGCTGAGGAACAACAATGAATTGTCTGGCGCCCGCCGACACAGTCGAAGTCCAGATTCTCGTCGACAACGCGACCGATGGGCTTTCGACCAATCCCGCGAATGTCGAGCACGAATTCGCCTTTGCTACGCGGCGAGGCATACGCGCCTCATCGGGACGCTGCCTCTGCTGCGCCGTGCATGGGCTGTCATGCCTGATTACGGTGCGTCGCGGCGATCTTAGCCATACGGTGCTGTTCGACAGCGGCCCGGAGGACTACGCCTTCGAGCGCAATACGGCGCGGCTTGGCGCCGATCTCGGCAAGGTTGAAAGCATCGTGTTATCGCACGGTCATTGGGATCATTCCGGCGCGATGTTTCTCGCGCTCGGCGCCATTCGCGCGCGCAATGGCGGCCGCAAGGTGCCATATTACGCCCATCCCGGCATGTTCCGCACCCGCGGCATGCGGCTGGCCGATGGGTCGGTGCGCGTCATGGACGACGTGCCGGGCATCGACGATCTGACCGCGCAAGGCGCGCAAGTCATCTGCACCACCGAGCCGCAGCTCTTGCTCGATGATCTATTCTTTGTCAGTGGCGAAGTGCCGCGGGTGACGCCGTTCGAGCGCGGTCTGCCGGGGCAGGTACGCAAGACGGCGGACGGCAAGGACTGGGAGCCGGATGAACTGCTGATGGACGAGCGCTGGCTGGCGGTGCACGTGAAAGGGAAGGGTCTGGTCGTCTTCAGTGCCTGTTCGCACGCCGGAGTCATCAACGTGCTGACGCATGCGCGGGCGAGCTTTCCCGATGGCCCGTTGCACGCGGTCATGGGCGGCCTGCATTTGTCGGGCGTCAACGAGCCGATCATTCCGCAGACGGTCGCGGCGATGAAGGATTTCAAGCTGGCTACGATCGCGGCGGGCCATTGTACCGGCTGGCGCGCGCTTAGCGCGCTAGCGCAGGAATTTGGCGACAAGGTTCTGGTACCGACGGCCGTCGGCAAGCGCTACACGTTCTGAAGCCTCTCAGCCGTGCGCCGGCAAGCTCTTGCCGCCAGCGCTCACCGGTTTTGCCGCGATGAGCGTGAAGGCGATGACGCAGGGCTCGTTGCCGTTGTTCACCCAGTTGTGGATCGTCCCGCGCTGCACCAGCACGTCGCCAGCCTTGAGATGCACGGTACCGATGTCGAGCACCATATCGATCGCGCCGGACATCACCACCGCGTAGTCGATCGAATCGGTGCGGTGGTTGCGCGGGGCAACGCCGGGGCCGAAACTCACCACGCGGAACACGGTGCCGTTGGCAATCGTGGTGCCGATCTTTTTTCCCGACGGATCGTCGCCGCCGTCGTTGTTGACCGGAAAGCCTTCGCTCGACCAGATGACGCTGTAGGAGGCGCCAGGCCGCTGCGAGAACACGTTCTTGACCGACTCGTCGATCAGCACCTTGGCGCGGCCTTGGGCGTCGTGGCCGGTGACGACGCGGCGGACGGTGAGGCTCATCGGCGGTTCTCCGTTTGATTTGCTGCGGGAAAGCGGCGGCTCGCTGTTACGATGCTTTGGCAACCGGCGGTCTCTTGCCGGCTTCGTGCCAGAGCAGGAACAGCCCGGAGCCGACAACGATCGCCGAGCCGGCAAGTAGCGCCGCCGACGGCACGTCGCCCCAGAACACGAAGCCGAGGATCATCGCCCACACCAGGGTGAAATAATAGAACGGCCCGACCGCGGCCGGCGGCGCCAGCGACAGCGACCGCGTCCACCAATACTGGCCGACGCCGTTGCACACGCCGGCGGCGATCATCGCCGCCGCGTCATTCCCGGACGGCAGGCTGAAGCCGAAGACGGCCAGCGCCAGCGCGAAAAAGCAGGTCATGAACAGCATCTGATACATGGTCAGCGTCTGCGGCGACTCGGTCGCGCTCATGCCGCGCACCGCGGCGGTGACGCTGCCATAGAGCACGGCATTGCCGAGCGCGAACAGCGCGCCGATGCGGAAACTGTCGGCGCCGGGCGAGGCCACCAGCAGCACGCCGCAGAAGCCGACGAGCAGCGCCGCACCGCGCGCCAGGCCGACTTTCTCCTTGAGCCACAGCGCCGCCAGCAGCGTGGCAAATAGCGGCGCCGAGAAGTTGATGGCCATGGCGCCGGCGATCGGCATCATGCTGAGCGCGATGAGGATCAGGCTTTGCGCCACCGTTTGCGTCGCGGCGCGGCCGGCATGATCGCGCATGCGCTTGGTGCGGAACACCGTCAGGCCGGCGCGCGGCAGGATCAGCGCGGCGCAGGTGATGAGTGAGATGGCGCTGCGGATGAACAGCACCTCGGCGAAGGAATAATGGGTGACCTGCCACTTCGACAGCGCCGTCGAGCACGCATACATCACCGTGGCGCCGAGCATCAGGGCAATGCCGAGCGGAACGTGATCGGCGCGCCGGTAGGCTGTGGGCTGCAGCTCGTCGGCGCTGTCTGACATCAGCGTGCCGGTCGCCGGCGGCGGCTGCGCACCAGCCGCGCCGCCTTGCGTTTGTCGCGGGCGCGGGCCTCGCGCGCTTTGCGTGCCTTGCGCCGGCGGCAGCGCGAGCAGCGGCACTTCGAGCGGCCGATGACGTTTTTCAGGTAATCGACGCCGTAGTCGTAGACGATTTCCTCGCCCGGCTTGATGTTGCGCAGCGCCCGGATGAACACCCGGTGGCCGACACTATAAGTGTCCGAATTCGGGTTGCAGGAATGGTTGGCGTAGCGCGCGACATTGCCGCGCGGCGTGCCGTCGATGGTCCAGTGGCTGTTGATCTCGTAGAGATACTTGTTGCCGCCGCGCTCGGCCTTTTCCGCCTCCTTGGTGCGGAGCAGGGGGCCCTTGTACTCGGCGATGCGGCTGCGTTTTTTGATCGGCCTTGTGGCGAACAGGCCGAGGCCGGTTATCGAGCGGCCGACGCGGAAGGGTCTGCGGGACATTTGCGGGACTTGGAATTCCAAAGCTTGCGCGGCGCTGCGGGATGGCAGATCGGGATGCGCCCGTCAACGCCGCGTTGGTGATGTCCCGGCGACCCGGGCGGCTAAGGACAGCCGGTGCTACGCTCCTTGTCCTCGCAATATTTCGGGCAGTACTGGGTGCGGCCGCCGGCCTTCACGCAGGCCTGCTGGCACTGCTGCATGGTCCGCGGACACTTCTTCGCCGCCTGGGCTTCGCCGCCGCTGATGCCGGCCGCTGCCGCGAAGGCCGCGGCCGTGACAATGAAAATGATCTTTCGCCCCATTTCCGTCCCCTCCCTGTTGCAGGAAATTCCAGTTGGTCACGCGCAAAACGTAGCGTAGCGCTGCGCCGGTGAAAAGTGGATAAGGGTTCGATGACGAACGCAACCGCCTGGCCGCCTTTGCCTTACGCCCAGTGGGCCGACACCCGCGCCACGCTGCAGCTGTGGACGCAAGTCGTCGGCAAGATCCGCATGGCGCGCACGCCCTGGCTCAATCACTCCTGGCACGTGACGCTCTATGTCTCGGCGCGCGGGCTGACCACCGGGCCGATCCCCGCCGGCGCGCGCACGTTCGAGATCGAGTTCGACTTCATCGACCATGTGCTGTGGCTGCGCGCGAGCGACGGGCATTTCCGCCAGATCGCGCTGAAGCCGATGAGCGTCGCCGAGTTCTATGCCGACGTCGAGATCGCGCTCGATGAACTCGGGCTCGACACCGCCATCAATCCGATGCCCTGCGAGATCGCCGACTGCGTGCCGTTCGACGAGGACATCGCGCACGCGTCCTACGACGCCGAGGCCGTCAACCGCTTCTGGCGCGCGCTGCTGCGGGCAAACCACGTGCTGTGGCAATTCCGCTCAGGATTCCTCGGCAAGGTTTCGCCGGTGCATTTTTTCTGGGGCTCGTTCGATCTGGCGGTCACGCGATTCTCGGGACGACGTGCGCCCAAGCACCCCGGCGGCGTGCCGCACCTGCCCAATAGCGTGGCGCGCGAGGCTTATTCGCATGAGGTGTCGAGCGCCGGCTTCTGGCCGGGCGCGCCGGGGCCGGTCGAATATGCGGCGTTTTATTCCTACGCCTATCCGGCGCCGCCGGGCTTTGCCGATGCGAAAGTAAAACCGGCGGAGGCGTTCTTTTCCAAGGAGCTCGGCGAATTCATTCTGCCTTACGACGCGGTGCGCGGGAGCCGCGATCCCGACGCCGTGCTGATGGAGTTCCTGCAGAGCACCTATGACGCCGCGGCCGATCTGGCGCAATGGGACAGAAAGAATCTGGAGTGCGCGCTGGGCGAGCCGGGCAAGGTGAGGGCGGTTTGAACGGATCGATGTTGCGCGCGTTCTTAGACGTCGCGCCGTTTAGCTTCTGACGCCGACCAGCCGCTTCATCAGCGCCGACGAGTTGATGTGGAAGCCCTCGATCATCCAGGTGTCGCCCTGCTTGCTGAGCACGATCTGCAGCTCGGCGTCGCCCTTCTGGAAATGGCCCTTGGCGACGTATTTCGCCGACACCATGGGCTGCGAATTGGCGACCGAGAGGATGGCCTCGCCGCGGCTGCCGCCATAGTCGAGCATCGGCCCGAGCGCGCCGCGGGCGACGTCGAACAGGCCGCGGATCTCGTCGGGCCTCGCCGTCGCGCGCAGCCGCGGGCCGGCGCGCTTCAGGAGTTCGTTGGCGTCCCAGTTGGCGGCGATGGCGACGACGGTGTCGTCGACATAGGCCTTGCTCATGCGGTCGAGCGCCTCGCCCTTGCTGGCGAGAAAATAAAAGCCGATGCCGCCGGCGACGACCAGCGCCGCCGTGAACACGCCGAGACCCATGAAGAATTTGCGCATGCGGGGGCCATCCTCGAATGTGAATTGGCTTTCCACCTATAGTCGTGGCGCGCTAATTCGACGCGAACGCGATCGGTAAAATTGTCTGCAGTCGTCGAGTGCGATGGCAAGCCGTGCGTTCTCTTCCCCTCTCCCCTTGTGGGAGAGGGTGCCGAGCGACCCCGGACTTCATCCGGGGGAGCGAGGCGGGTGAGGGGGAAACCCCCTCATCCGGATCGCGCTTCGCTCTCGCTCCGCGCGATCCACCTTCTCCCACAGGGGGAGAAGGAAGAGAGATCGCCGCGCGCGCCGCGCATCGCCGATAAAATTGTCAAACAGCCGGCGCTTCGGATTTCGGGCAAGCGCCATCGCCCGTATTCTTTGCGGCGCCGGGTGCGCCGTAACCTGTGCCCGGCTTTCGCCGAACGTCCTCATCCCCGCGGCACAACGCCGAGGGAGCGGAGCGCCGAAAGGCGCTGCCGTCTGTTCCGTGCCGCGCGCATTGCTGCGCGCGGGCGCCTCGCGGCGCTCCACCAGCGGCTCTCGCCTCGCGACTTGACGCCGCGAAGCTCAGCTCCAGGCCCGCGCTTCCTGGGACTTGGCTCGTGCGCCCGTTAGGCGCCTTCGGCCTGTCCCAGCCCAGCGAGCACCTCGCAGCGCGGTCATCATGCCGCACGGGCGGGGTCCCGGAGCCGCCCGGGTGCGAGGGTACGAACCTCGCCCGCGGGCGCCGCGCCAGCCGTGACCGTTGCCGGTCAAGGCCCGGGACCGCGTGATGCCTGTTCTCCGGCACCTGCGATCCCCGCTTGCTCCATCGTCGGAACGTCTCGCGACGACGCCCTCAGCCTTGAGCAAGGCGGAGAGGATTTAATTCCTAGATTGTGGTGGGAGTGGGGCGACCCTAGGAGCTTGCAAGTACAAGTTTAGTGAGGCAACTTATAGTATGACAATAGGCGACTCGCGAGCTGACACGCCGTCGCCGAACTCGGGGCACTGAAGGGCGGGAAATTGTCGGCGAACGCTAGCGGCAATTCAACATCTGGCCTGCACCCGGTTCCGAAGACACCGAGTTAGGTGTTTTAATGGAACGGGAGGTGCGTCATGGAGCGTCGGAAGTTTACGCGCGAGTTCAAGCTTGAGGCGGTGCGGCTGATCAAAGATCGTGGCGTCTCGTATGCTTAGGCCGAGCAAGACCTGGATGTGCATCAGTCGCAGCTGCGCAGTTGGGTGAAGGCGTTTGCGGACGATCCAGCACAGGCCTTTCCTGGTCAGGGTCAGATGAAGCCTGAGCAGGCCGAGATCGCCCGTCTCAAGCGCGAGGTCACCAAGCTCAAGGCCGAGCGCGACATCCTAAAAAAAGCCGCGGCCTACTTCGCGAAGGAAACGACGTGAAGTTCTCCTTCATTGCGAAGCACCGGGGGATCTGGCCGGCGGGATGGTTGTGCGGGGCGCTCGGTGTCTCGCGGGGCGGCTTTTATGCCTGGCTGACGCGACCGCGCAGTCAGCGCAGCCGGAGCGATGAAGAGCTGAGCACGAAGGTTCGCACCAGCTTCCTCGCCAGCGATCGAACCTATGGCGCCAGGCGTGTGTGGCACGACCTGATTGCGGAGGGTGCGTCATGCGGATTGCACCGGATCGAGCGTTTGATGCGGCTACAGGCCCTCAGAGCACGTCCGCGACGGCGTCGCCTGCCGCCCGATCTGGGTGAGCGGCAGACCGCCGCCGTCGCTCCCAATGTGCTCGATCGCAGCTTCGAAGCGCCCGCGCCCAACCGCAAATGGATTGCCGACTTCACCTACGTATGGACGGCGGAAGGCTGGCTCTATGTGGCTGCGGTCGTCGACCTGTTCTCTCGCCGCGTGGTCGGCTGGTCGATGAGTGCTGCAATGACGGCCCAGCTGGTCACCGATGCTCTGGTGATGGCGATCTGGCGACGGGGTAAGCCCGATGCGCTGCTGCATCATTCCGATCGCGGCAGCCAATACAGCAGCGAACAGTTCCAGCGGCTGATGGCGGATCACGGCGTCGTCTGCTCGATGAGCCGCTCAGGCAACGTCTGGGATAATGCAGCGATGGAGAGCTTCTTCTCCTCGCTGAAGACCGAACGAACAGCGCGCAGGATGTACCGGTCACGCGATGAGGCGAAGGCTGACGTGTTCGACTACATCGAGCGCTTCTACAATCCGAAACGCCGGCACTCGACGATCGGATATATGAGCCCTATGGAGTTCGAGAGGCAGGCTGGATTAGCTTAGGTAGGTGTCAACCAAACCGGGTGCAGGCCACGTTGATATTGATAACACTTAGCACCAGACCGACTCCGCTGCGTTGATTGAGCGAGTACTTCTGATTGCAAGAAGCGACAGCGAAAGTCCCAAAGAAACAAAAAATAATGAACTTGTTCCGGTCGATCGAAGTCCTGCTCAATGTCAGTTCGACCAGATATTGAGTCGTTGCCAAATAATTAGCCTCACCCGCCCTAACTTATTCGTCAATCCGTCAGCAGCAGTTCTAATCTGTGGTCAACGTGCGGAAAGCCGACACAGGAACGTCCTGACTTATAGTTTGCCATGGCGGGGAACCGTTTATCGGGACAAACCACGTAGCGTAGAGCATAATATACGAATTTGGAGATTTCCCCCATGAACGCCCCCACCGCCACGCCCACCCCCGCCTACCACCACACGCCGCTGTTTCCGCTCGGGCCGGACGAGACCACCTATCGCAAGGTCACCACCGACGGCGTCACAGGTCGAGACGGTCATGGGCCACGAGGTGGTCACCGTCTCCCACGAGGCGCTGCGCGCGCTGGCCGAGGCCGCCTTCACCGACATCAATCATCTGCTGCGCCCGGCGCACCTCAAGCAGCTGCGCAAGATCCTCGACGACCCCGAGGCCTCGCGACAACGACAAGTTCGTCGCCTACGATTTTTTGAAGAACGCCAACATCGCCGCCGGCGGCGTGCTGCCGATGTGCCAGGACACCGGCACCGCCATCATCAGCGCCAAGAAGGGCCGCATCGTCTTCACCGCGGGCGACGACGAGGCGGCGCTCGCCGAGGGCGCGCGCGACGCCTACCTCAAGCGCAATCTGCGCTATTCGCAGCTCGCGCCGCTGTCGATGTTCGAGGAGAAGAACACCAGCGTCGAACATGCCGGCGCAGGTCGAGATCTATGCCGAGGGCGAAAGGCTACGAAGGCGCCTACAAGTTCCTGTTCATCGCCAAGGGCGGCGGCTCGGCCAACAAGGCGTTCCTGTTCCAGGCGACGCCCTCGATCCTGACGCATGACCGCATGCTGGCGTTTCTCAAGGAGAAGGTGCTCACGCTCGGCACCGCGGCGTGCCCGCCCTATCATCTGGCGATCGTCATCGGCGGCACCAGCGCCGAACTGACCATGAAGACGGTGAAGCTTGCCTCGACCAAATATCTCGACACGCTGCCGACGAAAGGTAGCGAGGACGGGCATGCGTTCCGCGATCTGGAGATGGAACAGGAGGTGCTGGCGATGACGCAATCGAGCGGCGTCGGCGCGCAGTTCGGCGGCAAGTATTTCTGCCACGACGTGCGCGTGATCAGGCTGCCGCGGCACGGCGCCTCGCTGCCGATCGGGCTTGGCGTGTCGTGCGCCGCCGACCGGCAGGCGCTGGGCAAGATCACCCACGACGGCGTGTTCCTCGAGGAGCTCGAGCACAATCCGGCGCAGTATCTGCCCGATGTCGATCAGGAGAAATTAGGCGGCGCGGTGGTCAAGGTCGACCTGCGCCGGCCGATGCAGGAGATTCTGGCGCAGCTCTCCAAATATCCGGTGAAGACGCGGCTCTCGCTCACCGGCACCATGATCGTCGCCCGCGACCTCGCGCACGCCAAATTGCGCGAGCGGCTGGAAGCAGGCAAAGGCTTGCCGGACTATTTCAAGAACCACCCGGTCTATTACGCCGGTCCGGCGAAGACGCCGGCGGGCTACGCCTCCGGTGCCTTCGGCCCGACCACGGCGGGGCGCATGGATTCATACATCGAGCAGTTCCAGGCCGCCGGCGGCTCGATGATCTCGCTCGCCAAGGGCAACCGCTCGGCGCAGGTGCGCGACGCCTGCAAGAAGCACGGCGGCTTTTATCTCGCCTCGATCGGCGGCAGCGCCGCCAAGCTCGCCGAGCAGTGCATCAAGAAAGTGGAAGTGCACGAATATCCCGAGCTCGGCATGGAAGCGATCTGGAAGATCGAGGTCGAGGATTTCCCCGCCTTCATCGTCATCGACGACAAGGGCAATGATTTTTTCAAGGAATTGAATTTGGGCTAATCGTCATTCCGGGGTGCTTGCGCGCTCGATCCGTCATCCTGAGGTGCGCGGCGAGGCCGCGCCACGAAGGATGAACGGCCAAAATCCTCAAGACCTTGGCCGTCGCCCTCCGAGGCTCGCCGCCAAAGCGGCTCGCACCTCAGGGTGACGGGCAGGACGTCGTTGCAGAGCGGCGAATGGAAGGCGCGCGTGGAAAAGCTTTACGGCTCCACGCCGGAGATTTTGCGGTTCGACACGCCGGTGGTCGTCGACAATTCCGCCGCCAGCGTCACCAAGGCGGCGTAGTTTCGTTCGTCGCTCGCGCGCGTCGGGCGCGAGAGAAAAAAATTCTTCGACGCCGCAAGTTTTGCCAGACGAAATCCCGGCGCGTTCAGCCGGGAACCTTCTGTACAATCTTTTTCGCGACGTGAAATTTTGCCGCATGCAATTTGCGCTTGCCGACTCGTGAATCGGCGTGGCAGCCTTGGCGCGAACCGCGCCGTGGCCACAACGAAGAATGCGCGGTCTCACAGGGAATGAGTTGACCATGGGACAAGCGTGGATCGACTTCGACGCGCCCGATCTTGCGGCCCGCGTCGAGCAACTCAATGACGCCGAACGCGACGCGTTGCCCTTCGGCGTCGTCCATCTCGACCGCGAAGGCACCGTGCTGTTCTACAGCGCCACCGAGGCGAGTGTGTCGGGCTACGGGATGACGCCGCTCGGCAGGAATTTCTTCGAGGTGGGGCGCAACCCGGCCAATCACGATTTGCGCGCGCGCATCATGACCGCCATGGAGAACGGCACGGTCGATCTCGAATTCGGCTGGACCGGCGATCTGGCCGATCCCAACCGCGAGCTGCGCATCCGCGTGCAGTCGGCGCACGACGGCGGCGTGTGGCTGTGCATCGAGCGCGACAGCAATGTGCAGCCGGCCGGCAAGCCGCCGCCCTGCGCGGCGTGAGCGGGCCGATTATTTGTCGACCAGCGCCGCCAGCCGCGCCCGCTCGGCCTCGTCCAGGGCCGGCGGCGTGGTCTCGATGACGCGGCGGCGGCGCGCGGCGAGGATGAGCGCGATCACGCCGGCGATCAGCGCCGCCGGCGGCAGGCCCCAGAGCAGCAGCGTGTCGAGCTGGAATGGCGGCTTGAGCAGCACGAAATCGCCGTAGCGGGCGACGATGAAGTCGAGCACCTGCTTGTTGCTGTCGCCCTGTTCGAGCCGCTGGCGCACCAGCACGCGCAGGTCGTGGGCGAGCGGCGCCGCCGAATCGTCGATCGACTGGTTCTGGCAGACCAGGCAGCGCAGTTCCTGCGAAATGTCGCGCGCCCGCGCCTCCAGCGCCGGATTTTTCAGCATCTCGTCCGGCGTCACCGCGACCGCCGGCAGCGCCAGCAGCGCGAAGCAGGACAATGAGCGCGAGCCGCCGCATGGCTTACTCCGCCGGCTGCAGCGCCGGCTTTGCCGCCGGCTTCGGCGCGCCGATGCGCAGTCGCCGGTCGGAGAGCGACAAGCCGCCGCCGAGCATCATGACAATGCCGCCGAGCCAGATCAGCAGCACCAGCGGCTTGTAATAGAGGCGGATGGCGATGCCGCCGCCGGGCTCGTCGTCGCCGAGCGAGAGGTAGAGCTGGCCAGGGCCGCGCATCATCAGCGCCGCTTCGTTGGTGGTCTGCTCGCGCGCGGAGAAACTGCGCTTGGACGGCCGCATGGTGCCGATCACCGTGCCGCCCTCGCGCACGATGAAGGTCGCGACCACCGAGCGTGTAGTTCGGGCCGGGCTCCTGCTTGAGACCATCGAAGGTCAGCTCGTAGCCGGAGAGCGACAGGGTGTCGCCGGGCTTGACGGCGACGATGCGCTCGGTGCCCCAGGCGGCGGCGCCGATGATGCCGAGCAGCGTGAGCGCGATGCCGAAATGCGCCACCGCCGTGCCCCAGGCCGAGCGCGGCAGGCCCACGGCGCGCGCCGCCACGGCGGCAAGCGGCAGGCGGAACAGCCCGGTGCGCTCGGCAAGATCGACGACGGCGCCGGCCATGACGAAGAAGGCAAGGCCGACGCCGAACGGCGCCAGCACCGAGGCGCCGCCCTCGACGGCGAAAGCGGCAGCGATCGCGGCCAGGGCCACGGCAAAGGCCGCCATCAGCCTTTGCGCGACGCCGTAGAGGTCGCCGCGCTTCCAGGCGAGCAGCGGCCCGAACGGCATGGCGAACATCAAGGCGATGAACAGCGGCCCGAAGGTGAGATTAAAGAACGGCGCGCCGACGGAAATCTTGGTGCCGGCGAGCGCTTCCAGCGCCAGCGGATAGAGCGTGCCGGTGAGTACCGTCAGGCAGGAGGTGGTGAGGAACAGATTATTGAACACCAGCGCGCCTTCGCGCGAGATCGGCGCGAACAGCCCGCCCTGCTTGAGCACCGGCGCGCGCCAGGCAAACAGCGCCAGGCCGCCGCCGATGAACAGCACGAGAATGCCGAGGATGAAGACGCCGCGGCGCGGATCGTTGGCGAAGGAGTGCACCGAGGTGAGCACGCCGGAGCGCACCAGGAAGGTGCCGATCAGCGACAGCGAGAAGGTGAGGATGGCGAGCAGGATGGTCCAGACCTTGAGCGCATTGCGCTTCTCCATCACCACCGCGGAATGCAAGAGCGCGGTGCCGGCGAGCCACGGCATCAATGATGCGTTCTCCACCGGGTCCCAGAACCAGAAGCCGCCCCAGCCGAGCGTGTAGTAGGCCCAGTAGGAGCCGCCGGCGATGCCGAGGGTGAGGCACATCCAGGCCATCAGCGTCCATGGCCTGCACCCAGCGCGCCCAGGCGGCGTCGATGCGGCCCTCGATCAGCGCGGCGATGGCGAAGGAGAAGGCGATGGAGAAGCCGACATAGCCGAGATAGAGCAGCGGCGGATGCACGGCGAGGCCGGGATCCTGCAGGATCGGGTTGAGGTCGCGGCCCTCGAACGGCGGCTCGGCGAGGCGCAGGAACGGGTTCGAAGTGAGCAGGATGAAGAGATAGAAGGTCGAGGCGATCCACGACTGCACCGCCAGCACGTTGGCTTTCAGCGTCGCGGGCAGGTTGTTGCCGAAGGCCGCGACCAGCGCGCCGAACAGCGACAGGATCAGCACCCATAGCACCATGGAGCCTTCGTGGTTCCCCCAGACGCTGCTGATTTTGTAGATGAACGGCATCTGCGAATTCGAGTTCTCGACCACGATCGCCACCGAGAAATCGGAGGTGACGAAGCAGGCGATGAGCGCGACGAAGGAGAAGCCGACGAAGGCGAATTGCGCGAGCGCGGTCGAAGAGGCAAGCCCCATCAGCGCCTCGTCGCGCCGGCGCGCGCCGATCACCGGCACCACCGACTGGATCAGCCCGAGGCCGAGCGCCAGCACCAGCGCGTAATGGCCGAGTTCAGGGATCATGTGAAGACTCCGACATTCCGGGACGCGCCGAAG
This sequence comes from uncultured Alphaproteobacteria bacterium, assembly GCA_963742385.1. Classification (GTDB taxonomy): domain Bacteria; phylum Pseudomonadota; class Alphaproteobacteria; order Rhizobiales; family Xanthobacteraceae; genus Pseudolabrys. The sequence continues at coordinate 147,800 of CAVULS010000005.1, read as the reverse complement.
GCGCCGCTTCGCGGCGCCCCGCAATGACAAAAAACAAAATCATTTCTTCTTGTCTCCCGCGAAATCGCCGCTGGTTTCCTCCCAGCGGCCGGATTTTTTCAAGGCGTCGACCACTTCCTTCGGCATATAGCGCTCATCGTGCTTGGCGAGGATGGTGTCGGCATTGAAGATGCCGCCGCTGTCGAGCGTGCCCTCGGCGACCACGCCCTGGCCCTCGCGGAACAGGTCCGGCACGATGCCCTGATAGCGCACCGGAATGTCGCTCTTGCCGTCGGTGACGTCAAAGCGGATGCGCAGATCGGTGCCGCGCTCGATGCTGCCCGGCTTGACCAGCCCGCCGAGGCGGATGCGCGTCGCCGGGCCAGGATGCTTTTCGGCGATATCCGTGGGTGAATTGAAGAACACGATGGAGCCGGAGAGCGCATAAAGCACGAGCCCGACGGCGACCGCCAGCACGGCCACGCTGCCGCCGATCAAGGTGAGGCGCCGCTGCTTCCGCGTCATGGCTTATCCTTGCGCATGATCGTGTCCGAGCTTCCTTCGCCCGCCGCAGCGGGTTGCGCACTCGGGTCCGGCCCTTGGCCGGCCCGAGCACAGGCTCCGGCGGGAAACCGGCTCCCATCCCCGGGCAGGGTCGACGGCATGCTATTCGGGATCATGCGCCGAGCCCCAAAGATTTGATCGCGTCCTCGATCTGACGCAGCTTGTCGGGATTGCTGGCAAGTGCGCGCCGCGCATCCGCGGCGGCGGCGGTTGCCTTGTCGTGCTCGCCGAGCACCACGTAAGCACGCAGCAGCCGCTGCCAGCCGTCGACGTCGGAGCCGTCCTGTTTGAGCTTGTCGGCGAGCCGCGCCACCATGCCGCGGATCATGTTGTCGCGGTCTTTTTCATTCATGCCGACGGCCGCGGCAATGTCCTGCGTGGTCGGGCCCGGCGCGGCGGCGACCGGCGCCGCCGATTGCGGCGGCGTGCCGCCGACCTGCTGCAGAGCCTCGCGCACCGCATCGATCCAGGGCGCGCCGGGCGGCGCCTCCGCCAGCAGGCTGCGCCAGATCGCGGCGGCTTTTTCGCGATTGCCGTCCTGTTCGGCGGCCATGCCGGAAAAGAAACGCGCCTTGAGGTCGTTCTTGTCCAGCGCCAGGGCGCGGTCGATCGCGGATTTTGCTTCGGCGGTGACAACCCCGTTCGCCGCTGCGGTCAGCGCTTCGCCGAGATCGGCCTCGCGATCCGCGCTCTCGCCGCTCAGCGCCAGAATCTTGCGCAGCGCAATCACCGCCTCGTCGAAGTGGCCGAGCCGCAGATAGACCGGGGCCAGCACCTGGTAGGCGCGGACATCGTCGGGATGCGAGCGAAGATGCTCCTCGACCTGCGCGATCAGGCTTTCAACCGATTTATTCTGATGGACGGCGGCAAGGCGCGGACCGAGCGGCTCGCCCGGCAGCTCCGGTGAACCGATCGCGAGGTAGAGCGCGGCGGCGCCGGCCGGGAGCAGAAGCAATCCGGCAAGCGCGGTGGCGCGCCGGCGCCAGATTGGCAGCGGACCGGCCGCGTGCGTTTCCGTGTCCGCGGCATCGGCCGCTGCAATCAGCCGCCGCGACACTTCGATCTTGGCGGCTTCCGCCTCGGGCTCGCCGATCAGTCCGGCGGCGCGGTCGCGTCCGATCTCGGCCAGCTGGTCCTGATAGACGGCGACGTCGGTGCCGCCGCCGCCGGCCTTGCGCCGCCCAAGCGGCCACAGCACGGCGAAAATCGCCGCCGCGGTCATCAGCGCAAAGATCAGCCAAAGCGTCATCGATCGCAAAATATGCAAAGCGGAGGATCGCCGCCTTGATCCTGTTCAAACGCAAGATCGCGCGATATTTAAGGCCGGCATGGCACGAAAGCCGTTGATAGCGCAAGGATTTAGGCGGCGGCGCGCTTCAGCCGTGGCGGGCCAGATAGGCTTGCAACGGCTTCCAATAGCGCGCCTTCCAGCCGCTGGTTAAGTGGCCGCTGTGCCTGCCGGGAATGCCGGTGTGGTCAAGGGTGAGGCGGGTACCCTGACCCTTGCGTTCGAGCGTGAAGGTGACCAGCGAATAGATGCCGGGCGGCCAGTTGCGCGCGCGCCAGGCCTGCACGATGCGCTTGCCCGGCTTGAGTTCGACATTGCGCCCGCTGATCCAGCCGCCGTGGCAGAAAAATTCGCCGCCCGCCTTGCGGCTGATCTTTGCCGCGCCGTTTGCCGTCATCGCCGCGTGCTCGCGCGAGCTCATCAATATGTCGTAGATGCGTTTTGGGCTCGCCTTGAAGCTGTTGACCTGATGGATGGTGGTGGCCATCGCGATCGCCATCATGGCTTTTGCGGCGGCGGACGGTGCGGCATGTTCTTGGCGAACACACCGAGCGTGATCGCGCGCGCGACGTATTGCGCGAGGCAATTATAGCCGGCCTCGTTGCGGTCGAATTCCACGCTGACCGCTTCGGTGGAGGCGGCGGACTGGCTGATGATCTGCATCGCCTCGTAGAAACGGATGATGATCACGTTTTCCTGCGCCGCGATGGCGCGCAAGGTCTCGCGGATTTCGACGTAGTGGGCGTCGCGCAGCATCTGGTTGGCGAACTGCAGGCCGACCAGCACCACGTCGACCTTGTGCGCCTTGAGCCAGTCGATCTGATCCTTCACCGTGGCGGCGAATTCCGCGGCGGAGACGTAAGCCAGCGCGTCATTGGTGCCGACCTGCCACAACACGAGGTCGGGGTCGTCGAGCGCCACCTCGTTCTTCATGCGCGTGGCGGCATTGGCGGCGAGCTCGCCGGACACGCCGCGATTGATCATGACGACGTCGACGTCCTTGAGCGCGTGCTCCAGCATCGACTCGATCACCGCGGTGTAGCCGCCGCCTTGGGCGTTGACGCGGCCGGGCGCCGCGCCCATGGCGAGGATGCGCACGGTCTTGCGCTGCGCCAGCGCCGCCGCGATGTTCGGCAAGGGCGTCGCATCGGCGTTCCCCGCTACGCCGGCCTCGCAGGCTTTCGATACCGGCGCGGCCGCGTCGGCGGGCACCGCCGCCGGCGGCGAAGCCTGCGCGCGCGCCGGCGTCAAGCCGATCAGCGCTACGACGATTGCCGCGCCGACGGCGCCGGCGAGGCGGGACGTGCGCGTTGTCGCGATTCGGCAACCCATGCAGTAAAGGCCATGACAAAGATGCCACAAACTACCACGGCGCTGTCGGAGCCGACAGAGCCGCGATAGTAGAAACGGACCACTTGCGCCAACAGGCTCAACAGCGAGCCGACGCAGAACACATAAAGCGAGTGGCGCCCGAGCATCGCCAGCATGCCGATCAGCGGCATAATGACGCGGCGCACATAGCGCAATTCGCCGAGCCATTGGATGTAGCGGAAGGCCAGCGAAAAGACCGCGACCAGCGACAGGAACTGGATCAGCCGCACCGGCGTCTCATAGGTCTTGTCATTGATGAACAGCAGTTTCGGGTTCGGCAGCGCGGTCGGGTCCGGCCACCAGTCGAACCAGACGACGAGTCCGGCGAAAATGACAATCGGCACGCCGATGACGCGAAGCCAGACGATATGGTGGCGCGCCCAGGTGCCGAAACCGTAGTCCGCGCGGGCGACTGTGAAGCCGAGCACGAACACCAATTGCCAGGCGAGCGGATTGAAGAACCAGGTGCCGGACACCGGCCAGGTCGGCAGCGTCAACTTGAACAAGAGCGCGGCGACATAGAGCGCAACCGAAGCGGGCAGCAGCAGCGCCGGCACGGTGCGGTCGATCAGCGCAAACAGCGGCGCCATCAGCATCAGCACCACGTAAAGCGGCAGAATGTCGAAATAGCCGAGTTGATGCGTCAGCACCGCGAGCCCGATATGGGTCGGCACCGGATCGCTGAACACGGCAGCGGCGTTGTTCCATTCCAGCAGCAGCGGGTTTTCCAGCGACATCGAACTCACCGCCAGCATGGCGATGGCGAGCATGGTGATCAGCACCTGCGCCGCATAAAGCTCGAGCGCGCGGCCGAGCAGACGCAGCATCACGTCGCGCGTCGGCATGGTGCGTCCGCCGCCATCCGCCATCAGCCGCAATGACCAGCCGGCCAGAAACACGAACAGGTCGGCGGCGTCGGAGACGGAATAATTCACCAGCGTGAAGCGTGCATAAAGCAGGCCGGGAATGTGGTCGATGAAGATCGTGATCAGCGCGAAGCCGCGCCAGAAATCGACCGCATTGGGTGCGCGCGGCATCGGCGGCAATTCCTCTCAGGGCCCGGCGCCGATGATAGCGGCTCGGCAGGCGGCTTGCATCGCCGGCATGGGCGCTCTGCCGAGTGCGATGACGGAGTCACGGTGGCGCGGGCGGACCATCGTCATCGGAGCCCGCCGGCAAGGCCGCAGCCGCAAACGCTGCACTGCGTCATGCTATCGACGAAAGTGGCATTGACCTGACCGTGCATGCGAGGGGCAAATGGCATGTTGATGATCGCGTGATCGGCCACATGCAAGTGCGTGGGGCCGGCGCGTTGTCATTTCGCGAGGGAGGATGTGCACGAAACTCCAACGATAACCAGAAAAACGGGTTCACAAAATTCGAGGGGGCGACTCGGATGAAACCCAACCAGGGAGGATTTTCTATGGCAAACAATCGTTTCAATGACGGCGTCTCGCGCCGTGCCTTGCTGCAGGTCGGTGCCGGCGTTGCCGGCAGCGCTTTGTTACCCTACGGCTTCACGCCGGTCTTTGCGGCCGACAAGCCGCCGATCGGCACCTGGCCGGCCGGTTCAGAAGGCGCGACCGTCACCATCGGCGCCGCCGTGCCGCGTACCGGCGCCTATGCGGCGCAGGGCGAGGACGAGCTCAAGGGCATGGAGCTCGCGGTCGAGCACATCAACGAAGGCCATCCGCTGATCAAGAAGATCGCGCCGAAGGTCAGCAAGGGCGTGCTCGGCAAGCAGGTGAAGCTGGTCAGCGCCGATTCCGCCGCCAAGCCGAACAATGCGGTGCAGGCGCAGCAGACCTTCATCAACGAGAACAAGATCGTCGCCATGACCGGCTCGACGTCGTCGGCGGTCGCGGTCGCGCTCAACAAGTTCGCCGAGCGCGAAAAGATTCTCTACCTGGTGGCGATCTCCGGCTCCAACGACACCACCGGCAAGGACTGCACGCGCTACTCGTTCCGCCAGTGCTTCTACGGCGAGACCGCGGCCAATGCGATCGGCCCGGTGCTGCTGAAGAACTTCGGCAAGAACAAGAAGGCGGCGTTCATGACGCCGGACTACACTTACGGTCATACGGTCACCAAATCGATGAACGACTACCTGGCCAAGAACGGCGGCTGGACCATGGTGACCAACCAGATCTCGCCGCTCGGCACCTCGGACTTCAGCCAGTATCTGACCAACATCGCCAACTCGGGGGCCGAGTACATCATCAATGTGAACTGGGGCCGCGATGCCGTGCTGTCGGTGCAGCAGGCCAAGCAATTCGGCCTGACCCCGAAGATGAAGATGGTGATCCCCTACCAGATCCCGTTCCTCGCCAAGGAAGTGGGTGCTGAGCTCACCGAAGGCGTCTTCGCCGCCACCGACTTCTGGTGGACGCTGGAGGACAAGTATCCGCTGGCCAAGATGTTCGTCGAGGCCTTCAACAAGAAGTACGGCTACCGCCCCGAATGGGGTGCCGAGAACGCCTACATGCAGTTTGCCATGTGGGCGCGCATGGTCTCGGAGGCGGGCTGCTTCTATCCGCCGGACGTCATCAAGCAGTACGAAAAGGGCGAAACCATCCCGTCCATGGTTGGCGACGTGCACTTCCGTGCCGCCGATCACCAGTTGGTCCGTCCGGTCGTCATCGTCAAAGGCAAGGCGCCGAAGGACATGAAGAACAAGGAGGACTTCTGGGAGGTCCTCGAGGTCGTGCCAGGTGCGCCGCTGATGCAGAAGCCGGATGCTTTCGGCTGCAATCTCGGCGACTACAGCTGACGACGTCCTTCCGTCTCGCGTTGAGACGAGGAGGGCCTAAACCTCTCCGTCACGCCCGGCTTAAAGGCCGGGCGTGACGCCGGGAGGATTTGGAATTTGATGCAGAGACAAATGCGAGCGGCAACGTGATCAACTGGGCTAATTTCGTATCGCAGCTGTTCAACGGCCTGGTGCTCGGCGCTCTGCTGGCGCTGATTTCCTCCGGTCTGACGATCATCTACGGCACGCTCGGTGTCCTCAACCTCGCGCACGGCGCCATGTTCATGCTCGGCGGTTACGCCGGCTGGCTTGCCTACAGCTATTCCGGCTCCTTCATCGTCGCCGTGTTCGCCGGTGCGCTGTTTGGCATGGTGCTGGGCGTGGTGACGGAGCGGCTGGTCATACGCTATTTTTACGGCAGGCCGCACGAGGACCAGCTCCTCGTTACCTTTGGCCTCGGCATCGTCTTCGTCGAGGCCGCGCGCTTCTTCTTCGGCAGCCTGTCGAAGGTTGTGCCGCCACCGTCGGGCCTCGTGGGGATCACCCCGCTCGGTTTCATGCTCTATCCGACCTATCGCCTCGCGCTGCTCGGCATCGTCGTGGTGGCGCTGCTCGCGCTCTATGTCGTGCTCTACCGCACCCGCATCGGCATGATCGTGCGCGCCGGCATCGAGGATTCGGTCATGGTCGACTCGCTCGGCATCGACGTCTACCGGGTGTTCATGCTCGTCTTCGGCATCGGCGCCATGGCGGCGGGCTTTGCCGGCATCGTCAACGCGCCTGTGGTCTCGATCACGCCCGACGTCGGCGAAGCGATCCTGGTGCAGACCTTCGTCGTCGTCGTCATCGGCGGGGTGGGCTCGTTTCCCGGCGCCGTGCTCGGCGGCCTGATTGCAGGCGAGATCATCAGCATCACCTCGATGTTCAACCCGGGCTATGCCTACGTCATGCTGTTCGTGGCGATGACGCTGGTGCTGGTCATTCGTCCTTACGGCCTGCTTGGCACAGCCGGCCGCGAATGAACGCGGTCATCTGATGGTCAGGAAACATCCCCATCTTGTCGAGGCGCTGACCGCCGCCGGGCTGATCGCCGCGCCGTTCGTTCTGCCGCACCTTGGATTTTCGCCGACGACGGTCAACCGCATCCTGGTCTGGGGCCTGTTCGGCATCGGCTTTGACATCCTGTTCGGCTTCACCGGCCTCTTGTCGTTCGGCCAGTCGGCCTTTTTCGGCACCGGCGGCATGGTCTCCGCCTATCTGCTCACCATGGTGAACTTTCCGCACGTCATGACAGCGGTGCTCATCGGCATGATCGCGGCCGCCGCCATCGGCTTCCTGGTCGGCCTGATCGCGCTCAGGCGCACGGGCATCTACTTTGCCATGATCACGGTGGCGATCGCGGAGGTCTTCTATTTCGCCGAGTTCAATCCGCTGTCGGCCTATACCGGCGGCGAGAACGGCTTGCCCGGCGTGCCGACGCCGGTCCTCGATCTCGGCTTTACCACCATCAAGTTCAACACCGACTGGTCGCTCTATACGTTCCTGGCGTTCTGGTATTTCATCGGCATCGTCATCGCCTTGCGTATCGTGCGCTCGCCGGTCGGCGCCGTCCTTTCCGCCATCCGCGACAATCCGCTGCGCGCCGCCGCCGTCGGTCACAATATCCATGGCTACAAATTGACCGCCTTCGTCATCGCCGCGGCCTATGCCGGCTTTGCCGGCGGCCTGCTCGGCGTCATGCAGGGCTTCATGCCGCCCGACGCCTTCATGTTCGATACGTCGGGGCAACTGGTGATGCAGACCGCGATCGGCGGCACCGGCACGCTGTTCGGGCCGCTGATCGGCGCCACCGTCTGGCTTTATCTCAGCGACTTCTTCCAGACCAAGCTGCATCTCGGCGCCACCTGGAAGCTGGTGCTCGGCCTCGTCTTCGTGCTGCTGGTCTGCTTCCTGCGCCGCGGCATTGTCGGCGGCTTCAATGATCTCTTTGCGCTTGCCTTCGGACGCAACGCAGATGCCGCTGAGCCGGATGACGTGCCCGCGCACGGCGCGGCGGCGCTGCCGCAGTCGGCCAACGCCGCGGCGGCGGTGCCGGACGAATTGCGCCGGCGCGCGCCGACAAGCTTCTCTGGGCCCATCCTCCAGGCTTCAAGCCTGACCAAGCGCTACGGCGGCGTGGTCGCCAACAGCGACATCGACTTCACCGTCAACCACGGCGAGCTGCGCGGCATCATCGGGCCCAACGGCGCCGGCAAGAGCACCTTCTTCAAGATGCTGACCTGCGAAGTGCAGCCGACCTCCGGCACCATCATTTTCGAGGGCCAGGACATCACAAGTCTCGGCGTCACCGACGTGTGTCAGCTCGGGTTGACCAAGAGCTACCAGGTCAACCAGCTGTTCACGCGCCTCACCGTACGCGAGAACGTCACCATCGCCGTGCTGGCGGCGCTGCGCGGCAAATTCCGCCTCGACATGTTCCGCAACCCAGCCAGCATCCCGGGCCTCAGCGAGCAGGTCGAGCATACGCTGGAACTCGTCAATCTTGCCGGACGCACCGATACGCCGGTCTCGCAGCTTGCCTATGGCGAGAAGCGGCGGCTGGAAATCGGGCTGGCGCTCGCCTCCAACCCGAGCCTGCTGCTGCTCGACGAGCCGCTCGCCGGCATGAGCCCGAGCGAGCGCGCGGAGACGGTCAGGCTGCTCGAAATCGATCAGCCAGGGCCGCACCATGATCGTCATCGACCACGACATGGATGCGCTGTTCGAGCTGGCTGAGCGCGTAACCGTGCTGCAGGAAGGCCGCGTGCTGGTGGAGGGAACACCGGACGAGATCAAGGGCAACGCGGCGGTGCAGGAAGCCTATCTCGGCGGGGTGATGGCGCCATGAGCCTGCTCGAGGTCTCCGGACTGAACAGCTATTACGGGGATTCGCACATCCTGTTCGACGTCGGTTTGCGCGTCGAGCAGAACGAAGTCGTGGCGCTGCTCGGCCGCAACGGCGCCGGCAAGAGCACGACCTTGAAGAGCCTGATGGGCGTGGTGACGCCGCAATCCGGCAAGGTGGTGTTCGACGGCGCCGACATCGCCGGCCAGAAGAGCCACGCCATCGCGCAGGCCGGCATGCAGCTGGTGCACGAGGACCGGCGTATCTTCGGCAGCCTCAATGTCGAGGAAAACCTCATTCTCGCCGGCTTGACGGCGAAGGACCGCTGGCCGCTCGACCGCGCCTACGAGATGTTTCCGCGTCTGGCCGAGCGCAAGACCAGCCGCGGCACGGATCTGTCCGGCGGCGAGCAGCAGATGCTGGCCATCGCGCGGGCGCTGATGCGCAAGCCCAAGATCATCCTGCTCGACGAGCCGTTCGAGGGACTGGCGCCGGTGATCGTGCGCGATCTGGTCAAGGCCTGCCGCGATCTCGCCGCCAGCGGGCAGACCATCGTGCTGGTGGAACAGAATCTCGCGGCGACGCTGGCGCTGGCGCAGCGCGTCTACATCATCAACAACGGCCACATCGCCCACGAAAGTCCGGCGAAGGAGCTCAAGGACCAGCCGGACCTGTTGCAGCGCTATCTCGGGGTCTAGAAGCCGGTGGCGAAGCGCGCCATGACGATGATGATGGCGACCTGCATGGTGCCCTGCATCGCGACCACGCCGATATAGCCGCGCATCCAGCGCTTGAGCTTGTCGGCGTCGGGCGCCGGTTTGAGGATCTCGAAATAGAGCTTGAGGTTCATCGGCAGCAGATAGCCGAGGCCCTGCACCGTGAGCACGGTGACGATGGCGAGCGCCGCGATCACCCACCAGAATTGCGGATAGGCCAGATCGAGAAAGCCCAACCGCACGGCGAGAAACCAGCCGGCGGTCGAGGTGATGGTGGACAGCGTCGGCATCAGGATCAGCGTGCGCGGAATGATGCCGGCGATCATGGCGCGGCGGGTATCGAGCGACACCCGGCGCATCACCGGGCCGATGACGAAACCCATGAACAGGTCGATGCCGGTCCATAGCGCGCCGCTCATGACGTGGATGAAGTCGAGGAACCAGAGGCTGGGCGACAGGATCGCCGCCGTCATCAGCGCAATGGCAACCGCCGCCACGGCGATATAGGCGGGGCGCAGCGGCGAGGGGATGCTAAGCGCGGGGAGGCTGGCTTCGGCCATGCGGCATTGTCCGGCGGCGAAACCGGAACGCTAGCGGCCAGCGGCGAAAATGCAACAGGTCAGCAGGGCAGCGATGTATCGTCGCCGGCGAAGGTCGAGGGCATGCGGCGGCCTTCTTGGTGCGCCGATTCGCCGTGCGCCAGTGCGCGGAAATGCGTGAGCACGAAGACGCGGATGGCCGAGGACAGGTTGGCGCCGTCCCGGTTTTGATCGATGTTACGCAGTAAATTGGTCAGCGCCAGCTGCCGCGACTGGGCGATTCCGCGCAAGCCATCCCAGAACGGCGCCTCCAGGCTGACGCTGGTCTTGTGACCGTCAATAACGACGGAACGTTTGACGATCGTTGATTTCATGGCTTCCCCTAGCGAATTGCCATCGCGATCCTCGAACCCATGCTCCGCCCACGCCAAATTCATAAACGGGAAAAAGGTTCCCTCCCTGTGGAAATTTTCCTGTCAAAGCAACTCAGGCATGCGGAAATCGCCGGAGCATTTGATTCAGATCAACGGCCATTTACCCGCCGGCAGTTCCTTCCTGATCCAGATCAATGCGGCGGCGAGGCAAGCTGGCAAAGGGATATGATGTGGATGGATATTTCGACAGCGCCGCGCGGCCGCGACATCAGGCTCGCCGTCATCGACAATGATGGGCTGCACGCGCTGGTGTTTGCCTGCCGCCGCGTCGCCGAGGGCTGGGTCGATGCGTTGCGTGGCACGCGGCTCGACATCAACCCGACGCACTGGCGGGAGTGGAACGCCAAGGACTAAGGCCGCAATTTCTGCCCTGCCGACGGCTGCGCCGGTAGCGTCGGACTTTTGCGCCGCTTCTCAGGCATCGCGACTGGGCTAAAACACGGGAAGCGGCGCGGCGCCGATTTTAATGCAGCGTTAACTCCGCGATCGATGCCAGTGGCGCCGGCTCAGGCGAGACGGGCACGCTATTGTGCATCGCCCGGAATAGCCGGATGATGCCGCAACCGGGTGGAGAAGACGTATGATCAGACGGCGGGATCATAACAATTTCATGTGGGGCACGATCTTCGTAGTGCTCGTCGTCACCGGGCTGCTGCTATGGCGCTGGCACGGTCTCTAGAGCCGAATTGACGATTGCATTCGGCTCGTCAGCACGGCCGCGACGCGCAAAGACGGCACCGGAGTGCAATTCGCGGTCGCGCTGCTGTGCCCGGTGGAGATGCCAGGACGCGAGCGCGACCAGCGCCAGCGAAGGCGCGCACCAGAGCAGGACACATAGGACGAGGGAACTCGGCCATGGCCGGTGAACGCCCGGGCGCGGGCTTTGGTTCCGCCTCGGCGCCGCCAAACAAGTAGCCCCGCCCAGTTCGGGAGTGGGCGGGGCTACGGGGACGTCTTGCGCCGGGGTGTGGCGTCTTCCGGCGCGTGGGAATTACACCGCAATGCAACGACGACTTCACGACAGAATCGCGAAAATCGTCAAATCACACACAAAAAAATTCACGTCCGGCGCGGAATAAGCCGGCCGCAAGGCGGCACAGGCGCGGGCCTAAATCCTGATGACCTTGGTGTCCTCAAAGTCGCAGCGCTGACACTTCAGAGTGTGGCGGTCGAAGCCGGGCTCGTGCGGCTCGACGCGGGCAATCCACATGGTCCATCCGCAATTGGAGCAAATCGGTCGATCGATCGGATCCGGCGGATCAAAACTCGGAGTTTCCGGCATCCCGTGGCGCCTTCTTGGTCGGGACAGCAACCGAACGGCGTCAGTTTATCACAGCCTTTCCTGGCCGCGCGAAAGAATTGCGATTGCAATGAGGGCGAGAAGGGCGGCGCCGATCCGGTCCGCCGCCGTTACCGGGCCGTCATCGGCGTCAAGTTTTGCGGGAGCGGGTTAAGCGCCCACGCCCCGATCGACCATGTGGCACATGGTGGTGATCGGGGGTGGGTGTCTCGGGCCCGAGACGCTGATCAAGTCACGGCCCCCCGCCGCGGTTCCGCCGCGCGCTGCTGGAATTTCAGGCAATGAACGGGACCGCGATGCGGCGGGCTAAAGGGCGCTGGCGGTCTTGAGTTCTGCGGCTTCCGAGGCGGCCCAGACCATCAGGCGAAATTCATGCTGGCAGGCATCGCAGCGGAAGACGCGAATTTCGGTATCCCCGCGCGGCTTCGTCTCCGACAGGTGCATCTCCGCCCCGCACATGCATTCCGGGGTTTCGGTCGATCCCGGCACCAGCAGGTTCTCAAATGCGCGCATGCTCGCCCCTATGCTGCAGTGCCACATTGCCAATCTAGGCGGAGACGCAGAACCAGGCAATTGAGCAATTCGCCGCGTAGTAAATTAGAAATGCGGGCCATAACAGGAAAATTTAGCGATTATGCCCTTGTTTCGCACGGATATGTCCGACCCCCGCCGGGTTCTCGCCCGTTACCCATGATTTCCAGGATTTTGGCCCTAAAGGGGCTCGCCGCGGCGGACGCGTCACCCCGGCCGGCAACTGAGGCGGCGGGGTCGAAACGCACGAGGCCGCCGCTGGGGGCGATCGCTCGGGCCGATCACAATATCAATATATCGGCTACAATCAGGACGAGTATAAGCGCCACGCAGAGCAAAATGACCTGGCCCGTGATGCTGCGAAAAAAGGGTTTGGTGTCGAGGTCGCGCAGCATTGGATGTCACGCCTTTGGCCGGCAGTTCTGTTGTCTCGGACGACCAGCAATTACCGATGCCCACTTAAAGGGTGAGCCATCACGCCGCGCAACTGAGAAACAATCAGGGCGGGCATATTCTGCCGAAAAAAAATGAAGATCGCGGCGCGTCATTAGCGAGGCATGAAACGAATGTTTGCAAATGGAGCCGTCTTTGATGGCAAGGGGCCACGCGTTCCGATGCGGGCCGGCGGCTGCAGACATTTCCAAGTATCAAAGCATCTTGGACGTGACGGCGCCGTCCAAATCCGAAAAACCGCCGCTTGGGATAAATGAAAGAGGCCGCCAACTGAGGCGGCCTCGCCTTCAATGCACTGCGCGTGGTCCATCAGGCATAGAACCACACAAGCACAGCCGCAATTGCAACGGCGGCCAATATCGCAACCGTCGTCAGCGTGTAGCTCCAGGTTGCGGTCGGATAAGTCTGGGTTGTCATGACGACCTCCACTGTCTCGTTATTGCAGCAGTCGTATAATTCAGGCGTGAGCGATCGTCATTGCGCTGGGTCAAAAGGGCCGTCGCAAAATCCGAAAGGGGCCGCCATTTTGTTCACCGCATGGGAAGGGGGCAGTACCCCGGCACTGGCCGTGGCCAGCACCCGCCCCCGAAAAGAACATATTGCGAACGGAGAACAAATAGTGTACATTGCCTCCTCTGGTCGATTCCGGCGCGGCGGGCAGGGGCTCGCGTTGTCGGGGGGTCGAATCTCAGGCCTTATAGGAGCCAAATCATGAGTCAGCCCGCGCTGCGTGTCGTCGAAGGATCATCCATGGACAAGTCGAAGGCCCTGACCGCCGCGCTCAGCCAGATCGAGCGCCAGTTCGGCAAGGGCTCGATCATGAAGCTCGGCAAGAACGACAGGTCGATGGATGTCGAGGTGGTGTCCACCGGCTCGCTCGGCCTCGACATCGCGCTCGGCGTCGGCGGCCTGCCGCGCGGCCGCGTGGTCGAAATCTACGGGCCGGAATCCTCGGGCAAGACGACGCTGGCGCTGCACACCATCGCCGAAGCGCAGAAGACCGGCGGCATCTGCGCCTTTGTCGATGCCGAGCATGCGCTCGATCCCGTCTATGCGCGCAAGCTCGGCGTCAATGTCGATGATCTCCTGATCTCGCAGCCGGACGCCGGCGAGCAGGCGCTGGAAATCGCCGACACGCTGGTGCGCTCCGGCGCCATCGACGTGCTGGTGGTCGATTCGGTCGCCGCGCTGGTGCCGCGCGCCGAGCTCGAAGGCGAGATGGGCGACGTGCAGCCGGGCCGCCAGGCGCGGCTGATGAGCCAGGCGCTGCGCAAGCTCACCGCCTCGATCTCCAAATCGCGCACCATGGTCATCTTCATCAACCAGATCCGCATGAAGATCGGCGTGATGTACGGCTCGCCGGAAACGACCACGCGGCGGCCAGGCGCTGAAGTTCTACGCCTCGGTGCGCCTCGACATCCGCCGCATCGGCGCCATCAAGGAGCGCGACGAGGTTGTCGGCAACCAGACCCGCGTCAAGGTGGTCAAGAACAAGATGGCGCCGCCGTTCAAGCAGGTCGAGTTCGACATCATGTATGGCGAGGGCATCTCCAAGGTCGGCGAGCTGATCGATCTCGGCGTCAAGGCCAATGTGGTGGAGAAGTCCGGCTCCTGGTTCTCCTATGACAGTCAGCGCATCGGCCAGGGCCGCGAGAACGCCAAGCAGTTCCTGAAGGACAATCCCGACATCGCCGCCAAGATCGAGAGCGCAGGTCCGGCAGAATTCCGGCGTCGTCGCCGAGGCGATCATGGCCGGCGAAGAGGCCGCCAAGGACGACGACGACGACGAGGCGGCGGAGGCGTAAGCCCATGTCGCGTTTGCATGCCGCGCGTTGTGCGGCATGGTCTTGCCGCCGCCGTACAGCAGGCTCAGATCGGCCGCCGGCGCGGCGAGGAAACGGCCGAAGACAGGCCCGATGCCGCAGGACTTAGCCGCTGTTCGATCCTTGTCCGCGCGCAGGCGCGGATGGAACGGATCGGAGACAGTGCTTCCAAGCTTCAGTCAAGGCGCCGCGGCGGCGCCGAGTGGCTGTCCGCCGCACCATTTAAGAGACGCGTCTCGCGACCGGCGCGCTTCCGTCGGCACCCGGCTGTCGTAAACGCGGCCGCCACCGAGGACGGGGGCGAAGCGCGTTCTGACCCTCGTGCCGTCGACCAGCGCGGCGCCCTCGGAGACGCTCAGCAAGGCATTGTCGGGCGTTCGGCGGGGCATGCTGACCATCACCCGGCCACGCTCCGGCTGCCACCGGCCGCCTGTCGAGATAGGTGGGATCGAGTCGCCAGCGGCGACTGATCGGGCCGGCAATGCCCGTCGACTTCGCCGGCGATCGAGCGCTTGATGGTTAGCGCCTGTCGGGCCGGGGTTGATCGAGTCGGGCGTCCTGTCCGGCGCGAATTCCTGATGCGCGGCGCGGTGCGCTTGCGCTCGCGCAGATCGACCCAGAGCTGCGAAACGCCTGCATCAGGCGCTTCGTCATGGCCGGCAGTCGCGGACATGGAGCGATGCTGCGCCTCGGCAAGGCGCGGCCAGACTGCGCCGCTGCCCGGGGGTCGGCAGGCCGTGAAGGCGCCTTCGTTGTCGAGCGTGCCGCATCCGCCTGCGGCCAGCATGTAGGTCACGCGTTTCGAAGCCGCGTGCGCCGGTGATCCGTCGCGAAGCCGGCCAGGCTTAGTCGCCGGGACGGTCCGGCATATTCGTCGAGCATCAGGCAGGGCGTCGGCCGAAGGTCACGGCGTGCCGATCATCCTGGCAGCACGAGCGTCGTCGCTGCGCCAGGCCTGCGGACGACCGTCACGTCCCGCCTTGCGGTGCCGGAAACCGCGCCTTGCGTCGACCATGCGTCATGCCCATCGCTGGGTGCCGCTTTACCCGCCATCGCCTTAGATGCGGCCGCAGTCGCCTGGCCAGGGGCCGGCGTTCAGGAATGCGCTGTTCGCCGAACTGAGCAATCAGCGATCTCGAGGCGTTTGAGCATAACTGCCGGCGACTGCAGCGGAAAACCCGACTGCGGGCGGTCGAATCTAGCTTCCCGCGCTTGTCTCGGCCGGGAAAACCGGGAAATACTGGCTTTTCGCGCGCAGCGAGGCCGTCGCCCGTCGCGCGGGAAGGTCTCCGGGTGGCGTCGCCACAGGGCGGCCGTCCCCGACACCCGACCGGAACGTGCCCGATGACGACACCGCCAACGACATCCGCAGCTTTCCTCGACTACTTCGCGCGCAACGGCCACGAGGTCGTGGCGTCGTCGCCGCTGGTGCCGCGCAACGACCCGACGCTGATGTTCACCAATGCCGGCATGGTGCAGTTCAAGAACGTCTTCACCGGCCTGGAAAAGCGCCCCTACAGCCGCGCCGCCACCGCGCAGAAATGCGTGCGCGCCGGCGGCAAGCACAACGACCTCGACAATGTCGGCTACACCGCGCGCCACCACACGTTCTTCGAGATGCTCGGCAATTTCTCCTTCGGCGACTACTTCAAGGAGCGCGCCATCGAGCTCGCCTGGGAGCTGATCACCAAGGAATTCGGCGCTGCCGAAGGAGAAGCTGCTGGTCACCGTCTATATCGACGACGACGACGCCTTCAACCTGTGGAAGAAGATCGCCGGCCTGCCCGAGCAGAAAATCATGCGCATCGCCGGCTCCGACAATTTCTGGGCCATGGGCGACACCGGCCCCTGCGGCCCCTGCTCGGAAATCTTCTACGACCACGGCGCGCATATCCCCGGCGGGCCGCCGGGCTCGGCGGACGCCGAAGGCGACCGCTTCATCGAGATCTGGAACCTCGTGTTCATGCAGTTCGAGCAGCTGCGAGGGCGGCAAGCGCGTCGACCTGCCGCGGCCCTCGATCGACACCGGCATGGGGCTCGAGCGCATCGCCGCGGTGCTGCAGGGCACGCACGACAATTACGACATCGATCTGTTCCGCGCGCTGATCGCAGGCGATCGCCGATCTCGACCAAGGTGTCGGCCGACGGCTCGCACAAGGCCTCGCACCGGGTCATCGCCGACCACTCTGCGCGCCTCGTCCTTCCTCATCGCCGACGGCGTGCTGCCGTCGAACGAGGGCCGCGGCTACGTGCTGCGCCGCATCATGCGCCGCGCCATGCGCCACGCCGAGCTGCTCGGCGCCAAGGACCCGCTGATGTGGAGGCTCGTCCCGCGTGCTCACGCGCGAGATGGGCCAGGCCTATCCGGAACTGATCCGCGCCGAGGCGCTGATCACCGAGACGCTGAAGCTCGAAGAGACGCGCTTCCGCGCCACGCTCGCGCGCGGGCTCGCCATCCTCGACGAGAAGAGCGCCGGCCTGAAGAAGGGCGCCATGTTCGACGGCGAGACCGCCTTCACGCTCTACGACACCTACGGCTTTCCGCTCGACCTGACGCAGGACGCGCTGCGCGCGCGCGGCATCAGCGTCGATCTCGCCGGTTTCGACGACGCCATGGAGCGCCAGCGCGAGAAGGCGCGCGCCAGTCCTGGGCGGGCTCCGGCGAGGCCGCGACCGAAACCGTCTGGTTTGCGCTGCACGAGAAGGTCGGCGCCACCGAATTCCTCGGCTACGAGACCGAAAGCGCCGAAGGCGTCGTCGCCGCGCTGGTCAAGGACGGCAAGGACGTCGACCGAAGCTGAAAAAAGGCGAGAGCGGCGCGGTGGTGATGAACCAGACGCCGTTCTACGCCGAGTCGCGGCGGCCAGGTCGGCGACACCGGCGAGATGCGCCGCGAGCGGTGCGCGCGATCGCCGTCACCGACACGCAGAAGAAGGCCGGCGACGTCTTCGCGCATCTGGTCAAGGTCGAGGAGGGCGACGCTCGAAGGTCGGCGATCCGCTGCTGCTCGAGGTCGACCACGCGCGCCGCGTCGCGCCATCCGCTCCAACCATTCCGCCACGCATCTGCTGCACGAGGCGCTGCGCCAGGTGCTCGGCGATCACGTGGCGCAGAAGGGCTCGCTGGTCGCGCCCGACCGGCTGCGCTTCGACTTCTCGCATCCCAAGCCGATGACGGCCGCCGAGATCGAGCGCGTCGAGGACATCGCCAACGACATCGTGCTGCAGAATGCGCCGTCACCACGCGGCTGATGGCGCTCGACGATGCCCGCAGCTCGGGCGCCCGCGCGCTGTTCGGCGAGAAATACGGCGACGAGGTGCGCGTGGTGGCGATGGGCGAAGGCGGCAACGCGCTCGGCTGGTCGGTCGAGCTTTGCGGCGGCACGCATGTCAAGCGCACCGGCGACATCGGCTTGATTTCGGTGGTCGGCGATTCAGGCGTTGCCGCCGGCGTGCGCCGGCTCGAGGCGCTGACCGGCAAGATCGCGCGCAAGACCGCCGAGCATCAGGCGCAAGTGGCCAAGACCGCGGCGGCGGAACTCAAAGCGCCGCTCGAGGACTTGCCGGCGCGCATTACCGCGCTGCTCGACGAGCGCAAGCGGCTCGAGCGCGATCTGACCGAAGCGAAGAAGAAGCTCGCCATGGGCGGCGGCGCGACGCGCGGCAAGTGCCGCGGACGGCGTGCGCCAGGTCAACGGCATCAAGCTGATCGCGCGCTCGATTTCCGGCATCAGCCCCAAGGAGCTGCCGAGCCTGATCGACGAAGCCAAGAAGCAGATCGGTTCCGGCGTCATCGCCATCGTCGCCGTCAGCGACGAGGGCAGGGCGGGCATTTCGGTCGGCGTCACCGCCGATCTGACGGCACGTTTCAACGCCGTCGATCTGGTCAAGAAAGGCGCCGAGGCGCTGGGCGGCAAGGGCGGCGGCGGCCGCCCCGACATGGCGCAGGCCGGCGGCCCCGACGGCTCCAAGGCCGACGCCGCGCTCAAGGCCATCGAGGCCGCGCTGGGTGGGTAGGCCCTCAATGGCGCAATTGCATTTCACCAGCTGGCTGCGTGAGGTCGTGCCGGACGGGCCGGTCGAGGCGCATGGCGCGACCGTCGGCGAGGCGCTGGCCAAGCTGTTTGCCGCGCGGCCGCATGTGCGCTCCTATGTGCTCGACGAGCAGGGGCGCTTGCGCAAGCACGTCTGCGTCTTCGCCGACGGCGTGCGGCTGCCGCAAGGCTCGACGCTCGATCACGCCATCGCGCCGCAGTCGAAGCTCTATGTCATGCAGGCTTTGTCCGGAGGTTAATTCATGGCGGACCATATGCTGCTCGCCACGCGCAAAGGCCTCATCGCGCTGGCGCGCAAGAACGGCGGCTGGACCATCGCGCGCACCGATTTTCCCGGCGTGCCGGTGACCGCGGCGCTGCACGATGCGCGCGACGGCACGCTCTATGCCGCGCTCAAGCACGGCCATTTCGGCGCCAAGCTGCACCGCTCCGACGATGGTGGAAAGACGTGGAGCGAATTGCCGGCGCCGGCCTTCGCGGCAGACGCCGCCGGCGCGCCGGCGCTGTTCCAGGTGTGGACGCTCGAGCCGGGCGGTGCCGACGAGCCGGGCCGGCTCTGGGCCGGCGCCATCCCCGCCGGCCTGTTTCGGTCCGATGACCGCGGCGCGAGCTGGAGCCAAGTGATGCCGCTGTGGGATGTGGCGGAGCGCGCCAAGTGGTTCGGCGGCGGCTATGACGATGCCGGCATCCACTCGATCTCGCCCGATCCGCGCGATGCCAAGCGGCTGTTCGTCGCCATCTCCTGCGGCGGCGTGTGGGAATCGCTCGATGCGGGCGAAAGCTGGAAACTGTACGGCAAGGGCATGATCGCGGCCTATCTGCCGCCGGAACAGGCGGGCGCGCTCGAGTCGCAAGATCCGCATCGCGTCGTCCGCTGCGCCGCATCGCCCGACACCCTGTGGATGCAGCACCATTGCGGCATCTTCCGTTCGACCGACACCGGGCGCACCTGGACCCAGCTCAAGCCGCCGGGTGACGATTTCGGCTTCGCCGTCGCCGCGCATCCGCGCGACCCGCTCACCGCCTGGTTCGTCCCGGCCATCAAGGACGAGCTGCGCGTGCCGCGCGACGGCGCCTTTGCCGTGACGCGCACGCGCGACGGCGGCAAGACGTGGGAGACGCTGCGCGCCGGCCTGCCGCAGCGCGACGCCTACGATCTCGTCTATCGCCACGCCCTCGATGTCGACGCCACGGGCCGCCAGCTTGCCATGGGTTCAACCACCGGCAGCCTGTGGGTGAGCGAGGACGCCGGCGAGGACTGGCGGCTTGTCAACGCGCATTTGCCGCCGATTTATGCGGTGAGTCTTTATTAGCGGCGGCCATCCCCATCCTTCGAGACGCGCCCTTCGGGCGCTCCTCAGGATGAGGATAGAGCAGCCTCGGCGGACTTTCTCCTCATCCTGAGGAGGCGCCAACGGGTCCGCGCGAAGCGCGGTCCGATGACAGGCTCCGCGCCGTCTCGAAGGATGAGGCCCTCGCGCTGCAACGACCGCTTGATCTCTCGCAAAGCCGGGGGCACGCGCGAACTGTACTATGATCGGGTCGATTCCCGCGGGATGCCGGTTATGTCACGCGACAAGATCAAGAGAACTGCGACGGCGCGTCTATCTGGTCCTCGAGCAGGGGCCGGTGGGCGATGGTCTCGGCCGGCTCATCGACCGCCTGCTGGTGGCGCTGATCCTGGTCAATCTCATCGCCGTCGCGCTCGAATTGGTGCCGGAGTACCGCGCGCGCTATGAACTCGTCTTCGCGCTGATTGAATATTTCTCGCTTGTCGTTTTCACCATCGAATACGGCTTGCGGCTGTGGTCGTCGGTCGAGCATGGACCGCATCAGCACATGGCGCCGATGCGCGCGCGGCTCAAATATGCGCTGAGCCCGGCCGGCCTTGTCGATCTCGTCGCCGTGCTGCCGTTCTGGTTTGCCTTTGTGCTGCCGGCCGACCTGCGCTTCATCCTTGTCTTCCGCATCGTGCGCTTCTTCAAGATCGCGCGCTATTCGCCGGCGATGCGGTCTCTGCTCGACGTGCTCTACGCCGAGCGCCGCGCGCTGTTCGGCTGCCTGGTGATCGCCATGGGCGCGGCGCTGGTCGCCGCCGCGCTGATGCATCTTGCCGAAGGCCATGTGCAGCCCGACAAGCTCGGCACCATCCCCGAGGCGCTGTGGTGGGCGGTGGTGACGATCGGCACCATCGGCTATGGCGACGTGGTGCCGATCACCGCGCTCGGCAAGCTCATCGCCACCGGCACCATCTTTCTCGGCCTGATCATGATCGCGCTGCCGGTCGGCATCATCGCCAACGCGTTTTCCGAGCAGATCCACCGCCGCGATTTCATCGTCACCTGGGGCATGATCGCGCGGGTACCGCTGTTTGCCGAGCTCGACGCCGCCGAAATCGCCGACATCATGAAGCTCTTGCGCGCGCAGCTGGTGGAGCCCGGCGAGGTCATCGTGCGCGAGGGCGAGACCGCGCATTCGATGTATTTCATCGCCGCCGGCGAGGTCGAAGTGGCGCTGAAAAAGCAGCGCATCCGGCTCGGCGTCGGGCAATTCTTCGGCGAGGTCGCGGTGTTGCGCCGCGCGCGCCGCTCGGCAACCGCCACCGCGATCACCCGCACCAGCCTGCTGGCGCTCTCGGCGCAGGATCTGCACGCGCTGATGCAGCGCGATACGCGCATCGCCAAGCGCATCAAGGACATGGTCGACAAGCGCGTCGGCCGCGAGGTGGTGACGCCCAAGGGCGATATCGTGGCGGAAGAGGTGAAGTAGCGTTCCCCGGCGCGGCGCAGCATGGAGCGAAGCGGAATGGTGCGCCGCTGATCCGGGGTTCAGGTTTTGTATTTGCAACGGTCCCGGGTCTGCGGCGCACCACGTCGTGCTGCGCCGGCCCGGACAAGCCGGCTTACGCCGCCATCGCCTTCTTCAGGTTTTCATCGACCTTGTCGAGGAAGCCGGTGGTGGAAAGCCACTTCTGGTCGGCGCCGATCAGCAGCGCCAGATCCTTGGTCATGAAGCCGGCCTCCACCGTGTCGACGCAGACCTTCTCCAGCGTGGTGGCAAACTTCGCCAGCTGCGCATTGTTGTCGAGCTTGGCGCGGTGGGCGAGACCGCGCGTCCAGGCAAAGATCGAGGCGATCGAGTTGGTCGAGGTCTCTCTGCCTTTCTGGTGCTCGCGGTAGTGCCGCGTCACCGTGCCGTGCGCCGCTTCCGCCTCGACCACCTTGCCGTCCGGCGTGGTGAGCACCGAGGTCATCAGCCCGAGCGAGCCGAAGCCCTGCGCCACGACATCCGACTGCACGTCGCCGTCGTAGTTCTTGCAGGCCCAGACATAGCCGCCCGACCATTTCATCGCCGCCGCCACCATGTCGTCGATCAGCCGGTGCTCGTAGGTGATCTTCTTGCCGGCGAACTTGTCCTTGAATTCCTCGTCGAACACCTTCTGGAACAGCTCCATGAAGCGGCCGTCATATTGCTTGAGGATGGTGTTCTTGGTGGAGAGGTAGAGCGGATAGCCGCGGTCGAGCGCGTAATTCATCGAAGCGCGGGCGAAGTCGCGGATCGAGTCGTCGAGATTGTACATCGCCATGGTGACGCCCGAGCCGGGCGCCTTGAACACCTCGCGCTCGATCACCTTGCCGTCGGTGCCGATGAACTTGATCGACAGCGTGCCGGCGGTGGGAAACTTGAAGTCGGTGGCGCGGTACTGGTCGCCAAAGGCGTGACGGCCGATGACGATCGGCTTGGTCCAGCCGGGGACCAGACGCGGCACGTTCTTGCAGATGATCGGCTCGCGGAAAATCGTGCCGCCGAGAATGTTGCGGATGGTGCCGTTGGGCGAGCGCCACATTTCCTTGAGATGGAATTCCTTCACCCGGCCCTCGTCCGGGGTGATGGTGGCGCATTTCACCGCGACGCCGACTTCCTTGGTCTTGTTGGCGGCGTCGATGGTGATCTGGTCGTTGGTTTCGTCGCGCTTCTGGACGCTGAGGTCGTAATAAAGCAGCTGGATGTCGAGATAGGGGTGGATCAGCTTGTCCTTGATCAGCTGCCAAATAATGCGGGTCATCTCGTCGCCGTCCATTTCGACGACGGGGTTTGCCACCTTGATCTTCGCCATTGCGGGAGGGCCTTTTCGAAGCGCGCGACTGAAGCGGGAATGATGCCGGCGCGGTCGCTATAGCATCCCGAAACAGCGCACGGAAGCCCGCGATTTCGTCCGTTCTTTTCACGCCGCGGCCGGACCGGCTATACCGCGGCGACGGAGGATTTTCCCATGCCGGGCGCCGGCACCGACAAGACCAAGCGATGGATCGAGGCACCGGGACCGATTGTCGTCCTGGTCGAGCCGCAGCTCGGCGAGAACATCGGCGCCGCCGCGCGCGCCATGGCCAATTTCGGGCTCGGCCGCTTGCGTCTGGTCAAGCCGGTGCAGGCCTGGCCGAACGAGAAGGCCAAGGTGATGGCGGCGGGCGCCGACCGCGTCATCGACAGCGCGGTGATTTATGACACGTTGCAGGATGCGATCGGCGATTGCAGCTTCGTGCTGGCCGCGACCGCGCGCAATCACGATCAGGCCAAGCCCGTGATCGGCGCCGAGCAGGCGGCGGCGGAAGCGGCGCCCCGCGTTGCCGCCGGCGAGAACGTCGCCATCGTCTTCGGCCGCGAACGCAACGGCCTGGAGAACCACGAGGTTGCGCTCGCAGACCGCATCGTCACGCTGCCGGTCAACCCGGCTTTTGCCTCGCTCAATCTGGCGCAGGCCGTGGTCATCGTCGGCTACGAATGGTTCAAGCTGCAGAGCGGCGCAAAGCTGCCCTTCGACATGCCGCAGCGTTCGCCGCCGGCGGCAAAGCAGCAGCTCGACGCCTTCTTTGCCGATCTCGAACGAGAATTGGAAAAAGTCGAATTCTTCCGGCCCGAGGAAAAGCGCGGCACCATGAGCGTCAACCTGCGCAATATCTTCCAGCGCATGGCGCCGTCGCAGCAGGACGTGCGCACGCTGCACGGCGTGATCACGGCGATCGCGCAGGGGCGCAAGGGTCCCGCGCGCGGTGGAGTCCTGGACGCCGCGGGCGCGCAAAAGCTGCGTGACCTCATCGCCGAGCACGATGCCTCGCGCGCGCCGTCCGAGCGCACGCCGCTGCGCGGGCTGCCGCGGCTGTTGCGGCGCAATCCGACCGACGCCGAGCGCACGCTGTGGCAGGCGCTGGTCAACGACCGCCGCTTTGCCGGTCTCGGCTTCAAGCGGCAAGTGCCGATCGGCGCCTATATCGCCGATTTCGTATCATTTCCGCGGCGAACCGTGATCGATCTGGTGCCGGCCGGCGAGAACGAAGCGGCCGCGCGCGCCCGCGCCGGGCGGCGCGCGTGGCTCGAGCAGCACGACTATCGCGTGATCGAGGTGAGGGGCGACGAGGTCGAGCGCGACGTGGCAAAAGTGCTCGACGGTCTCGCGGCGTCAGCTCTTTAACCGCTTCATGTGCGCGGCGATGCCCTCGCGGAAGAAGCCGAGGTCGCTGCCGACGGCGAGGTAGCCGAAACCGCGCTTGGCCATCGCCGCCGCGCGCTCGGCGCTCGCGCAATAAAGCCCCGCCACCTTGCCGGCCTTTTTCGCCGCCGCCACGATCTTGTCGAGCGCGGCTATCGACCTCTTTCGAATGCGGATCGAGCGTGGCGCCGTCGGTCAGCGTGATCGAGAGGTCCGAAGGGCCGACAAAGAGCACGTCGATGCCGGGCGTCGCCGCGATCGCGTCGACGTTTGCCATCGCGGCGCGCGTTTCGATCATGGCGATGGTGACCGTCATATCGTTGGCGTCGCGCAGATAGGATTTGGCGTCGGGGAATTGCCGCCAGCATCATGGCGCGGTTCGGCCCCCAGCTGCGCTCGCCGAGCGGCGGAAACTTGGCCACGGCAACGAATTTCTTCGCGTCCTCGACCGTATTGATCATCGGCGCGACGATGCCCTCGGCGCCCATATCGAGCGCGCGGCTGACCATGGCGAAGCCGCCCAGCGGCACGCGCACGATCGGCGCCGCGCCCGCGCCACGGATGGCGCCGATGCCGGTGACGGCGCCGGCGAAATCCCACATGCCGTGCTGCATGTCGATCGCTACGGCGGGAAACCCCTCGCGGGCCAGCACCTCGAGGAGGATGGGGGCGGGCATAGCG
This sequence comes from uncultured Alphaproteobacteria bacterium, assembly GCA_963742385.1. Classification (GTDB taxonomy): domain Bacteria; phylum Pseudomonadota; class Alphaproteobacteria; order Rhizobiales; family Xanthobacteraceae; genus Pseudolabrys. Next base: position 122,946 of record CAVULS010000005.1, on the reverse strand, counting down.
CACCAGCCGCAATAGACGGTTTCACCGGCGCGCAGGCGCCGGGCGAGCGAAAAGGAGGTCACGTCAGCCGCTCGCCTTGATTTGCTCGACCGCCTTGGCCATCAGGTCGTCCATCATGTGGCGAATCTCCTGGTCGGGCACGGCGACCTTTTTGCCGTCGAAATCCCTGCGGATTTTCCGAAAAATATCGTGATCGCCCGCTTCCTCGAAGTCGGCCATCACCACGTCCTTGGCATAGGCGTCGGCCTCGCCGCCGGAAAGCCCGAGCTTTTCGGCCGCCCACAGGCCGAGCAGCTTGTTGCGCCGCGCCGTGGCCTTGAACTGAAGCTCCTCGTCATGCGCGAACTTCTTCTCGAAGCCTTCCTCGCGCTTGTCGAACGTGGTCATGCCGCCCTCACTCCGTACGAGCCTTGATAAAGCCTGAAATGTCGCGCCTTGCATATCGTTGCAACAGGGTCAAGGCAACACAGCCTCGCATTTTGCCGCAAATTTGCGAAGTGGAAAACGCGTGATCGACGCGATTGTGCTGCCTCACCCATTGGGCTAGGTTGACTTTCGTGTCCGGACACTTGAACGCAGACGAAGCGAAGTTCGGTCCCGCCGCCGCGGATCTCGCACGTTCGTAAACAGGAGCCACGGCAACCCATGGACTTTCAAAAACCACGGTACACTCCGATGAGCCGCCGGCGCCGCATTTATGAAGGCAAGGCGAAGGTCCTCTATGAAGGCCCCGAGCCTGGAACGTTGATCCAGCACTTCAAGGACGACGCGACCGCCTTTAACGCCAAAAAGCACGAGGTGATCGAGGGCAAGGGGGTGCTCAACAACCGCATTTCCGAATACGTGTTCCAGCACCTGAACGATATCGGAGTGCCGACACACTTCATCCGCCGGCTCAACATGCGCGAGCAGTTGATCCGCGAGGTGGAAATCATTCCGCTCGAGGTCGTGGTGCGCAATGTCGCCGCCGGCTCGCTGGCGCAGCGCCTCGGCATCGAGGAGGGCACGCAGCTGCCGCGCTCGATCATCGAGTTTTATTACAAGAACGACGCGCTCAACGATCCGATGGTGTCGGAGGAGCACATTACCGCCTTCGGCTGGGCCTCGCCGCAGGAAATCGACGACATCATGGCGCTGGCGATTCGCGTCAACGACTTCCTCTCCGGCCTGTTCCTCGGCGTCGGCATCCGTCTGGTCGATTTCAAGATGGAAACCGGGCGGCTGTGGGAAAACGACGTCATGCGCATCGTCGTCGCCGACGAGATTTCCCCCGACAGCTGCCGGTTGTGGGACATCAAGACCAACAACAAGCTCGACAAGGACCGCTTCCGCCGCGATCTCGGCGGGCTTCTGGAGGCCTATACCGAGGTCGCCAAGCGGCTCGGCATCATGAGCGAGGGCGAGCGCCCGCAGGGCTCAGGGCCGGTGCTGGTCAAAGGCTAGGCACTTTCGTTCGGCTTTTTTTACTGTGAATGACGCAAAGCCCGGCACTCCGGGTCCGGCTTGAGGCCGGCCCGGGCGTAAACCTTGTTGCCGGGCTTTGGCGTCTCTAGTTTAGGGGTGGATGGCCGGTCACATTCCGGCCCGAAGTTCGCGATTCGTGGCGATAAGCGGCAGAATCATGAAAGCCCGCGTCACCGTCACCCTCAAGTCCGGCATTCTCGATCCGCAAGGCAAGGCTATCGAGGGCGCGTTGCGCTCGCTCGGGGTTGCCGGGGTCGCCAGCGTGCGCCAGGGCAAGGTGTTCGACATCGAAATCGAGGGCGCCGACCGCGCCAAGGCCGAGGAGTTGCTCAAACAGGCCGCCGACAAGCTCTTGGCCAACACCGTGATCGAGAATTACCGGGTGGACGTACTCGGATGAACGCCGCCGTCTTCGTTTTCCCCGGCATCAATCGCGAGCGCGACATGGCGCGCACGATCAGGCTCATCTCCGGTGTCGAGCCGGCGATGGTCTGGCACACCGAGACGGCGCTTCCCGCCGGCACCGATCTGGTGGTGATCCCGGGCGGCTTCTCCTACGGCGACTATCTGCGCTGCGGGGCGATCGCGGCACGCTCGCCGGTCATGGACGCGGTGCGTGCGCATGCGCAGAAGGGCGGACTGGTGCTTGCGGTCTGCAACGGCTTCCAGATCGCCTGCGAGGCCGGGTTATTGCCGGGCGTGCTGATGCGCAATGCGCGGCTGCGCTTCATCTGCCGCGATATTTTTCTCAAGGTCGAGCGCTCGGATACGCCGTTCACCCGCGGCTACAATGCCGGGCAGGTGATCCGCGTGCCGACCGCGCATGGCGAGGGCAATTACGTCGCCGACGCCGAGACCATCGCCCGGCTGGAAGGCGAGGGGCGGGTGATCTTCCGCTATGTGGCGCCCGACGGCGCGAGCGACCCGGCTTTCAACGTCAACGGCTCGACCAACGCCATTGCCGGCATCGTCAACGAGCGCGGCAACGTGCTCGGCATGATGCCGCATCCGGAGAATCATGTCGAAGCCGCCGTGGGCTCGACCGACGGCCGCGGGCTGTTCGCCGGGCTGGTCGAAGCACTGGACAAGGCGGCATGACGGACGCGTCGGTGATCCGCAACGAACCCAAGATCACGGCCGAGCTTGTCGCCGAGCACGGGCTCAAGCCTGACGAATACAAGCGCCTGCTCGAGCTCATCGGCCGCACACCGACGCTGACCGAGCTCGGCATCTTTTCGGCGATGTGGAACGAGCACTGCTCGTACAAGTCCTCCAAGGTGCATCTGCGCACGCTGCCGACCAAGGGCGCCCACGTCATCCAGGGCCCCGGCGAGAATGCCGGCGTCATCGACATCGGCGACGGCTTGGCCTGCGTGTTCAAGATGGAGAGCCACAACCATCCGAGCTACATCGAGCCCTATCAGGGCGCGGCGACCGGCGTCGGCGGCATCCTGCGCGACGTCTTCACCATGGGCGCGCGGCCGATTGCCTGCCTCAACGCGCTCTCCTTCGGCGCGCCGTCGCATGCCAAGACGCGGCATCTGGTTTCCGGCGTGGTTGCCGGCATCGGCGGCTACGGCAACAGCTTTGGCGTGCCGACGGTCGGCGGCTCGGTGCGCTTCCATTCGCGCTATGACGGCAATTGCCTGGTCAACGCCATGGCGGTCGGCCTCGCGCGCAAGGACCGGATTTTCTATGCCGCGGCCTCCGGCGTCGGCATGCCCATCGTCTATCTCGGCTCCAAGACCGGCCGCGACGGCATCCACGGCGCCTCCATGGCCTCGGCCGAGTTCGGCGAGGACTCCGAGGAGAAGCGCCCGACCGTGCAGGTCGGCGATCCGTTCTCGGAAAAGCTCTTGCTCGAAGCCTGCCTCGAAATCATGGCCAAGGGCTGCGTCATCGCCATCCAGGACATGGGCGCGGCGGGGCTGACCTGTTCGGCGGTCGAGATGGGCGCCAAGGGCGATCTCGGCGTCACGCTCGATCTCGACAAGGTGCCGTGCCGCGAGGAGGGCATGAGCGCCTACGAGATGATGCTCTCGGAGAGCCAGGAGCGCATGCTCATGGTGCTCAAGCCGGAGAAGGAAAAAGAGGCCGAAGCGATCTTCCGCAAATGGGGGCTCGATTTCGCCGTGGTCGGCGAGACCACGCCGACGAAGCGCTTCATCGTGCGCCACCATGGCGACGTCATGGCCGACCTGCCGATCAAGGAACTGGGCGACAAGGCGCCGGAATACGAGCGGCCCTTCGTCAGCCTGCCCAAGCCCGCCGTGCTTGACGCCGAGGACGTAAAACCGCCGCTCGGCATCGCCGACTCGCTGGAAAAGCTGCTCGGCTCGCCCGACCTCTGCTCCAGGCGCTGGGTCTGGGAGCAATACGACCACATCATCCTCGGCAACACCGTGCAGCGCCCGGGCGGCGACGCCGCCGTGGTGCGTGTCGAGGACGGGCCGAAGGGTCTGGCGCTGGCGACCGACGTGACGCCGCGCTACTGCGAGGCCGATCCCTTCGAGGGCGGCAAGCAGGCCGTCGCCGAATGCTGGCGCAATCTGACCGCGGTCGGCGCCAAGCCGCTCGCCGTCACCGACAATCTCAATTTCGGCAATCCGGAGAAGCCGGAGATCATGGGGCAACTGGTCGGCTGCATCCGCGGCATCGCCGATGCCTGCAAGGCGCTCGATTTCCCCGTCGTCTCCGGCAACGTCTCGCTCTACAACGAGACCAATGGCCGCGCCATTCTGCCGACGCCTTCGATCGGCGGCGTCGGCCTGATCGACGATTTCACCCAGGCGGCGACCCTTGCCTTCAAGCGCGCCGGCGAAGCGATCCTGCTGGTCGGCGAGACCACCGGCTGGATCGGCCAGTCGATTTTCCTGCGCGAGGTGTGCCGGCGCGAGGAGGGCGCGCCGCCGCCGGTCGATCTCGTCGAGGAAAAGGAAAATGGCGACTTCGTCCGCGCCCTGATCCTCGACGGCATCGCCACCGCCGCGCATGATCTTTCCGACGGCGGGCTCTTGGTGGCGGTCGCGGAAATGGCGATGGCCTCCGGCATTGGTGCTGTGCTCGAGGCGGCGCCCAAGGACATTCCGGCCTTCGCCCATTGGTTCGGCGAGGACCAGGCGCGCTACCTCGTCACCGTGCCGGCAGCGCAGGTGGACGCGGTCATGGCGCGGGCGCGCGAGGCGGCGGTGCTGGTTTCGCCCATCGGCACGACCGGCGGCGATGCATTGACGATCCCCGGCGAGCGCCCTATGCCGGTCAAAGTTCTGCGCGAGCGTTTCGAGGGCTGGCTGCCGGCCTATATGGCGGGCGAGCTGCCGAATGCTTAGAGGCGCGCCGTTATGGCGATGGACGCAAGTGAAATCGAGCGGCTGATCAAGGCGCGCATCCCCGACGCCAGCGTCACCATCCGCGACCTCGCCGGCGACGGCGACCACTACGCCGCCACGGTGATTTCCGCTTCTTTCAAGGGCAAATCGCGGGTGCAGCAGCACCAGATCGTTTACGAGGCCCTGAAAGGTCAGATGGGCGGCGTGCTGCATGCGCTGGCGCTGCAGACCGGCACGCCGGACGCCTGACGGCCGGTGTGGCTTGACCCGCGAAAACGGCGAAACATTCCCTTGGCGCGGTCCCTGGCAGAAGATGCGTACTGCCCGCGGCGGCAATGCGGGTTAATCCCGTCCCCAATCCCTCTTGGGTTGGCGCCACAAAATGCGCTACATATATCGGTAGGGGATGCTTCGCCGCGCGGCTTTGGCTGCGCCGCCAGATCAGGACATGAAAGCCCATGGGCATCGAGACATTCATCGACAATGAAGTGAAGAGCAACGACGTGGTGCTGTTCATGAAGGGCACGCCGCAGTTCCCGATGTGCGGCTTCTCGGGCCAGGTGGTGCAGATCCTCGACCACCTCGGTGTCGCCTATAAAGGGCTCAACGTCCTGGAGTTCGACGACCTGCGCAACGGCATCAAGGCCTATTCCAACTGGCCGACCATTCCGCAACTCTACGTCAAGGGCGAGTTCGTCGGCGGTTGCGACATCATCCGCGAGATGTTCCAGGCCGGCGAGTTGCAGCAGACGCTGAAGGAAAAAGGCGTGGCGATCCGCGAGACCGCCTGACCCGACCGTGGCCAAGGTCCTGCTGATCCTTGCGGCCATTGTCGACATCGCTTTGGCCGCTTTGCTGATCGGCGTTTCCGGTTTTCTCTTCGGCACAGGCCCCGAAAGCACGCATGCCGGGGCGGCGCTCATGGCGGGCTACGCCGCCGCGGTGATCGCCTGTATCGTCGCGCCGATCGCCGGATTTGTCTTCAATCGCCGCGGAAACTCTACGCCCGGCATCATCATCGCCTGGATGCCGCCGGCCGGCGCGCTGCTGGCGCTGGCGATCCCGGCGCCGTATTGATCGGCGCGCGCAAATGAAAACCCCCGCCGCGGCGGGGGTTTTTGCATCTGTAAAGCGGCGATTGCTCAGCGCGAATAATACTCGACCACCAGATGCGGCTCCATCTGCACCGCATAGGGTACGTCGGTGATGACCGGAACGCGGGTGAGCTTGGCGGTCATCTTTGATCCGTCGACTTCGATGTAGTCGGGCACGTCGCGCTCGGCCAAGGCCTGCGCTTCGATCACCAGCGCCATCTGCTTCGAGGCTTCCTTGACCTCAATGACGTCGCCGACCTTCGCGCGATAGCTCGGGATGTTGACGCGCTTGCCGTTGACCTTGATGTGGCCGTGATTGATGAACTGGCGCGCGGCAAACACCGTCGGCACGAACTTGGCGCGGAAGATGATGGCGTCGAGCCGGCGCTCCAAGAGGCCGATCATGTGCGCGCCGGAGTCGCCCTTGAGGCGGCGGGCTTCCTGGTAGATGCCGCGGAACTGCCGCTCGGAAATATTGCCGTAATAGCCGCGCAGCTTCTGCTTGGCCTTTAGCTGCACGCCGTAGTCGGAGAGCTTGCTCTTGCGGCGCTGGCCGTGCTGGCCGGGGCCGTATTCGCGGCGGTTGACGGGGCTCTTTGGGCGGCCCCAGACGTTTTCGCCCATGCGGCGGTCGAGCTTGTACTTGGCTTCGTGGCGCTTGGTCATCGCGTCCTCTTGGTTTCGAGTGTTGAGGAAACGCGCCCATCCTCTGTCCCGCATTTCTGCGGAACCGACAGGCAGGACCTTAAAGCGTCAGGCTCTGCCGCGGGTCGCGAAACGCCCGGCAAGGCCGAAACCCGCCGGGCCGGGCGTATTTAGGGGGCTGAGGTGGCCCTGTCAAACCACGGGGCCGCCCATGGCTGCCGGCGCAAACCCATAATCGGCAAGGGCTTTCCCGAGGCGGGGCGAGGGCGCCTTGCCGGAGGTGAAGATCAGCCGCGCCGGCATGGACGGCGCGGGGCTAACCGGCGGGCCGATGAGGTCGGTCACGCGGCGGGCGATCGCCGCGGCCGGATCGAGCCACGCGACCGGCCAGGGGGCGAGCGCACGGAAACGGCCGGCGAGCAGCGGGTAGTGGGTGCAGGCGAGAACAATGGTGTCGGTGCGGCGGCTGCCGTCGCCGACAAAGCAGCCGCGCGATTTCGGCGGCGATGTCGGCGTCGCCCGCCGGAGCGCCGCCAAGTTCTGCTTCGGCAAAGGCGGCCAGGCGCGCGGAGCCGACGAGATGGACCTCGCAGCCTTGCGCGAATTCGCGGATCAGCGCGCGGGTATATTCGCGGGACACGGTCGCCTGCGTGCCCAGCACCGCCACGCGTTTGCTGATGGACTGCGCGCAGGCCGGCTTGATCGCCGGCACGGTGCCGACAAAAGGCACGGCAAAGCGCGCGCGCAGGTCGCCAAGCGCCAGTGTCGAGGCCGTGTTGCAGGCGACGACGATCAGGTCGGGCCGCTGCTGCGCAATCGCATCGCCGATCACCTCGACGACGCGCGCAATGAGCCGAGCCTCGGTGAGATCGCCGTAAGGGAAGGCGGCGTCATCGGCGACATAAACGAAGCCGGCGTCCGGCCGCGCTGCCGCGATCTCGCGGAACACGGTGAGGCCGCCAAGGCCGGAGTTGAAGACGAGGATGGTTGGCGCAGGCATCGAAGCGCGTTAGCCGAACACCCGTTTGAAGATCGTGTCGACGTGTTTGAAGTGATAGCCGAGATCGAAATTGGCCTCGAGTTCCTTGTCGCTGAGCGCCGCGCGCACGTCCTTGTCGGCCTTGAGCAGCGCGAGGAAGTCGTTGCTCTCACCGTTCCACACCTTCATGGCGTTGCGCTGCACCAGGCGATAGGCGTCCTCGCGGGCGACGCCCTTTTGCGTGAGCGCGATCATCACCCGCTGCGAATGCACCAGCCCGCCGAGACGGTCGAGATTCTTCTTCATGTTGTCGGGATAGACGATGAGCTTGTCGATGATGCCGGCCATGCGATTGAGCGCGAAATCGAGCGTCACCGTGGCGTCGGGCCCGATCATGCGCTCGACCGAGGAGTGCGAAATATCGCGCTCATGCCAGAGCACGACATTTTCCATTGCCGGCATGGCATAGGCGCGCACCATGCGCGCGAGGCCGGTGACGTTTTCCGACAGCACCGGATTGCGCTTGTGCGGCATCGCCGACGAGCCCTTCTGCTTTTCCGAGAAGAACTCTTCCGCTTCCAAGACCTCGGTGCGCTGCAGGTGGCGGATTTCGGTGGCGAGGCGCTCCAGCGAAGAAGCGACGACGCCGAGCGTGGCAAAAAACATGGCATGGCGGTCGCGCGGGATGACCTGCGTGGAGATGGGCTCGACCGCCAGGCCCATGGCCTTGGCGACATAAGTTTCAACCCGCGGATCGATCTGCGCGAAGGTGCCGACCGCGCCGGAAATCGCGCAGGTGGCAACCTCTTTCCGCGCCGCGACAAGCCGCTCCCTGGCGCGGGAAAATTCCGCATAGGCCTGCGCCAGTTTCAGCCCGAACGTCGTCGGCTCGGCATGGATGCCGTGCGAGCGGCCGATGGTCGGCGTCAGCTTATATTCGAAGGCGCGGCGCTTGAGCGCGGCGAGCAGCGCATCCACGTCGGCGATGAGAATGTCGGCGGCGCGCACCAGCTGCACATTGAGGCAGGTGTCGAGCACGTCGGACGAGGTCATGCCGGCGTGGACGAAGCGCGCCTCCGGCCCGACGATCTCGGACAAATGCGTGAGGAAGGCGATGACGTCGTGCTTGACCTCGGCCTCGATGGCGTCGATGCGGGCGACGTCGAATGTCGCCGCCTTGCCCTTGTCCCAGATCTTCTTCGCTGCGTCTTTCGGGATGGCGCCAAGCTCGGCCATGGCGGTGGCCGCGTGCGCCTCGATCTCGAACCAGATGCGAAATTTCGTCTCCGGCGACCAGATCGCGGTCATCTCCAGCCGGGAGTAGCGCGAGATCATGCCGTGCCTCCTATCCTGACGCCGCGCTCTAGCAGGTTGGCGGCGGAAAACAAACCGGCCCCAAGCATCTGTTGCGAATTGTCAGTGACCTTCATGGCACGGAGAAACGACGAATCATGGGGTAGCTCGATTGCATGCCGAATTTTCGCATGGGTTCACCGGCCGGGCTGTAGCCGGCCGCCAGGTAAAAGCGCAGTGCGGTGTCGGTGCTCACGAGTGTGCACCGGCTATTGCCGCGCTCAAGGGCGCGGGCTTCGAGTTCGCGGAGCATGGCACGGCTGACGCCGCGGAAGCGCGCACCCGGCGAGACATAGTTCAAGGTGATTTCGCCGGCGTCGGTCACGGCGCCGACCGCGAGGATTTTGCCGGCCTCGACCGCCACCAGAAAAGAGTGGCCGGGCTTGGCGATCCATGACGCGACGATCTCGGGCGTCTTGTTGGCGAGCCACTGGCCAAGGATGGCGGGATCATTGTTGTGATCGGCGACGCATAGTTCTGAGATGGAGCGGCGCAGCACCTCGCAGGCCGCCGGCGCGTCGTCAGGCAAAGCGTCTCGGATCACCATCTCAGCCGCGATGTTATGTCGCTTCTCCGCGGGCCATGGCGGCGGCCTGGCGGATCGCCGCGATATTGGCCTTGTAGTTGCCGCCCTTAAATACGGCGGAGCCGGCGACCAGCACGTTGGCGCCGGCCTGCACCACGCGCGCGGCATTCTCCGCGGTGATGCCGCCGTCAACCTCGATGTCGATCGGCCGCGCGCCGGCCATGGCGCGCAAGTTGCGGATCTTGTCGAGCGCGGCGGGGATGAAAGCCTGGCCGCCGAAACCGGGATTGACCGACATGACGAGAATGAGATCGATCATGTCGATGACGTGCTCGACCGTGCTCTCCGGCGTCGCCGGGTTCATGGTGACGCCGGCCTTCTTGCCGAGCGCGCGGATCGCCTGCAGCGAGCGGTGCACATGCGGGCCTGCTTCGACATGCACGGTGATGATGTCGGAGCCGGCCTTGGCGAAGGCTTCGAGATAGGGGTCGCAGGGGCTGATCATCAGGTGCACGTCGAGCGTCTTCTTGGTGACCGGGCGCAGCGCCTTCACCACGTCGGGGCCGACGGTGATGTTGGGGACGAAATGCCCGTCCATGACATCGACATGGATCCAGTCGGCGCCGGCCGCTTCGACCGCGCGTACCTCTTCGCCCAGCCTGGCGAAGTCGGCGGAGAGGATCGACGGCGCGATGATCAGCGGGCGCATAAACGGCCTCCAAACGCCGACCGCGTAACATGCGCCGCGACCACGGGCAACGCGAGGCCTGTGACTAATTCACCCGGCAAGCGGCGCCGGCCGCCCGGCAAGATTTGCCTCAGCAGAGGCCGCTCCAGTGCGATACGACAGGATGCGAACGTGCGCCCGGGCCGATAGATGCGCGAGTTTTGCGAGCATTGACTCCTTTGGCGCGGCTCTTGCAATCGTGATCGGGGGTGCGACGACCATCGGCATGGGCCGGTCGAATAGTGGAGTTGAGTCATGTCTCTGTCAGTGAACGCATCGTCCAATGCGTTCGCCTATCTGCAATCGCTGCTCGCGCAAAGCACAGCCGGCGCCGGCGATGCGTCAATCGCAGCCGATCCATTATCAACCTTGCTGCAGACTCTTTCCGGGTCATCTTCGACTGCGGGCCAATCAAGCTCCGACACCGCAGGCACCGGCGTTTGCGCTGGGGTGACCCCCTTCGGCGCCGACACGCTTGCGGCGCTGATTTCGCTGCAAGGCCAGTCGGCCAACAGCGCTAACGCGTCGTCACCGTCCGATCTGTTTTCCCGCCTCGATGGCAACGGCGACGGCGAGATCAGCAAGTCGGAATTCGAAACCGCCCTCAGCGGGGGCGGCGTCAGCGCGTCAAGCGCCGACACGCTGTTTGCCAAGCTCGATACCAATGGCGACGGCTCGATCAGCGAAAGTGAGCTGGCTCAGACCAAGGGCCACCATCATCACCATATGCGCGGCGGCGGCTCTTCGCAGGCGAGCGGATCGTCCGGCCAAAGCGCGGTGGACCAGCTCTTGTCGTCGGCCGGCGCCGATGGCGCGACCACGCAGACAGTCACCAACGCTGACGGCTCAACCACGACGACAATCAGCTATGCCGACGGCAGCACAATCGATTCGACCACGCCGGCCGCATCTGCGGACAGCGGAACATCGAGCAGCGAAATAAGCGATCAAAGCAACGCCAATCTGCTGCAAAAACTGATCGCGTTGCAAGCGCAACTGCTGACGATGGCAAGCTCCACGCTATCGGCTATCGCATAAGGCGCTAACGCGCCGCCGTGCACCGCTTCCGTTACCCGGCGGCGGCGAAGCGCCGTGCCAGCGGCTTCAGAAGGTGCGGCAACAGGTAAATCGGAAACTGCGCCAGCGCGAAATAGAACCAGGCCGTGTCCGGCAGCGTGGCCCCGATCGTCGCCATCACCAGGCCGATATTGCGGAAGGCCGCGAGCAGCCCGATCACCAGCGCGCGGTCTGCGCCGGCGCGCAGGAACACCAGCACCGTCGAGCCGATCAGCAGGCAGGCGACGACGGCGATCAGCGCCATCAGCTCGACGGCGAACAGCGGGTCGGCCATGACGAATTGCGGCACGCCGTCCATCGCCGCGATGGCGAAGACGAACACCGCGATGACGTTGAGGCCGTCGATATGATCGCGCTGGCGCTCGATCCACGGCGCGCCGGCGATGCCGCGAATGGCAAGGGCCGCGGCGCCGGATGCCACGTAAAAGATCAGCAGCTTGATGCCGAGATCGAGCGGCGAAATCATCGAGGTGCCGAGAAACAGGTAACTGAAGGCGACGGTGGTGAGCGGCGAAATGACGTTGCTGACAATCAGCGCCGCCAGCGAAAAGGCGATGTCGAGGCCCATCAGGGCGGCGAAGGCAACCGAAGATGTGATCGGCGCGATGGCGATGTGCAGGATCATGATGGTGTAGAGCGGCGGCATGGCCTGACGCAGCCCGGACGCTGCGTAAGCCGAGCCGAACAAGAGCGGCACCGCCACCATGATCCACAGCGCGGCGGCGATGGCGAGACGGGGCGACCGGAAATAAGCGCGCAGGGCGGTGGGGTCGGTGCGCAGATAGGAAAACAACAGCAGCACGAAGACCGTCTCGCCGAGATGCGGCTTGACATAGGCCGCGAGCGGCGGCACGGCGAGGCCGAGAAAGACCGAAACCGCCAGCGCGCGCGTGCCTTGGCGGCCGAGCCACGCGAGCGCGGCGGCGAGCCCGTTCAGGACCAGCATTGATGGTGTCTCCGGCGCGACGTGGCCGCAAGGTCATAGCGCCTGAGGCAAAGGCATTCCATATAAAAGGACCAAGAGCAGGGAGAGGGGCGAATGGCACGGACCGATGCGATGGTGCTGGGCGGCGGCATCGTCGGCACCTCGATCGCGCTGCAACTGGCGCGGCGCGGGATGGCGGTGGCGCTCGTCGACCGTGCCGGCCTTGGCGAGCAGACCTCGTTGGGCAATGCCGGGATCATCGAGGGCAACACGGTGTTTCCGCCGTCGTTTCCCTCCGATTTCGCCGATCTCCTGCGCATCGCGCTCAAGCGGGCGACCGTGGCCAACTATCACCTGTCGTTTCTGCCGCAAATCGCGCCCTGGCTGCTGGCGTTTCGCGCAGCGGCAAAGCCCGAGCGCCTTGCCGAACACGCGCGGCTGGTGCGCCCGTTTTTTGCCACTGCCGTGGCCGAGCACGAGGCGCTGCTCGCCGAGGCCGGCGGTTTGCACTACCTGCGCAAGAACGGCTGGCTCAAAGTCTATCGCAGCGAGCGCAGCTTCGCGGCCATGAAGCCCGAGCTCGACATGGCGGCGAAACTGGGTCTGCCGCTGCAGACGCTCGACACCGGCGCGGCGCAGGCCTTGGAGCCCTCGCTCAATCCGGTATTCGCCCATGCGGTGTTCTGGCCGCAGGCGGCGAGCGTGAGCAATCCCCTGGGCGTGACCCGCGCCTATGCCGCGCGTTTCGCAGCGCTCGGCGGCGTCACGGTGAAAGGCGACGCGCGCTCGCTGCATCGCGCCGGCAACCGCTGGCGGGTGGAGACGGACGAGGGCCCGCTCGACGCCGCGGAAGCAATCGTGGCGCTCGGACCCTGGGCGCGCGATCTGCTCGACCCCATGGGCATCAGGCTGCCGCTGGCGATCAAGCGCGGCTATCACCGGCATTTCCGCGCCCGCGGCAATGCCGGGCTGACGCGGCCGGTGCTCGACGGCACCGTCGGCTACGTCATCACGCCGATGGAGCAGGGCATCCGCCTGACCACCGGCGTCGAATTCGCCGCGCGCGATGCAGCGCCGACGCCGGTGCAGTTCGACCGCATCATGCCCAAGGCGCTTGAGCTGTTTCCCCTGGGCGAGCGCGCCGACAGCGAGACCTGGCTCGGCTGCCGGCCGGCGTTTCCGGACTCGCGGCCGGTCATCGACCGCGCCCCGGGCCAGCCCGGTCTGTGGCTGGCGATCGGCCACGCGCATTGGGGCCTGACGCTGGGGCCGGCGACCGGGCATTTGCTCGCCGACATGATCACCGGAGAACCGCCTTACGTCGATCCGGCGCCGTACCGCGTGGCGCGCTTTCTTTAGCTGCATTGTGTCCCGGGCGCAGCGCAGCGTGAGCGCCGCGAACGGTGCGCTGCAGACCCGGGACCTTTCAAAATTCCGAATCCGATAAGACCCTGGAGCAGCGGCGCACCACTGCGTGCTGCGCCGCATCCGGGGAACGCATCATTTCCCGAACTTATCCTTCCAGCTCGGCAGCGCGCCGGCGAAGGGCAGCGCCGTCGCCTCATAGACGCCGCGCGCGATGGCGCGCGCCATGACATTGGCGGCGAGCATGCCCAGACCGGCGAGGCCGTAATAGGGATCGGCGAGCGCCTTGGCGCCGGCCGACGCCGCGAACACCACGTCGCCGTCGAGCGGGGTATGCACCGGATAGATGGCGCGCGCGAGGCCGTCCTGCGCCATGACCGCGAGGCGGTTGCACTGCGCCTTGGTCAACTGCGCATCGGTAGCGATCACGGCAATCGTAGTGTTCTCGGCCGGCCCGCCTTTGGCGCGCAGCGCGAGGTCAGTGTCCGAGATTTTCGCCGGCCAGCCTCGTCCGCCGAATTCCCTGTTCTGCTCGAACGGCGCCGCCCAGAAATGCGGGCCGTCGCCGATTGTTGTGGTGCCGACGGCGTTGACGACAACCAAAGCGCCGACGGTGATGCCGTCGGCCGTCGTCGCCGAGGCCGAGCCGACGCCGCCCTTCAGCGTCGCGGTCGTGGCGCCGAGCCCGGCACCGGCGCTGCCCAGCGCGACGTCGGCTGCCGCCGCTTTCGCCGCCTCGTAGCCGAACTCGCGATAGGGCGGATAGCGGCCCCAGTTCTTGTCGCCGCCATTGAGCAGGTCGAACATGATGGCCGCCGGAATGATCGGGACCACCGCGTCGCGGACGCGGAAGCCGCGGCCCTGTTCGCGCATATAGGCCTGCACGCCGGAGGCGGCGTCGAGGCCGAAGGCGGAGCCGCCGGAGAGCGTGATGGCGTCGATGCCTTCCACCGTCTGCGCCGGGTCGAGCAGGGCGGTCTCGCGCGTGCCGGGGCCGCCGCCGCGCACGTCTACGCTTGCCACCACCGCGCGCTCGAAGACGACGACGGTCGTGCCCGAGCCGAGCCGAGCGTCGCTCGCATGGCCGACCCGGATGCCGGGGATGTCGGTGATGAGGTTGCGCATGGCTTATTCCTGGGGCGGAGCCTAGCACGTCCGATCACAACCAGGTCAGAACCGCGATACCTGACTTGCCATTGCCACACTTGCCGGTGCATCTCAGGGCGCCATGCATAGCGACGTCACCATCCTCGCCGCCCTGATCGCCGGGCTGGTGAGCTTTCTTTCCCCCTGCGTTCTGCCGCTGGTGCCGCCCTATCTCGTCTATATGGCCGGCACCTCGCTCGAACGCTTTGCCGATCAGGAGCCGGAACCGCGGGTGCGTCGCGAAACCGTCGCGGCGGCGCTGCTGTTCGTCGCCGGCTTTTCCACGGTCTTCGTCGCACTCGGCGCCAGCGCCAGTGTCATTGGCTCGCTGATCCGCGCCTATTCGGAGCCGCTCGCCATCATCGCCGGGCTGATCATTATCGTCATGGGACTGCATTTCCTGGGGCTGACGCCGATCGCGCTGCTGCACCGGCAGAAGCGGTTGGAAGTGGCCAAGCCCGTCGGCCTGTGGGGCGCTTACGTGATCGGGCTCGCCTTTGCCTTCGGCTGGACGCCCTGCATCGGCCCGATCCTCGCCGCTATTCTTGCGGTGGCGGCATCGGAGCAGACGGTGACAAGGGGCGCCGGATTGCTGGCGGTCTATTCGCTGGGCTTGGGCATTCCCTTCATCATCGCTGCCTTCGCCATCGAGCCGTTCGCCGCGTTCCTTGCGCGCTTCAAGAATTATCTGCACCGCGTCGAGCAGGCCATGGGCGCGCTGCTCGTGCTTACCGGCATCGCCTTCCTCACCGGCAGCATCAACCAGGTGAGCGTCTGGCTGCTCGAATTATTTCCTGGCCTCGGCAAGATCGGCTGAGACAAAAGAAAACACCCGCCCCCGTTAAGGGGCGGGCGCTTGTCGTTAGCGTAAAGCTTAGTTGGTCGCTGACGGCGGCAGTTCGACGTAAGTGATCTTGCCGCTGGCGTCCTTCTTCCAGATGTACATGGTGTAGTCGAGACGGGTGATGTCGCCCTTCTTGTTGTAAGACAGGTCGCCGATCACGGTCTTGAACTTCATGCCCGAGTGCATCTTTTCCGCGACCTTCTTCGGGTCGAGCGACTTGGCCGCTTTCGCCGCCTCCGTCATTACCTGCACCGCGGCGTAGCTGTAGAGCGTGTAGGCTTCCGGCTCGAACTTGTTGGCGCGGAATTTCGCCACCACGGCCTTGGCCGCCGGGTTGTTGCGCGGGTCCGGCGGGAAGGTCATCAGCGTGCCTTCGACACCGGGGCCGCCGATCGAAGCGAATTCGTCGGTGGTGATGCCGTCGGCGCCCATCAACTGCGTCTTGACGCCCTGGTCACGCATCTGCCGCACGATCAGGCCGCCTTCGGTGTGCAGGCCGCCCCAGTAGACGAGATCGGCGCCGGACTGCTTGATCTTCGATACCAGCGCGGAGAAGTCCTTCTCGCCGATGTTGATGCCTTCGTAAAGCACCGGCTTCACGCCGCCTTTGGCCAAAGCCTTGATGGTCTCGTCGGCGACGCCTTTACCGTATGTCGTCTTGTCGTGCACGACGGCGATCTTCTTGCCCTTGAGGTGCTTGAGGATGTAGGCGCCGGCCACCGCGCCTTGCTGATCGTCGCGGCCGCAGGTGCGGAACACGTCCCACATGCCACGCTCGGTGATCTGCGGGTTGGTGGCGGACGGCGTCGTCATGAGGATGCCGTTCTCCTTGTAGACTTCGGACGCCGGCATGGTGACGCCGGAGTTGAAGTGGCCGACCACGAACTTGACGCCGTCGGCGGTGAACTTGTTGGCGACGGACACGCCTTGCTTCGGATCGGAGACGTCATCGCCGAAGCTCAGAGTAATTTTCTGGCCATCCATGCCGCCGGCCGCGTTGACATCATCGACGGCTTGCTGCGCGCCGTTCTTGAGCTGCGCACCGAAAGCGGCGTTCGGTCCGGTGATCGGCCCGGCGACGCCCATCTTAACTTGCGCCGAGGCGGTTCCCGCGAGGGCGAGCGAAGCGCCTAGCGCGAGGGCGAGTGTGGTAATCTTCTTCATGCGTCTTCCCCTTCAACTGTTACAGGCAGGTTCGGTTTTTTTGGTGCAGCTAGGTTCTGCGGTTAGCGGGATGCTACGTCACGGTGGCTTGCGGCGCCAGCGCATCGGTCCGGCAGGCTCGTTGATCCAGCGATACTGATTGAGCATCTGCGCCTTACGGGCGGCCCGGTAACCGGCAAATCCAGCCAGCATGCAGACCGCGCTGTCCACCAGATAGTAGTGTAGTGACAGAAGCGTACCGCCGAAAAGAGAGAAATGGAAGAAGCGGACGGCGCCGCCCAGGATCAGCATATAGGCGATAATCTGCCACCACGGCCGCCAGGTCTGGGCGATGGCGCGGCCGGCCAGGGCCGCCGCCCCGCCGCCGAGGATGATGGTGACAAGGATGAAAACGCCCAAGCCGTCCTCGTAGAGCAATTGCGGGATCAGGGGTGCGCTGTCCTCCATCATGGCTCTGCCTGCTGGCGCCCTCCCTCCAGATAGGCGGATTTGATCTCCGGCCGGTCGAGCAGTTCCTTGCCGCTGCCGGAAAGGGTGATCAGTCCATTGACCATGACGTAGCCGCGGTGGGCGAGCTTGAGCGCATGAAAGGCGTTCTGCTCGACCAGGAATACGGTCAGCTTGTCCTGCGCGTTGAGCATACGGATGGCGTCGAAAATCTGCCGCACGATCAGCGGCGCCAAACCGAGCGACGGCTCGTCGAGCAGCAACAGCCGCGGCCGGCTCATCAGCGCCCGCGCGATCGCCAGCATCTGCTGTTCGCCGCCCGACAGCGTGCCGCCGCGCTGGCCGAGCCGCTGCTTGAGGCGCGGAAACAGCGTGAGCACCCGCTCCAGGTCGCCGGCGAAATTGGCTTCGTCGGCGACGATCGCGCCCATCTGCAGATTTTCCAGCACCGTCATGCGCGAGAAGATGCGGCGCCCCTCGGGGGCTTGCGAGAGATTCAGGCGGGCGATCTCGTGCGTCGGCATGCGCGTGATGTCACGGCCGTCGAAGGCGATCGTGCCTTCGCGTGCACGCGGATTGCCGCAGATCGTCATCATCAGCGTGGATTTGCCGGCGCCGTTGGCGCCGATCAGCGTGACGATTTCACCGTTGTTGACGTCGATGTCGATGCCCTTGAGAGCCTGCACGCGGCCGTAAAATGCGGTCACGCCGCGCACCGAGAGAAGCGGGGAGTTCATAAGCCGACCTCCGCCTCGACTTCGGCGACCTCTTCATCCTCGACGCCGAGATAGGCGGCGATCACCTTTTCGTCATTGCGCACCGCTTCGGGCTTGCCGTCGGCGATCTTGACGCCGTAATCGAGCACGACGATGTGGTCGGAAATTCCCATCACTACCGACATGTCGTGCTCGATCAGCAGGATCGACGTGCTGTGCTCCTTGCGGATGGAGAGCAGCAGCGCGTTGAGCTCGGCGCTTTCGTGCGGGTTGAGGCCCGCCGCCGGCTCGTCGAGACAGAGCAGTACCGGCTCGGTGCACATGGCACGGGCGATTTCCAGCCGCCGCTGGGCGCCATAGGGCAGGTCGCCGGCCGGATCGTCGGCGCGCTCGATGAGGCCGATGCGGTCGAGCCAATACTTGGCCTTGTCGATCGAGGCGCGTTCGGCCGCGGTGTAGGAGGGGATGCCGAAGATGCCGAGAAAGGTGAAGCCCGAGGCCAGCATCAGCACGTTGTGCTGGGCGACCAGCAGGTTTTCCAGGACGGTCATGCCGGAAAACAGACGGATGTTCTGGAACGTGCGGGCGACACGCGCCTTCTGCGTCACCAGAAAATCGGGCATGCGCTCGAGCAGGAAGAGCGCGTCGACGCCATAGGCGACGCTGCGCTCGCCGCGGTCGGTCAGCGGCTCGAGTTGGTCCCAGATCGACGGTTCGCCGTGCTTGAGCGCGATGCGCCCTTCGCTCGGCTTGTAGAAGCCGGTGATGCAGTTGAACACCGTGGTCTTGCCGGCGCCGTTCGGTCCGATCAGCGCGGTGATGTCGCCGGCTTTGGCTTCGAACGACAGATTGTCGACGGCGACCAGGCCGCCGAAGCGCATGGTCAGGCGCTCGACGCGGAGCACGATGTCGGCGGTGTCCGCCATCAGCCGTGCCCTTCCTTGGTCAGCTCGGCGGAGATGCTTTTGCGTTCCTTCAGGAACACCGACGGATCACGGCCCGAGATCAGGCCGCGCGGCCGCCAGATCATGATCAGCACCATGCAGAACCCGAACAGAAGCATGCGGTACTGCGTCGGGTCGAAGGTGTCGCCGAATATCTGCTTGAGGAAGTCGAGCTGGCGCAACATCTCGGTGCCGCCGACAAACGCCGTGGCGGCAAGCGCGACGCCGATCTGGCTGCCCATGCCGCCGAGCACGACGATGGACAGCACGGTCGCCGATTCCAGAAAGGTGAAGCTCTCCGGCGAAATGAAACCCTGCCGCGCGGCAAAAAACGAGCCGGCAAAACCGGCGAACATCGCGCCCATGGCGAAGGCGGTGAGCTTGGTGTTGGTGGTGTTGATACCGAGCGAGCGGCAGGCGATCTCGTCCTCGCGCAAGGCCTCCCAGGCGCGGCCGACCGGCATGCGGCGCAGCCGCACGGTGACGAAGGCGGTGATGAAAGCAAGCGCCAGGATCACGTAATAAAGAAATATCGTGCGGTGCAGCGGCGAGTATTCCATTCCGAACATGGCGTCGAAGCCGTAGTCCTCGTCGACGAATGGAATGCCGAAAAAGCTCGGCCGCGGAATGCCGCTGATGCCGGCATAGCCGTTGGTGAGGTCGACGAAATTGATCAGGATGAGGCGGATGATTTCGCCGAAGGCGAGCGTGACGATGGCGAGGTAGTCGCCGCGCAGTCGCAGCACCGGGAAGCCGAGCAGGATGCCCCAGAACGAGGAGAGGATGCCGGCGAGGGGGAGTAGCAGCCAGAAGGTGAAGCCGAAGTTCTTGGCCAGCAGCGCGTAGGAATAGGCGCCGACCGCGTAGAAAGCGACATAGCCGAGGTCGAGCAGGCCGGCGAGGCCGACCACGATGTTCAGCCCCCAGCCGAGCATCACGTAGATCAGAATCTGGATGCCGAAATTGTCGATCCATTTCAGCGCGCCGCCATAGCCGGCCGCGACAATGGAGATCACCGGATAGACGACGGCAAAACCGATGGCGAATGGGATGAACCATTTGCCGATAAAGACGCGTAACGGCGACGGACCGGCAGCCGGGCGCGTCGCCCGCTGCGCCAGCCAGGGCGCGATAAACAGCGAATAGACGAAGCGGCCGACAAAAATAATGCCAACCCACGAAAACAGCAGCGGCCAGCGCGTGGTCAGGATCAGGACGTTGTTGATATCGGTTTGGGTAAGAAGCCCGATCAGCGGCAGGAACAGAAAGAATGAGATGACGCCGATCTTCGCCGCATCCTTAAACGCGCGTACCGCATCGACGCGCTCCCCCCTAGCCGCCGCCATTCTACACCTTCTCGACGTCCGGCCGCCCGAACAGGCCCTGTGGCAGGAAGATCAAAGTGATCGCCAGCACCGAGAAGGCGGCGACGTCCTTGTAGTCGATGGAAAAATAGGCCGACCAGAAGGTTTCGATGAGGCCGATGAGAATGCCGCCGACCACCGCGCCGGGCAGCGAGCCGATGCCGCCGAGCACCGCGGCGGTGAACGCCTTTACGCCCGGAACGAAACCGTCGGCGAAACTCACCACGCCGTAATACATCAGGTACAACGTGCCGGCGACGGCGGCGAGCGCTGCGGCGATGACGAAGGTGAGTGAAATCGTGCGGTCGACGTCGACGCCGACCAGCGCCGCCATCTTCTGATCCTGCTCGCAGGCGCGCTGGGCGCGGCCGAGCCGGGTCTTGGCGACGAGATACCAGAAGATCGCCAGCAGGACGGCGGTCACGCTCCAGATCGCCAGCTGCTTCATCGACAGCGTGACCGCGTAGTTGCCGTGATCGACCAGCACAAACTCGCCGCGGATCATCGGCGGGATCGCCTTGTTGCGCGGGCCCTGGGAGACCTGCACGAAATTCGACAGGAAAATCGACATGCCGATCGCCGAGATCAGCGGCGCCAGACGAAACGAGCCGCGCAAGGGCCGGTAGGCGATGCGCTCGATCACCCAGTTGATCAGCGACGTGAACAGCATTGCGACGATCAGCACGATAAACAAGGCCAGCGGCAGCGAGGTGATGCCGAGCCAGCTCGTCAGGATAAGGAAGGCGATCAGCGCGATGAAGACGGAGACCATGAACACATCGCCATGAGCGAAATTGACCATGCCGATGATGCCGAACACCATGGTGTAGCCGATGGCGATCAGACCGTAGATCGAGCCGAGGGTGATGCCGTTGATGAGCTGCTGGAGAAAGACTTCCATGCGTCCGCTAAACGCTCCGCGGTGCCGCCCGGCGACGGTTCGACGATATACGCTTAACAGGCCGCGGGGAAAGCGGCAACGCTACAAAGGGCGCTGGCGCAGGATTCATGCGCGGCTGGCCGAGCCGGAAAGCAGAACGCCGCGCCCTTGCCGGCGCGGCGATGCAGCGAAAGTTCTGGGCAGGGAAGCGGCGAGCGATCAGTGCAGGCCGCCGAAAACCCAGATCAAAAGCAGAATGGGGAGCGGGATCCCCAATAGCCAGAGCAGCAGATAGCGTCCCATTGAGGCCTCCCAGTATTTGCGGTGTCGGAGCGGCAATGCGCGGCACGGCCCGGGGGTTCCGGCGCATTTGTCTCAATGTGGACGGTGAATTGCACGGGAACGCATGCGTGGCTCGCGCGTTATCGACGACCGGGGCCGGGTCCTAGCGAGAGCTAGTCTTCGAACCAATGAGAGGATGCACTCATGAGCCAGAACCAAAACCCCAATCAGGGCCAGAATCCAAACCAGAACCAGCAGCAGCAGGGCACCAAGCCCGGGCAGCAGCAGGGCGGTCAGCCGCGCCCGGGTCAGCAGCAGCAAGGCGGCCAGCAGGATCGTCCGGGTCAGGGCGGTCAAGGTGGTCAGCAGCAGGGCGGCCAGGACCGCTAATCGCGGCCTGAGTTTTCTGACGGAAGCCCCGCCGATCGGCGGGGCTTTTCGTTATGCACCGCTCAAGGCCGTCGCGCGTTGGCCGCGTGTCGCCCGTGCGCTTATGCTCGGGCCATGGCAACGGCCGCGCTCCCGCTGTTTCACCTCTACGGCGATCCGCCGGACGATTCCGCGTTTGACTTCATCCATATCGAAACCATCGCCTCGCGCTCCTCGATCCATGACTGGACCATTCGCGCGCATCGCCACCGCAATCTCTTCCAGATGCTGCTGATCGAGACGGGCGGCGGCGAGATGAGTTTCGAAACATCAAATGTCTCGTTTGCGGCGCCCGCAGCGATCCTGGTGCCGGCGACCACCGCGCATGGATTTCGTTTTACGCCGCGCGCCACCGACGGCTGGGTGGTGAGCTTCACCGAGGATGTCGCCGACGCCATCGGGGAGAATTCCGGCGAGGCGCTGGCACGGCTCAGGACGGTGGCGGCGGATCCGATCTTGCCGCTTGCCGGCGCAGGCGAAGCGGGACGCCTGTCGCGGCTGTGTGCGGAGCTTGACGAGGAAGCATCGCTGGCGCGCGAAGGCCATCGCATCGCCATGCGCGCGCTGCTGGCGATGGTCGCGATCGAGGTGGTGCGGCTTGCGGCTAGCCGGGCGCGCAGCGGCGCGGTGACGCTTGCTCCCGCCGACGCGCGCGTCGAAGAATTACGGCGCCTGATCGATGTCAATTTCCGCCAGCAGCGGCTGATCAGCTTCTACGCCAAAAGCCTGGCGATGACCGCCGATCGCCTCAACGATCACGTCAAGCGCGCGACCGGCGTGACCGCGGGCCATTTGATCCGCCAGCGCGTCTTGACCGAGGCCAAGCGCCAGCTCGTATTCACCAATCAACCAATCCACCAGATCGCCTACGACCTCGCTTTTTCCGATCCGTCGCACTTCACGCGCTTTTTCCGCAAGCAGACCGGCACCACGCCGCAGGCCTTCCGCGAAGGTCGCGGCGGTTAAGATTGCGGCCATGATCGCAAGCCGTGGGAACCGGTTCTCGGAAAGGTCATGCTCGGTAAAAAAACACGATTAACGCCGGGGCCGGTAAGGTAAAATTTCGGTTTGCTTTGAAATTAGCATTTGAAGCGATTACGCCGGACTTCCTTTCAAGGAGGAACGCATGCGTAAAGCTTCCGGTGCCGTTGTGGCCATGATCATGGCGATCGCGCTGTACTTCACGCTGTCCTGGGGCATCGAGTCGCTTCACGTGCTGACATCGCCGACCTACGGGCTCGATGATGTGTGGCATTCGCAATTTGTTTTCGGCGTTGGTCGAATTTTCCATCTCGGCCCGGAAGGGCTGATCAAGCTCGCGGCTTTCTTCGGCGTGATGAAACTCGCCGCTGCCGTGGTTTTCGCCGTGCATCTCGCCGACCGCTTGCGCGGCCTGATCGTGGGCGGCAAGCCGAATGAGGAAATTCTCGAAGCCGGTCTCATTCTGGTGGTGCTGATGAGTGTTGTCTCGGTCGCGCCGGCGCTGTGGTTGGTGAATTTCGAGCTGGTGCAGCAGCAGCAGACGATCGAGCTGCTGCTTGCCGGGCTCACGGCCGCGCTCTGCATTGTCGAGCGCAGCTACGACAACGCCGGTGAGCCGGCCGGGAGCGAGGCCGCCGCCGCGGCCGCCGCGCGCCGGTTCACGCCCTGGCGATAGACGCCGCTGCGCCTCAACGACTGACTCCGTGATGCCCGCGCATGTCGCGGGCATCGTCGTAATATGATGCGCGACGGCTCGACGGCACTCACCGGGTTCCTGCCGCGCGCGCAGCATTCTCGATCAGGGTTTTTCCCAGGGACCAGATCGCGCCGGGAACGCGATGCGCGTCGGCAATGACCGCTTCAAACGACTGTTCGATCCAATCGCAGTCTGCGTCGGTGATGATCAGTGCCGGTAACAGCTTGATCGTATGGTTGCCGTGGCCCGCAACCTGGCTAAGGACCCTGTGGTCTTTCAGCAGCGGAATCACGATCAGCTGGCAAAATAGTCCGCTGTTGGCGGTCTCCAGCAGGTTCCAGGACGCCTTCAACGCCAGCGAGCGGGGCGGGCCGAACTCGAGGCCGATCATCAGGCCTTTTCCGCGCGCCGCTTTGACGAGCTCATGGCGTTGGGTCATGCGCTCGAACGCGCCGAGCAGGCGCGCGCCGGTCCGCACCGCATTCTGCATCAACCCTTCGGATTCGATCACCTCGAGCGTGGCCAGCCCAGCCGCCATGGCGAGATCGTTTTTCGCGAATGTCGAGCCATGGATGACGGCGCGGTCCATGCTGTCGAAGACCTTGTCGAAGATCCATTTGCGCGTCAGCAACGCGCCGACCGGGACGTGACCGCCGGACAGTGATTTCGCAAGCAGCACCATGTCCGGCTCGACGCCCCAATGCTCGCAAGCGAGAAAACGCCCGGTCCGACCCATCCCGGTCTGGATTTCGTCGGCGATCAACAGCGTGCCGTATTTGCGGCAGAGCGCGAGCGCGGATTGCAGATAGTCGTCATCCGGCATGACGACGCCCTTGCCCTGGATCGGCTCGACGATGAAAGCGGCGATCGTATTTGTCGCCAAGGCCCGCTCCAGCGCGCCGAGATCGTTGAAGGGGACTTCGATGCATTCCGGCAGCAGCGGCCCGAAACCGGCGCGGAAAATCTTGTCGCCGTTCACCGACAGCGAGCCGTAGGTCAGTCCGTGAAATGCGTGGCTGCAATAAACGATGCCGGCGCGGCGGGTCGCGGCGCGGGCAAATTTCAGCGATGCCTCGACCGTTTCGGTGCCGGAATTGGCAAAGAAGACTTTGTCCAGATAGGGCGTGTAGCGCAGCAGCCGCTCGGCCAGAATGCCCGCGAGCGCCGAGAAATCCATCTGCACGAGATTGGGCAGCTCGCTGTCGAGAACCTGCTTCAAGGTGTCGCGCACCACCGGATGATTGCGGCCGAGCCCAAAGACGCCGAACCCGCTCAACAGATCGAGATATTTCTGGCCGCCGCGGTCGTAGAGATATTGACCTTTGCCGCGCTGGTAGGCCCGGTCAAAACCGATCGTTTTCAGCACCCGCACCATTTGCTCGTTGAGATAGCGAGCATGCAACGCGTAGCGTTCGCCGCTTCTTTCGGCGAAGAGACGTTCGATTTCCAGGCTCATTCCGGCACCGGCTGTCGAAAGGACCAATTTTTCATGATAACGGCGTGCTGGCGCCATGTCATTGTCTGCGTTGGCCGGCCTTGGCTCAGCCCGCCGAAATCGTCACAGCGCAACGGCATTGACGGTTGCAGCGCCTTAGGGGACATTAGCCCTTCGGGGTTTGGGAAGATTCGAATGTCGCGCCACGCCGGCGTCGTCGCTGTCACGTCTCTCGCACTCGAAGCGCGCATCGCACAGGGACCCGGAGTCTCGGTGGTGCTTTGCAATCAATCTCAGCACCTCGCCGCAAGGCTTGGGGCCGCGATCGCGCGCGGTGCGTCCGGCATCATCAGCTTCGGGATCGCGGGTGGACTGGCGCCGCATCTGGTTGCCGGCGACTGCATTGTCGCCTCCGCTGTCCGCAACGGCAATGAGGCAATCGCCACCGATCGGGTCTGGGCGCAGCGGCTGCTGCAGGCGATCCCGGACGCGATGCACGCTGAAGTCGTCGGCACCGACACGCTGTTGGCGCATCCGGCGCAGAAGGCGCGCGTCCACGCCGAGACACGGGCGCTTGCCGTCGACATGGAGTCGCACATCGCGGCCAGGGTCGCGCACGCCCATCGCATCCCTTTCGCCGTGTGCCGCATCGTCATCGATGCTGCGCATCGGACGCTGCCGCCGGCTGCGGCCGTCGGACTGCGGCCGGACGGCGCGCCGGATGTGCTCGCGGTCTTGCGCTCGGTGCTGCAAAACCCGGCTCAGGTTCCCGACCTGATCCGCACGGCGCTCGATGCGCGCGTCGCCGAAAATGCCTTGCGCCGCGTGCGCCAGCGGCTGGGCGAGGGGCTCGGCATTGCCGGCGACAGCGCTATGGCTCTGGAGCTTGCCGTCGCCTGAGGCGCGTGGCTCAAGGCGCGAAGGCGGCAGGACGCAAGGCGCCGGCTATTTTCCTTTATCGCGCTCGGCGATGACTTCGGCCGCTTCCTTGAAGGCATGATTGGCGGCCGGCACGCCGCAATAGATCGCCTGCTGCAGGATCACTTCCTTGATGTCATCCTGGGAAAATCCGCCTTCGGCGAGCGCGGCGCGCACATGCAGGCGGAATTCGTCCCACTGGCCGAGTGCGATCATGGTGCCGATGACCAGCACGCGGCGGGTGCGCTCGTCAAAATGCGGCCGCGTCCACACCTCGCCCCAGGCGGCGCGGGTGATGAAATCCTGGAATTCGGCGTTAAAGGCGTTCTTGCGCGCATTGGCACGGTCGACCCATTCGGCCCCAAGCACCTTGCGGCGTTTGGCCATGCCTTTGTCGTAGCGTTCTTTTTCATCCATGGGCCGGCGCGTCCTCACATATCGAGACGGGTAAGCAGCGTTCGGTCAAGGGCTGCTTTGCAAAAGTGGTCTCGGCATCGCCGTGCCGCAATGCCGAACTCTTGCGGCGCGGCAAACAGCATTTTTATTCGTTCGCCTCGCCGGCGCGGGCAAGCAGAAAATAGGTTTCCATCGTGCCTTTGCCCTTGATGTCGACGCTGCCGTGCGGCTCGAGCCGAAAGTGCTTGTGGAGGTGCTGACGGGTCGCCGCCGAAATCTGGATACGGTTCGGTGCGCTGTGCGACTCCATTCGGCTGGCGACGTTCACGATCAGGCCGGGCCGGCGAGCTTCACGTTCTTGAGCGGCAGTGCGCGCGCGCGGATGCCGGTTGCCGCGAACACGGCGTTGGCGACCGCAGGCGCGGTCGGCGCTGTTCCCGGCTCGCCGATGCCGCCCCATTTCTTGCCGCCGGAGAGCGCGAGATAGACCTCGATCTTCGGCGCGTCGGCCAGCAGCACCATCTGGTACTGATCGAAATTGTTCTGTTCGACGGCGCCGTTCTTGATGGTGAGGTCGCCGTAGAGCACCGCCGACAGGCCGAAGATGATGCCGCCTTGGATCTGCGCCTCGACGATCCCCGGATTGACCACGTGCCCGCAATCGACGCCGGCGACGACGCGGTCGACCCGCACCTCGCCTTTCTGGCTGACGCTGACCTCGGCCACCTGGCCGACGATAGTGCCGTAGCATTCGTGGATGGCGATGCCGCGGCCTTTTCCTTTCGGCAGCGGTTTGCCCCAGTCACCCTTGTCGGCGATCTTGTCGAGCACGTCGATAAAGTCGGGCCGGTGCGCCAGCAGCGCGCGGCGGAAGTGGTAGGGGTCCTTGCCCGCCGCGTGCGCGAGCTCGTCGACATAGCTTTCCATGAAGAAGGCGTTCTGCGAGGAGCCGACCGAACGCCAGAAGCCCACCGGGATGTGGGTGTTCTTCATCATGCAGCCGACGCGCAGGTTGGGGATTCTGTAGCTGGTGTTGGCGATGCCCTCGGTCGCCTGCGGTTCGAGGCCGTTGTTGGAACTGCGCATGCCGCTCGAATACTGGATCGAGCCGACGGCGATGCGGGCGTCGAAAGCGACGGGCACGCCATCGTGCGACAGCGCGGTCCTCAGCCGCACCGCGGCTTGCGGCCGGTAGCGGTCATGAGTCATGTCCTCTTCGCGCGTCCACACCAGCTTGACCGGCTTGCCGATCTGCTTGGCGACAAGGATCGCCTGGCGCATCTCGTCATTGGTGCCGCGGCGGCCGAAGCCGCCGCCGAGGAAGCAATTGTGGATGGTGATATTCTCGGCCGGCAGGCCGGAGGTCGCCGCGGCAAGGCGCAGCGCGCCCATCGGGATCTGCGAGCCGACCCAGATATCCAGCTTGTCGCCGTCGAAGCGCGCGGTGGCGTTGAGCGGCTCCATCTGCGCGTGCGCGGCGTGCGGGGCTTCGTAAAGAGCTTCGATCACCTTGCCGCCGGACGCCGCGGTCTTGGCGAAGGCGTCGTCGACGTTGCCGTCGTTGCGCGCGCTCACCATCGGGCCGTCGAGCGTGTCGCGATAGAGCTTGGCGAATTGCGCGCTGTCGGTCTTGCCAGCCTCGCCGGTCTCCCATTCGGGCTTGAGCAAAGCCAGCGCTTCTTTCGCGCGCCAGAAGCGGTCGGCAACGACCGCGACCGCGTCGGCGAGCTTGACGACGTTGAGGATGCCGCGGCGGCCGATGGCTGGCGCTTCGTCTACGTTCTTCAGCTTGCCGCCGGCGACCGGGCAAGCGGCTATCGCGGCATAGAGCATGCCGGGAATTTTGGTGTCGATGGCAAATTGCGCCGTGCCGTTGATTTTCAGCGGCGTGTCGAGCCGTGGCAGCGTCTTGCCGATGAGCTTGAACTTGTCCGGCGTGCGGATCGGCGGTTCCTTGTCGAGCGTGATCTTCGCCGCATCGGCGGCAAGCGCTGCGTAATCGAATGAGCGGCCGCTCGCTTGATGCACGACCTTGCTGTTTGTCGCTTCGCATTCGTGCGCCGGCACATTCCAGCGCCGCGCCGCGGCGGCGATCAGCCGCTCGCGGGCGCTGGCGCCCGCCTGCAGCAGCATCTGCCACGAGGTGCGCACGCCGCGGCTGCCGGCGGTGACCATGTCGCCATAGACGCCGTGCTCGCGCAGGTTCCGGCTCGCCGAAGCATATTCGACGCGCACCTTCGACCAGTCGCATTCGAGTTCTTCGGCGACGATCATCGGCAGCGCGGTGATCGCGCCCTGGCCCATCTCGTTGTGCGGCGAGCGGATGAGAATGCCGCCGTCCGGATCGATCACCAGGAAGGCGTTGATCTCGTTCGCTGCGTTGTCCTCGAGCCAGGGCTGCGGGCCGATGGTCGCGGCCTTGGCGAACGGCGCCAGCGCAACGCT
This sequence comes from uncultured Alphaproteobacteria bacterium, assembly GCA_963742385.1. GTDB lineage: Bacteria > Pseudomonadota > Alphaproteobacteria > Rhizobiales > Xanthobacteraceae > Pseudolabrys. The sequence goes on along the minus strand of CAVULS010000005.1, from coordinate 94,374 downwards.
GATGGCGAGGCCGCCGGCGGCGGAGGCGGATGCGGTGACGAAATGGCGGCGGGTGAGGGACGGCTTGACGATCTCGTTCATGGCGTCCTCCTTACGTCTTCATCAGTGCGGCGGCGCGATGGATGGCGCGGCGGATGCGCACGTAAGTGCCGCAGCGGCAGATATTGGTGAGATTGGCGTCGATGTCGGCGTCGCTCGGCCGCGGGTGCTCCTTGAGAAACGCCGCCGCCGCCATGATTTGCCCCGACTGGCAGTAGCCGCATTGCGGCACGTCCTCGGCAAGCCAGGCCTGCTGCACCGGATGCTTGCTGTCCGGCGACAGGCCCTCGATGGTGGTGACATGCTTGCCGGCAACGTCGCCAACCTGAATGCTGCAGGAGCGCATCGCCTCGCCGTCGACGTGCACGGTGCAGGCGCCGCATTGCGCGATGCCGCAGCCGAATTTGGTCCCGGTCAAGCCGATCTCATCGCGGATGACCCAGAGCAGCGGTGTCTCCGGCTCGATATCGAGCTCGTGTGTCTGCCCGTTGACGGTGATGGAGATCATGACGGTTCCCTCGAAGCCGTTTTCGCAATGCCGCTTCTACATCGGGTGCGACCATGTCCGCCGACATGGTGCGGCTATGCTAACACCGCGCCGGCCGGTTCCTATTCACAGATGCTTGTTTTTACGGCGGCTTAATAGCCGTGCGCCGCGACGGCACAGGCAAAACGCTCCGGAAATCCATCGGATTGACGCGGTTTCATCCGCACTCAAGCGCTATTGCAGGAAATTCAGTACCGCCTCGGTGAAGGCCCTGGGCTGTTCGACATTGGAGATATGCGCGGCGTCGAGGGCGACGAGTTTGGCGCCCTTGATCTGCTGGGCGATCGCTTCGCCGGCCGCGGGCGGGGTCGCCGGGTCCTGCGTGCCGACGATGACCATAGTCGGTGCAGTGACGCGCGGATTGCTGGCGCGGAAGTCCATGTCGCGCACGGCTTCGACGCAGGCGATATAGCCGTCGAGATTGCAGCCGAGGAACATCTTGGTCATGCGCGCGATGGTCTTCGGCGCGCGCTCGCGGAAACCCTTGGTGAACCAGCGTTCCATATTGGCATCGACCAAAGGCGCGAGGCCCTTCTCGCGCACGAATTTGATGCGGTCGGCCCACGGGCCCTTGTCGGCGTAATAGAAATTGGTGTTGGCGAGGACGAGCTTCTCGACGCGGTCTCCCGCATTGGCGCCGAGCCATTGTCCGTCCATGCCGCCCATCGACAGCCCGCACCAGTTGACCTTTTTGACCTTGAGCGCGTCGAGGATGGCGAGAATGTCGCGGCCGAAACGGTCGAAGCTGTAGGGCCCCTTGCTGGCGCCCGACTTGCCGTGGCCGCGGCGGTCATAGCGGATGAGGCGGAAGTGCTTGGCGAATTCCGTCGCCTGGTCGTCCCACATATGCAGGTCGGTGCCGAGCGAATTCGACAGCATCAGCGCCGGCGCGCTATCGCTGCCTTCGACCTCGACATTGAGCGGGCAGCCATCGACACTGATTGTCGGCATTCCAAATCCCCCCTGGCGGCGTGTTATTCTTGGCTGCGGCGGCATATCAGGGCGCCACTTAAAGCTCTTTTCAGGTGGGCGGCAAAGTCCTAAGTCGTGGGCCGGGCCGGATGCGCCGGCAAGTTCAGGAGACGACAATGGCGATGGTGATGACCGGCGAGGTGCAGCTTCCGGCGAGCCGCGAAGCGGTGTGGGCCAAGCTCAACGACGCCGAGACGCTCAAGGCCTGCATCCCCGGCTGCGAGGAACTGGTCAAGCTTTCCGATACGGAAATGACCGCGGTCGCCACCACCAAGATCGGCCCGGTCAAGGCGCGCTTCAAAGGCAAGGTGCACCTCACCGATCTGAACCCGCCGAACGGCTACAAGATTTCCGGCGAGGGCGACGGCGGCGTCGCCGGCTTCGCCAAGGGCGGGGCGACCGTCGCGCTCGCCGAAAAGGACGGCGGTACGCTGCTCACCTACAACGTCGAGGCGCAGATCGGCGGCAAGCTCGCCCAGCTCGGCCAGCGTCTGGTCAACGGCGCGGCAAAGAAAATCGCCGACGAGTTCTTCAAGAACTTCGCCGCGGTGTTCACGCCCACTTCGGCCTGAACCGGCGCCTCACAAGGCGCCGAGACGCCTGTTCTTACGGGCAAGGGTGACGATAGCCGTCATAGCCGAGATAGGTGCCGGACGCCGGGTCGTAGGAGCTGAAGCGCTGCATGCAGTAGCCGACCGCGCCGCCCGGCGCATAGGCGTAACCCGGCGGTAGCCATAACCGGGCCGTAGTAATACGGCCGGCGCCGCCAAAGCGCCGCCGATGATGGCGCCAGCGGCAAAGCCGCCGAGCGCCGGGCCCCAGCCATAGCCGCCGCCGTGGTAGCCGCCGTACCAACCACCGCCATGCCAGCGCGCCTGCGCGGGCGTCGTCGCCACGACGCTGGACGCTGCAATCGCCAAGGCCGCAATGCCGGCCATAATTTTTATGCGCATGATTTATTCCTCCTACCTAACGATCTAACGAGCGACAAAGCATTTCCGGCGGAGCCGGTTCCGTGAAATCCCGGTAAGGGATTTAGCCTCATTAATCAGAGCTTCTCCCTTGACCGGCGGCGCTGCCCGGGTTCAGAGTTATTCTTGTTCCAAAGCGGCGTTTCGCCCGAAATCGGCCTGATTTCGGTTCGGAACCGCCAGCGCCCCTGCCGGGCGAGCCGAAAAGAGGGCTTATGGCCCCGAACTTGGGAGGATGCCCATGCCTACCGTATCGATGACGGTAAACGGCAAAGCCGTCAGCGGTGAGGTCGAAGCCCGCACTCTGCTGGTGCAGTTCCTGCGCGAAAATCTGCGCCTGACCGGCACCCATGTCGGCTGCGACACCTCGCAATGCGGCGCCTGCGTCATCCATCTCGACGGCATCGCCGCCAAATCCTGCACGCTTCTGGCGCTGCAGTGCGAGGGCGCCAAGATCACCACGATCGAGGGTTTGGCCGAGCCGAACGGGCCGCTGCATCCGATGCAGGAGGCGTTCCGCCAGAACCACGGCCTGCAGTGCGGCTATTGCACGCCGGGCATGATCATGGCGGCGCTCGATATCGTGCGCCGCAACGGCAACGATCTCGACGAGCACACCATCCGCGAGCAGCTCGACGGCAACATCTGCCGCTGCACCGGCTATCACAACATCGTCAAGGCGATCGCCGCCGGCGCCAAAGCGATGAAGGGGGGAGGCGCCGTCGCGGCAAGCGGCGGAATAACGTCGTAAAATTCCAGCGTCTTAGAAAAACAAACACGGGAGGAAGACCGCTATGAGCGCGACCGGGATCGGCGCCTCGGTGCGCCGCAAGGAAGACTTCCGTTTCATCACCGGCCAGGGCCAGTACACCGACGACGTGGTGCGGCCGGGCGAGACGCGCGCGGTGTTCGTGCGCTCGCCGCATGCCCACGCCAAGATCAAAAGCATCGACGTCAGCGCGGCGCAGGAAGATGCCCGGCGTGGTCGCGGTGCTCACCGGCGCGGATCTGGCCGCCGACAAGATCGGCAATCTCATCTGCGGCTGGATGATCCATTCCAAGGACGGCACGCCGATGAAGATGGCGCCGCATCCGGCGCTGGCGACCGGCAAGGTCAACCATGTCGGCGACGCGGTCGCGGTGGTGATCGCGGAGACGCAGGCGCAGGGCGCGCGACGCCGCCGAGAAGGTCAAGGTCGATTACGAGGTGCTGCCGGCGGTCGCGGATCCAGCGAAGGCGAAGTCGGGGCCGCAGATCCACGAAGTCGCGCCGAAGAACACCATCTACGAATGGCACCTCGGCGACGCCAAGGCGACGGCGGCGGCCTTTGCCGCGGCCAAGCACGTCACCAAGCTCGACATCGTCAACAACCGCCTGGTGCCGAACGCGATCGAGCCGCGCGCCGCGCTCGCCGAATACGACGCCGGCACCGACAATCTGACGCTGTGGAACACGTCGCAGAACCCGCACGTCGCGCGGCTGGTCATCGCCGCCTTCGTCGGCATGGCGCCGGAGCACAAGCTGCGCGTGATCGCGCCCGATGTCGGCGGCGGCTTCGGCTCGAAGATTTTCATCTATCCGGAAGAGGTCGTCTGCCTGTGGGCGGCGCGCAAGGTGCGCCGGCCGGTGAAGTGGACGGCGGACCGCTCGGAAGCCTTCCTCACCGACGCGCATGGCCGCGATCACGTCACCCATGCCGAACTGGCGCTCGACGCGCAACGGCAAGATCCTGGCGCTGCGCGCCAAGACCATCGCCAATCTCGGCGCCTATATGTCGACCTTCTCGTCGTCGGTGCCGACCTATCTCTACGCCACGCTGATGTCGGGCCAGTACGACATTCCGGCGATCTATTGCGAGGTGGATGCGGTCTACACCAACACCGCGCCGGTCGACGCCTATCGCGGCGCCGGACGGCCCGAGGCGACCTTCGTGGTCGAGCGGCTGGTCGAAGTGGCGGCGCGGCGAGATGCAGATCGAGCCGGCCGAATTGCGCCGGCGCAATTTCATCAAGTCGTTCCCGCACCAGACGCCGGTGATCATGGCCTATGACGCCGGCGACTATGGCGCCTCGCTGAAGAAGGCGATGGAGCTTGCCGACGTGAAGGGCTTCAACAAGCGCAAGCGCGAGTCGCGCGCGGCACGGCAAGCTGCGCGGCATGGGCTTCTCGACTTACATCGAGGCCTGCGGCATCGCGCCGACGCAAGGCGGTCGGTTCGCTCGGCGCCGGCGTCGGCCTGTGGGAGTCGGCCGAGGTGCGCGTCAATCCGACCGGCTCGGTCGAAGTGCTCACCGGCTGCCACGCGCACGGTCAGGGCCACGAGACGACCTTCGCGCAACTCGTGTCGGAGCGGCTCGGCATTCCGTTCGAGAATGTGTCGATCGTGCACGGCGACACCGACAAGGTGCAGTTCGGCATGGGCACCTACGGCTCGCGCTCCGGCGCCGTCGGCATGTCGGCGATCGTCAAGGCGCTCGACAAGATCGAGGCCAAGGCCAAGAAGGTCGCCGCCTTCATGATGGAAGCGGCCGAAGGCGACATCGAATTCAAGGACGGCAAGTTCACCGTCGCCGGCACCGACAAGTCGGTGGCGTTCGGCGACGTCGCGCTCAACGCCTACATCGCGCACAAGTTCACCGGCGCACAGCTCGAGCCGGGCCTGAAGGAGACCTCGTTCTACGATCCGACCAACTTCACCTTCCCGGCCGGCTGCCACATCTGCGAAGTGGAAGTCGACACCGAGACCGGCAAGACCGACATCGTGAACTGGACCGCGGTCGACGACTTCGGCACCGTGATCAATCCGATGATCGTCGAAGGCCAGGTGCATGGCGGCATCGCGCAAGGCATCGGCCAGGCGCTGCTCGAAGGCGCGGTCTACGACAAGAACGGCCAGCTCGTGACCGGCTCGCTACATGGACTACTCCATGCCGCGCGCGCACGACTTGCCATCGTTCGCGGTGGGCATGACCGAAACGAAGTCGCCGTCGAACCCGCTCGGCATCAAGGGCTGCGGCGAGGCCGGCGCGATTGCCGCGCCGGCGGCGGTGATCAACGCCATCACCGACGCGATCGGCAGCGAAAGCATATCGCATGCCGGCGACCGCCAATGCGGTGTGGTCGGCAATGCAACACGCGCCGGCAGCGCGCCAGGCGGCGGAATAACGGAGAGAGCAGATGTATAATTTCACGTTTCATCGTCCCACCACGGTGCGCCAGGCGGCCGGCCTGCTGTCGAGAAATCCCGGAGGGCAAAATCCTCGCCGGCGGCCACTCGCTGATCCCGGTGATGAAGCAGCGGCTGGCAAGCCCGACGGCGCTGATCGACCTGTCGCTGGTCGAAGGCTTGCGCGGCGTCGAGCTCAAGGGCCGCTCCGTCGTGATCGGCGCCATGACGCGGCATGCCGATGTCGCCAATTCGCCGGTGATGCAGCAGGCCATTCCGGGTCTCGCCTCCGTGCCGGGCTCGATCGGCGATCCGCAGGTGCGCAACCGCGGCACCATCGGCGGCTCGATCGCCAACAACGACCCGAACGCCGACTATCCGGCGGCCTGCCTCGGTCTGGGCGCGACCATCATCACCAACAAGCGCCGCATCGCGGCCGATGATTTCTTCACCGGCATGTTCTCGACCGCGCTCGAAGCCGACGAGATCATCACCAAGGTGCAGTTCCCGATCCCGCGCAAGGCGGCTTACGAGAAGTTCAAGCACCCGGCGTCGGGCTTTGCCCTCGTCGGCGTGTTCGTGTCCAAGCGCGGCTCCGACATTCGCGTCGCCGTGACCGGCGCCGGCTCGAACGGCGTGTTCCGCGTGAAATCGTTCGAGGAGGCGCTGAAGAAGCGCTTCGCGGCGAAGTCGATCGAGGGCATGACCATTCCGGCCAACGGCATGAACTCGGACATCCACGCCAGTCCCGAATATCGCGCGCATCTGGTCGCGTGCTGGCGCGGCGCGCGCTGGCGAAGGCGACGGCGTACACGCGTCCGTGCGCGGACGGCAGCTATCTTGCATCCGCTGGGCTTGCGGTTGCTGCGTCGTCCTAATGGCGGGTGCGCGGCGACTTCGCGCAGCAGCGCGAAAAAATCAGAATCGAGAGCCGATTCCGCGGCAAGCCGGCCATCGTCGCGCAGGTTTTTCTGCCCGGCAACACGCGACGGCAAGGTTCCGGCAATGATCATCATGCACGGCTCGGGCGGCGTGCGTGAGCGCGAGTGTCGCTATGCCGCGCGAATTCAACGCCATCGGCGTCGCCGGCGTCGTGATCGACAGCTTTTCGCCGCGCGGCATCGAATCGACCGTCCGCGACCAGTCGCAATTAGCTCTTACGACATGGTGCTCGATGCGGCACGCACGCTGAACGTCGTCGCGACGCATCCGGCGATCGATCCCGCACGCATCGGCATGATCGGATTTTCCAAAGGCGGCACGGTCGTCAAGAAGGCGGCACTGCGGCACTATGTCGAACGCTGGCCGGTCAGCGAAGCGAGCTTCGCGCTGCTCATCGCCATGTATCCGCTGGTGCGGCGACTGCCGCTCGATTTTCGCGCCCGGTAACGTGCCGCTGCACATGCTGCTTGGCGCGCTGGATCGTTATGCGGGCATCGACAGTTGCCGCGAGTTCGGCGAGAAATTCGAGGCGCAGGGCGGCAATCTGACGCTCAAGATCTACCCGGATGCGCAGCACGACTGGGACGTGCCGGGCAGCACGCACTGGATCGACGCGGCCGGGCAGAACGCCAGCAGGTGCGTCTATGACGAAATTTCGCCCGGCACCTGGGTCGAACGCGGCAGCCGGATCAAGGTCATGGACAACGGCAAGCCGACGGCCAATTCAACGAAGGCTTCGGCGAAGTGCATGACGTCTGGCGTCTCCGGCGGTTACAACGCCGAAGTCGCGGCGCAATCGATGCAGGACATCCGAGGCGGCTCGATGCGCGGCGTTCAAGCGACCGTCGCCCGCGAGTAGGTCAACGATCAAGCTCCGCCAGCAGATCGTGCAGGTCGAGCGGATTGGTGAACATGCGCAGCGAGCCGTCCGGTTTCTTCGGCCATTGGTCCTTCGGCCGGTCCCAATAGAGTTCGACGCCGTTATCGTCGGGGTCGCGCAGGTAGAGCGCCTCGGAGACGCCGTGGTCGCTGGCGCCTTCGAGCGGGATCTTGGCGACGATCAGCCGCCGCAGCGCGTCGGCCAGCAGCGGCCGCGTCGGGTAGAGAATCGCGGTATGGTAAAGCCCGGTCGAGCCGGGAGGCGGCGGCGAGCCGCCGAGGCTCTCCCAGGTGTTGAGCCCGATATGGTGGTGATAGCCGCCGGCGGAGATGAAGGCGGCGCCGGGCCGGCTGGTGGTCAGCTCAAAACCCAGGACCCCGCAGTAGAAATCGAGCGCCCGCTGCAGGTCGGCGACTTTCAGGTGCACATGGCCGATACGCACGCCGGGGTCGATGGTGGGCAGGCGCAGGGCGTCTTGGGTCTTCAGCGGTTTCGACATGGCTGACATTCCTGGCTGGTGACCGGCCGTTCAGTACACACATGTATGCTGTCCGCGGATCGATAAAGTGTCTCGGTAAGGACCCCTATGACGCCATTGCCGACCTCGATCGACGCCACTTTGGCCCTTCTGGCCAAGGCCGATTACATCGCCGACCGCTCGCTGGCGACGGTGCTCTATCTGGCGCTGCGCATGGGCCGGCCGCTGTTCGTCGAGGGCGAGGCCGGCACCGGCAAGACCGAAATCGCCAAGGTGCTGGCCGGCGCGCTTGGGCGCAAGCTGATCCGCCTGCAATGCTACGAGGGCCTCGACATCGCCGCCGCGGTCTATGAGTGGAATTACGGCGCGCAAATGATCGCCATTCGCCTCGCCGAGGCGGAAGGCGAGCATGACCGTGAGCGCATCGAGCATGACATCTTCTCCGAGCGTTACCTGATCAAGCGGCCGCTGCTGCAGGCGCTGGAACCGGACCCCGACGGGCCGCCGGTGCTGCTGATCGACGAGCTCGACCGCACCGACGAGGCCTTCGAGGCGTTTCTGCTCGAGGTGCTGGCCGACTTCCAGGTCACGGTGCCCGAACTCGGCACGATCAAGGCCGCGCAGCCGCCGATCGTGGTGGTGACCTCCAACCGCACCCGCGAAGTGCACGACGCGCTCAAGCGCCGCTGCCTCTATCACTGGGTCGGCTATCCCAATGCCGAGCGTGAGCTGAAAATTCTGCGCGCCAAGGTGCCGGGCATCGCCAAGAAACTGTCGGAGCAGGTCGTCGCCTTCGTGCAGGCGCTGCGCAAGGAGGACCTGTTCAAGGTGCCCGGCGTTGCCGAGACGCTCGACTGGGCCGGCGCGCTCACCGAGCTCGACGTGGTGGCGCTCGATCCGGCGACGGTGTCGGACACGCTCGGTGCGCTGCTCAAGTACCAGGACGACATCGCCCGCGTCGACGGCAGCAAGGTCAAGGCGCTGCTCGACGAGGTGAAGTCGGACCTGCGCGCGGCGGAGTGACGCCATGGCCGACAAGCAAGGCCGCCTCGCCGAGAACATCCTCTACTTCGCGCGCGCGCTGCGCGCCGCCGGCATTCCGGTCGGCTCGGGCAGCGTGCTCGACGCGTTCGAAGCCGTTCAAGTGGCGCAGGTCGGCGGCCGCGAGGATTTCTACTGGACGCTGCACGCGGTGTTCGTGAAGCGGCATGAGCATTCGATTCTGTTCGACCAGGCCTTCCGCATCTTCTTCCGCAAGCGCGGCTATCTCGAAAAGTTGATCGCCTCGATGCTGCCGGAGATCAGCGGCGGGCGAGCCGAAACCGCCGCCGCCGGGCGCGCAACGCATTCAGGAAGCGCTGTTCGCGGGCCTCAAGGCGCGCGAGGAAGAGCAGGAGGTCGAGCTCGACCCGCGGCTGACCGTTTCCGACCGCGAGGTGCTGCAGAAAAAGGATTTCGCGCAGATGACCGCGGCGGAAATCGCCGCCGCCAAGGAGGCGATCGCGCGCCTTGCGCTGCCGCTCGACAGGTGCGCACGCGGCGCCTGGCGGCGAGCCGGCGCGGGGCGCTGATCGACATGCGCCGCACGTTGCGCGCCAGCATGAAGGCGGGCGGCGCGCTGATCGACCTCAAATATCTCGGCCCGCGCGAGAAGGAGCCGCCGATCGTGGCGCTGCTCGATATTTCCGGCTCGATGAGCCAATACACGCGGCTGTTCCTGCATTTCCTGCACTCGATCACCGATGCGAGGAAGCGCGTCACCACCTTCCTGTTCGGCACGCGGCTGACCAACGTCACCCGCGCCATCCGCCAGCGCGACCCCGACGAGGCGCTCGCCGCCTGCTCGGCGCACGTGCCCGACTGGTCGGGCGGCACGCGCATCGCGACGTCCTTGCGCGCCTTCAACCGGCACTGGGGCCGGCGCGTGCTGGGGCAGGGCGCGGTGGTGCTGCTGATCACCGACGGGCTCGAGCGCGACGCCGAGGACGACATGCTCGGCTTCGAGATGGACCGGCTGCACCGCTCCTGCCGGCGGCTGATCTGGCTCAATCCGCTGCTGCGCTTCGACGGTTTCGAGGCGCGCGCCCGCGGCGTGAAAACCATGCTGCCGCATGTTGACGAATTGCGGCCGATCCACAATCTGGAGTCGATGACGGAACTGGTGCAGGCGCTGTCCGGCCACGCGGCGAAGGGGAACTGACCCCAAGCTGTGGCTGCGGCGGGCGGCCTGATGGAGGTGCAAAATGCTCTCACGCGATGAAGACATTCTCAAAGCCGCCGAGGACTGGCGCAAGGACGGCCGCGGCGTGGCGCTGGCGACGGTGGTGGAAACCTGGGGCTCGGCGCCGCGGCCGGTCGGCTCCAATCTGGTGATCGACGAGGAAGGCAATTTCCTCGGCTCCGTGTCCGGCGGCTGCGTCGAGGGCGCAGTCGTCACCGAAGCGATCGACGTGATCGAAAGCGGCAAGCCGAAAATGCTGGAATTCGGCGTCGCCGACGAGACGGCGTGGAACGTCGGTCTCTCCTGCGGCGGCACCATCCGCGTCTATGTCGAGAAGGTGAGCTGAATTGAAACTCGACATTCTCCACACGCTCAATGCCGAACGCGCCGCGCGCCGCGCGGTGGTCGTCGTCACCGACGTTGCCAGCGGTGCGCAGCGGTTGGTCAAGGCCGCCGATGTGGCCAAGGACCCGCTTGCCGACGTGATCGAAAAGCACATGCGCATGGCGCAAAAGCGGCATGGAGGAAACGGCGCAGGGCCGCGTCTTCCTCACCGTGCACGTGCCGTCGCCGCAGCTCGTCATCACCGGCGCCGTGCACATCAGCCAGACGCTGGCGCCGATCGGGCAATTGCTCGGCTACGACGTGACCATCGTCGATCCGCGCACGGCGTTTGCCTCGATCGAGCGCTTTCCCGACGTCAAGGTGATCGCCGAGTGGCCGGACGTGGCGCTGCCGCCGCTCAATGTCGATCACTACACCGCCTTCGTCGCGCTCACGCACGATCCGAAGATCGACGATCCCGCGCTTCTGCACGCGCTGTCGCGCGACTGCTTCTATATCGGCGCGCTCGGCTCGCGGAAAACGCATGCCAAGCGCCTGGCACGGCTGAAGGAGGCGGGCGTTTCCGACGCCGATCTTGCGCGCATCCACGCGCCTATCGGCCTGGCCATCGGCGCGGTGTCGCCGGCCGAGATCGCCGTCGCCATCATGGGCGAGATCACCGCGCGGCTGCGGCTGAAGGCGGAAAAGGCAGGGAGGCGGCATGAAATTCGGGCCGGTCGCACCGGCCGATGCGCTTGGCGGCACCGCGGTGCATTCGATCCGCCAGGGCGATCTGGTGCTGAAGAAGGGCACGCTGATCGGCCCGGCGGAAGTCGCGGCGCTGAAGACTGCGGGCGTCAAGGAAATCGTCGTGGCGCGGCTTGAGCCGGGCGACGTGTCCGAAGACCAGGCCGCCGCCGAGATCGCCGCTGCCGTTGCCGGCGACGGCGTGCGCGCCGACAAGGCCTTCACCGGCCGCTGCAATCTGTTTGCCGACAGTGCCGGCGTGCTGGTGGTCGACAAGGACGCCATCGACCGGCTCAACCGCATCGACGAAGCGGTGACGCATTGCGACACTTGCCCGCCTTCAAGCCGGTGGTCGCCGGCGAGATGATCGCGACGGTGAAGATCATTCCCTTCGCGGTCGCGGCAGCGCGCGTGACGCGGCGATGGCAGAGGCGCGCAAGGCCAAGCCGGTGATCCGCGTCGCGCCCTACAAGGTGCGCAAGCTCGGCATCGTCTCGACGCTGCTGCCCGGTCTGGCGCCCAAGGTGGTTGAGAAGACGCTGAAGATCACCGAGGCGCGGCTGGCGCCCGTCGGGCGCCAAAATCATCGCCGAACGGCGCGTGCCGCACGACACGGCCGCGCTCTCGCGTGCCATCGAAGAGGTGCTCAAGGCCGGTGCCGAACTGGTCATCGTGTTCGGCGCTTCCGCGATCGCCGACCGTCGCGACGTGATCCCGGCGGCGATCGAGGCGGTCGGCGGCGAGATCGAGCATTTCGGCATGCCGGTCGATCCCGGCAACCTGATGCTGATCGGCAAGGCGCAAGGCGCGCCGTCATCGGCGCGCCGGGCTGCGCGCGTTCGCCGAAGGAAAACGGCTTCGACTGGATCCTGATGCGGCTGCTCGCCGGTCTGCCGGTGTCGCGCGAGGACATCACCGGCTTGGGCGTCGGCGGCCTGCTCATGGAGATCGTCACGCGGCCGCAGCCGCGCGAGGAGCCGTCGCCGGAAAAGGGCCGCCGCATCGCCGCGGTGGTGCTCGCCGCCGGCCGCTCGACGCGCATGGGCGCGGTCAACAAGATGATCGCCGAAATCGGCGGCAAGCCGCTGGTGCGTATCGCCGCCGAGCAGGCGCTCGCCTCGCGCGCTTCGCCGGTGATCGTCGTCACCGGGCATCAGCGCGAGCGAATCGAAGCGGCGCTCGCCGGTCTCACCGTGCGTTTCGTGCATAATCCCGATTACGCCGAGGGCCTCGGCACCTCGCTCAAGACCGGAATTGCCGCTGTGCCCGACAGCGCCGACGGCGCCATCGTCTGCCTCGGCGACATGCCGCAAGTGGACGCAGCTTTGATCGATCGCCTGATCGCCGCCTTCGATCCGGAGCGCGGCGCGCTCATCGTGGTGCCGAGCATCGAGGGCAGGCGCGGCAATCCAGTGGTGTGGTCGCGCCGCTTCTTCCACGACCTGATGGCGATCCAGGGCGACATCGGCGCCCGCCACCTGATCGGCACTTACGCCGAGGCGGTCGTCGAAGTCCCGCTCGCCGGCGATGCGGCGCTGACCGACGTCGACACCCCTGAGTCGCTTTCCGCCGTCAAGGCCGAAATCGAGCGCGCCTGAGATTCGAATCGTTGATCGCGACTGCGACTCAGCCCTAGCTGGCCCCGAAGGTTTCGGTCGGGGAAGGGGCATGACGGACAGCTTCACGCCGCTCGTTCGCGTGTTGGTCGTCGCCACGCTGCTGCTGGCCACTGCGACGCTGATGCTGGTCGCGGTGAACACCGCGCGCGCGACTGGTGCGCTTGCGACCGGTACCTCCGACGCTTTCGTCGAAGCCTCGCGCCTCGTCACACAACAGCCTGAAATATAAGGATATTTTTGCGCTTGCTGGCAGGGATATCTTGCGCTATGTAATGACTGACCAGTCAGTCATTATTGAGCCATGCCGGCAGACCGCAACCAGCGCGAAAGCGAAATTTGAGCAGCCGAGCGGCCACGCGCAAGGCGCGGAGCGTCAGCAAGCGCGAGGCAATCCTCGCTGCGGCGCTGGAGGAATTTTCCGGCCGCGGCTTTGAAGCGACGCGGCTCGACGATGTGGCAAAGCACGCCGGCGTCGCCAAGGGCACGATCTATCTCTATTTCCGCGACAAGGAAGCGCTGTTTCAGGAACTGATCCGCACCATGCTCACGCCGGTGATCGGCAGCATCGAGGCGCTGGGCGAGGCCGACGTGCCGATGAGTGTTCTGGCGCCGCAGCTCGTCGAACTGTTTGTGCGCGAGGTATTCGAGACCCGGCGCAAGGACGTGGTCCGGCTGATGATCGCGGAAGGCCGCCGCTTTCCCAAGCTCGCCGAATTTTATTACCGCGAGGTGCTCGCGCGCATCATCGCCGCGATGCGCAAGCTGCTGCGGCGCGCGGTGGAGCGCGGCGAAGTGCCCGCAGCGCTGGCCGAGTTTCCGCAGATCATTGCCGCGCCCGGTCTGGTCGCCATCATCTGGAGCGGGTTGTTCGAGCGCTTCGAGCCGCTCGATGTGCGCGCGATGATGCAGGCTCACGTCGCGTTGTTGTTTGCGCCAGGGAGGGCGGTATGAGGATCGTATTTGCCGGCCTGGCGCTGGTGCTCGCGGCGCTGACGCTTGTCGGCTGCAGCGATGACAAAGGTCACCAGCTGCAAGGCTGGGTCGAGGCCGAGCTGGTCTTCGTCAGCCCGGACGAGCAGGGCCGTGTCGAAACTGAGAAAGTACGCGAAGGCGACCATGTCAAGAAAGGCGATCTGCTGTTCACGCTCGACGACGATCTGCAGCACGCCGACGTCGCGGTAAGAGAAGCGGCGGTGACCAGCGCGCAACAGAGCTTCGATCGGGCCAAGCAGCTGCTCACCACCGCAGCCGGCACACAAAAGAACCTATGACGATGCACAGGCCGCGCTGCTGCAGGCGCAAGCCAATCTCGAGTGGTCGAAGACACGGCTGGCGCGCCGCCGGGGCTCGAGCCCGGTCGATGGCACCATCCAGGAGGTCTACTACCGCCTGGGCGAAACCGTGCCGCCGGGCCGTCCGGTGATGGCCTTGCTGCCGCCGGGCAATCTCAAGCTGCGCTTTTTCACGCCGGAAACTCAGCTGCCGCACATCAAATACGGAGAGATAGTGGCGGTTTCCTGCGACGGTTGCGAACAGGGCCTCACCGCGAAAGTGACTTTCATCGCGGACAGAGCAGAATTCACGCCGCCTGTGATCTACAGTCTCGATGAACGCGCCAAACTCGTGTTTCTGATCGAGGCGCGGCCCGAGCATCCGGAAAAATTCCGCGTCGGCCAGCCGGTGACCGTCACGCTGCCGGCTTCCGCGAGCGAGGCGGCGCGATGAATAGTTCCGACATTGTCATCGACGTGCAGCATCTGACCAAGAAGTTCGACGGGCGCGCAGTGGTCCGCGATCTGTCGATGCAGGTCAGGCGCGGCACCATCTACGGCTTTCTCGGCCCCAACGGCTCCGGCAAGACCACCACCATCCGCATGCTGTGCGGCCTGCTCACGCCCGACGAAGGCAGCGGCACCTGCCTCGGCTACGATATCCGCACCGAGACCGACAAGATCAAGCGGCAGGTCGGTTACATGACGCAGCGCTTCAGCCTCTATCAGGATCTGTCGGTGCGCGAGAATCTGGAATTCATCGGCCGCATCTACGGCATCGCGCAGCCGGTGGCAGCGGCGCGGCAGGCGATCGAGCGGCTCGGCCTTTCCGGCCGCGAGGAGCAGATCGCCGGCGAATTGTCCGGCGGCTGGAAGCAGCGCCTCGCCCTCGGCGCCTGCACGCTGCCCAGCCCGCAATTGCTGCTGCTCGACGAGCCGACCGCGGGCGTCGATCCGAAGGCGCGGCGCGATTTCTGGAACGAGATCCACTCACTTGCCGCCGGCGGGCTCACCGTTCTGGTCTCGACGCATTACATGGACGAGGCCGAGCGTTGCCATGAGATCGCGTACATCGCCTACGGCGAATTGCTGGTCAAAGGCACGGTCGAGGAGGTCATCGCCGCCTCGCATCTGACGACCTATACCGTCACTGCCGCGGACGGCGAGGGGTTGAACCAGCTGTCCGAGGAACTGACCGGCAAGCCGGGCGTGGATATGGTGGCGCCGTTCGGCACCTCGCTGCATGTGTCGGCGCGCGACGCGAACGCGCTCGACAAGGCGATTGCACCTTATCGCCAGCGCAAGGACATGGTCTGGAAAACATCCGAGCCATCGCTTGAAGACGTGTTCATCGATCTGATGGGCAAGGCGCGGGACAATTTCCAATGACGCATGTGTTGCCCAGCATTGCACCGCGGCGCCTCCCCGGCAGCGGCTTCTGGCGCAAGACGTGGGCCGTGCTGATCAAGGAGTTCATTCAACTCCGCCGCGACCGCGTTTCCTTCGCCATGATCATCATGATCCCGCTCGTGCAGCTGATGCTGTTCGGCTACGCCATCAACACCAATCCGCGCCATTTGCCGACCGCGGTGCTGCTGCAGGAGCAAAGCGATGTCGGCCGCGCGGTTCTCGCGGCGTTGCAGAACACCAAATATTTCAAGGTGACGGAGTTCCCGCGCAGCGAGGCGGAGCTCGATCATATGCTCGCCTCCGGCAAAGTACTGTTCGCCATCGAAATCCCGGCGAATTTCGAGCATGCCGTGCGCCGCGGCGAGCGGCCGGCGATGCTGGTTGCCGCCGACGCCACCGATCCGGTCGCCGCCGGCACCGCGCTCGGCGCGCTGCAGCAGGTGGTGATGACCGCACTCGAGCACGAGCGCGGCATCCCCGTCAGCACCGAATTGCCGTTCGAAATCCGCACCCATGCCCGTTACAATCCGGCGGGCGCGACGCAGCTCAACATCGTGCCTGGCCTCGTCGGCACCATTCTCACCATGACCATGCTGATCTTTACCGCGCTGTCGGTCACGCGCGAGATCGAACGCGGGACCATGGAGAATCTCCTGTCGATGCCGATCACGCCGGTCGAGATCATGCTCGGCAAGATCATTCCTTATGTTTTCGTCGGCTTCGTGCAGGCTTCATTGATCATCGGTATCGGGGTGACGCTGTTCGGTGTGCCGGTGGTCGGCAGCCTGGCGCTGTTGGCGGCGCTGTCGACGCTGTTCATCACCGCCAACCTTTCGGTTGGCTACACCTTTTCGACGGTGGCGCAGAACCAGTTGCAGGCGATGCAGATGTCGATGATGTTCTTTCTTCCGAACATATTGCTGTCTGGCTTTCTCTTTCCCTTCGCCGGCATGCCGGTGTGGGCGCAATATATCGGCGAGGCGCTGCCGCTCACGCATTACCTGCGCATCGTGCGTTCGATCATGCTCAAGGGCTCGGACATCGGCGACCTGCGTTACGACGCCGTGGCGCTGTTCGTGCTGATGCTGATCGCGATGACGATCGCGGTGACCCGTTTCCGCCGCACGCTGGATTGACGCAAGCGGGAATGACCGGGCCGGACGCGGTGTTTCTCCTGGCGAGAGAGCATCGTTCGGAAGGCTGCCGATGACCGCGCGAATTCTGCCCACGATAATTGCTGTGGCCGCCGCTGGTTGCGTCGGCGCCCTGGCTCATGCCGGCGACGCCAATCCGGCCATGAGCCAACCGGACATGGTCGCCTGGCGGCTCTTTACGGACGCCGTCCGCCCGGCGGCCGCGCCTGGGCAGGCCAACTTCGAGACTTGGGCATCGGATGCCGATACGTTCAACGGCAATCCGCAATGGCCACGCGCCGACTCGGCGAAAATCCTCATCAACCGCCTCGGCCGCACGCGGCCAAGGACGCAATGGGCGTCCGTGCCGGGTGCGTCCTGTGCGCCGGGCAAGATGGCGGTCTGCATCGGCAAGGAGACGCGGCGCAACCGGCCGGTATTCGACTTCATCGTCGCCAACAGGCTCACCACGCAGCGGGGCCTTGCCGCGTCATTCGGCAAGACGATCAGCTTTCCCAACGACTCGATCGAGGTAAAAGCCGAATGGGTACCAGTCGCTGAGCTGAAAAACTGGAACGGCGTCGCGCCGAGGGACGCTGCGGCGCTTTATCACGTGGGCAATGCAAACCTCGGCGGCAAGCCGGTGCCCGTCGCGCTGGTGGCGTTACATGTGATCTCCAAGGAAGTCCCCAACTGGACCTGGGCGACTTTCGAACACAGGAAAAATCCGGGCCGTTGCGATGAGATCGGCTGCCGCGACGAATTCGGTGCTGAACGGGCCGAGGTGAGGGCCAATGCCAGGCCCGATCGGGGCTATCCTGATTGCGTCCACACCGGCGCGCTCAAGCAGATGTTCGCCGCGGCCGGGCTTGCCGATGTCTGGCTAAACTATTGCCTGAAAGGATCGCAGACGAACTACATCACCAACGCGGGCGAGACCGTGCTGCTCGGAAATTCCGTAAGCGAGACGTTGCACGCGGCAATCGCGCCGGCGAAATCGTCCTGCATGACCTGTCACGCGCAGGCCGCCTCCGACCAGGACGGCAAGCCGGCGCCGGTCAGGTTTGAGGTCGGCGTGCCGCAGCCGCCGTGGTTTATCGGCACCGGTTCGCCCGCAGCGCCGCAATTTCGGCAGGCGGATTTTGTCTGGGCGGTGCCGCTGTGCGCGCTGTCGGACGAAGGCGTGTCTGCTTGCGTGCCGGCTCCGGCGTCAAATTGAGGCTTAGCGCCGCGTCAGCACCCCGAAGCGGAAATAGACACTGGTGCGATGGTCGGAGTCATCCGACCAGCCGGCGGCCGCGGACCATTCGGCATCGTCCGGTCTTGAAGCTGGTCAGATGCACGCCGAAACGAAGCTGTCGATAGCCGTCGCAGGCGAAGGCCTGCGCCTCGGGGCCGAGATAAAACAGGTCGAACGCGTGCCAGCCATAGGCGATGCGCGCCGAGTAATTGGTGATGATGGTCGAGATCGAGCCGTCGGCGGCGAGCATCGTGGCCGGCGTCGGCTCGTACCAGATGTCGACCGCTGCTCGCGCGCCGACGTCGCTGCCGCGCAAGCGGCTCGACGGGTCGTCGGGAACCAGCCGATGATCTTCAAGATCAAGCCCGGCGAAAACCTTGACCTCCAGCCGTTCGCGCTTGAAGCGCCAGCCCGGCAGCACCTGCGCGACAAGTTCGCGCCCGGTGACCTGTACATCGCCGAGCGCGCCGGAATTGTAACGGTAAAGCCCGCCGGACATCACCGCCTTGAGCGTGAAGCCTTCATGGTCGAGCCCGTTCGGCGACCAAAGCAGGCCGCCATAAGCAAAGTCGCCGTTGCGCCAGATGTCGCCGCCGGAGAACAAAAGAAACCGAGCGCCGTCGTCGCCGGCCCACACAAGGCCGCCCGACACGCACGAACAACAAGCCAAGAAGGCCGCGGCGAGGAATAACGCCGCGCTTACGCGCCTCCTGTCACTCATTGAGGCCCCCAAGCCCCCGGCAAGCCCAGCCGTTACACAACCGGCATGCGTCTTTTTGCAACTAAAGCGGGCGGAGGCGTCGTTGTCTATTCAAATACGTAATTCACGTATTAGTTGTAATAACTTAGAGACTAACCCTTGGGATGTGCCGTGGGCCGCAAAAATGCAAAGCGCCTATTCGCAGCCGCTCAGGCAACATCGCCAAAGGACCGCCGCTATATTACGGTGCAAACGAGAATCTCATGCCGGTAACCCAGACTGCTCCCCACGCCTTCGACGCGGCAACGCGGCGCTCGATTGCCTTCCTCAATCTGGCGCATGGGCTCGATCATTTCGTGCTGCTGATCTACCCGACCGTGGTGATCGGCCTCGAGGTCGTTTACCAGCGGCCCTATAGCGAGCTGATCGCGCTCACCAGCACCGCCTTCGTCGCCTTCGGCCTGTTTTCGTTGCCGGCCGGCTGGCTCGCCGACCGCTGGAGCCGCCGCAACATGATGGCGGCGTTCTATTTCGGCTGCGGTGTCTCGCTCATTGGCATCGCGCTGTCGCCGAACCTGCTGACGCTGTCGATCACCATGTTCGCGCTCGGCACCTTCGCCGCGATCTATCACCCGGTCGGCATGGCGATGCTGATCGAAGCTTCGCAGGCGCGCGGCCGCACGCTCGCCTTCAATGGCGTTTGCGGCAATGCCGGCGTCTCGCTCGCGGCCGGCGTTTCCGGCGCGCTCGCTTACTGGATAAGCTGGCGCGCGGCCTTCATTGCTCCGGCGCTGGTCTGCATCGCCGCCGGCATCTTTTATGTCTGGCTGACGCCGGACGACCGCCATCATACCGGCGCGCGCAAGTCGGTAGCTGCGGTGCCGCTGACGCCGCGGCTTGCGGTCATGCTGTTCGGGCTGTTCATTGTCATCGCGCTCAGCGCCGGCTTGACCTTCAACGTGCTCACCATTGCGCTGCCAAAAATCGTCGATGAGCGGCTGTCCGCCGACATGCCGCTGGTCCTCGTCGGCGGCATTGCCACCGCCGTGCTGGTTTGCGGCGCGCTGGCGCAACTGGCGGTCGGCCGCGCGGTCGAATATCTCACGCCGCACACGATTTTTGTCATCGTCACCGGCCTGGGCTTCCTCGGCAATCTATGGGCGGCCTATGCCGGCGGCGTGAGCCTGATGCTCGCATTGGCGGTGGCGGTTGCCGCCATCTATGGGCAGGTCACCGTCAACGACATGATCATGGCGCGCTATACCGCCGATGCCTGGCGCGGGCGCGTCTACGCGGTGCGCTATTTCCTGCTCTTCATCAGCGCCGGCGGCGCCATCGGCCTGATCTCGCTGCTGCATGACCGCGGCGGATTCACGCTCGTTTTGGGAGTGAACGCGGTGATCGCGCTGGTGCTATTCGTGACGACAATCGCGCTGGTGGCGATGATCGCCAGCATCGAAGGCAAGCAAAGCGCGCCGCAACCCGCCGAATAATCAGTAAAGCTGCGGGATCAGGTCCTCGACCTTGATGCGCATTTTCTTCTTCACCAGCGCCGCGATGCGGCTGCGGTGGCATTGCCGCGGGTCGCGCTCGTAGCACAACAAGGCGATGCGTTTCTTCGACTTGATCAGCGCCATGAGCTCGGCGAGCGCAGCCTGCGCCTCCGGCGTCTTGATGTGCCTGTCGTAGATGCGCCAGAGCGTCTCGATATCGCCCGAGCGCGCCGCCTGCCGTCCTTCCGCCGGCGTGCCGAGCTTCTGCAGGTGCAGATAGGCGATGCCTTCTTCGTCGAGCGCGGCGGCCAGCTGGCGCTTGGAAAAGCCCGGCCGCCGCGAAGCGGCGACCGCGCGGGTGTCGATCAGAAGGCTGATCTTGACGCGCTTGAGCTCGTTCAACACCGCGTCTGGGCTTGGCCTGCTCGTAGCCAATGGTAAACAAAGTCTGCATGTCGGCGTCACAGTTATGACACAAGCGCCGGCTATATAAACAACAAGTGGCGGTCGGATGTTATTGCGTACCGATCGCCTGACGGCCACGATGAGATATATGGCGACGCCGGATGTAAGCGCGCCTCTCATTTGTGGTCGTTTCCATTTTTGATCCCCCTCAGCTTTTGAGCCGCTCGATCAGCGCCATCGCCGCCGCCGGTGCGCGCAGCTTGGCCTCGTGGATAAAATAGACGAACGCATCGCGCGGCTTCACTGGCGCGCGTTTCTTGTCGACGCGCGGCAGGTCGGCGGGCTCGCCGCCCTTGGCCCAGGTCTTCGCGCGCTTGGCCCAGGCGTCGAGCGCCTTCGGCGGATAGCCGGCCTTGAGCTTTTCATCGCCTTTCTGCAGCCGCGCGTAGACGAAATCAGCGGTGACGTCGGCGATCTCGGTGTAAGTGTCATGCTCGGCATAGACGATGGCGACGCCGAATTGGCGTGCCAGCGCGATGAAGCCGGGCGTCTTGAAACTGTCATGGCGTGGCTCGACGACGTGGCGCAGCGTGTGTCCATTGAATTTGGTAGGCAACAGCTCGAGGAACTTGCCGAAATCCTTTTCGTCGAATTTTTTGTACGGCGTGAATTGCCAGAGCAGCGGCCCGAGCTTGTTTCCCAGTTCGGTGACGCCGGACTCAAGGAAGCGCTTGATCGAGTTGCCGGCCTCGGCGAGCACGCGGCGATTGACCGCGTAGCGCGGACCCTTGAGCGCGAACACAAAGCTTTCCGGTACTTCGGAGGCCCATTTGCGGAACGTCGCCGGCGTCTGCGTGCGGTAGAAGGTGCCGTTGACCTCGATCGAGGTCAGATGCTCGCCGGCGTAAGCAAGCTCGCGTGCGTGCGGCAGCCCTTTCGGATAGAACACGCCGCGCCACGGCTCATAAGTCCAGCCGCCGATGCCGCAGTAGATATGGCCGGCCTTTGTGCTCATTTGACGCTCAATGCGGCGGCCGGCATGGCGAAGCGCTCGAGCGGCAACTCCGCGACCGGCTTGCCGGTGACGAGCCCGGCGACCGCCTCGCCGATCGGCGGCCGAATGCTTGAAGCCGTGGCCGGAGCAGGGCGAGACGACGATGACGCGCGGATGCTGCGGCAGTCTGTCGATGACGAATCGCGCATCGTCGACGCAGGTGTACATGCACACCGCCGACTTGATGCATTCGCCGGTCACGCCGGGGAAAAAGTCGGCGACATAGGTTTCATGCAACTCGCGGATTTCGTCGTCCGACGCGGTCCGGTTGACCGTGTCCGCAGTCGTGGTTTCGTCATATTGCTCGGTCGCGACCTTGATTGACGGCTCGCCGCCAACCCAGGGGAAGCCATAGACGGTCTGCCTGCGCGGCACTTGCCAGATGAAGCCGGGAAAGGCTTCAGGGCGGTAACGCTCGAGCGGCTCAGTCCTGTCGACGCGGAACCAGGCCAGCACCTGCCGCCGAATGGTGAAATTGTCGGCGAGCGGGGCGTCGATGAGTTTCGGCAGCCAGGCGCCGGCCGAGATCACCAGGCTGTCCGCGCGGTATTGCCCGTGTGACGTGGTGACTGTGACGCCGCTTCCGCTGTCATCGAACCCTTGCATCGTCTCGCCGTCTTCAGCGCGGCCCCGGCTTTGCCGGCTTCGCCGAGCTGCGCGGCAATGCAGGCCTCCGGATGCAGAAAGCCGCCGCTCGGCTTCGAAATAGCCGCGGTCGCCGTCGGCGATATTGAATGCCGGAAAACGCCGGCGCATGTCGCTGTCGGCCAGCAATTCGTGCGGCACCTGATGCCGCTTGGCCACGTCGATCGTCGTCTGCAGAAAATCGGCATTGCCATGGGTGGCTGCCCGCCTGCCGGGGCCGGAAATCACCAGCAGGCCATTCTGCGTGAGCAGCGTTGCGCCGGTCGCCTGCTCAAGCTCGCGCCAGATTTCATTCGAGCGTCGGGCGAAGGGCGTGTATTGCTCGCCCTCGCCGCAGGCGAGCCGCGTGATGCGGGTGTCGCCGTGGCTCGAACCGAACGTGTGCGGCGGCGTGAATTGATCGATGCCGAGAACGTTGACGCCGCGTTTCGCCAGTTGATAGGCGGAGGCCGCGCCCATGGCGCCGAGGCCCACAATAATCACGTCGAATGTCTTGCTCACGCGCGGGCCTCAGGCTTGCGTCTGCATTTCAAAGCGACTGTAGCGCGATCGGTCAACAAAAAAGAGGCCGCCCGCAGGCGGCCTCTCGCATTGGTATCGACGCAGCTTTGAACAGAAAACGGACCTTGTTAGAAGTCCATTCCGCCGCCCATGCCGCCCATTCCGCCGCCAGCCGGCATGCCGCCGCCCTGGCCCTTCTTCTGCGGAACCTCGGCGACCATCGCCTCGGTGGTGATCAGGAGGCCGGCGACGGAGGCCGCGCCCTGGATCGCCGAACGCACGACCTTGGTCGGGTCGATGACGCCCTTGGTGACGAGGTTGCCGTATTCACCGGCCTGCGCGTCGTAGCCGTAGTTGTATTGATCCTTTTCCAGGATCTTGCCGACCACGACCGAACCATCGGCGCCGGCATTGAGCGCGATCTGGCGCGCCGGCGACTGGATCGCCTTGCGGACGATGTCGATGCCGTGCTTCTGGTCCTCATTGTCGGGACGCAGGCGCTTGAGCGCCTCGGTGGCACGCAGCAGGGCGACACCGCCGCCCGGCAGGATGCCTTCCTCGACCGCGGCGCGGGTCGCATGCATCGCGTCATCGACGCGATCCTTGCGCTCCTTCACCTCGATCTCGGTGGCGCCGCCGACGCGGATCACCGCAACGCCGCCCGCCAGCTTGGCCAGACGCTCCTGCAGCTTTTCGCGGTCGTAGTCCGAGGTCGTCTCCTCGATCTGCGCCTTGATCTGCGCCACGCGCGCCTCGATGTCGGCCTTCTTGCCGCCGCCGTGGACGATGGTGGTGTTTTCCTTGTCGATCATCACCTTGCGGGCGCGGCCGAGCATGGCGACGGTGACGTTCTCGAGCTTGATGCCGAGATCTTCCGAGATCGCCTGGCCGCCGGTCAGGATGGCGATATCCTGCAGCATGGCCTTGCGGCGATCGCCGAAGCCCGGCGCCTTGACGGCCGCAACCTTGAGCCCGCCGCGCAGCTTGTTGACGACCAGCGTGGCCAGAGCCTCGCCTTCGACGTCCTCAGCCACGATCAGCAGCGGCTTGCCGGACTGCACCACCGCTTCGAGCAGCGGCAGCAGCTCCTGCAGACCCGACAGCTTCTTTTCGTAGATGAGGATGTAGGGATCCTCCATCTCGGTCCGCATCTTGTCGGCGTTGGTGATGAAGTAGGGCGAGATGTAGCCGCGATCGAACTGCATGCCCTCGACAACGTCGAGTTCGGTCTCGAGGCTCTTGGCCTCTTCGACCGTGATCACGCCCTCGTTGCCAACCTTCTGCATGGCCTTGGCGAGGAAGTTGCCGATCTCGGTGTCGCCGTTGGCGGAGATGGTGCCGACCTGGGCGATCTCTTCGTTCGACGTGACCTTCTTCGAATTGGCCTTGAGATGCTCGACGATCGCCTCGACGGCGAGATCGACGCCGCGCTTGAGGTCCATCGGGTTCATGCCGGCAGCAACGGCCTTGGAGCCTTCGCGCACGATCGCCGCAGCCAGAACGGTCGCGGTGGTGGTGCCGTCGCCGGCCTGGTCGGAGGTCTTGGACGCGACTTCGCGCACCATCTGCGCGCCCATGTTCTCGAACTTGTCCTCGAGCTCGATTTCCTTCGCCACCGTCACGCCGTCCTTGGTGATGCGCGGGGCGCCGAACGATTTATCGAGCACGACATTGCGGCCCTTGGGGCCGAGGGTGACCTTCACCGCATTGGCGAGGATGTCGACGCCGCGCAACATGCGGTCGCGCGCATCGACGGAAAATTTGACGTCTTTTGCAGCCATTGTTTCGTTTCCTTCAGGTTTCGGTCTTCATCCTGAGGAGCGCCCGAAAGGGCGCGTCTCGAAGGATGAACTGGTGACTTGCTGCACTCATCCTTCGAGACGCCTGCCTGCGGCAGGCTCCTCAGGATGAGAGCTCTGCCTTACGCGGCCTTCTTCTTGGCGGCACGGCCGCCTTCGATGACGCCCATGATGTCGCTCTCCTTCATGATCAGGAGATCCTCACCGTCGAGCTTGACTTCGGTGCCCGACCATTTGCCGAACAGCACGGTGTCGCCGACCTTGAGATCGATCGGGATCAGCTTGCCGCTTTCGTCGCGGCCACCGGGGCCGACGGCGACGATTTCACCCTGCGAGGGTTTCTCTTTGGCGGTGTCGGGAATGATAATGCCGCCGGCGGTTTTTTCCTCGGCGTCGATGCGCTTGACGACGACGCGGTCGTGAAGCGGGCGGAACTTCATGGCAGTCCTCCTAAGTTATTGAACGGTTTAGCGTTTCCGGTTTCCGGCTGGTCCCTCTGCCGGCACCTGACGGGCAGGTGGGTGCGAGGTTTTTCACCCGCAAGGGGCGCCCGAAAATTTTTTAGCACTCATTTCGTTCGAGTGCCAACAAATAAGAAAAGGCAAGTCTTTTCAAGGGTTAACGCGCTCGTGAGGGAACCGCAGCCGCCGTCGCAGGTTGGCGAATGGGGACGGCTAAAAAGGGCGCATCGGCAAGGCTGTTAGCAGGCAAGTAAGGTTGCTGCTAACGCCTTGATTTTAAACAGTTTGTTCATCAATTCAGCTTGCAATGCCTACAGCCGGGATTGGAAACTTTCTGTCCGACATGATGGAGGACGCGGAATGGTTTCGTCTGATTTCGTCAAGCAGGTCGAGGGTTATGGCCTGACCACGGCGCACATCCTGTACCGGCGTCCCGATCATCGCTGGCTGCTGCAATCCTATCTCTGGCAGGCCTATGACCTCTTTCCCGAATTTCCCGAGCTGCAGCGCTTCCTCGCCTTCTGGCAGGAGAAGCTCGAAGGCCCGCTGCATTCGGTGCAGGTCGCGCATAGCAAGCTGATCAAGCCGGCCGAACTGCGCACGATCAACGGCGAATTCCGCCTGCACTAGGCGCGGCGGTGGCCAGTTTCGGGTATCGGCAGAACAGGGGACCGTGCGCCTTGCGAGCCGTCATTTCATGCCTGAGAAGTGGATCAGCGCGTAGCTCAGAAGCCCAAGAAAAATAAGCGAGACCGTCACCGCCAAAGTCACCCGCAGACCGGTGCGGGCGACGACGCGGACATCGACGCCTAAGCCGAGGGCGGCCATTGCCACGGTGGTCAAGCCGGCGGCCGTCCGCGTGATGGCGGGCAACAGGGCGGCCGGTATCAGGTCGAGCGAACGGGCAACCAGCATGACCAGGAAGCCGATGATGAACCAGGGCACCAATTCATGCACCCGCGGCCGCGTATTCGGCTGGATTTGAGCAGGCCGTAGGCGCCCGAAGAAAAGTGAAAACCCGAGCACCACGGGTCCGAGCATGAGCACGCGGACAAGCTTGATCACGGTGCCGACCTGGTTGCTCAGCGCACCGATTGGCAAGGTCGCCGCGAGAACCTGCGGCACCGCGTAGACCGTCAGTCCGGCCAGCACGCCATATTGCGTCAGCGACAAATGCAGAATCGGAACAAGCAGCGGCAGCGTCAGCACGACCACGACGCCCAAAACTGCGGTGAATGAGATCGACGAGGCAATGTCGTCGCCGTCGGCGCCGATCACCGGCGCAATGGCCGCGATCGCCGAGTTGCCGCAAATCGAATTGCCACAGGCGATCAGGATGGCCATGCGTTGCGGCAAGCCGAGCGCACGGCAGATCAGGTAGCTTGCGCCAATCGCAACCGCGACAATGCAGGCAATGCCGACGATGAGGATGGGGCCCAACGCCAATATCGTGTGGACGCTCACCGATGCGCCGAGCATGACGATCGCCAGCTCGAGCACGAATTTGGCGCTGAAATTGATACCCGGATGCCAGCGTGGTCCGGGCGTCCACAGCGTGCGGATCGCGACGCCAAGCAGGATGGCAAGGACCAGCGCTTCAAGATAGGGCTGCCCCGTGAAATGAACTTCGATGCCCTGCAGCAGCGTCGCCGCGATCGTGATCAAGACACAAACAAGAAGGCCCGGCAGCAGCCGTTTGGCATATTGGATCAAATAGACACCTGATTTTGCGAGGCGACGGCCGCAGCGGTCATCGTGAGGGAGGAGGAGCGGTCAGGGCGGATAATGCGATAGGCAAACGCCCTGACGCAACAATGAGGCGTGGAGGAAATAGGAAGCAGCCGTGCGCCGCCGCCGCCGCGACGGCGACCAATTACTTGACAGAAACACGCGCGATCAGCGCCTCGATCGCCGGCAGCATGCGTGCGACCACGATGGCATAGCCTTCGGCGTTGAAATGCTGGCCGTCGCTGGCGCGATATTTTCCGCGCGGCAGTGTCCACTGCGCATAGAGAGCACCGTTGGCGACAGCAACTGCGGACAAATCGAGTGATCCCAACCCGATGACCAGAACCTGGATGTGCCGCGCACGCAGTGTCCGCACGATCGTGTTCATCCGCGCGCGAATGTCGGCGAGCGACGAACCGCGGCGCAGATCGTTGACGCCGAATTCGACGATGGCGATGCCGGTATCCGGTCCAATGGCGCTGTCGAAGCGCCGCAATGCGTCGCCGTGTCGTATCGCCGTTGATGCCGGCATTTTCAACAAAGGCGTCATAGCCTTTCTTGCGCAGCGCCGCCTCCAACTGTGCTGGATAGGCCTTGGCGCGCGGCACCAGATAGCCGGCGGTAGCGCTGTCGCCGAAGGCGACGATGTGGACGGTGGCCGCGGCGGCAGCGCTGCCAGCGCTCAGCCAAGCGACAGCGAGCAAAGCCACCAATCGCACGAGCAAGCGCAAAGTCGGTTCCTCCCGGCCGCTCGCACGGCACCGCCAAATGACAAGCCTGTCATTTTAGCAATCTGAATTAACAATCTGGCGCAGCGTCTCGCGAAGGGAAGCGTAAAGCAACTTCACAGTTCAATACACATTGCCTCATCGGGAATTCATAAAACACATGCAATATCTCGAATGATTGATAGCGTGCCCAGTCGAGACGATGGCGGCAAGCGAGCTTATTGATGCGCGCGGAAACAGACAGCCAAGTATCGCACTCCAGTTTGGCCGCTGATCTCGTCAAATTGGCGTCCGAACCGACGTCGGAAAAGCGCGTCGAACTGCTGCGCCGAATTACCGACGCCTATATCGAGCAGCCCGACCAACCCTCCCTGGCAGGGCAGTATCTCTTCGAAGATGTGATTACCAAGCTGATCGATAAAATCGAGGGCGGCCACAAGGCCGCGGCCTCAGCGAGGCTCGCCAGTCTGCCGAAGCTGCCGGACGCGCTGGCGCGCAAGCTTGCATGCGATGACGACATCGACGTCGCGCGGCCGATCATCCGCGACTATTGCGGACTTCCCGAACGCATCCTGATCGATCTCGCCGAGACCGGATCGCAGGATCGTCTGAATATTATTGCATCCCGCCCGGTAGTGACGCCGCCGGTGACCGATGTCGTGGTCGCGCGCGGCGACCGCAACACGGTCCGCACTCTGGCGGCAAACGGAGGTGCGCAGTTTTCGCCCGAGGGCATGGATGTTCTCATCGGCAAGGCGAAGACCGACGGTGATTTGCAGGCATCCATTGTCGCGCGAAACGATCTGTCGATCGGCGCA
Source organism: uncultured Alphaproteobacteria bacterium (assembly GCA_963742385.1). Lineage (GTDB taxonomy): Bacteria > Pseudomonadota > Alphaproteobacteria > Rhizobiales > Xanthobacteraceae > Pseudolabrys. Next base: position 66,081 of record CAVULS010000005.1, on the reverse strand, counting down.
GTATCGAAACTGTTGCCGATGATCTCGGACGAACTGGCGATCCGGCTGCCCGATATGGCGGCCGGCATCGATCAATCAAAAGTGCTCGCGCATCTCGGTACATGGGCCGCGGACCGCAAGAAAAATATCGAGCGGACCGACCGCTATATTGCCCGCATCCGCAAGAACGACCTCACGCTCGATGACGTAGTGCTGGATTTGGCCAAGTCCAAGCAGCTGTTCGACAGCGCGGCCGTCATCGCCGCCTCGACCGGCCTCGACCGGTTTTATACCTTCAATATTTTGACCGTCGGCAAGATCGATTTGACTTTGCTGTTGCTGCGGTCGGTCAATCTATCGTGGAGCGCGGCGGAGGCATTCCTGCGGCTGCGAGCGGTCAAGGCGGGGCTTGGCGCATTCGGTGATCTGCCCAGCCGCCCCGATTATGAAGCCATCGATATCCCTGCCGCGCAGCGGGTGGTCCGCTTCATGAAGGTGCGGCTGACGGCGGCTAATTGAGCACACCGACGATCGCGCCCAGCAGGCACGTGGTCAACGTGCCGGACACGATCGATTTGCCGCCGAGCGAAATGATGTCGGCGCGCCGCTCCGGCGCCATTACCGTCAGTCCCGCGATCATGATGCCGAGCGAGCCGAAATTGGCGAAGCCGCACATGGCGTAGAGCATGATCAGCCGCGAGCGCGCATCGAGCGCATCGGCGGGCAGCTTGGCGAACTCGACATAAGCAATGAATTCGTTGAGCACCGTCTTGATGCCCATCAGCGCGCCGGCGGTTGTCGCCTGCGCCCAGGGCACGCCCATGAGCCAGCATACCGGCGCCATGACGAGGCCAAGCATGCGTTGCAAGGTAATGGCGGAACCGGAGATGTTGGGCAGGAGGCTCAGGATTGCATTGGCGAGATGCACCAGAGCGACCAGCACGATCAGCATGGCGACGATGTTGAGCAACAATTCGAGGCCGGCGACGGTGCCGCGCGTGATTGCATCCATGGTGCTTTCGGCGACCGGTCCAATCTCGACCTTGCCGATATCGGTGCGCGCAGCCGGCGGCACCGGCACCATCAGGCCGCTGATCAGCAATGCGGCCGGGGCGCCGAGGATCGAAGCGACGAGGATGTGGCCGGCAACGTCGGGGATAACATCGCGCAGGATCGTCGCATAAAGCACGAACACCGTGCCGGCGATGCCGGCCATGCCGCCGGTCATCACCATGAACAATTCGCCGCGCGAGAGCCTCGCCAGATACGGCCGGATGAACAGCGGCAACTCGACCATGCCGAGGAAGATATTGGCGGCGGTGGACAAGCCCACGGCGCCGCCGATGCCCATGCTTCGTTCCAGAATCCAGGAAAAGCCGCGCACCACCGGCGGCAGGATACGCCAATAGAACAACAGCGTGGTCAGCACGCTCATCACCAGCACGATCGGCAGCGCCTGGAACGCCAGGATGAACTCGTTGCCTGGCGATGTGAGCGTAAAGGGCAGAGGCCCGCCTCCGACATAGCCGAAGACGAAAGCGGTGCCGGCCTGCGTTGCCTCGGCGATGGCATTGACCCCACGATTGACCAAAGCAAACGCAGTTTTGATCTGCGGCACTTCGAGCAGCAGCAGGGCGGCGGCGAGCGTGACGGCGAGCGCTGCGCCTGTGCTTTTCCAGTCGACGCCGCGGCGGTTTTCGCTGATGGCCCATGCGAAGGCCAGGAGCGCGATGACGCCGAGCGCCGATTGCAGGTGCTGCATGCAAGAACCCCCGTATTAGACGGTGACAACATCCGGGTTCAGCTTGCCATCGCCTGCGCACTCGTGAAAATGCGCAATTGCCGGGGCCAAAGCAATCGAGAAGGGGAAGACGCCCGTGGCCCGCATTCGCTTCGATTTCGGCGCGCTGACGCTTGACGCCGAACTGCTCGACACGCCGACCGCCAAGGCGATCGCCGCGGCGCTGCCGCTCACCTCATCGGCGCTGACCTGGGGAGAAGAGGTTTATTTCGACGTGCCGGTCGATGTGGCGCGCGAAAAAGATGCGCGCGCGGTGATCACGCCGGGCGAGATCGCCTATTGGCCGCAGGGGCCGGCGATTGCCATCGGTTTCGGCCGCACCCCGATTTCCAAGGGCGGCGAGACGCGGCTGGCGAGCCCGTGCAACGTCTTCGCCAAGGCGCTGAGCAATGTGAAGACGCTGGCGAATATCCGTACCGGGACCGAAGTCAAGGTCAGCAAGCTCGATTAGGGGTCCTTTTTGTCACCGTGGCGGCGCACCATGGTCAGCGTGAGGTCCCAGGCGTTGCGGATATTGATGACCAACAGTACGAGCAGGGCGCCGGCGAGAACGTCCAGCGATGATTCATGCCTGGTGAAGATCATCCAGGCTGCCGCGATCAGCGCCACGTAACCGGCAAGCGGCAGCAGGCCGTAGCCGATGTGGTCCTGCAAATAGTCGGTCCAATGATTGCGCAGCAGTTGAATCGTCGTGAATGTTGATACCCCAATTCCGCAAATAGCGGCGATGCCGATCAGCGCGGCATAAAACATCGGCCCATGCGCAGGAATGAGCACCACCGCCGATATGAAAAAGACCGCAGCGAAATGGACGATGATCGGACTATAAAAAACGCGAGTCGCGGCCGCCCGCGCCTCGGTCAGAAACCCGACGCCGAGCGATACCGCAACGAACAGCAACGCGACGAGAGTTGCGCCCGCCGTGCCGACGAGCAGGTAGAAATCAGTCCACTCGTGCAGCGCGTTTGCAGGCCACATCCGTGCTCTCTTACCCGCGCCCGACGAACGGCATCTTGTTCGCCATCACCGTCATGAACAGCACGTTGGCGTCGAGCGGCAGGCTCGCCATGTAGACGACGGCGTTGCCGACATTCATCGCGTCCATGCGCGGCTCCGGAATCTTGCGCCCGTCCGGCTGCAGCACGCCGTCCACCATGCGATCGGTCATCGGCGTCGCCGCGTTGCCGATATCCACCTGCCCGCAGCAGATGTCGTAAGGCCGGCAATCAAGCGAAGTGGATTTGGTCAAGCCGGTGACCGCGTGCTTGGTCGAGGTATAGGCCACCGAAAACGGCCGCGGCGTATGCGCCGAGATCGAGCCGTTGTTGATGATGCGGCCGCCGCGCGGGTTCTGGTTCTTCATGATCTTGATGGCTTCCTGCGTGCACAGGAACATGCCGGTCAAATTGGTCGACACGACGTTCTGCCAGGTCTCGTAGGGCAAATCCTCGAGCGGCACCGGCGGCGCGCCGATGCCGGCATTGTTGAACAGCACGTCGAGCCGGCCGAAGCTCGATTTCACCTTGTCGAAAAGCGCCAGAATGGATTCGCGCTTGGAAACGTCGGTCGGCACGGCGAGCGCCTGCGAGCCCGCGGCATTGACCTCACCCGCCACCTTATCGAGCGGCTCCTTGCGGCGGCCGGCGAGCACCAGGCTGTAGCCGGCCTTGGCCAGCGCGACGGCCACGGCCCGGCCCACGCCCGTTCCGGCCCCGGTTACCAACGCAATTTTTGCGGACGCACTCATTGGTTTTCCTTCCCTGATGCGACAATTGGAAGGACCGCCATATCACAATGGCGCCCGAGGAATAAGGGGCGCGGACGGCGGCCGCTGTTAGCTCGCGAGCGCCGCCAGTTCGTCGGTGGGCTTGAAGGCTGCGGGCGACTTGAGCCGCTCGGAAATCTGCGCGGCGGGAACGGGCCTGCCGAAACGATAGCCCTGCATGCAATGCACGCCGGCGGCGCGCAGGAACAATTGCTGATCGGCGGTTTCGACGCCTTCCGCCGTGACCTTCATGCCGAGGCCGCGGCCGAGGCTGACCACGGCGTGCACGATCGCCGCAGCGTCGGCGGCCTTTTCGATTGAGAGCACGAAGCTGCGGTCGATCTTGAGCCTGTCGAAGGGGAAGCGGCGCAGATACAGCAGTGAAGAATAGCCGGTGCCGAAATCGTCGAGCGCCAGTCTCACGCCCAGCGCCTTCAGCCGTTTCATGCCGGCTTCGGCGTTGTCGACGTTGCCGAGCAGCACGCTTTCGGTGAGTTCGAGTTCGAGCCGCGCGGGGTCGAATTGGGTTTCTTCCAGCGTGCGTTCGACCAGATCGGCAAAATCGGTGCGGCGGAATTGCAGCGGCGAAACATTGACGGCGACGTTCAGTCCGGGCCAGGCCTTGCCGTCGAGCAGGGCGCGGCGCAGCACCCAGGCGCCGAGCTCGATGATCAACCCGCTGTGCTCGGCCGCCGGGATGAATTCGCTGGGCGGGATCACGCCGCGCGTCGGGTGGGTCCAGCGGCAGAGCGCCTCGACGCCGACAATGATCTCGCCGCTGTTGTTGACGATCGGCTGATAGTAAAGCTCGAGGTGGTCGTTCTCGATCGCCTCGCGCAGATCGCCTTCGAGCAGCTTGCGGCTCGACAGTTCGGCGTCCATCGCCGCGTCGTAGATGCAGGCGCGGTTGCGGCCCTCGCTCTTGGCCCGGTAGAGCGCCATGTCGGCATAGCGCATGATGTCGGCGGCGCCGACGCAATTTTGGTCGATCACGGCGATGCCGATCGAGGCGCCGATGACGATATTTTGCTTGCTGATCGCATAGGGTGCGCACAGCGCGGCGATGATTCGCTGCGCCATCGCCTCGATTTGGGCGCGGTCGGCACCGATCGAGGAAATTACGGCGAATTCATCGCCGCCGAGCCGCGCCACGAGGTCGCCGCCGCGCAGCGTGTGCGAGAGGCGCAGCGTCACGTTGCGGATCAGCTCGTCGCCGACGTGATGGCCGAGCGTGTCGTTGACGTCCTTGAAATGGTCGAGGTCGATATAGAACACCACGGCGGGCGAGGAGCCGGCGCGCACGTCCTCGATGACCGTTTCGAGCCGTTCGCTGAAGAAAATCCGGTTGGGCAGGCCGCAGAGCGGATCGTGCATCGCAAGATGCCGGAGCCGCGTTTCGCCGGCGGCGATGGCCACGGCGGTGCGGCGCATGTAACGCAGCACGAAGGCGGCAAGCAGCGCAAAGCCGGCGAGCGCCACGGTAACGAAGGGAACGACGCTCGAGACAATCTCGGCGCCCGGTTGCTTCGGCGTCCAGGCGAAATGCGCGATGGCGTGGCCGCGCGGATCGTTCAGCGTATAGACATAATCGCCGGTCGACGTTTCTTCGTCGCCGAGCATGCGCAAATGGGCAAGCCGCAGCCGCGAAGCGATATCGGCAAGCACATCGTTGTCGATGAATTTCACCGAGAGGATGATCGGCGCCGCACTTTCGGGCGCCGGTGGCGTATCGGCGAGCGGGCCGACGGCAGCGGCGGCGATGATGGCCGGCCGATGCAGGAATTCGCGGATCACTGCCGCGTAAGGGTGTTCACCGCCGGCGGATAAGTTGGTCTCGTCAAAGTGGATCACGGAGCGCAGGTCGGCGGCGCGGCCGCGCATATAGTCGAGCAGGCCGGCGAGATCTCCGCGCGTCTGGTCGAACCAGGCCGTGCCCACGGACTGGCGCGAGGACATCGACAGCAGCAGCTGATCGTTGCCACCGAGGATCAGCACATAGTCGTGCTGAAAATTCTGTTCGAGCGGGAGGCCGATATGCTGCTCGGCCCAAGCGCGGTCGAAACCGCTGCGAATGTGTTCGATGGCGTCGTCGGAATGCGCGACGCTGCCGACTTCGCGCAGGACGCGCTCGCCGTGATTGATGAGCGCGCGCGAGAACAGAGTTTTTTCGTGCGCGACTGCCACCTCGTCGGCGCGTTTGGCCGAGGAGAGCACGGCGACGACGATGCAGACGATGGCGATGGCAACGATAGCTCCGATCGGGACAACGACGCTCAAGCGTGCGCGATCCCAATTCGTATAATTGTGTTCGGCGTGGGCCCGCGGGCGACCCGATACCGGCACGGCTTTGTCCCTTAACACGTCGGATCCGTTGAACTTTTCGGCGTGGACGCTAGAGGGGAAAGCTTGCCATTCGCTTTCGTTCGACTTTTTCGCGCCTATGGCTGGTGCCGAAGGCGGCAATTCGCTCGGTGGTATTAATCAAAGGTAAAGGAACATCACGCCGGGGTGCGATAGGGCGGGCGGGGAATGGCGATATGGGCGGCCCGTAGCGCCGCCGACCAGCGCTCGCGCAGGTCCTGGAAATACGGTTCCCCGGGTTCGATGCGGTAATTCACCTCCGGGGCGCAGGTGTCCCGGCGGGCGACCAGCAGGTCGATCGGCAAGCCGACCCCGAGATTGGAGCGCATCGTCGAGTCCATGGAGATCAGCCCGATCTTGAGCGCATCATAGAGGTCGGTTTCGAAACTGATGGCGCGGTCGAGCACCGGCTTGCCGTATTTGTGCTCGCCGATCTGCAGATAGGGCGTGTCGGTGGTGCATTCGATAAAATTGCCGGCCGAGTAGATCATGAACAGGCGCAAGCGTCCGCCCTTGATCTGGCCGCCGAACAGGAATGCGACATCGTGGTCGACTTCGGCGGCATCGAGCGCCTTGCCTTCCTGGGCCTGCACATTGCGTATGGTGCGGCCGATGCGCTGCGCCGCCTGAAACATCGTCGGTGAATTCATGAGCGTCTCGCGCTCACCGGTCTCCGGATTGTCGACGCCTTCGGTCAGTGTCGAGCGCACGGTCTGGCTCAGCGACAGATTGCCGGAGGAAGCAAGCGCCATGATGCGTTCGCCCGGCTGCGTGTAGACGTGCAATTTGCGAAAGGTGGAGACGTTGTCGAGACCGGCATTGGTGCGCGTGTCGGCAATCATCACCAGGCCCTCGCGCACGAGAATTCCGCAACAATATGTCATGGGTTTTTGGTCTTTCTGAGGGGCCGGTCTTTTTAAAATTATAGCGGCGGGAACCTGTGGCAGGCAAATAGGGCACTCAATTCTGCGACTGCTGGCGCGCCTGGGCGACCTGCACCGCGACTATCATTGTCTCGCCGCTGCCGCCGAAACGCGTGCCGCGCACCGGCGCGGCGCCGAAATAATCGAGGCCGACCGCGACCCGCACATGGGCATCGGTCGTGCAGATCTTGTTGGCAGGGTCAAAGCCGATCCAGCCGATGCCGTCGACGTAAGCTTCCGCCCAGGCGTGGCCGGCGTCCTGTGCGGTCACGCCGTCGTCACGATAGAAATGCCCGCCCACATAGCGCGCCGGAATGCCGAGCTGGCGCGCTGCTGCGATATAGATATGGGTGAGATCCTGACAAACGCCGCGGCGCAGCTTGAACGCCTCGGCCGCCGTTGTCGCGGCATGGGTCGGGTCGGCGTCATAAGCGATTTTGCCATGGACCTCGCGTAACAGGTCGTGCAGCAGCGACAGCGTGTCGCCGCTGCTGCCGGCGCGTGTTGCCTCGGCAAATTCGACGATCGCGGTATCAGGCTGCGTCAGCGGCGTCTCGCGCAGAAACAATGCCGGAGGAAAACGCTCGACGACTCCGGTGACCACGCCGCTCGTGTCCTGGGTGTCCACCTCGCCATCGACGGCAATCGACAACTGGCTGAACGGGCCGTCGGCGGTGAAGGAATGGGTAAAATTACCGAAAGCATCCTCGTGCTGGTGCAGCTCGCAATCCTGCGACAGGTCGATGCGCCAGCTCACCACATATTGACTGTCATGATTGCGCGGCGTGAGCCGCAGCATCTGCGTCACGGCTTTCGGCGGCGTATCGTAGTGGTAGGTGGTGGCGTGGGAAATTCGGATGCGCATGAGGTTTCGATGTCTGTCATGCCCGGCCTTGTGCCGGGCATCCACGCCTTAGTTGACGGCGGCAGCAATTAAGCAAGACGCGGATGGCCGAGACAAGCCCGACGATGACGTTTTGCGTTATAGCAGAAATTGCTCGGTGATGGCTCCGCCGACCCGGTTATTCTCGGTGATGAATTCGTCGATGTATTCATGCAGACCGCGCTGGAAGATGCCGTCCATCTTGCTGTTCTGCAGCCGCGTGCGGATGCCGCGGGCCTGGCGCTGCGCCGGACCCTGGCGGCCATAGGCGCTGGCGATCTGGTCGAGATTGCGCACGATCGCTTCGTAGCAGGAGGCGAGCGAGCGCGGCATCTCCTCTTTCAGGATCAGCAGGTCGGCCACCAGCCAGGGTTTCAAGCTCTCGCGATAGACCCAGTGATAGGAGGTCAGCGCCGAGACTGAGCGCAGGATCGCCGCCCACTGGAAATAGTCGAGCGGGCCGCCGACACGCTCATTGTCTGGCAGCAGCAGATGATATTTGACATCGAGGATGCGCGCGGTGTTGTCGGCGCGTTCGATATAGACGCCGAGGCGGGAGAACCAGTAGGCGTCGTTGCGCAACATGGTGCGGTAGGCGGAGCCGTCATAGCGTAGCGAAGACTCCTGCACCCAGCGCAGGAAGCGTGAGAACTCCTCGCGCGAGGTCGGGCCGTTGCCGTAGCGCTTGAGCTCGAGCCAGGTGCCGTTGATTGCGTCCCACATTTCCATGGTGAGCGCCGTGCGCACCGCGCGCGCATTGCTGCGGGCGAGTTCGAAACAGGATCGGATCGAGGAGGAATTGGCGGTGGAGAAAGCCAGGAAGTCGGTGACGTTTTCCTCGTTTGCTACTTCGTATTGCTTGAAGAAGGCGGCGGAGCACCCGGCGGTCAAGACCGCCGATTCCCATTCGTTGCTGGTGCCGACATAGGCCAGCGGCAGCGCCGAAAGCCGCTGCGTGGCGTCGAGAATGCGCGCGAGATATTCCGCGCGCTCGACATAGCGCGACAGCCAGAAAAGATTGTCGGCGGTGCGGGAGAGCATGCGCTAGATCATCAGCCTCATCCGTCCAATACCCATGTGTCCTTAGTGCCGCCGCCCTGACTGGAATTGACCACCAGCGAGCCGGCTTTCATCGCCACGCGTGTCAAGCCGCCGGGCACGATGCGCACACCGTCGGTGCCGGTGAGCACGAAGGGACGCAGATCGACGTGACGTGGCGCCACGCCGGAATCGACGCAGGTCGGACAGGTGGAGAGCGCCAATGTCGGCTGGGCGATGAAATTCTTCGGCGCGGTCTTGAGCTTGGCGCGGAACTGTTCGATCGCCACCTTGCTCGCCGCCGGTCCGATCAACATGCCGTAGCCGCCGGAGCCATGCACCTCCTTGACCACCAGTTCCGACAAATGGTCGAGCACATAAGCGAGGTGTTCCTCCTCGCGGCAGCGCCAGGTCGGTACGGTTTTGAGCAGCGGCTCCTCGCCGAGATAGAATTTCAGGATCGCCGGCATAAAGCTGTAGATCGCCTTGTCGTCGGCGATGCCGGTGCCGACGGCGTTGGCGAGCGTGACGTTGCCGGCCTGGTAGGCCGCCATAAGGCCCGGCACGCCGAGTACGGAATCGGGGCGGAAGGTGAGCGGATCGATGAAATCGTCGTCGATGCGGCGATAGATCACGTCCACGCGGCGCGGGCCTTGCGTGGTGCGCATGTAGACCGTTTCGTTTTTCACGAACAGGTCGCGGCCCTCGACCAGCTCGACGCCGAGCTTATCGGCGAGGAAGGAGTGCTCGTAATAGGCCGAGTTAAAGACGCCGGGCGTGAGCAGCACCACGGTCGGCTCGCGCATGGTGGAGAGCGGTGCCACGGATTTCAGCGTCGCCAGCAATTCGTCGGGATAGTTCTCCACCGGGGCGATGCGGTGGCGCGAGAACAATTCCGGGAACAGCCGCATCATGATCTCGCGGTTCTCCAGCATGTAGGAGACCCCGGACGGCGTGCGCGCATTGTCTTCGAGCACGTAGAAGGTGTCTGCATCGACGCGAATGATGTCGATGCCGGCGATATGCACATAGATGTCGTGCGGCACGCTCTGCCCGCTCATCTCCGGGCGGAAAGCCGGATTGCGGAAGACGAGATCGTCAGGCACGACGCCGGCGCGCAGGATTTCACGCGCGCCGTAGACGTCCTTGATGAACAGATTGAGCGCCTTGACGCGCTGGACGAGGCCTTTCTCCACCAGCCGCCATTCGGATCCGGAAATGATGCGCGGAATGACGTCGAAGGGAATCAGCCGCTCGGTTGAATCGGCGTCGCCATAGACGGCGAAGGTGATGCCGATGCGGCGGAACAGCAGTTCGGCCTCGCGGCGGCGGTAGTCGAGGACGTCGGGCGGCACCTCTTCGAGCCAGCGCGACAGTTCGCCATAGGCCGGGCGCACACCGCCGTCGGTCCCCTTCATTTCGTCGAAGGCTGTAGCCATTCCCAGTCCCCAGCACTCAACCCGGCGCTCTTTATGCGCCTTTGCAAGGCGCATCCCCTTCAGTCCTCCGGGGAATTCTGCACCCGCCCGGTCACTGAACTGCAATCTTCAGGCCACAGGGGACGGCGCAAAATCGCCCAGTTCAGCGCCGCGCTCGGGCTTGATCGGCGGATTTCTGCCTATATTTTGGGCGGTTTTTCGCTGATACAAGAGGGTAGCCCATGCTTTCCGTCGCTTGAGCGCTTGGCAAGGCCGGGCTACCTGTGCGGTCAATCGATAAAGGATAAACCGACCACCATGCCGTCTCCCGATATCGTCACCGCGGCGGTTCTTGTCATCGGCGACGAGATCCTGTCGGGCCGTACCAAGGACAAGAACATCGGCTATATCGCCGAGTACCTCACCGCGCTGGGCATCGACCTGCGCGAGGTGAGGGTCGTGCCTGACGTGGAAGAAGAGATCGTCGGCGCGCTTAACGCGCTGCGCGCGCGCTACACCTACGTCTTCACCACCGGCGGCATCGGGCCGACCCATGACGACATCACCGCCGAATGCATCGCCAAGGCGTTCGGCGTGCCCATCGACTACGATCCGCGCGCGGTGGCGATCCTGAAAGAGCGCCTGGCCAAGACCGGCGGCGAATTGAACGAGGCGCGCATGCGCATGACCCGCATTCCGCAAGGCGCGGCGCTGGTGAACAACAAGGTTTCGGGCGCGCCCGGTTTCTGGATCGGCAATGTCATCGTGATGGCGGGCATTCCTTCGGTCATGCAGGGCATGCTCGACGATGTCGGCCCGAAGCTAAAAGGCGGCACCAAGCTGTTGTCGGAAACCATCCGTGCCGACGCCAAGGAAGGCGACGTCGGCACCGAACTCGGCGAGGTTGCCAAAGCCAATCCGGACACGATCATCGGCAGCTATCCGTTCCTCGACGACAAGCTCGGGCCCAACACCAACATTGTCGTGCGCTCGCGCGATCCGCAGAAGCTCGCGCGGGCGAAAGGCGCAGTCGAGGACATGCTGAAGAAAGTCAAGGCGCAGCTTGCGGCGGCTGGCGGTTCGTAAGGGGGAAATGCCAATGTGTCATTCGGGATGCGGAGTTTAGATCGTGGCCAAACCGGAAAAAGTCTTTCCTGTGTCCTGGGACCAGTTTCACCGCGACTCGCGCGCGCTCGCCTGGCGGCTGCATGAGGCGGGGCCATTTGACGCGGTGGTCTGCATCACCCGCGGGGGCCTTGTGCCGGCGGCGGTGGTCGCGCGCGAGCTCAATGTGCGCATCATCGAAACGGTCTGCATCGCCAGCTATCACGACTACAAGAACCAGGGCGAGTTGAAGGTGATGAAAGGCATCGCGCCGGAAATCACCTCCATGCGGGCGCAAGGCAAGGGCGTGCTGATCGTCGACGATCTCGTCGACACCGGCAAGACCGCGCGCGTGGTGCGCGACCTTCTCCCTGCCGCGCATTTCGCCACCGTTTACGCCAAGCCGATGGGACGGCCGCTGGTCGACACCTTCATCACCGAGGTGTCGCAGGACACCTGGATCTATTTCCCCTGGGATACCGGGCTCGCTTTCGTGCCGCCGATCAAAGAGGGCGGCGATTAAAGGCCGCGCACGCAGCGGCGAATTGGGCTAACATCGTTGTACATTGGGAGGACTGCCATGAACGTCAAACCGAACACCAAGGGCGCAAAGCCCGTTGACGATTTGCGCTCGCATCACTTGAAGCCCGCCGAGATCGCGTGGGAGAAACAGCGCTTCCCCGGCTGCGAGATCAAGCCGCTGTTGTTCGACGCCAAAAGCGGGCTTGCGACGATGCTAGTGCGCATGCAGCCGGGCGCGGTGCTGCCCGACCACGAGCATGTGCTCATCGAGCAGACCTACGTGATCGAGGGCTCGCTGGTCGACAAAGAAGGCCCCGATGCCGGCGTTGAAGTCGGTCCCGGCGAATTCGTCTGGCGGCCCGCGGGCAGCCGCCACGTCGCCTGGAGCCCGAAGGGCGGACTGTTCCTCGCCATGTTCCAGATCCCCAACAAGTTCTTTGAGAAGGACGGGCGCGTGGTCGACGCCTCCGGCAAGGACTGGGATCAGAGCTGGGGCAAGTTATTAGCGAATTAGAGGATCGCGCCGCGCGTGGCTGAAACCGCGCGTGAGTGCGGTGAGCAAGCCCACGCGCGGACGTGGCGGAATGGTAGACGCAAGGGACTTAAAATCCCTTGGGAGTAATCCCGTCCGGGTTCGAGTCCCGGCGTCCGCACCAATCATCTGGCGCGTTGGGTTATGCGGTTGTGCCGGCCAAACGGCCGGCGATCACGAAACCGGCGCGGCGTCGCCTCGCAGCATAGCGAACATTCACAGCGCAGGATTTCCGATGTTCGATTGTCGGTATTCCTCAAACAGCAAGGCCGCCGAAAATGCGGCGGCCTTTAAAATAATTTAGTGATGAAACAAAAAAGAACGGAGTCGTCGAACGACAAAGGGTCGGCAACTCCGTCGGCCATTCGGGAGTTGTGGCGGAAACCCGAAGACTGCGTATCTTCTAGCCGAGGGCTTTTCCTGCGGCGAGCGGAATCCTCACCTACGGTGACTAAGTAATATTAACGCCGGGAGAAACAGTCGCGCCTAGGCGCGCACGAGCGCGTGAATGGTTGCAGTAAAGCATTGCCGTTTATGAGAATCCGGACGGTCAACCGCGCGGGCGGGGGCCTGCTCCGCTCGGCACCCAAAAATTCACTTGCGAGCAATTCTATCCAGAAGGTCATCGAGGGCCTTCGCCCCAGCGAGCCTCGCCTCATTCTCTGATTTGAAATTGGTACGGAATATTTTGACGTCGATTGGCTTTGATTTACGACGAATTTCCCAACCCCACGAGGCCGCTGATCGTGCTGGAGGCAAAACAACAAAATAATAGTCGGTGGCGAGCTCTGATCGGTCAATCGGCATAAACACCACCAACGAGTTCAGCGAGGTTCAGCAAACACACCGCGGGGCACGAAGACGTCTTCAACCGCTGATCCCGGCCGCCATCTCAGCATCGTGTTATTTCGAAGAGCGGCCGCGGGGATTGAAATCGATATTGGAGATGTTAACACCGCCGGAAATCAGATCGGCCAGATAGCGGGGCCGAATCCCTGTCGGCTGGAAGCGGCCCTCGACCGTGCCGTCTGGTCCGGTGCCGGTGCGCTCGAACTTGTAAATCTCCTGCATTAGGATCGTGTCTCTTTCCAGGCCTGTGATTTCGGAAATGCTTGTCACGCGGCGCTTCCCGTCGGGAAACCGTTGTAGCTGGACGACGAGGCGGATGGCGGCCGCAATCTGCGCCCGAATGCTCTCCACCGTTGCCGGCAAGCCGGCCATGCCGATCATTTGCTCCAGGCGCACCACCGCGTCTCGCGGCGAATTGGCATGGATGGTGGTCATCGATCCTTCATGACCGGTATTCATCGCCTGCAGCATGGCGAACGCTTCCTCGCCGCGACATTCGCCCAGGATAATTCTGTCCGGCCGCATGCGGAGTGCATTTCTGACGAGTTCGCGCTGGCAGATTTCGCCCTTTCCTTCGATATTTGGCGGGCGCGTCTCCAATCGGATGACGTGAGGCTGTTGCAGCTGAAACTCTGCAGCGTCCTCGATGGTGACAAGGCGTTCTTTGGCGGAGATGGACGCCGACAACGCGTTGAGGAGTGTCGTCTTGCCAGATCCCGTGCCGCCCGACACGACGAGAGAAATACGCGCCTTGACACTGACTGCGAGCAGGTGAGCCATGTCCGGCGAGAGCGCTCCAAGCGCAACTAGCTTTGCAAGATCGTAAGGCTTGTCGGGAAATTTGCGGATCGAGACTACCGGGCCGTCAATTGCAACTGGGCGAAGCACGACATGTACCCGCGAGCCGTCATTCAAACGCGCGTCGCATAGCGGCTGAGATTCATCAACCCGACGCCCCACCGCAGAAACGATCTTGTTGATGATGCGCAATAGGTGCGCGTCGTCCCTGAAGCGCACCTGGGTCCGCTCGATAACCCCCGATCGTTCAATGTAAACACAGTTGGGACCGTTGATCATGATGTCGCCGACTGTCGGATCTTTCAGGAGAGGCTCGATCGAACCGAAGCCCGTCATTTCATTGAGAATTTCGGTAACGAAATCATCGAGCTCCTGGGAATTGAGTACGATGCGCTCGTTTACGGTATATTTGGAGATAAGCTCAGAAACATATTGCCGAATTTGCACTTCGGGCATTTTCTCCAGCACCGAAAGATTGATCTCTTCGATCAAGCGCTGGTGCAATCGCACTCGGGCGTCGAGCAGCTTTTCGCTGAGCCGCGAATTGACTGCTACCGCAACGTCGGTGGCGGCCAAATTTGCGGCTGAGTTTGCAGCCTCGGCGCCATTTTCCGCTAAATCTTCGGACACCGACGGAATGACCGACGGCGCGACAATTGCCTTAACGGGAAAACGGTTTTGCATGGCTGGTCTCGTGAAGGGTTCTCGTTAAGGGCGCCTGCATCGATGCGCCGGGTGTGCGAGCGCGCGCAGTTTACGGCTGGGCCCAGCTCAGAGCGCCGCTGTGATTCTTTAATGGCGAAGGCGCCTTGCTCTTCGCGATCGGGCGCGGAAACATCAGCTTTTTGACTGCGACAGCTATATTATTGCCTCTTTGCACCTCGTCGAGAGGAACACCGCGATCGATCGCTTCGCTGACCAACCGACGATTAAGGGGAACGGTGCAAACGAAGGCATCGCCGAGCGCCTGCCTGAGGTCCTTGTGCCGCATTCCCGGAGCGAAAAAATGCCGTTCAAAGCGGTTGACTATTACCTTCGGGCCTGGCCCCTGCGCGAGCTTGATGGAAATTGCCGTGGCAAGTTGCTTGGCACGCCGAATGTTCGGCACAGTCATGTCACTGACAAGGAATAGCCGGTTTGATCCGAGCAGCACATTGTCGGTCCACGAACACCAATTTGCCGGCATGTCAATGACGACATGGTCGTAACATTGGCAAACGATATTGAGCAATCCCATCACGACATGCTGGTCGACGGGGCGCGACTCGGCCGGACGACTTGCAGCGCCAATAACGGCGAGGCCGCTGGAATGATGCGATACCATCCCGTCGAGCAATTGCCGATCGAGGCGTCCCGGGTTTGGTTCAACCTCGGTCAAATCAAAGCGCGGCTCGATATCAAGATAATCCGCGCAGGCACCACGGTCGAAATTGAGGTCAACGAGGCAGGTTAGCTGATTCCTGCGTGAGTTATTGCCGAGCAAGGCCATCGCCGATTGGATTGCCAAGGTGGTGGCTCCTACACCGCCGGCCACCGGCAAGAATGTAAAGATCTTGCTGTCTTTTGTTTCGCCGACACCTGCACCCTTGACCGCTCGATAGCACGCTCGAACGAGGTCGCTTGCTGCAGCCGGCTTCACCAAAACGTCGGCGATGCGCATTTGAACGAGTTTTCGAGCGATCGTTCCATCGAACGCGCGGAGAACAACGATGATGGGAAGCTGTGCCCCAACTTTACTCGCGAGACGCTCAAGGTCGGACCAATTCTGTGCGTCGCCGTTCAAGTCAACGATCACAACCGCGGCGGTGCCGATCTCGGTTCCTATTCGCCCGTCGCGAAGCAAATTGTCGACAACAGAAAGTTCGAATGTGGTGTCACCACTAAAAGCGGAGCGCACAAAGTGCGTGAACTCCGCGTCAGTGGTGACGAGGATGCCTCGTTTCTTGCCGACGGCGCCCGCGGATTTGCATTCGGGCATGGCTGTTAATTCCTTCTTCCATCGCAGATACGAAGAAAAGCGTCGCTTACTTCAGGGCGTTTGAAACCGTCGTGAAGGTCGCCTTGAGCGAGGTGCCTACGTCAGTGACCGCCACGAGGATCACGACAGAGATCAGGCTCGCAATCAAGCCGTACTCGATGGCGGTCGCGGCGGATTCGTCTTTAATGAAGCGATCAAAGAATTTCATCGGAACCTCCAAGAGATTGACAACTCGTCATGGCTACGCAATCTCACGCCAGACGCCTAGCGGTTCTTGGAAGTAACATTACTTGGCGCCGCCGCAGAGCGCCGTTCGGCCGGCGCGAGTCGATTCACTTGCGCCGTAACGTTTCGCGTTAAGTTTAAGAGTGGTCAGCCGGATGCTTCAAACGCGCCCGTGGCGCGCCGCCGAGTGCATGCGGGCTTCGGCTGCCGCGTTGATCCAGCAATGACCTTGATCTTTTGCAGCCAGCGCTCGCTTGCGCAAGACCATAAAGAGGCGCCTCGCGGTGCGGCTTATGGCCCTATTTTGCAATGTATAATTTTATAAGGCTCGCGCTGACCGAATTAAAGGCCGGCAGGATCTGATCCGCTGAGGTCAGGAGAAAGAATTTATCCGGGCTACTTGCGCACTTTTTCAGCAAGGCAGAGGTGACATCGTTATCGGTATTTACCTGAATAGTATAAAGCGTGATGCCGGCGGCCTTGATGTTGTCGCACGTCTTTTGTTGCCGCGCGTCGATTGATGATTGGTTTGTGTACCAACGGTCTTGAGTGTTCAATCCGTCGGACAACAGAATGATGCTTTGCGAGTAGACGTAGTCTGGGTCCAGTCGCGGCACCGTGAACGGCCCGCCGCCATTTAGCGACATCCAGCCTAAGGCAAGGCCAATCGCTTGGTTGGTGTTGCCGACCGCCGACATGTTGTTCACAAGCCGAGTCATCGCCGACCAGTCGTTGCTCAGGCCCACCGCGGCTTGCGGGCACGAAGAATATTGTTCGGCGGAAAATAGTGTCGCTTTCGTACCCGGCGCCGGTGGAACGACGTTGGTGTCGTAGTCAGCCGGGTCAGGGGCATTCTCGCCGCCGCGGTCCACGACACAGCCATTCCAAGTGTTGTGGTTCGCCGGCTTCCAGGTTCCACGGCACGTGCTTTGGGTGGTTCCCGAGCTCCCGTGCTGACTTTTGCTGCACGTTCCGTTGTTCGCGTTCCAATCTGTCCAATCGATCCAGTTTGCGGCGTAATTGTCTGGATTGAGGTTGACATCTTTGACGAAAGGAACAATCGACACGTAAACGTCGTCATTGTTCGACGCCACGGACTGCAGCTGCACGAGCAGATTTTCGGTCGCCGTCTTTAGCGCGCTGAGCTTGCCGTGGTCGGCCATCGATCCCGTGTTGTCGAGCACAAGCGCGACGCGCAGCCGCGGCGAACTCCACTTGGTGACCGATGAGCCAGAGATAGCGACATTTTTGATGCCAACAAGCTGCATGAAATTCGTTGAAAGCGAAGCGGACCCGCTGACCGATACGTTGGAGGCGCCACCGTTCGAATAAGCGGCGGTTATCTGGATATTCTTGGCCTCAGGTCGATTGAATACCGCAGTAAAAAATTTCACCGCGTCGGCTTGCAGCTGCGCGGCGGTGGTCGAAGCCGCTTCCTTCGAGAGCCTCAGCGCGGTGGAATCAAGTGCCGCCTGAAGATCTGCCTTGACTGAATTCGAATGGCTGTAATCGACGGCCGCGCCGGCACAGCAAATCAGCGGAATAGCGGTCAATGCAAAGGTCAGCGAAACATTTCCGCGCCGAGCACCGCAAAAATGTCGAATTGTTGAGAGCAATCGCTGAAACAACAGATGCATCGGTTCCAACCGAAAAATTACACTTTTGCATGGCGCCGTGCCGGTATCTCTAGTCGCGCTTTTTCGCTGCGACCACGTAATCTGCTAAATTACCTCACTAAGTAACGTTAAGAGCGAAGCGGCGGCCATTGAAGGGTTGATGCAAACGCGACGCGTACATCGCAGTGCATTGCCGAATTTTAATTGGCAGTCAGGTCCGATCCTGGCCCTTCGCTGCGTTCGCGGCGCGCGCCATTTTTGGTGGCGGTTCGAAGCCGGCCCTTGCCCAGCGGAATCGGGCTATCGGATTGAAGATTTGAAAAGCGTCAAAAACTTAGACAGTTTCGTGCGCATAAGAAAATAGTCCACTAATTGATATAGCGATATCAAATAGATGGAAATCCCTTGGGCGTAGTGCCGTCCGGGTTCGAGTTCCCGGCGTCCGCACCAAAAATAAACAAATTGGCCCGACACTGACGGCCGATGGTGGGGACCGGAAGCCGAAGGGTGAGACAGGGCGCGGCGTTGCTCAGCGTCGCGCTGGCGGTATTGTTGTCCGCCTGCGGCACCTCGCAACAGATGTCGAGCCTGCTGGTCGCCCCCGGCAAATACGACATTTATACCTGCCCGCAAATCGCCGACCAGATGCAGGTGACGGAGACGGAGGGACAAAGGCTCGAAGGGCTCATGGCGCGCGCCAGCAAGGACGCCAGCGGACAATTCATCAGCAACATTGCTTATGAGCCGGATTACCTCGCCAATCGCGGCGAAATGCACGAGCTGCGGAAATCCGCGGCCGCCAAGAACTGCCCGAATCTGCCGGCCGCAGCGGCGCCGGCGGGCCGCGCCGGCGACAAAACCACCCGCTGATGTTTGCACTATTACTGCGCACGATCGTCTTCGAGGCCCGATGCCCATCCCCGATCAGGTCGAAGACGTGCTTTACGCGGGCGTACGCTATGGCTGCCGGATGACGACAAGCGATCCGTCGGCGAGACCGAGCGCCAGCACCGGCGCCGTGCCGATGCGCATCAGGGCGATATTCGTCTGCGCCTTTGCCGGCAGCAGGAAATTTGTGATCTCGCGCGGCTGCGGCGCGAAGGAGACAAAGCGCAGGCTCTTGCGGTCGAGCGAGGGCAAAGCGAGGTCGGCGACGCCGTCACCGTCGAAATCGGCAACCGCGCCCATGTCGATCGCGCGCGTGCCGGCAATATGATTGGTGGTGTCGGGCAGCTCCGCGACCTTGTGCAGGGCGTTGCCGGTCCAGTTCCAGAGCTCGAGCATGCCGATGACATGCGGCTGGCGCACCAGCGCGATGTCGAGCTTGCCGTCGCCGGTGAAGTCGGCGATGCCGACAGGATCGAGCCAGCGATGTGGCCCCCCAAGCGGCGGCGTCTCGGCGACGATCTGATAATGACCGCGCCGCTCGGCAATCACCGCCAGCGCCGAGCCGAGCTTGAGATAGGACTTCACCACGACAATATCGTCGTGGCCATTGCCGTCGAGATCGGCGAGCCGCGGCTTTAGATCCTCGAAGACGGCGTCGTCATCGAGCTTGACCTCCTGGCGCTTGCCCTCGCGCGTTTCGATGATCAGGCTGCCGGCCTCGATCTTGTCGCCGAGAATCCCGTGATCGTAGCGGCTGGTCGGCTGCGCGAGCCAGGCGCGGGCGATGTCGTTGGTGCCGACGGCAACATGGCC
Source organism: uncultured Alphaproteobacteria bacterium (assembly GCA_963742385.1). Classification (GTDB taxonomy): domain Bacteria; phylum Pseudomonadota; class Alphaproteobacteria; order Rhizobiales; family Xanthobacteraceae; genus Pseudolabrys. The sequence goes on along the minus strand of CAVULS010000005.1, from coordinate 46,588 downwards.
GTCGGGCAGCGCGCCCGCCGGCTCCTGCGGCTTTGCCGGCGTATCGATGAATTTCAACGCGGCTATGTCGCCGGAAAACGACAGTTGATACCAAAGCCCCCCGGCATTGACGCGAACCTGCCCGTCAACTGTTTCCACCGCCGTCACGCGCGCCGGCGTATTGACCTTCTGCAGCTGCCAGTCCGCCGCGGGAGCGGCGCCGGCGCAGAGCATTGCACTCAGGCAAGCGAGAAAAATCCGGCGCATGCAGACCCTAGAGTTTTACGTGGCGCAGCCGCAGGGCATTGCCGACGACGCTGACGGAGGACAATGCCATCGCCGCAGCGGCGATGATCGGCGAGAGCAGCAAACCGAAAGCCGGATAAAGCACGCCGGCGGCAATCGGAACACCGGAGGCATTATAGACGAAGGCGAGCAGCAGGTTCTGCCGGATATTGCTCATGGCCGCAACCGACAGCGCCCGTGCCTTGACGATGCCGGTCAAGTCGCCCTTGACCAGGGTAATGCCGGCGCTTTCGATCGCCACGTCCGAGCCGGTGCCCATGGCGATGCCAACCTGTGCCGCGGCCAGCGCCGGCGCGTCGTTGACGCCGTCGCCGGCCATGGCGACGACGCGGCCTTCGCGGCTGAGTTTCTCGACGACTGCGCTTTTCTGCTCCGGCAGCACCTCGGCTTCCACCTGCTCGATGCCGAGACGGCGGGCGACCGCTTGCGCCGTGGTGCGGTTGTCGCCGGTGAGCATCACCACCTTGATGCCGTCCACGGCGAGGGCCTTGAGCGCAGCGGGCGTCGTTTCCTTCACCGGATCGGCGATGGCGATGGCGCCTGCGAGCTTGCCGTCGACGCCAAGGAAAATCACGGTGGCGCCGTCCTGGCGCAGACGCTCGGCCTCTTGCGCCAGCGGCGCAACATCGATGTTCAGCTCCGTGAGAAATTTCGCATTGCCGAGCGCGAGCCGCGCGTCCTCGACCATGCCGATGACGCCTTTGCCCGCCGGCGCGTCGAAGCCGCGCGCCGCGTCAAGCTCGATCCCGCGCTCGGCCGCCGCCTTGATAATCGCCGCGGCGAGGGGATGTTCGCTGCCGCGCTCGAGGCTCGCGGCGAAGCGCAGCACTTTTGCCTCGCCGAAACCGGGCAGGGCGATGACAGCAACGACTTTCGGCTTGCCTTCGGTCAGCGTGCCGGTCTTGTCCACGACCAAAGTATCCACTTTTTCCATGCGCTCCAGCGCTTCGGCGTTCTTGATCAGCACGCCGGCCTGGGCCCCGCGGCCGACGCCGACCATGATCGACATCGGCGTGGCCAGCCCCAGCGCGCAGGGGCAGGCGATGATCAGCACGCTCACCGCCGCGACCAGCCCGTAAGCGAAACGCGGCTCCGGGCCGAACCAGGCCCAGGCCGCGAAGGCAACGAGCGCAACCGCGATCACCGTCGGCACGAACCAGGCGGCGACCTGATCGGCCAGCCGCTGGATCGGCGCGCGGCTTCGCTGCGCGCTCGCCACCATCTGCACGATTTGGGACAGAAGTGTGTCGCGGCCGATCTTGTCGGCGCGCATGACGAAGCTGCCGCTGAGATTGATGGTGCCGCCGATGACGCGGGCGTTCGCCTCTTTAGTGACCGGCATGGATTCGCCGGTGACCATGGATTCGTCGAGCGAGGAGCGGCCTTCGAGCACGGTGCCATCGACCGGAACCTTGTCGCCGGGGCGCACGCGCAATTGATCGCCGACATGGACGGCATCGAGGGAAACTTCCTCGTCGCCTTTGTCGGTGACGCGGTGCGCGGTCTTCGGCGTCAGATCGAGCAGCGCGCGGATGGCACCGGAGGTGGCCTCGCGCGCGCGCAGCTCCAGCACCTGGCCGACCAGCACCAGCACGGTGATCATGCTGGCAGCCTCGAAATAGACCGCGGGCGCGCCGTGCATGCGGAACTCCGGCGGGAAAATGCCCGGCGCGAGCGTGGCGGCGACGCTGTAGACATAGGCGACACCGGTGCCCATGGCGATCAGCGTGAACATGTTGAGGTTGCGGGTAACGAGCGACTGCGCGCCGCGCACGAAGAACGGCCAGCCCGCCCACAACACTACCGGCGTGGCGAAGGCGAACTGAATCCAGTTGGAGAGCGCGGGCGCAAACCAATGCGCGCCGAAATGCCCGCTCATCTCGATGACCATCACCGGGATCGCCAGCACGAGGCCGATCCAGAACCGGCGCGTCATGTCGACGAGCTCGGGATTGGGGCCGGTCGCAGCCGAAGGCATTTCCGGCTCCAGCGCCATGCCGCAGATCGGGCAGGCGCCGGGGCCGACCTGGCGGATCTGCGGATGCATCGGGCAGGTGTAGATCGCGCCTTCGATCGCCGGCGCGCGCTTGCCTAGATATTTCTCTGGGTCGGCGGCGAACTTGGTGCGGCAGCCGTTGCAGCAGAAATAGTAGGTCTTGCCCTGATAATCGGCGTGGTGCTTGGCGGTTGCCGGATCGACGCTCATGCCGCAGACGGGGTCGGCCGCGCCGCCCACAGCCGGCGCGCGATGGTAATGATGGTCCGCCGCCATGCTCACGACCTTCACCCTTGCCTCAGATACCCCCAGGGGGTATATAACGCGCATGGCAAAGGACAGCAAGGCGTCGACGCTGAAACGCCTCGGCCGCATCGAGGGCCAGGTGCGCGGGCTCGCGCGCATGGTCGAGGGCGACCGTTATTGCATCGACATCGTCACACAGATCGCGGCCGTGCGCGCGGCGCTGCGCCGCGTCGAGGAGGAAATCCTGCGCGATCACGTCGCCCATTGCGTCGAGCACGCGATCAAGAGCGGCGACAAGTCCGATCAGCGGCGCAAGGTCGCCGAACTGATGGACGTGATGGGCCGCGCTTCGCGCTAACGGGTGAGCCGCTTGGCGACTTCCTCGAGCATCACTTCGGTGGCGCCGCCGCCGATTGCCTGCACGCGGGCGTCGCGCGCCATGCGCTCGATCGTGCTCTCGCGCATGAAGCCCATGCCGCCGTGGAATTGCACGCAGTCGTACATGACTTGATTGACAAGTTCGCCGCAGTAGGCCTTGGCCATGGAGACTTCGCGCGTGCAGTCGACGCCCTGCGCGTCGAGGAAGGCGGCGTGATAGACGAGCTGGCGCCCGGCCTCGACCCGCGCCGCAAGCATGGCGAGGCGCTGGCGGATCGCCTGCTTCTCGTAGAGCGGTGAGCCGAAGGCCTTGCGCGTGGTCACGTAGTCGAGCGTCAATTCGAGCGCGGTCTGCGCCTCGCCGATCGCCATGGCGCCGATCACCGTGCGCTCGTTCTGGAAGTTGCGCATGATGGCGTAGAAGCCGTGGCCTTCCTCGCCGAGCAGGTTGGCGGCCGGGATGCGGCAGTTCTCGAAGACAAGTTCGGCGGTGTCGGAGGAGCGCCAGCCGTGCTTGTCGAGCGCGCGGCTCACGCGCAGGCCAGGCGTGCCTTTCTCCACCATGAACATCGACACAGCCTTTGCCGAACGCGCGGCACGCGTCGTTCTTGGCGGCGACGAAATAGAGATCGGCATGCACGCCGTTGGTGATGAACATCTTTGCTGCCGTTGATCACGTAGAAGTCGCCGTCGCGGCGCGCGGTGGTGCGCATGCCTTTCACGTCGGAGCCGGCGTCGGGCTCGGTCACCGCGACCGCGGTGATGGCGCGGCCGGCGATGATCTCCGGCATCCAGCGCGCCTTCTGCGCCGGCGAGCCGGCATTCGCCATGTGCACCGAGGCCATGTCGGTGTGCACGAGCACGGTGATCGCGGTGCCGCCGAAGGTCGAGCGGCCGAGCTCCTCGGCAAGCACGATCGAACCGAAGATGTCCATCTCCGAGCCGCCGTACTCGGCCGGATAGCGGATGCCGAGAAAGCCGAGCCCGCCCATGCGGCGCAGCACCTCGCGCGGCACGAAGCCCTGTTCTTCCCACTTCAGCGCCTGCGGCTTGATCTCCTCGTCGACGAAACGGCGCAGTTGCGCGCGCAGCGCCTCGTGTTCCTCGCGGAAATAGGGGGAGGGGAGCGACGAGCGGGAATTGCTTCGCATCGCGTCAGCCGAAGCGTTCGCGCGCCAGCGCGGCGCCCTGGCCGAGGGCGACGAGCTTGGCCTCGGCGATGTCGCGGCGCATCGGCGCCATGCCGCAATTGGTGCAGGCGACGATGCGCTCCTTCGGCACGTATTTCATGACATCGCCGATGAGCGACGCGATCTGCTCCGGCGTTTCGATCGCGTCGGTTGCCACGTCGATGACGCCGGCCAGCACGTCCTTGCCGTCGAGCAAAGACAGCAGCTTCATCGGCACGCGCGAATTGACGCATTCGAGGGAGACCTGGCCGATGCGGCTTTTCGCCAGCGCCGGAAAAATCTCCTCGTACTGCCGCCACTCGCCGCCGAGCGAGTTCTTCCAGTCGATATTGGCCTTGATGCCGTAGCCGTAGCAGATGTGCACGGCGGTGGTGCAGGAAAGGCCGTCGATGGCGCGGTGCAGCGCCTCGATGCCCCAGCCGGCGACCTCATTGGTGAATACGTTGAAGGCCGGCTCGTCGAACTGGATCACGTCGACGCCATCTTTTTCCAGCGCGCGCGCTTCCTGATTAAGCAGACCGGCAAAGGCCATCGCCATGCTGATCTTGTCGCCGTAATGGGCATCCGCGATCGTGTCGGCAATGGTCATCGGCCCCGGCATCGTGATTTTCAATTGGCGCCTGGTGTGCGCGCGGGCATGCCGCGCTTCCGCTTCGTGGACGCGGCCCTTCAGCTTCAGTTCTCCGCGCACCGTCGGCACCATGGCTTTGTAGCGGTTGGCGCGGATGCCCATCTCGACCTTGTGCGCGAAGTCGATGCCGTCGACGAATTCGAGGAAGCCGTGCACGAAATGCTGACGCGACTGTTCGCCGTCGCAGACGATGTCGATGCCGGCGTCCTCCTGAAGTTTGACCGCAAGCAGCGTTGCGTCGAGCTTGGCCGCCGCAAGATCGGCGCCTTGCAGGCGCCATTGCGGCCACAGCTTGTTGGGCTCGGCAAGCCAGGACGGTTTCGGCAAGCTGCCGGCAATGGTGGCGGGAAACATCATAACGACCGGCTCGTTGTCTCGGCGAATTGGGGCGCCCGCCAATTATAGAGCCAGTCGTAGCGGCTGAGCAGTTTTTCTCCGCCCATTGCCTGCATCGCGAAATTGCGGATCAGCGCCTCCGGCCCGGTCATGCCGTAGATGCGGCCCTGCCGGCGCGACGCGTTCTGCACCCGGGCGACGCGATGGCGCCGCGTGCTCTCATAACCGCGCAGAGCCGCGCCGGGATTGTCGGTATGTTTCCCCAGCATCGCGGCGAGCACGGCCGCGTCCTCGATGGCCATGCCGGCGCCTTGGGCAAGAAAGGGAAGCATCGGGTGGGCGGCGTCCCCGATCAGTGTTGCCGGGCCTTTGCCGTCCTGAAACGCGCCTTGGCCTTCGTAGAGGGCCCATTTGAGCCATTGCTGCGGCGTCGACAGCAATTCACGAACCTCGTCCGACCAGGTCCAGCGCGCGAAGTGACGAAGCAGCGCATCGCGCTCGCCGGGAGCGGACCAGCCGGGCTCGTTCCAGTCCTCGTGCACGATGGCGACCATATTGAGAAGTTTGCCGCCCTTCACCGGGTAGTGAACCAGATGCGCGTCCTGGCCGAGCCACAAATGCACCAGCGGCGCGCGGAATTCGTCCGGCATTCCCCCGAGCGGCAAGAGCGCGCGCCAGGCGGTGCGGCGGGCGAATCGCGGCTGCCGCTGCCGGAAGATGCGCTGGCGCAAGGCAGACCACACACCGTCGGCGCCGATCAGCGCAATGCCGCGCTCATCGATCACCTGCCGGTCGCGCCGGCCCTGTACGGTGACGCCTTTGTCGTAGACCGCGAAATCCGCGACCTGAACGCCGAGCTTGAGCGTGATGTCGTGCTTGGCGCGTGCGGCATCGGCGAGCGCGGCCTGCAGATCGGCACGATGGATCACGAGAAACGGCGCGCCGTAGCGCCGCTCGGCTGCCGCACCCAGCGGGATGCGTAAGATCTCGCGCGCGGAGCGTCCGGCCATGACGCGGATTGCCTCCGGCGCCGTTGCCGAAGCCCTGAGCCGCTCGCGCAAGCCGAGCGCGTCCAGCACGTGAGTTGCATTGGGCGAGAGCTGAATGCCGGCGCCGGTCTCTTCCAGTTTTTCCGCTTGCTCAAGTACCGTGACGCGCAAGCCGGCGCGCACGAGGGCAAGCGCCGCGCTCAGTCCGGCGATGCCGGCGCCGGCGACGATCACATGACGCCCTGACACCACGGCGTCTTACCTCTCGTTCGGATTGTGCCCATTCAGAGCGGCGAATTGCATAAAACTGGCTTTGTTCGTTTGGCTTCGAGGCGTCTGCTTATCATCGATGGCGCAGCAAGCACTATGATGATTGTCCACGATCATCGGACGGCGAGGAGAATTTGGTAGTGCTGGGGCTCGAAGAGGTCGAGCACGGCATTACCTTCGACGCGCAAATAGTACGCGCCGAGGATCTGTGCCGCAGTTTTGCCAGCGTCGAAGCGCGTTCCCCAAATCCATAACAGACTGGGGCATGCTCCGCCCGCGATTGCCTGCGGTGATTTCGACGTGATCTCGGTATAGGAGAAATGGAATTTTTCCGCGTAGTAGCTGAAACCGATCCGACGCTCCGCCGCATTCTCGGATGGAATGAACGCGAATACCTTTGTTGTCTTGCATTCCTTTGCCGCCTGCACGATTGCGGTGGCGATCGGAGTAAAACCCCTGTTGTCGTAGTCGAGCCAGGTGATCGCATAAATCTGCCAAGCGATCGCAACGATGGCGGCGGCGGCGGGGCCCCATTGCGGCGCATTGGGTCCGCCCACGAGAATGGCGACCGCGACTGTCACCGCGCCGGCGGCAGACATGAGATAACGATCCCAGATCAGAGGCGTAATTGCGTTCAATCCGATCATCAGGCCGAAGAACAGGGCTGTCATCATGATCAGGACGAAAATATTGCGCCGTCGTTGGCGCAGGACCCGATCTTCAGTTGGCGTCAGCGCCGCGATCATGGCGCAACCGACGGCCGGCACATTGAAGGCTGCGGCTTTTGCCACGATGACGGCGACGATAACGACGGCCTGCGGAAAGGTCGTCGTGATCCAGTCCATCTGCCCGGACAGCGAAAATTTGGCTTGGGTTACGCCGAGAAGTACGGCGGGCACGGCCGCCGCCAGGCTGATTGCCGCTATAAAGACGGCGAGGCGCCAGAGCTTGCGCCAGGCCAAATCGGCCAGCAACGCCAGCGTCAACAGGCCGCCGAAGATCGTCGCGAAATAGTGCAGGTTTGCGAAGATCGCCAGGCAAGAACCCCATGCCGCGATCATGCCCGGGGAGACATTGCGCGTTTCGTCGATGCGCTGCGCGATCGCCAGCCACAGAATTGAGATCGATATCGACGCCGAATACAGGATGAAATACGCCCTGAGCTCGGAGAAGTACGTAAGGAACAGCGGAGACGAGGCGTAGATCACGGCAACGACCATGATCTGTCGGCCATTGATCGCCTTTTGACGGTAGGCGTAGCCAAGCACGACGGCGACGAGAACGACACCGAGGATGTTGAGTAACCGCAGCGCAGCGATGTCGGTTATTCCGCTCGCTTGCGCCAGATAAATCAAGCCGTAGTGGACGATCGGGTGCTGGTCCCGATACATGTTGCCGAGGAATTCATGAACCGTCAGCCCTCGCGCGGTCGAGGCGATCGTCCAGAATTCGTCGTTCCACGGTCCCCAGGTCAGCGTGCTGAGAGCAATGAGAATCCCGAGCGCGGAGCTCAAACCGGACAGGTAAAGATTCCGGTGTTGCAAAATATTCCCGGGCATTATTCCCCAGCTTTGAAATCGCACTGGGCGGGTGGTCCGCTGCTAACGATCACGCCTGTTGATCAGGCGGACGCCATCAGCGGCAGTGCGCATTCCGCCGGCCGCGCCGCGTGCGGATCGAGTTTTGGGTCGTGACGGTAAAGCGTCGAGCAATAGGGACAGATGATCTCGTTGTCCTTGCCCATGTCGAGGAAGACGTGCGGATGATCGTAAGGCGGCGTCGCGCCGACGCACATGAATTCCCTGGCGCCGATCTCGATGACCGGCACGCCCGGATCGTTGTGAAAATGGGGAACGATGTGATCGGCCATGGAAAGCCTTCGAAAAGCGGCATGATGCGCTGGCGGCGCACCATAGCGGGGCAGGTGTCCTGTGCCTAGAGGTGCGGCGTTTTCGATTGTTTATAGGTCCGCCAGACTCTAAATACCCGGCCATGCCGCGTTTCATTAATGGCCCGGTCGAGATCGCCTATCTCGACGAGGGTCGCGACGAGCCGCATGCCGAGCCGATCGTGCTGGTGCATGGTTTTGCTTCGACCAAGGAGGTCAACTGGGTTGGTCCGAGTTGGGTGGGAACGTTACGGCGCGACGGGCGGCGTGTGATCGCGTTCGACAATCGCGGCCATGGCGAGTCGGAAAAGCTTTACGATCCTGCTGATTACGACAGCGCCAAGATGGCCGACGATGTCCGTGCGCTGCTCGATCATCTCGGCCTGCAGCGTGCTGACGTCATGGGCTATTCCATGGGCGCGCGCATCAGTGCTTACTTCGCCGTTGCGCATCCGCACCGCGTGCGCTCGCTGGTCCTCGGCGGGCTCGGCATTCATCTGGTCGAAGGCGTCGGGCTGCCGGAGAGTATCGCCGCGGCGCTGGAGGCGCCATCGCTGGCCGATGTCACCGACCCGACTGGCCGGCAGTTCCGCGCCTTCGCCGAGCAAACAAAATCGGATTTGAAGGCGCTGGCCGCCTGCATCCGCGGCTCACGGCAGACTTTGACTCGCGCGCAGGTCGCGGCGATTCGCCTGCCGGTGCTGGTGGCAGTCGGGACCAAGGACAATGTCGCTGGTTCTGCTCAGGATTTGGCCGCGCTCATTCCCGGTGCAGCCGCGCTTGATATTCCGGGCCGCGACCACATGCTGGCGGTCGGGGATAAGGTGTTCAAGCAAGGGGTTATCGACTTCCTTAACCGCGCATGAGCCATGCGCCAGGGCGCCTTGCGAGGCCCTCTTGAGCGCCACGAATATGTGCTAGAAGCCCTGCGAAGCGGGGAATTGGATCGAATAAGCAGCGGAGAACACGTCCATGGCCCAACAGCAGACACGGCCCGCCAAAGCCCTCGACAAGGTCGATCCGGTCTGGGCGCGCGTGCGTTCGGAGGCGGAGGCGGCGGCGCGGGCGGAGCCTGAGTTCGCGACCTTCCTCTACGAAAACATCCTGCATCACGATTTGCTGGAAACGGCGGTCGTGCATCGCGTCTGCGAGCGGCTGGGCAGCGCGGAAATTTCCGGCGACCTCATTCGTCAGGCTTATGCCGACGCGCTCGATGACCAGCCGACGATCGGCGAAGCCTTCCGCGCCGATATCGTCGCCACCGTCGACCGCGACCCGGCGACGCTGCGCTTCATGGAGCCGGTGCTCTACTACAAGGGCTTCCACGCCATCCAGACACATCGGCTGGCGCATTGGCTGTTGAAGAACGGGCGGCGCGATTTCTCGATGTATCTGCAGAGCCGGTCGTCGGCGGTGTTCCAGTGCGACATCAATCCGGCGGCGCAAATCGGCCGCGGCATCTTCCTCGACCACGCCACCGGGCTCGTGGTCGGCGAGACCGCCGTGATCGAGGACGACGTCTCCATCCTGCACGACGTGACGCTGGGCGGCACCGGCAAGGAACACGAGGACCGCCATCCGAAAATCCGCCACGGCGTGATGATCGGCGCCGGCGCCAAGATCCTCGGCAACATCGAGGTCGGCCATTGCGCACGCATCGCCGCGGGCTCCGTCGTCATCAAGCCGGTGCCGCACAACACCACCGTCGCCGGCGTGCCGGCGAAAGTGGTGGGCGAGGCCGGTTGCCCCGAGCCGTCGCGCGCCATGGACCAGATGCTCTACGGCATCATGCTCGACGGCTGAATTCGACGAGCATCCGCTTGCGCGCGGGCGTTCAATCGGGCAATAGGCGCAGCGAGATATCAGGAGCGGCCCGATGGATGTAGCGGAAGTCAGAAAACTCGACGCTTATTTGAAGAAACTTTTCGGCAACCAGCAGATCCGCGTGGCGCCGAAGTCGGGTGATTTCGCCGAAGTCTTTGTCGGCGAGGACGATCTCGGCGAGATCACCGTCGATGATGAGGACGGCGACCGCTCCTATAATTTCCGCATGGTCATCCAGGTCGGCAGCGATCCCAGCATCCAGCCGGTGCCGACGCTCAACGCCTACCTCCGGCGCAAATTCGACAACGAAAATATCCGCGTCGTCACCCGGCCGAAGAAGCTGGATTCGGTGGAAGCCTATATCGGCGAGGAATTCATCGGCGTGCTGTTTCTGGAAAACGAAAAGGGCCGCAAGTCCTATATTTTCGAATTGCCGATCCTGGACGTCGATCTGGTCGATTGATGCGCGGCAAGCGGATCGAATTCGACGACGAGACCTGGGCCTCCGTTGACCTTCTGGCCAAGGACCGGATGCAGACCTTTCAGGAACTGGCCGACGAAGCCTTCCGCGACATCCTGAAAAAATACGGCCGCCCGGCGAGCTTAAGGGAAGCGCTGCGGCGCAGCGCCAACGAATCCGCCAAGGTCGTCCCGTTCAAGCGCACGAAGAAAAAGCGGGCAAAGAAGCGCCACTAGTCCTTCCCGAGCGGCAGGCCCAGAATCAGATAACTCCACGACTTGCCGTGCGAGTCGAGATTGAGCGAGGCATTGACCCCGCCCTCGAGCGCCTCGTGCAGCACCAGATTGAGCCCGTGCAGGTGCTCGATGACATAACGTTCGACCTTGCCGCGCACGAGCCGCGGAAATTCGAGCTTGATGCGTTCCGGCGTTACATTGCGTTTGAGCAGCTCGAAGTCGGCCGGGTCGTACACCCAGACATTGACGTTCGATGTGTTGCCCTTGTCGCCGGCGCGCGCATGAGCGATGTCGCGGACGAGGCGGGGCGTGTTGCGGCCGCGCGTGCTCATGTCACGAAAATCTCGCATGTCGGTTTCACCGCCTCGCGCGCGATCAAGAGCGATTTGGTCATCACTGCGGGCGTTATGGTGCCGCGAAATCCGCCGCCGCCAGCAGGGCCGCAGCAAAGCAGCGATTCCACCTCCCACAGCATCAGTTCGGCTTCATCGCGAATTGTCGTTCGCAAGGCGACATGCAGGCGAACATCCTCCGCGTCCGCCGCGCTTGCGCCGGCCGTGGCGAACAGCGAGTTGCAGCCGATGAGGTCGATGCGCATCGCCGATGAATTACTCTGCGTCCGCGCCAGCCGTTCGCGGACAATGTCACCGGCAAGCCGCCCGCGCGCCGCGGCGCCGGGCCCGGCATAACTCACGCCCGCCTCGGCGAGAAAACCGGCGTCGAAGCCGACAGTGACCTTGAGCTTGTCCGGACGGGCGCGGCCGGTTGCGCCGGAAACGTGCACGCGATCCGTGGCCGGCGTTGACAGCCGCACCTGGCTGAAATCGGCGGTGACGTCCGGCGTCAAATAGGCGGCGGGGTCATGCACCTCGTAGAGCAGCTGCTCCTTGACCGTCGCCTCGGTGACGCAGCCGCCGGCCTCCGGCAACTTGGTGATGATGGCGCTGCCGTCGGCGGCGACCTCGGCGATCGGATAGCCGCACTGCGCGAGGCGGGGCACGTCCTTGACGCCAGGATCGGCGAAATAGCCGCCGGTCACCTGCATGCCGCATTCCATGAGATGGCCGACCAGCGTGCCGGCGCCGGCGCGGGGCATGTCGGCCGCATCCCAGCCGTAGTGGTGCATCAGCGGGGCAAGGTACATCGACGGGTCGGCGAGCCGGCCGCCGATGATCACGTCGGCGCCGGCGTCCAGCGCCGGAACGATGGCATCGGCGCCGACATAGGCGTTCATGCCGACGATCGGGCGCCCAACATCGGAGAGCGTGCCCGGTTCGTCCATGAACCTTTGCGTGAGCGGCACGCAGCCGCTGACGTCGTCGCCTTCGACGCAGGCGATCTTGAGGCCCTTGATGCCGAGCTCGCGCGCGATCTCCCGCGTGCGTTCCGCCGCCGCGCGCGGATTGGCGGCGCCCATGTTGGTGATCAGGATCGTGCCGGCTGCGCGGCAGGCCGGCAGCAGCGCGCGCATGCGGCGATCGAGATGGGCGTTATAGCCGCGCCGCGGGTCGGCCATGCGGTCGCGATGCGCAAAGGCAACGGTACGCTCGCCCAGGCACTCGAGCACCATCACGTCGAGATTGCCGCGCCGCGCCAGGTCCACGGCCGGATCGAGCCGGTCGGCGGCGAAGCCGGCGCCCGTTCCGATGCGAAACACGTCCGATGGTTTGCCCATGCCGCTGCTCAGGACGTCCGGTCAATTCGGATGCAGCCGCGCAATCAGCGTGTCGATGCCGGCGGCGACGCCGCGCCAGTCGTTGAGCCAGTCGCGCGGAAAGCGGATGGTGATGTCGGCATTGCCGATGCGCCGCTCCAGGAGGCAGCTGCCGGAATTGATCACGCCGCGCAGCGAACAGCGGGCGAGGAAATGCGCAGGCTGCTGCGATTCAAACACCAGTTCCTCGCCCTGATAGGGCGTGCCGTCGCGGAAGCGGCGCAGCGTCAGCCCGTCGGGGCCGGGCTCGGGCGCCGCCACCAGATAGCGCGGATAGATATTCTCGACGCGCTCCATCAGCGGCAGCGTCGCGTCGCCGGAGGCAATGGTGACGAACAGCCGCTCGTTGGGGTTGACCGGCGCGCCGACGCTGGGCTTGTTCGCCGGATCGGGCGGCTGCAATGACGGCCAGAGATAGTCGAGATCGACGCGCTGCTGCGTGCCGGGCTTGCGCTGCACCGCCATGCGGATCGCCGCCGGCTCGATGTTGAAGGTCACGCCGGCGATGGTGATCGGCAGCGACGGCGCATCGAGCTCGACCTGAACGTCCGGCCAGCGCGGCCACAGCACATAGGCGACGTAAGCGACCGCGATGAGCGCCGCGGCGGCAAACAGCAGCAGCGGGCCGGTGAGCGGGTTGGCCCCGCGGTGGCGCCGGCGCGCGCGGGTGTGCGTGAAGGTGGTCATGGCGGGTCCGAAAACGAATCGTTTGCGATTATGTCATGCCGCGCCCGTTTGGCTGCGGCCGCGCGCGTTAACCCTCTGTTAAGGAATTGCTGGCGCCGGCCCGCGCGCCCTGCAAAACATCGGGCTCCCGTAACGCGTTGTGGCCCGATGTCCGCCGAATCCCTGCATATGGTGTTGTCGCTGGCGCTCGGTTTTGCCGTCGCCGGGCTGTGCTCGTCGGCCTATCAGCTCGCCACCAGCCGGCCGCCGAGCTTCGGCCTGCTGTCGGCGGGTGCGAAGCCCTCGACGGTCGCCGCCGTGCCGCTGTTGATGCTGGCGGCGCCGTTCCTGATCATGCGCAACACGCTGCTCGGCCGCCAGCAGGAAGGCCGCCGCTTTGAATTCGTGTTTCTGGCGACGCTGATCGCCGGCTTCTGGAGCCTGATGTCGGGCATCGTGCTGGTGACGACATTGCAGGCCTGCGGCGTCCTCGCGGCCTAAGCACTTCCATTTCGGAACGATCATTGCGATGGTTGGCGCGCAAAGGAGCGCGCATGCCGATCTACGAGTTCGACGGTGAGAAGCCGGAATTTCCCGGCGAGGGACAATATTGGGTTGCCGACACCGCGACGTTGATCGGCCGCGTCAGGCTCAAGCGCGAGGCGAGCGTCTGGTTCGGCGCGGTCTTGCGCGGCGACAATGAATGGATCGAGCTTGGCGAGCGCTCGCAGATCCAGGACAACGCCACGCTGCACACCGATCCGGGGTTTCCGCTGACGATCGGCAGCAATTGCGTCATCGGGCACAACGTGATCCTGCACGGCTGCACGATCGGCGACACGACGCTGATCGGCATGGGCGCGATCCTGCTCAACGGCGCCAAGGTCGGCAGTCGTTGCATCGTCGGCGCCGGCGCATTGATCACCGAGGGCAAGACTTTCCCCGACAATGCGCTGATCGTCGGCGCGCCGGCGCGTGCGCTGCGCACGCTCGACGACAAGGCGGTCGAGATGATCCGCGACGGCGCCGATATTTACGTGAAGCGCTGGAAACAATACGCCACGGACTTGAAGCGGATCGACTGACTAGCGGCCCGCGCCTTAAAAAAGGTGCGGCCGGCCCTGGGGGAGGCCGGCCGCTCACGGACCCGGTCTGGGGACGGGGAGGGGTGGGGACGTGACCGGGCCCGCGATTCTCCTAACTAAAACTCAGCGCGACGAAACGACCGGCGGATTGGCCGGAGGATCGCCGAGCGCGACCCAGGTGTTGGGATCGGATTGCGACTGCCGCTTGACGTAGCGGTAGCCGGTCTTGAACCACGGCAGGACTTCCGCCTCCTGATTGTCGAGAATGAATTCGCCGCGATCGGTCTTCACCGTGAGCACGGCGTGACCGTCGTTCTTCTTGTCGCGCACCACGGTGATGAGCAGCGCCTCGCGCGGCCAGCCCGCCTGCATCAGCATGCGCCGCTTGAGCAGCACATAGTCCTCGCAGTCGCCTTTGCCGTCGTCGGGATAATCCCACTGCTCGACCAGACCCCAGTGCTCGAGATCGGTTTCCGGCCTGATGTTCTCGTTCACCCAGGCATTGACCTTGAGCATGTCGTCCCAGGCGTTCGGCGTGAGCACCACGTCGCGCGGCGCCGACGGCTTGGTTTCACATTCGCCCTTGTAGCGGATGCAGAACTCGACCCAGCCGATCGGCGCGCGCGTGGTCGCGCCGACGGCGATAACGGCCTTCCGTTCGATGCCGCCTGACGGATTGAGCGAGGCAAGGCGTTCGCCGGCGGCGCTTCGTGCCGGCGCCATCAACACCACGGCGCAGCCGATCACGGCTGCGACACCGGCGCTCCATCCTCGTTTGAACGGCCTGCCCATTTGCGGCCCCTTCCCGACGTCTGGGGACCACAATTCGCACAAACATTTTTCGGCGCCGCTAAGTTGAGTGGGTCATTTTGAAGAGAACATAAGTAAAGAAAGAGACGAATACAGTATAAATTGGAATCGAATTCGATTAAAAACTTAAAGAATACGATTTGTCTAAAATTTTATGCATTAATCGATTTGGAGGCGGCGCAGCAGCGCCAATACGACCGTCTCCGCTGCCGGATTTACCAAACGGCGGCTGCAGGCTTCGGTATCGTGATAACGGCCGGCATGCCTCGCAGCGCGCCATCGTCGCGCCAGCGCGGGCGCGCGCCGGCACGCGGCATTTACCGGCTGGTGACCTTAATCGCCGGTGACGTTGTCTTCGATGGAGTTGGGGTGCTGCAGCCGGGTGAATTCGATGGCGAAGCCGTCTTCGATGTGGCGCACCACGCGGCCCGGTGTCTTGCCGATCGTTACCGCGGCGCCGACCGGCGGGCGCAGGTTCGGGGCAATCGACACCGCCGCGCCCGAGGCGGAGAGATCGATGATGCGGCAGGCAACATTGGTACCGTTCGGCAAGATCAGGCGTGTCATCGGATTGCGCGGGACGAAACGGCCGTGACGGCGATCTTCCGGCAGATTGAGAATGTCGCGGTTGGCGAGCCAAGTGAGCTGGGCGGCGAGCTTGTCGCGCTTGCGTGTCGTCGCCGAAATGGTCATGGCAAAGCCGTTTTCGACCTGGCGCGCGATCTGGCCTTCGAGGCGGCCGAGATGATCGACATAGGCGATGACACGTTCGCCGGTCTTGCCGCTAGCCGGCGCGATCAACAGCATGCCGCCCGGCGACATGTTGACAACCTGGCATGGATATTCACGCCGATCGGCCAGCATGTAGCGGCCGAGCAGATTGACCTTGACGCGCTGGTGCCGCCGGCGTTCTTCCGCCAACGGCAGGATTTTCAGCTTTGTCAGCGGCAAGGCCATGGCGCGGCGGGCACTTTGGGACAATTGTCCAGTTAAGCACCGAACCTATGGAGCTATCGTTAATAGCGCGTTAGCTGGCGCGTTCGCTTGAAGGTTCCACGCGGCCGCCGTCATAAACCGTGAAACCACGACGCAACTGGCTACCGCCGGCCGGCGCCGCGAAGCGCGAAGCGGTGACCTTGCCCCGTTCCGAACCGAGATGGCGAACGGTGTTGAGTTCGATTTCGACGAGCGGCTTGGCGCCGATCCAGTAGACCGGCGTCGCCGGCGCGAGCACGCCCAAGATGCCGGTGCGCGACTGACCGTTGCGGGCGAGCGGCAACAGCAGCATTTCCAGGTCGATCACCGCGCCGTCGTCGGCGCGGCCGGTCAGGCCCATGACCGCGCCGATCGTCTCGGCGGTGACGCTGCTCAGCACATCCTCGATGCCCTTGCGGTCGTCCTCACGCCAGGCGCCTGCGAGAATTTCGCCCTTGAGCTCACGGCAGAACAGCGCACAGACGCGCGTACCGGCAAGCCGAAATCGGAGTTGGTCGACGAAATCCGCCGACAGCAGGAAAGTGTCGCCGAGGGCGCGGCTTATACCGGCCGGGTCGATGTCGGCGCGGCTGGGCGCTGGACGGTTGCCGCGGCGTTCATTCCAATAGGCAAACACCGCGCGCGTGGAAGCGTGTTTCATGGCACCACCTGTGTCGTCGCGAGACGGTGCCGGCATCGATTGTGTCCCCGATCGGGACAGAAGCGCCGACTTATCGTCGCGACAACCAGGCTGGAGCAGGGCGCGTGCCGCGCGCGGCGATGTGGGCGGAACTGCCCATGCGAACGCGGGTTAGTGTTAAGATTGCAATCGCGGTGAAATGGTGCGCGGCTTTTGGTCCTTGGCGACCTATACGCTGCCGAAAATGGAGGGCAAATCCTCCTTTTTTATGCCTTGTTCACCTGCCCTAACTTGCGGCGAGGCGGCCAAGCGGCCAATGTGGCCTGAACCCAGATGTAGCCCCGGCCGTGCAACGCGAACCGCTGTTCAATATCCCCCCCGTCATCAGCTTCATCGTGGCGCTGCTCATCGTCGTGCACGCCGTCCGCATCTGGTTTCTTACGCCTGAGCAAGACCAGTATTTCATGGATTTGTTCGCGTTCGTCCCGGCGCGCTATGACAACACAGTGGTGCTGGGAGAAATTCTGCCCGGCGGCTGGGGTGCCGATTTCTGGACCTTCGTCACCTATTCGTTGATCCACGCCAACTGGATTCATCTCGGCGTCAATATGATCTGGTTCTTGCCGTTCGGCACGGCGGTGGCGCGGCGCTTCGGCACAATGCGGTTTCTCGCTTTCTTTGCCGTCACCGCTGCGGCCGGCGCGATGGCGCACTTGGTCGCGCATGGTGAAGACAATTCGGCGGTGATCGGTGCATCGGCTGCGATCTCAGGCACCATGGCTGGCGCCATGCGCTTTGCCTTTCAGCGCGGCGGCCCACTCAGTCCGCGACTCGACCAAGACAGTGACCCTTATCGCGTGCCGTCAATTCCGCTTCGCTTCGTGTTCACCGATCTGCGCGTGCTCGGATTTCTCGCCGTCTGGCTTGGCATCAATATTTTGTTCGGTGTCGACGAGCCGCTGGCCGGCGGGCAACCGGTGGCCTGGCAGGCGCATATCGGCGGCTTTCTCGCCGGCCTCCTGCTTTTTTCCTGGTTCGATCCGCCGGTGGCGACCTATGACAGCGTTGGTGCAGCGCCGCATTAAATGCGGCGGTGCACGGCGACTTTAGTCCTTGACGGAACCGGCACGGCGGCAGGATCGTTGTCTTGAACCTGGAGAGTCGCGGGTTTCGTTTGCCTCCGGGTCTTAGGGAGGCTGCCATGAACGTCAAAGAAATCTTGGCCGCCAAGAAGGGCGGCGACATCGTTAGCATCGAACCGACCGCAACGCTTGCGGTGGCGGCGAAACTTCTGTCCGCGCATCGCATCGGCGCGGTGGTGGTGCTCGGCGCCGGAGGCCATCTCTCCGGCATATTATCCGAGCGCGACATCGTGCGCACGATTTCGGAAGTCGGCGCCGCGGCGCTCGATCTTCCGGTCGGGCAGGCGATGACCCGCAACGTCACCACCTGCGTTGAGGATGAAACCTGCGCCAGCATCATGGAACGGATGACGGCGGGAAAATTCCGTCACATGCCGGTGCTGGCCGACGGCCGCACCATCGGGATCATCTCGATCGGCGACGTGGTCAAGCAACGCGTGGATGAGATCGAGCGCGAATCGGAAGCGATGCGCGACTACATCCGTACCGCTTAGTGCATGATCCCGAAAAGCATGTCCTCGACTTGATCGGGGATGGGAGCCGGTTTCCCGCCTTCGCGAAGTTCGCTTCGGCGAGCTAAGCGATGTCGGATGAAATCACGCGCGAGCGATAAGCGCGCTATTTCGCAGCGCTGCCGTTGACATTGGCGGGATGTGACAGGGCGGCGACCGCCTCGGTCACTCCGTCGATGGCTTTTTCCATCGCCTCGGTGCCGATGTCGATGGCTTCCGCGGCGCGATGGAAATCGAACCAGCCGACGTGGCCGAGGCGCGGGCTGATCTGCACGTCGGGCGGGTCGCCGGCCAGACGCGAGCGGGTGATCCGATCCTGCATGACGTTGAACGCTTCCACCATCACCGTCGGAATGCCGGGGCGGTTGCGGGTGCCAAAGAGCTGGCGAAACGGATGCTTGCCAGTGAATACGCCGCTCAGCCTGCTCGGCATCTCCGGCGGCGCGTCGTCGCTGGCGTCGGAGCCGTGATCGGCGATAATGGTGCCGCGGCCGAAAATATCGGCGTTGAGATTGACGGCGATCACCAGCCGGGCGCCGAGCGCGCGCGCGGCCGAAACCGGCACCGGATTGACCAGCGCGCCATCGACCAGCCAGCGTCCGCCGATGCGCACCGGCGGAAAGATGCCGGGCAATGCGTAAGAGGCGCGCAGCGCGTCGGCGAGACGCCCGCGCGTCAGCCAGATCTCGTGGCCGGTATTGAATTCGGTGGCGATGGCGGCAAACCGGATCGGCAGGTCATCGATGCGCTTGTCGGTGAGGACTTCTTCGAGGCGGCTGGCGAGATGATTGCCGCGGATCAGGCCGGAGCCCGACAGGCTGACATCGAGATAACTGAGAATGCTGCGCACCGTCAGACTGCGCGACCAGGTTTCCAGCGAGTCGATTTCGTGCGCGGCGTAGCAGCCGCCGACCACGGCGCCGATCGAGGTGCCGACGATGACGTCCGGCACGATGCCGTGCGCGATCAGCGTGCGCATCACGCCGATATGGGCAAAGCCGCGCGCCGCGCCGCCGCCGAGCGCCAGCCCGATGCTCGGGCGCACCATCGCCGGCTGCACCGGCGCGGTCGTTGCCTCGGCGGAGCGGTCGCCGCCGTTGCGCGCACGCGTGAATAGGCCCTCAAACACCAAAACGGTCTCCTCGTGCCCCAATTGTCCGTTCGGGCGAGCCGGCCCGACAAGCTTTTCATGTCGGTATGGTGAAAACTGC
Source organism: uncultured Alphaproteobacteria bacterium (assembly GCA_963742385.1). Taxonomy (GTDB): domain Bacteria; phylum Pseudomonadota; class Alphaproteobacteria; order Rhizobiales; family Xanthobacteraceae; genus Pseudolabrys. The sequence goes on along the minus strand of CAVULS010000005.1, from coordinate 27,104 downwards.
TGACGGAGTCTTGTGACCGAAACGTGACGGGGGAAGGTGCACCGATGGCATTACATTATAGTAAACGCCGGCGGCGCCTATTTGTTCGGCCGCTGCATGGAGAAGACGCCCTCGACGACGGCGTATTGATCATAGCCGCAGCGCGCGATCGGCTTCATCGCCGCGGTGTCGAGTCGTCCGTTGACGATGAAGCGGTCGTCGATATGAACCCCGATCACCTGGCCGAAGACGACGTGGCAGTCGAGCGCTGTGCCGTCGATGCTTTCGATCGGCACGATCTTGATGAGCTTGCATTCGAGCGCGCAAGGCGAGGCGGCAACGCGCGGCGGCTTGACCAGCCGCGACGGCGCCGGCGCCAGTCCCGCGCGCTGCATTTCGTTGACGCCGCGCGGCAGCGGCGCCGAGGTCGCGTTCATCGCCTCGCGCAGGTCCCAGGTGGCGAGGTTGCAGACGAACTCCTTCGTCTCGGCGATGAAGCTCACCGTATCCTTCAAGCCTTCGCTGGAAAACATCACCACATTCGGCTTGCTGCTGACGCCGTTGAAATAGGAATAGGGCGCGAGATTGATGTCGCCTTTCGCGTTCATCGAAGTGACCCAGCCGATGGGACGCGGCGCCACAATCGCCTTGAACGGATCGTGCGGCAGCCGGGAATCGCGTTTGTCAGGCTCGTAGAACATCAAACGTGCACCGGTCCTCGGCTTTTCGGGATCACGCGCTCTCAGCCGCTGTAATAGCTGACGATATCGCCGAGCTTGGGCCGCTCGCGCTCCTCCGGCGGCTTCGCCGGGCGGCCGATATGGACGAAACCGGCGATGCGTTCGTTGGGCGCAAGGCCGAGCGTGTCGAGCACGCGCCGGTCATAGGCGTACCACTCGGTGATCCAGCTCGCGGCAAAGCCCATGGCATGCGCGGCGATGACCAGACTCATGGCGGCGGCGCCGGCGGAGAGCTGCTGCTCCCATTCCGGAATTTTGACATGCGGCGCCGCGCGGCTGACCACGGCGATGACCAGCGGCGCGCGCGCCAGGCGGTTGCGCTCGAAAGCGATCTGATCGGGCGTGGCGTCGGGGCGGTCGGCCTGGAAAATCGCGGCGATTTTTCCGCCGGCGGCGAGCCGCGCCTCGCCGGCAAAGACGATGAACCGCCAGGGCGCGAGTTTGCCGTGGTCGGGCACGCGCGAGGCGATCGCCAAAAGCGCATCGATCTCCTCGCGCGCCGGCGCTGGGCCGGCCAATTCGATCGGCTTGACCGAGCGGCGGGTTTTCAGCAAATGCAGCGCATCGGGCATCGGATGTCAGTCCATAACGCGAAAAAAAGCGCGGTTGCGCCTAGCATGGCGCGGCGGCAGTGACAAACCGGCGGCGGCAGGCTTGAAATCGCCGTGATTTAAGGTGAAAACGCTGCATCGATGATCAGGGAATTTGCAACAACCATTGCGCCTGTCCGCCTCTGGACGGTGCTCGCGCTCGCCGTGAGCGTGCTCGTCCCGCAAGCCGCGGCGGCGCAGAGTTCGCTGTTCTCGAATTCGCCGTCGGTGGGTTGGGGTCCGTCGAACGACCGCGGCTCGCTGGTCCCCCCGGCGAATATACTGGGGCCGCCGTCCAGTGCGGCGCCGCGCGCGCCGATGCCGATGGTCCCGGCGGGGGAGGTCGCGCTGGCGCTCAATGCCCGCTTCGGCAAGGACGCGCCGGCGATCAGCGGCGGGCTCACCTGGCGCGTCTATGCGGCAAAACCCGACGCCAGCGGCAAATACCGTCTGGTCAAGGAAGACAAATCGGCCGCGCCGACTTTGGTGCTGCCGCCCGGCTCCTATATCGTGCATGTCGGCTTCGGGCTTGCCACCGCGGTCAAGCCGGTGACGCTCGCGTCCGCGGCCGTGCATGAGCAGTTCGACCTGCCCGCCGGCGGCTTGCGGCTTGAAGGCCGCGTCGGCGACGTGCGCATTCCCGCCGGGCAGATTTCCTTCGAGGTCTACAAGGGCAGCCAATTCGAAACCACCGGCGACCGGCGGCCGATCGCCGAGCATGTGATGACCAACGACGTCGTGATTGTGCCGGAAGGCACCTATTACATCGTCTCGAATTACGGCGACGCCAATTCGGTGGTGCGCTCGGACATCCGGGTGCAGGCCGGCAAGGCCACCGACATCACCGTGACCCATCGCGCCGCCGCGATCACGCTCAAGCTGGTGAGCGAGAAGGGCGGCGAGGCGCTCGCCAATACCGCATGGTCGGTGCTCACCCCCGGCGGCGACGTGATCAAGGAATCGATCGGCGCCTTTCCTCGCGTTATTCTCGCCGAGGGCGAGTACCGCGCTATTGCCCGCAACGAGGGAAAGGTCTACGAGCGCGAATTCAAGGTCGTCACCGGCGTCGACGGCGACGTCGAAGTGCTGGCCAGGTGACGGCAGGCGCCAGTCTGCGTACTCACTTATTGTCGGAACAATTATGATCACGCAGTCGTTGGCGAACGATGCCGCCATGGATATCTTTCCCACCCTCGATCCGAAATTGATCGCGCTGCTGCTCGACGTCGACGGCACGCTGATCGACATCGGCCCGTCGCCGAGCGAGGTGCACGTCTCGGCGGAATTGCGCGAGTTATTGGCGCGCCTGTCCAAGCTGATGGGCGGCGCGCTGGCGCTGGTCAGCGGGCGGCCGATCGCCGATCTCGACCGGCTGTTCGCGCCGCTTGAACTGCCGGCGATCGGCGGCCATGGCGCCGAGATGCGTGTGCGCGACGGCAAGGTGACGCTGGCGGTCGATCCGCTGCCGCAGGATCTGCGCCGGCAATTGGCCGGCGCGGCGATACCGGGTTCGGGCATCGTGGTCGAGGACAAGGGCTATTCGCTGGCGCTGCATTACCGCAATGTGCCGCAACACGAAGACCACGTACGGGCCTCGATCGATGCCGGCCGTGCGGCCTTTCCCGCTGAGGCAACGGAAGTGCAGCCGGGCAAATTCATGTTCGAAGTGAAACGTCCGGGCGTAAGCAAAGGCGACGGCGTGCGCGCGCTGATGACGCAGCCGCCGTTTGCCGGGCGTCAGCCGGTGTTCATCGGCGACGACGCGACCGATGAATTGGTGTTTGCCATCCTGCCCGCTCTCAACGGCCTCGGCTTCTCCGTCGGCCGGCATTTCGAAGGCCTTGCCGGCATTTTCGACTCTCCGTCGCAGGTGCGCCGCGCCTTGAAGAATCTGGCGGCGCGCGGGGCGCCAGCATGACCGACTACGGCCTCGACCTCGCCGTGATCGGCAACGGCCGCACCGCGGCTTTGCTCGATCCGTCCTCGCGCATCGTCTGGTGGTGCCTGCCGCGCTACGACGGCGACCCGGTGTTCAGCCGGCTCATCGCCGGGCCTGAGGAAAAAGGCTTCACCGACGTGGTGCTCGACGGCTTCGTCGAGACCCGCTCGGACTATTCACGCAACACCGCCATCGTCGTGACCGAGCTGATCGACGGCAACGGCGCCGCCGTGCGCATCACCGATTTCGCGCCGCGTTTTCAGGAATATGGCCGCATCCACCGGCCGCCGCAGCTGATCCGCATCATCGAGCCGATCGCCGGCACGCCGCGCATCACCATCCGCATCCGCGCCACGCACCGCCATGGCGAGCCGGTGACCGTGCGCACCTCGGGCAGCAACCACATCCGCTTCTGGCGCGACGAGGTGGGCGTTCGCGTCACCACCGACGTACCGCTGTCCTATATCGAAAGCGAGGCTCCGTTCGTGCTGACGCGGCCGATGCATATGGTGTTCGGCGTCGACGAGCCGTTCGAAGGCACGCTGGAAACGACCTGCCGCGAGTTCTGCGAGCGCACGCGCGACTACTGGCTGGAATGGGTGCGGCGGCTCGCTTTCTCGATTGATTGGCAGGACGAGATCATCCGCGCCGCGATTACGCTCAAGCTGTGCAGTTTCGAGGAGACTGGCGCGATCGTTGCCGCGCTGACGACCTCCATCCCGGAATGCCCGAAGTCGGGGCGCAACTGGGATTACCGTTTCTGCTGGATGCGCGACGCCTTCTTCGTCGTGCGCGCGCTCAACCGCATCGGCGCGACCAAGACAATGGAAGACTTTATCTCCTACATTCTCACCATCGCTGCCGGCCGCGCCGACACGCTGCGTGCGCTTTACGGCGTCGTGCACACGGATTCGCTGGAGGAGCGCGAGGCGCCGGCGCTCGCCGGCTTCGGCGGCGACGGGCCGGTGCGCATCGGCAACGCCGCCTGGGCGCAGGGCCAGCATGACGTCTATGGCAGCATCATCATGGCGGCGGCACCGATGTTCTTCGACCGCCGGCTGCCGCGGCCGGGCGACGAGGCGCTGTTCCGGCTGCTCGAGCCGCTCGGCGAGCAGGCGGCGAAACTGGCGATGACGCCGGACTCCGGCATCTGGGAATATCGCGGCAAGAAACGCGTGCACACGCATTCAGCCGCGATGTGCTGGTCCGGCTGCCAGCGGCTGCAGGCGATCGCCAACAATCTCGGCCTCGCCGATCGCGCCCAATATTGGGGCACGGCCGCCGGCAAGATCAAAGATGAGTTGCTTCAGCGCGCCTGGAATCCCAAGCGCAACGCCTTTTCCGCCGCCTTTGACAGTGACGATCTCGACGCCAGTTCGCTGCTTTTGGCCGAAATCGGCCTGATTGCGCCCGACGATCCGCGTTTCGCATCGACCGTGAAGGCGATCGAGCATGAACTTCGCCGCGATTTCCACGTTATGAGGTATGTTGCTGCCGACGACTTCGGCTTGCCAGAGACGGCTTTTTTGATTTGCCGATTTTGGCTGATCGATGCAATCTGGGAAGCGGGGCGGCGCGAAGAGGCTCGGGATATGTTCGTCGATGCGCTTCGCCTGCGAAATCGCTACGGCCTCTTGTCGGAAGACGTGCATCCGGTGACCGGAAAGCTGTGGGGGAATTTTCCGCAGACCTATTCGATGTCTGGATTGATTTTATCGGCGATCAAATTGTCGCGTAGCTGGGGAGACCGGTATTGGCGCGGCTCGTCATAGTCTCCAATCGCGTCGGTGTTCCAGACAGCGGGACGCGGGCCGGCGGGCTCGAGGTTTCCATCCGCCCGGCGCTGCGCAAACGCGGCGGCGTCTGGTTCGGCTGGAGCGGGCGCGTCGCCGAGGACGATCCGGGACCGGCCAAGACTATCGAGCGCGACAACGTCAGCTATGTCACCGTCGGGCTGCGCAAGGACGACTACGAGGAATTCTACAACGGTTTTGCCAACCGGGTGCTGTGGCCGATCCTGCACTACCGGCTCGATCTTGCCGAATTCACGCGCCGCGACCTCAGCGGCTATTTCCGCGTCAACGAATATTTCGCCACCAATCTGGAAAAGCTGCTCAAGCCGGACGATGTGATCTGGGTGCACGACTATCATCTGATCCCGCTGGCCAGGGCGCTGCGCGAACGCGGCCATAAGAACAAGATCGGTTTCTTCCTGCACATTCCCTGTCCGCCGCCGGAAATCCTGACCGCGCTGCCCAACCACGAGCGGCTCATCCCCTCGCTTGGGCATTACGATCTGGTCGGCTTCCAGACCGAAATCGATGCCACGAATTTTTCCCGCTATCTGGCGAACGAATGCGGGCTCAAGCGCATCGACGGCGCAAGCTTTGCGTTCGAAGGCCGCACCGTGCGCGTCGGCGAATTCCCGGTCGGGGTCGAAACGGAAGCCTTTTCGCGGCTGGCGCGCCGCGCCATGGGTTCGGCCTTCGTTACCGAGGTGCTGGGAAGCCTGTCCGGTCGCGTCATGATCATCGGCGTCGACAGGCTCGATTATTCCAAGGGCCTGCCCGAGCGCATGAATGCCTTCGAACGCTTCCTCACCATTTTTCCCGAGTGGCACGGCAACGTCACCTATCTGCAGATCACGCCGCGCAGCCGCGCCGGTATTCCCGAATACGGCGTCATCGAGCGCGCGGTCGGTGAGGCGGTCGGCCGCATCAATGGCCGCTTCGGCGAGCCGTCATGGACGCCGCTGCGCTACATCAACAAGGCCTATAGCCGCACGGCACTTGCCGGGCTCTATCGCGCCGCGCGGGTTGGGCTGGTGACGCCGTTGCGCGACGGCATGAATCTGGTGGCCAAGGAATATGTGGCGGCGCAGAACCCCGAGGATCCCGGCGTGCTGATCCTGTCGCGCTTTGCCGGCGCCGCGCGCGAATTGAGCGCGGCGCTGCTGGTCAATCCTTACGATCATGAAGGCGTCGCCATCGCCATCAACCGGGCGCTGTCGATGTCGCTCGATGAGCGGCGCCAGCGTCACGCGGTCAACTACCGCGTGCTGGTGCAGAACGATCTCGGTCAGTGGGCGGAGCGCTTCCTCGCCGAGCTGGAAGGCCCGGCGCTGTCCGACCTGCGCAGGCCTGGGCGGCTGGCGAGCGGCGGCTAGGAATTGATATATCTCACGGCGGCGAATCCCTCGCCGCATTATCAAGGACGTCATACATGACCGCGAGGCCAGCGCCGATGCGTGCAAAAATTTGCGGATTGCTTTCGATCGTGGCGGCGGCGGCGCTGCCCGCTCCGGCGCTTGCCGCGGACGCCTATCACGGCGGCGTATTGGCCCAGCGCTGGTGTGCGGCCTGTCATATCGTCTCGGCGGAGCAGAAAAGCGGCACGACGCAAGCGCCGCCTTTTAGCGCCATCGCTAAAATGCCGCGTTTCGATGTGAACAGGCTGGCGTATTTCCTGCTGGAGCCGCATCCGAAAATGCCGGACATGGGCCTGTCGCGCAACGACGCCGCGGACTTGGCGGCCTATATCGCCAGGCAGAAATAAACGGACTACTCCAGCCCTTCGACGATGCGCACGTCGCGCTCGGCGCCGTCGCCGAGTACGCGGACCGCGTCCTGGTAGGCCGGGCTGTTGTGCGCGGCGATCGCCTGTTCCACGCTGGGAAATTCGGTGATGACGATGCGCTGCTTGAGACCGGCTTCGAAGACGGCCGCCGCCATGCCGCGCGCGAGATACTTGGCGCCGAAGGGAACGGTCGCCGGCGAGGCAAGCTTGGCATAGGCCGCGAGTTTTTCAGGGTCCTTGATCGTGCGGTAGCAGGTCACCCAGTAGCCTTTGGGCATTTTTCTTCCTCCCTTGTTATGCAGCCTTGCGCGCCCGCCGCACGTCCGGCGGCACCGCTTCGTCGGTGAGAGCTTTCAAAGCGGCATCGAGCGGCATCACCGTCTGCTTGTCCTGGCCGAGGCGGCGCACCGAGACGGTGCGCTCGGCCGCCTCCTTCTTGCCGACGACGAGCAAGGCAGGGACCTTGGCCAGCGAGTGCTCGCGCACCTTGTAATTGATCTTCTCGTTGCGCAAGTCGCCCTCGACGCGCAGGCCGAGGCGGCGCGCCGCAGCAATTGCCTCGCGCGCGTAATCGTTGGCGTCGTCGGTGATCGTGGCGACGATGGCCTGCACCGGCGACAGCCACAGCGGCAAATGGCCGGCATAGTGCTCGATCATGATGCCGGTGAAACGCTCGAGCGAACCGAACATGGCGCGGTGGAGCATCACCGGCGTCACCTTGTTGGAATGCTCGTCGATATAGAAGGCGCCGAGCCGGCCGGGCATGTTGAGATCGACCTGCAGGGTGCCGCATTGCCAGTCGCGGCCGATGGCGTCGCGCAGCACGTATTCGAGCTTGGGCCCGTAGAAGGCGCCTTCGCCTTTGTTGAGCGCCCACGGACGGCCGGAGGCTTTCAGCGCCGCCATCAGCGCCGCCTCCGCCTTGTCCCAGATGGCGTCGTCGCCGATGCGCTTGTCCGGGCGGTCGGAGAACTTGATGGTCACGTCGGAAAAGCCGAAATCCTCGTAGATCGACAGGATCTGGTTGTTGACCTTGAGCGACTCCGCGGCGATCTGCTCCTCGGTGACGAAGATGTGTGCGTCGTCCTGGGTGAAGGCGCGCACGCGCAACAGCCCGTGCAGCGCGCCCGAGGGCTCGAAGCGGTGCACCTTGCCGAATTCGGCGAGCTTGAAGGGCAGGTCGCGGTAGGATTTCAGCCCGTTCTTGAAGATCTGGATGTGGCCGGGGCAGTTCATCGGCTTGATGACAAAGACGCGTTCGTCGTCCTCGCGCGGCTGCGTCAGGAACATGCTCTCGCGGAAGGTCGCCATGTGGCCGGAGGCGACCCAGAGCGATGAGTCCATGAGCTGCGGCGCGTTGACTTCGGCAAAGCCGAACTCTTCCGTCTGCCGGCGGCGGATGTAATTTTCCAGCGCCTGGAACAGCGTCCAGCCCTTGGAATGCCAGAACACCGAGCCCGGCGCTTCCTCCTGGAAATGGAACAGGTCCATCTCGCGCCCCAAGCGGCGGTGGTCGCGCTTCTCCGCTTCCTCGAGCTGCTTGAGATAAGCGTCGAGCTCTTCCTGCTTGGCAAAGGCCGTGCCGTAGATGCGGGTGAGCATCGGGTTCTTTGAATCGCCGCGCCAATAGGCGCCCGCCACCTTCATCAGCTTGAAGGCGTTGCCGACCTTGCCGGTCGAGGTCATGTGCGGGCCGCGGCACAGATCGAACCAGTCGCCCTGCTTGTAGATCTTGATCTGCTGGTCTTGCGGAATGGCGTCGATCAGCTCGACCTTGAAGTTCTCGCCCATGTCGCGGAAGGTTTTCTTCGCCTGCTCGCGCGACCACACGTCCTTGGTGAAGGGCCTGTCGCGGGCGATGATCTCCTTCATCTTCTTTTCGATGACGGGCAAATCCTCCAGCGTGAACGGCTGGTTGCGGAAGAAGTCGTAATAAAAGCCGTTCTCGATCACCGGGCCGATGGTGACCTGCGTGCCCGGCCACAGCGACTGCACCGCTTCGGCGAGCACATGCGCGGCATCGTGCCGGATCAGCTCCAGCGCGCGCGGGTCCTCGCGCGTCGAGGAACTCGATCTTGGCATCGCTGGTCGATGGGGTCGGCGAGATCGGCGAGCGGTGCCGTCCAGCGCCATGGCCACGGTGCGTTTGGCCAGCGAGGGCGAAATGCCCTTGGCGATGTCGAGGCCGGTTGTTCCTGCGGGGTATTCCCGGCGTGCGCCGTCGGGAAAGGTCAGCGCCACTGTCTGCGCCATCGTCTCGTCTCCTTCTGCTCACTCCTGCGAACGAGCGCAGGTAAGCGCGACATCGATTGGGCAAGGGATATAGCAGGAGAAAAATTCCGCGCAACTACCCGCGCCGTCAGGCTCCCGCCAGGGCCCGCCGGCGCAGCCAGCCGAACACGCGCCCGTCGATCACCAGCGAGCGCGCTGCCGATGATGACGGCGCCGGCGATTTCATGCGCCGTGAGCGGCTCGCCCAGCACCAGAAAACCAAGCAGGATGGCGGTCACCGGGATCAGCAGCGTCACCAGCATCACGTTGGTGGCGCCGGAGCGGTTCAGAATCTGGAAGAACACGATATAGGCGAGTGAAGTCCCCAGCGCCGCAAGACCGATGAGCGCTGCCCAGGTGGCGGCGCTCGGCATCGGCAATTGCCACGGCCGGTCGAATATCGCCGCGATGACCGCCATCACCACGCTCGAGCAGATGAGCTGGCAGGTCGCCGAGGTGATCGGCGGCACGCCGGTGAGCTTGCGCCGGCCCCACCAGCCGGAAAAGCCGTAGCTCAAGGCGGCGGCGAGGCAGAGCAGCATGCCGACGGTCTGCCCGTGCGACTGGTCGAGCCAGGGCGCGCGCAGCACGATCACGCCGAGGAGACCGAGCAGCACGCCGGTGACGCGGCGCGCGATCAGTCGTTCGTCGCCGAACGCCGCCAGCACAAGCACGGTGAACAACGGCGTCGTCGCGTTGAGCACCGAAGCCAGCCCGCTGGAGATGTAAGTCTGCCCGGCGACCAGCAGCGAAAAGGGGATGACGTTGTTGAGCAGTCCCATGACGAAAAACGGCATCCAGCCGGACAAGGTTCTCGGCAGCGCGCCGCCGAGCGCCTTGAGCACCGGCAAGAGAAACAGGGTGCCGAGCGCGACACGCACCAGCACGATGGTGAAAGGCGGCAGCTCGCGCACGGCGACGCCGATGAAAAAGAACGCGCCGCCCCACAGCACCGAGAGCAGGATCAGCAGCAGCCAGGTCTGGCGATCGATGGTCATGGCTTGGACTAGATGCTTACCGCGTCCCGATCCACCCGATTCCTACGGCGAGCTTTGCGTCCCGCGCCAGCGGCCATAGCGCCAGGGCAGATACCAGTGCGCGCGCGGCGGTAATGTCTCCGGCACGAAATCGAGGCCGGACGTGCCCCAGGGGTGGCAGCGCAGGAAGCGGGCGAGTGCCATCCATGCGCCGGCCCAGAGACCGAAGCGCGCGATCGCCTGGTCGGCGTAATCGGAACAAGTCGGCAGATGCCGGCAGCGCGGACCGATGATCGGCGACAAGGTGTAGCGATAGAGCAAGACCAGCCCGCGGCCGGCCAGCCGCGGCCACGATGCAAATCCCTGCGGCCCGGTTCCAGGTTCCCTCAAGCCACACCACCGACAAAAGTTCCAAGCCCGTGCAACTGCTCAGGTTTTAAACATTAAACTCGTCGAACGCCGTCATTTTACACTAGACCCGAATCCGCGCGCTCAGTACAAAAAGACATCAGCGGGGGTCATACGCTGCGAAAGCCCGGCAAGGCAGTGGCCGCGAACGCGGACATGCCGCGCTGCAAACAAGGGCTCCGCGGCGAAACAGGGGGAAGGATGATTCGCTTCCCGATTTCGCTCTATGCGCTCGCCTTGGCGGCGCCGGTTGTGCTGTTGCCGCTCGCCGCGCGAGCCTCCGACCGCGCGCTGCCGATGCATTTCGAGCTGCAGAACGGCGAGGCTTCCGCAGCTTGCGGCAGTCACTGCCGCCGCTGGATCGAAGCGAGCGGCGCCATCACCGCCGACACGCCGCACGATTTCGAAGTCTTCGCCAAAGGCCGCGGCCTGCGCGGCCTGACCGTGGCGCTCGATTCTGACGGCGGCTCGGTGATCGGCGCCATCAGGCTCGGGCGCGATATCCGCAGGCTCGGTCTGAACACCACCGTCGGCCGCGCCGTCGATCTGAACAAAGGCGATGAGCGCGCGGCGTCCGCCGCGCTGTCGCCGAGCGCCGATTGCCAGTCGATGTGCGCATTCGTTCTGCTCGGCGGCGTGCATCGCAGCGTGCCGCCGGAGGCGCGCGTGATGGTGCACCAGATCTGGCTCGGCGATCGCCGCGACGATCCGACCGCGGCGAATTATTCCGCCGAAGACCTCGTGCTGGTGCAACACGATATCGGCAGCCTCGCGCAATATACCGTCGACATGGGCGCCTCGATCGACATGCTCGATCTGTCGCTGCGCATTCCGCCGTGGGAGCCGATGCATCGGCTCAGCGCCGACGAGATCGGCCGCATGCATGTCGCGACCGACCTGCCGTCCGAACATGCGCCGACGACGGTTGCGGCTTCGCCGCCGCCGCGGCGGCGCTGGCGCCGGCGGCAATGGCGCCGTCAGGCGGCACCGTGCGGCCGACCGCGATCAGCGAACAGCGTTGGGCCGTTGTCGACCGCGCCGGAATGACAGTGCTGGCGCGGCGGCATCCGCTCACCATCGAAGGCGAGGATATCGGCAGCTTCGATCTCAACGTCGCCTGCAACGGGCCGGACGGCTATGACGTGAGCTATGCCGAACGCCGCCACGCCGCCGACCAGCATCCCTTGCCGGCGGCGCTGACCGGCGTCACGCTGACCGTGGGGAGCAAATCCGCGCCGCTGAAAGTGGTCTCGTCGCAACGCGGCTCGCAGCCGGACGAACTCATCACCGTCGCCAGCGCCACCGTGCCGGCCGCGCTCATTGCCGGCTTTGCCGCCATCGGCAACCATTCGCTGATGATTACCACGAGGAGCGCGGTCACGCCGACCGGTATCCGCCTCGGCAATACCGGCGCGGTGCAGAATTTGCCGCGGCTGGCCGCAAGCTGCGCCAAGGCGATCGGCGACCGCGCCGAGCTGTCGGCAGGCAAGACCGGCGGCCTCGCCGCCGCCAAATAGGGCAGCTTTCCCCGGACGCGGCGCGGCACGAACCATAAGCGCGTTTACGCGCGTCTTCGACGCACTATGGTGGAGTGGTGCGCCGCTGATCCGCGGTCTTTTCGAATTCAGAATTTGTGAAGGTTCCGGGTCTGCAGCGCATCACATCGTGCCGCGCTGCGCCCGGGACACGTGGTCGATTACTCCGCTGCCTGCTTGGCCTTGCCTTCGATCTGGTCGAGGGCGGACACCACCGCGTCGAAAGTGAGCATCGTCGAGGCGTGGCGCGCCTTATAGTCGCGCACCGGCTCGAGCACCGCGATATCGGCCCATTTGCCGCTGGGCGGCGGGCCATTTTCCTTCAGCATCTTGCGCACGGTCTCGCGTAAAGCGCGCAGCTCAGCGGATTTGGCGCCAATCACGTGCCGCGCCATGATCGAGGACGAGGCTTGGCCCAAGGCACAGGCCTTCACGTCATGGGCGAAATCGGTGACCACGGGCCCGTCCATTTTCAGGTCAACGGTGACGGTCGAGCCGCACAGCTTGGAATGCGCGGTGGCGCTGGCATCGGGGCCGGCAAGGCGTCCAAGCCTTGGGATATTGCCCGCCAGCTCCAGGATTCGGTCGTTGTAAACCTCGTTAAGCATTGATGTTTTATCGCTATTCCGTTGCGGCACATTGCCAGTGCCGCGCAATCGAATATATAGGGAGTGGCCCTAGGGTGCGAGAAGGGGTTCTCGCGCCGGCACGGCGAAAGCTGCGCATGTCGGGCATGCGGCGTTCTGCGCCCGTCCACGGACGGGCTGACGCAGCGACCCCGGTGACACATCCGGCACCCGCGCGTGCCGGTCGAACGGAGAGACGCGTCATGGACGTCAAGAGCAGCAAGGTTACGCCGTGGCCCAAACAGGGCCTTTCAGAGCATGTGCGGGCAGCGCCGAAGCCGGCCGGCCCACGTCCCTCGCGCGACGAGGCGGAAGCTGCGGTACGCACGCTCATTGCCTATACCGGCGACGATCCGAAGCGCGAGGGCGTGCTCGACACGCCCAAGCGGGTGATCGATGCCTATGAGGAAATCTATCAGGGCTACCGCGAATGCCCCGCCGAAGTGCTCGACCGCACCTTCAGCGAGACCGGCGGCTACGACGATTTCGTGCTGGTGAAGGATATCGGTTTCAATTCGCATTGCGAGCATCACATGATGCCGTTCTTCGGCAAGGCACATGTCGCCTATATGCCGACCGACCGCGTGGTGGGTCTGTCGAAGCTCGCGCGCCTCGTCGACGTCTATGCGTTGCGCCTGCAGACACAGGAGCATTTGACCTCGCAGGTGGCGACCGCCATTGACGAGATTCTGAAACCGCGCGGCGTCGCCGTGATGATCGAGGCCGAGCATATGTGCATGTCGCTGCGCGGCGTGCAGAAGCCGGGCGCCTTGACGGTGACGACGCATTTCACCGGCGCCTTCCGCGACATCGCGGACGAGCAGGTGCGGTTCATGACCATGCTGCGCGGGGCGCAACGCTAGTCGCGCTCCGTTTCAGGTGTCGGAAATTAACGTGTGGTCATTGCCGGGCTTGACCCGGCAATCCATGATGCCTTTCAACGGTAGAAACGCTTAAGTCGCAAGGTTCGCGTGAGCTGGACCTGCATCATGGATGCCCGGGTCAGGCCCGGGCATGACTCGGAGATTGAGCGCGATGGCTGGCAAATCCGAGATCGAAGAAGGCACGGCCTTTACGCCGCAATTCGGCGCCGACGGGCTGATCACGGTTGTCGCCACCGATGTTGCGACCGGCGAGGTGCTGATGATCGCGCACATGAACGCCGAAGCGCTCGCCAAGACCATCGCCACGGGCGAGGCCTGGTATTACAGCCGCTCGCGCAAGGCGCTCTGGAAAAAGGGCGAGAGCTCGGGCCACGTCCAGCACGTCAAGGAACTGCGCGTCGACTGCGACCAGGACGCGCTCTGGCTCAAGGTCGAGCAAGTGGGCGAAGGCGCCTGCCACACCGGGCGGCGCTCGTGCTTTTATCGTGCGGTGCCGCTGGGAAAGGCGGCGCAGGCGCTCGAATTCCGCGAGGAGAAGACGTTCGACCCGAAAGCGGTGTACAGAAAATGACGCCGTCATGTCCGCGAAGGCGGGCACCAGTAGCACCAAGTCGTCAGGTTGAATTGAATCTCCGGCGATTACTGGATCATCCGCTTTCGCGGATGATGATGGCGAAGATTATTTCACGCTGTCTAGCAGCCGCTGCGCCCGCAGCAAATGCGACGGTCATACATCTTGCCGTCGATGCCGACGGTGCCGGCGCCGGGCTTGGCGGCGAAGGCCGCGACGATCACTTTTGCCCTGGCAATATGCTCCGCAGATGCGCTGCAGACCCGGGACCTTTCCGAATTCTGAGTTTGCCAAGGTCCCGGATCTGCGGTGCACCGCTAACGCGCTGCACCGCGTCCGGGACACGCGTCAGCTCTTCACGCTGTCCAGCAGCCGCAGCGCCCGCGACAAATGCGGCCGGTCGTACATCTTGCCGTCGATGCCGACGGTGCCGGCGCCGGGTTTGGCGGCGAAGGCGGCGACGATTGTCTTGGCTTTCTCGATCTCGCCCGCGCTCGGCGTGAACACCTCGTTGATCACCGCAACCTGCGCCGGGTGGATCGCCAGCCGCCCGGCGAAACCGTCGCGCCGCGACTCTTCTGTATCCTTGCGCAGAGCTTCCAGATTGCGGAAGTCGACATGGATGGTCTCGTAGGCCGGCACCTTGGCGGCGGTGGCGCCAAGCAGGCAGACGGCGCGGGCGAGGCGATAGGGCTCGGTGAGCACGCCGTTTTCGTCGCGGTTGGCCTGCGCGCCGATTTCGGCGGACAGATCTTCCGGCCCCCAGGTCATGCCGATCAGCCGCGCGCTGCAATCGCGGTAGCTGCCGGCGGTGAAGACGCCCACGGCCGTCTCCACCGTCTGCGCCAGAATCTTGATCGCGCCTTCAGGCAGACCGGCGATGGCTTCGCGCGCGGTGAGCTTGGCGTCGAGATGCGTGACGGTGGCGCCGCCTTCCGCCTTGGGAAACATGATGGCGTCGGGTCGGCCCGCAACCACGGCGTCGAGATCGGCGTCGGTCATGCCGGTGTCGAGGCCGTTGATGCGCACAAGGAGGCGAGGCCTCGCGGTCTTCGCTGCCGCATCCTTCAAGAAAGAGAGCGCCGCCTTGCGCGCCAGCTCCTTGCGCTCGGGCGTGATCGAATCCTCGAGATCGAGGATCACCGCATCGGCGCCGCTGGCAAAGGCCTTGTCGAGCTTGGCCCCGCCGTCGGCGGGAACGAACAGCAAAGAACGCATTGAAACTCCTTGGCCTCATGGTTCGAGACGCCGTGCTCCGCACGGCTCCTCACCATGAGGAGTTAGTTCCTCATCCTGAGGAGCGGCCGAAGGCCGCGTCTCGAAGGATGCGGCCCACGCTCATTTCGGCCGCATGACCATGAAAGCGCTGCGGTGGCATTCGGCCACCAGCGTGCCGTCCTGCTTGAACGCTTTGTGGTGGAATTCGACGATGCCGGCGCCCTTGCGCGATTTCGACTCGCGTTTCGACACGACCACCGTCGTGCAATGCACGGTGTCGCCCTCGAACAGCGGATTGGGGAATTTCACGTCGGTCATGCCGAGATTGGCGATGGTCGTGCCGACGGTCATGTCGGAGACCTGGATGCCGATCATCAGCCCGAGGGTGAACAGCGAATTCATCAGCGGCTGGCCCCACTCGGTTTCCTGCTCGCAGAAATGCCGGTCGATATGCAGCGGCTGCGGATTGAGCGTCATGTTGGAAAACAGCATGTTGTCCATCTGCGTGACCGTGCGCGTGTAGCGGTGCTCGTAGGTCTTGCCGACCTCGAAATCCTCGAAATAGAGCCCGCCGCGCTTGTGACGTTGGATGGTGTCCTGCATGAGGTATCTCCTCCCGGCGCTGTTAAGAATTCATTTACCATAATTCCCCATCTTCGACAGGGCCCGCCAAAGCGGTCCGTCGGGCGTACCGCACCGCTTGGCGTCGCAGGGCAAGCTCCTATGGCGATCGACGCGATCAACACGGCAGCAGCGCAGATTGCCGGCGCCATCCGCAAGGCCGCGCGTTCGACCGGCATGAGCTTTGAGTATCTGCTCACGACCGCCCAGATCGAGTCGAGCCTCAACCCGGCGGCGCAAGCTGCCACCTCCTCGGCCAAAGGGCTTTATCAGTTCATCGACCAGACCTGGCTTGCCACCATGAAATCGGCGGGCGCCGCGCTTGGGCTCGGCCGCTATGCCGATTCCATCGCGCAGAACTCCGGCGGCCAATACGAGGTTTCGGATCCGGCACAGCGCAGCACGATTCTGCGGTTGCGCTCCGACCCGACCGTCAGCGCCATGATGGCCGGCGCCTTCGCGCGCACCAATGCCGCGCAGCTGGCGCAGAGCATCGGCCGCACCCCGAGCGACGGCGAGATCTACATCGCGCATTTCCTCGGCTCCGAAGGCGCGGGCAAGCTGATCGGCGCGGCGATGTCGCAGCCGCGGACGAGCGCCGCCACCATGTTTCCGCAGGCCGCGGCAGCCAATCCGAGCATCTTCTACAGTTCCGGGCGGTCGCGCAGCGTCGCCGAAGTCTATGCCAAACTCACCAGCCGCTTCGACGCCGCGCGCAATATCGCGCTCAGCCCCGGCCTGCGCGGCCCGATTGGCCCGAATGCCCCGACCGACACCGCCGGCGTGACCCAGGCCTTTGCCGCGGCAAACAAGGACGTGCCGGCGACCCCGAATACAACGCCGATGTTCCCGGCGATGTTCACCGACCGCGCCCGCCCGGTGGCGCAGGCCGTGAACCAGCTGTGGACGCAGCCCGGCGATGATACCGGCGGGGCACCGCCGATGAGCCTGTTCACCGACAGGCCGAGCGGCCCGCGCAAGCCGGTCCGCTCCTGATCATCGTCGTTAACAGTCCATCAATTTCTATGGTGAACGCTTTGTTAAGCCTCCTCGGTTAGGCTGCTCCTTGCCGTCGGTTCAGGCGGCTTCGTGGTGGCGTTGGTCCGATGATTGTCCGTCAGTTTCTGCAATGGGTCCGCAGCGCTCCGCCCGGTGACCGGGCCGATGCCACGTCGGCCTTGGCGCGCGCCTATCTTCACTCCGAGCTTTCGACCGATGATCGCGCCGCCGCCGAAGGCGCGATGATCATGCTGCTCGACGATCCATCGCCGCTGGTGCGCCAAGCGCTTGCCGAGGTGTTCGCGTCCGCGCAGAACGCGCCGCCATTGATCGTCGGCGCGCTCGCCGCCGACCAGCCGCAGATCGCGGTGCCGATCCTTTCGCGCTCGCCGCTGCTGGTCGAAGCCGATCTCATCGATCTCGTCGCCACCGGTCGCCCCGAGGTGCAGACGGCGATTGCCGGCCGCCCCATGCTGCCGCGCTCGCTCGCTGCGGCGCTTGCCGAGGTGGGGTCCGCCGAAGCCTGCCTTGCGCTCTTGGAAAACATCGACGCCGATATCGCGCTGTTCTCCATCGACCGCATGGTCGAGCGCTTCGGCCATCTGGCGCCGATCCGCGAAAATCTGCTGGAGCGCGATGACCTGCCGATGACGACGCGCCAGGCACTGCTCAACAAGCTGTCGCAGACGCTCGCCGGCTTCGTCAGTGCGCGGCAATGGCTCGCCTCGGAACACGCCGAGCACGCCGCGAGAGACGCCTGCGAGAAGGCAACCGTCGCGCTCGCCGCCGACACGCCCTACGACGAACTCGCCGCGTTGGTGCATCACCTGCGGCAAAGCGGCCAGCTCACTGCGGGCATGATTCTGCGCGGCTTCCTGTCCGGCAATGTGGTGCTGTTCGAGGAGGCGCTGGCCGAGTTGTCCGGCATGTCGCTCGACCGAGTCACCAGCTATATCCACGACAAGAATCTCTCCGGCTTCCACGCGCTCTACAGCAAGGCCGGGCTGCCGGACGGCGCCTATCCCGCGTTCCGCGAGGCGATCGCCGCCATGCGCGAAGGCGCGTTGTCGGGCGGGCAGGGCAATGCGGCGCGGCTCAAGCGGCGCATGGTCGAAGGTGTGCTGGAAGAGTGCTCGGCCGAGCCGGATGCCGACGATTCGCTTTTGGCGCTGCTGCGCCGCTTCGCCGTCGAGGCCGCGCGCGAGGAAGCGCGCATGTTCTGCGACGATCTCGTCGCGACGAGCCCGGCGATCATGCTGGATCAGCCGATGATCGAGACGCGGCTGGTGGCCTAACGCCTATTCTGTCTGCAATTCGGGCACAAGCGACGGCCCCTTGATCTGTTCGAGCATATCGGGCCGGTCGCGGTTTTCATGAATCAGGAATTCGTCGGTGACTTCGCGCAGGCGTGCGGTGAGCAAGGTGGCGAGCTCCTTGGCGTCGGAGCGGGCATATTCGCGATAAATCGCGCGCACCGCATCGACATGCTGGACGACGAGCGGCATCGGAATGCGTGTCGCATCGGGCGTGTATTCGATCAGCCGGCAGAGGCTGTCGGCGGCCGACGCCACCGCGGGATAGCCGAAAGTGGCGACTTCGCCCTTGATGTCATGAGCGGCGTGAAACAACGCTTCCTTGGTCTGTTTGGTGAAGCCGGATTTGACGACGGCGTTGCGGGCGGTGTCGAGTCGCGCGCATTCGGATTCCATCCACGCGCCGAATTCGCCCGATAGTTCGGCCAGCGCCTTCTCGGCACGGGCCACCGGATCCTCCTCACCGGGCAGATACGGCTGGCTGGATATCGCCTTGCGCAGCGTGTTCTCAACGGTGATGACTTCGTAGTCGGCGTAAGTGGCGACCGATGCGGAGTCTTTGCGAGGAGCCATGGCGCGTCTGCCTTTTTTCAGCCGGGGGCGCGAGCTTTATCGAGCAGGGACACCGGGCGGACCACATCGGCCTTGCCGCCCTTGCGGCGTTCGGGGCCGGCATAGTTCGGATTGGCGTTGCGGCGCCGGTCGGGTCCGAAATAATTCTTGGTCTTGATGAAGGGGCGCGGATTGGCGACCACGTTGACGATGCGCTGATACAGGCCCTTGGCCGAAATCGGCTTGGCGAGGAATTCGGTGACGCCGGCATCGCGCGCGAGCATCACGCGTTTTTTCTCCGAATGCCCGGTGAGCATGATGATCGCCGCATAGGCGTTGGCGTTGGCGCCTGGCTGACGGATCATCTGCGTCAGTTCGAGTCCGTCGAAGATCGGCATCGCCCAGTCAGTGATGACGACGTCGGGAATGAAATGGGTGAAGGATTCAAGTCCCGAGGCACCGTCCTCCGCCTCGTAGACATCGCGCGCGCCGAAGCCGTGCAGCAGCGTGCGCAATATGCGGCGCATATGCGCGTTGTCGTCGATGACGAGAAAACGCAGACGGTTGAAATCGATGCGGACCATGATGCCCCGGGGCCTCGGGCGGCCACCCGATACCTGCGGCCGAAGCTATCCGGGTGCCGTTAACACGCGGTTAAGGATACGCGAGCGGAATGTCTGATCTTTCAATCGCTTAGTGACGATGGCATGACCCGCACCCGTCGCTGCGGGTTCGAATCCTGGTCTATCTGCAACCCGACCGGCGGCTTCTGCTTTCCGCTGATTTGCCAAGATTGCGCCCTGCCGAACATCGCCGCGCTTTCGCCGGCGAGATCATCGACGCGCTGACCGCTCGCTGCTGCGTGTCGACCAGCGAGCGATGTTGGAAATCTGCAACGTCACCTTCGATTCTACAGAGGGTGGGAGCGCGATGCCTGTCGTGGGCAGAACTGGCATGTTGGGCCGGCGGGGACCGCTGGCTTGTCTCTCCAGAGGGCACCTGCCATTGTTGGAACGCCGAAGCGAAGCCCGCACTTTCTCATCAAGCGTGGCGCGTTCGGGCGAGGCGACGCCGAAATACAGGGAGGAACGGCCATGGTCTGGAGCGGACGGGGACACTCAAAAGCGCGGCTTGCGTTTCCACTGGCGGCACTCATCGGCGGCCTCGCCGCAACGTTCGCGGGAGCGACGGTTGCCACCGCGCAGGACACGGTGCGCATCGCGCTGCCGACAAAGACCTACTTCCCGACGATCATTGCCGAGACCGCGGTCCGGCAGAAACTGTTCGAGAAGGAAGGCCTCAAGGCCGAATTGACCGTCTATCGCGGCGGCGCTGAAGCCTTCGAGGCGGTCGCCGCGGGCGCCGCCGACGTCACGCTCGGCTCCTGCGCGATCGTCGCGGCCGGCATCAACAAGGGCGTCAAGACCAAGGCCGTCTCCGGTTCGGGCCTCGGCTATAACGGCTGGTTCCTGATGGTGAAGGCGGACTCGCCGATCAAGAGCGTCTCGGAACTCGCCGGCAAGAAGGTCGGCATCACCTCCGCTGGCTCCGCCACTGACTTGCTCGCCAAGTGGACGATCTACGACAAGAAGGTGAACTTCACCGAAGTTCCGCTCGGCGGCGGTGGCCTCGTCCCCAATCTCCTGTCCGGCAATGTCGAGGCCATCGTGCTCTATTCGCCGCTGTCGTTCAAACAGCTCAAGGAAAAGAGCGTGAAGGTGCTGATCGACTACGGCAAGGAAGTGCCGCAGCACTTAAGCGGCGTCTGGCTCATGTCGGACAAGCTCATCGCCGAAAAACCGGGCCTGGTGCAGAAGGTCAACAACGCGCTGTTCGGCGCCATGCTGGCGCTGAAATCGAACCGGGCCGACGCCATCAAGCTCATCTCCGAGATCGACGAGATCCCGCCGGACATCGCGGAAGCCGAACTCGACGGCAACATCCTCAAGCTGTCGAGCACCGGCGAGATGAAGCAGGAGTGGATCGAGCGCGCGCTTGATCTCGCCAAGCTCATCGGCATGAGCAATCTCGCGCCGGCGTCGGAGGTCTACACGACCAAGTTCAAGCCGGTGCCGACCAAGCCCTGACGGCGCGGGGGCGGGCGACCATGCGCGGCTCGTATCTTGTTCTCATCCGGGTCGCGCTTCTGGCCGCGTTTCTCGGCGCCTGGCAGGCGCTGCCGTCGCTTGGCATCGTCAATCCGGCGCTGCTGCCGCCGCTCTCCAGCGTGCTGCACGCGCTGGGCGACATCCTCGGCCGCGCCAGCGTGCACCAGTCGATCGCCGTCACCAGCGCCGAGGTCGTCGTCGCCTTCATCATCGCCGTGCCGCTCGGCGGCGCGCTCGGCATTCTCCTGGCGGAGAGCGACTATATCGGCGCGATCTTCAAGCCGGTGCTGTTCTACGTGTTCAGCATTCCGAAATCGGTGTTCCTGCCGATGTTCATCCTCGCCTTCGGCATCGGCTTCCCGCAGAAGGTTGCCTACGCGACGTTCTCGACGATCTTTATCGTCATCATGAGCGCGAGCGCGGCGGTGGAATCCGTCAAGGCCGATCATCTGCTGGTGGCGCGGTCTTACGGCGCGACGCGCGGGCAGATTTTGCGCCGCGTCTACATCCCCAGCATGATGCCGATCCTGCTCGAGACGTTGCGCATCTCGATGATCTTCAACTTCACCGGCGTGCTGATCGCCGAGATGTACGCCTCGCGCGTCGGCATCGGTCGCCTGATTGCGGACTGGGGCGAGAATTTCGAGATGCCGCAGCTATTCGCCGGCGTGATCATGCTCGCCACGGCGGCGATTGCATTTAACGAGATGGTGCGCGCGCTGGAGGCCCGATGCAGCAGCTGGCGAACGTGAACGCGCTCAACGCCCAGGCGCTCAAGCCCGCGGTTGAAATTCGCGGCCTGAGTCACGTCTACGCCGGACGTGACGGCGCCGTGCCGGCGCTCGCCGACATCGACCTGACGGTCGGGGCAGGGCGCTTCGTCGTCATCGTCGGCCCGTCCGGCTGCGGCAAGACCTCGCTGTTGATGATGCTGGCCGGCCTGCGCGCGCCGTCCTCGGGCGCCATCTTTTGCGACGGCCGGCCGATCCCGCAGCCCGATCCTACCCGCGTCGGTGTCGTGTTCCAGGAGGCAAGCCTCTATCCCTGGCTCACCGCGCTGGAAAACATCGAATTTCCGCTGGCGCTCAAGCACGCGCCGCGCGAGGAGCGGCGCCAGCGCGCCGAGGCGATGCTCAATCTTGTCGGCCTTGCCGGGTTCGGCGGCCGCTATCCGCATGAGCTGTCGGGCGGCATGAAGCAGCGCGTCTCGATCGCGCGTGGTCTGGTGCAGGACCCGCCGGTGCTGTTGATGGACGAGCCGTTCGCCGCGCTCGACGAGCAGACGCGCATGACCATGGGCCACGAATTGCTGCGCATCTGGGAGCAGACCGCAAAGACGGTGGTCTTCATCACCCATAGCCTGACCGAAGCGGTCTATCTCGCCGACGAGGTGGTCGTCATGTCGGCGCGCCCAGGCCGCATTCTCGATCGCGTCGAGATCACGCTGCCGCGGCCGCGCACCTATCAGATGATGGCGACCGACGTCTTTGGACGCTTACGCGAACGGATCTGGGGACAGATCCGC
Organism: uncultured Alphaproteobacteria bacterium; assembly: GCA_963742385.1. GTDB lineage: Bacteria > Pseudomonadota > Alphaproteobacteria > Rhizobiales > Xanthobacteraceae > Pseudolabrys. The sequence goes on along the minus strand of CAVULS010000005.1, from coordinate 4,672 downwards.
ACCGCACCATGAGGTGCCGCGCATGACCCGCCCGTCGCCGCAGACCGCTCGCCGCCTCATCGGACTTTCGCTGCTTGTTTTCTGGGAGGCAATCCCGCGGCTCGGCATTTTGCCGGAGCTGTTCATCCCGCCGCTGACCAAGACGCTCCATGTGCTCTGGCTCGACCGCGCCATCTACGGCGCGGCCTTGTTGGTTACCCTCTACGAGGTTGCGGTCGCCATGCTCATTGCCTGCGGCGTCGGCATCTTGCTCGGCGCCACCGTCGGCGGCGTCGCCAACATCCGCAAGCTGATGCTGCCGGTTTTCTCCAGCCTCTATGCCGTGCCGATCGTCATCCTCTATCCGGTGTTCACCGCCTGGTTCGGCATCGGCTCGGAATCCAAGATCGTCTTTGGCGGCGTCTACGGCCTGTTCCCGGTTCTGCTGTCGACTGCCGCCGGCATCCGTGTCATCGACGAGCACTATCTCATCGCCGCGCGCAGCATGGGCGCGAGCCTGCCACAGCTCATCGGCCGCGTTATCATCCCGGCGTCCATTCCGACGGTTCTTGCCGGATTACGTCTCGGCGGCGCGCTCACCATCATCGGCGTCGTGTTCGCGGAAATGCTGACCTCCGCCAACGGCATCGGCTATCTGGTCACCAAGAATCGCACCACGCTCGACAGTCCGCGCGTCTTCGCCGCAATCACAGTGATCCTGGCGCTGGCCATCGTCTACGACTTCGCCATGCGCTTCATCGAGCGCCGCACCTTGATCTGGCAGACCGCGGGCCGGCGCGAAACTGCGACCGCCGACCTCTCGGAAGTGCCGGCGCAAGCGGCGGCCTGACCGTTCCTTTGGAGTTTTCAATGGTGGAAAAGCTGTTTCCTACCACCGTCGTCGGCAGCTATCCGCAACCAGACTGGCTGGTCGACCGCAAGATGCTGTCTAAAGTCGTGCCGCGCGTCCGCATGAAGGAGATGTGGCGCGTGCCGGACGAGTGGCTCGAGCAAGCCCAGGATGATGCGACCATCGTTGCCATCCACGAGATGGAGCGAGCCGGCATCGACGTCATCACCAACGGCGAGATTCGCCGCGAGAGTTATTCCAATCGTTTTGCCACCGCGCTCGAAGGCGTCGACATCGATCATCCCGGTTTTGTCAAGGTGTGGTCGGGCGCGGAGATGCCGGTGCATCGCGTGGCGCTGCACCGCCTCTGCGATCGCCTCGGCATCACGGAAGTCATTCTTCTGTCCCTTCGAATAGGACCGCACATACTTCGCGGGCATCAGCCGGGCATCGTGACCAAGTGCCGTAAGCCGGCGACTGAGGTGATGGGCGCCGGCGCAGGCCTCCATGCCAAAAAGCCACGGCGGCATATTGGCCAAACGCGCTTTCATCTGGCCGCGCGACCACCGCTGCCGCAGCACGATCGCACCGCGTTCGTCGTGGCCTACAATGTGAAACGAGTTCTTACCGGTATCGATGCCGATAACGGCGATCTTGGATGTCTAAGACATGACGTTCTCCTCGTCTTCGGCGCCCCTGCCAGCTTCGCTTGCTGGCGGGGCACGAGCACGGCCGGACCATCCCATTGGCGGACGAGGCGTCTCAAAGCAGCGTTTAGCCTGGCACGAAACCGACCGGCGACGTGGTCTCCACATACAGCGTCCGCGTCGGGAACGCGAAAGTCGATCCCCATCTCGATCACCGAGCGCCATGATCTGCAGCAAGATCTCTTCGCGGTATTTCAATTCCCAACCCGTAGTCGGTCCGTCCGTGAGGTGGAACGATCACCAAGACGTTGAGGCTGCTGTCGCCGAAATCGTTGAACCGGACATGGAAGTTTGTGCTGTCAGCAAACGGATGATCGGAGATAATCTTTCGGATCCCCTCCAAGAGCATCGTCATCTTGGGGGGCGCCGGTGTCGTAAGTGACCTGCACCAGGAACCGCTGACGGCGCGCTCGGGCGCAGCGTGAGGTTTTCCACCTTGGTATTGACCACCGAGTTGTTTGGTATGGAAATCAGCGAATTGTCGAGCGTACGGATGCGCGTGCTGCGGAACCCCACTTCTTCCACTGTGCCCAAGGTGCCATCAACCCGGATAAGATGGCCGACGCGGAACGGCTTCTCGAACATGATCAGTACCGAGCCGAGCAAGTTTGCAATCGAGTCCTTCGCCGCGAGCGCCACCGCGAGGCCGCCGACCCCGAGACCGGCCAGTACCGAATAGGCTGGCAGTCCAAGCCTGTCGGCCCCGCGGATCAAGCAGGCGATTGCTCCGACCAGCCCGACAAATCGCGCGGCTAACTGGATGAGCTGACTGTCCAGGCTGCGGCTTCGCAGATGCTCCGACGAAACGATCACTTCGCCGACGATGATTGCCACGACGATGCAGAGCCAGGCCGCGGCCAGATACACTGCCCCGGTTTGCACATAGTCAAGAACGACGCGCACATCGCCGCTGATGCGGAATAGCCCAAATACCATCGGCATAAATTCACCGCCCACAAATACCACCATCAGTGGAATCGGCAGCGCATTCCATCTTGGCGGCACCGCACCCCGGCGGCCGTGAGCAATCCGCTCAGCCAAGCGGTAGGTCATGAATATCAACAGCGCGCAGATCGCGAGCCCGACACCTAGCCCTAGCCATTGCCATGACGCTAGACCGAGTACGCGGGCCTCCGCCCAGGGAGGCAATCCCACTATCCACCTTGGCGGTACTATAAATCCCAGCCCTACGGGCGAGCTCAAATATGCCTCATAGATCGAGGTGGTGCTGGCAGGATTGAGCTTTTCGAGCGCCGCCCGAAGCGCCAGTGTGACTTCAGACCTGATTGGCAGGCCCTTTACCCGCTCATAGAACTGCGGCAGCCGATCAACCGTGTCGGCCGACACCAGATATTCTCCGGCGCGCGCGCCGCTTTCAATCAATACAATGTCGATTTCCGTATTTGGCAGGCGCCACTTCTTAAGACCGCGCTGCACCACCGCCGCACTATCCGGGATGGCCACCGCCGTCGGCAGATCGATGCGATCGAGGATAGACCTCAATTGCAATACACGCTCAACGGCAACCGTGTCGATTAGCACTGGGGGAGTTCTTGGACGTGTCTAGCGCTCCGATAGCGCGCAGCGCAAACTCACGCATCTCCGCCAGCTTTGCGCGTTCGTCGGCGTTCATGTAGAGACGGTGGGAATCCGCGTAACCGTTGATGATTGCCGCCGTCAGGCGGTAGGCCGCATCTGTATTTGCGAGAAAACCCAGCAGCGTCTCCCGCGGGCTACCCGTGGCGACTGGTTGCAACGGATGCAAATCCGCCGCCCGAACCGCGCCGCCAAAGCCTAGCAAACAACAGATCAGAACCAAGGAGCACAAGGTACTTCCACGGGCTACGGCGGGCGTTTTCCGAATGCTCAATCTAGGACTCCACTTATTGGCGGCCCGCGATGCTACGATTTAATTTAAGCGAACTTCAACTGTTAGACGCCGAAAGATGGATGATAGACCTTTGGGATCACTCGGTCGATTTTCGACGTTATTCCGAGAAAATCCCCAAATCTGAGGGAGGCCCGTAAATCTCACGCGCCTGGCCCGAATGTCTCTTCCTGGCACAAAGACGCGCCAGAAACCGACCATTGTCTGCTTTGCTCCAAAAAGCGGACAACGCAGGTATGGTCGGTTTGTCTCGAGGGTCTTGATCTTCGCTGCTAATAGGCCTTTTCAGCGCCCTCAACAAAGAAGATATTAGATAAGTGGCGCAGCCTTTGGGTATGGGGACTAATATGTTGCGTCTGAATTGTCTGCTTGCGCCCTGCGTGTTGGCGCTGGTCGTTAATGTAGGCGCTGCTGACGCCGCTGGTCACGGCGGTGGTTCGCATCGCGGTAGTTGGCAACGGAACACCAATCGTAGCGACCACTATAACGGCGGCTACTACAGCGGTTACGGCATTGGCTACGTCGCCGTTCCCGACATTTCTACCGAATACGTCCGTGCCATTCCGGCACCGGGAGTCCGCCGCTCCTTTGGTGCTGCCAACTCTTGCCTTGAGTTGTCGCCGCAGCCAAGAAACCATAACCGTCCCAGTCGAAAGCGGCGGCGACCGGAAGATCACGGTTACTCGATGCTAGATGGTGTGGCTGTCAGTTCTAAAAGCACCTGATCGGAATTGGGGGAGAGCGCCGCCGTTGCCCGCGAGATCCCTTCTGACGCTCGTAGTGCGCCCAGGTCGGCGGAAGCAGGATGTAGGTAATGATGTCGTAGAAAACGAGAATTATTGTTCGTGGACTGCGCGGTGGCCGCCGCACGGTGGGCTAACTTTGATCAGCGCAATCGTCGCGCCAAGCGTGCTGCATAAGCCAAGAACAAGTACGTTATATGGACCAGCAGCATTAAAACGCTGAACCGGCGGATTAGTGCAAGCGGTTCAAGAGCCTTTGTGAATGGGCCGACCGAGACTACAGGTTGGTTGGGATCCGTTTTTCTGGCTTTTGCAACCGTGACATGCGCCTGTGCCTGGAATTACCACGGAGCGCGGTTGCATGGCAGTTGAGGAATTGAGTCGCGGCGGTGTGATATCGCCCCTGGTTGACTATACTACCATTGCCGCAAGCGTTAATTTCGGGGAAATTGTATGGCTGCAGGACTACGATGGGGTGCCGCACGATGGTTCTGGCTGCGTCGTG
>CAVULS010000004.1:0-290180 GCA_963742385.1 uncultured Alphaproteobacteria bacterium | reverse complement strand
CGTATTCCTCGACGCCGCCGCGCTCCTTGACCCATTCGATGCGCGCGCGCTTCAAGCCCTTCTCGACGTCGATGGCCACGCCGTTGTCGGTGTAAGGCCCGGTGGTGTCATACACGGGCAGCGGTGCTTCGCCCGCGCCTTCGCTCAAGACGATCTCGCGCACCGGCACGCGCAGGTCGGGCGCTTTGTCCGGCGCGACGTAAACCTTGCGCGAGGCGGGCAGCGGACCGGTGGTGACCTTCGGCGTGACGAGATCGGCGGACGTGACGGGCTTGTTCATGGTCTTGTCTCCACTTGAATTGGCGCGGCGCTTACGCCGCATAACCTTTGAAGGTGACGAAGCCGCCGAGCGTCAGCAGGACGATGCCGGCGCCGGTGAAGAATTCGCCGTGCGCGAGCACCGACGTTCCGACGAAATTGACGAACTGCGGCGCGAAGATGCGGAAGGTGCCGACGCAGGTCATGACCCAGCCCAGCGCCGTGATCAGGCTGCGCCAGTCGCGCGTCCAGCCGGGGTGCACATTGAGGATGGCGAGGCCGGCGACCAGCGCCAGAATTCCCGACAGATAGATGAACGGGTAGCCGGCGAGGAACTGCGCGGCCATCTCGCGGTAGACGGCCTGGTTCGCCAGCATGCCGATGCCGATCACGCAAAACACCGGGCCGACGAGCCTCGCGATGACGAGCGATGGTTGCATCGAAGTGTCCTGTCCCTTCGCCGGCATGACCCGGATCAGGTTCAAAGGGTTTTTCTCAGCCCGTTGCCGGGCACCCCTCGGAACGCCGGTAATGTATGCCCGGCGGCCAAGGTGTCAATGCGCGGCTGTCATGCCCGCGAAAGCGGGCATCCAGTAAACGCAGGCACGCGAGGCGAATGCGAGAGGACGCGGCGTACTGGGTCCCCGCTTTCGCGGGGACGACCATCCGTTATTCACATCTTCGGCAATTCGCTGACCGCGACCTTGGCGCTGCCGTCGGCCTCGGCGATCACGCGCAGGGTCTTCGAATCGAACTCGATGCCGGTGAGCCGCAGCGTGTCGATCCGGGCATTGACGGTGACGCCGGGGGAACTCTTCTGGAAATCGGCGAGCGCAGCGCCGATCTTGCTCTTGGCGTCGGCGGCAAACGGCTTGAGGTCGAGCGCCGCCTTTTCGGCCAGCGCCTTCTGCAGGTAGGGCACGGCGGCGCGCGCGGCGGCGCCGAGCAGGCCGAAGGCCGCTTCCGATTCCACCGCCAGCGACAGGTCGGTCAGGCGCAAAATCTGGTTCTGCGCATCGAGCACCGGCTTGCCCCAGATCTGGATGGTGGCCTGCGCGCCGAAGCCGAACCAGCTTTTCTTCTCGTGCGCCTTCACCAGCAGCGAGATCAGCAGCCGGTCGCCGGCGGCGCCGAGAGCGCCGCTCAGCACCTCGACATCGACCGGCCCGCTGCCGTTATCGGGGAAATGCTTGCCCTTGAACTGCGCGTCGAGAAGCTTGTTGAGTTCGGTGAACGGCATGTCGATGGGCACGCCGACGGACAGGCGGCCATTGTCCATCGGCGGCACTAGCTCGAGTTGCGCCGGGAACGGGCAGGACGGCTTGGTCGCCGCCGGCACGATGCGGGTTTCCGCCTGCACCCCGATGGTGAGCGTCACGTCCTTGGCGTCGATCTGCGGCTGCGCCGCGGCGGCGCGGATCGGGCGCATCTCCAGCCACAGCTCCGGCAGCCCGGTCTTGCCGCCGCCGAGCGGCAGCGAGCGGCACATTTTCGCCCACTCATCGCGTGCCGTCCGCTCGAGGAAGGGGTCGTTGCGCAAGCGGCTCTCGAGGCTGCTCACCTGCTGGTTCACGGTCTGGTCGATCAGCGGCTTGGCTTCGCTCGCCAGGTTGATTTTGATGCCGGCGAGGCTGACGGCGCTGTCGTTGAGCGCAAGCTGCGACGACAGATTCGGCTGCAGCCGCCAGTTGGCGGTAATCGCGGGCTTGGCGTGCACGATGACCTGGCCGCGCAATTCGGCCTTCTGGTCGAGCACCTGGTTGGTGATTTTGCCGACGCTCTTGCCGAGCCCTGAGTCGAGCAGGCCGGTGATGCCGCCGCACGACGCCGCCGGCAACGCCGGCCATCTGCCCGGTGATCTGCAGCGTGCCGCTGAGCGGCGTGTTGATGGTAAGCTCGTTGGGCTTGCCGCTTACCGCCATGGTGCCGCGCGCCACGGTGATGCCGATGTCGGCCTTCGACAACAGGCTCGATACCGGATTGTTATTCCTGCCGGAGAGGTCGCGCGGCGCCGAAGCGTCGAGGCTGCGGCCGATCGCCGCGAGCGACACCGCGACCGGCGCGATCACGTAAGAGGCGCGGGTCAGCGGCTGCAGCGGCGGCAGTTGCGGCAATTTCGCCATCGTTGCCGGGGTATTGCCGCCGCCGGCCGGAAAGATGCGGTCAAGCGCCCACAGCGTCACGCCGAAGAAGATGGCGACGATGACGATGGCGCCAAGCACCAGACGAAAGCGCAGCGACCGGCCGAACAGGCGGACCGGCGCCGTCAGAGCATAGAGGACCGTATCGATAAACGTGCGCATGCCTTAGTCCGGGCCGATTCGTCTGGCAGCGAAAAGCTTAGGGGGTGACCGCGCGCTACGCCAGCACCTGCGGACGTCTGCCCGCAGGCCGTCGCGGCGGTGGTGCACGTTAACCCTCCAACAACAAGATGGAGCCATTCATGGCCACAGAAAGCCCCGGCAGCGAAAATATGGAGAAAATCGGCAAAACGATTGCGACGATTGTCATCGTCTGCCTCGCCGCGTTTTTCGTTTACGGCTATCTGGGCCCGTATATCTGATTGCGGCCCATGCGGTGCGGCTTAGCGCGGTATAGACCGTGTCGTGCGCGGGCGTTGGGCTCGACGCGATCCGGCCTGCTTGTATGGTGTCAGCGTGTTTGACTCCGCCGAATTTGCGTCGCAAATGCGAGAATCCAGACTTGCAGCGAATTGCGATGGACACTGTCTTGAACAAATTGGAGCGGCGTCTCGGACGCCTTCATGCCAGGCAACGCCTCGGCATTGAGAGCGATCACGAGGCACAGATATTCGGCCAAGGGATCAACTTCTTTCATATCGAGAACTGGTACTCAATCCATTCGCTGATTCGCGCCGTCCTCATGCTGACCGGTCTGTATTGGCGCGGACGGCGCAACGCGGAGCGCATCCAGGTTCGCCACAACGACATTGATTTCTCCACGCTGCCGCCTGCATTCAATGGCTTCACGCTTCTCCATATCAGCGATCTCCACGCCGACATGAATGAAGGCGCGATGCGGCGGCTGGGGGAGCTTCTTCCGACGCTCGATTATGACCTGTGTGTGCTGACCGGAGACTATCGTGGAGCGACGTTCGGACCGTTCGACGCCGCACTTGCCGGCATGGCGCTTTTGCGTGGCTGTCTGCGCGGGCCGGTCTACGGCGTTTTAGGCAATCACGACACGATCCGCATGGTTCCGGCTCTCGAAGAGATGGGAATCCGGATGCTGCTGAACGAGTGCGAGCCCATCACGCGCGATCACGAAACGATCTACCTGGCCGGTGTCGACGACGCCCATTATTTTCGCGTCGACAATATCGAAAAGGCTGCCGGCGAAATTCCGCACGGTGCGTTTTCCATTCTGCTGTCGCATACGCCGGAGATCTATCGGCAGGCCGCCCATGCCGGCTTCAACCTGCTGCTGGGTGGGCACACCCACGGCGGTCAAATCTGTTTGCCCGGGTCTATTCCCGTGACCCTGGATTCGATCCTGCCCCGCTACATGGGCGCCGGCGTCTGGAAATACCACGACATGAATGGCTACACGTCCGTCGGCGCGGGCACGGCGATCGTCCCCGTTCGCATCAATTGCCTGCCGGAAATCACGCTGCACCATCTCCGGCGTTCCTGAGCGCGCATCGGGTCAATAGGGGCGATCGCGAAGGCGAAGCCTGAAGAGAAGACGGGACAGCAACAGCTCGCCGACGAAGAATAGTACGCAGGCAATCAGGATATCCAGAGCACTCAACGACAGCGCCTGGCGGCAGGCAAGAAGCGGAACAAGCGATTCAGGGATCTGGTCGAGACCGGTCGCTCTGCTGCTTGGGGGCAGACCGAGGCGGCGCTTCACAAAGCTTGAACACAAGTCGCCGGCCATGGCCGTGATGCCCGCCAGGAGCCCAATCTGAAATCCCAGTCCGAGCAGCGGCGCGCAGGCTGCCGTGACAATGATCGAAATCAGAAGCCCGCAGATCGTCTTCGATCGACCAAAGATCGGCTTTCCGTCGATGAATGTCCCGTTCAGGTCGAGTGGCGTTGAAAAACGATCGCGCAAAATCTGCTTGGCGATGACGGGCGAACCATTCGCCAGCACCAGCAAGATCAGGATTTGCGCGATGGCTAAGACGTGCATAGCCCGTCAGGCGCTGCGATGCGCATGCGTTCCTAAGCGATGCAGCTTGAGCACGGTATAGACCGTGTCGTGCGCCGGTGTTGGGATGTTAAGCGCGCGGCCGAGCTCGCGCACCTTGCCGGAGAGCCAGTCGAGCTCGAGCCGGTTGCCGCGCTCGAGGTCGTAGGCCATCGAGGCCTTCATCGTCGCCGGCATGGTGTTGACGACATAATTCATGCGCTGATCGACGATCGACGGTTCGAGGCTGACGCCTTTGGCCTTGCCGACCGCGTACACCTCTTCCATCAGTCTGCGGTAGAAAGCGCGCAGTTCCGCATCGGCAATGATCGGCCCGACCGGCGAACGCAGCGCGGCGGTTGCTCCCGCCGTGGCGGCGAGCAAAATGAATTTGTACCAGATCTCGCGCTGGATATTGGGCTCGATCTCGGCATCGACCTTGGCGTGCTTCGCAGCGTCGACAAATGCCTGCAGCGTGGCGTCCGTCTTGCCGTCGACGCGGCCGAAGCGGATGCCGGCAAATTTGCTGGGGTTCTTGATCACGCCCGGTCGCTCGATCGTCGCGGAAATCGCCGCGGTGCCGCCGATGACGCAATCCGCCGGGATGAAGGCGCTGATGCGCTCGATGCTGTCGACGCCGTTCTGCAAGGTGATGACGCGCGTGGCGGGCCCGACCATGGGACGCGTGTCAGTTCGGCGGCTTTTTCCGTGTCCCACAGCTTGACCGCGAACAGCACGATGTCGACCGGGCCGACGGTTTTCGGATCGTCGGTGGCGTTCACCTTCGGCAGGTGCAGGTCGCCGTTGACGCTCTCGACCGTCAGGCCGTTCTTCTTGATGGCGTCGAGATTGGCGCCGCGGGCGATGAAGAAGACCTCGTGCCCCGCAGCCGCCATGCGGGCGGCGAAATAGCCGCCGACCGCGCCCGCCGCCATTGCCGCTATTCGCATCATGTTCATACTCCGGTCATATCTCGTTAACGGTTTGCTTACCGGTAATTAACCACAAAAAAACGTCGGATAAATAAAGTGCCGGCCGGCTCTGGGGCTTGGACGGTTCGGCCAATGCTTTTCTCCCTGACTTTCAAACGCGCCGCCCGGCTCGTCACCGTGGTGGGCCTTGCCTCATTTGCGGGCAGTTTCGGCTTGCTGCTCGTCTTTTCAAGGGGCCAGGTTGCCGACGTCATTCCTGTTATTCCGCACACGATGCTCATGGCGCTCATCGCCGCATTTGTCGCGCAACTGGCGATGAGCATGACGGGAGCTGTCCTGACGCGACGACAAAGCCGGGAAAATGCGCAGATGCGCAGGTGCATCGACAGCATGGCTCAAGGCCTGTGCATGTTCGACGCGGCGGAGCGGTTGGTCGTCTGCAATTCGCAATATTCCGAAATGTATGAATTGACGGCGGACGACGTCAAACCCGGAGCCACGCTGTCCGAGGTGCTGGCCAGGCGCGTCGCCAAGGGGACGTTCTCCCGCGATCCGCAGCAGTACCGAATGGAATTCCTCGGCGCCATCGCCGAGGGGCGGACCATCGTTCACGAGGTGAGCTCCAAGAACGGGCGCATTTTACTGGTTACCAACCATCCGATGAAAAACGGCGGCTGGATCGGGACCCACGAGGACATCACCGAACGGCGCAAGATCGAACTGCAACGCGATACGATGCAGCAGATGGAAGGCCGCCGCGTCAAAATCGAGGAGGCGATTTCCGAGTTTCGCAACTACGCGGAAAACCTGCTGCGCACCGTGGCCGAAAGCGCAAGCGTCATGCGCGCGACGGCGGCCAGCCTGTTCACCGCGTCGGGCCACACCTCGCAGCGCGCCGAAAGCGCGGCGCAGAAATCGAACGAGGCGTCCGCCAACGTCAAGACCGCGGCGATTGCCGCAGAAGAGCTGTCGACCTCCACCGCCGAAATCGAGCAGCGCCTGATCCAGACCGCCGATGTCGTGCGCGGCGCCGTCGGCGAAGCGCAGGTGACGAGCAAGGATATCGAGATGCTTGCCCACGGCGCGCAGAAGATCGGCGACGTCACCAAGCTCATCAACAATATCGCCACGAAAACCAATCTGCTTGCGCTCAACGCCACCATCGAGGCGGCGCGCGCCGGCGACGCCGGCCGCGGGTTTGCGGTGGTTGCTTCCGAGGTGAAATTGCTTGCCGTACAGACCGCGAAGGCGACCGAGGACATTTCCGGCCAGATCCTCGAAGTGCAGAACGCGACGACGAAGGCGGTGGACGCGATCGGCCGCATTGCGACGCGCATGGGCGAGATCGATACGCATACCTCCGCGGTCGCCGCCGCGGTTCAGGAGCAAAGCACGGCATCCGGCGAAATTTCGCACAACGTGACCAACGCCGCCGGCAGCGCCGAAGTCGTTGCCGCGGTGCTGGGCGAAGTGGCCGACGCCACCACGCAGACGCGGCAATCGGCGCAAACCGTGCTCACGGCGGCGCAATCCGTGCAAGAAGCCGCGGCCAATCTCCACGACAAGGTCGAGAGCTTCCTCGCCAAGGTCGCGGTTTAGCCGGCGGCCTCCGCCACGGTTTATTCTGCGGCGGCGGCGCTACTCCGCCATCATCTCGCCCGACCCGCCGAACTCCTTGGGAAAATCCTTGAGCTTCGGTAGCCCGTCGCGCATCCGCAGAACGGTATCTTCATAATTGACATGCACGCCCGGCGTGAATTTCAGATCGGGAATGGTCGCCGCATAGACATCGATCAGCCCGAGCGGCGGGTGGTTGGTCATCAGATGGCCGCCGCACTTCTTGCAATACTGCCGCTGGCTCACCGGCGTCTTCTGATACGTGCCGACGTGCTCGGCGCCCGCCGTGACGCGGACCGCTTCGGGCTTCCACAGCGTGAAGGCATTGACCGGTGCGGCCGACCAGGACTGGCACGAGCGGCAATGGCAATAACCCATGGCTTCGGGGTTGCCCGTGACCTCGATCTTCACCGTGCCGCAGAAGCATTCGCCTTTATGTGTTGTCGTCATAGGTCTCATCACTTTCTTTGATTTATCGGTTGTCCCCTGCGATCCGAGCGCCGGTACTTAGGGAATGCTGCGCGGCATTTCGATGACCGCGCGTCCGCAATCCTTGACAACGCGTCCGGGAATAACGAGGTGTCTACACGTGTTGTGCTTGGACATCCGAACGGGGGCCCGGAAATGTCTGGCGATGTGCTGTCCGATCTGTTGCGCACGGTCCGATTGACCGGCGCGGCGTTCTTTGATGTTGCCGGCAAGGAACCCTGGGCGGCCGAACAGCCGCCGCGGGAAATGGTGCTGCCGAAAGTCTTTCCCGGCGCCGAGCACCTCATCGCCTATCATGTGGTGACCGAGGGCCATTGCTATGCCGGTATCGTCGGTGGCGCTGCGACCGCGCTCGAGGCCGGCGAAGTCGTCGTGTTCACGCAAGGCGACCCGCACGTGATGTCGAGTGCTCCCGGCATGCGCGCGGAGCCGGTCCCTGCCGAAGCTTTTGCCGCGGCGGCGGCCGGCCCCTTGCCCTATGTCGTGAGTTATGGCGAGGGCGCGGTGTCGACACGGCTCGTCTGCGGCTTCCTCGCCTGCGACGCGCGGCCGTTCAACCCGCTGCTCGAGAGCCTGCCGCCGGTGATCAAGGCCGGCGCGAAAGCCGGCGACGGAGGCTGGCTCGGTTCGTTCATCCGCGTCGCGGTGGCCGAGTCGGAAACCAAGCGCGCCGGCGGCGAAAGCGTCCTCGCCAAACTGAGCGAACTCATGTTCATCGAGGTGGTGCGCCGCCACCTGGAAGGCTTGCCTGCCGAACAGGCGGGCTGGCTGGCGGGCTTGCGCGATCCTTTCATCGGCAAGGCGTTGTCGTTGTTGCACGCGCAGCCGGCCTATAACTGGACGATCGAAGAACTGGCGAAGCAGGTCGGCCAGTCGCGCTCGGTGCTGGCGGAACGTTTCAGCGATCTCGTGGGCACGCCGCCGCTGCATTATCTCGCCAAGTGGCGCATGCAGATCGCGTCGGAGTCGCTGTGCGCCGGCAGCGCCAACGTGGCGAGCATCGCCGCGGAAATCGGTTACGAGTCGGAAGCCGCCTTCAGCCGCGCCTTCAAGAAGATCATCGGCGTGCCGCCCTCGGTCTGGCGCCGCCGTGCGAGGCCGAGCGCCTGACCGCTGCGCCGGAACGGCACGCAAAAAAATGCCCGGCGCGTGGCCGGGCAAAGGCGGGGAGGTAGGCACGAAAAGTCAGTAGAGGCCGTCGGTGCGGACGGCGTTCCAGGTCATGCGCTCGGGAGCCGTTCGCCGGCTTGCCTCGATCGCGGCTTGCGCCCTGGCCTGCCAATTTCGCACCTCGAGATTCGGAGAAGGTGCGCCGCGCATCGGCAGCACGATCACCCTGGCGCCGATCTGCACGCGATTGTAGAGATCGATGGCGTTGTCGTTGGTCATGCGGATGCAGCCGCTCGACATGAACCTGCCGATCGATGAGGGGTCGTTGGTGCCGTGGATGCGATATTCGGTGCCGCCGATATACATGGCGCGGGCGCCGAGCGGGTTGCCGGGGCCGCCGGCGATCATGCGCGGCAAATAAGGCTGGCGCGAGATCATGTCCTGCGGCGGATACCAATCCGGCCACTCGGTCTTGCGCGCAATTGCTTTCACGCCCGACCAGGTGAAGCCCTCGCGGCCGACGCCGATGCCGTAGCGGATCGCCTTGCCGTTGCCGAGCACGTAATAGAGAAACGTGTGCGGCGTATCGATGATGACGGTGCCGGGCGCTTCGCGGCTCGGGTAATCGACGATCTGCTTTTGCAAGCGCGGCGCAAGCTGCGTATTTTCGTCGGATGAATCCGGCGCCGGCGCAGCGTCTTGCGGCACGATCTGCTGCGGCTGCGATGGCGTGATGAATGCAAATTGCTGGGCGCGCGCGGCGCTGCATGACAATGCAGCGGCGGCGACGAGCGCGGACGCGTACGCGACATATCTGGACATGGCACCCTCGGCGAACTGTTCGCCCTTGTTCGTCGAGGAAACCGCCGAGGCGGTTCAAAGGTTCCACGTCAGAACACCGTAAGGGTTGGGAACCGCACGGCTTTTCCAGCGTTTTCGCGGCCCGCTGCGGGCCGCGCCAGACCTTGCTATCATTGACGAAATCGGGGGGCGGGGTGTGTTTCGGGCCGGATTATTGGCGTTGGTCTTGCTGGCCTTTGGCGCCGGCGGGGCAAAGGCGGTGTCCTACCTCGACGAGGTGGCGTCCGAGACCTACGCCGGCGTCTATGCCGCGCTCGGCATCACATTACCGGAGAAGGTCGCGCACGATCCGCAGGTCTGGCTGACGCTCGATCAGCTCAAGCGCGAGCCCTGCGACCAGAAGAGTATTACCGATCTGGCCGTGCTGCTCGATCAATTGAGCTATCGCCGCCAGGCGGCGGTGGCGCCGTACAATTTCGTCAAGCGCTGCGGAGCGCCGGTGAATGCCCTGCACAAGGCGGTCGACACGCTGCTCAAGCTTTCCGACTATCCAATGGCGCTCGAGGTCGCCGACGAGTTCGTGCGCCGTGCGCCGACGAATCTCAACGCACATTATCTGCGCGGCGAAGCCTTCGAGGACAATGGCGACTATAACCGCGCGCTGGCCGACTATGCCGACACGATCGAGCTGTTCAACGACAAGACCAAGGTTTCGCTGCGCGTGTTCCAGCACATGGCCGAATCCTACGCCAAGCTCGGCCGCCAGTGCGAGGCGATGAGCCCGATCCTCACCTGGATGGCGCTCGACCCGGTGATGCGCGACACCAGCAAGACGCGCAAGATCGTCGACGACTACGAGCGGCAGGGCAATTGCGCGACGACAACGGGCTCTCAGAAGGAGCGCTACCCGCTGCGCGGCGCCACACGCGTCGTGCTGGCGAAGGGCGAGATCAACGGCGTGCGCGGCACCTTCATCATCGACACCGGCGCAAGCTATGTGTCGGTGCGGGCCGCGTTTGCCGAGCGCGCCAAGATCTCGACGGCGGGGGCCCGCGACATCACCTTGTCGACCGCGAATGGGCGGGCCAAAGGCAAGCTCACGCAAGCCGACGCCGTCGGGCTCGGCCGGCTCAAGGCATCGCACGTGCCGGTGGTGGTGCAGGACGTCGACGAGAAGTCTTACGGGCAGGGCGTCGACGGGCTGCTCGGCATGAGCTTCCTGTCGCGCTTCGAGGTGCAGATGTCGGGCGGCTACGTCGAGATCAAGACGCGGGCGCGCAAGTAGCTAGCCGTCCCGCTGCTGGCGCCAGCCGACCACCGCGTCGGGAACGCTGTCGGTCGAGGCAAAATAGGGCTTGAGGTCGAGAAGCGGCGTGCCGTCGAGGCAGTCGAGGCCGACGACCGAGAGCCTGTTGCCGTCGATCTTGAGCAGCCGCACCACGCTCATGGCGATGGGGTTGGGGCGGGCCGGCGAGCGCAGGGCAAAGGTGCCGCGCTGCACGCCGTAGTGGCTGGGCACCTGCAGCACCAGGTTCCGCGGTGACTTGTCCATCCAGTAGAGCAGGACGAGGTGGGTGCAGGTCTCGACCTCCTTCAGCGCCGGCTGCCAGCGCGGATCGAGCTCGACCGTGCAGACCGCGTCGGATTCGCGGGCGTTTTTCGGGCAATCCTTGCGCTCCTTCCACGGCGTGTGGATGCGGCCGATGAAATAGACGCCGTCGTCGAACCGCGGCGGCAATTCGACGGTCTGTTCACCCTCCCAGACGCCGAAGTCGGTGGTGCTCATTGGGAGTCCTCTTTTGTCCGGCGCGCGGGCTATGCATTCATGCTTGGGCCTGACCCGGGCCATGAAGCCGCACAAATCAGCGGCGCCGTCCGGTAGGGCCAATGGGTTTCGAAGCTCATCATGGATTGCCGGGTCAAGCCCGGCAATGACGGGGCCGCAGGCGGTCATTCGCTGTTAGCCATTCCACGCGGCCAGCCTTGCATACACCTTCTTAAACTTATAAAGATATCCTTATGTAGTGGGAACTGGCCCAAGGGAGGGCCGGTTTCCTTGTCCAAGGCAGCGGCCATGAGCAACGCAACCCAGCTCGGTTTCGACGCCCTCAACGCGGCCCTCAAGGCCGCCGGCGAGGAGACGCGGCTGCGCGTGCTGGCGCTGCTGGCGGAAGCCGAGCTCACCGTCTCCGACCTCACCGACATTTTGCGTCAGTCGCAGCCGCGCATTTCGCGGCATCTCAAGCTGCTGGCGGAGGCCGGGCTGGTCGAGCGTTTCCGCGAGGGCACCTGGGCCTTCTTTCGCTTGGCCGAGCGCGGCGGCGGCGCCGAGGTTGCGCGTACGCTGCTGGCGCACCTCAATCCGGCCGACCAGACCATCGCCCGCGACCGGGCGCGGCTCGCCTCGGTGCGGGCCACGCGCGCCGCCGCGGCGCAAGCCTATTTCCGCGCCCACGCCGCCGAGTGGGACCGCATCCGCAAGCTGCACGTCGCCGATGAAGCCGTGGAAGCGGCGATCCGCGCCGCGCTCGCCGACAAGCCGTTTCGCTCGCTGCTCGATCTCGGCACCGGCACCGGGCGCATGCTGGAAATGTTCGGGCGTGACATCGAGCGCGGCCTCGGCCTCGACCTCTCGCTCGACATGCTGCTGCTCGCGCGCGACCGTCTCGAACGCGCGAACCTGAAGAATTGCAGCGTGCGCCAGGGCGACCTCTACGATCTGCCGCTCGGCAACGATTCCTTCGACGTCGTCATTCTGCATCAGGTGCTGCACTTCCTCGACGACGGCGCCCGCGCCATCAAGGAAGCGGCGCGCGTGCTGCGTCCCGGCGGGCGGCTGCTGGTCATCGACTTCGCTCCGCACGAGCAGGAATTCCTGCGCGAGCAGTTCGCTCATCGCCGGCTCGGCTTTGCGCGCGAGACGGTGACGCAGTGGATGACCGCCTCGGGGCTCGAGCCGTTGACCTTCAAGAGCCTGCCGCCGGGGCAGGGCGGCAAGATCGCGGTGTCGCTGTGGCTGGCGCGCGACGTGCGCGCGCTGATGGCGGTGCCTGCCGCGCGAAACGAGGTGGCGTGATGAACGTGCGTCCCAGTCGCTTCGCGCTGAGCGAGACCCGGCGCATTCACGTCTCGTTCGAATTCTTCCCGCCGGCGACGGCGGAGATGGACAAGACGCTGTGGGAATTGATCGAGCGCCTGGCGCCGCTGGCGCCGAACTTCGTCTCGGTGACTTACGGTGCCGGCGGCTCGACGCGCGAGCGCACGCACGCAACCGTCAGGCGCATTCTTGCGGAAACGGCGCTCACGCCGGCGGCGCATCTGACCTGCGTTGCGGCAACGCGCGCCGAGATCGACCAGATCGCCCGCGACTACGCCGAGGCCGGCGTGCGCCACATCGTGGCGTTGCGCGGCGATTCCGTCGCCGGGCCCGGTACGCCTTACGCGCCGCATCCCGGCGGTTACGAGAACGCCGCCGCGCTGGTTGCCGGCTTGAAGCGCATCGGCGATTTCGAGCTTTCGGTGTCGGCCTATCCGGAGAAGCACCCCGAGAGCCCGACGGTTGCCGCCGACATCGACATGCTGAAAGCGAAAGTCGACGCCGGGGCGACGCGCGCCATCACCCAATTCTTCTTCGAGAACGATCTCTATTTCCGCTATCTCGAGCGCGTGCGCGCCCGCGGCATCGCGATCCCCATCGTGCCGGGCATTCTGCCGGTGCAGAATTTCAAGGCGGCGAAGAATTTCGCCGCGCGCACCGGCGCCACGGTGCCGAACTGGCTCGCCGAGCGTTTTCACGGGCTCGATGACGATCCGGCGACGCGCAAGCTCATTGCCGCGGCGGTCGCCGCCGAGCAGGTGGTCGACCTCGTCGACCGCGGCGTTACGAATTTCCATTTCTACACCATGAATCGCGCCGATCTCGTCTACGCCATCTGCCATCTGCTGGGCTTGCGGCCCGCGCTGGCGTCCGTTGCTTGAGCCGGAGTTCACAGTGACCGCGTCCCCCGCCAGCGCCCGATCGGTCTTCGTCAACCTGATGCGCGAGCGCATCCTCGTGCTCGACGGCGCCATGGGCACCATGATCCAGGCGCTCAAGCTCGACGAGGAAGGCTATCGCGGCGCCCGCTTCGACGCCTGGAACCGCGAGGTGCGCGGCAACAACGACCTGCTCAATCTCAGCCGGCCCGAGGCGGTGCGCGACATCCACTTGGCTTATTTCCGCGCCGGCGCCGACATCGTCTGCACCAATACGTTCTCCTCGACCGCGATCGCGCAGGCCGATTACGGCATGGAGGGCATCGCCTATGAGCTCAACCATTCCGGCGCCATGCTGGCGCGCGAGGCGGCAAGCACCGCGCGCAAGGAAGACGGCCGCCGCCGCTTTGTCGCCGGCGCGCTCGGCCCCACCAACCGCACCGCCTCGATCTCGCCGGATGTCGCCAATCCCGGCTTCCGCGCCGTCACCTTCGATCAGTTGCGCGCGGCCTATGGCGAGCAGGTGCGCGGCCTCATCGACGGTGGCGCCGACCTGCTGCTGATCGAGACGATCTTCGACACGCTCAACGCCAAGGCCGCGATCTACGCCATCTCCGAGATTTGCGCCGAGCGCGGGCTCGACGTGCCGGTGATGATCTCCGGCACCATCACCGACCGCTCCGGACGCCTGTTGTCGGGGCAGACGCCGGCGGCGTTCTGGAATTCGGTGCGCCACGCCAATCCGGTGACCGTCGGCCTGAACTGCGCGCTCGGCGCCAAGGAGATGCGCGCGCATGTCGCCGAGATCGGCCGCGTCGCCGACACCTATGTCTGCGCCTATCCCAATGCCGGGCTGCCCAACGAGTTCGGCTATTACGACGAGAGCCCGGAATTCATGGCGGAACTGCTCGGCGAATTCGCCGAGGCCGGCCTCGTCAACGTCGTCGGCGGCTGCTGCGGCACCACGCCGGAGCACATCGCGGCAATCGCCAAGGCCGTCGCCGGCAAGCGCCCGCGGCCAATTCCCGAAGTGCCCAAGCAGCTGCGCCTGTCGGGGCTGGAGAGCTTTACGCTGACGCCGGAAATTCCCTTCGTCAATGTCGGCGAGCGCACCAACGTCACCGGCTCGGCCAAGTTCCGCAAGCTGATCACGGCCGGCGACTACACCGCGGCGCTCACCATTGCGCGCGAGCAGGTGGAGAACGGCGCGCAGGTGATCGACGTCAACATGGACGAGGGCCTGCTCGATTCTGAAGCCGCGATGACGACCTTCCTCAACCTCATCGCCGCCGAGCCCGACATCGCCCGCGTGCCGGTGATGGTCGATTCCTCGAAATTCTCGGTGATCGAGGCCGGCCTCAAATGCCTGCAGGGCAAGCCGGTGGTCAATTCGATCTCGATGAAGGAAGGCGAAGAGGCCTTCATCGAACACGCGCGCATCGTGCGCCGCTACGGCGCCGCCGTGGTGGTGATGGCCTTCGACGAAAAAGGCCAGGCCGACACCATCGAGCGCAAGTGCTCAATCGCCAAGCGCGCCTACGACATTCTCGTGAACCAGGTCGGCTTCCCGCCCGAGGACATCATCATCGATCCCAACATCTTCGCCGTCGCCACCGGCATGGAGGAGCACAACGGCTACGGCCTTGCCTTCATCGAGGCGGCGCGCTGGATCCGCGCCAACCTGCCGCACGCGCATGTCTCCGGCGGCGTCTCCAACCTGTCCTTCGCCTTCCGCGGCAACGAGCGCGTGCGCGAGGCCATGCATTCGGTGTTCCTCTATCACGCCATTCAGGCCGGCATGGATATGGGCATCGTCAATGCCGGGCAGATCGCGGTCTACGACACGCTCGATCCGGAGTTGCGCGAGGCCTGCGAGGATGTGGTGCTCAACCGCCGCGCCGACGCCGCCGAGCGGCTGCTGGCGCTGGCCGACAAATTCCGCGGCGCCGGCCAGGCGGCGAAGGAAGTCGATCTTGCCTGGCGCGAGAAGCCGGTGGAGGCAACGGCTTTCGCACGCGCTGGTGCAGGGCATCACTGACTTCATCGAGGCCGACGTCGAGGAAGCGCGGCTGAAGGCCAAGCGTCCGCTCGATGTCATCGAAGGCCCGCTGATGGACGGCATGAATATCGTCGGCGACCTGTTCGGCTCCGGCAAGATGTTCCTGCCGCAGGTGGTGAAGTCGGCGCGGGTGATGAAGCAGGCGGTTGCGCATCTGATGCCCTACATGCTGCACGACGACCGCAGCCATTCCAGTTCCAACGGCAAGATCGTCATGGCCACCGTCAAGGGCGACGTGCACGACATCGGCAAGAACATCGTCGGCGTCGTGCTCCAGTGCAACAATTACGAGGTCATCGATCTCGGCGTCATGGTGCCGGCGGCGAAGATTCTGGAAACCGCCAAGGCGGAGAAGGCCGACATCATCGGGCTCTCCGGCCTGATCACGCCGTCGCTCGACGAGATGTGCCACGTCGCCGCGGAAATGGAGCGGCAGGGCCTCGATCTGCCGCTGCTGATCGGCGGCGCCACCACCAGCCGCGTGCATACCGCGGTGAAGATTCATCCGAACTACAGGCGCGGCCAGACGGTGCATGTCAACGACGCCAGCCGCGCCGTTGGCGTGGCGCAGGCCTTGATGTCGCGCGCGGCGCGCGGCGCTTACGTTACCGAGCTGCGCGGCGACTACGCGCGCATCGCCGCCGCGCATGCCCGCGCGCAGGAGGACAAGCTGCGGCTGCCGCTCACGGCGGCGCGCGGCAATGCGCTGAAGCTCGACTGGTCGGGCTACCAGCCGCCGCAGCCGTCGTTTCTCGGCACCAAGGTGCTGGCGGATTATCCGGTCGCCGAACTCATCGACTACATCGACTGGACGCCGTTTTTCTCGACCTGGGAATTGAGCGGAAAATTCCCCGCCATTCTCGATGACGCCAAATACGGCGAGGCGGCGCGCGCGCTTTACGACGACGCTCGCGCCATGCTGGACAAGATCGTGGCCGAACGCTGGTTCAAGGCCAGCGCCGCCTTCGGCTTCTGGCCGGCCAATGCGGTTGGCGACGACATCGAGATTTACGCCGACGAGGCGCGCGGCAAGCCGCTTGCGGTGCTGCACGGCCTGCGCCAGCAGCTCTCCAAGCGTGAAGGCCGCGCCAATGGCTGCATTTCCGATTTCGTCGCGCCGGACAGGCGTTGCCGATTACATCGGCTCCTTTGCGGTGACCGCCGGCATCGGCGAGGACGAGATCGCCGACCGCTTCAAGCGGGCGAACGACGATTACTCCGCGATCCTGGTCAAGGCGCTGGCCGACCGCCTCGCCGAGGCCTTTGCCGAGCGACTGCATCAACGCGTCCGCCGTGAATTCTGGGGCTACGCACCGGATGAAGCGCTCATGCCCACCGAGCTGATCGGCGAAACCTATCGCGGCATCAGGCCCGCGCCCGGCTATCCGGCGCAGCCCGACCACACCGAGAAGGGCACGCTGTTCCGCCTGCTCAACGCCGAGCGCATCGGCGTTCAGCTCACCGAGAGCTTCGCCATGTGGCCGGGCGCCGCGGTGTGCGGGCTCTATTTCAGCCATCCGCAGAGCGCCTATTTCGGCGTCGGCAAGATCGAGCGCGACCAGGTCGAGGATTACGCGCGGCGCAAGGGCTGGAGCGTCGCCGAATGCGAGCGCTGGCTGGCGCCGATCCTCAATTACGATCCGCGCGCGGTGGCCGCCGCCACCGCCGCGGCGTAGATACCGGAAGCGCCGGAAAACAAAAACACCGGGGAGCGGTGCTCTCCGGTGTTCAATCATTCGGCCGGTTTTACACCGGCAATTTTTGCTTTGGCGTCGTCGTCGGCCGCTTGATCGTCAGAACGCTCCGAGCAGAACTGCGCCGACGAACATGAATACGACGCACACCGCCAGAACTTCCCACTTCAAGGCAAGAGCCACGGCTTGCCTCCCTTGTTGAGGTGCCAGGCACGCTAACAGAAAAGCCCGCGCGCCCGAAGCGGTTGGCGGGATTTTTTCTGTGCTGGCCATGCGCCGTACACATGGCCGCATCAAGCGCTTGATCGCGCGCACGAAAAATCACACTGCGCAAAATCGCGGCAGTGCAACATGGCTGAGCAATGGGCGCTATCGGTGCTGAATTGCGGCGGCACTTGGGCGCTCACGCGGCCGTTGATTTGCAATTGCTAGTGCCGCGCGATGCTTGGCGTGCTCCTTGCCGACTTCTAAGCAGGCAGGGCAAGAGCAGGACCAGACCAATCCTTTAGCGGAAATTGTGGCGCTTAGCGATTTAGCGAAATGAAAGCGTCTTGTATTTCATCCGCGTCCTGCAGCAGCTGTTTCTGCACGTCGAGCGTTTTTTTGAATGCGGCAAGCTGCGACTGGATTGCTTCGACGTTCTGGTTGATTTTTTCGAGATAGAGATCCAGTGCCGCCCCACCTTCTAGGGGCATTGATTCACTGGCGGGGGCGGATTTGATGGGCGCCTTGGCCGCGGGCGTCATGGTTATGGTTTTCATCTCGGGCCCTTGGTCGTGCCGGGATTAGGACTGGCGAATATCGGAGCGTTGACCTTCGCAGGCGAGGATTGGTGAATCCGCAGCCGCGGGCAGAATTGGTAGCGGCCGGCGAGATATCGGCGGCCGCTACCGCATTCCAGTCGTAGGCCTCAGAACTCCTTCCAGTCCGGATCTTGCTTCAGCGCCGTGGCGAGCCCGGCCTGCATGCGGCCAACCGGCCCGCCGCCATTGGCGCCGGCGGCAACCCGCTTGGGCGCCGTGATCGGCTGCTTTTTCGGCGCGGCTGGCCCGCGCGACGGCGGAGCGGCGGCCGGCCGCTGTTGGCCGGCATTTGCCGGGTGCCCGGCCTCGGCCTCGCTGCCGTCGATCCGGAACGCGTCCACGCGATCGTTCATCGCCTTGGCCTGGTGCTCCAGCGTCTTGGCGGTGGCCGCGTTTTCCTCGACCAGCGCCGAGTTCTGCTGTGTCACCTCGTCCATCTGCGTCAAGGCCTTGTTGACCTGCTCGATCCCGGTCGACTGCTCGATGCTGGCGTTGGCGATGTCGGACACGATCTCGGCCACCTTCTTGATCGAATTGACGATCTCCGAAAGCGCCCCGCCCGCCTTGTTGACGAGCTCGACGCCGTCCTTGACCTGACCGTTCGAGTTGGTGATCAGATCCTTGATGTCCTTGGCGGCTTGCGAGGAACGCTGCGCCAGGCTGCGCACCTCCGAGGCCACCACGGCGAAACCGCGGCCGGCTTCGCCGGCGCGTGCGGCTTCCACCGCGGCGTTGAGCGCCAGCAGGTTGGTCTGCCGCGCGATCTCGTCGATCACGCCGATGATGTCGGAGATTTTGCGTGACGATTCTTCGATCTTCGCCATGGCGTCGACCGCCTTGGCCACTACCTGGCCGCCACGGTCGGCGACGTCGCGGGTGCCGGCAGCCGACTGGTTGGCCTGCTGCGCGTTCTCCGCGTTCTTCTTCACCGTCGCCGAAATCTCTTCCATCGACGCCGAAGTCTCTTCCAGGCTGGCGGCCTGCTCCTCGGTGCGCTGCGACAGGTCGGTCGTGCTTGTCGAGATTTCGGCCGAGGCGTTGGTGACCTCGCGCGCTGCGGTCTTGATCTCGGCAATGACCGTCGACATGGTGTCGAGGAGTCCATTGACGCCGCTGCACAATGCCTCGATCTCGCCAGTCTTGCCTTCGAGTGGGATGCGCTGCGTGAGATCGTTCTCCTTGGCAGCGTTGACCGCTTCTTGCGTCTGCTGAACCGCTTGCTGCAGCATTTGGCTGGCACGGACCTGGGCGGTGACGTCGGTGGCATACTTGACCACCTTGAACGGCTTGCCGTCAGCATCCACGATCGGGTTGTAGCTCGCCTGAATCCAAACTTCCTTGCCGCTTTTGCTGATGCGCTTGTACTGGTTGGCATCGTATTCGCCGCGGCCGAGTTTATCCCAGAACATCCGATACTCGGGGCTCTGGCGATAGGCCGGATCGACAAACATCGAGTGATGCTGGCCCCGGACCTCCTCCAGCGTGTACCCGAACGTCTTGAGGAAATTATCATTGGCCGTAATAATCCGGCCATCGAGTGAGAACTCGATGACCGCTTGAGCCTTGCTGATCGCGGCGAGTTGGCCCTCGTAGTCCGCAAACTTCAACTTCTGTTCGGTGACGTCGGTGGCATACTTGACCACCTTGAACGGCTTGCCGTTCGCATCCACGATCGGATTGTAACTCGCCTGAATCCAAACTTCCTTGCCGCCTTTGCCGATACGCTTGTACTGACCAGCGTCATATTCACCGCGGCCAAGCTTCTCCCAGAATGCCTTATATTCGGGGCTGGCTCGGTAAACCGGTTCGACAAACATCGAATGATGCTGATCCCGGACCTCGTCCATCGTGTAGCCGAGCGTCTTGAGAAAGTTTTCGTTGGCGCGCCGGATCTTGCCGTCGAGTGAGAATTCGATCACGGCCTGGGCTTTGTTGATGGCGGCGATTTGCCCCTCAAAGTCGGCGTTCTTGAGCTTCTGTGCGGTGATGTCGGTGGCAAATTTGACCACTTTGATCGGCTTGCCGCTGTTATCCAGGATCGGGTTGTAGCTCGCCTGGATCCAGATCTCCTTGCCGTCCTTGCCGAGACGTTTGTACTCGTTAGCGTCGAATTCGCCACGCGCCAGCTTCTCCCAGAAGGCCTTGTATTCGGGGCTCGCCCGATAAGCCGGCTCAACAAACATCGAGTGATGCTTGCCGACAATCTCCTCGAGCGTATAGCCCATCGCATTCAGGAAATTTGCGTTGGCGTGCAAAATTACGCCATTGGTATCGAACTCGATGACAGCCTGTACCTTATTGATCGCTGCCAACATTCCATCGTTCGAGCGGATCGACGAAGGCGACTTTTTCAGCCAAGCCATAGTTATCTCCATGAATCCAAGAGGCAGTTTAAGCAAGCACCGGCTCTGCGCCGGCTGCGTTGTCGGAAGGCAGTGACAGAAGGTTGGGTAGGTCGATCAGTGCGATCATGACATTGTCGTGGGTCACCAGACCGGTCAGGAAGTCGGTGGTGTTTTCATGTCCGGTGCGCGGCACCGGCTGAATCTCTTTGGCATTGACCGATACGATGTCGAGCACGCGGTCGCCGATCAGGCCGACCTGCCGCTCTCCGATCTGCACAATAATGACGATGTGGGTCGGCGTCGGTTCGGTCAGTCCCTGGCCGAAACGGCAGCGCAGGTCGACGATCGGCACGATCGTGCCGCGCAGGTTGAGCACGCCGCGCACGTAGTCGGGCTGCTTCGGCAGGTGGGTGACTTTCGACCATCCCTTGATTTCACGCACCGCCATGATGTCGACGCCATATTGGTCGTCGGCGATGGCGAAGCTGATGAACTCGACCAGCCCCGACGCGCTGAACGCGCCCGCGCCTGAACCGGCCGGCATTGTGGGATTAGTGGAGACAATTGCCGCTTGCGTACTCATGACGCGAGAACCATTGGTAAGCTCCACATTTGCCCGCGCAGGACGTCTCTCGATTTTAACGTCCGGCCGGCGTCACAACGGGCCCGTTACTAATTTCGTTTCGAAATCAATATGAAATACGGCGACTAATAATCGTCAAAGGAAACCAGCAATCTAAATTGTCATTTTAGGTTTTTGTGACGCACGGCAGCCAACGCGGCCGTCGTTATTGCAAGATTATCTGCGTCGTTTATTTCGCGTCGGCACCCGCCATTGCCAAATGACCTCAAATCACTATTGAATCAGGCATGCCGATGTCAGCGCGCGAGACGGCGGAATTCCTGCTGCAGGTTGGGCGGCTCGTGCATGCCGTCGGCTATAGTAGCGGATTGAGCCCGGCGCAATGGATGGCGCTGCGCTACTTCGGCCGTGCAAATTCATTCTCCCGGACGCCGTCGGCATTTGCGGAATTTCAAGCGACAACCCGGGGTACCGCCTCGATCGCCATCAAGGAGCTCAAAGCCGGCGGGTACCTAATCCAAGAACGGTCCAAGAAAGACGGGCGAAGCATTCGCCTCCAGTTGACGGCCAAAGGCAACAAAGTGCTGGCGAGCGATCCGTTCGAGGCTCTGGTGCGCGCCGTCGGTGCGCTGGATGCAGAACAGAAAACCACGATTCATAGCGGTCTCAATCGGATACTAAACTCCATTGCCGCTAGTGGCGCGCGACAACTCTTCGGCGCTTGCCAGAGTTGCGCACACATCCGAAGAGAACAGCTTTCCGATCCAGAAAGCACTTGCGGTCCGGCCTTGTGCCACTTGCACAATGCTCCGATTCCGTTAGACGAAATTAATTTGCTCTGCGCTTATTTTCAGCCGGCTAAGCCGGTCAATGCCAATTCATCTTCTCGCAAACGCTCGACACAATCCATCGGCTCTTAAAATTCAAACTGTTAAGGCACTCGGCCTGACTGTTCCTCCGGCGCTCCTCGCCCGCGCCGATGAGGTGATGGAATTACGAGGCTTTTTTTCTGCGGTGCATGAGCATGGTTATGGCCTAAAGCCGACGCATCACATGCACTCCCCGATGCCTGGCAAAGCAGGCATTGATCAATCGGTGCGCGCCAATCGCGAGGACCAGGCCTATCGCCGCGGCCACACCCGCGTCACATGCGCCATCTTGCGGCCCGCCCGCGCTTCGCCCTTGCCGTAGAGATGCAGCGAGGCGCCGGGCACGGTGAGCCATTGTGCCGCTTCGTTGACTTCGGCGCCGATCAGGTTGGTCATTTCGACGCGGCCGAGCCGCAGCGGTTTCACCAGCGGCCAGCCGGCGACGGCGCGGATGTGCTGCTCGAATTGCGAGACGGTGGCGCCGTCGATGGTCCAGTGTCCGGAATTGTGCACGCGCGGCGCCACCTCGTTGACCAGCAGCCTGTGCGCGCGCCCGCGCTTCACCACGAACATTTCCACCGCCAGCACGCCGACATAATCGAAGGCGTTGGTGATATGGGCGGCAATGCGCCGCGCTTCGGCGGCAACCGGCGCCGGCACTTTCGCCGGCACGCGCGAGGTCTTCAGGATGCCGTCGCGGTGTTCGTTCTCGGTGACGTCGAAGCACTCGACCTTGCCGTCACGCTCGCGCGCGGCGACCATCGAGACTTCGCGCTCGAAACCGATGAAGCCCTCGAGGATGCAGGGCACCTCGCGCAACGAGCGCCACGCCGCCGCCGGATCGCCGTCTTTGCCGATCTTGGCCTGGCCCTTGCCGTCATAGCCGAACTGCCGCGTCTTCAGCACCGCCGGCAGCCCGACCTTCGCGACCGCGGCGGCGAGCTGCGAGGCGCTGTGCACCGGCGCGTAAGGCGCGGTGGCGATGCCGAGCTCGGCGATGAAATTCTTCTCGATCAGCCGGTCCTGGGTGATTTCCAGCACCTTCGGGTCGGGCAGCACCGGCTTGCGTTTGGCCAGCAGCGCCGCCGTCTGCGCCGGCACGTTCTCGAATTCGTAGGTGATGACATTGACCGACGCGGCGAATCGCATCAGCGCGCGCTCGTCTTCATAAGGCGCGCAGGTCGCGAGCGGCGTGACCTGGAACGCGCACGAGTCCTTCTCCGGCGCGAAGACATGGCAGCGCAAGCCGAGCCGCGCCGCCGCCAGCGCCAGCATGCGCGCGAGCTGGCCGCCGCCGAGAATGCCGATGGTGGCGCCGGGCTTTAACATTTCGTCCCGCGCATGATCTGCGCCGAAAACCGGTAACCACTTTTCGGGATCATGCGCGATCAGTCTTTGGGCTTCTTCGAAACGGCTTTGGTTTGCCGCGCCCGCCAGGCGTCGAGCCGCTTGGCGATCTTTGGATCGGACAGCGCCAGCACGCCCACCGCCAGCAGCGCGGCGTTGATCGCGCCCGGCTTGCCGATCGCCAGCGTGCCGACCGGGATGCCGGGCGGCATCTGCATGATCGAATAGAGCGAATCCTTGCCTTCCAGCGCCTCGGTGTTCATCGGCACGCCGAATACCGGCAGGGGCGTCATCGAGGCGGTCATGCCCGGCAGATGCGCGGCGCCGCCGGCGGCGGCGATCACCACCTTGAAGCCGTTCTTGCGCGCATTGCGGGCGAATTCGTAAAGCCGGTTGGGCGTGCGATGGGCGGAGACGATCAGCGCTTCGTGGCCGATTTTGAGATTCTTGAGCGTCTCGGCGGCGTGCTTCATGATCGGCCAGTCGGACTGGCTGCCCATGATGATCGCGACCGGTTTTGTGGTGGCCATTTGCTTCCCCCGGCCCTCGCGCCGCGGCCGGCGAAAGGAAGCGGCGGATTATAGGTTGGGGCTGCCCGCTGGCAAGGCGAAAGCTGTATTCTCCTGTTCCCTGCAGCAGAGATTCGCCAAGGATCGGAGCGCGTGGCAAGAAACGAGCGCAGTGCGGCAAGAGCGATGCAGGCGCCACCGGCGCCGGACGCGCCGTTGCTGGCCGAGATCGAACGGCTCAAGGGCGAATTGCTCCGCGCCGAACGCAAGATCGCCGAGCTCGAGGCGCGTGCCGATGTCGATCCGCTGCTCGACATCCTCAACCGCCGCGGCTTCGAGCGCGAGCTCAGGCGTTCGCTCGGCTATGTCGGTCGTTACGGCGTCGAAGCGGCGCTCATCTATCTCGATCTCGACGGCTTCAAGGCGGTGAACGATCACCACGGTCATGCCGCCGGCGACAGGCTGCTCAAGCTCGCCGCGGGCGAACTCGTCCGCCATGTGCGCTCCTCCGACGTGGTGGCGCGGCTTGGCGGCGACGAATTCGCGGTGCTGTTGTGGAATCTGAGCGCCGAGCAGGCCGCGAACAAGGCGCGCGAGCTGGAAGCCGTGGTCGACGCCGCCGGCATCGGTGCAGCGCCGTCGCGCATTTGCGTCGGCGCCAGCGCCGGCAGCGTGCCGCTGCGCGCGGACCTGACCCCGGCGCAGGCGATCGAAGCGGCCGACACGGCGATGTATGCGCGCAAGAAGGAGCGGCGGGCCGGCTAACTCAGGCCGGGCGCAAGCGCCGCCCGCGCGAAAAGTTACCTCTTATTAACCATTTCGGTTCTCAATTTCATGTCACGCGGCCCAAGCCAGCCAGGGGGCTCCGCATGACATCGACCGTGAGTCGCAATCTGTGCTTTGCCGCTTTGTCGGCCGGCGTATTGATTGGCCAGGCCGATGCGCGGTGGAAACCCGAATACGCCAATGCGCCGCAAGAGGTACGGGACTGGTACCAGCACGCGCAGCTGACGCCGAAAGCGCGGATGCGCTTCCCGTTCAAAAGCTGCTGCGAGCATGCGGACGTGGTGAAGACGCAGTTCCGCGTCAACCGTGCCACTTCCGGGGACGAGTGGTACTGGCTCGACGGCCAGGATTGGCGGCGCATCCCCGACGACATCATCCATTGGGGTGAAACCGCGCCCGACAAGCAGCCGACGCTGTTCGTCTACCGCGGCAAGGAGACGTGCTTCTGGCCGGCCGATTCGGGAATTTGAGCCCGAGCCCAGCCGGCCTAGCGGCCGATGGCAGTCTCGGCATCGGGAAGGACTCGCCGCGCGACCTCGCCATAGGCCACAGCATTTAGATGCGGCCCTCCCGCCGAGATAATATTGCCGGCAAGGCGGGCGCGGTTGACCGCAAGGCGGAAGACGTCGGTAATATCGATGCTCTTGATATTGCGCGCCGCCAACTGGCTTTGAATCGCCGCCATGTTGGTGGCCGTATTGGTAATGTTGTGCCTCGCCTCGTTGGCGCGCGCATAATCGACCAGGACGAGCCGCGTACCCTGAGGCACGGATTTCACGCGCGCCAATATTCCCGCGGTGCTGTCGCCGTGACGCCCATATTGATGACGCGCACACCGTAACCCTTGGCCCTGAGCAGGGCTTGCAGTTGCGCCGGATAAGACTGGCTCTGCGGTAGCCCGCGGCCGGCCGAATTGCTGGTGCCCAGAGCGACAATGATGGCTTGTCCGGCGCCGGCCGCCGGGACGCAGCCGAACAGCAGCAGCGCTGCGAGCGAGGCGTCGCGAAGTTTGCGTTGAAGGGCGCGCGAATTCGATGGCGTTGCCGTCATGGTCGTGTCCACTGCGGCGCGCCGGCTAAGGGCCGCTTACGCAATAATATCCGGCGTCAACTGGTCCTCGATGCGCCTGATCTTGTCGCGCAGCACCAGCTTGCGCTTTTTCAGCCGCTGCACCTGGATGAGATCGGAACCGGGCGAGGTCGCAAGCGCGGCGATCGCGGCATCAAGGTCGCGATGCTCCTGCTGCAGACGCGCCAACTGCTCCCGAAACTCGCGTTCTTCCTCTGTCGTCATCGCCACCGCTGGGCTGAGCCTTGCCACATGCCGATACCGGCGGCTCAACCGTATTAATTATCGCGTTTTCCACAGGCCCTTCAAGCGGGTGAAAAAAGCGCACGTGGAACAAAGGCTTTGCCGGCGCATTTGCTGCGTTGCGGGGACCGGAGTACCGTGCCCTTGTGCTGAGTCTGCGCTACACTTACCTCATCAAGGGCCAACGGATTGAGGAGACATCCGACATGTCGATGCAATCGCACCTTGCGGAATTGGAAAAGCGGCATCAGGCACTGGAAGACGAAATCAATGAATGCCTGGCCCATCCCGCGGTCGATGATCTGAAAGTCGTGGAACTCAAGCGAAAGAAACTACTGGTCAAGGACGAAATCGCGCGGTTGCATCACACGCAAAGCGTCAGTTTGCACTGACCCCGCGCCGAGCTTTCAAAGATGAAACCGCCGGCTCGCGCCGCGAGGCGGCGGTTTTGCGTTTCCGGCAAGTCTCGCAGCCCAAGTTCTGAGCCGCGCCTGAATGCCGCGCGCCTATCCCGGCGGAATCTGCAACATCTGCTCGCTGATACTTGGTGCGGCCTGCGGCGTCTCGGCGGCGGCCGGGGCTGGATCGTCGGGCCGGGCGAGGGCGTACTCTTCCTCGCGCACAAGGACGACAAAGGTGAGCAGCAGGGCGCTCACCACCAGGAAGGTATTGAAGAGGATACTGGCAACGGACTGTTCTTTGCTCTCAGCGTTCTTAACGCGGCGGCGTGGCGGCAAGATTGTGGGCAAGTGTGATCTCCATCCGGTTTGCCCGGCGCTTGGTAACGTCCCTCCCGCAATACCGTTCGTTTTTTCCGGCACGCCGATCATGGCCAGCCTCGGTTAAGGGAGCGTGACCTTGACGTGACCGAGGCGCGCCGGTCGCGCCGAGGACAAAGCAAAAAGCGCGCCACCCGTCCTGCATTGCCTCTTTGCCGCCGTGCGGCCATATTGTTTTGGCTTGATTGCCGAATACGCGGGGGTCGGGAGGCTGCCATGAAATACCTACTCGCCTTGAGCGTCGCTTTCGCGCTGGCGCTTTCCGCCGCGCCGGCGGCGCAGGCCTTCACGCTCGATAATTCGTCGAATACCACCAGCAACGGCACCGCCCGTTATTCCGATCCCGACGAACAGTTCTCCGGTTCGAGTTCCGGCAGCGGCAAGACCACGATGCGTCAGGGCAATACGACGTTTCAGTTTGGTCCGGCCGGGCAAGGCTCTTTCGACCAGCGCTACAATCCGAACCGCATGTTCGATACGCTCGGCGGCCCCGGACGCGACGGCTATCGCTGAGCGCTGACGCCGGCTGACTTGAATCGCTGCGGCGCACGCTTGTGAAGGCAGGGGTCTAGACCCCCTTCGCCATCTCTCTCAGCTTGAACTTCTGAATCTTCCCCGTGCTCGTCTTCGGGATATCCGCGAACACCACGTAACGCGGGCATTTGTAGCCCGCGAGGTGCTTCTTGCACCATTGCATCAGCTCGTCGCTGGTCGCCGTGTGCTGCGGCTTTAATTCGACGAAGGCGCACGGCGTCTCGCCCCATTTCTCGTCGGGCTTGGCGACAACGGCGACCGCCATCACCGCCGGATGCTTGTAGAGCGCATCCTCCACCTCGATCGAGGAGATGTTCTCGCCGCCGGAAATGATGATGTCCTTGGAGCGATCCTTGAGCTGGATGTAGCCGTCCGCATAGATGACGCCGAGATCGCCGGTGTGGAACCAGCCGCCC
Source organism: uncultured Alphaproteobacteria bacterium (assembly GCA_963742385.1). Lineage (GTDB taxonomy): Bacteria > Pseudomonadota > Alphaproteobacteria > Rhizobiales > Xanthobacteraceae > Pseudolabrys. Next base: position 262,811 of record CAVULS010000004.1, on the reverse strand, counting down.
ATGAAGGCCTTCTCGGTCGAGGCCTTGTTCTTCAGGTAGCCCTTCATCACCACATTGCCGCGCATCATCACTTCGCCCATGGCTTCGCCGTCGCGCGCAACCGGCACCAGCGTGTCGGGGTTGCGCACGTCGAGCGCCTCCAGCGCGCCGTACCGCACGCCCTGCCGCGCCTTTTTCGCCGCCTGCTCGTCCGACGGCAGCACATCCCATTCGTCATGCCAGTCGTTGACGACGGCCGGCCCGTAGCATTCGGTGAGGCCGTAAAGATGAGTGACGTTGAAGCCCGCGTCTTTCATCTCTGCGAGCACGGCCTCCGGCGGCGGTGCCGCGGCGGTGAAGAACTGCACCACGTGCGGCAGCGGCTTTTTCTCCGCTGCGGCCGCGTTGAGCAGCGTCGCCATCACGATCGGCGCGCCGCACAGGTGCGTCACCTTGTGCTGGGCAATCGCGTCATACATCGCCTTCGCGCGCACCGCGCGCAGGCAGACATGGGTGCCAGCGGCGACCGAGATCGACCAGGGAAAGCACCAGCCGTTGCAATGGAACATCGGCAGCGTCCACAAATAGACCGGGTGCCTGGCCATGGCGCAGGTGACGATATTGCCGGTGGCGAGCAGATAGGCGCCGCGGTGGTGATAGACCACACCCTTGGGATCGCCGGTGGTGCCGCTGGTGTAATTGAGCGCGATGGCGTCCCATTCGTCGTCGGGCATCGGCCAGGCGAAATCGGGATCGCCTTCGCCGACGAGCTCTTCGTATTCGATGGCGCCGAGCCGCTCGCCGGGCCCTGAATATTCCGGGTCGTCGTAGTCGATCACCAGCGGCTTTGCCTTACAGAGCGCCAGCGCCTCCTTCATCACCTTGGAGAATTCGCGGTCGATGATCACCACCTTGGCCTCGCCGTGGTCGAGCGAGAAGGCGATGATCGGCGCATCGAGCCGGGTGTTGAGCGTGTTGAGCACGCCTTGCGTCATCGGCACACCGTAGTGGGCCTCAAGCATCGCCGGCGTGTTGGCGAGCATCACGGAGACCGTGTCGCCGCGCTTGATGCCGCGTTTTGCCAGCGCCGAAGCGAGGCGCCGCGCCCGCGCGTAGAACTCGGCGTATGAGCGCCGCAGCGGTCCGTGGATGATGGCGGTGTGGTCGGGAAACACCGCCGCCGCGCGCTCGAGATAGCCGAGCGGCGTCAGCGGCTGGAAATTCGCCGGATTGCGGTCGAGATCGATATCGTAGGGCGTTTTCGCCATTGTTCGTTTCCCCCCGACCCGAAGGTAGCCAAGGGGGAGGGTGGCAAGCAAATACTCAAACCGTCATCCTGAGGTGCGAGCGAAGCGAGCCTCGAAGGATGAACGGCCCATAATTCAGCGGCCGTTGCCCTTCGAGGCTCGCCGCTTCGCGCCGAGCACCTCAGGGCGACGGATCACCCGCGCCAAATCTCGCCCATCCCACTGCGCACCAGGGCGATGGCGATGAGGAACATCACGACCAGCGTCACCTGGTAGAAAATCTTCTGCGGGGTGCGCCGCACCAGCCAGAAGCCGAGCTGGTTGGTCGCAATCGCCAGCGGCAGCAGCACCGCCGATGTCTCGAGCCCCTTGGCCGAGAATTGCCCGAGCGCGGCATAGGGCACCACTTTCAGCCAGTTCATCACCGCAAAGAAAATGGCGCTGGTGCCGATGAACACCATTTTCGATTGCCGCAGCGCCAGCACGTAGATCTGGTAGGGCGGCCCGCCGGCCTGGCAGATCGTGGTGGTGAAACCAGAGAGCACGCCCCAGAACACGCCGGCGCCCACTTTGGCGGTGCCGATCTCGCGCTCGATCCGCTGCACGCCGATCCAGCTGTAGAGCACGAAGGCGATGGTAATGATGCCGACGAAGACGCGCACCATGGCCTCGGAGATGTGCGCAGCGAGCGCCCAGGCGATGCCGATGCCGAGGACGGCACCGGGGATCATGATGACGAGCACGCGGCCGTCCCATTCCTTGCGATAGACCCAGACGGCGGCGGCGTCCTGCACGATCATGATCGGCAGCATGATGGCGGCGGCTTCGAGCGGCGGCATCACCAGCGCCAAAAGCGGCGTCGCCATCTGCCCCATGCCGGCAAAGCCGCCCTTGGACAGCCCCAGCGCCACCACCGCGGGGACGGCCAGCGCGTAGAACAGGGGGTCGGTGATGATGGTCATGCTTTGCTTTTCTTCACCTCTCCCCTGGGGGGGAGAGGTCGGCGAGCAGCGCAGCTGCGAGCCGGGTGAGGGGGTACTGAGCGCAATGTCCGTCGTAACCCCTCACCCGACCTCGCTTCGCTCGGTCGACCTCTCCCTATGGGAGGGGTGAAGAAGGGTCCCGGGAAATTTGCGCCGGATCAAAGCCGAGCGGGCCGGTCCGCGCCAGCCTTGTTTGCGCATGGCGGGCAGGACACAATCACAGAAATAGAACAGTCACCCTGAGGCGCTCGGCCGATAGGCCGAGCCTCGAAGGGCGACGGCCCCGGCTGTCATCCTTCGAGGCTCCCCCGGCTCAAGAGGCCGGGGTCGCACCTCAGGATGACGATCGCGGTGGGAGGAAAAAAATGGACGCCCGCACGAGCCGCTATCACGACGTCTACGCGCGCTGGCAACTCGATCCGGAAGGTTTCTGGGGCGAGGCGGCGGAAGCGATCGATTGGTACGAGAAGCCGAAAAAAATCTTCGATAAAAGCCAAGGCCTCTACGGCCGCTGGTTCACCGGCGGCGTCGTCAACACCTGCTACAACGCGCTCGACCGCCACATCGCCACCCGCAACAACCAGATTGCTCTGATCTACGATTCCCCGGTCACGCAGACGGTCAAGACCTTCACCTACGGCCGCATGCTCTCCGAGGTGCAGCTGCTCGGCGCCATGCTGCGCGACTTCGGCGTCGGCAAGGGCGACCGCGTCATCCTCTATATGCCGATGGTGCCGGAGGCGGTGTTCGCCATGCTCGCCTGCGCCCGGCTCGGCGCCATCCACTCGGTGGTGTTCGGCGGCTTCGCGGCGAAAGAGCTCGCCACCCGCATCGACGACGCCAAGCCGAAAGTCATTCTCTCGGCGTCGTGCGGCATCGAAGGCACCCGCGTCGTGCCCTACAAGCCGCTGCTCGACGAAGCCATCCACCTGGCGAAACACAAGCCGCAGACCTGCCTCATCCTGCAGCGTCCGCAATGCGAGGCGGCGATGACGGCCGGCCGCGACCACGACTGGCGCAAAGTGTGGGAGCACGCCGTCGAATACGCCAAGACGTCCGAATGCGTGCCGGTCGAAGCCACCGACCCGCTCTACATTCTCTACACCTCGGGCACCACCGGCATCCCCAAGGGCGTGATGCGCGACAACGGCGGGCACCTCGTCGCGCTGAAGTGGTCGATGCAGAACCTCTACGGCGTCAAGCCGGGCGAAATCTGGTGGTGCGCCTCCGACATCGGCTGGGTGGTCGGCCACTCCTACATCGTCTATGCGCCGCTGATCCATGGCGCCACCTCGATCATGTACGAGGGCAAGCCCATCGGCACGCCCGACGCCGGCGCCTTCTGGCGCGTCATCGCCCAGCACGGCGCGGTGTCGCTGTTCACCGCGCCGACCGCCTTCCGCGCCATCAAGAAGGAAGACCCCGACGCGAAACTTCTCAAGCAGTACGACTTGAGCAAATTCCGCGCGCTGTTTCTCGCCGGCGAGCGCGCCGACCCGCCGACGGTCGACTGGGCGGAGCAGGTGCTGAAGAAACCGGTGATCGACCACTGGTGGCAGACCGAGACCGGCTGGTGCATCTGCGGCAATCCGCTCGGCCTCGGCGCGCTGCCGGTCAAGCACGGCTCAGCCACGGTGCCGATGCCGGGCTACGAGATGGCGGTGGTCGACGAAGCCTCAAAGCCGCTGCCGCGCGGCACCGTCGGCTCGCTGGTGGTGAAGCTGCCGCTGCCGCCCGCGGCGCTGCCCACGTTGTGGCAGCAGGACGAGCGCTGCAAGGAAAGCTACTTCGCCGAGTTCCCCGGCTACTACAAGACGGCGGACGCCGGCTTCATCGACGACGAAGGCTATGTCTGGGTGATGGGCCGCACCGACGACATCATCAACGTCGCCGGCCACCGCCTCTCCACCGGCGGCATGGAGGAAGTGCTGGCCGCGCACCCGGACGTCGCCGAATGCGCCGTACTTGGCATCAAGGACGAGCTCAAAGGCGAAGTGCCCTGCGGCTTCATCGTGCTCAAGGCCGGCGTCGAGCGCCCGCACGCCGAGATCGAGAAGGAGATCGTGGCGCTGGTGCGCGACAAGATCGGCCCCGTCGCGGCGTTCAAGCTGGCGATCACCGTGGCGCGGCTGCCGAAGACGCGCTCGGGCAAGATCCTGCGCGGCACCATCAAGAAAATCGCCGATCACGAGCCGTGGACCATGCCGGCGACCATCGAGGACCCCAAGGTGCTCGACGAGATCGGCGAGGCGATCAAGGAGAAGGGCGTGGGCGGATAGCCCCGCCCTCATCCTGAGGAGCCGCGCGCGAGCGCGGCGTCGCGAAGGATGAAGGCCGCCGCCTCATGGTTTAAGACGCGCCACGAGGAGAAAGGCCCGCGCCCCAAACTAGCTGTATCTATCGCCGCCCGAAGCGGGCATGGTGCCGCCATGGACAGGGCTTTGGACTACTCGTTCTGGGTTCTCGGCATCCTGATTTCGTTCGGTATCGTTGTCGCGATCATGATCTGGTGAGCGCCGCACGCCTTGGCGCTGCGCCGTCGCGCCGCGCGATATCGGCATAGAGGAAGCAAATGGTGACCCGCAACAGGCGCGTGACGCTCTCGTTCGCGCATCCGTTCTCGCTCGAGCGCGGCGGCGGGCGCGCGCCATGAGCGGCTTCGATCCGGACGATTATTCGGTGGTGGTGAAGAACCGCGCCCGCATGCCGAGGCCCTGGCGCTGGGAAATCTACTGCGCCGGGCGGCAAAGCCCGGTGGCGCGTTCGGAGGAATTTTTCGAGCGCATGAGCACGGCCAATCTGGAGGGCAAGGCGGCCCTCGACCGGCTGATCAAGGAACGGCAGTTTTAGCGCGGCCGGCGCCGCGTGATGCTCCGCTTCATCCCAATTAAAAGGCCCGGCATTTGGCCGGGCTTTGCATGTCCAGGACAGCCGTGCTGAACGGGCTCGGGCTGGGCGCGCGAACAATAATGAGAGTTTTTACGAATTCCCTTGAAAGTTGTAATAAATATAATATTATACATTAGGTTGTGTACGCGAGGCGCGTATGGCAAAAGAAGTTCGTCATAGGCCGGTTGCCGGCGAGCAGGTCGCCTTGAGCTCCGGTCTGCATCGAAACCCGGTCGTCGAAGCGGCAAGTGTGGTTCGCCGTGAATCGGTGCGCGCACTGGGTTTCCACTCGGGTGCAAGCACGCTCGACCTGATCGCGGCGTCACGCGCAACGCTGCTGCCGGAATCGGAAGCCGCATCTCCTGCCAATAAGGGCGTCAGCGCGGCCACCAGCAAATTGCGGGTCGTCGTCGGTCGGCCCATGCGGCTTGATCCGGCGGGAAAAAATTCGCTGACCAGCCTCACATCGGAACAAGCCAAACCGCTGGCCGTGATTTCCGTCGACGCTCGGCGCGCGACTGACCGGCCGCTCAGGGAGTAGCACAATGAGCAATTGGATCGCGGACTTCCACGGGGTTCAAGGGCAGTTCGTCGCCAGCATCAACTTCGGTACCGGCGTGATCAATCGGCATGCCACGGTCATGGCCAATGTCGTCGAGATCAGTCAGCCGGCGGGCGAGCCGCTTGATTTTCCGTTCATCGGCGCCGCCGTGATGACGGTCCACAATGTTTGCCCGCTGGACACCGGCATCGTTCAGGTCGTCGTCGACACAGGCTGGGGCAGTCCCCTCAACATACGGCTGGGCTTCGTCGTCAATCCCGCCTGACGCGATTTCCACGATCCTTCGTCGGAAATTGCGCCGCCTCACGGATTGCCGAGTCAATTGTCATCAAGACGGCGCTTCGCGCCTTTTGCCTGGCAATGACCGTTGGGCTTCGACGATGGCGCAACGTACCTTGCTCACCGCGTATCTGCTCGAAATACTTCCGCGGTATCGCATTGATCCGCGTCTGCTAGCCCTTGCCCTGCGGGCGGCACCAGCCGAGCACGTCGGCGTCGAGCCGCAGCGTCGTGTGCGCCTTGCGTGTGGGTCACGGCAATTCGGTGGTGACCCAGTCGATCTCCTCCATGGCATCGTCGGGATCGCGGCCCGAGGGCAGGGGCTTCTTCGCCGCCGCCTTCCAGCCGGTCTTGACCGCGCCGCGCCTTTCCATCGCGCGCAGCTCAGCCGCCGTGTATCTCACGATACGCCCTGATTTCTTGCTCATGGGCCCGTCTCACGCCGCTTTCTTCTTTGTCGCACGTTTTGCCGCCGCCTTTTTCGGCGCCGGCAACAGCACGTCGGCCGGCACGCCGAAGCGCGCCCGCAGGCGCTGCACCATGCTCATGCTCAGGCCCTTCTTGCCGCGCAGCACTTCGCTGACACGGCTGGCGGTGCCGAGGATCGGCACCATATCGGCGCGCGAGAGCCCGTGCTGGTCCATGAGGTAGCGAACGACGTCGGCGGTGGTCGGCGAGCGGTGCGGCCACTTCTGCTCCTCATAGGCGGCGATCAGACGCGCTTGCGCTTCCAGCCGCGCGAGGTCCGCGGCATTGTCCGACGCCATAAGTTCGTCAACGAGCGAACGAGCGCGTTTAAGTTCCGCGTCGCTATCGATGACGATCAATGTTGCATTCATCACACCGTCTCCACATCGATTGCATCGTACTCAACATGGGTGCCGAAAAACCGGATGGCCAGAACACCCGCCGGATACTTGATGGTCGCGACCAGGCGAAAGTCGTTGCCCTTGATGTTGAACACCGCGCGGCCGCCCTTGAGGATGCTGGCCTTGGGATGCGACCGCTTGACGTCCTCGGGCGTCCGCCATCTCGCCCGCGTGGCGATCGTGAGCCAAACATCGTATTGCGCTCGCGCCGCCTTGATCTTCTTGTAGCCGGCGTGGGTCGAGAAATATCGTTCCACGACCTCCGTGCCGATGACGATCATTCAAGCACTCTTATCATAAATTCCAAAAATTGGAAAGTGTTTGGCCTCCCGCTGCGGCGAGCCGCCGCCGCTTGACAGGCCTTCAGTCCTAGGCTTATATTCCTATCGCCTGCTCATGAGGGGCGCTTCTAGAGACGATCCTGAGGTGGAGCAGTCGGTCGATTGCGGTGCCGGAGATGAGGCATCCGCGGCGGCTGGGCCGAGACCGGGACACCGGCTTCGGTGAGCGCGGCGCCCGCGGGCGTGGCTCGCTGCCACGCACTCGGGAGGTCCCGGAACCCCGCTCGTTGGGCACTATGACCCTTCCGCGAGGTGCTTCGCTGGACAGGGCCGTCTCACGAAACTTGCGGACCGGAGCGCGTCCAGGTGTAGAGCCTGCGTGCCGAGGGCCAAGAGCGGACGGGACGTGCTACCTGGAAACGCGGGCCCGGGAACAGAAATCGCCGCCAGTGGAGCGCCGCGTGGCGAACGCGCCTTCTCGCAAGGGCGCGTGACGCCGATAAGGCGTTGGATAAATGGTCAGCGCCACACGGCGCTCCATCCCCTCGCTTTTTTCAAGGGGCACGAACGGCCCCGCGCCAGCGGGCACGAGCTACGGCGTACCCGGCGCCGCTAAAGAATACGGGTGATGGCGCTTGGCCGCTCCGCCCTCATCCTGAGGAGGGCGCGTAGCGCCGGTCTCGAAGGAGAGGGCGGCCTCATGGTTCGAGTCGCGCCTAACGTCGCTCCTCACCATGAGGAGAAATGGGCTGCTTGAAAATCGGATCGGGAAAAACAGCGCGGCGTTCGTGCTTTCCCTCTCCCCGTAAACGCGGAGAGGGAAGCAGAATTACTCGTCCTTGTCGGCGTCGCCTTTGCCGCCGATCTGCTTGAGCTTGGCGAGCACGGCGCCGACGTCGACGTCGGAACCGCCCGGGCGCTTCTCCGCTTCGATCGCGGCGGCGGCGGCGACTTCCGCCTCTTTCTTCGCCGTGGTCTCGGCGGCGGGCAGCAGCGTCGCCCCGGTGGCGACCGGCGCCGGCTTTTCCTTGTTGGCGCGGTTCACTTCGAAATCGAGATCGGTCTGCGTGCACAGGCCGAGCGTCACCGGATCCATCGGCGCCAGCGTCGCCGCGTTCCAGTGGGTGCGGTCGCGGATCGCCGAGATCGTCGACTTGGTGGTGCCGACCAGGCGCATGATCGCCGAATCCTTCAGCTCCGGATGGTTGCGCACCAGCCAGAGGATGGCGTTGGGCCGGTCCTGGCGCCGCGACACCGGCGTGTAGCGCGGGCCCTTCTTGCCGCGCTCGGGGCCGGGCACCGAAACTTTGGGCGGCGTGATGGTCAGACGCAGTTCTGGATTGGCTTCGGCGGCGCTGATCTGCTCGCGGGTCAACTGCCCGGTCTGGATCGGGTCGAGGCCCTTGATGCCCTGCGCGGCGTCGCCGTCGGCGATGGCCTTGACCTCGAGCGGATGCAGCTTGCAGAACTCGGCCACCTGGTCGAACGTCAGCGCGGTATTATCCAGCAGCCAGACGGCGGTCGCCTTCGGCATCAGCGGCGCGGGTGTCGACATGGCAAAATCTCCTCTTAAGCTTCGCCCGCCCTTGCGGACGAAGCCGGATCATCATTGATGATCGGAAAGTGCGCGGAATATAAGGACTGCGCCGCCATGGCGCAACCGCTCGCCGCTTGACAGAATGGGGCGCCGCGGCCCATGTCGGGGCCGGGAAACCTTGGAGTTTTGCGAGGATTTATGGTGCAGGCCCCGGAAAAGCCCATCCTCAAGGTGCTGCTGTGCTCGCCGCGCGGATTCTGCGCCGGGGTGGTCCGCGCCATCGAATCAGTCGAGCGCGCGCTCGCCATCTACGGCGCCCCGGTCTATGTGCGCCACGAAATCGTGCATAACCGATATGTCGTCGACGGCTTGCGCAAGAAGGGCGCCATTTTCGTCGAGGATTTAAGCGAAGTTCCCGACGGCAACGCGCCGGTGATCTTTTCCGCGCATGGCGTGCCGCGCAGCGTCCCACAGGAGGCGCAGCGGCGTCATCTGATGACGCTCGACGCCACCTGTCCGCTGGTCACCAAGGTGCATCGCGAGGCCGATATCCATTTCCGCCGCGGCCACGAGATCCTGCTCATCGGCCACGCCGGCCATCCGGAAGTCATCGGCACCATGGGGCAGCTGCCGCCGGGCGCGGTCACCTTGATCCAGACCATCGAGGACGTGGGGAAATTCATCCCGCGCGACGTCAACCAGCTCGCTTACGTGACGCAGACCACGCTGTCGGTGCAGGACACCGCCGCGATCGTCGACGCGCTGAAGGCGCGCTTCCCCGAGATCGTCGGGCCGCAAAAGGACGACATCTGCTACGCCACCACCAACCGCCAGGACGCGGTGCGCCGGGTGGCGCCGGTCGTCGATGCGCTGATCGTGGTTGGCTCGCCGAACTCGTCGAATTCGCAGCGGCTCAAGGAAGTGGCCGAGCGCGCCGGCTGCCCGCGCGCGACGCTGCTGTTGCGCGCCGCCGACATCAAGTGGGACGACTACAAGACGGTCGGCACGCTCGGCATCACCGCCGGAGCCTCGGCGCCGGAAATTCTGGTCGAGGAAATCCTCGACGCCTTCGCGCAGCGTTACGTGCTCGAAGTGGAAACCGTCACCGCCACGGAGGAGGGCGTGTTCTTCCCGCTGCCTCGGCCGCTGCGGGAGCACCAGGCGGCGGAGTAGGCGATGGCGGTTTATACCGACGTCGCGGCCGAGGACCTCGTTCGCTTTCTCGGCGATTATGACGTCGGCGAATTGCTCTCCTACAAAGGCATCGCCGAGGGCGTGGAGAATTCCAATTTCCTCGTCCACACGGCGGGCGCCAATTTCATCCTCACGCTCTACGAAAAGCGCGTCGCCGCGGCCGACCTGCCGTTCTTCCTGGCGCTGCTGGAGCATCTCGCCGCGCGCGGCATCACCTGCCCGCAGCCGGTGCAGAACAGGCAGGGCGGCACGCTCGGCAAGATCGCCGGGCGCCCCGCCGTCCTCGTCACCTTTCTCGACGGCTTGTGGATCCGCCGCCCATCCCCCACCCATTGCGCCGCGGTCGGCGAGGCGCTGGCGCGGCTGCATCTGGCCGGCGCCGATTTCACAATGAAGCGCGCCAACGCGCTGGGCATATCGAGCTGGCGGCCGCTTTACGAGCACGCCAGAGACCGCGGCGACAGTGTGCGCGAAGGCCTCTGCGACGCCATCGCCAAAGAGCTCGACGCGCTGGAACAAATGTGGCCGCGCGATCTGCCGCAAGGCGTGATCCACGCCGATCTCTTCCCCGACAATGTGTTTTTTCTCGGCGACAAGCTTTCGGGGCTGATCGATTTTTATTTCGCTTGCACCGACGCGCTCGCCTATGACGTCGCCGTCTGCCTCAACGCCTGGTGCTTCGAGACCGACCATTCCTTCAACGTCACCAAGGGCCGGGCGCTGCTCAAGGCCTATGCCCAGGTGCGCGAATTGTCGGCGGCGGAGCGCGCGGCGTTGCCGGTGCTCTCGCGCGGCTCGGCGCTGCGCTTTCTGCTGACGCGGCTGGTCGACTGGCTGGCGGTGCCGGACGGCGCGCTGGTCAAGCCGAAGGACCCGCTGGAATATTTCCGCAAGCTGCGCTTCCACCAGTCGGTGAAAAGCGTCAGCGATTATGGTTTCAGCGCATGATTCCGAAAAAGCATGTCCCGGACTTGATCCGGGATGGGGACCGGTTTTCGGACAAGATCATGCGCCAAAGAGAAGCTCCGTGAACGAGCGCGTCAGCATTTATACGGATGGCGCCTGTTCCGGCAATCCGGGGCCGGGCGGCTGGGGCGCGATCCTGACCTTCGGCGATCACGAAAAAGAACTGATGGGCGGCGAAGCGCACACCACCAATAATCGCATGGAGCTGACCGCGGCGATTGTGGCGCTGGAAGCCTTAAAGCGGCCTTGCTCCGTCGATCTGCATACCGACAGCGAGTATCTGAAAAACGGCATCACCGGCTGGATCAAAAGCTGGAAGAAAAACGGCTGGCGCACCGCCGACAAGAAGCCGGTGAAGAACATCGACCTGTGGCAGCGGCTTGATGCTGCGCTCACCCACCACGAGGTGCGCTGGCATTGGGTCAAGGGCCACGCCGGGCACGCGATGAACGAGCGCGCCGACGCGCTGGCCCGTGAGGGCATCGTTGCCGCGCGCGCCGGGGCGATTGGGGCGATGAAGAAGAAATAGCGAGCGGGCGCAATGTATTTCATGACAGCCCTTTGGCCTCTAGTATTAGGTGCTATTGGCTGGTTTGCTCTTGAATTCTTCGGACGGCCACTTAGACATTTTTTGATGTTCGTCGTGAGGCGAAAAGGCGAATGGTTTTATATTGGGATTTATTTACCCCGGTAGATGCAATTGAAGTTGGAGAACAGATTTTTTGATCGAGTGCGAATAAGGAACTGTACGATGCGCGAAATTCATTCGCCGAACTAGGCGCCCAGCTCATCGCGTTCGATAAATCGGAATCATTTGCTGCTTGGTTGGCCCGAAAAATGGGATTTGACGCGATGCAGGCTGGAAGAGTCTTGCGGTCGATATCTATCGAACTTGGGACGCTTCAGGACGAACGCGAAACAAACTTCATGAAAGTGGATCAAGCTTTGAAATTTAGAATTGATAAATCTAAAAAATTTTACGATCCCCGAAACTGATATCTAGCAATTGTCATTCCGGGTCCGGCCCATAGGGCCGTCCCGGAATGACGAAAACATAAATCGCGAAAGCTAAATCTGCGCCAGCAGCGCCTGGCCGCCGGAGACGTCGCACTTGCCCGGCGCTTCCTCGATGTTGACCTTCTTCACCACGCCGTCCTCGACCAGCATCGAGTAGCGCTTGGAGCGCGTGCCGAGCCCGTTGCCGGAGCCGTCGAAGGCCATGTCGATCGCCTTGGCGAACTCGCCGTTGCCGTCGGCGAGGAAATCGACCTTGCCGTCGGCGCCGGTCGATTTCTTCCAGGCCTCCATGACGAACACGTCGTTGACGCCGGTCACCGCGATGGCGTCGACGCCCTTGGCCTTGATCGCGGCGGCGTTGTTCAAAAAGCTCGGCATGTGCAGATTGGTGCAGGTCGGCGTGAAGGCGCCGGGCACGGCAAACAGCGCCACCTTCTTGCCCTTGAAGATGTCGTCGGTGGTCTTGGGCTTGGGGCCTTCCGCCGTCATGACGCGAAACGTGGCACTGGGCAATTTGTCGCCGACCTTGATGGGCATGGGTGTCCTCTCGAGTGTTTGCGGATTTTGTTGGCGTGGAGATTAGCGCGCCGGCGCCGGCTTAGTCGAGACGGGTCTTGACCTCGATCGGCTGCTGGCCGCGCACGATGGTGAAGGTGAGTTCGAATGGGCCTTTCGGATCGACGCCCGGCGGCATGCCATCGAGTTCGAAGCCGAAATACTGATGGCCGGCGGGTGCGCCCGGCGCCGGTTTGGGAATGGGCAGCGCCCACTCGGGCGACGGCCCTTCGACGAAGACCTCCACCTTTTCTCCGGTCGGCGCGGCGAGATCGACAAAGACCATCGGCTTCGGCGTATTGCCGTTGACGCGGTGCGCCTTCAGCCCGGCTTCGGCGGCGCTCATCTGTTTCGGCACGCCGGCTTCGGCCGCGGCCAGCGCGGCGTCGGTTTCGCTGCTGCCGCCGGGCAGCGCCAATTCCGCTTTGGCCTCGACCGGCACGCACATTTTCTCGCACACGGCGTATTCGACCTTGAGATGCAGCGTCACCGGCTTGCCTTTCTGCCGCGGAACAACGCGCAAGGGAAAGATGACGTCGTCGGCATAGCCGATGGTCGTGCCGGTTTCGTCGATGATGGCTTTCGGCGCCGGATAGAGCACCTTCACCGCGGCCACGTTGTCCGAACCGGGAAAACTGAAACGCGGCGGCACGCCCGAATCGCCTGGGTAGCGCCAATAGGTATGCCAGCCCGGCTTGAGCTTGATCTCGATGCCCGCAAGCAGACCGGCCGCGTCGCTCCTGTGGCTGCCGGCGATCAGCCGCAATGACGAATTCAGATCATCCGCCCACGGCGAAGCGTCAGCAGCCTGCGCCGGCGACGCGCAAGCGGCCATAGCGAGAAATGTGACGGCAAGTGATTCGCGCATTGCGTTCATGACGTCCGATCTAGTGACAATGGTGGTGGCGCGCCACTGAATTCATTGTGAGCAGACGATGAACAGCTTTCAGGCAAAGCGGCGATTTCGCCACAATTGAGTGTATTAATATTACAGGAACGCTAGCAGGGGTGACCGAACTTTCGGCGGCCAGATTCGTTTGCAAAGACAAACCGATCGGGTAACCTTTTTTCATGAAGCTTCCCCGCAAATCATCCGCCAAGACGCCGGCGCGCGGCTACCTTGATGGGCAGATGCTCATCGCCATGCCGACGATGGGTGACGAGCGCTTTTCCCGCGCGGTGATCTACGTGTGCGCGCATTCGACCGAAGGCGCCATGGGCATCATCGTCAACCAGCCGGCGGCCAACATCGATTTTCCCGACCTCTTGGTGCAGCTTGAAGTCATTCCGGCAGGCGAGCGCATCGAATTGCCGACCACGGCCGGCGCGGTGAAAGTGCTCAAGGGCGGGCCGGTGGAAACCGGCCGCGGCTTCGTCCTGCATTCCGCCGACTTCTTCATCGAAAACTCGACGCTGCCGATCGATGAAGGCATCTGCCTTACCGCGACACTCGACATCCTCAAGGCCATCGCCAACGGCAAGGGGCCGGTCAGCGCCATTCTCGCGCTTGGCTATGCCGGCTGGGCGCCGGGGCAGCTGGAAAACGAGATCCAGCAGAACGGCTGGCTGCACTGCGCCGCCGATCCGGAATTGATCTTCGGCACCGATACCGACGGCAAATATGAAAAAGCACTGCGCAAGATCGGCATCGATCTCGGCCAGCTGTCGAGCGAGTCGGGGCACGCCTAGCTTCTCATCCCGGACGCGGCGCAGTGCGTAGCGTCAGCGGGGTGGCGCGCCGCTGATCCGGGGTCATACAAAATTTCGTCAGCGCACCGCTTCGAGCCGCTTGTGCCCGGTCAGCAAGGTTGAGGCGGCTTCCGCCGTCATCGGCTCGCCGAAGGCGAAGCCTTGCGCGTATTCGCAGCCGAGCTGGTAGAGCTCGACCGCGTCGGAATCGCTCTCGGCGCCTTCGGCGACAACATCCATGCCGAGATCGTGGGCCAGCGCGATGATCGAGCGCAGGATGACCGGCCGCGTGCCGCGCGCGGTGGTGCGCACGAAGGACTGGTCGATCTTGATGGTGTCGAAGGGGAAGCGCTGCAGATAGGCGAGCGAGGAATGTCCGGTGCCGAAATCGTCGAGCGCGAGCCCGGCGCCGAGCTCCTTCATGCGCGTGAGCATCTGCGCGGCATGTTCCGGATTTTCCATCACCAGCGACTCGGTCAATTCAAGCTTGAGCGTGCCGGGCGTCAGCACCGAGCGCGCCAAGACGCTGCGCAGGTCCTGGATGAGGTCGTGGCGCAGCAATTGCCGCGACGAGACGTTGACGCTGGCAAAGACCGGCTCGCGGGCGCGGTTGGCATGCTGCCAGATCGCCAGCTGGCGCGCGGTGCGCTCGAGCACGAACAGGCCGAGATCGACGATGAGCCCGATTTCCTCGGCGATGGAGATGAATTCGGCCGGCGACAGGCGCCCGAGCTTGGGATGGTCCCAGCGCGCCAGCGCCTCGAAGCCGGCGATCAGGCGGTCTTCCAGCCGCACGATCGGCTGGTAGAGAATCTTGATTTCCTCGCGCTCGATGGCGCGGCGCAGTTCCGACTCCATGGTCAGCCGGTCGGTCTTGCGCGAGCGCATCGCCGGCTTGAAGATCTCGATGCGGTCGCCGCCGATGCGCTTGGCGTGATACATCGCCAATTCGGCGTCCTTGAGCACCTCCTCGGTGCGGTGCGGCTGGCTTTCGGCGAGCGCCAGTCCGATCGAAGCGGTGAGGAAAATCTCGCGGTCGTTGAAGGCAATCGGCGCGCGCAGCGCACGGCGCATGGTTTCGACAAAGGCAACGATGCGCGCCGGCTCCTTCTCGGACAGCAAAATGGCGGCGAACTGATCGCCGGCAAGTCTGCGCCAGCGTGTCGTGCGGCTTGAGCAAGCGGCTCAAGCGGCGGGCAATGGTGAGCAGGATGGAATCGCCGACCGCGATGCCGACGGAATCGTTGACCTGCTTGAAGCGATCGAGATCGATCACCAGCACCGAAGGGCGCACCTTCGCATCGGTGCGGGCAAAGGCGAAGGCCGCTTCCATGCGATCGAGGAACAACTCACGATTGGGCAGGCCGGTGAGGTTGTCGTGCACGGCGTCGAACAGCAGCCGCTCCTCGGCGTTCTTGAACTCGGTCACGTCGGTGAGCGTGCCGACGAGGCGCACCACTTCGCCGTCGGAGCCGACCACCGGCCGCGCCTTCAGCGAGAACCAGACGTAATGGCCGTCGGCAGCGCGCAGGCGGAAGTCCTGGGTGAGGCGGCCGCGCCGCTGCTCGACCACGCCGTCGAGGGAAGCACGGAAGCGGTCACGGTCGAGCGGATGCAGCACGTCGAGCCATTGCGCCGCCGGACCTTCCAGCGCGCCGCGCTTCAAGGACAATGCGTGCTCGGTTTCCGGGCTGGTGTAGATCTTGTCGGCGGAGACATCCCAGTCCCAGATCATGTCGCCGGCGCCCGTCAGTGCGAGAGCACGTCTTTCGACGTCGGAGACGATGCCCTGGGTGACGCCGCCGGCAAAGGCGTGCTGCATCACGGTGAAACCGATCAGCATGACGATCAGCACCAGGCCGCCGAGCAGCGCCGGCCCGATAATGTCGTTGGTCACCATGCCGGTGACGGCGAGTGCCGCGGCAAAGGTCCACACCAAGAGCAGGAGCCAGGTCGGGATGAGCAGCACGGCGCGGTCGAAGCCGTGGGTGGAGAGATAAATCGACCAGCGCCAGACCGAGCACCGCGATGCCCGCAAGCGACATGCGCGCGATGCCGGAGGCGACCGCCGGATCGAACACGGCGACCGCGATCAGCGCGGCGAGCGCGGCGAGCCAGCCGATGGTGATATGCGCGTAGCGGACGTGCCAGCGCGAGAGATTGAGATAGGCGAAGAGGAAGACGAGCAGCGTCGCCGACAGGATCGCCTCGCCGCAGGCGCGCCAGATGCGCTCGGCGCCGGCCGACATGTCGAAGACCTTGCCCCAGAATCCGAAATCGATGCCGATATAGACGAGCACCGCCCAGCCGAGCGCGGCCGCAGCCGGAAACATCACCGAGCCTTTGACGACGAACAGGATGGTGAGGAACAGCGCCAGCAGTCCGGCGATGCCGATGACGATGCCGTAATAGAGGGTGAAGGAGTTGACCTTGTCCTTATAGGCGTCGGGTTCCCACAGATAGATCTGCGGCAGCTTGTCGGTGCGCAATTCGGCGACGAAGGTGATGACGGTGCCGGGATCGAGAGTGACGCGGAAAATGTCGTCGCTATTGCTCTCCTGCCGCACCGGGCGGTCGCCGGATGATGGCGTGATATTGGCGAGGCGCGAAAGGCCGAGGTCGGGCCAGAACAGGCCGGAGCCGACCATGCGGTAATGCGGCGCGACGATGAGCCGGTCGATCTGCTCGTCGCTGTTATTGGTGAGCGCGAACACCGCCCAGTTGCTGCCGCCTTCGCGCGCGCGCACTTCGATGCGGCGCACGATGCCGTCGGGGCCAGGCGCGGTGGAAACCTGGATGCGGTCGGAGTCGGTCTTTTGCAGTTCGGTGGCGGCGCTCAGATCGATGGCGGGGACATCGAGCCGCACGTTGACGGCCTCGACCGCGCGCGCCGGCGCCGCCAGCAGCAAAGCGGAAAGGGTAAGCGCAATCGCCGTCGCGCAGCGGAGTAAAGCCAAGCCGAAACCCCCGGCCAATGAAGCGTCAAGGCAGCGTCTTAACGGCCAGCTGATCGAGCGCCGCCGGTGGTGAAGCATCACAACCGCACTTTACCCAAATTAGGCCCGCTATTGTGCCGATTTCGCGGTCTAGCTGCGGTGGCGGTTAAGATGCAATTCCGTTGTTTTATCAAATGGTTAGAACGATCTTGCCGATGTGGCTGCTGGTTTCCATCAAGGCGTGCGCGGCGCTCGCTTGGCGCAAGGCGAAGGTCTTGTAGATCACCGGTTTGACTTTACCGGCAGCGATCATCGGCAGCACATTGTTCTCGACCGCTTGCCGGATCGCGCCCTTGTCGGCGACCGAGCGCGAACGCAGCGTCGAGCCGGTGTGGTGCAGGCGCTTGAGCATCAGACGGCGGAAATCAACCGTCGCTTTGGGGCTGCCCTGGAAGGCGATCTGCACAATGCGGCCTTCGACGCCGGCGGCCTCGTAGTTGCGCGCGATGTAATCGCCGCCGACCATGTCGAGGATCACGTCGGCGCCCTTGTCGCCGGTCGCCGCTTTGGTCGCGGCGACGAAATCCTCGCTCTTGTAATCGATGGCGACATCGGCGCCGAGCTTGCGGCAAGCCGCGCATTTTTCCGCCGAGCCCGCGGTGGTGATGACGCGTGCGCCGAGCGCCTTGGCGATCTGGATCGCGGCGGTGCCGATGCCGGACGAGCCGCCGTGCACCAGAAATGTCTCACCGGATTTCAAGCCCCCGCGCTCAACCATATTGTGCCAGACGGTGAACACGGTTTCGGGAAGCGCAGCGCCTTCGATCATCGTCAAGCCGGAGAGCGGCAACGCGTGGCTGCCGTGCGCCAGGCAATATTCGGCGTAGCCGCCGCCGATCACCAGCGCCATGACTTTGTCGCCGAGCTTCCAGCGCTTGACGTCCGGCCCAAGCGCGACGACCTCGCCGGAAATCTCGAGCCCGGGAATGTCCGGCGCTCCGGGCGGCGGCGGATAGTTGCCCTGCCGCTGCATCACGTCGGGCCGATTGACGCCGGCGGCGGCGACCTTGACCAGGATCTCGCCGGCGCCGGGCTGGGGGACCGGGCGCTCTTCCGCCACCAGCATTTCGGGCCCGCCGGGCGCCTTGATGCCGATTGCGGTCATGCGGGCGGGAAGGGTGGTCATGGGTTCCTCAAATTTTTCACGTTGGCGTGTGGGTTTTCAGGCGGGGCTTGTTTAGGCAAGGCTTGTCGATGTGACAACTCGCGCGGCGGCGATTAGATTTTCAGCGGTGGAGGCGCGCCATGCCGGCGATGGACGAAGACGACAGGCCGAAGAAAAAGCTTGCGCATGAAGTGGGCCAGGACCTGAGCCTGCTCTCGGTCGAGGAACTGGCCGAGCGCGTGCAGCTTCTGCATGACGAGATCAGCCGGCTGGAGGCCGACATGGCGCAAAAGCGCGCCAAACGCGCGGCCGCCGATCAGTTTTTCAAGCGATGAGCCGGGGCAAGCCCCCGCGCGAAAAATCGAGCATTGGCCGCAATTTGGTAACTTGTCGTTAAGCTTTCTCGACCATTACTGTGATCGTCCATCTTCTTGGACATTGAGTGGCTCCTGTCCACTCTGTTTGACGCCTCCCTGTTATCAACTTCGAGCCGCCGGCAACGGCGGCTCTTTTTTGTCTCGATTCGGGACAGCCGCGGCGATCATGGTCGCCGCCGTCTTAAGCTTTAGCGGCAACTATGTCGCAAGTTTTGCCTTTCTCCATCTGGACGAGAGCGAGCGGAAGCGCGATGCTCTCGGCTACCACGGAGCGCGTAACAGCTCCGGGAACAGTGGTAAGGCGTAGCGTATGTCAGAAAATGTGCTCAGCGAAGCGCAGCCGGTGTCGTTCGGCGCGCGGCTTGCGAATTCGCAGGCGTTTGCCAACCTCTTCCGCGACGGTATGGCGCTGGTGGAAGAGACGGCCACCTATCTCGACGGTCCGGGCCGCACCGAATCCAAACAGCTCGATCGTGCAGCGGCGCTGGCCTACGCGACCGAAAGCATGCGGTTGACCACGCGGCTGATGCAGCTTGCCTCATGGCTGCTGCTGCATCGGGCGGTGAAGGAAGGCGAGATGTCGCTCGCCCAGGCCAACAAGGAAAAAGGCAAGGTTAAGCTGGCGCCGACCGACAGCCATGATCAGCACAGTATCGAATTGCTGCCCGTCGCCTTGCAGGATCTGATCGCGCGCTCGATCAAGCTGCAAAGCATGGTGCGCCGGCTCGACACGACGATCCACAATCCGGTTGCCGTCGAGCAGCCGCGGGCGATCAACCCGGTGGAGCGTCAGCTTGGTCTGTTGAAGGCCGCCTTCGGCGCCGAGAGCGCTTAGGCTCCAGTCTCCGAGGCTTTCCGTTGACATGGCCGGGCTTGTCCCGGCCATCTCGTTTAGGGAGGCACAGCTCTGCGTCCATAAACGAGATCACCGGGTCACGGCGCTTTGCGCCGGCCCGGTGATGACAAACTAAATGGGTTTTTCGCCGCGCGGCGAATCGCCCCTTACTTCTTCTCGGCCTTCTCTTCCGTCTTCAAAAAGCCGGAGAACTTCTTCTGGAAGCGCGACAGGCGGCCGCCGCGGTCGATCAGCTGCTGCTGGCCGCCGGTCCAGGCCGGATGCGACTTCGGGTCGATGTCGAGATGCATGACATCGCCTTCCTTGCCCCAGGTGGTGCGGGTGGTGAATTCGGTGCCGTCGGTCATCACCACCTTGATGGTGTGATAATCCGGGTGAATATCCTGCTTCATGGCTCGTTCCACAGGGGCGCAATCGCTAACGCCGGACGCCCCAATTTGCGTTGAATTTGGCGGCTCTATACAGGAGGCGGGCGGGGGCGGCAAGCCGGCGTTGATCGGGCGCAAAGCCAAGCTTCAACGCATTTGCTGGAATAAACACGATGGATAGACAGGAATTTCGTGCGGCCGGGTCTCTCGCGGCGGTGTTCTCGGTCAGGCTTCTCGGCCTGTTCATGATCTACCCGGTGTTTGCGGCCTATGCCCGCAACCTCTCCGGCGCCAGCCCCTATCTGATCGGCGAGGCGCTGGGCATTTACGGCCTCACGCAAGGGCTGCTGCAGATTCCCTTCGGCCTGTTGTCCGACAAGATCGGGCGCAAGACGATGATCGTCCTCGGGCTGGTCATCTTCGCGGCCGGCAGCGCCGTGGCGGCGAGTTCGACCTCGATCGGCGGCGTCATTATCGGCCGCGCGCTGCAAGGGGCGGGCGCCGTCGGCTCCGTGATCCTGGCGCTGGTCGCCGATCTCACCAGCGAGGAAAACCGCACCAAGGCGATGGCCATGGTCGGCATCACTATCGGCGCCTCCTTCATGGTGGCGCTGGTCGCCGGCCCGATCATCGCGACCTTCATCGGCGTTGCCGGCATCTTCTGGCTGATGGTCGCGCTCGCGCTCGTCGGCATCGCCATCACGCAATTCATCGTGCCGAGCCCGCGCCGCTTGAGCGTGCACCGCGACGCCGAAACCGTGCCGGCGCTGATCGGCTCGGTGTTGCGCAACGCGGAATTGCTGCGGCTCAATTTCGGCATCTTCGCGCTGCACGCCATGCTGACGGCGAGCTTCCTGGTGGTGCCCGGGCTGCTGCGCGTCACGCTCAACCTGTCCAGCCACAATGATTGGCTGGTCTATCTGCCGGTGCTCGTGGTCTCGATCGTCGTCATGGTGCCGGCGATCATCGTTGCCGAGAAATATCGCCGCATGAAGGGCGTGTTCGTCGCAGCGGTTGCCGCGCTCGCCGTCAGTCAGGCGATGCTCTATCTCGGCGCCGGCAATCTTTACGTGCTGCTCGCCGCGCTGACGATCTTCTTTTCCGCCTTCAACGTGATGGAAGCGAGCCTGCCGTCGCTCATCACCAAG
Source organism: uncultured Alphaproteobacteria bacterium (assembly GCA_963742385.1). Taxonomy (GTDB): domain Bacteria; phylum Pseudomonadota; class Alphaproteobacteria; order Rhizobiales; family Xanthobacteraceae; genus Pseudolabrys. The sequence continues at coordinate 241,914 of CAVULS010000004.1, read as the reverse complement.
GTGGCGCCGCCCGCGGCCAAGGGCACGGCCACCGGGCTTTATTCGAGCGCGCAGTTTCTTGGCATCTTTGTCGGCGGCGTGGTCGGCGGCTGGGTGCACCAGCACGGCGACACCGCCGCAGTTTTTGCGTTGACGGCGATTGTGGCGCTGCTCTGGCTCGCCGCCGCCGCCACCATGGCGCAGCCGAGCTACCTGACGACGCGGCTGGTGCCGATCGGCGACGGCAAGGCCGCCGACGCCGAACGCCTCGCCGCGCGTCTGCGTCAGGTGCCGGGCGTCGCCGAAGCCGTGGTGATCGCCGAGGAAAAGCTCGCCTACCTCAAAGTCGATTCGAAATCCTTCGACGCCGCGATGGCGGCCTCGCTCGCCGGCACGCCCTAATTCTTCAAGCGCCAGGCCATCCGGTTCACCGGCTTACCCGACACTGGGTTCTTGTCTTCGCCGGCATAGGCAAATCCGTGCTTCTCGTAGAAGCGGATGGCGCGCGCGTTGTCCTTGTTGACCAGCAACTCGACGCCGCGCGGCGATAGGCGCTTGGCCTCATCGAGCAGCGCCAGCGCTATGCCCGAGCCCCAATGCTCCGGCGCCACCACGATCTGGTCGAGATACATCGTCGCCGGATCGATGGTGACAAAGCCGATCATCGTGCCGTCGGTTTCGGCAACCACGACGCGCGCATGCGGCACCAGTTCGGAGCGCCAGCGCTCGCGCCACCAGGCAACGCGCGCGGCGAAGTTGATCTGCGGATAATGGTGCTGCCAGGTGCGCCGCCACAGCTCGATCGCCGCGTCCTCGTCGGCGGCGGTGTAGCGGCGCAGGGTCGCCTTTGCTGCCACGTCAGATCCTCGCCGCGGCCTGCCGGCGCAAGCGCCGCACCAGCATGACCACCGCCGTGCGGTCGCAAGGCTCGGCGCCGCGCGCGATCGCGCGCCGGCGTTCGTACGCGGTCAGGTCGTAATGTGGCGAGGCCGTCTTCGGCGGCCCCTGGTAGGAGAGGCGGTGCAGGCCGAGCATCGCCGCAAAACGGTGCAGCTCATCGATATCGTCGGCGAGCAGGTGGCACCATTTGCGGCCCTGCCATGCCCAGATCGCCTCGTCGACATAGACCGCCATCGGCGCCGCTCACCGCTCAGTCAGCTTGAACTCGATGCGGCGGTTGCGCTGGTAGGCGTCGTCAGTGGTGCCGGTATCGATCGGCTGGAATTCGCCGAAGCCGGCAGCGACCATGCGCTGCGGTGACACGCCCTTGCTGATGAGATATTTCACCACGGCGACGGCGCGCGCAGCGGACAGATCCCAGTTCGACTTGAACACGCCGCCGGTGATCGGCCTCGCATCGGTGTGACCGTCGACGCGCAGCACCCAGGGAATTTCGGCCGGAATTTGTTTTTCGAGTTCGGTGAGGGCGCCGGCAACCTTGTCGAGCTCGGCGGCGGCCTCGGGCTTCAGGTCCGCCTTGCTGCTGTCGAAGAACACTTCCGATTGCAGCACGAAACGATCGCCGACGACGCGCACGTCCGGCCGGTTGCCGAGGATTTGGCGCAGCTTGCCGAAGAAATCGGAGCGGTACGTGGTCAGCTCCTTGTTCAGCTCCTGCACCTTCTGCGCCATCGCCAGATTGAGCCGCTGGCCGAGATCGGCAATGCGGACCTGCGATTCCTTGTCCTTCTGCTCGGAGATATCGAGCGCTTGCTGGATGGCGGCGAGCTGGCGGCGCAGCGCCGCGATCTGCTGGTTGAGCACCTCGACCTGCGCCAGCGCATTGGCCGAGATCTTCTTCTCGCCTTCGACCTGGCCGGACAGTTCGGAAACCTTGCCTTGCGCCTGACCGGCGGCGGCATTGGCGCTGTCGGCAAGGCCCTTGAACTTGTCGCGGTCGCTCTGCGCGGCGGAAAGCGTCGCACGCAATTGCGCCAGCTGATCCTCGAGGTTGGACTTGCCGGACTTCTCCATCGACAGGAGCTCGGTCAGTTCGGCGATCTGCGCGTTGAGGCGGGTGAGCGCGGTGTCCTTGCCGGCGACTTCCTGCTGCAGATAGAACTGCACCACGACGAAAACGGTGAGAATGAAAATGATGCTCAGGATCAGCGTCGACAAGGCGTCGACGAATCCCGGCCAGTAGTTCATGCCGCTATCGCTGCGGCGCGCTCGTGCAAGCGCCATAATCAGGTCTCCAACATCTCTCGCTCACCCTGAGGTGGCCGCCGCAGGCGGCCCTCGAAGGGCGATGGCCAATGTCTTTGCGCAATTGGCCGTTCATCCTTCGAGGCTCGCTTCGCTCGCGCCTCAGGATGGCGGATCACCGGCCGACCTTTTCGCGCAGCATCATTTCGAGCAGCTTCTTGATCTCGCGCTGCTGCTCGGCCTGGCTGTCGGCCCAGTCGCGGATCATCTGCTGCTCGGTGCGCATGTGGTGCACCAGGCCCTGGATCGCCTCGGCGAGGTTCGACATGGCGCTGGTCGCAGCCTTGGAGCCGCCGGTTTCGTTGACCGCATCCTTGAGCCGCTCGATCGCGGTGCGCACTTCGGTGGCCATGCCGGCGGCGCCGACCGGCTCGCCGGTCTGGTCGTAGACGGTGGTGGAGAGCCAGTCCTCGAGCTCGGTGTAAAAGCGGTTCTGCGCCTGGCTCGATTGCAGATCGAGAAAGCCCAGCACCAGCGAGCCGGCAAGGCCGAACAGTGAGGATGAAAACGAGATGCCCATGCCACCGAGCGGGGCGGCAAGGCCTTCGCGCAGCGAGTTCGAACATGCTGGCGGCGTCGCCGCCGCTCTTGAGGCCCTGGATGACGCCGCCGACCGAGCTGACGGTTTCGATGAGGCCCCAGAACGTGCCGAGCAGGCCGAGGAATACCAGGAGCCCGGTCATGTAGCGCGAAATATCGCGCGCCTCGTCGAGGCGGGTGGCGATCGAATCGAGAATGCCGCGCATCAATTGCGCCGACATCGCCATGCGGCCGACGCGGCTGCCGAGAATCGCCGCCATCGGCGCCAGCAGGACCGGGGCCCGGTCGACCGCCAGGCCCGGATCGGCGAGACGGAAACCGTTGACCCAGGCGATCTCCGGATAAAGCCGGATGACCTGGCGCGCCGAGAGCACAATGCCGATGAGCAGCACGCCGATGATCAGCGCGTTGAGGCCCGGATTGGCCATGAACGCGACTTCGATCTGCTTGTACAGCACGAAGGCGACCAGCCCGCCGAGGATGACGAAGACCGCCATCCGCAGCAGGAAAATACGGGGCGAGGACAGTTTGAGCGGGTCGAGTTCGTTGGCCATGCGCGGTTATATGTTAGTGCCCGGAGCGCGACGTTGAATCGCAATATGCCACAGACCGATGACAAGCGAAAATCATAAGCGGGCAGGCAGCTTTAAACGGTGGATTGAGTTCAAATTGCGGTTGGACATCAGGCCGTCGCCGCCAGCCTGAGCACCCCCAAGACCGCTTTCTGCATGTTCTCGTTGCCGGCCACGATGTGCCCCTTGGCGTACATATCGGCGCCGCCGTCGCAATCGCTGACGAAACCGCCGGCCTCGCGCACCAGAATCATCCCGGCCGCCATGTCCCAGGGCTTGATGTTGCGCTCCCAATAGGCGTCAAACCGCCCGGCGGCCACCCAGGCGAGATCGAGCGCGGCGGCGCCGAAGCGGCGCAAGCCGGCGACCTGCTCCTGCATGGCGCCCGTTTCCAGGCGGCCGAGCGCGATATCGCCGCGGCCGACATGCGGCAGGCCGCAGGCAACGACCGCGTCGGCGAGCCGCGTGCGGGCGGCAACGCGAATGCGCTGCTCGTTGAGGAAGGCGCCCTTGCCGCGTTCGGCGATGAACATCTCGTCAGTGACCGGATTGTAGACGAGGCCGGCGATCACCGTGCCTTCGCGCTCGAGCGCAATGGAAATGGCAAATTGCGGAATGCCGTGCAGAAAATTGGTGGTGCCGTCGAGCGGATCGACGATCCAGCGATGCGTCTTGTCGGCGCCCTCGCGCAAGCCGCCTTCCTCGCCGAGAAAGCCGTAGCCGGGCCGCGCCTTGGTGAGTTCCTGGAACAGCGTCTCCTCGGCGCGGGTATCGGCGGCGGATACGAAATTCGCCGGGCCTTTCATCGACACCTGCAGCTTCTCGACTTCGCCGAAATCGCGCTTGAGCGCGCGCGCCGCTTTGCGCGCGGCCGCGATCATCACGTTGAGCAGGGCGGAGTGGAGCATGGACATTCTTTCTGATCCCTCCCCCGCAGCGGGAGGGTGGCCGAGCGTTAGCTCGGTCGGGTGGGGCGTTTAGCACATTTTCGGCGACGTGACCCCACCCCGCTCGCTAACGCGAGCGACCCTCCCGATTCAGGGGAAGATACGACGAAGGATCAAGGCCGTGGTGGCGGTGGTGTCGCAGTCGACAGCCATTTCTTCGCCGCCTTGTCGGCGGCATCGCGCACCGCCGGCGTCTGCTTGGCGGCGAAGGCGTCAAGTTCGGCATCCTTGTCGCCGGTTTCCTTGGCGATCAGGTGCCACTTGATCGCCTCGGTCGCGTCGACAGGCATGCCGCGTCCCGCCATCAGGATGCGCGCCAGGCGATCCTGGGCGATGGCGCTGCCGCGCTGCGCTGCCTTCAAGAAAAGCTGGGCGGCGGCGGTCTCGTCCTTGGCCGCGCCGTCGCCGTTGAATTGGGCGATGGCGAATTCCACCATGGCGTCGATATTGCTAGCGAGAGCGGCCTGGCCCATCAGCCGCATCGCCTCGCGCTGATCCTTGGCGACGCCGCGGCCCTCCTTGTACATGGTGGCGAGCGCATATTGCGCCTCCGGATTTCCGGCATCCGCGGCCTGGCGGAACAGTTCGGCGGCGCGGGCAAAATCCTGCGGAAATTGCTTGCCCTGCAGGTAGAGCAGGCCGAGATCGTAGGCGGCGGCCGGATGCCCGAGCTTGGCGGCGGCGGCGAGCAGGCTGGCGCCGTTCGTCTCGTTGCGCGGGCCGGCGCGGCCTTCGAAATCGAACATGGCGAGCGCGAACATGGCGTTGCGGTCGCCGTTGGCCGCGGCGAGCTTGTACCATTGCGCCGCCTTGCTGTCGTCGCGGCCGACGCCATCGCCGTTGGCGTAGATTTCACCGAGCAGGGTCATCGCCGCGGGATCGTTTTTCTGCGCACGCTTGGTCGCCTCGGTAAGCGCGGTGAGATAGCGGCCGCGCTGGAAAGCGCCAAAGGCGATGTCGGGCTCGTTTGCCGTAGGGGCGGGCGGTGGCGGCGGCTTCGGCGTCTGCGCCGCGGCCGGCGCCGCGCAGGCAAGCCCCGCCAGCACGGCGATAAAAATGCGCCGCGCGCGGCTCATGCCGCGGTCTCCGGCAGGCTCAGGCGCTGCGCGGCAGCGGCGACGTGCGGCGAAATCTGCTGCGGCTCGCGCCAGATAAAATCGCCGAGCGCGACGAAATCGGCGCCGGCGCGGGCAAGCGCCGCCACCTCGTCGAGCGAAGCCGCATAACCCACGCACGGAATCTCGAACACCTCCGCCCACCAAGCGACGCGCTCTTCAATCGTATCGAAGGCGGGGCGGCTGCTGCTGGCATCGGGCTCGCCGAACATCACATAATCGGCGCCGGCTTCCGCGGCGAGCATGGCGTCATGGCGGCTGGCGAGCCCGCCGGCGCCGGCAATGCGGTCCGGCTTGAGCGTGTCGCGCGCTTCATTGAACGCCTCGATGCCGGTGAGATGCGCGCCGTCGGCGCCGGAACGTGCCACCAGATCGGCATGGCCGTCGATGATGAGCGCCGCCTCCTTGTCTTGTGCGATGGCGGCAAGCGTCTTGATGCGGTTGATCAGGCTGCGTTCGTCGGCGTCCTTGAGCCGCAGCAGCACCGCCGCCACGTCGCCGGCGGTGAGCGCCGCGGCGAGCTGTGGCGCGAATGCCGCCGCGTCGTCGATCGGCGGCGTCACCAGATAGAGACGGGGTTTCGGCCGGGGTCCGGCCTGTTGTGCACGCTGAGCCATGGTCACCGAATGGTAGCGTAATCGGGCGGAAAGGTGACCGGGAATTGCCGTTCAGCCGCCGGCGCGGTGCATAAGAGAGGCGAGTTCGCGTCGCACCTGCGTCATTACGCTGTCCCAGTCGCCGATTTGCGGCTGACGGAACAGGCGCGCCGTCGGATACCAGGGACAGTCCTCGCGTCCGAGCAGCCAGCGCCAATCGGCAACGAAAGGCAGCAGGATCCAGACCGGCCTTGCCAGCGCGCCGGCGAGATGGACGACCGCGGTGTCGACCGCGATCACGAGATCGAGGCACTCGATTGCCGCGGCGGCGTCGGCAAAATCCGCAAATTCGTCGCCGGCGGTGGCCACGCGCGGCCAATCTTGCAGCGCGCGGCGGTCCGCATCGCGGATATCGCGTTGCAGGCTGACGAATTCGATGCCGGAAAGATCAAGGAGCGGGGCGAGGCGCGCGAGCGCGATCGAGCGATTGTGGTCGTCGCGGTGCGTCGGGTTGCCCGACCAGGCAAGGCCGACGCGCGGCTGTCCGCTTGCCGGCAACCGCTCCGCCCATTTCTGCGCGTATGCTGCCGGCGCCGCCAGATAGGGCACGCCGGCCGGAATGGTGTCGAGCGTGGTATCGAACGCGAGCGGCAGGCTCATCAGCGGGCAATGCAGATCGATCGCCGGCGGCGTTTCGCCGCGCGCGATGATCGAAACGATGCCGGGCAGCCCCTCGAGCAACGGTTTCAGCGCGTCCGGCGCCTCAAGCACAACACGCGCGCCCAAGGCGGCGACCATCGGCAGGTAGCGAACGAACTGGATGGTATCGCCGAAACCTTGTTCGGCGTGCAGCAGGATCGTCCTGCCTTCCATCGCTTCGCCGCGCCATTGCGGCACCGGGAAACTCCGCGTGAGGGCCCGCGCGCGCCGCCAGCGCCATTCGAAATTCTGCCAGCCTTCGGCGAAATGCCCAAGTGCGAGTTGGGCAAGCGCCTTGTTCCAACGCGCTTCAGCCGCATCGGAATCGAGCGCGAGCGCTGCGTCGTAGCTCGCGATTGCCTCCCGCGGCCCTTGCAGGTCGCGCAAGGCGTTGCCGCGGTTGATGTGGGCTTCGAGATAATCGGGCTTCAGCGCCAGCGCGCGCTCGAAATCCGCCAGCGCCTCGGCCGGCCGGTTGAGCGCGAGCAGCACATTGCCGCGATTATTGCGCGCTTCGGCGTAATCCGGTTTCAGCGCCAGCGCGTATTCATATTTTGCCAGCGCTTCGGAAAAACGCCGCAGCTCCCACAGCGCATTGCCGCAGTTGTTGCCGACTTCGGCGAAGTCCGGCTTGATCGCGAGCGCGCGTTCAAAACTTGCCAGCGCCTGCTCGAAGCGCTGCAGCTCATGCAGCACATTGCCGTGGGCGATCAGCACATCGAGACGATCGGGAACAATCGCCAGGGCAGCGTCGTAATCCGCCAGAGCCTCGGCCGGCCGCCGCAGCAGACGCAGAGCGGTCGCGCGGTTGATGCGGCTGTCGATACGATTTGGCTGCAGTTTCAGCGCCCGGCTGAAGCTCGACACCGCGTCCTCGATGCGGCCGAGCGCCGCCAGCGCATTGCCGCGGTTATGCAGCGCGTCGGCGAAATCTGGATTGAGCGCCAGCGCCCGCTCGCAGCTATCGAGTGCTTCCTGATGGCGGCCGAGCGCGGCGAGCACGCTCGCATAGTTCGAATGAGCGGCGGCGGCGCGCCCGTTGCGGCGCAGCGCCTCGCTGATCAGCTTCAGGGCTTCGAGCGGCTGTCCGCATTGATGGCGGAGGACGCCGTAGAGGTGCAAGGCGTCGAAATTGCCAGGCTGCGCCGCAAGCACGGCACGATAATGCTCTTCGGCCTGCGGCAATTGCCCGCGCTGATGAAAGGCCGCCGCCTGCCGCAGGCGATCCTGCAAGTCCGGCGGCGGCTGCTTCGATTTCGTCTTTGCGGTCATGGGGCGGTGGCAGTTGCGGGAACGCGGGGCACGCAACGCCACCGAATCGCTCGGTCAATCTAGAGCGTCCACTCCACCGCGTCCAAGCCGGCCCGTCAGGCCGGCATCGGGATCGGCCCCATGTCCTTGGGCACCTTGTAGCCCTTCTGCACCGCCGGCCGCTTGGCGATGGTCTCGTACCAGCGCCTCACGTTCGGATACGCCTTCATGTCGATGGTCTGCCACTCGAAGCGCGAGATCCACGGCCAGATGGCGATATCGGCGATCGAATAATCGTCGGCGACGAACTCGCGGCCCTCGAGCCGGGTGTCGAGCACCTTGTAGAGCCGCTTCGCTTCCTTGAGGTAGCGCTCCTCGGCATAGGGCGCCTTGCCGGGGTTATATTTCACGAAGTGATGCACCTGGCCGAGCATCGGCCCCGGTCCGCCCATCTGCCACATCAGCCACTCGATGGCGCGATAGCGCCGCTCGCCTTCCTTGGCCAAGAGCTTGCCGGTCTTGTCGGCGAGATAGATGAGGATCGCGCCCGACTCCATCAGCGAGATCTTGGTGTCATGGTCGACGATTGCCGGGATGCGGTTGTTTGGCGCGACCTTGAGGAAGTGCGGCGCGAACTGCTCGTCCTTGGAAATGTCGATCGGGTGCACCTTGTAGGGCAGGCCGAGTTCCTCGAGCGCGATGGAAATCTTGCGGCCGTTCGGCGTCGTCCAGGTGTAAAAATCGATCACGGGGAATTCCTTTACGGTTTTTGTCGTCATGCGCGGGCTTGGCCCGCGCATCCATGGAGCAGCGCCTGTTGTGAGAACGTTAGGCCAGTCTGCCCTTGCAGAAACTCATCATGGATTGCCGGGTCAAGCCCGGCAATGACAGGCCAGCTATGCCGCCTTCTTTTCCAGGTCGGCTTTCCACTGGCCGAGCGCGGCGAGACTATTCATCTTGGCGCGATGTGAAAAGGCGCGTTGCGCGGCGGCAACGTTTTCGCTTTTGCCGGCCCAGATTTTCTGCGGCGCATGCTGCAGCGCGCGGCCGTAGGAGAAGGTGAGCTGCCACGGCAGATTGCCGATCTTGTTCATGGCGTCGAGATGGGCGGTCGCCTCTTCGTCGCTTTGCCCGCCGGAGAGGAAGGCGATGCCCGGCACCGCGCCCGGCACGCAATTTTTCAGAACGCGCACGGTTTTTTCCGCGACCGCTTCGACCGAGGCCCGCTTGCTGCTCTTCTTGCCCGGCACGACCATGTTGGGCTTGAGCACGATGCCTTCGAGCGCGACCTTGGCGTAATAGAGCTCCTGAAAGGTCTCCTTGAGCAGCCATTCGGTCACTGCTTCGCAGCGGTCGATATCATTGTCGCCGTCCATCAGCACTTCCGGCTCGACGATCGGCACGATCTGCGCCGTCTGGCAGAGCGCGGCGTAACGGGCGAGCGCGTGCGCATTGGCATGCAGGCAATCGTAGCTCGGCATGCCGGTGCCGATATCGATCACCGCCCGCCATTTGGCGAAGCGCGCGCCCTGCTCGTAGTATTTCGGCAGCCGGTCGGCGAGCTTGTCGAGACCGCCGGTGACGACTTCGCCCGGGCAGAACGGCAGCGGCTTTGTGCCCTCGTCCACCTTGATGCCGGGCAGCGAACCCGCGCGCTTGATCAGTTCGACCAGCGGCGTTCCGTCTTTCGCTTTTTGCCAGATGGTTTCGTCATAGAGGATGACGCCGGAGATGCTCTTCATCGCCTCGGTGGCGCGGAACAGCATCTCGCGATAGTCGCGCCGATTGTCATCGGTCGATTCAACGCCGATGGCGTCGAAGCGCTTCTTGATGGTGCCGGAGGATTCGTCCGCGGCGAGAATACCCTTGCCGGGCGCGACCATGGCGGTCGCGACTTTGTTGAGCTCAGCGAGATTCATAATTCTCCTCCATCGGCAATAAACACTATCATTTTATCCTCAGCACCTCGACCCCCGGCAAGGGCTTGCCTTCCAGCCATTCGAGGAAAGCGCCGCCTGCAGTCGAGACATAAGTTAACCGATCGGTAACGCCGGCGACATTCAGCGCCGCGACGGTGTCGCCGCCGCCGGCGACCGAAACAAGCTTGCCCGCCGCGGTGAGTTCCGCCGCGGCCTCGGCGACCTCCACGGTTCCGGTATCGAACGGTTCGGTCTCGAACGCCCCGAACGGCCCGTTCCAAACCAGCGTCTTCACCCGCGCCAGCACCGAGCAGACAAATTCGATACTGCGCGGCCCGATATCCAGGATCATGTCCTTTTCACCGATATGATCGATGTCGACGACGCGCGTGGCCACGCCAGCCTCGAGCTTTTCCGCCACCACCGCGTCGACCGGCAGCACCAGTTCGCGTTTGGCCTTTTTCGCCTGGTCCATGATCGTCTGCGCGGTGTCGACGAGGTCGCGCTCGACCAGCGAGCGCCCCACGGTCTTGCCCCGCGCCATGAGAAACGTATTGGCCATGGCGCCGCCGATGATCAGCACGTCGACGCGCGGCAGCAGATTGCCGAGCAGGTCGAGCTTGGTGGAAATCTTGGCGCCGCCGACGATGGCCGCGACCGGCCGCGCCGGCTTGTCCAGCACCTTCTCGAAGGCTTCGAGCTCGGCCTGCAAGGTGCGTCCGGCATAGGCCGGCAGCACATGGGCGAGGCCTTCGGTCGAGGCGTGCGCGCGGTGCGACACCGAGAATGCGTCGTTGACGTAAATGTCGCCGAGCCTCGCCAGCGCCGCGACGAAAGCCGGATCGTTCTTTTCCTCGCCGGGATGAAAGCGGGTGTTCTCGAGACAGAGGAAATCGCCGGGCTTCATCTCGGCAACCGCGCGCTCGGCGGCCTCGCCGATGCAATCGTCGACGAATTTGATCGGACGCTTGAGCGTATGCGCGACTTCGGCGGCGACGGGTTTCAGCGAATCCTTGGCGTTGCGGCCTTTGGGCCGGCCGAAATGCGAGAGCAGGATCACCTTGGCGCCCTTGTCGGCGATCTCGGTGATCGCCGGCGCCATGCGCGCGATGCGCGTTGCGTCGGTGACGACGCCGTTTTCCACCGGCACGTTGAGGTCGGCGCGCACCAGCACGCGCTGGCCCTTCACGTCGGCGTGGTCGAGCGTTCGAAACGCAGTCATGGCCGGCGTCTGCCGCGTCAGATCAGCTTGCCCATCGCCACGGCGGTATCCGCCATGCGGTTGGAAAAGCCCCACTCATTGTCGTACCACGACAGCACGCGCACGAAGGTGCCGTTGAGCACCTTGGTCTGGTCGAGATGCAGCGTGGACGAATGCGGATCGTGATTGAAATCGATGGACACGTTGGGCGCGTCGGTGGTGGCGAGGATGCCCTTGAGCTCCTGGCTCGCCGCGCGCTTCATAGCGTCGTTGATCTCGTCCTTCGTCGTCGCCTTCTTGGCGACGATCTTGAGATCGATCACCGAGACGTTCGGCGTCGGCACGCGGATGGCGACACCGTCGAGCTTGCCGGCAAGTTCCGGCAGCACCAGGCCGATCGCCTTTGCCGCACCCGTTGAGGTCGGGATCATCGACAGCGCCGCGGCGCGGCCGCGATAGAGATCCTTGTGCATGGTGTCGAGCGTCGGCTGGTCGCCGGTATAGGCATGGATCGTGGTCATGAAGCCGGTCTCGATGCCGACGGTGTCATTGAGCACCTTGGCGACCGGCGCGAGACAGTTCGTCGTGCAGGAGCCGTTGGAGACGACCTTGTGCTCCTTGGTCAGCTTCGCGTGATTGACGCCGTAGACGACGGTCATGTCGGCGCCATCGGCCGGGGCCGAGATCAGCACGCGCTTGGCGCCGGCGGTCAGATGCGCCGAGGCCTTGTCCTTGGCGGTGAAGATGCCGGTGCATTCGAGCGCGATATCGACGCCGAGCTCTTTCCACGGCAGCGTCGAGGGGTCTTTCACCGCGGTGACCTTGATCGCGCCGTTGCCGATGCTGATGCTGTCGCCCCTGACGGTAACTTCGCCGGGGAAGCGGCCGTGCACGCTGTCGTAGCGCAGCAGATGCGCGTTGGTCTCCACCGGCCCGAGATCGTTGATGCCGACCACTTCGATATCGCTGCGCTCGGCTTCGGCAATCGCGCGCAGGATGTTGCGGCCGATACGGCCAAAACCGTTAATGCCAACCCGCACAGTCATTCATGTCGCTCCCGGCTTCACTCAGTACAATTGTTCCGTTTTATAGCGCGGCGGTGACGAAAACGCGCGCCTCGCCGCGTAATCACTCCACAATATGGTTATTCATTGCCAAGTTTGCTTAACGCTGCTTCGGCCACCGCCTCCGCGGTAATGCCGAAATGCTTGTAGAGGTCCTTGTAGGGCGCGCTGGCGCCGAATGAGGTCATGCCGACAAAACCACCGTCCGAGCCGATAATGGCGTCCCAGCCCTGACGGATGGCGGCCTCGACGCCGATCTTGACTTTGGCGTCGCCGACGATGGCGCGGCGCTGTAGTCCTCCGGAGCCTCCAGCAGCAGTTCGAAGCAGGGCACCGAGACCACGCGCGCGGCAACGCCCTTGGCCGCGAGCAGTTTTTTCGCCTCGACCGCGATGGCAACTTCCGAGCCGGTGGCAAAGATCGACACCTGCGCCTTGCCGTCGGCAGCGGCGATCTCGTAGGCGCCGGCAGCGCAGCGGTTCTTGTCGAGAAAGTTCTGGCTGAGCTGCGGCAGGTTCTGCCGCGTCAGCGCCAGCACGCTCGGCCGCTCGCGCGCTTGCAGCGCCAGCTGCCAGCACTCGATCGGTCTCCACCGCGTCGGCCGGGCGGAACACCAGCAGATTGGGAATGGCGCGCAGCGCCGCGAGCTGCTCGACCGGCTGATGCGTCGGTCCGTCCTCGCCGAGGCCGATCGAGTCATGCGTCATCACGTGGATGACGCGCTCGCCCATCAGCGCCGCAAGCCGGATCGCCGGCCGGCAATAATCGGAGAACACCAGGAACGTGCCGGAATAGGGAATGATGCCGCCGTGCAGCGCCATGCCGTTCATCGCCGCGGCCATGCCGTGCTCGCGCACGCCGTAATGGATGAAGCGGCCTGAGTAATCCGAAGCCGACAACGCCGTCATCGACTTGGTGCGGGTGTTGTTGGAGCCGGTGAGGTCGGCGGAACCGCCGACCATGTCCGGCAATGCCGTGACGAGATTCTCCAGCGCGAATTCGGACGCGCTACGCGTCGCCATGTCCTTCGGCGTGGCGGCGAGCTTGTCCTTCACCGCGCGCACCGCGTCTGCGAGCGCCTGTTGCGGCAGATCGCCGCGCAGCCGCCGCTCGAATTCGGCACGCTTGCCCGCGTCGAGCAAAGCGAGGCGCTTCTTCCAGTCGCTATGCGCTCCCTTGGCGCGCTGCCCGGCGGCGCGCCAGCTGGTCAGAATATCGGCGGGAATTTCAAACGGCGCCGACGTCCAGCCGAGCCGCTCGCGCGCGCCCTTGATCTCGTCGGCGCCCAAGGGGGAACCGTGCGATGAGGCCTTGCCGGCTTTCGTCGGCGCGCCGAAGCCGATGGTCGTCTTGCAGGCGATCATTACCGGCCTGTCGCTGCCTTGCGCTTTCTCCAGCGCCGCGGCAATCGCCGCCGCATCATGGCCGTCGACGCGCGATGCCGCCCAGCCGGCCGCCTCGAAGCGCTTGACCTGATCGACGCTGTCGCTGAGCGACAGTGCGCCGTCGATGGAAATGCCGTTGTCGTCGAACAGCACGATTAATCTGTTGAGCTTGAGATGCCCGGCGAGCGCGATCGCTTCCTGGCTGATGCCTTCCATGAGATCGCCGTCGGAGGCGAGCACATAAGTCTTGTGATCGACGATTGCGCCGAACTCCGCCGCCAGATGCCGTTCGGCGATCGCCATGCCGACGGCGTTGGCGAGTCCCTGGCCGAGCGGGCCGGTGGTGGTCTCGACGCCGGGCGTGTGGCCATATTCCGGATGCCCCGGCGTCTTCGAGCCGAGCTGGCGGAAGCGCTTGATTTCGTCGATCGTCACCGCCTCGTAGCCGGTGAGGTAGAGCAACGCGTAGAGCAGCATCGAACCGTGGCCGGCCGAGAGCACGAAGCGGTCGCGGTCGGGCCATGCCGGATCGGCGGGATCGAATTTCAGGAACCGCGTGAACAGCACCGTCGCCACATCGGCGGTGCCCATCGGCAGGCCGGGATGGCCGGATTTTGCCTGCTCGACCGCATCCATGGCCAGCGCGCGGATGGCGTTCGCCATGTCCGCATGCGCGACGGCGGGAACCGGGGGCTCCGCGGGTGTCACGGCGAGCCTCGATGCGTTGGTGCTCATGGAAAAGGCCTGTTTGGCGCGGTGGATAGCATGGCAGGCCCTTGAGTCAATGTGACCGGCCGTAGGCGGACGACCCATGCACAGGCGCGCGAAAAGGCGTGGGCAACTCCTTCCCCAGGCGTTGACGATTGGGTCGCGCAGGACGTAAGAATCTTCGCCTAAATCTTTGCCGCCGCAAGAGTTTTTGAGTGCGGGTGAAGGCGATGAGCGAGCAAAGCGAAATCGATATTGCGGTGAAACGTCTGGCGCTGGCGCTCGACGCGCTCGATGCCGCGGTCGAGCGCCGTCAGGACGCCGACCGCAGCGAAGAAGAGTTGGCGAACCAGTTGCAGACGCTCGGGCTCGACCGCACGCGGCTCGCCGCCGCGCTCGATGGCGAGACCGCGCGCTCGCGCCAGCTCGAGGCCGCCAACCGCGAGATCGCGCAGCGGCTCGACACCGCGATGGCCTCGATCCAGTCGGTGCTCAACGGTCGTGAGTGACGCAATGACGCAAGTGACCGCTACCATTGCCGGCCGCCAATTCCGCCTCGCCTGCGAAGACGGCCAGGAGGAGCATCTGCAGGCGCTGGCGAAGAATCTCGACCAGCGCATCATCGACCTGCGCGCGAAATTCGGCGAGATCGGCGACACCCGCCTCACCGTGATGGCGGCCTTGATGATTGCCGACGAACTCGCCGAAACCATGCGCCGCGTCCACGGGCTCGATGATGAGATTGCGGCGCTGCAGGAGGCGCGCACTGTCGCGACCGACCGCGCCAAGGCGGCGTCGAGCGCGGTGGTTCACGCCTTCAATTCGGCCGCCGAGCGCATCGAAGGCATCACGCGCAAGCTCAACCAGACGGTGCCCAACGGCAACGGCGTGGCCATCGGCTGATTTCTTCCCTTAATCTCTCCCGCGGGCGAGGTGAAGAGCGCTTATGGCGTTGCCTCGCCATAAGCACTACATTGCCCCGGCGGGGCTGCGAGGTGCGACGGAGACAATTCCCCGGGGCCTTACGATCCTAACGGGAGCTGTCCCTGGCCGGGACCGTGGTTTCGGTCATATGGCGCCCACCTACTTATGTAGGTTCCCGGGATCACACTCCGACGGCCATCGCGGCTCCGCACTCGTGTTCTCTCCAAACGTCGACCTTTCGCCGTCACCCTGAGGTGCGAGCGACTGAAGGTCGCGAGCCTCGAAGGGCGACGGCCCTAAACTCATTGCCCGTCATCCTTCGAGGCTCGCCGCGTTCGCGGCTCGCGCCTCAGGGTGACGGACTTGGCTGATACCGATTCAATTGCCGATCAGAAATCAGCTCTCCGCGCCGCGGCCCTCGAGCGGCGCGATGCTTTGCCAACGGCGGACCGCAAGGCTGCGGCGGAAACGATCGCGGAACGCGCGTTTCCGGTGCCGGTGAAAGCTGGTGTCGTCATCTCCGGCTTCTTTCCGATGAAGAGCGAAATCAATCCGCTGCCGCTCATGCGCAAACTGAGCGAGGCCGGCGCGCAACTGGCGCTGCCGGTCATCGCCGGGCGCGGGCAATCCGCTGATCATGCGCGCGTGGCAATTCGGGGCAGCGCTCAAGAGTGGGCAGTGGGGCATCCGCGAGCCCACGGCGGACGCCGCCGAAGTCGCCCCCGATATTCTCATCGTGCCCTTGGCCTGCTTCGACCGCGCCGGCCACCGCATCGGCTACGGCGCCGGCTATTATGACATGACGATCCGCAGCCTTCGCGGCAAAAAAACAATCGTCGCAATCGGGCTTGCTTTCGCAGCGCAGGAAATCCCCAAGGTCCCCGCAACGGAGCGCGACGAGCGGCTCGATCTCGTGCTAACGGAGAAAGAGATCATCGATTTCCGCGGTTGACCCCATGGAAAAGGCCGTGCTGCCTTATTGGATTCAAATAATTCAGGCTATAGGGCCAACAGCAATCGCGGTGGCAGCACTTGTTGTCACGGCGTACTTCGCTTACTGGCAGTGGATCACTGCTCGAGACAAACTTCGGCTTGATCTTTTTGAAAAGCGATACGCTTATTTTGTGGCTCTCCGCGAATTTATGATCTTTGTAATTCAACATGGCCGACCGGATCGGCAAAGCGTCAGTGATTTCGCTCAAAAAACTGTTGGAGCTGAATTCGTGTTTAACCGCGAACTGGAGGAATATGTAAAAAGTGTACGCTTACGAGCGCAAAAGCTGCTCGCAATTGCTATGCGACTAGAAAATATGCCTGTCGGGGATCAGAGAAATAATCTTGTAGATAATGAATTTAGGATTTTCATGAGTATTAACGACGAGTTTGAACATCTGGAAAAAAGATTCGCGGAGTCCATGGCTCTCGGGAAATTTTGAGACAATAACATGCGTATCCTTTTCATTGGCGACGTGGTCGGCCGCTCTGGCCGCGCCATCGTCAACGCGCGCCTGCCCGGGCTGATTGATGAGTGGAAGCTCGATCTCGTCGTCGTCAATGGCGAGAACGCCGCCGGCGGCTTCGGCATCACCGAGGCGATCTACAACGAACTGATCGACGCCGGCGCCGACGCCATCACCCTCGGCAACCACGCCTGGGACCAGCGCGAGGCGCTGGTGTTCATCGAGCGCGCGCCGCGCCTGGTGCGGCCGGTGAACTACCCGAAGGGCACGCCCGGCCGCGGCGCGGCGCTGATCGACACCAAGAACGGCAAGCGCGCGCTCATCATCAACGCCATGGGCCGCATCTTCATGGACCCGCTCGACGATCCCTTCGCCGCGGTCGAGCGCGAGCTTTCCGCCTGCGCGCTTGGCGCGGCCGCCGATGCCATTGTGATCGACATGCACGCGGAAGCAACCAGCGAGAAGCAGGCCATGGGCTTCTTTGTCGACGGCCGCGCCAGCCTTGTCGTCGGCACCCATACGCATGTGCCGACCGCCGATCACCGCATCCTGTCGGGGCGCACCGCTTTTGTCTCTGACGTCGGCATGAGCGGCGATTTCGAATCCGTTATCGGCATGAACAAGGACGAGCCGCTGGCGCGTTTTCTGCGCAAGGTCCCGGGCGGCAAATTCGAGCCGTCGAACGGCCCGGCGACGCTGTGCGGCCTCGCGGTGGAGACCGACGCGGGTGGCCTTGCCACGCGCGTCGGCGCCGTGCGCCTCGGCGGCATTCTCGAAGAAGCGCGGCCGGACTTCTGGCGTTAACCTATTCGCGGTTGACCGCGACTTGCCGCGATGATTCGGTAAGTCCATTGATTTGCCGGCATGTGCTGGGTACGGCATCGCGGCCTCGGCACTGGGCGGGCATGGGAATTCACGTCAATCGCAATCTCGCGCTGGAGACGCTGTCCACTGTCGCCTTGCCGGTGGAAGCGGAAGCCGCCGAGCGCGACGTGCGGGCCGAACTCGCCGCGCAATTCATTGCCGCCGGCGCGCGCGTTCTCGAACTCGGCGGCAGCGCCGTCTTGCAACCGCTGATTCCAAACGGCTGCATCCACAGCGCCTGCGATCTTGCCGGCGAATTTCCCGCCAGGGCCGCGGCCGACGCCGACATCATCGTCATGCTCGGCGCATTGGAAACCGTCGCCGACGCGGAAAGCCTGTTCACGCATCTGCGCTTCTGCAAGCGCGACGTCGTGCTCAGCTATCACCCCACCGATCTCGGCCAGAAAAAGAACCAGGCCCGGGATCGCGCCGCGCGCGGCTTTGCCAACCACTTCAGCTTCTACGACCTGGCGCTGTTGTTCGACCGCTACGGCTACCGCATCGCATGCACGACGCCGATCGACGAGCGTCAGATGCTGATGCGGTTGACGCCGACAAAGCAGCTCAAGCCGGTGGCGCCCTGCAGCGTCGCCGTCATTTCCGGCAGCGGCGCCGGCAGTCTCGGCGACCGGCTCGGCTATCACATGATCAACGCGCTGCTGCCGGGCGAGGCCGAGGTGCACCATCTGACCTTCCGCACGTTGGCGCAGGCCCGCGGCAAGTACGATCTGGTCGTGCTCGGCACCGGCAACAGCCTGTTCCAGCCGCTCATCGGCGAGGAGGTGCTCGATGTCGTCTCCCGCGCCAAGGCTTCGATCGGCATTTTCGGCACGCAATACCGCGAACTGCTCCCGCGTGCCGCGCTCGACCGCCTGCTCGACCGGCTCGACACCTGGTTCGCGCGTTACGAAGACGACGTGCTGCTCTACGGCCGCGGGCGCAACAACGTGGCGCATCTCGGCGACTGGCTGATCGACCAGTTCCCCATGAACCGCCCCAGCCTCGACGACCCGCTGCAGATCGACGACGAAATCGCCAGCGAGTTCGCGCTCGACCGTGCCATCCAGACGATCCAGCAGCATCGCCAGGTCTATTCGTCGCGGCTGGCGCCACTGCTCTGTGCGCTCACCTCGGCCGAGCTTGCCGCCTATGCCGAGCAGCCGGCGGCCGACATGGCCGGCATTGTCTCCGGCAAGTTCCGCAGCATGCTGATCGATGTTTTCGGCCGCACTTACGCGGAAAAGAAGTTCTTCATGGTCGACCGCGACGCCGTCACCCGCTACAAGGCCCGCGTCCACCGCAATGTGGCCCACGTCGGCGAGCGCATCGACGCCGTTCTGCGCAACGTCGCGGCCGCCGCGGTCTGATATTTATTTTCTCGGGCGCCCGGCCTATATAGCGGCCTCACGATCCCCAGACCGCAGTCGCTCGTCATGGCCGGCCATTCCCAGTTCAAGAACATCATGCACAAGAAGGGGCGCGCGGATAAGGCGCGCTCCAAGCTGTTTTCCAAGCTCGCCCGCGAAATCACCGTGGCGGCCAAGCTCGGCATGCCCGACCCGGCCTTCAATCCGCGCCTGCGCGCGGCGGTGCTGGCCGCCCGCGCCGAGAACATGCCCAAGGACAACATCGAGCGCGCCATCAAGAAATCGCAGGGCTCGGATTCCGAGAACTACGACGAGATCCGCTACGAAGGCTACGGGCCCGGCGGCGTCGCCATCATCGTCGAGGCGCTGACCGACAATCGCAACCGCACCGCCGGCGAGGTGCGGGCGACGCTGACCAAGAGCGGCGGCAACCTGGCCGAAACCGGTGCGGTGTCGTTCATGTTCAGCCATGTCGGCGTCGTCGAATACGATGCCAAGGTCGCCAGCGCCGACGCCATGCTCGAAGCGGCGATCGATGCCGGCGCCGAGGACGTGATCTCCAGCGACGACGGCCATCAGGTCTTCGCCACGCCGGAGACGCTGCAGGACGTCGCCAAGGCGCTGGAAGCCAAATTCGGCGAGCCGCGCAAGGCGGCGCTGCTGTGGAAGCCGCAGAACACCGTGCCGGTCGACGACGACACCGCCGAGAAACTGCTCAAGATGATCGAGGCGCTCGATGAAAGCGACGACGTGCAGAACGTCTACGCCAATTTCGAGATGTCCGACGCGCTGATGCAGAAGATGAGCGCGTAGGTCTTCGTGCCCCGGATGCGGCGCAGCGCGAGCGAAAGCGAAGTGGTGCGACGCTGATCCGGCGCCTTTTAGAATTCCGAATGTGCAAAGGTCCGGGGTCTGCAGCGCGCCACTAACGTGCTGCGTTGCGCCCCGGACAGGTCACCTCAGCGCATCGAACACCGGCAGGCTGATCAATCCCGCCGCCGCGATGATCGCGTAGGAGAGCCGGCGATAGAACATATCGCTGGTGCCGTGGAACCAGCTCGCGCCGATGGCAAGCGCGACGCCGAACGGCACGCCGAGCAGCAACGCGAGCACCAGCGTCTGCGCCGTGAACAGCGCGCCGTAAAGATAAAACACAAACGTCAGCACGCCCTGCATGATGAAATAGACCATGATGTTGGCGCGCACGGTCGCGGCGCTGTTCTGTCCGCCGAGCCAATAGACCAGCAGCGGCGGCGCGCCGATCTGCACCGCGCCGGCGCCGAAGCCGGACAGGGCGCCGACGCCGAGCGAAGCGGCGACCGTCGGCTTGCCGTGATAGCGCCAGCCGGAGGCGAGAATGACGACCGCGATCAGCACCAGCACGGCGATGAACCAGCGCAGCGCCAGGGCATTGATGAGGACCAGCGCGGCGACCCCGGCCGGCACGCCGAGGGCGCCGGTGATCATCACCAGCCGCACCTCGCGCCAGTTGCAGTGGGGGATAACCTTGAGCGCGAACGGAAAACTGCAAACCGTGTCGATGAGCAGCAAGGTGGGCGCGGCGAGCCGCGGGCCATAGACCGCCGAGATCAGCGGCATGTAGATCAGCGCCGAGCCAAAGCCGGTAAAGCCGCGCACCAGGCCTGCCAGCACGGCAATGCCGGCGGCAAAGACAAAGCGCCGGTCGGCCACCGCGTCGGTGAGGATTGAAAGCGCTTGTGGCTCGAACATTCAGGCCTGGCCCGGTCGGCCGCCTTCCATAGCAGGCGACCGAGCCGCTGGATCATCAAAAGAATTGACCGGGTCCATCGGCGGCGTTCTGGCCGGACGCGCCGCCTGGGGCTATCAACGGGACATGCTCCGGCACCCGATTCGCATCCTCGGCATCGATCCGGGGCTCCGCCGCACTGGCTGGGGCCTGATCGAATGCGACGGCAATCGGCTGATTTACGTCGCTTGCGGCTCGGTCGAGACCCGCGAGCGCGACGACCTCGGCGCCCGGCTGGTGGTGCTGCATGATGGGCTTGCCCGGGTGATCGCGGACTATGCCCCCGTCGAGGCGGCGGTGGAGGCAACCTTCGTCAACACCAATGCGGTTGCCACGCTCAAGCTCGGCCAGGCGCGCGGCATCGCCATGCTGGTGCCGGCCAAAGCGGGGCTCGCCGTTGCCGAATACGCGCCGAACGTGGTGAAGAAGACCGTGGTCGGCGCCGGCCATGGCGAGAAGGCGCAGATCCGAATGATGGTCGGCGTGCTGTTGCCCAAAGCCGATCCGCAAAGCGAGGACGCTGCCGACGCGCTGGCCATCGCCATCTGCCACGCGCATCATCGGACGAGTGTGACGATGAAAGTTGTTGGACAATGACTTTCAGCGGGCACAGCGCGCGCTCTCTCGACGAGCACAGTCTGCTCCCTCCCCCCTTGTGGGGGAGGGTTGGGGAGGGGGGTAAGCTGCATGCGTGGCGTTTGCTGCTTACCCCCTCTCTGTCTCTCCCCCACAAGGGGGGAGAGAACGCAGGAGTCGCGCGCTCCGGCAATTGTGGAACGAACAATGATCGGTAAGCTCAAGGGCATCATCGATAGCTACGGCGCCGATTACGTCATTCTCGACGTCGGTGGCGTCGGCTATCAGGTGCACTGCTCGGCGCGCACGTTGCAGGCGCTGCCGGCGCCGGGGCAGCCGGCGACGCTGTCGATCGAAACGCATGTGCGCGAGGACCAGATCAGGCTGTTCGGATTTGTGAGCGACATGGAGCGCGAATGGTTCCGCCTGTTGCAGACCGTGCAGGGCGTCGGCGCCAAGGTCGCGCTTTCGCTGCTCGGCACGCTGAAAGTCTCCGAGCTTGCATCCGCCGTTGCCATGCGTGACAAGGCGGCGATCTCGCGCGCGCCCGGTGTCGGGCCGAAAGTCGCCGAGCGCATCGTCACTGAATTGAAAGACAAGGCGCCGGAATTTGCCTCGATCGATCCGGCGGTGATCCAGCTCAGCGGCGCGCTCGAGGAGATGCGCGCGCCGCGGCCGGTCATGGATGCCGTATCCGCGCTGGTCAATCTCGGCTATGGCCAGCCGCAGGCCGCCGCCGCGATTGCCGCTGCCACGCGCAGTGCCGGCGAGGGCGCCGACACAGCGACGCTGATAAGGCAGGGCCTGAAAGAACTGGCACGGTAGCGAAGGTGACGGGTTTGCGATGCCGTTAAGCAAGAAGGACCAGGAATTGATCGCCGCAGCGACGCAAGCCATCAAGTCGCGCTATCGCAACAAGTGGCAGGAGGTCGGCGCCGCCCTGCGCACGCGCGGCGGCCGCGTCGTCACCGGCGTCAATCTCGACGCCTATGTGGGCAGGGGCGCGATCTGCGCCGAAGCGATCGCCATCGGCCGCGCGCTCACCGAGTTGGGCGACAAGGGCATCGAAACCATCGTCGCCGTGCGCCATCCCAAGCCCGGCGAGCACGGCGGCATTGCCGTGGTGTCGCCTTGTGGCGCCTGCCGCGAACTGATTCACGACTACGATGCCAAGGCGCGCGTCATTGTGCCGAACGGCCGCACCGCGAAGCTCGCAACGATCGCGAGCCTTCTGCCGAACAAATACCGGCGGGGGATGACGTAAGATGTTTTTCCGCAGCGTTGCGCCGAATGACAGCCTGCTCCCTCTCCCGCTTGCGGGGGAGGGTTGGGGAGGGGGTCGACGCGATCTTTTGTGCGTGCTTCCTGCCCCCTCCCTGTCAACCCAACGTCATTGGTTGCGGCGAGGCCACGCATGAGCCCAAACCCGCGCCTGGTCGCAGCCGACAAACGCGACGACGACGTCGACGCCAATTTGCGTCCGCAGCGGCTCGCCGAATTCATCGGCCAGGAAAAGGCGCGCGCCAATCTCGCGGTCTTCATCGAGGCGGCGCGGGCGCGCAAGGAAGCGCTCGACCACGTGCTGTTCGTCGGACCGCCGGGGCTCGGCAAGACCACGCTGGCGCAGATCGTTGCCCGCGAGCTTGGCGTCAACTTCCGCGCCACCTCGGGGCCGGTGATCGCCAAGGCCGGCGATCTCGCCGCGCTGCTGACAAATCTGGAACCGCGCGATGTCCTGTTCATCGACGAGATCCATCGGCTCAATCCTGCGGTCGAAGAAATCCTCTATCCGGCGATGGAGGACTTCCAGCTCGACCTCATCATCGGCGAAGGTCCGGCGGCGCGTTCGGTCAAGATCGATTTGGCGCCGTTCACGCTGGTCGGCGCCACCACGCGCGCCGGTCTCATCACCAATCCGCTGCGCGACCGCTTCGGCATTCCGGTGCGGCTGAATTTCTATTCCGAGGCCGAGCTCGAGCAGATCGTCAACCGCGGCGCCCGCGTGCTCGGCCTGAGCATCACCGCGGACGGCGCCAACGAGATCGCGCGCCGCGCCCGCGGCACGCCGCGCATCGCCGGCAGGCTGTTGCGCCGGGTGCGCGACTTCGCCCAAGTTTTCGGAAATGTCGACGGCGCCAAGGCCATCGACCGCAAGGTCGCCGATCGCGCGTTGCGCGAGCTCGACGTCGACGCCGCCGGGCTCGACGCCATGGACCGCCGCTATCTTTTGACCATCGCCGAGAGCTATGGCGGCGGGCCGGTCGGCGTCGACACGCTGGCCGCGGCCTTGAGCGAGCCGCGCGACGCCATCGAAGACATCATCGAGCCCTTCCTCATCCAGAAAGGCATGGTCCAGCGCACCCCGCGCGGGCGGTTGCTTACCTCGCATGCCTTCAAGCACCTCGGCCTTGCCGAGCCGGCGCGCGATCCGAGCCAGTTCGGACTGTTCGGTGGCGAAGACGAGTGACGCGTCATGAAAACGATGCAGGGCGGCTGTCACTGCGGCAAGGTGCGTTTCAAGGTCACTGCCGATCTCGACCGCGTCACCTTCTGCAATTGCTCGATGTGCGCCAAGAAAGGCTTCCTGCACCTGATCGTGCTGCCGGAACAATTCGAACTGCTCAGCGGCAAGGATGACCTCACCACCTACACGTTCAACACCGGCGTCGCCAAGCACACCTTCTGCGCGACTTGCGGCATCCACGCCTTCTATGTGCCGCGCTCCGATCCCGGCAAGATCGACGTCAACGTGCGCTGCATCGACGGCATCGACCTGTCGGCGCTGTCGATCAAGACCTTCGACGGCCAGCATTGGGAGCAGGCGATAGGCGAGAGGGTGCCGTGGCGATGAGCGCGCTCGACGGCGAAATTCGTAACGGCAAGCACCACCAGCAGGTGCGCGTCTATTACGAGGACACGGATTTCTCCGGCATCGTCTATCACGCGAGCTATCTGCGCTTCATGGAGCGCGGCCGCACCAATTACCTGCGCCTGATCGGCGCCGACCACCGCGCGCTGTTCGAGGCTGCCGAAAAGGAGGCGCCTGGCTTTTCCTTCGTCGTGCGCCACATGAGCATCGATTTCCGCAAGCCCGCCTTCATGGATGACGTGCTCGACATCGTCACCACGCCGGAAGAGGTGAAGGGCGCTTCGGTCACGCTCAACCAGAAAGTCATGCGCGGCGGTGAATTGATCGTCGAGGCGCACGTGCAGGTCGCCTTCGTCTCCGGCGGGCGCGCCAAGCCGATCCCCAAGCCGCTGCGCATCGCCATGGCCGCCGATCAGGAAGCGGGTGGGGCGGCCTGAGCGCGGGTGCTATATTGCGTCTGCCATGCCGAAACAAAGCTTCGCATTGTTTGAGACCGCCATAGGGACCTGCGCCATCGCCTGGAGCGGGCGCGGGGTTTGCGGCGTGCAGCTTCCGCAGGGAAGCGAGCGCGCGACGCGGGCGCGCGTGACCCGCCGCTTCGCCGGCGCGCAGGAGGCCGCGCCGCCGGCCGGCGTGCAGCGCGCTATTGACGGCATCGTTGCGCTGCTGCGCGGCGAGGCGCGCGATTTGGCCGACATCGCAATCGACGATGCGGTCACTCCGGACTTCAATCGCAAGGTCTATGCGGTGGCGCGCACGATCGCGCCGGGCGCGACGCTGACCTATGGCGAGATTGCCGAACGGCTGGGCGACAAGGCGCTGGCGCGCGAGGTCGGCGCGGCGCTCGGGCAAAATCCGACGCCGCTGATCGTGCCCTGCCATCGTGTGCTCGCCGCCGGCGGCAAGACCGGCGGCTTCTCGGCGTCGGGCGGCGTGATGACCAAGCTGCGGCTGCTGTCGATCGAAGGCGCGCAGCCCGCCGGGCCGACTTTGTTCGAGCATTTGCCTCTGGTCGCCCGCCCTAACCGTTAATCACACCCGCGGCGCCAGCATCGACGCGGCCTTCGGACTCATGTTAAGGCCATTCACATGAGTTGGGGCAGACGTCACGCGCCGCGCGGCTATCACCACGGCAACCTCAAGGAAGCTTTGGTGCGGGCCGCGCTCGACCTCATCGCCGAGAAGGGCCCGGCCGGGTTCACCTTTGCCGATGCGGCGCGCTCGGCCGGCGTCTCGCCCGCGGCGCCCTACCGGCATTTCCGCGACCGCGAGGCGCTGCTCGCCGACGTTGCCCGCCGCGGCTTCGAGGAATTCACCACGGCGCTTGTACGGGCCTGGGATGACGGTAATCCGGACACTCTGAAGGCGTTCGACCGCCTTGGCAGGGCTTATCTGGCCTTCGCGAAAAGCGAGCCGGCCTACTATTCGGCAATGTTCGAAGCCGGCGTCCCGCTCGATGCCGACCCGCAATTGCGCGAGGTGAGCGAGCGTGCCTTCGCCGTGCTGCGCGCGGCGGCGGAAAAGCTGGTGGCGCAAATCCCCTCGGGCGCGCGGCCGCCGGCGCTGATGGTAGCGCTGCATGTGTGGTCGATGACCCACGGCATCGCCTCGCTGTTCAGCCGCGGCGACGCCGCGCGGCGCTCATTGCCGATGCCGCCGGAAGAGCTATTGGAAGCCGCGATCCTGATCTACCTGCGCGGGCTCGGCCTGCCGGCGACGGCCGCCGCTCGCTAAAAAGAAGGGCCCAGCGCCCTTGCAACGTCATCCCCAATCCCAATGTGAAGGGTCTTGACATCGGACTGTCCCGCTCTTATCCATGTAAATGTTATTTACATTCACGCGCGAGGCCCTCAAATGCCAATCACCGCAAGGCTTGATGAGTTCGGCAAACCCGCCTGGATCGTACTGATCATCCTCGGGTTCATGGTCTGGTGGCCGCTCGGTCTGGCTATCCTCGCCTTTACAATTGGGAGCGGAAGAATGGGATGCGGAATGCACGGTCGAGGTCACTGGGAAGGCCGTTGGGAAGATCGCTGGCAGCGCAAGATGGAGCGCATGCAGGCCAAGATGGACTGGATGCGGTCGCGGATGAGCGGCAATCCGTCGGGCGGTAACCCCTGGAGCGGCAATTTGTGGCGGAGCGGCGGCTCGAGCGGCAACCACGCCTTCGATGAATACCGCACCGAGACTTTGAAGCGGCTCGAAGAAGAGCAGCGCGAATTCCGCGAATTCCTCGATCGGCTGCGCTTCGCCAAGGACAAGACCGAGTTCGACCAGTTCATGTCCGAGCGGCGCAACCGTCCGGCGCCCGAGGCTCCCCCGCAGCAGAACTGAGTTCTCTGCGTATCGCCCGGCCACCCGCTTTCCCCGAAGCGGGTGGCCGTTGCTTTTTGGGGCGCTGCCGCAGGAGCGCCCCGCTAACCTTTCCTTAACCACAATCAGCGCTGTTAGACGGGCTCAACCAGTGGCCTGGCGCCCTAGTTTGGCCAAGTTTCGCGGGGATTTCGTCAAGCCGCCGGTGGCGGGACGTTTGGTTTTGGCGAAACAAGGCGTTTTCGGCTGAGCACATGAGCGGTGTCGCCCGGCGCGCTTTGTTGCTCGGAAATTGTGCGTTGCGCCGGTTGACGCAACGAACCGGACAGCGGGAAGGACGTGCCCATGAATCCTGCCGACGTGGCACAGTCGGTGCTCCCGCTGACCTCCGACGTTTCCCTGTTCACGCTGTTCTGGCACGCCGCCTGGATCGTCAAATTTGTGATGATCGGGCTGCTGATCTGTTCGGTATGGGTCTGGGCCATCGCCATCGACAAGACCGTGCTCTATACGCGCACCCGCCGCGCCATGGACCGTTTCGAGCAGGCGTTCTGGTCCGGCCAATCGCTGGAAGAACTCTACCGCTCGCTGTCCTCGCGCCCGAACCACTCCATGGCGGCGTTGTTTGTCGCGGCGATGCGGGAATGGAAACGCAGCTTCGAGGGCAATCAGCGCTCCTTTGCCGGCTTGCAGATGCGGATCGAGAAGGTGATGGAGGTGACCATCGCCCGCGAGGTCGAGCGGCTGGAGAAGCGCCTCTTGGTGCTGGCGACCGTCGGCTCGGCCGGCCCCTTTATCGGCCTGTTCGGCACGGTGTGGGGCATTATGACGAGCTTTCAGTCGATTGCCGCCTCGAAGAACACCTCGTTAGCAGTTGTGGCGCCGGGTATCGCCGAAGCGCTGTTTGCGACCGCAATCGGCCTTGTCGCCGCCATACCGGCGACCATTTTCTACAATAAGTTTGCGGCCGAGGTGAATAAGCAGGCGCAGCGGCTCGAAGGGTTTGCCGACGAATTCGCCGCCATTTTATCGCGGCAGATCGATGAGCGCGGGTAGCGCATGATCCCGAAAAGTGTGAAGCGGTTTTCGGATCAGATCATGCGCAAGGAGTAGGGGACATGGCCGCCAATGCCGGCACGCCGGTCATCGGACGCAGGAAGCATCACCGCCGCAAGGTGATGAGCGAGATCAACGTCACGCCGATGGTCGACGTGATGCTGGTGCTGCTCATCATCTTCATGGTCTCGGCGCCGCTTTTGACCGTCGGCGTGCCGATCGACCTGCCGCAGAGCCAGGCCAAGAGTCTCGAGCAGGACAAGGAGCCGCTGACCATTTCGGTCAACGACGCCGATAAGATCTTCCTGCAGAATTCGGAGATCGCCATCGATGACCTGCTGCCCAAGCTGCAGGCGGTGGCGCAGGCGCGCGGTGGCACCGAGGCGCGCGTCTATGTGCGTGGCGACAAGAAGGTCGACTACGGTACGATGATGAAGGTCATGGGGCGGCTGTCGGCGGCAGGCTTTCATCGGGTAGCATTGGTAACCGAATTCGAACAGAACTCGAAATAAATGGAGTTCAGGGTAGCGACAGCGGTTTCGGGCGGGCTCCACGCGGCGGTGCTGCTGTGGGCGCTGATCTCCTTTTCCTCAAAGCCGCTCGAAGCAACCCCGGTCGATTCCCTTCCCGTCGACCTGATCAGCGCCAAGGATTTCTCCGAGATGACCAAGGGCGTCAAGGAAGCGACCAAGGCGGAGAAACCCAAGCCTCTGGTGCAGAAGATCGACACGCCGAAGCCGGTCGACGAGCCGGCGCCCAAGCTCACCGAGAAACAGGAAATCAAGACCGCGCAAGAAAAGCAGCCGACACCGCCGCCCAAGCCGGATCCGATCGCCGACAAGCTCAAGAAGCAGGACGAGAAGCCGCAGCAGGAGGCCAAGAACGAACCGCTGCCGCCGAAGAAGCCCCCGCCGCCGAAGCCGCAACCGAAATTCGACGCCGACAAGATTGCCGCGCTGCTCGACAAGCGCGATCCGCGGAGCAAGGCCGCGACCGGCGCCGAGCTCAATTCGGCGCCGTCAATGGGTACCGCATCGGGCGAGGCCGCCCGGCTGTCGCAATCCGAGATCGACGCGCTGCGACAAAAACTGATGGCGCTGTGGAATCCGCCGGTCGGCATGCAGGACGCCGATCAAAGTCAGGTCACCATCCGTATCCGGTTCAAGCGCGATGGTACGCTGGCGACCGGCCCGCAGGTTCTCACCAGCGGACGCGGCACTCAATTCGACGCCATGCGCGACAGCGCCGTGCGCGCGGTTTTCGTCGGGCAGCCCTATACCATGCTGCGGCCCGACCATTATGACACCTGGAAAGAAATCGACTTCACCTTCGATACCAAACAGATGTTCCACGATCTCCCGGTAAGGTAGCGCCATCCCGTGATCGAAAATGCCAATCTGAAATTGAACCGCCGCCATTTGCTGCTCGGAGCAGGCGTCGGCGCAATCGCTGCGCTCGCCCCGCGCCCGGCGAGGGCGGTGCTCAATGTCGATATCAATCAGGGCAACGTGCAGCCGATGCCGATCGCGCTGCCCGATTTCGTCGCCGGCGCGGCGACGGAACTCGACGTCGCGCACAACGTCACTGGCATCATTACCGGCAATCTGCAGCGCAGCGGGTTGTTCGCGCCGATCAATCCGCAGGCTTTCGTGGAGAAGATCGCTGACAGCGACGCGGTACCGCGCTTTCCCGATTGGCGCGTGATCAATGCCCAGGCATTGGTTACCGGACGCATCAGCCGGCAGGGTGACGGACGGCTGAAGGCGGAGTTCCGCCTTTGGGACGTGTTTGCCGGCCAGCAGCTCGCCGGCCAGCAATATTTCACTTCGCCGGACAACTGGCGGCGCATCGCCCACATCATCTCGGACGCGGTCTATGAGCGTTTGACGGGAGAGAAAGGTTATTTCGACAGCCGCATCGTCTTCGTCGACGAGACCGGGCCGAAGCAGCAGCGGGTCAAGCGCCTGGCGATCATGGATCAGGACGGCGCCGGCGTGCGCTATCTCACCCGCGGCGACGATCTGGTGCTGACCCCGCGTTTCAATCCGTCGACGCAGGAAATCACCTACATGTCCTATGGCCAAGGCAATCCGCGCGTCTATCTGCTCAATATCGAAACCGGCCAGCGCGAGATCGTCGGCAACTTTCCGGGCATGACCTTTGCGCCGCGGTTCTCGCCGGACGGCCAGCGCGTCATCATGAGTCTGCAGCAGGGTGGCAATTCAAATCTGTTCGTGATGGACCTGCGTTCCAAGGCGACGACGCGGCTCACCGATACGCCGGCGATCGATACCTCGCCTTGCTATTCGCCGGATGGCAGTCGCATCTGTTTCGAGAGCGACCGTGGCGGCAGCCAGCAGATCTATGTCATGCCGGCGAACGGCGGGCCGGCCCAGCGCATCAGTTTCGGCGAGGGACAGCATTCGACGCCGGTGTGGTCGCCGCGCGGCGATTACATCGCCTTCACCGGCCAGGCGCGCGGACAGTTCTCCATCGGCCTGATCAAGCCGGACGGCTCCGGCGAGCGTGTGCTCACCGAAGGATTCCACAACGAGGGCCCGACCTTTGCGCCGAACGGGCGCGTGATCATGTTCTTCCGCGATCCCGGCAATGGCCCCAATCTGTTCACCATCGACATCACCGGCCGTAACGAGCTGAAGGTTCCGACGCCGAGCTTTGCCTCGGATCCGGCCTGGTCGCCGCTGCTGTCGTAACAACGCCGTATTTTTACCGGCTTTTAACCATCACAAACGGTTTAAACGGTTCCGCCGATTTTAGCGGTCCCGTGCAAGGCCTCATCAAGGTTGATGGAACGTTCGTTTAACGAACGGACTGTTAGATCGGATGCATGCGCGTGATCGGACGGCCGGAACTCGGTTCCCGGTCATGCAAGCGCATTCATGACGCGAGTATGGAGTTCACCGGAATGACCAACGCCAGGACCATCTTCCGCGCGGCCCGGCTCGCGGCTGTGCTCGCCGCGGCGCTGGCGATCTCGGCCTGCGCCAACAAATCCGCTGAAGACATGCAAGCCAATGCCGCGGGTCAGGCGACGCCGGGCAGCCAGCAGGACTTCGTTGTCAATGTCGGCGATCGCGTGTTCTTCGACACCGATTCCTCGGAACTCACCGCGCAATCGCGCGCCACGCTCGACAAGCAGGCGCAATGGCTCACCAATTACAGCCAGTACAGCCAGTTCACCGTCGAAGGCCACGCCGACGAGCGCGGCACGCGCGAGTATAACCTCGCGCTCGGCGCCCGCCGCGCCCAGACGGTGCGCGATTACCTGGTCTCGCGCGGCATCGCCGCCAACCGGATGCACACCATTTCTTACGGCAAGGAGCGCCCGGTCGCGGTGTGCAACGACATTTCCTGCTGGTCGCAGAACCGCCGCGCGGTCACGGTGCTCAACGCCAGTTCCTAAAGACGCGGCCGCCACTCCACACGGGCGCTATTCGCGGGACGCCGGCCTGATTGCCGGCGCGGGCGGATTTCACTATCTGGCGCAATGGAGCCTGGGCTGCAGATTAGTCACAATTTCGACGTAGCGCGGCCTATGCTACCGAACCGGGGATAAGGCCGTGTATTCAGTATGACGCGTTCATCGCACCGCATCGCGGCGCTCGCCGCGCTTTCGTTTATGCTGCTCGCCGGCACGGCGGCGGCACAGCAGCGTTCTTCCGGCGGCTTCCTCGACAATATTTTCAATCGCGGGCAACAGCCTGCGCAAGACCGGCAAGCGCCGCGGCCGCCGCAAGTGGCGCAGGCGGACAGCTCCGACCTCGCCATGCGGCTCGACCGGATGGAAAGCGCGCTGCGCCAGGTCACCGGCTCGATCGAGCAGCTGCAGTACCAGAACCAGCAATTGCAGATGCAGCTCAAGCGCATGCAGGACGACACTGAATATCGCCTCCAGCAGTTGGGCTCCAAGGGCTCGCCGCCGGTGGCTGGCGCGATGCCGCGGACAATAGCGCCGCAGGCGCCTGCCGCGCCGATGAATGCGCCGGCAAACGCGGAGCCTGGCCGCCGCTCCGACGCCTTCGATCCGGCGCTGAAGCCGAATGCGCCGGGCGCGCCGCGCACGCTCGGTAATGAAGCGATCGTCGCCCCGCCGGCCGATAATGGCGCAAACGTGCCCCCGGTCGGTGCACCAGGTGGACGCGCCGCCGGTGCACCACTTGATCTCTCGACGCTTGCCGGCAATCCGAATCCGCCGCCGGCGCCGGTTGCCGCCCAACCGCCCGCGGGTGGTCAAATGCCGCCGAGCGGCACCAATGCTTCCGGGGTGCAGCTTGCGACGTTGCCGCCCTCGGCATCGCCGAAGGATGAATACGAATTGGCTTACGGTTATGTGCTGCACAAGGACTACGGACTGGCCGAGCAGGCGTTCCGCGATTTTGTGCGCAAATATCCCGATGAGAAATTGGTGTCCGACGCGCAATATTGGCTCGGCGAAAGCCAGTTCCAGCAGCAGCATTATCGTGACGCCGCTGAAGCCTTCCTCGCGGTTTCGACCAAGTATGAAAGCTCAGGCAAAGCGCCGGACGCCCTGCTGCGTCTGGGCCAGTCGCTCGCCGCGCTCAGCCAGAAGGAAGCAGCCTGCGCGACGCTTGCCGAGGTCGGCCGCAAGTATCCGCGCGCTTCAGCGAGCGTCAAGCGTGGCGTCACGCAGGAACAGAAGCGTGCGCACTGCTGAGACATCTGCGGTCTCGGCCAAAGAAGCAAAATCGCTTTTCGCCAAACTCGAACATTTGCCGGCGCTGGTGCTGGCGGTATCCGGGGGTCCGGACTCAACCGCGCTGTTGTGGCTCGCGGCGCACTGGCAAAAATCTCTGAAGAAAAAGCCGGCGCTGATCGCGGTCACCGTCGATCATGGGCTGCGTCCGGAATCCGCGCGTGAAGCCGCCGCCGTGAAACGTCTGGCAAAGAGGCTCGGCGTGCCCCATCGCACCGTGGTCTGGAAAGGCAAGAAAGCGGCAACCGGCTTGCAACAGGCGGCGCGGCAGGCGCGCTACGAGCTGCTGGCGGCGGCGGCGCATAAAGCCGGTGCCTCATACATCCTCACCGCGCATACGCTCGACGACCAGGCGGAAACAGTGCTCATCCGCATGAGCCGCGGCAGCGGCCTCACCGGCCTGGCGGCGATGTCGCAGGTCTCGAGGCTGCCGAACGGGGCCGGGCACATCACGCTGGCGCGGCCTTTGCTCAACGTCCCGAAGGCGCGGCTCATCGCCACCTTGTATGCAGCGAAGATCTCCTTTGCCGAAGACCCTTCCAATCGCGACCCGCGCTTCACCCGCGCGCGGCTGCGCGGCTTGATGCCGGAACTTGCCCGCGAAGGCCTCGATGCCGGGCGGCTGTCGCTCTTGGCGCGGCGGCTGAAGCGGGCCAACTCGGCGATCGAAGCCTATGTCGACCGTGCCATGGCCATCCTCACCGAAAATGCGCCGGAACCCGGCCCGATTATCTTCCCGGTACAGAAATTTTCCCGGCTCCCGGCCGAAGTCGCGTTGCGCCTGATCGGCCGCGCGGTGACCAAGCTTGGCGATGAGGGTCCGGTCGAGCTTGGCAAGCTGGAAGCATTGCACCTGGCGCTCGTGGCCGCCCTGACTAGCCAGCCCCGTTTCCGCCGTACGCTCGCCGGCGCCATTGTGACACTCGCCGGGGGCCAGATTTCTGTCGACAAAGCCCCCGCACGCCAACGAAAAGCTTTAACCACGCGCCAAGCTGGTGGAGCCAAACGGCAGGAAGCGCGCTAGAATTGTGAGATTCGAGGTCTTTCCATGCGCCCAGGCGCTGCCTACATTGGGTTGGTTAAGATAAAACTGCTCCGAATTTTCGGCCTATAATGAATGTGCCGCCGCGGGCGGCAGCTAGGGACGCCTGATGAACGCCAATCTGCGCAATTTCGCCCTCTGGGTGATCATCGTCCTCCTGCTGCTGGCGCTGTTCACGCTGTTCCAGAACCCGGGCCAGCACACCAGTTCGCAAGACATCTCGTTCTCGCAACTGCTCAACGAGGTCGACCAGGGCCGCGTGCGCGATGTCGTCATCCAGGGGCCGGAAATCCACGGCACCTTCTCCGACGGCCGCAGCTTCCAGACCTATGCGCCGAGCGATCCGACGCTGGTGCAAAAGCTTTACGCCAAGGGCATCTCGATCACCGCGCGGCCGCCGTCCGACAATGTGCCGTGGTTCGTGTCGCTGCTCGTCTCCTGGCTGCCTTTCATCGCGCTGATCGGCGTGTGGATCTTCCTGTCGCGGCAGATGCAAGGCGCCGGCGGCAAGGCGCTTGGCTTCGGCAAGTCGCGGGCGAAACTTCTGGCGGAAGCGCATGGCCGCGTGACGTTCGAGGACGTCGCCGGCGTCGATGAGGCCAAGCAGGACTTGCAGGAGATCGTCGAATTCCTGCGCGATCCGGGAAAATTCCAGCGGCTGGGCGGACGCATTCCGCGCGGCGTGCTGCTGGTCGGCCCGCCGGGCACCGGCAAGACGCTGATCGCGCGTGCGGTCGCTGGCGAAGCCAATGTGCCGTTCTTCACCATCTCCGGCTCCGACTTCGTCGAGATGTTCGTCGGCGTCGGTGCTTCGCGCGTGCGCGACATGTTCGAGCAGGCGAAGAAAAACGCGCCCTGCATCATCTTCATCGACGAAATCGACGCCGTCGGCCGTCATCGCGGCGCCGGCCTCGGCGGCGGCAATGACGAGCGTGAGCAGACGCTCAACCAGCTGCTGGTCGAGATGGACGGCTTCGAGGCCAACGAAGGCATCATCCTCATCGCCGCCACAAACCGGCCCGACGTGCTCGATCCGGCGCTGCTGCGCCCCGGCCGCTTCGACCGCCAGGTGGTGGTGCCGAACCCGGACGTGGTCGGCCGCGAGAACATCCTCAAGGTTCACGTCAAGAAAGTGCCGCTCGCGCCCGACGTCAATCTCAAGACCACCGCACGCGGCACGCCCGGCTTCTCCGGCGCGGATCTCGCCAACCTGGTCAACGAAGCGGCACTGATGGCGGCGCGGCGCAACAAGCGCATGGTCACCCAGTCCGAATTCGAGGACGCCAAGGACAAGGTGATGATGGGCGCCGAGCGCAAGTCGCTGGTGATGACCGACGAAGAGAAGATGCTCACCGCCTATCACGAAGGCGGCCACGCCATCGTCGCGCTCAACGTCAAGGCCACCGATCCGGTGCACAAGGCTACCATCATTCCGCGCGGCCGCGCGCTCGGCATGGTCATGCAATTGCCGGAGCGCGACAAGCTGTCGATGTCGCTCGAGCAGATGACATCGCGGCTCGCCATCATGATGGGCGGGCGCGTCGCCGAAGAAATGGTGTTCGGCAAGGAGAAGGTAACGAGCGGAGCGGCCTCCGACATCGAGCAGGCGACCAAGCTCGCGCGGCTGATGGTCACGCGCTGGGGCCTGTCCGACAAGCTCGGCACGGTGGCCTACGGGGAAAACCAGGACGAGGTGTTCCTCGGCTATCAGGTTTCGCGTCAGCAGAATATCTCGGAAGCGACGGCGCAGACCATCGATGCCGAGGTGCGCAAGCTGGTCGAGGCCGGCTATGCGGAGGCCACGCAAATCCTCTCCGACAAGCGCGCCGATCTTGAAGTGCTGGCCAGGGGCCTGCTCGAGTTCGAGACGCTTACCGGCGACGAGATCAAGGACCTGCTTGAGGGCAAGCGCCCGGTGCGCGAGTCGGTGATCGAGCCGACAACGCCGCGGTCCTCCGCGGTGCCGCCGGCCGGCAAGCAGCGGCCACGGCCGGAGCCGCCGTCAGGCGAAGTGGCGCCGCAGCCGCAAGGCTAGGTTTGCCAGCGTTCGAAGCAAGCGCCCGCCGTAGGCGGGCGTTTTCATTTGCGCGCCCGGTGCGGCGTCACCCGTCGCCGTCAGCCGGTGTTTTTGATCTCGATCAAGGTGCTGCGGATCGTTTTCGTTTCTTAATTTTAGATTGTGACAAGAGGGGGTAATGGGACATGCGCAGGGTCATCGAACGCGGCATCCTTGCCGGCGCGGCTGGCGGACTGGCCGAGATCATCTGGGTTTCTATCTATTCGACCGTATCCGGCGCCAGTGCCGCGAGCGTGGCGTATGGAGTGACAACGGCGGCCGGACTGACCGCTTTGTTTCCGTCGGCGCCGGCCGCAGTGGGCATCGCCATTCACATGACGTTGGCAGTGCTGTTGGGCGTCGCGCTTGCCTGCCTGTGGCAGGGGACGGCCGGGCGCTTCAGCCTGCAAGGCCGTTTCGCCGGTGTGTTGGCGCTGCTTGCCGCGGTCTGGGCCGTGAACTTCTTTGTGGTTCTGCCGGCGATAAGCCCGGACTTCGTCCACATGGTTCCCTATGCCGTGAGCCTGACGTCGAAACTTCTGTTTGGGCTGGCGGCCGCGGAAACTCTGCGCAGCAGCGCGCAGGCGGCGGAGGGGTTCACGGTATCGGCAAGCGGCAGGGCGTGATTTCCAGCCGGCGAAGGCTGAGGCGGCTGGACTGAGGCAGGCGCGTCGGGCGCCTGCCTCTCGCTTTTGTGCGATCATTGCGGCATGCCGCTGACATCCCGTGTCGATCCTTTTGGCAATCTGTTCGCCGATCCCGCGCGCGGACTGCTGATGGGCAATCGTGGCGGGCGTTTGCATCGCGATGACCGGACGCTTAGTGCGCGGCGCTGGGCCTCGCGACAATGGATCTGCTGCCGGCTCGAATTTCACAATCGGCGCCGTGAAGTCTGGGGCGACAGCTACACCGAGCTGTTCTTTCTCGACGAGGTGACGGCGTTTGCCGCCGGCCACCGGCCCTGCTTTGAATGCCGGCGCAAGGATGCGCAGGCCTTCGCCGCGCATTTTCCAGGCGTGAACAGCGCCGGCGGAATGGACAAGACCCTGCATGCCGAGCGCCTCGACGGCAAAGCCAAGCGCGTGCACGGCGCCAAGATCGATGCGCTTCCCGATGGCGCGATGATCGCGCTGGATGGCGAGGCGTTTGCCGTGCGCGGCACGCGCCTGCTGCGCTGGGCGCCGCAGGGCTATACGCGAGAGGAATTCCGCCCGCGTGGGATCAGGGTGGACGTGCTCACGCCACCGTCGATGCTGGCCGTGCTCACGCGCGGCTATACGCCGCGCTGGCATCCTTCCTCTCCCTCCCTCTGAAAGGGGGAGGACTGGGGGGTGGGAGCCTAGAGCGACGCCGCGATCGCCTTCTCCAGCAGTTCGAGCCCGAGGTCGATCTCGGAATCGCTGACGGTCAGCGGCGGGGCGATGCGGAACACGCCGCCCATGCCGGGCAGTTGCACGATGTTCATGCTGAGGCCGAGGTCGAGGCAGCGATTGGTGATGCGCGCGCCCAATTCCGGCGCCGGCTCCTTGGTCTGGCGGTCGGCCACCATTTCCATGCCCAGCAGCAGCCCCTTGCCGCGCACGTCGCCGATGCAGGGGAATCGTTGCTGCAGCGTGCGCAGGCCGGCCTCGAGCCGCGCGCCGGCGGTCACGGCGCGCTCCACGAGACGATCGCGCTCGACGACTTCCAGCACCTTCAAGCCCACCGCCGCCGGCAATGGATCGGAGACATGGGTGGTGTAAAAGAGATAGTTGCGCGCATGCGCCTGCTCTTCGATTTCGGCGGTGGTGACAACGGCGGCGAGCGGCAGCCCGGCACCGAGCGTCTTCGACAGCGTCAGAATGTCCGGCGTCACGCCGTCGCGCTCGCAGGCAAACATCAGCCCGGTGCGCCCGATCCCGGTCTGCGCCTCGTCGAGGATCAGCAGCATGCCGCGCTCCTCGCACTTCGTCTTCAGCGCCGCCATGTAGCCGGTGGGCAGCTCGAGAATGCCGCCCGACGACAAAATCGGCTCGGCGATGAAGGCGGCGAGGCTGCCGTTCGACTGCCGATCGACGAGATCGAAGGTGTAGTTGAGCTCGGTCTGCCAGTCGGCAACGCCGTTGCGCTCGAAGGCCGGCCGGTAGGAGGACGGCGCCGGGATCGCGAACGAACCCACCGCCGAAGGACCGACGCCTTTGCGGCCCGCGCTATAGGTCGCCGACGCTGCCGCGCCGGTCATGCCGTGCCAGGACTGCGAAAAGCCCACGATCTCGTATTTGCCGGTTACGACTTTCGCCATGCGGATCGCGGCCTCGTTGGCCTCGGCGCCGGTGCTGAGGAACATCGAGCGCGCGAGCTTGCCGGGCGCGATCTCGGCGAGCTTTGTCGCCAGTGCCACCACCGGCCGCGACAGCATGCCGCTGAACAGATGGTCGAGATTGGCGGCATAGCGCGCGACCACCTCGCTGATTTCGGGATGGCTGTGCCCGAGGATCGCGCTCATCTGACCGGAGGTGAAATCGAGGATGGCGCGCCCGTCGGCGTCATAGACGAAGCTGCCGGCCGCGCGCTCTACGATGACCGGCGCGAATTTCCCGCCGTAGCGGACGAGATGCTCGCGCGCCTGTCGCCAGAATTGGGGATCCGCATTCTTGGACATGGACACCTCGGGAAATCGTGCGCTGATCTTGGGAAGGATATGCTTTTCGCGATGCTGCGCTAGCCCTTGTACGCCGCCTTGATCGCCGCGACGCCTTTGTTCTCCTTGGCGGCGGCGATGATTTTCGCCTCGCGCTGCGCCAGCTTCTCGAACGCTGGCTTCATCGCGTCGATCACAGCGAGGGGCACCACAACGGCACCGTGCTGGTCGGCGTGGATGAGGTCACCGCTTTTCACGGCCATGCCGTGCACGCTGACGTCGATGCCGTAATCGACGACGTGCACGTAAGCATGCGAGGGCGCAATCGAGCCGGCGAGCATCTGAAAGCCCGGCGGGATCTGCGGAATGTCGCGGATGGCGCCATTGGTGATGGTGCCGACGCAAGACAACGCCTTGTGGATGTTGCCCATCACTTCGCCCCAGTAGGCGCCATGGCCCGCCGGCTCGTCGAGGTCCTGCACGATCACCCAGCTCGGGTTGGGGGCGGCGGCGACGTAATCGAGATAATCGAGCCGCTTCTGCATGTAGTCGCCGACATTGACCTTGTCGCGCGAACGGCAGGTCACGGTCTTGGCGAAGCCGATCATCGGCGGCAGGTTGGGGAAGGGGCAGTGCAGGTGTTGTATCGTGTAGCCGTAGCCGCGCCGTTCCGGCGCCACCACCTCCAGCACGTTGCAGACCGTTGGCGTATCGATCGACTGCAGGAATTCGGTTTGCGCTTTTGTCAGTGCCATCTGTTTTCCCTCCCCAGTATTTCTTGTCATGTCGGTTCGATGAGTGCCGCGCCGGGCTCCGACGGCTCCCGCGGCGTCCAGGCGAAGTATACGATCGCGGCCATGATCAGCAGCATGACGGCGATCAGTGCGGCGCAAGCCGGCCAGTGGCCGATGGTCCAGGCGATGCCGCCGAGCGCGGCACCGAAGCTGCCGCCGCCGTAAAAGCAGGTGACGTAGAGACCGACCGCCGAGGAGCGTCCGGCTTTGGCCGTGGTCGTCACGTAGCCGGTCGAGATCGCTTGGCAGATGAGCCCGCAGGCCGCGCTGAGCGCGAGGCCGGCGATGATCAGCGCCAGCGACGGCAGCAGCGTCAGCGCAATGCCGCCGGCCCACACGGCGATGACGCAGAGGGTGAAGCGCTGCCGGCCGTAGCGCGAGATCGGCCAACCGACCCAGGGCGTGATCGAAGCGCCGGTGAGATAGACGACGAAAATCGCGCCAAGCCAGCTGGCGGAAAGGTTGTAGGGCGCAGCCGCGAGATGAAAGCTGATAAAGGTGAAAGTACATATGAAGTTGAACAGCACGCCAAAGCCGACGCCGAAGGTCGCGATGAGCTGGCCGTTGCGGAAATGCGCGATCATTTGCCGCCCGGAGGCGAGGAGCCCTTCCGAGCGCACGAAGCGTCTCTCATGCGGCAGCAGGACCGCCACCCCGACCGCGCCGGCAAACGCGATGACAGCAAGAGCGATGAAGCCGGCACGCCAGCTGATCAGGTCGGCGAGGATGCCGGTCACCATTCGCCCGCTGAAACCGCCGAGACTCGAAGCCGATGAATAGATTCCGGCGGCGGTGGTCGCTTCGCGCGCCGGCCATTCATCGCCGATATAGGCGACGGTGACGGCGAAGATCGGCGGCATGACCAGGCCCTGCACCCCGCGCCAGAAGATGAGCGCTTGGAGGTTCGTTGCCAGTCCGGCCATGACCGTCGGTATGACCAGCACGAACATCGCCGCGACGATGACCCGCTTTCTGCCCAGCACGTCGGCGACTGTGCCGGTAAACGGTGCCGTCAGCGCCACGGCGAGCGTGCTCACCGTAATGATGGTGGAAACCTCAGCGGCGCTCGCATGAAATTCGCCGGCGAGCAGCGGCAGGATCGATTGCGGCGAATAGAGATTGATGAAGCAGCAATAGCCGGCGAGCGCGACCGCCGTATGGCGGGCGGACAATTTCGAACGGAACGCAGCAACAGTCATCTTAAAGGGACCCGGCCGGGCACGTTTGCCGCAGCCAAAGCTATGCCCAAGATCAGGCTGCGGCGCTATGGGGCAGGGTGCCGTGGCAGCGCATCATTGGGTGCATAGCTGGAACCGAGCGCCGACCTGGCGCGCCGCAGCGTTTCCTCCGGCGGGCCGGAAGCGTCGACCAGGGTCCATTGCACCTTGCCGAGATCGTATTGCTCTTGCTCGCGCGCCACCGCAGCGTCAGCGTCAGAGGCATCACCCTTGCGGGTACCGACGCGGGCGAGCCGCGTCTTGAGATCGGCAGTGAGAAACAGCCCATGAAATGAGCCCGCCGCCTGCTCAATCATCGATCGCTCTTGAGGGCCGGCGAACACTGCATCGATGACGACCGAATGGCCGGCGGCAATGATGCGCTGCGCCTTGCCGGCAAGCGCGGCATAGACGCGATCGGTGACGGCGGCTGTGTAGGCGCTCTGCGGCAGCTTCTCGGTTTCAGCCACGGCAAACAACGCCTTGCGCTCGATATCGCTGCGCAGCCACACCGCGCCCGGCGCCGGCGCAAGCTCGGCCGCGAGCGCGCGCGCAAGCAGCGACTTGCCGGTTCCCGACAGTCCGCCGACGGCGACGAGGATCGGCGCGGCCGGTGCCAGAAGCTTGCCGGCCAGCGCGAAATACGCGCGTGCGCTTTGTTCGACATCTTGATTGGCGGATTGCTTGAGTTTCGCCGCGGCGACCTTGGCGCGGATCGCCGCGCGCAGCGACATAAAGAGCGGCAACGCCGCGAGCCCATCGAGATCCGCGGCGCGCTGCGTCTGCGTCAAATAGCGGTTGAAGACGGCGTTGGCGGCGGCCTGCAGCCCACGCTCGATCAAGCCCATGAGCAGGAAGGCAAAATCGTAGAGTACGTCGCCGGTGGCAATGTCGGGGTCGAATTCGATGGCATCGAATAGCACCGGCTTGCCGTCGATCAACACAATGTTGCCGAGATGCAGATCGCCGTGGCAGCGGCGCACAAATCCGCCGCGCCGGCGCGCGGCGAGCAGCGGGCGCACGCGATCAAGTGCGCCTCGCGCCGCTTGGGTGAGAGTGGCAACAGAATCAGGCGCGAACAATTCGGGTGACGCGCGCAGCTCGGCATCGTTCTGGTCGATGATGTGCGCCAGCTCACCGGTAAAATCGAAATCTTTCACCACTGCTGCCGCGGCATGCGCGTCCGCGACCGCGCGTCCGAGCGCGTCGGCCAGCGCCAAATCAATCTCGCCGCGCGCGGCCAGATGATCGAGCGTCCGCGTCTCGTCGAAACGCACCATCTCCACCGCCCATTCGACCGGCACGCCGTTGCCGCCGATAGCGAGACCTCCGTCGCTTGTGCGCGTGATCGCGACGACGCGGCGGTAAATCTCCGGGGCGAAAGGGCGGTTGACCTCGATCTCGGCCTCGCACGCCGCCTTGCGCTTTGCAGGAGTTGAATAATCGAGGAACGGAAAGCGCACTGCGCGCTTGACTTTCAATGCCCGGTTGCCGGCGAGAAAGACCGACGCGGCGTGGGTATCTATGCGCTTGACCGGGGCGCCGCCATGACTCGCGGGGCGGCCGAGAAATTCCATGACCGCCTGCTGCGCCTGATCTGCCTCGCTCATCGCGTCCTCTGTGGCGGTATCGTCGGAGCGGTGGAGGGCACCCGACTGATCCAGATCAATATGCAGTTTTGCCGGATGCGGCACTGATATGGGACAAAATTAAATTGCATGACGGAGGCCCGCCGGTGACTACCCTGCCACACACATTCAAGCGCATTAGGCTCAATCTTGCCCGCTCCAAGGAATTCCCGCAGGGTTCCGAGCGTCACGGTTACGAATTCGTAGCGCCGCTCGACGCCCAGGGCCATATCGACGCGACGCTGTGGCGCAAGGACCGCGAGCACTGCCGCGTGCGCCATTTCGGGGCCGGCGCGGACGACGAAATCGGCTTCCTCGTGCACAAACCGGGCGGGCCCGAACATGCGCGCTGGGTGTTCGACTATGATGCCAGCGCCGAAGACGACGATGAGAGCGGCTATCGCTTCGGCTCGCACGCCTTCCGGCCCGGCGAATATGTCTCAATTCGCGGTGAAAACGGCGATACGCACACGTTTCTGGTGGCGGCGGTCGAACCGGCAACCTGATAGAATATTGAATCGCTACAGAAGATAGCCATGTTAAGTTTTCGGCGGGGGTGACAGAACGAGAATGATTCCGTATGCGCGCACTCACCGTCGAGCCCGGCACCCCGAATTCCATCCGCCTCGAAGAGGTTGCTTCGCCGCCGCCAAGCGACGGTGCGGTGCTGGTGCGTGCCTCGGCGCTCGGCATCTGCGGCACCGATCGCGAAATTGACGAGGGCAAATATGGCTGGGCGCCGCCGGGCGAAAAGCGGCTGATCCTTGGCCATGAGTCATTGGGCTTGGTCGAAGAGGCGCCGAGCGGCAGCGGTTTCCGGCGCGGCGATCTCGTCGTCGGCATTGTCCGCCGCCCCGATCCGGTGCCCTGCGCAGCCTGCGCCGCCGGCGAGTGGGACATGTGCCGCAACGGTCAATATACCGAGCGCGGCATCAAAGAGCGCAACGGTTACGGCAGCGAGCAATTCCGCGTTGAACCGAATTTTCTCATCAAGCTCGACCCAAGCCTGGACAAGCTCGGCGTGCTGCTGGAGCCGACGAGCGTCGTCGCCAAAGCCTGGGAGCAGGTCGGACGCATCGGCAGCCGTGCGTCGTTCTGGCAGCCGCGCGTTGCGCTTGTTACCGGCGCCGGCCCGGTCGGGTTACTGGCGGCGCTGATCGGCGTGCAGCGCGGTTTCGAGGTGCATGTGCTCGACCGTGCGGGCGAGGGGCTCAAGCCCGGGCTGGTGCGCGATCTCGGCGCCACCTACCACGTCGGCGACCTCGGCGCGCTTGAGCCTGACATCGTCATTGAATGCACCGGCGCCAATGCGGTCGTGCTCGATGTCATCCAGCGCGTTGCGCCCGACGGCATCGTCTGCCTCGTCGGTGTCTCTGCCACTGGCCACAAAATCGACGTCGACGTCGGCGCGCTCAATCGCGGCATTGTCTTAAAGAACGATGCGGTATTCGGTTCAGTCAATGCCAATCGTCGCCATTATCGGGACGCCGCCGATGCGCTCGCCAAGGCCGATAAAGCCTGGCTCGCGCGCGTGATCAATCGGCGCGTGCCGCTCTCGCGCTGGCAGGAGGCGCTGGAGCAGCGTGTGGACGACGTTAAAGTGGTGCTCGATTTCAGTGCGTAGATTCATTTTCCGGGAGGCGGCGTGGCGTCACGCATCGAAGATTACGCGCTGATTGGCGACCTCGGCACCGCCGCGCTGGTTGGCTTCGACGGATCGATCGACTGGCTATGCTGGCCGCGCTTTGATTCCGACGCCTGCTTTGCCGCGCTTCTCGGTAAGCCCGAGCACGGCCGCTGGCTGATCGCGCCGAAGCAGAACGCGGCAAAGGTCACCCGGCGCTATCGGCCTAATACCCTGATCCTCGAGACCCGCTTCGAGACCGCCGATGGCGCTGTGACGCTGATCGATTTCATGCCGCCGCGCGAGAGCGAATCACGCCTCGTCCGTATCGTGGTCGGCGAGCGCGGCCGCGTCGCCATGCTTGGGGAGTTGGTGCTGCGCTTTGGCTATGGCGCCGCGGTCCCTTGGGTGACGCGCGTCGACGAGCGTACGCTGCGCGCTATCGCCGGCCCCGACATGGTGGTGTTGCATTCGTCGGTGCAGCTGCACGGGGAGAACTTCAGGACGGTCGGCGAGTTCACGGTTGCCGCTGGCGAAACTATTCCCTTTGTCCTGTCTTACAGCCTTTCACACCGGCCGCTGCCGGAGCCGGTCGATGCCGAGGAGCGGCTGCGCAAGACCGAAGAATTCTGGACCGGCTGGGCGGGCAAAAATCAAATCGAATGTCCGTGGAATGAGGCGGTTAAGCGCTCGCTGATCACGCTGAAGGCGCTCACTTACGAGCGGACCGGCGGCATGGCGGCGGCGCCGACCACTTCGCTGCCGGAATACATCGGCGGCGCGCGCAACTGGGATTACCGCTTCTGCTGGCTGCGCGACGCCACGCTGACGCTGCTGTCGCTGATGAACGCCGGCTATTACGACGAGGCGCGGATGTGGCGCGACTGGTTGTTGCGGGCGGCTGCCGGCAGCCCGAGCCAGATCCAGATCATGTATGGCATCCGTGGCGAGCGGCGGCTGACCGAATGGGAAGTACCCTGGCTGCCCGGCTATGAGAATTCGCGTCCGGTGCGCATCGGCAATGCCGCGCACAACCAGCTGCAGCTCGACATCTTCGGCGAGGTCATGGACGTCCTGCATCAGGCACGGCAGGGCGGGCTTGGCGGCTACGAAGCGGGTTGGGACCTGCAGCGCGAATTTCTCGCGCATCTGGAAAAAATCTGGCGCGAGCCGGACGAGGGTCTGTGGGAGATACGCGGTCCGCGCCAGCATTTCACCCATTCCAAGGCGATGGCCTGGCTCGCTTTCGACCGCGCCATCAAGAGCGCGCAAGCTTTCGGACTGCCGGGTGAAATCGACCGCTGGCGTCTGATCCGCGAGGAGATTCACAACGACGTCTGCACCCGCGGCTATGATTCTGACACGGGCAGTTTCG
This sequence comes from uncultured Alphaproteobacteria bacterium, assembly GCA_963742385.1. GTDB lineage: Bacteria > Pseudomonadota > Alphaproteobacteria > Rhizobiales > Xanthobacteraceae > Pseudolabrys. The sequence goes on along the minus strand of CAVULS010000004.1, from coordinate 197,445 downwards.
TGCAGGCCTACGGAACCAAGCAGCTTGACGCCAGCCTGTTGCTGCTGCCGGCGATCGGCTTTCTGCCGCCCGACGATGTGCGCATTCGCGGAACCGTCGCGGCGATCGAGCGCGATCTTCTCGTCGGCGGGCTGGTGCGCCGCTATGACACCGAAACGTCGGCCGATGGATTGCCGCCGGGCGAGGGGCTGTTCCTCGCCTGCAGCTTCTGGTTGGTCGACGCCTACCTGATGCTCGGCCGCCGCGATGATGCGGTTGAGCTATTTGAGCGTTTATTGTCGCTGCGCAATGATCTCGGCCTGCTGAGCGAGCAATACGAGCCCCGCGACGCGCCGCCTGGTGGGCAATTTTCCGCAGGCCTTTTCGCATCTCGCGCTGGTCAATAGCGCCAGCAATCTCGCGCATTTCCGCAAGCCCGCCGAGCAGCGTTCCGATACGCGCGTCGTTGACAAGGCCGATATGCAGGCCGCGGCCTCGTAGGCCTATTGACCGCAGCGCCTGAGGCCTGAAGAGTCCGCGCCTCGCCGCGTTCGCGGCGGCCAATCACCAGGAGGCGCTCAGTGCTCATCGACGTTCGGACCTATCGGACGCTGCCCGGCCATGTTCCGGCGCAACTCGAAATCTATAAGAAATACGGTTATCCGGTGCAGCTTCGCTACATGGGCGAGCCGCTTTGCTACGCGGTCGCCGAAAGCGGCGCGCTCAACACCTTCACGCATATCTGGGTCTATGCGAGCGCCGCCGACCGCGAGGAAAAGCGTGGCCGCATCGCGCAGGATCCGGACTGGAAGACTTATCTCGGTGAGAACGTGAAAGGCGGGCATATCGTCGAGCAGAACAACTGCCTGATGACGCCCGTCCCCTGGGCGCCGGCGATCCCGATGCCGAAAATCGTGAAATGATAGGCGCGGAGCGAATCAATGCGTAGTAATGACGGCACGCGGAGCGGCGGCGAAATCCTGGTCGACCAGCTGGTTATCCACGGCGTGCGCCACGCCTTCTGCGTGCCTGGAGAAAGCTATCTCGCCGCGCTCGACGCCTTCTACGACCGCGACGTTAAGCTCACGGTCTGCCGCCACGAAAGCGGCGCCGCGATCATGGCCGAGGCGCTGGGCAAAGTGACGGGGCGGCCCGGCATCTGCTTCGTGACGCGCGGCCCCGGCGTCACCAATGCCTCGGCCGGCATCCATATCGCCAAGCAGGATTCGACGCCGATGATCGTGTTCGTCGGCCAGGTGGCGCGCTCGATGCGCGGCCGCGAAGCCTTTCAGGAGATCGACTATCGCGCGGTTTTCGGCACCATGGCGAAGTGGGCGACCGAGATCGATGATCCCGCGCGCATTGCGGAGATTGTCAGCCACGCCTTTCACATTGCGTGCAATGGCCGCCCCGGTCCCGTGGTGATCGCGCTGCCGGAGGACATGCTCATCGAGCGCGCTATCGTACCCGATGCCAAGGCCTTCGAGCCGGTGGAAATCTGGCCGGGGCTGACCGACATGAGCCGGCTGCAAAAGCTGCTCTGGGCGGCGAAGCGGCCGGTCGTACTCGCCGGCGGCAGCCGCTGGTCGGAAGCCGCCTGCGCCGCGCTCGCGCGCTTTGCCGAGCGCTTCGCGCTGCCCGTTGCCACCACGTTCCGCCGCTCACATTTATTCGACGCGCTGCATCCTTGCTACGCTGGCGATCTCGGCATCGGCCCCAATCCGAAATTGCTTGGGCGTGTCAAAGCTGCGGATCTTGTGCTGCTGATCGGCGGCCGCATGGGCGAAATGCCGTCGCAAAGCTACACGCTGTTCGATATTCCCGATCCGCAGATGAAGTTCGTGCATGTGCATCCCGGTTCCGAGGAACTGGGCCGCGTCTACCACCCCGCGCTCGCCATCAACGCCTCGCCGACCGCGTTCTGTTCGGCGCTCGAAGGCCTGCAGCCGCCGAATGAAATCGCCTGGTCGGGCGAGAGCGACACCGCGCACGCGGACTATCTCGCCTGGACCGAGAAGGCGACGCCGCAGCCGGGCGCGGTCAATCTCGGCGAGATCATGGTGTGGCTGCGCGACAATCTGCCGGCGGACGCGATCATCACCAATGGTGCCGGCAATTTTAACGGCTGGCTGCATCGCTTCTTCCGCGCGCGCAAATATGGAACGCAAGTCGGGCCGACGTCGGGCTCCATGGGTTACGGCTTCCCGGCGGCGGTGGCGATGAAGACGCTCTATCCCGAACGAACCGTGGTGTGCATGTCCGGCGACGGCGATTTCTTGATGACCGGACAGGATTTCGCCACCGCCGTTCAATACAATCTGCCGGTGATCGTGGTGCTCGCCGACAACAGCCTTTACGGCACCATCCGCATGCATCAGGAACGCGAGTATCCAGGCCGCGTCGTTGCCACCGCGCTGAAAAATCCGGATTTTGCCGCCTATGCCTTGGCCTTCGGCGGCTACGGCGCGCTGGTGGAAAAGACCGCCGATTTCCCCGCCGCTTTCGCCCAGGCCGTCGCCACCGGCAAGCCGTCGATCATTCATTTGAAAATCGACCCCGAGGCGATAACGCCGACCATGACGCTTACTGGTATCCGTGAGAAGGCGCTCGCCGGCGACGGCAAATCCGGAACGCACCGCTGAACGCTGTTGCATTCTACGTGTGAATCACCATTCATTCGATGCGATGCCTTACCGGCGCACCGAGAACGTTGTTCGCCGCCTGGCTGCGCGCGAGGATGCAATCCTTGCCGCCGCTACTGCGATGGCGGGTGAGGGCGGCATGGAGGCGGTACAGATTGCGGCTGTCGCCGAACGCGCCGGAATTGCCGCCGGCACCGTCTATCGCTATTTCCCGTCAAAGACTGATCTGGTGGCCGAAATGGCCGCTGCCGTTGCCGCGCGCGAAATCGGCGCCATGCGCGCTGCCGCGGCTGCCGCGCCGGGGCCGCTGTCGGCGCTTGCCGCCAGCATTGCCACTTTCGCCGCGCGTGCGCTTGCCGAGCGGCAATTGGCCTGGGCCGTGATCGCCGAACCGGTTGACGCCAACGTCGACGCCGTGCGCCTCGACTTCCGCCGGTTGCTTGCCGCCGAGCTTGCCGCGCGCATCCGCGCCGCGATTTAAGGCGGCCATTTGCCCGATCAGGACGCTGCCGTCGCGGCGCCGGCGATTGTCGGGGTGCTGCTGGAAGGGCTGCTCGGTCCGCTGGCGCCGAAGCTCGATGATGCGGCGAAGCGCCGCGAAGCGGTACAAACCGCGACGCTGCTGGCGCTGCGCGCGCTCGGCGTCGTCGATGCCCGCGCCCGCGGTCTCGTCGCGCAATGCGCGTTGCCTTGAGCCATCAGTGAGTGGCCGCCGCCGGGATCTTGTCGAGCCACAGCGTTACCCGCCTCACGTCCCGCTCGTCCGGATCGTCGGCAACGTGGAAGTCGAGTTCGCTGCACATCAATAACATCGTGTGATTTTCCGCCAATACTTGGCCGTGGATCGTTTTCAGGCCCTTCTCCTTGGCGGCGGCGATGACGTGCTTCATCATCAGCCAGCCGAGGCCGTGGCCCTTGAGATGCGAACGCACCAGAATCGCAAATTCGGCATTCTTGCCGTCGGCATCGTCATGCAGGCGCACCACGCCGAGCATGCGCCCGGTTTGTTCCTCGATGGCGATAAAGGCCATGGCGCGCTTGGGGTCGTAGTGGACGAGCTTGTCGATGAGCTCGGGCGCCACCTCGTGCATGGCGGCAAAGAAACGCAGCCGCAGATCGTCGGCTGTCACCTTTTTGAGAAAGTCCGGATAGAGTGCCGCGTCCGCAGCCCGCAGCGGTCGGATCAATACCGGCGTCCCATCCAGCAAAGCCACGTGGCGTTCCTGCATGGGCGCATCCTTAGAGGCTTGCCCGCCGCTAGTGCGACATCAGCGTCGGCACTGTCATCGACTCGAGGATGCCGCGGGTGGCGCCGCCGAGCACGAATTCGCGCAGCCGCGAATGCCCGTAGCCGCCCATGACGATCATATCGGTATTGGCATCCGCCGCGTAGGACAGGATGGTCGAAGCAATATCGATATCCGGCGAGGTGATGCGCTTGAGCACGACCTTCAAATCATGGCGGGCGAGATGCTTGGCGAGATCGGCCCCGGGCGCCTCATCGGCTTTGAAGCCTTTGCTGGTGACGAGGACGACCTCCACCTGCTTGGCCTTTCGCAGGAACGGCATGGAGTCGGCGATGGCGCGGGTGGCGGCGCGGCTGCCATCCCAGCATACAATCACGTGATCGAGCTTCAGTCCGGTCTTCTGGATGAACGGCACGACGATAACTGGCCGGCCGGATTCGAACAGCACCCCTTCATCAATGACCTCGGTCGGCTCTTCCTTGTCGCGGTTGGCCTGGCCGACGATCGCGAGGTCGAAGCGGCGAGCGAGCTTGCCAAGCTCTTCGGATGCGCCGGCGATGCTGGCGCTCAATGTGCGGCTTTCATAGGAAATGCCGGAGCGCTTTGCTGCCTGTTCGAAGCGGGCGACCGTCTCTTTCGCCGACTTTTCGGCTTCGGTGCGCTGGATTTCAATGAATTCCGGCGGGATACCGCCCATGACCGAGCCGGGGATGACGGGGTCGTAAATGAAAGCGACGCCCATCAGGTGGGCCTCGAAGGTCTCGGCCACCGAGATAGCAAAATTCGCGGCCTGATCGCTTCCACCGGGCGCGAGATTGACGACGATGTCCTTGATCATTTGGTCTCCTCCTCATTGTTCTTATGGCGGACCTCGGTCGGCGCGGCCTTGACCAAGGTCAATTGCGGGCAATGCCTATTTTTTCTTGCCGTCGGGGCCGAACTGCTTGAGATAGGCCCAAAGATTGTTGCGATCGTTCTCGTTTGGCAGGCCGGGGAAGATCATTTTGGTGCCTGGGATCTTGGCCTTGGGATTCGTGATATATTCTTTGAACGTCGCTTCGTTCCAGACGATGCCGGAGTTCTTGTTGGCGTCGGAATAGCTGTAGCCCGCCGCGGTGCCGGAATGGCGCCCGTCAAGGCCATTGAGTTCGGGGCCGACCTTGTTCTTTGCCCCTTCGCCGACGGAGTGGCAGGGGAAGCACTTCTTGAACACCTGCTCGCCGGCCGCAACGTCCTGCGCCTGCGCCGCCCCAACCATTGCCGCCAGTGTCAGCGCCGAGATGACCAATGCCATTTTCATCGATACGCTCCTTGTGACATTTCTTACGCCGCCCGCCGCCTGGCACCTCAGGCCTGGCCCGTTGTCGAAATGGTTTTGCCAGCCCTATGTATCACCCGTCAAATAGCTATATCGTTGCCGGAATGCACGGCCGGGACTTGAGCGTATGACATTGCGGATGCCCGAGGCGGATGGCGAGGTGTTGGCGCGGCGCGCCCGCATTGTCGCCGCCCTGCGCACGATTGTGCCGGGCGAGGGGGTCATCGAACTCGACGCACGAAATGCGCGCCTTTGAAAGCGACGGGCTCACCGCCTACCGGCAGATGCCCATGGTGGTGGTGCTGCCGGAAACCACCAAGCAGGTCTCGCAGGTGCTCGCCTATTGTCACACCGAGGGCATCAAGGTGGTGCCGCGCGGAGCCGGAACGTCGCTCTCCGGCGGCGCTTTGCCGCTCGCCGACGGCGTGCTGCTTGGCATGGCCAAGTTCAACCGCATCCGCGAGATCGATTTCGCCAATCGCGTCGCCGTGGTCGAGCCCGGCGTCACCAATCTCGCGGTGACCAACGCGGTGGCACATGAAGGCTTCTACTACGCGCCCGATCCGTCTTCGCAGATCGCCTGCACCATCGGCGGCAATGTGGCGGAGAATTCCGGCGGCGTGCACTGCCTGAAATACGGCATGACCACCAACAACGTGCTCGGCTGCGAAATCGTGCTGATGAACGGCGAGGTGCTGCGCTTCGGCGGTAAGCATCTCGATGCCCAGGGTTACGATCTGCTCGGTCTCATCATCGGCTCGGAAGGCCTGCTCGGCGTGGTCACCGAAGTCACGGTGCGCATCCTGAAAAAGGCAGAATTCGCCCGTGCCGTACTAGTGGGCTTCCCGTCGTCCGAGGACGCCGGTGCCTGCGTCTCCGCCATTATCGGCGCCGGCATTATTCCGGGCGGCATGGAGATGATGGATGGGCCCGCGATCCGCGCGGTCGAGGAATTCGTCCACGCCGGCTATCCGCTTGATGTCGAAGCGCTGCTGATCGTCGAGGTCGACGGCACCCGCGCCGAGGTTGATCATCTGACCGAGCGTGTCGAGGCAATCGCCAAACAATGCCGCGCCGTCTCCTGCCAGGTTTCAGCTTCGGAAGAGCAACGGCTGTTGTTCTGGGCCGGCCGAAAGGCTGCATTCCCTGCGGTCGGCCGCATCTCGCCCGATTATTACTGCATGGACGGCACCATTCCGCGCGCCAAGCTGCCGCTGGTGCTTGCGCGCACCAGGGAACTGTCGGAGAAATACGGGCTTCGTGTTGCCAACGTCTTCCATGCCGGCGACGGCAACATGCATCCGCTTATTCTCTACGACTCTAACAAGCCGGGTGAGTTGGAGAAAGCGGAAGAGTTCGGCGCCGATATCCTCAGGCTGTGCGTCGAGGTCGGCGGCGTCTTGACCGGCGAGCACGGCGTCGGCGTGGAAAAGCGCGACCTCATGCCGGTAATGTTCTCCGAGATCGATCTCGACGCGCAGCAGCGCGTGAAATGCGCCTTCGACGAGAAGGGCCTGCTCAATCCCGGCAAGGTCTTCCCCAAGCTGCACCGCTGTGCCGAATTGGGCCGCATGCACATCTCCGGCGGCCAGCTGCCTTTCCCCGACATTCCAAGATTCTAAATGCCTGACACGTTGAAGCCCCGCGACGCTAAAGAGGTCGAGGACGCCGTGCGCTGGGCGCTCGGCAATGACAAGGCCGTGGAACTTGCCGGGCAAGGCTCAAAGCGCACGATCGGCCGGCCGAGTCAGACCGATATCACGCTCGATCTCGCCGGGCTTTCCGGCGTCACGCTCTACGAGCCGGAAGAACTGGTGCTCTCGGCCAAGGCCGGAACGCCCCTCTCCGAGATCGAGGCGCTGCTCGATAAAAACAACCAGGCGCTAGGCTTTGAGCCGATGGACTATGGCCCGCTGCTCGGCGGCGAAACGGGTAGGGGCACCATCGGCGGCGCCATCGCCGTCAATCTCTCCGGCCCGCGCCGCATCAAGGCCGGAGCCGCGCGCGACCATTTTCTCGGCGTCACGGCCGTCACCGGCCGCGGCGATAGCATCAAGTCGGGCGGCCGCGTGGTGAAGAACGTCACCGGCTACGACATGTGCAAGCTCATCGCCGGCTCCTGGGGCACGCTCGCGGCCATGACCGACGTCACCGTCAAGGTGCTGCCCAAAGCGGAAGCCGAGGCGACGGTTGTCATCTCCGGCCTCGATGACACCCGCGCTGCGGAAGCGATGGCTGTGGCGATGGGCTCGCCCTTCGATGTCTCTGCCGCCGCGCATCTGCCCGACCACGTCGCCTCGTGGTTTGCTGGCCTGCCCAACACGGAAGCCGCGACCGCCTTGCGGCTTGAAGGCTTCGCGCCTTCGGTCGAGCACCGTAAGGAGGCGCTTGCCGCGCTTGTGCGCCCGTTCGGCCCGGTTGCGATCCTCGATGCCGAAAATTCGCGCGCGCTGTGGCGCGACGTGCGCGAGGTGAAGCCGTTCGCCGTCGATACGGCGCGCGAGCGGCCGCTGTGGCGGATTTCCACCGCGCCGGGCCGCGGCCACGAAATCGCCTCGCTGGTCACGCCGGCAGCGCAGATGTTCTACGACTGGGCCGGCGGCCTCGTCTGGGTGGCGATGCCGATCCCCGACGAGCCTGATGCCGCTTCGATCCGAGGCGCCGTTGCGAAAACAGGTGGTCACGCCACGCTTATTCGCGCGCCAACCTCGGTGCGCGCTGCGGTCGAGGTGTTCGAGCCGCAGGCGCCGGGCGTTGCCGCCCTGAGCAAACGGGTGAAGGAGAGCTTCGACCCCAAAGGCGTGCTCAATCCCGGCCGCATGTGGGCGGGGGTGTAATGATGGCTGAACACTCTGCCTTTGGACTTTTTTCGGGCGCAACGCAGCGTGAAACGCTGCATTGCAGACTCGGGATCGTCGCGCGTTTTGGAAAGGTCCCGGGTCTGCAGCGCATCACTTCGCGCTGCGCTGCGCGCGGGACACGAGGCTGAGGCATGCAAACGAACTTCTCCCTGACCCAGCTCCTCGACCCGCAGACTGCAGCTTCGGAGAAAATCCTGCGCGCCTGCGTGCATTGCGGCTTCTGCACCGCCACCTGCCCGACTTACGTGCTGCTCGGCGACGAGCTCGATTCACCGCGCGGCCGCATCTACCTGATCAAGGAAATGCTGGAGCAGGACAAGCCGGCGACCCGCGAAGTGGTCAAGCATATCGACCGCTGCCTTTCCTGCCTGTCCTGCATGACCACCTGCCCCTCCGGCGTGCATTACATGCATCTCGTCGATCACGCCCGCGAGCGCATCGAGAAGACCTACAAGCGGCCGCTCGCCGACCGTTTCCTGCGCGCGCTGCTCGCCCGCGTGCTCACCGACCCGGCCAAGTTTCGCCTGGCAGTGGTGGCGGGGCTCATCGCGCGGCCATTTGCGCCGGTGCTCAATGCTTTCGGCCTCAAGCGCATGGCGGCCATGCTGCGTCTCACGCCGCACCGCAAGCCGGCGCCGCCGGTCGACCGCGCCGGCAAGGTTTATCCCGCGCAAGGCCATCGCCGTGGCCGCGTTGCGCTTCTGTCCGGCTGCATCAATCCGGTGCTGGCGCCATCGACCGACGAAGCCGCTATCCGTCTGCTCAACCGCCACGGCATCGAAGTGGTGGTCGCCGCCGGGGAGGCCTGCTGCGGCTCGCTTGCCCATCACATGGGCCGTGAAGCCGAAGCGCTCGCATTTGCGCGCAACAACATTGACGCCTGGACGCGCGAGATCGAAGGCGCAGGGCTCGACGCCATCCTGATCACGGTGTCCGGCTGCGGAACCGTGATTAAGGACTATGGTTTCATGCTGCGCACCGATAAGGCCTATGCCGACAAAGCGGCGCGCGTCTCCGCATTGGCCAAAGATGTGAGCGAATATTTGGCGCGGCTTGGGCTGACGCCTCTCCGCGACATGCGTGGCCTCACACTTGCATATCATTCGGCGTGCTCGCTCCAGCACGGACAAAAAGTCACGCGCGAGCCGAAAGAATTGCTTTCCAAGGCCGGCTTTACGGTCAAAGATGTGCCGGAGGGGCACCTGTGTTGTGGCTCGGCGGGCACTTACAACATCATGCAGCCCGAATTGGCGAAGGCGTTGGGGACGCGCAAAATTGCCAATATCGAGACGTTGGCGCCCGACGTGATCGCCGCTGGAAACATCGGCTGCATTACCCAGATTGCGGCCGGCACCAGCATTCCGGTCGTGCACACGGTCGAGCTGATCGATTGGGCGACCGGCGGCCCGGCACCGGAGGTGTTACGCGAATTGGCGGCGCAACGTGCCGCAGAGTCCGAAGCGGTCATTTAGGCGACACCTCACCGCGCGAATGTGACTAAGTCGACGCAAGCCATCGGGAGAGCGATCATGGCGAAGAAGCGGAAGGCAAAGAAGGCGAAAAAGGCCAAAAAGCCGGCCAAGCGCGCCGCCGCGCGCAAGAGCAAGGCGTTGAAGGCCAAGCGCGGCAAGAGCAAGACCAAGGCCAAGACGATTAGGACCAGGAAGAAAAGTGTGCCGAAGAAGAAGGCACCGGTGATCATGCCGGCACCAACGCCTGTTCCGGCTCCAGCGCCGTCAACGATTCTTCCCTCGCCGATCGGCCCCGGACCGGTGACGCCAAGCTTTAGCAGCTTGACCGGCGATAAGAGCGGAGAGTCGCAGCAGTAGCCTGCCTGACGCGCAGCCGCCGCGGCGGCTGCGCGCCGCTGGTTAAGGCTTCATTAATGACAAGCCGCTCCTTCCTGTAAATCATTTCATTACCGCGCCGCCGCTACTGTCGCACCACATCGATGACGGTAAGGATTGCGCGTGGATTTTGTTTGGTCTGGGCTGGTCCGGAATTTCAATCATCTCTGCGATGTTTTGTTTTCCGTCGGCTCGCAGTTTTCGCTGACGTCGCTTGGTTGCGCGTTTGTCATCGCGCTCGGCGCGCTCGCGCTGCAGCGCCGCCGCAGGGGCCGCCATATTCGCTTGCGTGCGCTGATGCGAGCGCTATTTCCCCGCCGCATCATCAGGAGCCCGTCAACGCTCGCGGATGTCGGCTATTTCCTGTTCAACATCTTCGTCTACGCCGGCATCTTTGGCATGGCGGCGGTATCCTATCAGTTCCTCACCAACGCCGTGCTCGGCGGCATGGTGTTCGCCTTCGGCAAACCGACACCATCGGCGCTGCCGGAACTCGTTTCCCGCTCGATCATGACGCTGCTCCTGTTCCTCGCCTATGAGTTCGGTTACTGGCTCGACCACTTTCTCAAGCATCGCATCCCGGTGCTGTGGGAACTGCACAAGGTGCATCACACCGCGGAAGTGCTCACCCCGCTCACTAGCTTCCGCATGCATCCGTTCGATACCTGGATCTTCGGCAATATCCTGGCGGTGACCGCGGCGATTACGAACGGCGTGGCGGCCTACATGTTCGGCGACACCGCCTATCAATACGCGCTGTCCGGCACCAACATCATCCTGGTGGCGTTCATCCACGTCTACATCCACCTGCAGCACACGCATCTGTGGATTTCCTTCCGCGGCTGGCTCGGCCGCATTTTCATCAGCCCGGCGCACCACCAGGTGCACCACTCGACCAATCCGATCCACTTCAACAAGAACCTGGGAAGCTGCCTGGCGGTCTGGGATTGGCTGTTCGGCACGCTGCACATTCCCGACAAGCAGCGCGAAAAGCTCACCTTCGGCGTCGAGCCGGGTTACGCTGATGCGCACACCATCACCGGCGAGTTTCTGTCGCCGATCGGCCGCGCCTTCGCGGCATTGCTTGCGATTTTTCCCAAGCGCCGGCCCCGGCTGGCAGCCGCCGACAGCCAACAGACTTAAACCCGAATTCCCCCGTGGGCTTTCGCATTGCATCGTCCGGATGGGGCGAATAGCATGTCCCGTCGCGAGAAAGTCGGTCGGGCGCCGGAGCTTTCTCCAGCCTCACTGGAAACGACGGGAGCGGGCGTTATGGCGTACAATATTCTCATTATGGGCGCGGCCTACGGCTCGCTGCTGGCCTCCAAAATGCTGTTCGGTGGTCACAAGATCCACCATGTGTGCCTGCCCGCCGAAGCCGATCTGATCAACGCCGAAGGCTTTCACATCAAGCTGCCGGTGAAAGGGCGCAAGGATCCGGTGGTGCTGGATTCGAAAAAGCTTCCCGGCAAGGTGACCGCGAGCGGCGCCCAAGGCGTCAATCCGAATGACTTCGACCTGGTCGGCCTGGCGATGCAGGAGCCGCAGTATCGTTCCCCCGGCGTACGCGAACTGCTCGACGCCGTGGCCAAGTCACGCAAGCCCTGCATGTCGATCATGAACATGCCGCCGCTGCCTTACGTGAAGCGCATCTCGGGCTTGAACTACGACGCGCTGAAAGCCGCCTATACTGACCCGAGCGTATGGGACAATTTCGATCCGGGTGCGATCACATTGTGCAGCCCCGATCCACAGGCGATCCGCCCGCCGGACGGCAAGGCCAACGATTTGCTGGTCACGCTGCCGACCAACTTCAAGGTGGCGCGTTTCGACAGCGACAAGAGCACGGCGATTCTGCGCCAGCTCGAGAAGGAGATCGACGCGGTGCGTTTCGATCCGGGCGACGGCACCAAGATCGAGCTGCCGGTGAAGCTGCGCGTGCACGACTCGATTTTCGTGCCGCTGGCCAAATGGGCGATGCTGTGCGCCGGCAATTATCGCTGCATCACCAAGGACGGCATGCGCACCGCGCAGGAAGCGGTGCATTCCAATCTCGAGGAGTCGCGCTCGGTCTATAATTTCGTCAACGACCTTTGCGTGAAACTCGGCGCCAATCCCAACGACCTTGTGCCGTTCGAAAAATATGCCGCCGCCTCGCAGTCGCTGTCACGTCCGGCGTCCGCCGCACGCGCGCTGCAAAACGGCGCCCCCAATATCGAGCGCGCCGACAAGCTGGTGCAGCTCATCGCCAGGCAGAAGGGCTTGAGCCATCCGACGCTTGACGCGATTGTGGCCTTGGTCGACGCGCGGCTTGAGGCAAATCGGAAAAAAGCCGCGGCGTGAACCTCCGCCCCGTCGGTGTAGCCTATATTCGCCTAAGGTTCGGATATTGCTTGGCTATTTCGGCGTTTGCCCTCGGCGCCGGCAGCGACTTCCGTCGCCTGCGGGGCAGTAGGCAGAATGGCGGCAGCGAATTACCGCGGCTATGTCAAGGCTGTGACATCCGCGCAACAATATCGCGCTTTCTGTCAATATTGAGCTGAATCGCCCAAAAATTCGGCAATTGCTCTTGTTTTCGTCTTGCTGCGCCGCGGCGTCGCAGGTGTAAATTTGCGCCTAATGCACGTCCTGCTGCGTACGGGTCGATCGCAGCCGGGTTCTGACGGAACTTACGTACGCAAGAGTGACGCGCAATTTGTATCGGCTGTAAGTCGATCGAACCGCAAAGGGGCAGGGTCTATGAAGAAAGTTGTTTTGTCGGTTGTCGCGGCGCTCGCTTTGTCGGCGACCTCCGCATTTGCTGCGGACATGCCGGCGAAAGCCGTCAAGGCGATGCCCGCTCCGCCGCCGAGCCCGTGGGATCTCGCTTTCGGCAGCGCGCTGATGACCGATTACGTCTGGCGCGGCGTGACGCAGTCGGGGCATCGTCCATCGGTCGCCGCCTATTTTGAGCCGCGCTACAATATCAACGACAGCTGGCAGCTGTATGCCGGCGTCTCCGGCGAGAGCATCAAGTTCGCCAATAACGCAGCAGCGGAAATCGACTTCTACGGCGGCATTCGTCCGACCTTCGGCCCGCTCGCGCTCGATTTCGGAATTTGGGAGTACTACTATCCGGGTGGCACCTGCTATGCCGGTGCTGGTGTCGATCCGGGTTGTCTGGCTCCGCCTTGGGTGAGCGGCAACGTCGCCAAGGCGAGCGCGAGCTTTTACGAAGTTTACGCCAAGGCCACTTATACACTGGGTGACTTCGCCTTCGGGCCGACCTTCTACTACTCGCCGAACTTCCTGAACACCGGCGCCGACGGCGAATACCTTTCGGGTATCGTCAAGTTTACCGCCCCGTCGTCGATGGCGTTGCTGAATGGCGCGATCGGCTGGTACGTGTCCGGTGAATTCGGCCATCAGTGGTTTGGCACCAGCGATGTGTTTTATGGCACTGGAGCGGGGACCACCTATGCGAACGGTATTCCCGAGCCCGGTTATAATACCTGGAATATTGGCTTGGGCTTCACCTGGAAAGTGTTCACTCTTGATCTCCGTTACACCGATACAGACTTGAGCAAGACGGAATGCTCGGCCTTCACCAGCGATCCCGGCGCAACGTTGACCGGAGCGCCGACGTCAATCAACTTGGTTGGTTCGGAATCAAACTGGTGCGGCGCGACATTCATCGCCAAGTTGTCGGCTGACCTCACGCTCGGCAGTCTGAAGTAAGCCAAGCGGGACGTATCTCATAAAGAGCGGCGGCTCATTGAGCCGCCGCTTTCGTTTTGGCGATGGCGCGCGATGCTTACTCCGCTGCGGCGAGTTCGCCCTCGCGCACCCAGGTGCGATCGCCTTCGCGATTGAAGATGAGCCGGCGGCGGTGGAATGCCGCGAGCGTCGAGCGGTGACCGATCGACACGATGGCGGTGCGGGCGAGGCGCTGCTCCAGCAGATGGTAGAGCGCGGCCTCGGCCGGCTCGTCGAGCGAGGCGGTCGCCTCGTCGAGAAACAGATAATCCGGCGCCAGCAGAATGGCACGGGCAACGCCCAGCCGCTGCTGCTCGCCGAGCGACAGCATCCGGTTCCAGTGCGCCTCCTCTTCGATGCGCGGCGCCAACGCCGGCAGTCCGACCGCCGCGATCACCTCGGCGACCTGCGCGCTGCTGAATGTGCCCGGTTCGGCCGGATAGGCAACAGCGTCGGCCAGCGGCGCGATCGGGAAATAGGGCCGCTGCGGTAGCATCATCAGCTTGGCGCCTTTCGGCACCGTGACAGTGCCGGAGCCGAAGGGCCAGATGCCGGCGAGCGCGCGGAACAGCGTCGATTTGCCGGAGCCGGAAGGACCAGTGACCAGCACTTTTTCGCCGGCGCGGATAGTCAGCTCGCTGGCATTGACCAGTGGCATGCCGTTCGGCAGCCGCACCGCCAGATCCTTGAGTGTGACCGCCGCGCCGTCGCTGGGCGCAATCTCGACCACCGGCGGCGTCACCGCCGCCGCGCGCGCCGCCGCCACCGCCTGGTCGAAGCCGGACAGACGCTCGATAACCGCGCGCCACTCGGCGAGGCTGCGGTAAAGCGATACAAAGACCGAGAGCGCGTCCTGCACGCGATTGAAGGCGTTTGCCGATTGCATCAGACCGCCGAGCTGAACGACGCCGGCAAAATAAGCCGGGCTCACCATGATGAAGGGGAACACGACTGAGGCTTGCGCGTAGCTGGCGGTGAAGAAGGTCAGCTTCTTCTGCCGCGTCATGATCGCCATCCAGTTGGCGACGACGTTACCGAAGCGTAGCAGCAGCCGGTCGCGCTCGGCGTGCTCGCCGGTGAGCAAAGCGATCTGCTCGGAATTCTCGCGCACCCGAACCAGATTGAAACGGAAATCCGCTTCATAGCGTTGTTGCTGGAAATTGAGCGCAATCAGCGCGCGGCCGATCAAATGCGTGAGCGCGGTGCCGGCGACCGCGTAGATCAGCGCCGCCCACAGCAGATAGCCGGGAATGCTGAAGGTGATGCCGAAGAGGTGCAGCGGCGCTGCCGCCGACAGCGTCCATAGAATGATCATGAAAGAGAGCAGCGTAACCAGCGAATTGAGCAACTGCAAGCTGATGTTCAAGGTCGAGGCGATGAATTGCGCGATGTCCTCGGAAATACGCTGGTCCGGATTGTCGGCGGCATCGCCCAGGAGCTGCATGCGATAATGGTTGGCGCCGGCGAGCCAGTGGTCGAGGTAGTTCCGCGTCATCCAACGCCGCCAGCGGATCTGCAGCCATTGATTGAGGTAAAGCTGATAGACGGCAAGGAAAATGAAGGCCGCCGCCAGAACGCAGAAATAGCCGAGCTGATAGACAAAGGCGTTCCAGTTACGGTCCTGCAGCGCGTTGTAGAAGACGTTGTTCCAGGTATTGAGCAGAACGGTGATGCCGACGATCGACAGTTCGATCACGACCACCGCGGCAAGCAGCAGCCGGCCGGCCCAGCGGTCCTCGGAATTGAAATAGGGGCTGGCCAATCGCCAGATCGTGGCGAGCGTCGCAAATTTCCTTGTCACGGGAAGTCTCCTGTTGCGGCCGGGCTTTGCACGCGCAGAGCAGAATTGGAATTACCGGTGAAACTCACTCATGGCGATGATACGGCGAGTGCCGCTTCTTAATTCATCGCGTGCTGGCGCTGCTACCGGATGGTATTTTATGCCATTCTGATCGATGTTAGCTGTGCCTTATAGACGAAGGTCTTGAACCCTTTTCGAGAGTCAAGTTTATGTGCATGAACATAGCGAGGGCAAAAGCCAACGCTCCTCGGCGTGCATGGATCTGATGCGCGCGCTCGCCGGCGCCAGCGCAGAACTATGCGAGCCGTAGGGCTCGCCGGCCTAAGTCGCTTTCCGTTTCTCAAGTCTGGCGTTGAACTGCCGCCAATTTAGGCTGCGGCAGCTGATTTCACACGTATTTTTACGATTTTTGCTTGTCCGGCGTGGAAAATAGTTACAGACTAAAGTCCAAGTCCCGGGTGTTAGTGACCCTGAGATCGCAAGAAGAATAACAAGCGCCCGTAGTAAACTGGCTCGAAATTTCAAGGGAGGGAAATTGAAATGGCCAAGAGCAAAGCTTCTACGTCTGCGACCCGCCGCAAATTCCTCGGCGGGGCTGTTGTTGCTGGCGTGGCGACCATTGCCATGCCGCAAGTCTCACGTGCGCAAACCGTCACCCTGAAGATGCAGGGCGGCTGGGGCGCCACCGATATTCTCAATGAGTATGGCCAAGACTACGCCCGCATCGTCAACGAAATGGGTGGCGGCCGCCTGAAGGTCGACTATCTCAACGCCGGCGCGGTGGTGAAGGCGTTCTCGGTGATGGATGCCACGCATTCGGGCGTGCTCGACGGCTGCCATTCCGTGCCCGCCTATTGGTACGGCAAGCACCGTGCCGCCTCGCTGTTCGGCACTGGCCCGGTCTACGGCACCAATGCCAGCCAATTCATGGGCTGGTTCTATCATGGCGGCGGCCAGGCTCTCTACGATGAGCTGACGCAAAAGATTCTCGAACTCAACGTCCAGGGCTTCTATGTCTTCGCCATGCCGACGCAGCCGCTTGGCTGGTTCAAAAAGGAACTCAAGGGCCCGGATGACTTCAAGGGCATGAAGTACCGTACCGTCGGTCTCGCTTCCAACGTCATGCAGGCGATGGGCGCGAGCGTGGCGCAACTTCCCGGGCCGGAAATTCTTCCGGCCATGGAAAAGGGCGTGATCGAGGCATTCGAATTCAACAACCCAACCTCGGACATGCGCTTCGGCGGGCAGGACGTGGCCAAGTACTACTATCTCGGCTCCTACCACCAGGCTTCGGAAGCCATCGAAGTCGTATTCAATAAGTCGAAATATGACAGCTTGTCCAAAGAGCAGCAGCAGGTCCTGCACCTGGCTGGCCAGGCTGCGAACTCCTTCGACATCTGGAAGGCTTGGGACATCTACTCAACCGATCTGCAGACGCTGATCAACAAGCATGGCGTCCACGTCAAGCGCACGTCGGAAGCGATCTTCAAGGCGCAGCTCGCGGCCTGGGACAAGGTGGTCGACGAAATCTCGGCCGATGCGAACCAGGGCCCGTTCATCAAGAAGGTTCTCGCCAGCCAGAAGGAATGGGGCAAGCGGGTCGGCTTCTATGCCATCAACAACGAAGCCGACTATAAGTCCGCCTACGAGCACTACTTCGGCCCGATGAAGGTGTAACCAGACGCGATGAAATTCGCCGGGGTGGCTGCGCTGCCCCGGCGAGTTTGCGTCTAGCAGCAAACCGCGAGAATTCTCTTGGAAAATTTCCTGCTTTTTATCGACCGTCTAAGCGCGGGCGTCGGCAAAGCATTTGGCTGGTGCATTTTCATCATGACGCTCGGCACCTGTTACGACGTGTTCATGCGCTATCTTCTGCGGGCGCCGACCAATTGGGCCTTCGACGTCAGCTATTTCATGTATGGCGCGCTGTTCATGATGGCCGGTGCCTATACGCTGTCGCGCAATGGCCATGTGCGCGGCGACTTCGTCTATCGGATGTGGCCGTATCGCGTGCAGGCCGCGATCGATCTCGTCCTCTTCATCCTTTTCATGCTTCCAGGCTTCGGAGCGCTTTTTTTCTACGGCATCCCCTATGCCGAGCAGTCCTGGCGTATTCATGAAGTCAGCATTTACAGCCCAACCGGCGCGCCGGTCTATCCGCACAAGACGTTGATCCCAATTGCCGCTGCGCTGATGTTGCTGCAATGCCTGGCCGAGATCATCCGCTGCATCATTTGCCTGCGCGACGGCGTGTGGCCGCAGCGGTTGCACGATGTGGAAGAAATGGAATCCGCGATTCTCGCCGAAGCGGCGGACCGCCGGCGCATCGAAGAAGAGATGCATGCAGGGGCGGCCCGATGACACTCACTAATCCCGACATCGGGATGATTCAGCTCGGCAGCTTCATTATTATCATTCTGCTGGGCTTCCCGATCGCCTTCACCCTCGTGGCGATGGGCGTCTTCTTTGGCTACTACGCGATGGGATCTCGCGTATTCGACCTGCTCGTCACCAATACCTATGACGTGATGTCGAACGATGTACTTACGGCCGTACCACTATTTCTGTTCATGGGCTACGTCGTCGAGCGCTCGAACATCCTCGACCGCCTGTTTTATTCGCTGCAAATGTCGATGCGGCATGTGCCGGGCGCGCTGGCAGTCGCAACGCTGATCACCTGCGCGCTGTTCGCCACAGCCACCGGCATCGTCGGCGCCGTGGTGACGCTGATGGGTCTGCTGGCATTTCCGGCCATGTTGCGCGCCGGCTACAACACCGAGTTGTCGGCCGGCGTGGTCTGCGCCGGCGGCTGCCTCGGCATCATGATTCCGCCCAGCGTGCTTTTGATCCTTTACGGCGCGACCACTTCGGTGTCCGTGGTCCAGCTTTACGCTGCGGCGTTCCTTCCCGGCTTCCTGTTGGCGGGCTTTTACGTCCTCTACGTGATCATGCGCGTGCTCATCAACCCGAGCGCTGGCGCCAAAGCCGGAAGAACTGAAACGTCACATTCCCTTTGCCGAGGTGTTCTGGGCGCTGCTCGACGTCGTTCTTTCCGCTCGCGGTGCTGATCCTCTCCGTGTTGGGCGCGATCATCATGGGCTTGGCGACGCCGTCCGAGGCGGCCGCCGTCGGCGCCGCCGGTTCGGTCGCTGCTCGCAGCGCTTTACAAGTCGCTTACCTTCCAGCGGCTCAAGGAGGCGGTCTATCTCACCGCGCGCACCTCGGCGATGGTCTGTTACCTGTTCATCGGCTCGTGGACCTTCTCCTCGGTCTTCTCCTACCTCGGCGGCCATGAGGTCATCGAACACGCGGTGCTGGCGGCGCATTTGAACGCCACCACGTTCCTCATCCTTGCCCAGTTCATCATCTTCCTGCTCGGCTGGCCGCTGGAGTGGACCGAGATCATCATCATCTTCGTGCCCATCTTCCTGCCGCTGGTGAAGGCCTTCCACATCGACCCAACGCTGTTCGGCATCCTGGTCGCGCTCAACATCCAGACGTCGTTCAATACGCCGCCGATGGCGATGGCGGCCTATTACCTGAAGGGTGTGGCGCCGCCGCATGTGCGGCTGAACCAGATCTTCGCCGGCGCGCTGCCATTCGTGTTCATGGTGTTCATAACCATGACGCTGGTCTATGTCTTCCCGGGCATTGCGCTCTGGCTGCCCCACCAAGCTATACGCCAACTGATGGCGCGACGACGGCGATCCGACTGACGTTCACTGCGATTGAAGCCGCCGAGCGTATCGCCGGCGGCGAGATCAGCGCCGAGGCCTATGTCAGCGCCTGTCTGGAGCGGATCGCGTCGGTCGACGGCCGGGTACGCGCCTTCATTCATCTCGATCCAGACGATGCGCTGGCGCAGGCGCGCACGCTCGACGAGCGCCGCCGCAACGGCCAGCCGATCGGCCCGCTGCACGGCGTTCCGGTCGGCATCAAGGACATCTTCGACACCGCCGACTTCAAGACCGAATGCGGCTCGCCGCTGCTCAGGGGCCGCCAGCCGATGCGCGACGCCGCGGCGGTTTCGCGCCTGCGCGCGGCCGGCGCGGTCATCATCGGCAAGACAGTGACCACCGAATTTGCCTATTTCCATCCCGGACCGACGCGCAATCCGCATGATCCGTCAGCGCACGCCGGGCGGCTCCTCGTCGGGCTCGGCCGCGGCGGTTGCCGCTGGCATGGTGCCGCTGGCGATCGGCTCGCAGACCAACGGCTCGATGATCCGGCCGGCGGCCTTTTGCGGCGTCTACGGCATGAAGCCGAGCCATGGCCTCATCTCGCGCGCGCGGCGCGCTGACCTTGTCGCGCGCGCTCGACCATATCGGCGTCTTCGCGCGCACGCTCGCCGATGCCGCGCTCATCCTCGAAGTGCTCGCCGGCTACGATGCTGACGATCCGGATACGCGCGCCGTGGCGGCGCCGGCGTTTCTCGAAACGCTCGCCGAAGAACCGCCGATGCCGCCGCAAATCGCCTTCGTGCGCACGCCGGTGTGGGACAAGGCCGAACCGGAGACCCGCGCCGCCTTCGAGGCACTGGTGAAACGCCTGGGCGAGCGTGCCGCGCCGGTTGACTTGCCGGACGCCTATGCCGCCGCCTGGGACGACCATCGCGTCGTGATGTCGGTCGACATGGCGCACAATCTCGGCGCGATCGTCGAACGTGGCGGCGAGGCGTCGAGCAAGCAGTTGCGCGATTTTCTCGCCGAAGGCCGCGGCACCAGCGCAGTGCGCTATCTGGCGGCGCGCGACAACGCGCGGCGCTACGCCGCCGGACTGGAGGAGATTTTCAAGCAATACGACGCGATCCTCACCCCGGCTGCGCCCGGCGTTGCGCCGCAAGGCGAGGCGACCGGCAACCCAGTGTTCTGCTCGCTGTGGACGCTCACCGGCCTGCCGGCATTGTCGCTGCCGTTGCTTGGCGGCGAGGGCGGCATGCCGCTCGGCGTGCAGCTCATCGGCGAGGCCGGCGACGACGCCCGCCTCTTGCGCACGGCAAATTGGCTGGTCGATAAATTAAGTTGATCCGCGCTATTTCTTGAAGCGCTGAAGGATCGGCTCCCAGTCGTCACTCCAAAAGGCCCAGAGCATCAGGCAAAGGCCGATCAGGGCGCAAATCCATAGCGGCAGCGCGGCGAGCTTGGCGGCAATCAGCAGAATATAGCCGATCATGATGATCGCCCCGATCAAAGCCGTGACTGCATCCGCCATATCGTCCTCCTGCCGGCGTATTCCGCCGTTATTGTGGGCATTCTAGCGCGCCGGCGCGCGGTTTGTCATCCGGCCTTTGGCGGCGCGCCAAGGTTTTCCTTGAAGAAGGCAATGGTGCGGCTCCAGGCCAAATCCGCCGCCGCCTTGTCATAGCTTCTGCCGGTGTCGTTGTTGAAGGCATGATTGACGTTCGGATAGACATAAATCGTGTAGCGTTTGTGGTCGGCCTTCAGCGCCGCTTCGTAGGCCGCGATCCCGGCATTCACCCGCTGGTCGAGCCCGGCATAATGCAGTAGCAGCGGCGCGCGGATGGCCGCGACCTGGTCGGCTGGCACCTGCAGCCCGTAATAGACGACGCCGGCTTTCAGATCGGGCGCCAGCACGGCGATGCGGTTGATGATGCCGCCGCCCCAGCAAAAGCCGACGGCGCCGACATTGCCGGTCGATTCCGCATGCCGCTCAAGGAACGGCACCGCCGCGGCCGAGCGCCGCGCGGTTTCATCCGCTTTAAGCGTGCCGATCATGTCGCGCGCCTTGTCCTCGTCGGCTGGCGTGCCGCCGAGCGGCGAGAGCATATCGGGAGCCAAAGCGAGGAAACCCTCGAGCGCGAGCCGCCGGGCGATATCCTGGATATGCGGGTTGAGCCCGCGGTTCTCGTGAATGACGATGATCGCCGGACGTTTGGCCTTGCCTTTGAGCCGCGCCAGATAGCCGCTGATCTGCGTTCCGCCTGCGTCATAGGCGGCGGTATCGATCGTCAGCCGCGCGTCGTCAGGTGGCACCACGGCCGCGCGCGCATAATCGTTCTGCAATAGCGGCAGCAGCGCCAGCGCCGCGGCGCTTGATCCGGCGATGTCGGTGAGCCGCTCGAGAAAGGTGCGGCGGTCGATGCCGCCATGGGTGAAGTGGTCGTAGAGGTCGATGAAGCGTTGGTCCATGCGGGATCTCCGGCAGCAAAGGGCCCTCATAACATGCGCCGCCGGGCGGTTTGTCTCAAAACCGCTTGATGGAACACTTAAGCCTTTGCGCGCTCAGGTTTCCGCCAGGATGCGGTCTGCGGCTGTGCCGCCACTTAGGATTGCACCCGTGAACCCGCCGCTGCCGGCGTAGGACGACGCCAGATACAAATGCGGCACCGGTGTGCGCGGCGACCGTTCCACGCCGCGCCAGATCGGCCCGCTCGGCGGTCGTGGCGCGAAGCCATAGACCGCGCCAAAGGGCGCAGCGAGATAGCTCTGCATGGTGCTGGCGGTGCTGAACGTGGAGACGGTGACATGCGATGCCATGCCGGGAAAGGCGCGGTCGATGGCGCCGACAATAGCGGCTTGCCAACGATCGCGCTTGTCTTCATAGGCGGGTTTATCGAGACCCTGCCAGTTCGCGACGCGGTCAAGGCCGACCACCGAAACCGGATAAGGCGGGCCGCCCAGGCCGGAATCGATCGCCGCGTAATCGACGACGACGAGACCAGGCATATCGGTGCCCGGCATCGCGGCAAACAGGTCGGCGCTGCGCGGGAAGTCGGCAAGCCGCTTGATCCATGGCGGCAGCAGAAAGGTCGAATAGGCGCGTAGGCCGAACGTCGCCGGCCGCACCGACAGCCCCAACGTGAGCGCGAACAACGACGTCGAGGGCGAATACGTCGCATAGGCACTGCGAAGCGCGCCGCGCGCTGGATCGGGCAACATGTCGGCGATGAGCGTCGGCGCGGCATTGCCGACCACGATCGACGCCTCAACCTCGACGCGGTCGCTGCCGTCACGCTTGGCGTGCACGACGGCGGCGGGATTGCCATCACGGCCGAGGCGAATTTCGCCGACTTCCCGGCGCAGCATGATTTCGCCGCCCGCCGCTTTGATGGCACGGGCGACGGCTGAGCCGAGCCGCCGTGAGCCACCGCGGATAAAACAGCCGCCGTTCTTGAGATAGCCGCCTTGGGCGGCGGCGAAGAATATCCACCACAGCGTATCGGGGTCGTCGTGATAATAACCAAGATTGGCGGCGAGCGCGCATTTGATCGCTTCGTTGTCGGCAAAAGCGCGCGCGAAGACATCGCTTACTGATCGTCGCCAGTCGCGCACCATTGGCGGCAGGCCGGCAAGCATATCCAACGTCGTGCGTGGATTACGGAATGCCGCGCGTCCGCGGCTGAGCCGGCCGGTGCTGGTGGCAATGCGCTCCATGTCGCCGAGGACCTGCGCGGTACCGGCTTTTGCTGCGGGGAAGCGATGATCAAGCGCGCTACGCGCCGCGGCGAAATTGTCAGGCAGCAAGAACGGCTCGCCGACCGGTCCGCCGCGCACCTCGTAAAAGGCCCCAACCGGCACCCATTCGACTTCGTCGAGCACGCCGATGCGATCGAGAATATGATGCTTGGGATCAAACGGGCTGCGCGGGTCGGCGGTCTCGTGCAGCGAGCCTTCGACGACGAGATCGCCGATCTTGTACGTGCTCGCCGCCCCGCCGACCGAGGCATTGCGCTCCAGCACGAGCACCTTGCGTCCGGCACGGGCGAGCAACGCCGCGGCGGTCAGGCCCCCAAGTCCCGCGCCGATCACCACCACGTCGTATCGTTCAGCCATGTCGTCTTTCCGCTCCGCGTCTCGACGCAGCTTGGCCGACGCCGGGGTTGAAAAAAAGGGCGGCCGTGGAGGCCGCCCTTTGCATTCGTTTCGCTCGGAAGGCGATCAGTACATGCCGCCCATGCCGCCGCCGCCCGCGGGCATCGCCGGGGCCGGGTCCTTCGGCAGCTCGGCGACCATGGCTTCGGTGGTGATCAGCAGGCCGGCGACCGAGCCCGCGTCCTGCAACGCGGTGCGCACGACCTTGGCCGGATCGACAATGCCGGCCTTGATCATGTCGACATATTTCTCGGTCTGGGCGTCGAAGCCGTAAGTCTCCGAGTTTTCATCGGTGATCTTGCCGACCACGATCGAGCCTTCGACGCCGGCGTTTTCCGCGATCTGGCGGATCGGCGATTCCAGCGCCTTGAGCACGATGTTGATGCCGGCTTGGACGTCGTGGTTTTCGTCGTGGATGCGGCCGACCGCCTTCTTCGCGCGCAGCAGCGCGACGCCGCCGCCCGGCACGATGCCTTCCTCGACCGCGGCGCGGGTGGCGTTGAGCGCGTCCTCGACGCGGTCCTTCTTCTCCTTGACCTCGATTTCGGTGGCGCCACCGACGCGGATCACTGCGACGCCGCCGGCGAGCTTGGCCAGCCGCTCCTGCAGCTTCTCCTTGTCGTAGTCGGAGGTGGTTTCCTCGATCTGCGCCTTGATCTGGTTCACCCGTGCCTCGATCTCGGCCTTCTTGCCGGCGCCGGAGACGATCGTGCACTTCTCCTTCTCGATGATGACCTTCTTGGCGCGGCCGAGCATGGCCGTGGTCACGTTTTCGAGCTTGATGCCGAGATCCTCGGAGATGAGCTGGCCGCCGGTGAGGATGGCGATGTCCTCAAGCATGGCCTTGCGCCGGTCGCCGAAGCCCGGCGCCTTCACCGCCGCGACCTTGAGGCCGCCGCGCAGCTTGTTGACGACGAGAGTGGCGATGGCTTCGCCTTCCACGTCCTCGGCGATGATGACCAGCGGCTTGCCCGACTGCACCACCGCTTCGAGCACGGGGAGCATCGACTGCAGGCCGGACAGCTTCTTCTCGTGCAGAAGGATGTAGGCGTCCTCGAGCTCGGCCAGCATCTTCTCGGCATTGGTGACGAAGTAGGGGGAGATGTAGCCGCGGTCGAACTGCATGCCCTCGACGATCTCGACCTCGGTGTCGAGCGACTTGGCTTCTTCGACGGTGATCACGCCTTCGTTGCCGACCTTCTGCATCGCTTTCGCGATCATGCTGCCGATGGCCACGTCGCCGTTCGACGAGATGGTGCCGACCTGGGCAACCTCGGCCGAGGAACCAACCGGCTTGGCGCGCTTCTCGATGTCCTTGATGACGGCGGCGACCGCGATGTCGATGCCGCGCTTCAAGTCCATCGGGTTCATGCCGGCGGCCACCGACTTGGCGCCTTCGCGCACGATCGCCTGGGCAAGAACAGTCGCCGTGGTGGTGCCGTCGCCAGCCATGTCGTTGGTCTTCTGTGCCACCTCGCGCACCATCTGCGCGCCCATGTTCTCGAACTTGTCCTCGAGCTCGATCTCCTTGGCGACGGTGACGCCGTCCTTGGTGATGCGCGGGGCACCGAAGCTCTTGTCGAGCACGACGTTGCGGCCCTTGGGGCCGAGGGTGACTTTCACCGCGTCGGCAAGAATGTCGACGCCGCGCAGCATGCGATCGCGGGCATCGCCGGAAAATTTGACGTCCTTGGCAGCCATTTCAATTCACTCCAGTTGGGTTTTGCTTCGACCCTCATCCTGAGGAGGCGCGCAGCGCCGTCTCGAAGAATGAGGCCCGTGATTCATTGCCCTCGTCCTTCGAGACGCCTGCCTTCGGCAGGCTCCTCGAGGCACGAGGATCGATGTCAGGCGATGACGCCCATGATGTCGGACTCTTTCATGATCAGGAATTCCTCGCCGTCGAGCTTGACCTCGGTGCCCGACCACTTGCCGAACAGCACGCGGTCGCCGCTCTTCACGTCGATGGGGATCAGCTTGCCGGCCTCGTCGCGCCCGCCGGGGCCGACGGCGACGATCTCGCCTTGGCTCGGTTTTTCCTGGGCTGTGTCGGGAATGATGATGCCGCCTTTGGTCTTCATATCGGCTTCGATGCGGCGCACGACCACACGGTCGTGCAGGGGACGAAACTTGGTCTTGGACATGTCTTCCTCGTCGGCGCGACAGCGCGGTTTTTCTGACAAACTATCAGCATTACAAGTACTTAGCACTCGCTATCAGGGAGTGCCAAGTGCCCGCCGCGGACATATGGGCTAGGGCGCACAGTGTCAAGCGCAAGCTTTTCCGCTTGCTCCGCCAAGGCTTGCCGCGGCTAAGGGATCGCGCGCGAGCCGGCACGGCGTTCCGCCAAAACGCGGACTTGCCATCACGGCCGATGCCCCCCAAAGTCCTTCGGTTTCGCCGGGGACCCGCCATGACTTTTAAGCGCACCTTGACCGCCCTGATCCTGAGTGCGCTGGCGTTGGGGGTGGTCGGTTGCGCCACGTCGCCCGGCCCGGTGGCGCCGGCCGAGCCGGCGCTGGTGCCGACCTTGCCACCTGCTTTCCCGCCGCAGGACATCGTCGGGCGCTGGGGTCTTGCCGCCTATCACAGGGACGAAGACCGCCCGCGCATCGAGACCGCCGCCGCCGGACAGTGCAAGCAGCCTTACGTGATCACCATGGGGCCGACCGGTGGTGTGATGATGCATCTCGCCGACCAAGCGACGCCCACCGAGCTCGCGCTCAAGGGAGCGCCCGGCGGCAAGACTTATATCGGCCCGAAAGACGAGCCTCCGGCCGCCAACGAGGACCGCGAAGTCGTCTCCTTCGACGGCCGCATCTTGATCCTGCGCTGGCTGGATCCGGAAGTGCAGGGGCGCTACGGCACCATGGTCTATGTGCGTTGCGGGCCGGAAGGCGCCAAGTCGGCGAAACCGAAAGCCAAGCCCAAGCCGAAACCAAAGCCGGCCGCAGCGCCGAAGCCAGCCCAGCCGCCGGTCCAGCAGCAAAAGCCATAGAGACGGTGAATGAGCCATCGCATGTCGTTGCCGGGCCTGACCCGGCAATCCATGATGCGACTCAAGATCGGTGCGCTTGCGTAAGGCCTTTTTTCGCGGCCATGCATCATGGATGCGCGGGTCAAGCTCGCGCATGACTCAGTGACTATGGCGGGTGTCAACTCTTTCATCGCCGGCCCCTGGCGCGCCGTGCCGGTGCTTGGCGTCACCCAGATCCTCGCCTGGGGCACGATCTTCTATACGCCGGTGCTCATCGTGCCGCTGATTGCCGCCGAGCGCGGCTGGTCGATCTCTTTCGCCATGGGCGGCTTCTCGGTCGGTTTGCTCGTCGCCGGGCTGGTTTCGCCCTATGTCGGCCGCTCGATCGACCATTTCGGCGGTCACGTGACCATGACCATCGGCTCGCTGATCGGCGCGCTCGGCCTCTTTCTCATCGTCCATGCCGCCAACCCGATCGCCTATCTTGCGGTGTGGATGGTGCTCGGCGCCGCCATGGCCGCGAATCTCTACGATTCGGCTTTCGCCACGCTTGGCCGCATTTTCGGCGCCGGCGCGCGGCGGCCGATCACGGCGCTGACGCTGATCGCCGGCTTTGCCTCGACGGTGAGTTGGCCGACGACCCACTTCCTGCTCGACGGCATCGGCTGGCGCGGCACTTATCTCGTCTATGCCGCGCTGCTCGCCCTGATCGCGGCACCGCTGCACGCTCTGGCGTTGCCGCGGCATCGCGTCGAGGCGGAGAGCTTGCCGCAGGGGGAAAACAAGGCTCCGGCGCAACTGCTGCCGCCGCACGGCCTGCCGTTTATCCTCGTCGCCTCGGCTTTCGCAGCCTATGCCTTCGTGCCGTCCGGCCTGTCGGCGCACCTGCTGGCGATCTTTGCCCGCTCCGGCATCGATGCCGGCACCGTGGTGTGGATCGGCGCGCTGTTCGGGCCGGCGCAGGTCGGCGCGCGACTGATCGAATTCTCTTTCGGCCGCGATCTGCATCCGCTGTGGGTCGTGCGCGGTGCGCTGACCGGCCTGCTCTGTGCCTTCACGGTTTTGCTGCTATTCGGCATTTCCGTGCCGCTGGCCGCGGCCTTCGCGCTGATGTTCGGCGGCGCCAATGGTCTCGTCACCATTACCCGCGGCGCGGTGCCGCTCGCCTTGTTTGGCGCCTCCGGCTATGGGCGGCTGATGGGGCGCCTCGCCGGCCCGTTCTTGATTGTGCAGTCGGCGGCGCCGCTGGTGATGGCGTTCGTGGTCGAGAAGACGTCCGACATGGCCGCGCTCGCGCTGGCGGCGCTGTTTGCCGCGGCGGCGCTCGTTTGCTTCGTGGTGATCAGGCGTCCGGCCTAGCCGAACATCGCGTCGATGTCGCTTTGGCTGGCGTGACCGACATCGCCGTCGAGCTTGGGCCCATTGACCAGCCGGCGGCCGGACGCGGCGGCCGCCGCCTGCGGCGTCACCCCGACATCCTCCCACAGCGCGAGCATGCGCGTGACGCGCTCCTCGACCGCCTGCAGCGCCGCGATCGCCTTGCCGATGCGCTGGCCGGCGAGGTCCTGGAAATTGCAGGTCTCGTAAATGCGCATCACCTGATCCTGGATGTCCTGGGCGAGGCCGCGCTCGTAGCCGGTTTTCAGCGTAGCGGCGAGCGTCTTTGAGCTCTCGTCGATCGCCTCGCCGCATTTGAGGATTTTTTGCGTTGCCTTTTCCATGCCGTCGATAGCGGCGCCGAGTTCGTAAGCGGCGCGCGTCATGCGCGGCTCCGCGGTGCTGCCCCGCAGCGCCATGAGCTCATGTTTGTTGCGGGCGATGCACTCGCGGATCAGCGCAAGCTCGCGGGCGGCGCCGTCCGGCGGGGTATCGGCGGCATGCGCGACCGGCGCCCGCTCGCGGCCTTTGCCGAGCATCTGCTCGACGCGGAAAATCTTGCGCTGCACACAGGGCTCCGTTTATTCCGGTGCCGGTTTACCAGCGCGGCAATTAACGCGACGTTTCAAGAAAATCGAAAGCGCGCGTTTACCATACCGCTCCGCGCTTTACGCAAAATAAACTCTAAGCCGATGAACCGCGGTCACGGAGCCGACAATCTCGCGCCCCAGCGGCGCGGATTTACCTTTCGGTATCCCTACTGCTTTGTACTCACTGCCCAAGGTGCGTGCCGGGTTGCGGCGAAGTGCGTGGCAAGAGTTGAGTATGCGGGCTTCAATTGCGTTCTTCCTCATCGTTGGCTTGCTTGGCGCCGGCGCCGCCTCGGCGCAGTCGCTTGCGCCACCGGGCTACGCCGTGCCGGCGACACCGCCGATGGTCATTGTGGCGCAGCCGCCGGAGATGAAGGCCAATCTCGGCGGCGGCTTCATCGAATTCCTGTTCGGCAATCACCAACCGCAGCCGCCGGCGCCGCCGGTGCGGGTCTATGGCGCGCAGCCGCCGGCAAGCTACGCCGCCGTGCCGGCCGATCCGCAGGTGCAGCAGCCGGCGCCGATTTCGTATGGCATCGATCCGCGCTACATGCGCCGGGAGGTCGAATACAGCGGCAAGGAACCGCCCGGCACCATCGTCGTCGATACGCCCGATTATTTTTTGTATTACGTCGAGCCCGGCGGCAAGGCGGTGCGCTATGGCATCGGCGTCGGCCGCCCCGGTTTCACCTGGGCCGGCGAACACAAGGTTTCGGCAAAGAAGGAATGGCCCGACTGGGTGCCGCCCGATCAGATGCTCGAGCGCCAGCCCGGCCTGCCGCATTTCATGGCCGGCGGCCCCAACAACCCGCTCGGCGCGCGCGCCATCTATATCGGCTCGACGCTCTACCGCATCCACGGTTCGAACGAGCCATGGACGATCGGCCATCAGGTGTCGTCCGGCTGCATCCGCCTGCGCAATGAGGACGTGATCGATCTCTATGATCGCGTCAAGGTCGGCGCCACCGTCGTCGTGCTCTAAAGAGCTGCTACGGCTTCCGCTTCGCCCGGCGGGCGGCCGAGCGCGACGTGATGCGCCTGCAATAATTCCGGAAAATCGTCGGACATGAAAAACTCGTACTCGCGCTCGCGCAAATGCGTGAGCGCATCAAGGCGCTTGAGTTCGGAGTCGACGAAACCCGGATGGCACATGATCAGCCCGCCATCGGGCAGGCCTTCGAGGAAGCGCGGAAAGATATCGGCGAACACCGCGTCCCGCGAAAAATGATAACTGCCGGCGAAGGCCGGATTGGTGGCGATGCCGGCCCTGTGCACCTTGCGGCGAAACCCGGCGCTGAGCATGTCGAGCGTCACCGCCTTGTGGTCGCGCAGCCGTCGCGCCGCGCGGGCACGGCCGCATTGGCGCACCCAGGCCTTCGGCGTCATCTTCGCCATCACTTCGAGCAGCGCGTCGGCAATTTGCGGGAACAGGTGCACATGTTGATGCCCGTCGATGTAATCGGGCAGGTGGCCGAAGGCGCCGGCGAAAGCGTGGATCTGCGCGGCGATCTCGAGCTTCAGCGCGCGGCGGTCGAGCCTTCGGGCGAGGGCCGCGAGCTGCATGTTTTTCATCGGCAGGAAGCGGCCGTCGCGCTTGGGCGTAAAGCTTTCGCTCACCGGCTCGAACGGCGCGGTCAGCGTCAGGTGCAGGCCGAGCGCGGCGCGCTTGGCTCCGGCATTGAGCATTTGCAGCGAGCGCGCGTCGCCGCGGTCGAAATGC
Organism: uncultured Alphaproteobacteria bacterium; assembly: GCA_963742385.1. Taxonomy (GTDB): domain Bacteria; phylum Pseudomonadota; class Alphaproteobacteria; order Rhizobiales; family Xanthobacteraceae; genus Pseudolabrys. Next base: position 167,519 of record CAVULS010000004.1, on the reverse strand, counting down.
GGCGCCAGCACCATCACCGAGGTGGCATTGAGCCGCCCGCGCATGATCAATTCACGGATGGCGGCATTGACCGAATGCGAAATGCCGTAATCGTCGGCGCAGAGCCAGATATGCCGGAGCGGTTGCCGCACTTCATGATGTTTTGGCATGGTCTTGTCCGAAAACCGGTTCCCATCCCCGATCAATTCGAGGACGTGTTTTTTGCGGCCATGCTCTATTCCGCGGCGCGCGCGGGCGTTGTCTTGGCGGCGTCGCCGGCGCTTTTCAGGCTGTGCTCGGCGACGAAATAGACCGGCCGCGCCTTGGCCTCGGACAACAGCTTGCCGACATATTCGCCGAGCACGCCGATCATCATCAGCTGCACGCCGCCGAGCACCATCAGGCCGACCGCGATCGAGGGATAGCCCGGCACATCCTTGCCGAAGAGCAGGGTGTCGAGCAGGATCCAGGCGCCGATGAAGAGTGCGGTGGCCGCCATCAGGAAGCCGAGCAAACTGGCAAAGCGCAGCGGCGCCACCGAAAACGACGTCAGCCCCTCGATCGACAGGCCGAGCAGGGTCCACACATTCCAGGTTGTCTGCCCATGGGCCCGCGGCGCCGGATCGTAATCGATGCGCACCTGGCGGAAGCCGATCCAGGTCGCGAGCCCTTTGAAAAAGCGGTTGCGCTCCGGCAATTGCCGCAGCGCCGCTGCCGCGCGCGGCGACAGCAGGCGGAAATCGCCGGCATCCTCGGGGAGGGGCTGCCGCGCGCCCCAGTTGATCAGCGAATAGAACGCCCTGACGCCGACGCGGCGCAGCCAAGGCTCGTTTTCCCGATGCGCCTTGGCGGTAAAGACCACGTCGTAGCCGTCGTCGAGCCAGCGCGAGACCAGAATCTCCACCAGATCGGGCGAATGCTGGCCGTCTCCGTCCATGAACAGCATGGCGCCGAGGCGGGCATGATCGAGGCCGGCGAGCAGAGCCGCTTCCTTGCCGAAATTGCGCGACAGCGTCACCACCTGCACGTCGAGCGGGATCGGCCGGCAGCGAATGGGCGATGCGATTGGTGTCGTCCTTGCTGCCGTCATCGACATAGACGACTTCCACCGGCAGATCGTATTTGACCTTGAGCGAGCGCGCGACCTGGCCGATGCGCTCGTGCAACAGAGGCAGCCCGGTCGCCTCGTTATAGAGCGGGATAACGATCGACAGACCCTGCGCCGACGCTCTCCGCGCCATGCTTCTCGTGCGTTTCGGCTTGACCGGCATTGTCTATGATCTGGAGCGTCCCACTGTTCCGCGATCTATAGCGTAACCGGTCCCGCCTGTCGCGCCCACCGGCCGGACATGCTAATCGGTCGTAAATGATCCCGCCGTCTTTGCAACGCATCATCGACCGTCTGACCGTGGCCTGGCATGAGCGTGCGCTGGCGCTCAAGGCCCTGAGCTTTGCATCCGTCGGCATCATCAACACGGCCATCGATTTCAGCATTTTTTGGACGACCGTGAATTATCTGCATTGGCCGCTGGTGCCGGCCAACATGCTCTCCTGGCTGGTGGCGGTGTCCTGCTCGTATGTGATGAACTCCTTCATCACCTTCGGCCCGGAATCGGGCCGCGTCCTGCGCCGGCGCGATTACTTGACTTTCACCGTCTCAGGTGTCGCCGGCATGGTGATGAGCACGGCAACGCTGTTCGCCCTGTCGTATGTCACGCCGCTGCTGGCGGCGAAGCTGTTGTCGATCCTGGTGAGCTTCGTGGTCAATTTTTCATTTTCGCATTTTGTCGTATTCCGGCCGAGAAAGCGTGAACCGTCATGACCTACGAGGACAATCTGCGAGCGCAGCGGCCGAGCTTCGTCAGTCATCTCGAATGTGCCATGACCGGCGAGCGGCATGAGGCGGACCAGGTGCATAATCTCTCCCGCGCCGGCAAACCGCTGCTGGTGCGCTACGACCTTGCCGGTGTCCGCAAGGCGCTGACCAAAGAGATGTTGGCCGCGCGCGCGCCGGATCTCTGGCGCTACCGCGAGTTCCTCCCCGTGCGCCGCGCCGCCGACATCGTCAGCCTGGGCGAGTGCATGACGCCGGTCGTGCGCATGGCGAAACTCGCGGCGCAGCTCGGCGGCGGCGAGATTTTGGTCAAGGACGAAGGCCGGCTGCCCACCGGCTCGTTCAAGGCGCGCGGTCTGGTGATGGCGGTGTCGATGGCGAAAGCGCTCGGCATCAAGCACATGGCGATGCCGACCAACGGCAATGCCGGCGCCGCGCTCGCGGCCTATGCCTCGCGCGCCGGAATCAAGAGCACGATCTTCTGCCCGGAAGACACACCGGAGGTGAATGTCAGCGAGATCGCGCTGCAAGGCGCGAGCGTCTATCGCGTCAACGGCCTGATCGACGACTGCGGCAAGATTGTCGGCGAGGGCAAGGCCAAGGTCGGTTGGTTCGACACCTCGACGTTGAAGGAGCCCTATCGGATCGAGGGCAAGAAGACGATGGGGTTGGAACTCGCCGAACAGCTCGGCTGGCAGGTGCCGGACGTTATTTTCTATCCGACCGGCGGCGGCACCGGCCTGATCGGCATGTGGAAGGCCTTTGCCGAACTAGAAGTGATCGGCTTTATCGGCAAGAAGCGTCCGCGCATGATCGCGGTGCAGGCGCAAGGCTGCGCGCCGATGGTACGCGCCTTTGAGGCCGGCGAGGAGCACGCGCCGCGCTGGGAAAATGCGCACACCATTGCCTCCGGCATCCGCGTGCCGCAGGCGATCGGCGATTTTCTCATTCTGCGCGCGGTGCGCGAGAGCGGCGGCTTCGCCATTGCTGTGTCCGACGCAGCGATTACCCAGGCGCTTGACGAAATGGCGCGCGAGGAAGGCTTTCTGCTCTGTCCGGAAGGCGCGGCGACATACGCCGCCTACAAGCAGAGCCTCGCCGACGGCCGGGTCAAGCGCAGCGACCAGGTGGTTTTGTTCAACTGCGCCACCGGTCTCAAGTACCCGTTGCCGCCGGCGCGTCGCACGCTCGACCGGCATAAGCCGATCGATTATTCGATGTTTTGATGGATCTCTAGCGAGTAATGTCCATGCACGAAATCAGGAAGAAAATCGTCATCACTTGCGCGGTGACCGGGAGCCTTACGACCCCGGAGATGACGCCATATTTGCCGATCACGCCGGAGCAGATCGCCGACGCCTGTCTTGGCGCGGCGGAGGCCGGCGCCGCTGTGACGCATATCCATGTGCGCGACCCGAAAACCGGGCGGCCATCAATGGAGCTGCAATACTACCGCGAGGTGCTCGAGCGTATTCGGGCGAAAAATGCCAATCTGATCCTCAACGTCACGACCGGGCCTGGCGGACGCTTCCAGCCCGGCGACGTCGATCCTAAAGTCGCAGGCCCGCGCACAAATCTGCTGCCGGGCGAAAAGCGCGTCGAACACATCATCGCTTTGAAGCCCGACATCGGCACGCTCGATCTCAATACCATGACCTTCGGCAGCGAGGTTGTGATCAACACGCCGCAAAGCGTGCGCAAGATGGCGAACGCGATGCGCGGCGCCGGCGTGAAGCCGGAGATCGAGCTGTTCGATTCAGGTGACGTCGCGCTGCTTCACGATGTGATCAAGACCGGCGAGGTTTCGCTTCCTGCGGTTTGCTCGCTGGTGCTCGGCGTAAAGTACGGCTTTCAACCTTCGCCTGAGACCGTGCTCTACGCGCGGGATCGGCTGCCGGAAGGCACGACATTCACGGCATTTGGCATCGGCCGATGGGCGTTTCCGATGGTGGCGCAGTCCGTCTTGGCCGGCGGGCACGCGAGAATCGGTCTTGAAGACGCGGTGTACATGTCGAAAGACGTGTTGGCGATGTCCAACGCCGAGATGGTCGAAAGGACCCGCAGGATCATCGAGCTTCTGGGAGCGCAAATCGCGACGCCAAAGGAAGCCCGCGAGATTTTCGGACTGCCAACGCGCCCGGCGTAGCTGCGCGGGCGCTACAGCCCCGCCTCGAGCTTGGCGAACAGCGGATTGTCGCGCGAGAACACGTAATCGAGATCGGCGACCGCCACCGCTTCGGCGCCGTTGTCGCGCAGGAAGCCGGTGAGCGCATAGACCTGGTCCGGCGGGCAGTGCAGCGTCAGCATGCCCGACGAGGTCGGGCCCGCCGAATGGCGTGGCGACGCCGAATTTTTCCTTCGCCGCGTCGACCAGCCGCGCGTCGCAGGCGGCAAAACGCGCGCGCACTTCGCGGAAGGCGCGGGCGCGGGCCTGCGCGGCGATGCGATCGAGGATCACGCGCGCGATGTCGCGTTCGCCATTGCCCCAGTTGGCGTTGCGCGCGGCGACCAGATTGGCCTGCGAGCGCAGGATGACGCCATCCTCGACGACCTTGAGCCCGTTGGCGGCAAGCGTCGCGCCGGTCGTGGTGATGTCCACGATCAATTCGGCGGTGCCGGCCGCCGGCGCGCCTTCGGTCGCGCCGGAGCTTTCGACGATGCGGTAGTCCATGATGCCGTGGCCGGAGAAGAAGCGGCGCGTCAGGTTCACGTATTTCGTCGCCACCCGCATCTTGTGGCCGTGATGGTGACGGAAATCGGTGCCGACGTCGTCGACGTCGGCCATGATGCGTACGTCGATCCAGGCCTGCGGCACCGCCACCACGACATTGGCAAAGCCAAAGCCAAGCCCCTCGATCAGCACCACCTTGCCGTCGGCGTCGGGGATCATTTCGCGCACCAGGTCCTCGCCGGTGACGCCGAGATGCACGCTGCCTGCGGCGAGCTGCGAGGTGATTTCGGCGGCGGAAATATAGGCAACCTCGACGCCGTCGAGTCCGGCGACGGTGCCGCGATAGTCGCGGGCGCCGCGCGGCTTGACCAAAGTGAGGCCGGCGCGGGCGAAGAAGTTCTCCGCATTCTCCTGCAATCGGCCTTTGGCCGGCACCGCCAGCACCAGCGCGCTCATGCTGCGCTCCCGTAGATCGCCAGCCGCTCGATCCAGGCGGCAAAGGCCGACAGCGGGGATCGACTCGGCGCTGCCAAGCCGCGTGAACAAGCCGTCATAACGGCCGCCGGCCACCAGCGGATCGCCGGTGCGCGCCGGATCGGTCAGTTCGAAGACGAAGCCGGTGTAGTAGTCGAAGCCGCGGCCGAAGGCGGTGGAGAAGCGCACGCGCTTCACATCGACGCCGCGCGCGGCGAGAAACCCGGTGCGGGTCTCGAACAGATCGAGTGCCGGCGCGAGCGTTGGATTGGCGTCGGCGGCGAGCGCGCGCAACGCCACCGCCGCCCCGTCGGGATCGCCCTCGATTGCCAGGAAGCGTTCGATCAGCGCCCGCACCTCGCGCGGCAATTTGGCGCTGGCGCCGAGGGTTGCCTGTTCGAGGAAGCGCTCGGCGATCTCGCCGACGGTGCGGCCGCCGACGGCGTTGATGCCGGCGATCGACAACAGGTCGGTGACCAGCGCGTGCGCGCCCTTGGGATCGGAGCCGGCGAGCGCCGCCAGCACGCCCTGATATTCCGGCCGCGCATTGGCGCCGCCGAGCACGAGCCGGTCGAGGTCCTGCGCCAGATTGGCCTTGCGGTTGAAATCCTTGATCAGCCGCCGCTTCCACGCCGGCGCCAGATCGAGCCCGGCGATCAGCGCCGAAAACAGCGCGACGTCGCCGATGCGGATATCGGGCGCGGGCAGGCCGTAATGCGCGGTCGCTTCCAGCGCCAGCGAGAGCATTTCCGCATCCGCCGCCGCCTTGTCGGGACGACCGAAGGATTCGATGCCGGCTTGCAGGAATTCGGCCGGCTGATCGCTGCGATAACGGAACACCGGGCCGAGATAGCAGTAGCCGGCAATCTGGCCGGCCGATGACGAGGCGAGATAGTCGCGCGACACCGGAATGGTGAGTTCGGGGCGCAGGCAGAATTCGCCGCCGTCGGGGGCGGTGGTCAGGTACATGCGCTTGCGGATGTCCTCGCCGGAGAGATCGAGGAACGGCTCCGCCGGTTGCAGAATTGCCGGCGCAATTCGGGCGTATCCGGCGCGCTCATAGGACGCAACCAGCGCTTCTGCGCGCTGATCTTGCGTGTTCGGAACCTGGGTCACGGTTCGCGTCCATCGGCGTCTTTTCGGCTTTTCCGCGCGCCGCCTTTAGCACGGCGGGCTTAAGGATTCGACGCCGATCGGCGCCGCCGCTTAACGGCGCCAAGGTGCAAATCGTTGGCGTCGTTAACGAATTTCGTCGGCCGCCAATGAGACCGGCCATGGTTGCCAGCCCGTTAAGGCGCGCGCGGCTAAGACAATGTCAATACAACCGCGGTTCAATGTCGGGATGGAAACACCGTCGACGGTTGCACCGAAATTGCGCGATCGCGTGGAGGCCATGTTCAGGGCCTACGCCGCGCGCGATTTCAGGACCTTTGCCGGCTTCCTCGACGACAACGTTGAATGGATCATCAGCGGCCCGGTCGACATCTTGCCGTTCTGTGGCACGCGCCGCGGCAAGCAAGAAGTCCTCAAGTTGGTGGTAAAGCAGATTCCGGATGTGCTGCGCATATTCAATTTTGCGCCGGAGGCTCTGCTTGTCGATGGCGACAATGTTGCCGCGCTCAACCGCGTGCGGGCAAGACACAGCGGCGACGGCCGGCTGATCAGCTATCGCATCGCCAACTTCATGCGCTTTCGCGGCGGCCTGTGCGTGTCGAATTTGTCGCTGCTCGACAGCTTCGACGCCGCCGAGCAGGTGCTCGGCCATTCGCTCGCCACTGGCGAAGCCGTGGGCGTGAACGAAAGCGGCCTCATCGCCATTTAGCCTTTCCTGCGCGCCGGCGGTATGTATGATCCCGCGCCGACCCGCGAAGGAAATCGCCGCATGCTCCGCCGTCTCGCGCTCATCGCCATTTGCCTTGCCTGCATTTCGCCCGCTGCCGCGCTCGACATGCCGGCGCGCAAACCGGGGCTGTGGGAGCTGAAGATGGCGTTTGAGAGCAGCAGACTGCCGGAGCGGGTGATGCAGCAATGCATCGATGCGGCGACCGACAAAATGATGAACGCCAATTTCGGTGGCGGGGCGCAGGAAAACTGTTCGAAGCAAAATATGCAGAACGTTGGCGGCACTCTCGTCGTCGACTCGGTGTGCAAGTTCGGAACGGCGACCACCACCTCGCACGCGGTCGTCACCGGCAGTTTCGACAGCGCCTATAGCGTCGACATCACCTCGACGCGGCAGGGCGCGCCGGCGCCGGGCATGCCGCCGACCGGCTCGACGCACATGAAAATGGAAGCGAAGTGGTTGGGGCCGTGCGCCGCCAATCAAAGACCGGGCGACATCGTCACCAACGGCAGGACGATGAACCTGCTCGACCTGCAGAAAATGCGGATGCCGAAGCAGCCCTGAGCGGCCGCGCCCGGCTGGTCCTATGCGGCGCTTTCATACGATTGCCCGGGCGGCACATTCGGGTGGGGCGTCGGGCTTGCGTGCACGGTAACGTCGACGGTCATGCCGCGCGGCTGGCCCCTGGTGCCATCGAACGTGCCGGCAATCGGGATTGCCTGCGATGGGTCCCGTGTCACCGCGATGCGGATCAAATTCTGCCCGGCAATCAGCCCATTGGTCGGGTCGTATTCCACCCAGCCGGCGCCGGGCAGATAGACGTCGGCCCAGGCATGGGTCGCGCCCGAGCCCTGCATGGCGCCCTCGGCGCCGTCGAGCGCCGGGTCGTAGAGATAGCCGGTGATGAAACGCGCGCCGAAGCCGAGGCTGCGCACCGCCTCCATGAACAGCAGCGCGAAGTCGCGGCAGGTGCCGCTTCGGTATTGCAGGGTTTCGAGCGGCGTTTGCGTGCCTTCCAGGGTGCGGGTGCTGTAGGTGAACTCGGCCTTGATCGCGGCATTGATGTTCGACAGCAGATTGTAGGTGGGCATGAAGCGCCCCTTCACGAAGCGCTTGGCCCAGGCCTCCACCAGCCCTTGCGGATCCGGGTAATGCCGGTCGAGCAGACGGCCAAGATCGCTGCGGTCGTCGCCTGAATAAACGAAGGGATAGACCTGCGCCTCGGGCGCGATCGGGAACACCGGCCGGATCAGCCCGTAATGCTCGAGGTGCAGCGTGCTGACGATCAGCAGTTCGGACGCCCACTGGGTGAATTGCACTTCGGCCACCGAGTTGCCGAACACGTCGTGCAGCCAGCGTACATCGCCCGGCGGCGACAGGGTCATTTCGGCGCCGACGAGGCGTAGATCGTGGCTGTCGCGCGGCCGCAGCATCAGCCGGTGCGGGCCGAAGGGGACCGGCGCGGAATAGCGGTAACGCGTCTCGTGGCGAACGGTGAGATACTTCAAATCGGGTCCCCCGACCGCATCAAACGCTTTGGCATTGCGCGGGAAAATGCGCTAGGCAAGCGAAAGTTCCCTTGCGCTACCGCAAGCCTTGAGTCCGTATAAATACAGATCGATTAAGTAAGTTTGTGACGCTTGAGCAGCTTTTGCACAGCTTCGACCAGTTCGCTTTCTTTCACCGCGAACTGCGCCTCGGCCTGTCTCTTGAGGTATTCGCCGCGGTCCTTGATCTCGGTCAGTCCGGCGCCGAGGATCAGATCCTTGATTTGCACCTCGCCTTTGGCCTTCTCGTCCGAGCCCTGGATGACGGCGCAAGGTGAGCCGCGCCGGTCGGCATATTTCATCTGCTGGCCGAGATTGTGCTTCGGATTGCCCAGGTAAAGTTCGGCGCGGATGCCGGCGTTGCGCAGCGCCGTTACGAACTTCTGATAACCCGCTGTGTCGCCGCCGAAGATCGTGACGACGACGGGGCCGGCTTCTTTTTTGTCGCCGAGCTTGCCGAGCGCGGCGAGGGCGGCTTGGAGGCGCGAGACGCCGATGGAGAACCCGGTCGCCGGCACCGGCTGGCCCATGAAGCGCGACACGAGGCCGTCATAGCGCCCGCCGCCGCCGACCGAGCCGAAGCGGATAGGTCGGCCCTTCTCGTCTTTGGTCTCGATCAGCAGCTCAACTTCGAAAACGGGGCCGGTGTAGTACTCGAGGCCGCGGACGACGGAGGGGTCAATTACAATTCTTTTGCTGCCGTATCCGGCCGCTTCACATGATGCGACCAACTGTTGAAGCTCTGTAATGCCCGATAGTGCACTCTCGTTCCCTCCAGAGAATGATGCCCAGTGCGCCAACGTGCCGTAGTTATCGGTAAGCTTAGTCGCTTCAATACGTGCCATGTCCCCCACTGGTCTCTGAGCAAAACCGTCGGGCGGAAGATATCCTTGGACTTTTGAGAACAAGAGAGTCAGCAACCGCTGAATAACGGCGCCATCTAGCCCAGCCCCTTTGGTGAAATCACCACTTTCGTCTTTTCTGCCCTCACCAAGTAGCGCGCTAACGCCCGGGTATCCAAGTCGATCCATCTTATCGATGGCGCGCATTACCGACAGATGCTTCTCCTGGGGAATTCCGAAAGCCTCTATAATTCCGTCGAGCACTTTTCGGTTATTCACCTTGACTACATAGTCGCCGCGCTTAATCCCGAATTCCTCCATCGTGTCCGCGGCGAGCATGCACATCTCGGCGTCGGCGGCCATGCTGGCAGCGCCGACCGTGTCCGCGTCGAACTGCATGAACTGGCGGTAACGGCCCGGGCCCGGCTTCTCGTTGCGGAACACGGTGCCCACGCGATAGCTGCGATAGGGCAGGGCGATGTTCTGGATAATTCTCCGCGACGTAGCGCGCCAGCGGCGCGGTCAGGTCATAGCGCAGCGATCAGCCACTGCTCGTCGTCGTCCTTAAACGAGAACACACCTTCATTGGGCCGGTCCTGGTCGGGCAGGAATTTGCCCAGCGCGTCGGTATATTCGATGGCCGGCGTCTCCACCGGCTCGAAACCGTAGCGCTCAAACACCACGCGAATCGCCTCGACCATCTGCCGCGTGGCCGCGATCTCGGCCGGGCCGCGGTCGGCGAGGCCGCGCGGCAGGCGCGCTTTGAGCTTTTGCGGCTTGTTAGGCTTGTCGGCCATGCGATAATGGTACTTCGCAGGAAATCGCTGCGGTGGTAGCAGCGACGAAACCAAGCGGCAAGCAGACATCCGGGCGGGCTGCATAATCGGAGGGCAATATGGCTACGGGTAAAGCGACCGTCGCGATCGCCAGCGTCCCCAACGATCTCGAGCCGTTCTGGATGCCGTTCACCGCCAACCGCGCCTTCAAGGCGCGTCCCCGGCTAGTCGCCGGCGCCAAGGATATGCACTACATCACGCCGGAAGGCCGCAAGGTGCTCGACGGCTCCGCCGGCCTCTGGTGCACCAATGCCGGGCATAACCGCGACCCGATCGTGGCGGCAATCCAGCGCCAGGCGGCTGAGCTCGACTTCTCGCCGACCTTCCAGTTCGGCCATCCCAAGGCCTTTGAGCTTGCCGGCCGCATTGCGGCGCTGGCGCCCGCCGACCTCGATCACGTGTTCTTCTGCAATTCCGGTTCGGAGGCGGTCGACACCGCACTCAAGATCGCGCTCGCCTACCACAACGTGCGCGGCAACGCCTCGCGGGTGCGGCTGATCGGCCGCGAGCGCGGCTACCACGGCGTCGGCTTCGGCGGCACCTCCGTCGGCGGCATCGTTGCCAACCGCAAGCAGTTCGGTGCCTTGCTGGTCGGCGTCGATCATCTGTCGTCGACCTATAATCGCGCCGAGCAGGCCTTCTCCATCGGCGAGCCGGAGTGGGGCGCGCATCTCGCCGACGAGCTTGATCGGCTCGTCGCGCTGCACGATGCCTCGACCATCGCCGCGGTCATCGTCGAACCGGTGGCGGGATCGACCGGCGTGCTGCCGCCGCCGAAGGATTACCTGAAGCGGCTGCGCGCGATCTGCGACAAGCACGGCATCCTTTTGATCTTCGACGAGGTAATCACCGGCTACGGCCGCCTTGGCTATGCTTTCGCCGCCGAGCGTTATGGCGTCATCCCCGACATGATCACCTTCGCCAAGGGCATCACCTCGGGCAGCGTGCCGATGGGCGGCGTCATTGCCCGCAAGGGCATCTACGACGCCTTCATGAAGGGGCCCGAGCACGTCATCGAACTGTTCCACGGCTATACCTATTCGGCGCATCCGCTAGCCTGCGCCGCCGGCCTCGCCACGCTCGATCTCTATCGCGATGAAAACCTGTTCGAGCGCGCGCGCAAACTGGAGCCGGTCTGGGCGCAGGCGGCGATGACGCTGAAGGGCCTGCCCAACGTGCTCGACATCCGCACCGTCGGCCTGACCGCCGGCATTGACCTCGCCAGCAAACCCGACGCCGTCGGCAAGCGCGGCTTCGAGGCGCTGGAAACGGGCTTCAACGAGCAGGGCATCATGTTCCGCATCGCCGGCGACGCGCTGGCCTTGAGCCCGCCGCTGATCGTCAGCGAGGCGCAGATCGGCGAGATCTTCGACAAGCTTGGCAAGATCATCCGCCAGGTGGCGTAACCAAATTGGCGCAAATGATTTCGCCGGCATAAGGATCGCCCAGCCGGCATTTGTGGCGTTGCCGCCGCGCAGGTCGTTGAGCATGGCCGCTCACCGCTAAGCATGGTTCTCGTGCGCGACGGCGGTTGCGGGCGCGGTGCTTGACCGGTGAACATGGCCGGTTCAACAAAGAAATCAGCACGGGCGACCGTATGGGTTTATTCGCCGCCGCATCGACGATGCCGAGCCGGTTTGACCGGGTGGTTGAGCTTGCCCGCCGCCGGCCCGGCGCCCTGCTGGCCTCGGTGCTTGGCCTGCACCTGTTGATCTGGACGGCGCTGCCGATTCTGGTCTCGCGCAATCTGCAACTCGACTTGGTCGAAGATCTCGCGCTCGGCAAAGAATGGCAGCTCGGCTACTGGAAACATCCACCATTGCCATGGTGGCTCGCCGATCTTGCCTATCGGCTCACCGGCCAGATCGACGTGGTTTATGTGCTTGGCCCACTGTCGGCAGTTGCCTGTCTTTATTTCGTATGGCGGCTCGGCTGCGAATTGACCACGCCACTTGCGGCGCTTGTGGCGGTGCTGGCGCTCGAAGGGCTGCACTTCTTCAATTTTTCGGCGGTGAAGTTCGCGCACGACCAGATGCAGTTGCCGTTCTGGGCGCTGACCGGCTGGTTCTTCTATCGCGCGCTCACAACCAAGCGCGCGCTCGACTGGATCGCCTCCGGCGCGTTTCTGGCGCTGGCGTTCTGGTCGAAATACGCCGCGTTTTCGTTTGCCGCGACGCTCGCCGCCATTCTGCTCTTCGACGGTGAGGCGCGGCGAGCCTGGCGCAGCTCCGGGCCCTATCTGATGGGGCTGGCGTTTCTGGTCGTGCTGTCGCCCAATCTGTGGTGGCTCATCACGCATGGATTCCAGCCATTCATCTACGTCAATGATCGGGCAACCGAGGCCCAGCACTGGTACGACTTCGTGCTGTTTCCGCTACGCTGGACACTGAGCCAGCTCGGCTTCCTCCTCCCGACCATCGGCCTTTTGGCGATCTTTTATTATGGAAACCGGCAAGCGTGGCCGCCGGTCACGGGATTTGTTCAGCGCTACGCCGCCACACTGGCACTCGGACCATTCGTGGTGACGACGCTGGTTGCTGCGCCGCTCGGTCGGCTGCCGGTCGCGATGTGGGGCTATCCGTTATGGATCTTCGCTACTCTCGGCGCGGTCGTCTGCTTCACGCCGGACTTGACGACGCGCCGGCTCAAGCAATTCGCCGTGATGTTCATTATTGTGTTCACGGTGCTGCCGGCCGCTTACGCGGCCTACGAGTGGGTTGAGCCGGCGCTGCGGCACCGCACCAGGGCCGATCTTTTTCCGGGCCGAGAGCTGGCCGACATCGTCACCAGACGCTGGCATGAGAAGACCGGCACCACGCTGCGCTACGTCGGTGGCATCGCCGTCGGCCATGGCCCCGGCGAGTTCGCGGCGAATAACGTGGCGGTCTATTCGCCTGACCGGCCGCATGTCATCGTGCACGGCCAATTGAGCCTGAGTCCTTGGATCGAACTGGCCGATCTTGTCCGGCATGGCGCGGTGTTCGTTTGGGAGGACGGCGATGCCGGCCATCTGCCGGCCGATATTGAAAAGGCCTATGCGGGCGTGCAGTTGCAACAACCACTCGTCCTGCCGCAACTGGGGTCGTCGGGGATCGATCGCGTGATCGGCTTTGCCATTCTGCCGCCAAAGCCCTGAATCTGTCTAAAAGCCGGTATAATCAGGGTTATTCGCGGTTGCCTGCAGCGTCAGGCTCACGGAAATTGTAAACTGGGGTTGCGAATCAGCGCAGGTGGCGCTGTCGCGCGAGGTCGGCTTGAATGGTACGAATCGGCGCCATCTTTATCGCGATCTGCATGGTACTCATCGCCGCTTCGCTCGGCGCCGTGCTCTTTCTCGCCCTGAAGGTCGACGCCCGCTCGTCAGCGATCGTGGCGCTCGCCGCGCTCATCGCCATGGCTCTCTACAGCAACGTCGCCAATCGGCTGCGCGACCGTGGCCAAGCCGGCGATCAGATCGCCGACCTCTCGCGCGGCACCGCGGACCTCTTGCGGCAAATGGCGGACATGACGCGCCGGCTCAACGAAATGGACGAGCACATGCGCAAGAGCGTCAGTCGCACGCGCGGCGCGGTCGATCCGCTTGCCGTCGAGATCGGCGAATTGGGCGCGCTGATCAAGCAGCTCGCCGAGACCGTCGCCGGACACGAAGCGATCCTGCAGGAGCAGGGCGTGATGCCGGAGTCGAAACCCCTTGCCATACCGATGCCCGAAGGCACGCCGCCCTTGGGCGAAAGCCAAGCGGCGGCTGGCGACGCCGGTGTCCTGGGTGCCATCAGCCGCGAAGGCATGAGCGCGACTATTGCTGCCGCGATCGATGCCAACCGCATCGATCTTTATCTGCAGCCGATCGTCACGCTGCCGCAACGCAAGGTGCGCTACTACGAGGCGGTGTCGCGGCTGCGCACCGAGCAGGACGACGTGGTGCCGGCGGCCGAATTCATCGAAGTCGCGGAACGCTCCGGGCTGATGCCCAAGCTCGACAATCTGCTGATGTTCCGCTGCGTGCAGGTGATGCGCCGTCTGCAGATGAAGAACCGCGATGTCGGCCTGTTCTGCAATGTCAGCATCACGACATTGCAGGACGCCACCTATTTCAAGCAATTCTTCGATTTCATGGATGCCAATCGTGCGCTCGGCCCCTCGATGCTGCTCGAGTTTACCCACGCCGCCTATCGCAATTTCGGCCCGCTGGAAAACGAGGCGCTCGCCTCGCTCGCCGAGCGCGGCTTTCGTTTTTCGCTCGATCATGTCGCCGATCTGCGCCTCGAGCCGAAGGAACTGGCTGATCGCGGCTTTCGCTTCGTCAAGGTGCCGGCGAAGATGCTGCTCAGCCGCATCACCGGCGCGCACAGCGATATCCATCCCGCCGACCTTGCCGATCTGCTGGCGCGCTCGGGCATCGATCTTGTCGCCGAGCGCATCGAAACCGAAAGCATGGTCGTCGATCTGCTCGACTATGACGTGCGCTTCGGCCAGGGCTTCCTGTTCTCGCCGCCGCGGCCGGTGCGCGCCGAGGCGCTGCAGGGCGCTGCCGGCAGCGCCGAATCGCCGCTATCGGCGGACGACGTGCCGAACGAATTCACCGCGGCGGCGATTACCGGTTGAACAAAAAAGCTGGCCGGGCGCTCGCGCCTTCGGCTATGAACCTGCGCCATGAGCGCCATGCCCCCCGTGATCCCGCATTTTTCGGCGTTCGCGCCCGACTACGACGTGCTGTTGTGCGACGTCTGGGGTGTCGTGCATAACGGCCTCCACGCCTTCGCCGAACCCTGCGACGCCCTGATGCGGGCGCGCGCCCGCGGCGCCGCCGTGATCATGATCACCAATGCGCCACGCCCGAGCGAGGTGGTGGCGCGGCAGCTCGAACGCCTGCAGGTGCCGCGCGAGACCTATGACGCGATTGTGTCTTCCGGCGACGTCAGCCGCGGCGTGATCCAGTCGCGGCCCGGACAAAGCCTGTTCCATCTGGGCCCGGAGCGCGACCGCTCGATTTTCGCCGGGCTGAACCTGCGCTTTGCTCCGCTCGAAAGCGCCGACTATGTCGTGTGCTCCGGACTGGTCGACGACGAGAATGAGACGCCGGACGACTATCGTGGGCGGCTGGAGACGATGCTCGAGCGCAAATTGTTCATGGTCTGCGGCAATCCCGACATCGTCGTCGAACGCGGCGACCGCCTCGTGTATTGCGCCGGCGCAATCGCCGACATCTATGCCGACATGGGCGGCGATGTCCTCTATGCCGGCAAGCCGCACCGGCCGATCTACGACATGGCGCTGGCCAAGGCCGAAACGAGCATCGGCCGCAAGGCGGAAATGCGCCGGGTGCTGGCGGTCGGCGATTCGGTGCGCACCGATCTTGCCGGCGCGCACGCGTTCGGCATCGATTGCCTGTTCATCACCTCAGGGATTCACGCCGAGGAACTAGGCACCCGCGAGCACCCGCAGGCGCATGCGATCAGTGGCTTGTTTGCCACGGCCGGCGAATTGCCGAAGGCGGTGATGCGCCAGCTGGTGTGGTAGGACTTACTGCGCCGCTGCGGCGACGACGTCGGGGAACACCGCGTCGATCTTGGTCTTGAGCGTCTGCGCGTTGAACGGCTTGACGATGTAATTCGACACGCCGGCCTTCTTGGCGGCGATCACGTTCTCGGTCTTCGATTCGGCGGTGACCATGATGAAGGGGGTCGTCGACAGCGCCGGATCCGCGCGCACCT
This sequence comes from uncultured Alphaproteobacteria bacterium, assembly GCA_963742385.1. Taxonomy (GTDB): domain Bacteria; phylum Pseudomonadota; class Alphaproteobacteria; order Rhizobiales; family Xanthobacteraceae; genus Pseudolabrys. The sequence goes on along the minus strand of CAVULS010000004.1, from coordinate 151,779 downwards.
CCTGCAACAGGTCGTAGCCGGTCATCGGTTCCATGTTCCAGTCGGAAATGACCAGGCCGTACCTGCGGACGCGCATCTTGGCGAGCGCGGCTGAGCCGTCATTGGCGTCGTCGATATGCTCAAAGCCGAGCTGCTTGAGCAGGTTGCGGATGATGCGCACCATCGTGTTGTAGTCGTCCACGATCAGGACCGGCATCGATAGATCGGTAGCCATGGCGTATCGCCCGCGGAGGGGCCTCCCGAGACTGTGGGTGAAGCTAGCAATGGCGCTTGAATAACCGGTTAATTTGAAACTTTGTTAACGAAGCTGTAACCGTATCCGGCGCTGAAACGGCAGGCATGCCGCAAAATCGGGCACGCCGCCGTGAGATCTTTTTTTCGTTTCAACTCCCCTCCCGCCGATGAATGATTTCGAACGCACCGGTCAACGCCTTCACGGTTGTGCGCAGTGGCGACGATGCTGCGCTGCACGGGGCCATCGTCGCCATCGGCAATTTCGACGGCGTGCACCGCGGCCACCGCACCGTGATCGACGCCGCGCGCGCACGAGCGAGAGAGTTCAACCGCAAGGCTGCGGCGCTCACCTTCTCGCCGCACCCGCGAAAGTTCCTGCGGCCGCAGGACGCGCTGTTCGAGCTTTCGAGCGAGCGCAACAAGTTGCGCCTGCTTGCAGGCGCCGGACTCGATGGCGCCATCATCATGACCTTCGACGCGGCGCTGATGGCGACCTCGGCGGAAGAATTCATCGAGAAGATTCTCGTGGGCCGTTTCGGCATCGGCGGCGCGGCCATTGGCTTCGATTTCCATTTCGGCAAGAACCGCGCCGGCTCGCCGGAGTATTTGCAGCAGCAGGGCAGGCGGCTCGGCTTTGCCGTCGACATCGTGCCGCCGCTCGAGGATGAGGGCCGGCCGGTGTCGTCGGGCACGGTGCGCACGGCGCTCCACGAGGGCAAGGTGGTGGAAGCGGCGGAGCTGCTCGGCGCGCCGTGGTTCGTGTCCGGCGAGGTGATCCACGGCGACAAGCGCGGGCGCGAGCTTGGCTTCCCCACCGCCAATATCAGGCTCGATCCGGCCTGCGGGCTCAAGCATGGCATCTATGCGGTGCGTGCCGGCATCGACGGCAAGCGCTACGACGGCGTGGCGAGTTTCGGCCTGCGGCCGATGTTTGAGACGCCCGCGCCGCTGCTGGAAGTGTTCCTGTTCGATTTCGACGGCGAGCTTTACGGGCGGACGATCGACGTCGCTTTCATCGGCTGGCTGCGCCACGAGCAGAAATTCTCATCGATCGAGGCGCTCAAGCGCAACATGATGGCCGACGTCGCGCAGGCCCGCATGTCGCTGCAGCGCGCCGGCAAGGCGTTTCCGCTGCTGGGCTCGCCGGAGCCCGTCTTTGCGCCCGCGCCGGTGCCTGCTACACAGCCCGCCATGTCGAAGCCCGCGCGCGATTATTCCGAGACTTTGTTCCTGCCGCAGACGGATTTCCCGATGCGCGCCGGTCTCCCCGCAAAGGAGCCGGAGATTTTGGCGCGCTGGGAGAAGGCCGGCCTCTACGAGCAGCTGCGCGCTGCAGGCGAAGGGCCGGGCGAAATTCATCCTGCACGACGGCCCGCCTTACGCCAACGGGCCGATCCATATCGGCACCGCGCTCAACAAGATCCTCAAGGACCTGGTGACGCGCAGCCAGCAGATGCTCGGCTTCGATTCCAATTACGTGCCGGGCTGGGACTGCCACGGCCTGCCGATCGAGTGGAAGATCGAGGAGGAGAATTACCGCTCCAAAGGCAAGCAGAAGCCCGACCTCTCCGATCCCGACGCCATGGTCGCTTTCCGCCGCGAGTGCCGCGCCTATGCCGAGCACTGGCTCGGCGTGCAGCGCGAGGAGTTCAAGCGGCTCGGCGTCGTCGGCGACTGGGCGCATCCTTATACGACGATGGCCTTCTACGCCGAGGCGCAGATCGCGCGCGAGCTGATGAAGTTCGCGGCGAACAAGACGCTGTTTCGCGGCTCCAAGCCGGTGATGTGGAGCGTGGTGGAGAAGACCGCGCTCGCCGAGGCCGAGGTCGAGTACGAGGACTACACCAGTGATCAGGTGTGGGTGAAGTTTCCGGTTCTGACTTCGGACTTCGAGTGGAACGCCGACAGCCAGAATGCGGTGACTGCGGACGATTTACTGCACGTCGAGCATCGTCATCTGGACAACGACGCCGTGGACGATCCCAGGCAACCGCGCCATTAGCTTACTCGCCGAAAATCAAATACGGACTCTATCGAAGTGACCGATGCGCCGGCTGACAATTGGGCGAAGGTCGGCGACCGGTTTGTTCTCGCGAACAGCTCTGGCTGAACGTGTTTAAGCAGGCGCGCGTCAGTGCTTATCGAACGAGTTGGCGACGTGACCGCCGAAGACTGCTGCGAACATGACGTGCGATCATCCGCTCGCGGCATGGGCTACGACTTTCGATGTGCCGCTTCTCGAGGGTGACCACGTCACCGACGATGCCGGCACCGGCTTCGTGCACACCGCGCCCGGCCACGGCCGTGAGGACTTCGAGGTGTGGACGGCAAACAGGCCGAGCTGGAAGCGCGCGGCATCAACCCGACCATTCCCTACACCGTCGACGAAAACGGCGCCTTCACCGAGCAGGCGCCGGGCTTCACCGGCAAGCGCGTCATCAACGACAAGGGCGAGAAGGGCGACGCCAACGAGGCGGTGATCAAGGCGCTGATCGAGGCCGGCATGCTGATCGCGCGCGGCCGCCTCAAGCATCAATATCCGCACTCCTGGCGCTCGAAGAAGCCGATCATCTTCCGCAACACGCCGCAGTGGTTCATCGCCATGGACAAGGGGATCGACAAGCCCGGCGACACGCTGCGCGCGCGCGCCATGCAGGCGATCAGCGACACGCATTGGGTGCCGCCGCAGGGCGAGAACCGCATCAACGGCATGGTCGACAGCAAGCCGGACTGGGTGATCTCGCGCCAGCGCGCCTGGGGCGTGCCGATCGCCGTGTTCATCAAGGAAAAGCCGGACGGCTCGGTCGACATTCTCGACGACGTCGAAGTCAACATGCGCATCGTCGAGGCCTTCGACGCCGAAGGCGCCGATGCCTGGTACAAGCCGGGCGCGCGCGAGCGCTTCCTTGGCGCGCTCGCCGACGACGGCTGGCAGAAGGTCGACGACATTCTCGACGTCTGGTTCGATTCAGGCTCGACGCATGCCTTCGTGCTCGAAGACCCCGTGCATTTCCCCTCGCTCGCCGGCATCAAGCGCAAGCGCGACGGCGGCGCCGACACGGTGATGTATCTGGAAGGCAGCGACCAGCACCGCGGCTGGTTCCAGTCGTCGCTGCTTGAGTCCTGCGGCACGCGCGGGCGCGCGCCTTTCGACGTCGTCGTCACCCACGGCTTCACGCTGGCCGAGGACGGCCGCAAGATGTCGAAGTCGCTCGGCAACACCATCGCGCCGCAGGACGTGATCAAGCAGTCCGGCGCCGACATCCTGCGCATGTGGGTGGCATCGGCCGATTACTGGGACGACCAGCGCATCGGCCCGGAAATCCTCAAGACCACGACCGACACCTACCGCAAGCTGCGCAACACCATCCGCTGGATGCTCGGCAATCTTGCGCATTTTCACGAGGACGAGCGCGTCAAGCACGAGGCGATGCCGGAGCTCGAGCGGCTGATGCTGCATCGGCTTGGCCGAGCTCGACGTCCTCATCCGCCAGGCCTACGCCGAATTCGACTACAAGCGCATCTTCGCCGCGCTCGCCTCGTTTATGACCTCCGATCTGTCGGCGTTCTATTTCGACATCCGCAAGGACGCGCTCTACTGCGATCCGATCTCGTCGATGACGCGCAAGGCCTGCCTGACCGTGCTCGATCACCTGTTCCGCTGCACGGTGATCTGGCTCGCGCCGATGCTTTGCTTCACCGCCGAGGAATCCTGGCTCTCGCGCTATGGCGACAAAGCCGCGCTCGGTGCATCTCGAACTGTTCCCCGAGGTGCCGGCGGCCTGGCGCGACGACAAACTCGCCGAGAAATGGCGCAAGGTGCGCACCGTGCGCCGCGTCGTCACCGGCGCGCTGGAGATCGAGCGCGCGCAGAAGCGCATCGGCTCCTCGCTCGAAGCGCATCCGATTGTGCACATCTCGAATGAGGACCTGTTCGAGGCCGTCGCCGATGTCGATCTCGCCGAGGTCTGCATCACCTCGGCGGCGACGCTGGTGGAAGGCGAGGGGCCGGCTGACGCCTTCCGGCTGCCCGACGTATCGGGCGTTGCCGTGGTGCCGAATCTCGCCGAAGGACGCAAATGCGCGCGCTCGTGGAAAATCCTCACCACCATCGGCGCCGATCCGGAGTACCCGGATGTTTCGCCGCGCGACGCCAAGGCGCTGCGCGAATGGGAAGCCATGCGCAAGGCGGCGGAGTAGCCGCCGGGCAACGATGAGCGCTTCGTCCTATCTCTCCGGCCCCTTCACGCGCTCTCGGCCTCATCGTCGCGGCCATTGCTTGCGTCCTCGACCAGGCCAGCAAGCTATACCTCCTGCGGGTCTACGACTCGCCGACCGCAGCCCCGTGCACGTCACGCCGTTCATCGATTTCGTGCTCGCCCGCAACACCGGCATCAGCTACGGCCTGTTCCAGACCCAAGGCGCGCTCGGCCAATGGGTGATGCTCGGCTTCAAGGTGGTCGCCGTGGTGCTGCTCTGGGTCTGGCTCGCCCGCGCCCATACCCGGCTGACCGCGCTGTCGCTCGGGTTGATTATCGGCGGGGCGGTGGGCAACGCCATCGACCGGCTGGCCTATGGCTGGGTCGCCGATTTCGTGTTTTTTCACATTTCCGGCAGCAAATTGGCGGTTCGACTGGTATGTCTTTAATCTCGCCGATGTCGCTATCGTTGCCGGGGTTATCGGCCTGCTGTATGAGTCCGTGAGCGGGGACCGCGCCGCAAAAGCGCCCTGATGCCGGGCAAGATGCGGGTCTGGCGATGGCCCCAGCGAAAGAGCGAGTGCGAAATCGGTGTTTAGCTGCGACCGATAACCGCAAGATTCTGCCCTGCGCTGTCTTTTGGCTGCGCGGTCGCCGTTGTCGCCGTTCTCGCCTGGACGCCGGCGCGCGCCGGCGACGACGACGAAGCGCCTGACATCAAGATTTCTGCGCAACCTGCTCGAAGGCATCGGCCTTGCAGGGGCCCAATACCAAGGGGATCGAGTATCGCGAGCGCGCGCCGCTGGTGATCCCGCCGAGCAATTCACTGCCGCCGCCGGAAACGGACGCTGCCGCCAAAGACCCAAACTGGCCGGTCGATCCGGACGTCAAGCGCGCAGAAACAGATCAAGGCGGCCGAGCGTAACGCGGGCATCGATACCAGCCAGAAGTTTGAGGACAACCGCAAGCCGTCTGTCGCCGAACAAATTGGACGTCGGTCAGCGCAAAAATTCCGCAACGCGACGCCGGTGCGATGACCTACGAGGAATCGCCGCCGTCCCTGTCAGCCCGTCGGAACTGGGCTACAATGGCGGCCTCTTCAGCAACATGTTCGGCAAAAAGGATGACGAACAAGCTGCCAAATTCACCGGCGAGCCGCCGCGCGCAAGCCTGACCGATCCGCCGGCCGGCTACCAGACGCCGTCTCCCGACCAGCCCTACGGCGTCGGCAAGGAAAAAGCGAAGGTGCCAACGAGCGCCGACTACTACACCAACCACGTGGGTCCGAAGTACTAGCGTTTGGCCGGCTGGTTTTCGCGACGTTGCTTCGAAGGTGGCGGCTGTTGGCCGCGGGCGCGGCAGCGCCGGCGGCGGAATAATCGGATGTCAGCCAAATGAACGCGCATGCTTCGATCGCTGCTCGATGCCGCGGTCATCGGAGCTCTTGTTATTGCCGGCGCGGCCGTCGCCCGCGGCCGCCGCGCCTTCGATTGCCGATTTCACTCTGGCGAATGGCCTCGAACTGGTCGTCATTCCCGATCACCGCGCGCCGGTGGTCACCCACATGGTCTGGTACAAGGTCGGCGCCGCTGACGAGACGGCGGGCAAATCGGGGCTTGGCGCATTTCCTCGAGCATCTGATGTTCAAGGGCACGGCAAAAAATCCGAGCGGCAAGTTCTCGCTGGCCGTCGCCGCCGTCGGCGCACACGAAAACGCCTTCACCTCGAACGACTACACCGGCTATTACCAGCGCATCCCACCCGATCAGCTAAAGTCGATGATGGAATTCGAGGCTGACCGCATGACCGGCCTCAAGCTCACCGACGACGTGGTGCTGCCCGAGCGCGACGTGATCCTCGAAGAAGAGAACATGCGCGTCGAGAACAATCCGCGCGCGCGGCTTGGCGAATTCAGATCGATGCCGCGCTCTATCTCAATCACCCTTACGGCAAGCCGACCATCGGCTGGCGTCACGAGATGGAGCAGCTCGACCGCGACGACGCCATCGGTTTCTATCGCCGTTTTTACGCGCCCAACGATGCGATCGTCGTTGTTGCCGGCGATATCGAGCCGGATCAGGCGCGCAAGTTCGCCGAAGAAACCTACGGCAAGCTCCCCGCCAACAAGAACATCGTTCCGCGTCGAGCGTCCGCAGGAACCGCCGCCCGCGGCGGTGCGTTCGCTGACGCTTGCCGACCCGCACGTCGAGCAGCCGATGCTGCAGCGCGCCTACCTGGTGCCGTCGTTTCACAGCGGCAAGCCCGGCCAGTCCGAGGCGCTTGGAAGTGCTGTCGCCAAATCCTCGGCACCGGCGAGAACAGCCGGCTCTACCGCGCGCTGGTCGCCGACAAGCACGTCGCCGTTGCCGCCGGCGCCTATTACGACAGTTCCGCGATCGATATGTCTAAATTCGGCGTCTACGGCGTGCCGCAGCCGGGCACCAGCCTGCCGCAGCTCGAAGGCGATATCGACGGCGTCATCGCCGACGGTCATCGACAAAGGCATCGCCGCCGATGAATTGGCGCGCGCCAAGACCCGGCTGATCGCCGATGCGGTCTATGCCCAGGACAATCAGATGAGTCTTGCGCGCTGGTACGGCACCGCGCTTACCACCGGCGCAACCGTTAGCGACGTGCAGCGCTGGCCTGATCGCATCCGCGTGGTGACGGCGCCAGCAGGTGCAGGATGCCGCCCGCCAATGGCTCGACAAGAAACGCTCGGTCACCGGCTATCTGGTCAAGGACACGAGCGCGCAGGCGGAGAAAAAATCATGATGCGGCGTATCGCACTATACAGCGCTCGCGCTGCTGGCCCTGATCGCCGCCACGCCTGCATCGGCGATGCATATCGAGCGCATTGTCAGCCCCGCCGGGATCGAGGCCTGGCTGGTGCGCGAGCAAACGGTGCCGCTGATCTCGCTCAATTACGCCTTTCATGGCGGCTCCAGCCAGGACGAGGCCGACAAATCCGGCGCCGCCAATCTCGCCGCCAGCCTGCTCGACGAAGGCGCCGGCTACCTCGACGGCAAGACTTTCCACGAGAAGCTGGAAGACAGCGCCATCGAGCTCGGCTTCCGCGTCAGCCGCGACTATTTCTACGGCTCGCTGCGCACGCTCAACGACAATCGCGACGAGGCTTTCGACCTTCTGCATCTTGCGCTCGACCGCGCCGCGCTTCGACGCCGAGGCGGTCGAGCGCATGCGCAGCCAGCAATTGTCGTTGCTGCGCCGCGCCGCCGTCAGTCCCAACGAAATCGCCAACCGCAACTGGTGGGCGACCGCCTTTCCCGGCCATCCTTACGGCCTCGAAAGCGGCGGAACGCTTGAAACAGTGCCGCGCATCACCGTCGCCGACATGCGCGACTATGTTGGCCGCGCCTTCGCCCGCAACGGGCTGACGATTTCGATCGTCGGCGACATCGACGCCGAGTCGGCAGGCAAGCTGATCGATCGCGCCTTTGCCTCGCTGCCGGCGAAAAACAACCTCAAACCGGTGCCGGCAGCGACCGCGGCCGGCCTCGGCCGCCGCATCGTCATCCCGATCGACGTGCCGCAAGCGGTGGTGACTTTCGGCGGGCCGGGCATCGAGCGCAGCGACCCGGATTTCATGGCGGCCTATCTGGTCAATCACATCCTCGGCGGCGGCGCCTTCACCTCGCGCCTCTACAAAGAGGTGCGCGAGAAGCGCGGGCTTGCCTATGGCGTCTCCGACAGCCTGGTCTGGTTCAAGAGTTCTGCGGTCGTTCTCGGCGGCACCGCCACCCGCGCCGACCGCACCGGCGATACGCTGGCGATCATCCAGAGCGAAACCAAGCGCATGGCCGAAGACGGCCCGACCGCAATGGAACTCGCCGCCGCCAAGTCGTATGTGAAGAATTCCTACGCGCTCGGCCTCGACACCTCGGGCAAGATCGCCGCGCAGTTGACGCAGATCCAGCTCGACAATCTCGGCATCGACTACATTGATCGCCGCGGGGCCGTCATCGATGCCGTCACCATCGGCGATGCCAAGCGGGTGGCCAAGCGCCTCTATGCCGGTGGCATGCTGGTCACCGTCGCCGGCAAGCCGGCCGGCGTCAGTTCGGAGTGAGCGGAACGATCCCTCGTTTTCACGGTTGTGCCCGGTCCCGACTCCCGGCAAATACGGGGTGCGAAACCTGCGGCTGCCATGGCAATCCATCAATCGATCGACAGCGCGCTTGAAAAGAGCATCGGGGCACACGGCGTCGCCGCCGATGCGCTGAATGCCACGCTTGGGCGCGCCGATGGCGCGCTTGACTGGCTGCGCGCGCGCCATGCCGACGGCGGCTTGCCGCTGCTGCGGCTGCCGGACAGGCAGGACGATCTCGCCGGCATTCGCGACGCGGCCAGGAAGCTCTCGAATGGCGCGACCGATATCGTCATCCTCGGTACCGGCGGCTCCAGCCTCGGCGGGCAGACGCTGGCGCAGTTGGCGGGCTATGCCGTGCCGGGCGTTGGCGCGTTGCGCGAGCCCCCGCGGGTGCATTTCATCGACAATCTCGATCCACTGTCATTCGAGGCCATGCTGGCGAAGCTGCCGCTGGCAACCTCGCGATTTGTCGCGATCTCGAAATCCGGCGGCACTGCAGAAACGCTGATGCAGACCATCGCCGCGCTCTCGGCGGTCAAGGCAGCGCGTGTCGATCCGCGCGCCGCCTTCCTCGGCATCTCCGAACCGGCCAAAGCCGGTAAGCGCAACGGCTTGCGCGATCTGCTCGGCAAGCATCAGGTGCCGATGCTCGATCACGATCCTGGCGTCGGCGGGCGGTTCTCGGCACTCACCAATGTCGGACTTTTGCCGGCGGCCATCCTCGGTCTCGACATCGCGGCAATCCGCAAAGGTGCCGCGGCGGCGCTTGCGCCCGTGCTGGCAAAGAAGAAAGCCGGCCGAGGTGCCGGCCGCGCTTGGCGCCGCATTGTCGGTCGCGCTCGCCGAGAGCAAGGGCAAGACGATCAGCGTGGTCATGGCCTATTGCGACCGTCTGGAGCGCTTCACGCACTGGTACGTGCAGCTATGGGCCGAGAGCCTCGGCAAGAACGGCAAGGGCACGACGCCGGTCGGCGCGCTCGGACCGGTGGACCAGCACAGCCAGGTGCAGCTCTATCTGGGCGGCCCGCGCGACAAACTGTTCACCGTGGTCAGCGTCGCCAGCGCCGGCCTCGGTCCGCGCATCGACAAGGAACTGGCCGCGCTCGCCGGCGAGCCGGGGCTCGGCGGCAAAACCATCGGCGATCTTGCCGCGGCGGAAGCGCGCGCCACCGCCGACACGCTGGCCAAGAACGGCTGTCCGGTGCGCACGATCGCGATCCCCAAGCTCGACGAAGCAAGCCTCGGCGAACTGCTGATGCATTTCATGCTCGAGACCATCGTCGCCGCGCATCTGCTCGGCGTCGATGCCTTCGATCAGCCGGCGGTGGAAGAGGGCAAGGTGCTGGCGAAGAAGTATCTGGCTTCGCCGCCCTCATCCTGAGGAGCGGCCAAAGGGCGCGTCTCGAAGGATGGGGCGGCCCCATGGTTCGAGACGCCAGCCTTCGCTACGCTCGGCCGGCTCCTCACCATGAGGCCGATTGAGGCATTCTCATGCTCCGCATCACCGACGCCATCGCCATCGACGAATCCGAACTGTCGGAAGCCTTCGTGCGCGCCTCCGGCCCCGGCGGGCAGAACGTCAACAAGGTCTCCTCGGCGGTGCAGCTTCGTTTCGACGTGCGCCATTCGCCGTCGCTGCCCAACGACGTCGCCGTGCGGTTGATGCGGCTCGCCGGCAAACGCCTCACCAAGGAGGGCGTCATCGTCATCATCGCCCAGCAGCACCGCACGCAGGAGCGCAACCGCGCCGACGCGCGCGAGCGCCTCGCCGATCTCATCCGCCAGGCCGCGGTGAAGCCGACGCCGCGCCGCGCCACCAAGGTGCCCAAAGGCGAGAAAAAGCGCCGCGTCGAGGGCAAAAGGCATCGCTCTCACATCAAGAGCCTGCGCGGCGGCAAGCCGTCGCTTGAATAGCGGGGGCAGTGTCCGCCTTTGCCTCGCGAAGGCCGCCACGCGCCGGTAGAATCGGGCTGAAACCGAATCAGGCCAGCCCGATGCCCGTCCGCCAGCTCTCCGAATCGATCGTCAACCGCATCGCCGCCGGCGAGGTGGTCGAGCGGCCGGCGAGCGCGGTCAAGGAACTGGTCGAGAACGCGCTCGATGCAGGCGCGCAGGCGCATCGACGTGCTCACCGACGGCGGCGGCCGCAGGCTGATTCGCGTCACCGACGACGGCGAGGGCATGAGCCGCGCCGATCTGGCGCTTGCGGTCGAGCGCCACGCCACCTCCAAGCTTGCCGGCGACGACCTGCTCGCCATCAACACGCTCGGTTTTCGCGGCGAGGCGCTGCCCTCGATCGGCGCCGTGGCGCGGCTGACGATCACCACGCGCCACGCCGGCGAACCTCATGCCTGGGCGATCGAGGTCGATGCCGGCGAGAAGTCTGCTGTGAAGCCGGCGGCGCTCGGGCAGGGGACCAGCGTCGAAGTGCGCGATCTGTTCTATGCGACGCCGGCGCGGCTGAAATTCCTGAAAACCGACCGCAGCGAGGCGGAGGCCGTGCGCGAGGTGGTGCGCCGCCTCGCCATGAGCCGCCCCGATGTCGCCTTCACGCTCGCCGGCGAGGAGCGCGCGCCGGTGACCTGGGGCGCGGCGGCCGATCGGCTCACGCGCCTCGGCGACGTGCTCGGCGCCGATTTCCGCGCCAATGCCGTCACTATTGAGGCCGAACGCGACGGCGTGCGCGTCGAAGGCTTCGCCGGGCTGCCGACACTCTCGCGCGCCAATACGCTCGGCCAGTATCTCTTCGTCAACGGCCGCCCGGTGCGCGACAAGCTGCTGGTCGGCGCGGTGCGCGCGGCTTACGCCGATTACCTGCCGCGCGACCGCCATCCGGTGCTGGCGCTGTTCGTCACGCTTTCAGCGCGCGAGGTCGACGTCAACGTGCATCCGGCCAAGACCGAAGTGCGCTTCCGCGACGGCGGGCTGGTGCGCGGGCTGATCGTGAGCGCGCTGAAGACGGCGCTGTCGCGTGAGGGTCAGCGCGCGGCGACCACGGGCGGCAGCGCCACCATCGCCGCGTTCCGTCCGCTCGGCGTGGCCAGACGCGGTTCCTACGACTGGCGGCGCTCGCATTCAGCGCCCCTTGCGCGGCCGGCGAGCTTTCCCATGCGTGGCAACGCCGCGCTTGGCTTTGCCGAAGCCGCGCAATCCGCCTTCGATGTCGGCGCGCCATCGGCCGACGCCCGCGTCGAGAGCCACGAGCCGGCGCCGGAGCTGATCGAGCGCCCGCTCGGCGCCGCCCGCGCGCAGCTGCACGAGACCTATATCGTTGCGCAGACGCGCGACGGGCTGGTCATCGTCGACCAGCACGCCGCGCATGAGCGCATCGTCTATGAGCGGATGAAGGCGGCGCTGGAGAAGTCCGGCGTGGCGCGGCAGATCCTGCTCATTCCGGAGATCGTCGAGCTCGACGAGGCCGACGCGGCACGGCTCGTCGCCCGCGCCGACGGAGCTCGCGCGCTTCGGCCTCGTCATCGAGGCCTTCGGTCCCGGCGCGGTGGCGGTGCGCGAGACGCCGGCTTTGTTGGGCGAAGTCGACGTGCGCGGGCTGCTGCGCGACCTCGCCGAGCACATGGCCGAATGGGACGATGAGCTGCCGCTGGAGCGCCGGCTGCTGCACGTCTCCGCCACCATGGCCTGTTACGGCTCGGTGCGCGCCGGCCGGCGGCTCAAGCCGGAGGAGATGAACGCGCTGTTGCGCGAGATGGAAGCGGTGCCCAATTCCGGCCAGTGCAACCACGGCCGCCCGACCTATGTTGAATTGAAGCTCGGCGATATCGAGCGGCTGTTCGGTCGCCGCTAGGGAGCACGAAGAATTACCAGCTCCGTATCGTCGTATTGGCGACGCTCGAGCTCGCTGAACCCTTCCGGCGCCTTGAAGCCGGCATCGACTGCTTCTTCGACCACCACCAGCGCACCCGGTACCAGCCAGCCGCCCTCGCGCGCCGAAGCGAGCGCCTTTTCGGCAAGGCCCTTGCCATAGGGCGGATCGAGGAAGGCGAGCGAGAACGGCTCCAGCGGATGCGCGGGTCCCAGTTTCGTCGCGTCGCGGCGGAAGATGCGAGTGACGCCGCCGAGCCCCAGCGACTCGACATTGTCGCGCAGCAGCGCCCGCGCCTCGACGCCGTCGTCGACGAACAGCGCGTAGGAAGCCCCGCGCGAGATCGCCTCGATGCCGAGCGCACCGGTGCCGGCGAACAGATCGAGCACGCGCGCACCACTAACCGGGTCGCCATAGGCGTGGGTGAGGATGTTGAACAGCGCTTCGCGCAAGCGATCGGCGGTCGGGCGCAAGGCCTTCGCCCTTCGGTCCGGCGATCGGCCGCGAGCGCAATCTGCCGCCGACCACGCGCATTATTTCGGTCTCGATGGGCGCGGCCCGCCGCGGCGGTCGCGGCGGGGCGGCTTTTTAGGCTCGCGGCCGCGCGAAGGCTTCGATCCGTCATCCTGAGCTGCGCGCCTTCGCGCCTCGAAGGATGAGCGGCCCGCCGTCTTCCGATGCTCGCGCGCATTGCGCGCTCTCGCCTCGGGATGACGTGGAGGGGTTCGGCTCGTGCTCGATAATCGGCGACTCGAAATCGCAGCCGGCCTCGCTGACGATTTTTTCGCCGAGTTCGGCGCGCAGCGCCTGCGACTCGATTTCCTTGACCGCGCCATCGTCCAGCTCTCCCAGCTGGAACGGTCCGAACGAGACACGGATCAGCCGGTTGACCTTCAGCCCGAGCGACTCCAGCACCTTGCGCACCTCGCGGTTCTTGCCTTCGCGGATCGCAAACGTGAGCCAGACATTGCTGCCCTGTTCGCGGTCGAGCGTTGCCTCGACCGGTCCGTAGCGCACGCCGTCGATGGTGACGCCGGAGCGCAAACGATCGAGCGCGTCTTGGGTGACGCGGCCGTGCGCGCGCACGCGGTAACGGCGCAGCCAGGCGGTCGTCGGCAATTCCAGCACGCGCGCGAGGCCGCCGTCATTGGTGAGCAACAGCAGCCCCTCGGTGTTGAGGTCGAGCCGGCCGACGCTGATCAGCCGCGGCAGGTTTTTCGGCAGTGCGCGAAAGATTGTCGGCCGCCCCTGCGGGTCGGAATGCGTGGTCACCAGCCCGCGCGGCTTGTTGTAGAGGAACAGCCGCGTGCGCTCGCGGCTTCGCAGGGCGATGCCATCGACCGCGATGTGGTCCGCGGCCGTGACGTTGAGCGCCGGCGAAGCGATAACCGCGCCGTTGACGGCGACGCGGCCCGCGGCGATCCAGGCCTCTGCCTCGCGCCGCGAGGCAAGCCCCGCCCGCGCGATCACCTTGGCGATGCGTTCGCCTTCGAGCTTTGATGTATCGTTCATGCCTATCAGCCGTCATGGCCGGGCAACCGGGCCCGGCCATCGGCCGGCCCGGTCGTGGTACTTGTCCCGGCCATCCACGCCTTATACACGGTGCGGCATAAAAGACGTGGATGCCCCGCATAAAGCCGGGCATGGCGGAAAACACAATGACCTCGCCTTCGTTCATGCAATTCGCCTTGGAAGAAGCCCGCGCTGCCGCAGCGCGCGGCGAAGTGCCGGTCGGCTGCGTCATCGTGCGCGGCGAAACGATCGTTGCCCGCGCCGGAAACCGCACGCTCGCCGACAAAGACCCGACCGCGCATGCCGAAATGCTGGCAATCCGCGCCGCAGCAGGCGCGCTTGGCTCCGAGCGGCTCAGCGACTGCGATCTCTATGTGACGCTGGAGCCCTGCGCCATGTGCGCGGCGGCGATGTCCTTTGCCCGCATCCGCCGGCTTTATTTCGGCGCCGCCGATCCGAAAGGCGGTGCGGTGGAAAACGGCGCGCGCTTTTTCACGCAAGCCACCTGCCATCATCGGCCGGAAGTCTATGGCGGAATTTCCGAAAGCGACGGCGCCGCGCTCTTGCGCGAGTTCTTCGCGGCGCGACGATAGCTATACGGTTTTGTCGACGTACTTGCCCATGCCCGGAGGCGGCGGCGCCTGCTTGGGGGCGCCGTCGGCGTCATTATCGTTCGCCGCTTGCGGCTGCGGTTGCGGCGGCGGGGTGTTCGGCCCGGTTTCAGTTTGCGGCATGACGGTCTGAACGCCGATTGTACTCACGGACATGATTGCACTTTCAATTGAGGCCGCAGCGTAGCGGCCGTCCTCAATTTTGCGCTGCGCCGCCGCGCGAAATTCGACCGTGAGGTGAAAGGATCTGTTGACCGTGTTCAGTCCGCCCCGGCCGCGCGGGCGAATTCCCAGGCTTTTTCCGCCAGAGGGCGGATCAGCTCGGCCTTGGCGGGCGCAAATTCCGAGGTGGCAGTGCCGTCGCGCACGCGGCCGATGATGCCTTGCAGAATGGCGGCGATGCGGAAGAAATTGTAGGCGAGATAGACCGGCAGCGCCGGACGCGGATCAAGCCCGGTGCGCGCGACATAGGCGTCAACATAGTCCGCCATTGTCGGAATGCCGAGCGCGGCAAGGTCGTGGCCGGCCAGTGAGGCGGTGCCGGCGGCGCTGTCCGAATGCGGCATGTGCCAGGCCATCAAGTGGTAGGTGAAATCGGCGAGCGGATCGCCGAGCGTCGACAATTCCCAGTCGAGCACGGCGAGAATATCCGGGCTCTTCGCCGCGACGATGAGATTGTCGAGCCGGTAGTCGCCATGCACCAGCCGCACCGGGCCGCCGGGCGGAATATGCTGCGGCAGCCAGTCGATCAGTCGTTCCATGGCGTCGATTTTTTCCGTTTCCGAGGCGCGGTATTGCTTCGACCAGCGCTCGACCTGGCGCGCGACATAATTCTCGCCCTTGCCGAAATCGGAAAGCCCGATGCGTGCCGGATCGAAGCTGTGCAGCTGCGCAATGGTTGCGTTCATCGCGTCATAGACCGCGGCGCGCTCCGCGGCATTCGAGCCGGGCATCTGCGGTTCCCAGAACACGCGGCCGTCGACAAAGCCCATCACGTAGAACGCCGTGCCGGCGATGCTGTCGTCGGCGCAGTAGAGGATCGGTTCGGCGACCGGAAAGCCTTGCGCGTAGAGCGCGCGGATGACGCGGTATTCGCGGTCGACCGCGTGCGCCGAGGGCAGCAATTTGCCCGGCGGCTTGCGCCGCAGCACATAGCGCCGCGTCGGAGTATCCAGGAGATAAGTCGGGTTCGACTGCCCGCCCTTGAATTGCTTGACTGTCAGCGGCCCGGCGAAGCCTGTCACATTCTGCGTGAAATAGTTCTCGAGCCGCGCCGCATCGAGCACCAGCGCGGAGGCCACCTCCTTGGTGCCGGAAAACGCCTGCTGCCGGTCGATGCTGGCCATGGCGCTTTATTCGGCATTCCGGGGCGCGCGTAAAGACGCTGCACCGGCGGCATGCCCCGGCCAGCCTCCCTTAGCACAAAGCCCGGCGTTGAGCCGGGCTTTGCGTCGCTGTCGCTATTGCGTCGAAATCACGACGAGTAGGTCTGCGGATCGCGCGTCAACATCAGTCGCACATTGGCGTCGGGGTCGCGGCCGACACTCTGGCCGTTGATGATCACGCTGTAGGGATCGGCCGAGGAAGAAGGCACCGACGCCTGCGCTGCAGCCGCCTGTGGCGAGGCCAGGTGGTGAGACTTGGCCAGCGCCGGCGTGGCG
Organism: uncultured Alphaproteobacteria bacterium; assembly: GCA_963742385.1. Classification (GTDB taxonomy): domain Bacteria; phylum Pseudomonadota; class Alphaproteobacteria; order Rhizobiales; family Xanthobacteraceae; genus Pseudolabrys. Next base: position 135,628 of record CAVULS010000004.1, on the reverse strand, counting down.
ACCGATGCGGCGATCAAAACAGCAGTCACGAGTTTCTTCATGGGACACTCCAAAATCTCCCTGTCCTTGCGGCGCAGCATCGCCTGCGCCGCGAATGAAAAACACGCGTAGGACTACGGATACGGCCCGCACGGGAAGGGCCTGCACGGTAGGGCCTTACCCGCAAGCGCTGCGGGCACCGGCTTCACCGCAACGCTTTCGCATCGAGCTACGTGGCGGCAGAACAAAGCCCGGCGCGAGGCCGGGCTTTGGGTTGTCGTAGGTCAGGCGTGACGATCAGTCGCCGAAATTGGCCTGATTGTCTTCAAGCTGCCGCGACTGGGTAACCGGATTGGCGCCGGCCCCGAGTACTCCGGTCGAACCGACGATGTCGGAACTCGGCGTGACGTAATCGTAGGCTGACTTCGCCGGATCGTTGCGCACCGCACGAGTGTGATGCGTCGCGGCCAGAGCCGACGAACCTGCAAGGACAGCAAGCGCGGCGGCCAAAAGATACTTTCTCATTTCAAGTCTCCTGTAATAGCCCCGCGCGCAAAATAGGAATTTCCGCGCGCGCCGATAGCGATGTACGCGCATGGGAGCCATCTGGAATAAAATCGAATTTATCGGATGTTTATTTTGTTGCGTCAAAAACGCGCGCATTGCTTAGAGTGCGCACGCGTCTGCGACTAAAGACGCAAGAAATTTGTCGCCTGCGATAACGCAGATGTGAAATCTCTTGCGATCATTGCGAAAAATTAATTTCTACTCGCGTACCATCGCGCGCCAGCCGATGTCGCGGCGGCAGAATCCTTCCGGCCATTTTATTTTGTCGACCGCGGAATAAGCGCGCTGCTGCGCTTCCGCCACATTCTTGCCCAGCGCGCAGACGTTCAACACGCGGCCGCCATTGGCAATGATCTTTCCATTCTCCAATTTCGTTCCGGCGTGAAAGATTTGCGCGCCTTCGACTTGCGCGGCGTCGTCGAGCCCCTCGATCACGGTGCCTTTGGTGTAACTGCCCGGATAACCTTTCGCCGCCATCACCACGGTAAGCGCAGTATCGACGTGCCAGCGCAAATCGAAATTTTTCAATTGCCCGTCGCGCGCCGCCAGCAGCGCAGGCACAAGGTCGGACATCATGCGCAGCATCAGCACCTGGCATTCCGGATCGCCGAAGCGGACATTGTATTCGATGAGCTGCGGGCCGCTCTTGGTGATCATCAGCCCGGCGAACAACACGCCCTTGTAGGGCGCGCCCATCGCTTTCAGCGCGCGCACGGTCGGCATGATGATTTCATCCATGACCTGCTTGTTTAGGTCCGCGGTCATGATCGGCGCCGGCGAATAGGCGCCCATGCCGCCGGTGTTCGGTCCCTTGTCGCCATCGAATGCACGCTTGTGATCCTGCGCCGACGCCAAGGGGATCGCGGTCTCGCCGTCGCATAGCGCAAAGAACGACGCCTCCTCGCCGACGAGGCAATCCTCGATCACGATTTCCCACGCCGGCGCGCCCAGCCCACCGCCGAACATCATGTCGATTGCGGCTTCGGCCTCTTGCGCGGTCTCCGCCACAACCACGCCCTTGCCGGCGGCAAGGCCGTCGGCCTTGACCACGATCGGCGCGCCTTTTTTGCGCACGTACTCTTTTGCCGCCGCAGCGCCCTTGAAGCGCTCATAGGCCGCGGTCGGAATTCCGTTGGCCTTGCACAGGTCCTTGGTGAAGCCCTTGGAGCCTTCCAGCCGCGCCGCCCATTTGCTGGGGCCAAAGGCTTTGATGCCGGCGGCTTCCAGATCGTCGACGATGCCGGCGCAGAGCGGCGCCTCCGGCCCGACCACCACGAGGTCGATGGCTTTTTCCTTGGCAAAGGCGATCACCGCCTTGTGGTCGGCAAGATCGAGCGCGACGCATTCCGCCTCCTGCGCAATGCCGGCATTGCCCGGCGCGCAATAGAGCTTGTCGGTGAGCGGGCTCGCCGCCATCTTCCAGGCCAGCGCATGCTCGCGCCCGCCGGAACCGAGGATGAGGATGTTCATGCGTGCCGCAAACTCCACTTCGCCTCTCCCATAGGGGAAGGTCGACGCGCGCAGCGCGTCGGGTGAGGGCTTATAGCCTATCGAGAGTCACCGACCCCCTCACCCCAGCCCTCTCCCCACAGGGGAGAGGGAGCACGCCGCATTCGTGGCATAGTTGGGAAATACAAACAGGCTCTCGCGGCAGCTTTTGTGTAGCATGCCGCTTCGCACTTCAAGAATTCGCCCGAATGGCAGAGCCAGCCCTGAATAATGTTGTGGAATGGACCGTCTCCGAGCTGTCGGCGGCGCTCAAGCGCACCGTTGAGGACGCCTATGGCTACGTGCGCGTGCGCGGCGAAATCTCCGGCTTCAAAGGGTCGTCTCCCTCCGGCCACTGCTATTTCCGTCTCAAGGACGACAAGGCGGTGCTGGAGGCCGTGATCTGGAAGGGCGTCTTCGGCCGCATGCGCGTCAAACCGGAGGAGGGGCTCGACGTCATTGCCACCGGCCGCCTCACCACCTTCGCCGGCTCGTCGAAATACCAGATCGTGATCGAAACGCTGGAGCCCGCCGGCATCGGCGCGCTGATGAAGCTCCTGGAGGAGCGCAAGAAGAGGCTCGCGGCGCAAGGCCTGTTCGACGAAGCGCGCAAGCAGCTTCTGCCGTTCATTCCGGAAGTGATCGGCGTCGTCACATCGCCGACCGGCGCCGTCATCCGCGACATCCTGCATCGCCTTGCCGACCGCTTCCCGCGCCGCGTGCTGGTCTGGCCGGTGCGGGTGCAGGGCGAAACCTCCGCCGCCGAAGTGGCAAACGCCATTGCCGGCTTCAATGCGCTGCCGCAGCGTGGGAAGCTGCCGCGCCCGGACCTGATCATCGTCGCGCGCGGCGGCGGCTCGCTTGAAGACCTGTGGTCGTTCAACGAGGAGATCGTCGTGCTTGCCGCCAGCGACAGCATGATCCCGCTCATCTCCGCGGTTGGCCACGAGACCGATTTCACGCTGATCGATTTCGTCGCCGATTGGCGCGCGCCGACGCCGACCGCCGCGGCCGAACGGGCGGTGCCGGTGCGCAGCGAGCTTCTCGCAACTTTGGCCGATCTCGGCATCCGCAAGCTTGCCTGCTGGCAGCGCGGCGTCGAGCAGCGGCGCAAGGAATTGCGACTGCTATCGCGGGCGCTGCCGGCGCTCGATGACTTGCTCAGCGCTCCACGCCAGCGGCTCGACGCCTGCGCCGCGCGGCTGCCGCGGGCGCTTATCGCCAATGCGCAGATCCATCACCGGCAGTTGACGCGCGTGTCCGCGCAGCTGTCGCCGCGTTTGCTGCGGCAGCGGCTGGCGCGCGGGCTGGAGATCGTCACTGCGCTCGACGGGCGGCGCGCTCGCGCGGGCCGTGTCACCCTGGACCGCCGCTCGCAGAGGCTGCGCAGCGCCGGGCAATTGCTGGCGGCGTTTTCCTATCGTGGTGTCTTGGCGCGGGGCTTTGCTCTCGTGCGCGACGGCGAAGGCCAGCCGCTGCGCTCGGCCGCTGCCGTTGCTGGCGGGGCGCCGCTGGAGATCGAGTTTTCCGACGGCCGCGTCGGCGCCACGGCCGATAGCGCGCTCGCGGCGCAGCCTGCGGCAGCAAAGCCAAAACAACGTCCGCGCGGAGGCGCCGGTGGGCAGGGGAACCTGTTCGGCGCATAGCCCATAAGCTGGGCATTCATGGTGTTTAGGGTTTCGTTTGGCCGGGCGAAGCACTATGTTTGCCGCCGACCGCCGCGCCGGCATGGAGGCCGCTTTTGCTCAACCGCTACGATCGCTCCCCGCCAATGAGCGGGGAGGCGGAAGTGAAATATCTCGACGGCGACTTCCGCGTGGTTCGCCCCGGCGCCTTCGTGCGCTGTGCGGTGACCGGCGTGCCGATCCCGCTTGAGGAGCTCAAATACTGGAGCGTCGACCGGCAGGAGGCCTATGCCACGCCGGAAGCGGTCATGCAGCACAGCCGCGAACCGCGCGCCAGCTAGCGCTCAATCGCTTTCGCCAGCAACGCTTTCAGTTCATCCGGCTTGTCGAATGCGAGCGTGACCGGCAGCACGTGCGCACGCTCGGCTAACGCTGCCAATCCTGCGTCGCCGCTCATGCGTGCATGATCCTTTTCCGTCGTGAGCAGCTCAAGGCCATCGTGCTCGGCCTGCATCACCAGCGAAGCCGCCTCTTCGGCGGTGAAGCGGTGATGATCGGGGAAGGCTGCGCGCCGCGCGGCAGCGATGCCGGCGGCGGCGACGGTGGCGAAGAATTTTTCCGGATCGCCGATACCGGCAAAGGCCAACACCCGCTTGCCGGTGAGCGCCGTCACCGTTGCCGGATCGGGGACGAGCCTTGCATGCAGCACAGGCTTGCCGCGCGCCTTGGCGGCGGCGATCACGTTCGCAGCGCCACTCGCCTCGCCGATCACCAGCAGCGCATCGCTGCGCGTCCATTGCGCCTCGAGCGGCGCGCGCAAAGGGCCGGCGGGAAACACTTTGCCGTTGCCGATGCCGCGGCGGCCGTCGACGACGGCGATGGTGAGGTCCTTGACGACGGTGCCGTTCTGCAAGCCGTCATCCATCAGCACGATATGGGCGCCGGCCGCGCGCGCGGCGTCCGTGCCGGTCGACGCGGTTGCGCGAGACAATCGTCGGCGCGACGCGCGCCAGGAGCAGCGCTTCGTCGCCGACTTGCGGAGCGAGGTCGGCATGGGCATCCACCTGCTTTGGGCCGGCGATGCTGCCGCCGTAGCCGCGGCTGAGACAAAAGACCTGCTTTCCCTGGCCTTGCAGTATCTTCGCAATCGCCATCACCGCCGGCGTCTTGCCGCTGCCGCCGAGGGTGAAATTTCCCACGCACAGCACCGGTACGCCGCCGCGCGCGCCGGACCGCGTCATGCGGCTTGCGGCAACGGCGCCATAGACGGCAGCAACGGGCGCCAGCAGGGCGGCGGCCAGCCCAGGCTTGCGCCACCAGAACGCCGGCTCACGCACGGCGCGCCCGTTCGGCGAGCTGCAGCTGCGTCAGGTAAGGCTCAAGCGATTGCAAGGTGCGCTCAAGCGCGCCGCTTTGCGCTTCGACCGTTGCCCGCGCATTTTCAGAGATGTGCGCGCGCGCCTGCGGATAGGACAGGAGCTTGCCGATCGCGGCGGTGAGCCGGCCGGCATCACCCACCGGTTCGGCGCCATGCGCAGCGTCGAGCGCGGCATAGATTTCGGCGAAATTGTCCACATGCGGGCCGTGCAGAATGACGGCGCCGAGCTTGGCCGCCTCGATCGGGTTCTGTCCGCCATGCGGGATCAGCGAGCCGCCGATGAAGACGATCGGCGCCAGGCGGTAGATCAGCCCGAGTTCGCCCAGCGTGTCGGCGACGTAGATCTCGGTCGCTGCGTCGGGCAATTCGCCGAACGAGCGCACCGCGGTCTTCAGTTCCGCCGCGCCGGCGATTTGGGCGATGCCGACGCCGCGGTCGGGATGGCGCGGCGCGATCAGCGTCAGCAGGCCAGGATAGTTTTTGCGCAAGCGCCGGTGCGCCTCGATCATCGCCGTCTCTTCGCCGGCGTGGGTTGAGGTTGCAGCCACCACCGGGCGGTTGCCGATGGCTTTTTTCAGCGCTTCGAGCGCGCGCGCCTCGGCGGGCGGCGCTGGCACATCGAGCTTGAGATTGCCGCTGGTGACGACGCGCGGGGCGCCCAGCTCGGAAAAGCGCGCGCCATCCGCCGGTGTGCGCGCGAGACAGAGGTCGAAACGTGCGAGCAGGCTGGCGATGGTGTTCGGCAGCCGGCGCCAGCGCTGAAATGAAGCTTCCGACAGCCGGCCGTTGACCAGGATCAGCGGCACGCCCCGCCGCGTGGTCTCGATCATCAGGTTTGGCCACAGGTCCTGTTCCACGAACAGCGCCAGGCTCGGCCGCCAATGCTTGATGAAGCGGCGCACAAAGCGCGGCGCGTCGAGCGGCACGAACTGATGAATGACGTCAGGCGGCAGCCGTTGTTCGGCGAGGTCGCTGGAGGTGACTGTGCCCGAGGTCACCAGCACGCGCATGTCACGCGCCCGCAAGCGTTCGATGAGCGGCAGCGCGCTGAGGATCTCTCCGACGCTTGCCCCGTGCACCCAGATGAGCGTGCCGGGCGGGCGACGGATGCCGCTCTCGCCACGGCGTTCGCCGAGCCGGGCGCCGTATTCTTTGCCGCGGCGCAGCCGCTGCGCCAGCAAGAGCGGAGCCAATGGCGTCGCCGCCGCCGACAGCAGCCGATAGGCGCGCAGCGCGGCGGGCATTCGCTCCTTCACGACGCCGCTCCGCCGGCGCCGTCGGCGATCGCGTAGGCGCGCGCGGTCGCCTGATTGAGCTCGCTTTCGACTTTCTGGCGCGCACTTTCGAGTGCGGCGTCGTCGGCAGAGCGGTCGACGTAGATAGGCTCGCTCGCTACCAATGCGAAGCGGCCGAAAGGCAGGTTGATGGCGGTGTGGTCCCAGTTGTTCAACTCGATGCGGTGTTGCGTCGCGAGCGCCACAGTATAGATCGGTCGCCCTGAATGCTGCGCCAGCTTGACGACGCCGAGCCCGGCGACACGTGACACCTTGGGCACGTCGGCGGTGAGCGCGACGTTGTAGCCCTCCTTCAGCGCCGCGAGCATTTCGTTGAACGCCACGGCGCCGCCTTTGCGGTGGAACTCACCGCTATGTGCGCCGGAGCCGCGGATAGTGCCGATGCCCAGCCGCATCGCGGCACGCGCATTGATCTCGCCGTCGCGATGCCGCGAGATCAGCACCTTGGTGCGGTGCCGTTCGTCGTCGCGCTTGATGAACGGCGCCATCAGGTGCTGGCCGTGCCACATGGCGATTATGGCCGGTATCTGCACCGTGTCGTAGACCGTCGGCGGCTCGAGAATCGGCCGCGTGGTCATCCGCACCAGGCGAAGATAGGATGCGGCGATGGCGCCGGCGGCGTTCTGGAAAGCCGATGAAGCGGCAAGACGCTTGAAAAATGTCATCGGCTCCGGTCGCTCAGTGCACCGGCCGTGGCGCGCTCTCGGGATCGAGCAGGCGGTGCAGGTGGACGATGAAATAGCGCATATGCGCGTTGTCGACGGTTTGCTGCGCCTTCGCCTTCCAGGCGACGTAGGCGGCAGCATAGTTCGGGTAAAGGCCGACGATTTCGACCTTGTCGAGATCCTTGAATTCGCTGCCGCCGAGTTCGGTCAGCTCGCCGCCCAGCACCAGATGCAGCAATTGTTTTGCGGGACCTTTTTCGGTCATAGCTCATTCCTTCGCGAAAGCCCCGGCGGCGGACATGGAGACGGGATTTAGCGGCAGAAGTCGAGTTTATGCAAACTCGCTCTGGCGGGTGCGCACGAGGTCGATCAGCGCGGCGTGGCGGGCGGGTCCGGCGGCAATCAGCGCGCCGTGCACGGTATGGGGCCGGTTAAATTGCAGTGGTTTGCCGTTGAAATCGGTCAACAGGCCGCCGGCCTCGTGCAGCAGGAGGTCGGCCGCCGCGAGGTCCCAATCGTGACTGCCGGGTGAGGCGAAGGCTGCGTCTAGCGTCCCTTGCGCCACGCGGGAAAGCCGCAATGCCAGCGAATGGATCTTGGGCCGTGCCTCGACGCCTGGCCAAAGCCCCGCAAGCCGGTCGAGGTAGCGCTTCGGCCCGGCGAGGCTCGCGTTCTTCAAAGTGTCGCCAGCGCTGACGCGAACCGGCGCGCCGTTCAGCGTGGTGCCCTTGCCGCTGCCGGCGACGAACATCTCGTCGGTCACCGGCGCATAAAGCGCGGCAAGCCGCGGACGGCCGTTTTCGACCAGCGCCACCGATACGGTCCAGTCGGCGCGGCCGATAAGAAAGGCGCGGGTGCCGTCGATCGGATCGACGATCCATGCCGACGGCTGCGTGCGGCCGGGCGGATGATCCTCGGTTTCTTCCGAAAGCCACCCGGCCTCCGGAACCAGCGCAGAAAGTCGCTCGCGCAGGAAATCGTTCACCGCAATATCGGCGTCCGACACCGGAGAGTTATCGTGGCCCTTGGTCCACCGTTTGTACTCGCCGCGCGATGTGGTGACGGCAAGTTCGCCGGCCTCGCGCATAATGCCTTCAAGGCGGCCGGCGAGCGGATCACTGCCCGGCAACGGTGAGACCCTCCAGCCGCAGCGTCGGCGCATTGGTCGCGTAGCGGAACTTGAGATCGTTCGCCGGTGTCAGCGTGCGGAAGATGTCGAGCAAATGCCCGGCGATGGTGACTTCGCTCACCGGATATGTGCGCTGGCCGTTCTCGATCCAGAAGCCCGACGCGCCGCGGCTGTAGTCGCCGGTCACCATGTTGACGCCCATGCCGATCAGGTCGGTGACATAGAAGCCGTCCTTGATATCGGCGATCAGTTCGTCGGGGCTCAAAGCGCCGGGCTCCATATGCAGGTTGCTCGGTCCCGGCGATGGTACCGAGGAGGTGCTGCGCTGGGCGCGGCCATTGGTCGCGAGATTGAGTTCGCGCGCGGTGGCGCAATCGAGCAGCCAGGCGCGCAGCACGCCGTCATCGATAAGCGCCAGTTTCTTGCCGCCGACGCCCTCGCCGTCGAAAGGCTGCGAGCGCAGGCCGCGCTTGCGCAAAGGATCGTCGATGATGCGGATACCGTCGGCAAAGAGTTTCTCGCCCATCTTCGCGCGCAGGAAACTGGTCTTGCGCGCGACTGAAGCGCCGTTGGCGGCGCTGGCGAGATGCCCGACCAGGGTGCCGGCAACGCGCGGATCGAACACCACCGGCACCTTGCGCGTCGTCACCTTGCGCGGATTGATGCGCTTGACCGCGCGCTCGCCGGCGCTGCGGCCGATTTTTCCCGGGCTGTCGAGATCGGAGGCGTGCAGCGCCGAGGAGTAATCGTAGTCGCGCTCCATGCCGGTGCCCTCGCCGGCGATCGCGGTCATCGCGACGCCGTGGCGCGAGGCGAGATAGGCGCCGTTAAAGCCGGTGCTCGTCACCAGCACCATGCCGCCGATGCCGGCCGAGGCCGAAGCGCCGCCGGATTTGGCGACGCCCTTCACGGCAAGCCCGGCCGCTTCGGCATCGCGCGCTTGCGTCTCAAGCTCGGCCACCGTTGGCAACTCGGGATCGATCAAATCGAGGTCGGGAAAGTCATGGGCCAGCAGGCTCGCGTCGGCGAGGCCGGCAAACTTGTCGTCCGGCGCCGCGCGCGCCATCGCCACCGCGCGCTCGGCCAGTGCTGCCGTGCCGTCGGCGGACATATCATTGGTCGACACCACCGCCTGGCGGCGGCCGACCAGCACACGCAGGCCGAGATCGTCGCCTTCAGCGCGCTCGCTTTCCTCGACCGCGCCGTCGCGGACCTCGACCGACAGCGACATCGAGCGCAGCGCCGCCGCGTCGGCGGCATCGGCGCCGGCGGCCCGTGCGGCCTTCACCAGGCGCTCGGCGCGTTCGGCAAGTGCGGTCTGATCGAACAGGGAGGAGGCGGGAGCACGCATGGAGGGCCGATGGTTCCTATTCTTTTTGTCATTCCCGGGCGCTCGCGCAGCGAGCGAATCCGGAATTTAGATACTACCGAACACGCATCTGGATTCCGGGTCCAGGCCCTTCGGTCTGCCCCGGAATGACGGGGAGATGGCACTTGTTGCCCGCAGGTTCAACCGCCGCTGCCGACAATTTGCAGCAGCGCGGCAATACCTCGTCAATCATGGCTTGCGAAGCGAGCCCCGCAAGACCTGGTTAACCCCGAACCTTAAGCGAATTCGGACGCCTTGCAGGCCATGTTCTCCGCGCGACCGGGCGCAAAAGCCCGGCGCTGGGAGAGTTTGAGGCGTCAGATGCGAAGTGGCGGAAGTCCCGCCGGGTCGAGCCGCGCGTTGCGGCTCGACCCGTTCGCCCTGCCTGTGCGCTTTGCGGCGAGCGATGCCGCGGCCGACGAGCAGGTGCGGCAGGTGGAATTGCATCGCAAGCGCGTGGTGGTGCGGCGCTCTCTGCGCGGCATGCACATGGCGCTCAACCTGCCGGTTTCCGCCTTTGCCGGGATTTCCCTGAAATTGACGTCGGGCGCGGGCAGAACGTCGGGTGGCGCCAGCGTCACCCTCGAGCACAGGGATCCGACGCTCGCGCTGCCATTGTATGTTTCCGATGAGACTGACGACGCCATGGCCGAGTGGCGCGTCTGGGCCAATGTGCTCGGCCTGCCGCTGCTGGTCGAGGACAACGGCGTTTTCCGCGAGCCCTTCGCCCGCATCGGCGGCGTCCAGGTCGATCGACCGCGTCCGCGCCGGCGCCGCAGCAACGTGCTGTGCAAGCGTCGTCCGTCGATCCTGATGCGCCGCAAACTTCGCGGTTGCACCCGCCCGGCGCTCGTTCACCGCGGCGAGCGCGAGATCATCGCGCGCGACTGAAAAATTTGGGTTACTTGCAGCGCTGAAGCTTCAGCGTTCCGCCACTTTGCGCCATTTCAAGATGGTCGGCATCGATCTGGCGCAGCGTAAAGTTCGCGCGCGCGTTGGAAATCTGCCCGGTGGCGAACTCATCGACGATGCGATAGCCGGAGCCCGAATGCGTCACCGACACATTGCGATAGGTTGGCACGCCGCCTTTGCTGTCGGTGCGCTGGTTGCCGTTGAAGCCGATCACGCGCAAATTGCCGCAATCGACCGGACCTTTGGACGGCGGTGCGCCCACGCCCCAATTTCCCGACACCGGATAGGTTGCAGCCAGCGCCGGCGCGGCAAGCGCAATCAGCAGGACCGATAGAATCGCTCTGTGCATATGCAAAAGGTGGCGCTCCGCTGCGCGATAGCAAGCCCGATCAGGCCGCATGTTTAACGGCGGCCTGCGATAACCCCACAAATTTACCGTTTAAGATAGGCAGCGAGAAAAGTGCGCACCGCGATATCGACCACGTGCCGGACGCGTTCGGCGCTCGGCGGCGGCGCGAAATTAAACAGCACCGGCTTGAACAAGGTGGACTGGCAGGCATCGAGGAACTGTGCCGCCGCAATCTCGCAATCGTCGATTTCCAGGATGCCGGCGGCGACTTGCGACTCAAGGTAGGCCTTTACCCGCGTGATGCCATTGCCTGGGCCGGTCTCGTAAAAGACCTTGCCGATTTCCGGCATGCTGGCCGCGATGGCGGCCACAATGCGAATTGAAGAGGCCTTTTCCGGCCGGCAGAGGAAGTTGACGAATTCGACGCCGATGCGGGTGAGGGCGGCCTCAACATCGTGATCGTTGATGTCCAAGCCGAAGACGCTTTCGGCGTGGGTGCAGCACTCGGCCTGTACGATGGCGGAAAACAGCTCTTCCTTGTTCTTGAAATAGACGTAGAGGGTGCCCTTGGAAACGCCGGCCGCCTTGGCAATATCGGCCATGCTGGCGGCGTCGAACCCGCGCGCCAGGAAGATTTCGCGGGCGCCGTCCACGATCTGACGGCGCTTGGCGTTATCGTCAGCTTCGTTGACCGGGCGGTCAGCGACCAGGGTATCGGTCATCGCCATTTCCCCTCGTATTTTCAGTCCCTAGCGGCCATTCGCCCCTAGGTCTTTCGTCTATATGGCCTATCCACAGCAAAAAATCAATGACCGAACGGTTCGGTCAGTCTTGACAGTGATCAAGGGCAAGCGTACTTACCTCCATGACCGAACCGTTCGGTCATTCGGAGATTTGCCATGTTGCAGAGCACAAAAACCAGAGACACCTCGCGCTTCAGCCTCGTTCCGGACGCCGACAAGCAGAGCACGGAGCAGGGGCCCCCGGGGGAAGCTTCGCAGCCCCAGCCTGAGGCCCCGCAAGCCCGTGCCGCGGAAGCGCCCGCCTCTGGCGTCAAGGCCAAGCTCGCAACCGGCTTCAAGGCGATGCGCAAGCGCGCCCTGGTCGGCGCCGCCGTTGCCGCGCTACTCGCGGCCGGCTCTTACGGCTACGACTACCTGACAACCGGCCGCTTCATCGTCTCGACCGACGACGCCTATGTGCGCGCCGACGCCACCACGCTCGCTGCGAAGGTTGACGGCTACATCTCCAGCGTCGACGTCGCCGACAACGCCTATGTGCATGCCGGTGACGTTATCGCCCGCATCGACGATGGCGACTATCGCCTGGCGCTCGAATTCGGCGCGCGACAAAGTAGCGACTCAACGCGCGACCGTCGCGCGCATCGGCGAGCAGATTACGGCGCAGCAGGCCGCCGTCGCCCAGACGCGGGCGCAGCTCGTATCGGCGCAAGCCGCGGCGACCCGGACCCAGTCCGAGCTCGCACGGCAACAGGCGCTTTCGGCCAAGGAATTCGCCAGCCAGCAGACGCTGGAGCAGGCGCGCGCCAACCGCGATCAAGCGGCCGCCGCCGTGCAAAGCGCGCAAGCGGCAATCGACGCCGCTGTCGCAAACGTCGATGTGCTGCGCGCGCAGCAGAAAGAAGCGGCTCAGACCCTCCAGGAGCTGCAGACAGCGCAGGCCAAGGCCGCGCGCGATCTTTCGTTCACGATTGTTCGTGCGCCGATTGACGGTGTCATCGGCAACCGCAGCACGCAGGTCGGCGACTACGTGAAGACCGCCACGCGGCTGGCAAGCCTGGTGCCGCTGACCGGCGTCTATATCGACGCCAATTTCAAGGAGACGCAGCTATCGCGCCTGCGGCCCGGCCAGCCGGTCGCCGTCAGCGTCGATGCGCTGCCCGGCCACGATATCAAAGGCACCGTGGCGAGCGTGTCGCCGGCCTCGGGCTCGGTGTTTTCGCTGCTGCCGCCGGATAATGCGACCGGCAATTTCACCAAGATCGTGCAGCGGCTCGCGGTGCGCATCCGCCTGCCGGTGAGCATCACCGACCAGCGTCTGCTGCGGCCCGGCATGTCCGTCATCGTCGACGTCAACACCAAGCCGCAACAGGCCGTCGCTGACAACAGCACGTGGTTCAGTGCCAACGCGGCCGAAGCTTCCCCGAATCAGACCCGGCGGTGAGTTGAGTGTCATGAGTTCGCTCACCGCCACAGCCACGCTTCCGGTCTCCGCCCGTTCCCCGACTGGTGGGGCCGGGAGCGTGGATAGTTTGTCGACCCGCAAGCTCATCGCCTTCATCGCCATGTGCGTCGGCATGTTCATGGCGTTCCTCGACATCCAGATCGTTTCGGCCTCCCTTGCGGAGATCCAGGCGGGCCTGTCGGCCTCGGCCGATGAAATTCCCTGGGTGCAGACTTCATATTTGATCGCCGAAGTGATCGCGATCCCGCTCTCCGGGTTCCTATCGCGCGCGCTCGGCACGCGGCTGCTGTTCTCCGTGTCTGCCGCCGGTTTTACGCTTGCCAGCGTCATGTGCGGCTTGAGCTCCTCGATCAACGAGATCATCGTCTGGCGCGCGCTGCAGGGCTTCATCGGCGGCGGCATGGTGCCGACGGTGTTTGCCACCGCCTATTTGATCTTCACCGGCCCGCGGCAAAAGATGATCGCGCCGGTCGTCGGTTTGATTGCCACGCTGGCGCCGACTGTCGGCCCGACCATTGGCGGCTATGTGACCGACGTGCTGTCCTGGCACTGGCTGTTTTTCATCAACATCGTGCCGGGAATTGTCGTGACCGTCGCCACCATCGTGCTGGTCGACTTCGACAAGCCGGACCATTCGCTGCTCAAGAATTTCGACTGGTGGGGCCTTCTCTCCATGGCCGGCTTCCTTGGCGCGCTGGAATATGTGCTGGAGGAGGGCCCGCGCTACGACTGGTTCGACGACAATACCATCACTTTGCTCGCTATCATTTCGGCGCTGTCCGCGGTCGTGTTCTTCGCCCGCGTGCTGACCACGCGGTCGCCGATCGTCGACCTGCGCGCCTTTGCCAACCGCAACTTCGCCGTCGGCAGCCTGTTCTCCTTCGTCCTCGGCATCGGCCTTTACGGCCTCACTTACGTCTATCCGGTCTATCTCGCGGCAATCCGCGGCTACGACGCGCGCATGATCGGCGCCACCATGTTCGTCTCCGGCATGGCGATGTTTGCCACCGCTCCCATCGCCGGCCAGCTCAGCCAGAAGCTCGATCCGCGCTACGTGCTGATGGCTGGCTTCGTGTTCTTCGCCGTCGGCACCTGGCAGATGACCTTCGTCACCCAGGATTGGGATTTCTGGGAACTGCTGTGGCCGCAGATCTTCCGCGGCGTCGGGCTGATGCTGGCGATCGTGCCGGTGACCAACACCGCGCTCGGCACGCTGGCGCCGCAGCTCATGAAGAACGCCTCCGGCCTTTTCAACCTCATGCGCAATCTCGGCGGTGCCATCGGCCTCGCCGCGATCAACACGGTGCTCAACGACCGCATGGACCTGCATCTCACGCGCCTGCACGAGTCGGTGAACTGGACCAACGGCACCGCGCGGGAAACGCTGTCGCACATCGCCTCGCGCTTCCAGGGCTCCGACGCGCAGTTGATGGCGCTGAAGACGATGATGGGACTGGTGCGCAAGCAGGCGATGGTGATGAGCTTCGCCGACGTGTTCCTGATGCTGACGGTTCTGTTCCTCTCGCTCGCCGCGATCGGCATCATCATGAAGAAGCCGGCGGCGCCTGCCGGGGCAGGCGGCGGACACTAGCCGGGTTTGCCGTAACCCCCCGCCGTCGGCGTCTGGATGATCACCGCTTCGTCGGCGTCGATCGTGGTTTCGTCGCAGCCTTTGCAGCTTTTCCACTTGGCCGCCCTTGCGCCGCACGGCGTTTTCGCCGATCTGGCCCGCTTCGCCGCCGGCAAGCCCGGGCGGCGGCACGCGGCGGTGGCCGGACAGGATCGTGCAGTCCATCTTTTCGAGGAAACGGATGGTGCGGCGGATGCCATCGCCGGCGTGCCATTTGCCGCGGCCGCCCGAGCCAGTGCGAATGTGGAAATCCTCCAGCACCACCGGATAGCGGAACTCCAGCACCTCGGGGTCGGTGAGCCGCGTATTGGTCATATGCGTGTGCACGGCATCGGTGCCATTGAAACCCGGCCCGGCGGGCGAGCCGGAGCAGATGGTCTCGTAGTACTGGTATTTGGTGTTGCCGAAATTGAGATTGTTCATGGTGCCTTGCGCCGCGGCGAGCGCGCCGAGCGCCAGGAACAGGCAATTGGTGACGGCCTGCGAGGTCTCCACATTGCCGGCGACCACGGCGGCCGGATATTCCGGCATCAGCATCGATTTCGGCGGAATGACGATGTTGATCGGCCGCAGGCACCCGGCATTCATCGGGATGTCGTCGTCGACCATCACGCGAAACACGTAGAGCACCGCCGCGCGCGTCACCGGCTCCGGCGCGTTGAAATTGGTCGGCTGCTGCGGCGAGGTGCCGGTGAAATCGACGGTCGCTTCGCGCTTTTTCTTGTCGACGGTGATCTTCACCTTGATGAAGGTGCCCTGGTCCATCTCGTAGGAATATTCGGCGTCGTGCACGCGGTCGATGACGCGGCGCACGCTTTCCGCCGCATTGTCCTGCACGTGCTGCATGTAGGCCCTGACCACGGGCAGGGTGAACTGATCGACCATCTTGCGCAGCTCGGCGACGCCTTTCTCATTGGCGGCAATCTGCGCCTTCACGTCGTTGATGTTCTGCACCGGATTGCGCGCCGGATATTTGGCGCCGGTGAGCGCGGCCATCAGCTCCTTTTCGCGGAAGCGGCCGCGATCGACGAGCTTGAAATTGTCCATGTAGACGCCTTCCTGCTCGATGGTCGTCGCATTCGGCGACATCGAGCCGGGCGAAATGCCGCCGACATCGGCATGATGGCCGCGCGAGGCGACCCAGAACAGGATCGATTTCTTCCTGTCGTCGAAGACCGGCGTGCACACGGTGATGTCGGGGAGATGCGTGCCGCCGTTATAGGGCGCGTTGATCGCATAGACGTCGCCGGGAGCGATCGTGTCCGGCATTGTCGCGGATGATGGTTTCGACCGAACGGTCCATGGAGCCGAGATGCACCGGCATGTGCGGCGCGTTGGCGACCAGCGTGCCGTCGTGCGCGAACACCGCGCAGGAGAAATCGAGGCGCTCCTTGATGTTCACCGAATAGGCGGTGTTCTGCAGCGACACGCCCATCTGCTCGGCGATCGACATGAACAGGTTATTGAACACTTCCAGCATCACCGGATCGGCATGGGTGCCGATGGCGTGGGCGCGCTTGAGCTTCTTGGCGCGCGTGAGCACCAGATGATTTTTCCGCGTCACCTCCACCTGCCAGCCGGCCTCGATGACGATGGTCTGGTGCGGCTCGATGATGATGGCGGCGCCATTCACCTTGCTGCCGGGCTTGAGCTGGTCGCGGGTATAGACATTGGCGGCGTGCCATTCGCCGGCGGAGAAGAATTGCGTGCGCCGCGCCGGTTGCGGCAGTTTCGTCCGTGACAGCCGCACGGCCTTCTCGCGGAACTTGGCGCCGCCGCCGACGGCTTCGACCGAAACCGCCTCGACCACGATCTGCTTGCTGCGATCGACGAAACCGAACCGTGCCTTGTGCGCGGCCTCGAAGGCCCGCTTCATCGTCGCAAGCGAACCGGCCTTCACCACCAGCGCCGTGTCGGTTCCGGCGTAGCGGATATGCGCTCGGACGATGACTCTTGGTCTTTGCCGCCGGCACGCCTTGGCCGACAACTTCCTTCTTCGCCGCGCTGCCGAGCCGCGCGCCGATGCGCTTGACGGCGGCGAGCGATTTCGGCCCGAACGGCAACTCGATCGCCTGCTGCCGCGTCGCGCGGATGTCGGCGAGCCCCATGCCGTAGGCCGACAGCAGCGACGAGAACGGGTGGATCAGCACCTTGGTCATGCCCAGCGCGTCGGCGACCAGGCAGGCGTGCTGGCCGCCGGCGCCGCCGAAGCAGTTGAGCGCGTAGCGGGTCACGTCGTAGCCGCGCTGCACCGAGATCTTCTTGATCGCGTTGGCCATGTTCTCGACCGCGATCTTGATGAAGCCGTCGGCGACCTCTTCGGGCTTACGGCCGTCGCCGACTTCCTGCGCCAGATTGGTGAAGGCGTTGCGCACGGCGTGCGCGTCGAGCGGCAGGTTCTGCGACGGGCCGAAAATCCTCGGGAAGAAATCCGGGATCAATTTGCCGACCATCACATTGGCGTCGGTGACCGCCAGCGGGCCGTTGCGGCGGTAGCACTTCGGCCCGGGATTGGCGCCCGCCGAATCCGGACCGACGCGAAAGCGGGCGCCGTCGAAATGCAGGATCGAGCCGCCGCCGGCGGCGACGGTATGAATGAGCATCATCGGCGCGCGCATGCGCACGCCGGCGACTTCGGTCTCGAAGGCGCGCTCGTATTCGCCGTCGAAATGCGAGACGTCCGTCGATGTGCCGCCCATGTCGAAGCCGATCAGCCGGTCGAAGCCGGCCTCGTGCCCGGTCTGCGCCATGCCGACCACGCCGCCCGCGGGTCCCGACAGGATCGCGTCCTTGCCCTGGAACAATTCGGCCGCGGTCAGGCCGCCCGACGACATCATGAACATGAGGCGGATAGCGTCGTGCGCCGCTTGCTCTTTCTTTTCCTTCCCCCGCTTGCGGCGGAGGGTCAGGGAGGGGGCGGATGCTTGCTTTGCATTTAGAGATGAGCCCCCTCCCGAAGCGCTGCGCGCGCCGACCTCCCCCGCTTGCGGGGGAGGTGAAGAAGACAGAGCAGCGCGGCCTGCATGCAAATCGCGCGACACCGCCGAAACATAGCGCCGCAAAATCGGCGACAGATAAGCATCGACCACGGTGGTGTCGCCGCGGCCGACCAGCTTGATCAGCGGCGAGACTTCGTGGCTCACCGAGACCTGCGCGAAGCCGAGCTCGCGCGCGATCAGCGCCACGCGCTTCTCGTGCTCGGGAAAACGATAGGCATGCATGAGCACGATGGCGACGGCGGCGATGCCGTCGGCGCGTGCGCCGCTTCGAGATCGGCGCGCACCGCGGCGAGATCGGGTTCGCGCTCCACCGTGCCGTCGGCGCGCACGCGCTCGTCCACTTCGGCGACGCGCTCGAACAGCATGTCCGGCTTGATGATGTGGCGGGCGAAAATCTTCGGCCGCGCCTGGTAGCCGATCTTCAGCGCGTCGCGGAATCCCTTGGTGATGAGCAGCAGCGTGCGCTCGCCCTTGCGCTCGAGCAGCGCGTTGGTGGCAACCGTGGTGCCCATCTTCACCGCGCCGACGCGGCCGGCCGGGATCGGTTCGCCGGATTTCAAGCCCAGCAGGTCGCGGATGCCCTGCACGGCGGCGTCGGCATAGGCCTCCGGATTCTCGGAGAGCAGCTTGTGCGCGGTCAGCGTGCCGTCGGGCCGCCGGCCGACGATGTCGGTGAAGGTTCCGCCGCGGTCGATCCAGAAATCCCAGCTTTGCGCCGCTGCCGCCATCGTCGATGTCCCCTCAAGCGCAGCCATAAAGCAGCGCCGAAAAAACGTCAATAAATCGTTGACAATTTATCGGCAACGGTTAGCTTCCGCGGGCAAACCTCGCGAGGGGCGGGGATGATGGCCAAACCACGCATGGACGCCGTGCTCGGACCGATCGTTTCCTCGGCGCATCTCGCCTCGGGGGCAATGCCGGCTTTGTCCGAGCTCGAATTCGGGCTGATCCTGCTCGGCCACGCCTTCGAGCGCTGGATGGTGCGCTGCATGGCGGCGGCCGGCGTGCCCGACCTTTCTCCGCTCGACGTGCTTGTTCTGCATACCATCGCCCATCGCTCGCGCTCGAAGCGCGTCGCCGATATTTGCCTCGTCCTCAATATCGAGGACACCCATCTTGTCACCTATTCGCTCAAGAAACTCGACGCGCACAAGCTCCTGACCAGCGGTCGTCGCGGCAGTGAAAAAACCGTCAGCCTGACGGCCAAAGGCGAGGAGATCGTGCAACGATACCGCAAAATACGCGAGACGCTGCTGGTGCAGCCGGTCAAGGGCGCCGGCGCCGACGAGCGCCGCCTGTCGGAAATCGCCGGACTGATGCGCGCATTGTCCGGCCATTACGACCAGGCCGCGCGGGCGGCCGCCAGTTTGTGAGGAGTGCCGAAATATTCGCCAGCCTGCCAATGGAGTGACGTTTTAACGGACTGCGACGGCTGCTAGTGTTCAACAAGGCAACAATGCGGGGCGACGGAACCCGCGACAGGAGAAGCAAAATGAACAGGGTGTTGCGTGCGGTTTCTGCAATTCTGCTCGCCGGCGGCGTCGCCACCGCAGCTTCGGCGCAAACCAAATGGGACATGCCGACGCCTTACGCGGACGGCAATTTCCACACCAAAAACGTGATCCATGTTCACGCAGGACGTGGCCAAGGCGACCAACGGCTCGCTGCAGATCGCGGTGCATTCGGCCGGCTCGTTGTTCAAGCATCCGGAGATCAAGCGCGCGGTCCGCCAGGGCACCGCGCCGATCGGCGAAATCCTCGAGTCGCTCGCCTCCAACGAGGCGCCGGTCTACGGGCTCGACTCGGTGCCGTTCCTCACCTCCGGCTACGATTCCGCGCACAAGCTCTACTTGGCGCAGAAGCCGTATCTGGAAAAGCAACTCGCCTCGGAAGGACTGATGCTGCTCTATTCCGTGCCGTGGCCGCCGCAGGGCTTCTACGCCAAAAAGGAAATCAAGTCGGTCGACGAGCTCAAGGGCATGAAATTCCGCACCTATAACGCCATGATCGGCCGCATCGCCGCGCTCGCCGGCGCCATCCCGACGCAGATCGAGGTGCCGGACCTGCCGACAGCCTTCGCCACCGGCCGCGTCGACGTGATGATCACGTCGGCCTCGACCGGCGTCGACTCCAAGGCGCAGGACTACCTCACCAACTACATCGACACCCAGGCCTGGCAGCCGCGCAACATCGTGTTCGTGAACAAGCAGGCCTTCGACAAGCTCACGCCGGCCGAGCAGAAAGCGGTCACCGACGCGGCCAAGGTCGCCGAGGAGCGCGGCTGGAAACTGTCGATCGAGGAAATGACGATCAAGACCGCGGCGCTCAAGGCGGCCGGCATCAAGGTGACGGCGCCGACGCCGGAGTTTAAGGCCGGCCTCACCAAGATCGGCGACACCATCGCCGCCGAATGGGAGAAAGCGGCCGGCGCCGATGGCGCCGCGATGCTCGCGGCGTATCGGAAATAGCACCGGCGTTACGATTGGAAGTACAGCATAGCCGACGAGCACAGACTGCTCCCTCCCCCTTGTGGGGGAGGGTTGGGGAGGGGGAAGACGATTGTTTCGCATTTCCAATAGAGCCCCCTCCCGACTGCCTGCGGCAGTCGACCTCCCCCGCCAGAGGGGGAGGTGAAGAAGAAAATGCGCCGCTTTCTCGACACGCTCTATCGCGTCGCGCTGTGGCTGTCGGCGCTCTGCCTCGTCGCCATTGCGCTGCTGGTCGGCGCGCAGCTTGCCGGCGCGACTTCTCGACGGCACGCTGGCGCTGCTGCATCTGCCGCGCACCGACTTCGTCATCCTGTCGCTCGACGAGATCTGCGGCTATCTGCTCGCCGCCGCGAGTTTCATGGCGCTCGCCGGCACGCTCAAAGCCGGCGTGCATATCCGCGTCACCATGCTGCTCGGCGCGGTGAGTGAAGGCGCACGGCGCATCATTGAAATCTGGGCCTTCGCTTTTGCCGCTTTCGCCGCGGGCTACATGACCTGGCACCTCGGCAACTTCGCCTGGGTGTCGTTCCGCTTCAATGAAATCTCGACCGGCGTCATCAAGGTGCCGCTCGGCTATCCGCAGGCCTTCGATGGCGCTGGGCACGCTGATCCTCACCGTCGCGTTGCTCGACGAGCTTGTCATCGTGCTCATGCGCGGCCGCCCGACTTTCCGCGCCGCCGAGGATGCCATCACGTTGGGGAAAGAGGGTTAGTCCTTGAACGTCATCGAGCTCTCGCTGCTGCTGATGCTGCTGCTGTTCGCGGTGCTCGGCTCCGGCGTGTGGATTGCGCTGGCGCTCGCCGTCTGCGGCTTTGCCGCGGTGATGACCAAGGTCGCGACCCCGGCCGGACAGGTGCTCGCCACCTCGATGTGGGCGGCATCGGATTCGTGGGATTTGACCGCGCTGCCGATGTTCATCTGGATGGGCGAAATCCTCTATCGCACCAAATTGTCCGACGACATGTTCGAAGGGCTTGGCGCCCTGGCTGCAAAAGCTTCCCGGTCGGCTGCTGCATGTGAACGTCGTCGGCTGCGCCATCTTTGCCGCGGTGTCGGGCTCCTCGGCCGCGACCTGCGCCACCATCGGCCGCATCGCGCTGCCCGAACTGCTCAAGCGCGGCTACGACGAGAAAATGGCGATCGGCACGCTTGCCGGCTCCGGCACGCTCGGCCTGCTGATCCCGCCCTCGATCATCCTCATCATCTACGCCACCGTCACCGAGCAATCGATCGCGCGGCTGTTCATCGCCGGCGTGATGCCGGGCATCATGCTGGCCGGCCTGTTCATGGGCTTCATCGTCGTCTGGGCGCTGATCAACAACGAGCGCATGCCGCCGCCGGAGCCGCTACGTGCCCTTGCTCGCGCGCGTCAAGGCGTCGCGGCGGCTCATTCCGGTGACGCTGCTCATCCTCGGCGTCATCGGCTCGATCTATGGCGGGCTGGCCTCGGCGACCGAAGCGGCGGTGGTCGGCGTTTTCCTCTCGCTGTTCCTGTCGTGGTGGTCGGGCACGCTGACGCGGCAAGGCTTTACCGACTCGCTGCTCGGCGCCACGCGCACCAGCTGCATGATCGCCTTCATCCTTGCCGGCGCCGCCTTCCTCACCGCCGCCATGGGCTTTACCGGCATCCCCATCGCGCTCGCCGAATGGATCGGCGACTTCCACCTGCCGGCCTGGGGCCTGCTCAGCGTGCTCACGGCGTTCTACATCCTGCTCGGCTGCTTCCTCGACGGCATTTCCATGGTGGTGCTCACCACCTCGATCATCATCCCGCTGGTGGAGAAATCCGGCTTCGACCTCATCTGGTTCGGCATCTACATCGTGCTCGTCGTCGAGATGGCGCAGATCACGCCGCCGGTCGGTTTCAATCTCTACGTCCTGCAGGGCATGACCGGGCGCAACATCTTCACCATCGGCGCCTATGCGCTGCCGCTGTTCTTCCTGATGTGCCTCGCCGTGGTGCTGGTGGCGATGTTCCCCGGCCTGGCGCTGTGGCTGCCCTCGACCATGCTGGACGTGTCGCACTAGCGTTCGCACCGCAAAATGCGCTTTGCTTGACCGCGCCGTTGCCCGCTCCTCTAATGAAGGCGGAGTGCCGGCGATGAAAACCTACGAAGGCAAGCGCACCATCGACGGCCTCGTCGTCACCGTGGACGGCAAGCCGCTCGGCGAACACTACGAGGTCAAGCGTTTCACCAAGTTCGGCTTTGAATGGACCTATGAGGGCGACAGCCCGCGCCAGCTGGCGCTGGCCATCCTCGCCGATTATCTCGGCGACAACGACAAGGCCATCCGGCTTTCCGAGCCGTTCATGAAAAAAATCGTGGCCAATCTCGACAATGACTGGCGGCTCAGTGGTGCTGACGTCGACGCGGCGCTGCACGGGCTCGAGCGCTGAACGGCGTTGCGTGACGGGCCTGCCGTGATAAATTTGTGCCAATCAAAAAAATCGGGACGGGGCGAAACCAAAGGGGCCGGCCATGATCTCGCAGCGGCAGATCGACTTCCGCAACGAGTACCGGTCGCGCATTCGTCGGCTGGTACAACGGCTATTTCCACATCGTGCTCATCTACGCCATGGGCGCGGCCGTGCTCTATGTCTACATCTCGCACATCCACAATGTGAGCCTGGTGGAGTGGCTCACGGTGCCGCTCACCTTCCTCTTCACCAACATCTTCGAATGGGCGGTGCACCGCTTCGTCATGCACCGGCCGGTCAACATCAAGGGCCTGCGCGCGGTCTATGAGCGGCACACGCTCAACCACCATCAGTTCTTCAGCGACCAGGAAATGCGCTTCCGCGACGACAAGGACTGGCGCGTCACCGTGTTCCCGCCTTACGCGCTGGTGATGTTCACGCTGATGTCGATTCCGCCGGCGGCTCATTCTCGGGCTGATCTTCTCGCCGAATGTCGGCTGGCTGTTCATCACCGTGACCACCGGCATGTATCTCATCTACGAATTCATGCACTTCTGCTGCCACGTCGACGAAGGCTGGTTCGTCAAGCATTTCCCGCTGGTCAATACGCTGCGCCGCCATCACACCGCGCACCACAATGCGCGGCTGATGATGGAAGTGAACATGAACCTCACGTTTCCGATCGCCGACTGGCTGTTCGGCACCTCCGACCTCGACCGCGGGCTGATCGGCCATCTGTTCAACGGCTACAGCACGCGCCACCTGAAAAAGAATTTGCGCGCGCAGCCGCGCAGCCCCGAAGCAGGCGGCGGCGCAGCCGGTCGGCAACAACTAGGGCCGAGGCATCGCCATGCCGACTGACGTCAAGGCAATCGTATCGGCGGTGGTGATCGCCGTCGCGCTCGGCGCTCGTGCTGTTGGAGCGGCTCGCCGATCCGGCCGGACTTCGACAAGTTCGTCGTTTTCGTCGCCGTCTTCTTCGTCGTGGCGATGTGGATCTTCCCCGAAGCCGGGGCGAAAAAAGGCGACGCTAAAAAGCGCTAGATCGCATCCCGCAAAAACTGGCGGGGGCCCGGCGGTTTTGCCGCCGAGCCCCCGTTTGACGTATCAGCCGGCCTGTAAGCCGGGTTCTGTATGGCCTGCTGCTCGCGCAGCAAACGTGACGGCCATTCCTCTCGTACGCCGGTTGCCCGGCGCATCAAGCAACCTACCCGAACGGCTGACCAGGACTGATCCGGAGTTGCCTCCGCGCCGTTCCTATTCGGTCTTGCTCCCGGTGGGGTTTGCCGTGCCGCTTCCATCGCTGGAAACGCGGTGCGCTCTTACCGCACCGTTTCACCCTTGCCGCGGCTAAACGCTACACGCCGTGGCGGTCTGTTCTCTGTGGCACTGTCCCTGAGGTCTATCCCCGCGAAAGCGGGGACCCACCCCGCCGGACGTTATCCGGCACCGTTCGTCCATGGAGCCCGGACTTTCCTCCCCACGCCGCCTTTCGGCATTGGCGCAGAGCGGCCGTCCGGCCGACTGACGTGATTACACATGGCGGGGGATGCCGCACAGGTCAAGCGCTCGGCCGCGCCGCTGGTTAACCGTTGCGGTACGCCAGCGGATTGATGCCCATCAGCCGCCGGAAACGGCGGTTGAAGGTGGACAAATCGTTGAAGCCGGCATCAAAGGCGATCGCCGAGATGGCGTCGCTGCTGCGCCGCAGCCGCACGGCCGCGCGGCTGAGCCGCGTGCGCAGCACGAATTGATGCGGCGTCATGCCGGTGAGTTGCCGGAAGGTGCGCAGGAAATGGTAGCGGCTCATCGCCGCCTCCCGCGCGAGCGCGGTGAGCGACAACGGGTGATGCGCCTGCACCTCGATTCGTCGCGCCGCAAGGGTGACCCGCTTCTCGTCGCGGGATGTCGGCCGCCGTCTCTGGCGGCGCGCCGGTGTGAGCAGGCTCGCAACTGCGCCGGCGAGGCGAAGTGCAAGCTCCTCGAACGCCTCGCTGTCGCCATCGTCGCGCGCGGCTTCCGCGGCGGCGAGGAGCGGAAGCAATTGCGGCAGCGGCGGCAGGCTCGGAACGGTAAACGTACGGACAGGCGTGCCGGCGCTTTCGAGAAATGCCGGCGTCATGTGAAAGGCGAGGCAGCGATCGCCGGGCGCGTGTTCGTGCCCGCATTCGAAACAGGCGCCGGAATTGCCGAGCAAAAGCGCTCCCGGCACCAACAACGCCGACCCCTGCCGCGTGCGGTACTGGAACGTGCCCTCGGTCACCGCGGCGATGGATATTGCTGCGTGCCGTTCCTCGAACGAACGGTCTTTTGGCCCGCTGGTGCAGATGACGTCGTTCACCTGCCAGCCCGGACCGGAAGCAAGAATCCGCCTGGTCGTTGCCATGGGTATGAAAATAAGCGCTGCAGAGGGCGGAATCCAGCGTCAGGGAACTTTGCGCCCGCCATCAACTTCAGCAATTTTTCCCAAGTCTTTTCGGTGACCGCGGCGTTATCCACAAAGGCGAGAGGATTTGACCATGGTTGCGACCAGCTTCTTCACCGCATTGCGCAGCGACGGCCCTGCCGCCGACCGCGTCGGCAAAATGGGCCTTTATACTTTCCTGATCGGCGACTGGACCTTTGACGCCGCCGTCAACAAGGATGACGGCAGCACGCACAAAGGCCGCGGCGAAATCCACGCCATCTGGGTGCTCGACGGCCGCGCGATCCAGGATGTCTGGATCCTGCCCGGCTTTTTCTACGGCACTACGTTGCGCGTCTACGACCCCGCGTCCGACGCCTGGCACATCCTGTGGAGCGATCCGCTGAAGCAATATTACACGCGGCAGATCGGCCGCGCGCGCGGGCATGACATCGTGCAGGACGGCAAGCTCGAAACCGGCACGCTCGTGCGCTGGAGCTTTCTCGACATGACGCCGGGTTCGTTCCGCTGGCTCGGCGAGCGCTCGTTCGACAACGGCGCCTCATGGCAGATGCAGCTTGAAATGCTGGCACGCCGCGCCGCCTGACATTTTGCCAATGGGAGAAGCCTCGATGTTCGACCACATCTCGATCGGCGTGCGCGACCTTGAGCGGACGCGGAAATTCTACGACGCGGCGCTCCAGCCGCTCGGCTATACCTGCCTGAGCGAAAGTGCGGGCTCGCTCGGCTATGGGCGCGACGGCGTCGCGCTATGGATCAGCGCGGTGGCGAAGCCGGTCCCTGCCGAGGAGCGTTCGGGATTGCATGTCTGCTTTGCCGCGCCGACGCGCAAAAGTGTCGACGCCTTCCACGCCGCGGCGCTTGGCGCGGGCGGCCGCGACAACGGCAAGCCCGGTCTGCGCAAGGACTATGGCGGAAGCTATTATGCCGCCTTCGCCGTCGATCCCGATGGCTACCGGCTTGAGGCCTATTGCGGCAAACCCGCCTAGCCCAGCGGCGGCGGGCGCGTCTCGAGCAAAGCGCGCAGGGTCAGCTGCGTCGATGGATCGGCGATACCGTCCACCCGCGCCTGGCGGAAATGGCGCTGGAAGGCGGTGACCACGTCACGGGTCAGGTCGTCATAGATACCGTTGTCCTGGATGCCATAGCCGTAGGCCCTGAACGTGCGTTGCATCCGCGTCACCGTCTCGCCGCGGTCGCCGGGCTGGAGCGTGGTGCCGACGAGATTGAGTGGCGCCGGCCGCACCCAGTGGCCGACGCCGGATTCATTCATCAACTCCCAGGGGAATTTCTCGCCCGGATCCTGCTTGCGCCCCGGGGCGACGTCGGAATGGCCGAGGATTTTATCGGCGCTGATCGGCCCGCGGCGCGTCAGGATCGTCTTGCACAGCGCGATGACCGCGGCGATCTGGCGCAGCGGGTAGTCGGGATAGCCGAATTCGTGGCCCGGATTGACGACCTCGATGCCGATGGAGCGGGAATTGATGTCGGTGTCGCCGGCCCAGGAGGCGGCGCCGGCGTGCCAGGCGCGTAGCTCTTCGGGCACGCATTGCACGATGCGCCCGTCCTCGAAGACCACGTAATGCGCCGAAACCTTGCTGGCGGCGGTGGTCAGCCGATCGAGCGCCGCCTGGCCGCTCTGCATGCCGGTGTAGTGCAAGAGGATCATATTCGGTGCGCCGTCCCTGCGCTCGTCGTGGTTCGGCGAGGCAACGACATCGGCGACGATGAAGGAATCCGGCGTAAAGGCGGACATTGAGCCGGAACCTTGTTGGGTCCTTGGGCGTGGGCGGCGCGCGCCGTACGGCAAAGCATTCTAGGAGACCGGCAGCAACAAATCTTTAAGTTTAAGGGCCGTTAATAGGGCGGAGGCGGTTTTCGGCGCCGGCGCCCGGGCGGGGCCGCTGGGCGGGGGTCGTTCCATTGACGCCCATATAGTCCCATGATATCCCACAATTTCTCAGCAAGACGTTGCGTCCGGTTGGTGTGGGGTGCGGGGCATGTCCCGCTTCGTGTCGAACTTCATTCTGCGGCTCGACTCCAAGGGGCGCGTCTCGATTCCAGCCTCCTATCGCTCGGTTCTCGTCCGCGACGGCTTCGACGGACTCTATTGCTATCCGGCGCTCGATCGGCCCGCGATCGATGCCGGCGGGAATGCGCTGATGGCGGAGATCGAGGCGCTGATTTCGCGTTACCCGCCGTTTTCGGCGGCGCGCGAACAGTTCGCGTTGTCGCTCTACGGCACCAGCGAGACGCTCAAGATCGACGGCGAGGGGCGGGTGGTGTTGAGCGAGCCGTTGAAGATGCACGCGGGGATCACGGATACCGTCGCGTTTGTCGGTTTGGGTCACAAGTTTCAGATCTGGGAACCGGGCCGCTTTCGCAGCGAGCTCGCGGAGGCCACCCAAAAGGTGCGCGCGCTCAAGAGCGAGCTTGGGTCCCAGACGGCGGCGCGCAACGCGCTCGGAGCACGGGAATGACGGTGGGCGGCGACGGCTTTGCGGCTGTCGCTGGCGGACCAGCCCGCCACATTCCCGTGCTCGGCCGCCCCGCTCTCGACTTCCTCAATGTCCGTGACGGCGGCGTCTATGTCGACGCCACCTTCGGCGCCGGCGGCTACACCCGCGCCATTCTGGCCGCCGCGAACTGCCAGGTCATCGCCATCGACCGCGATGCGGCCGCGCTCGCGCTCGGGCAGGAACTGATGCAGGCGGCGGAGGGCCGGCTGACGCTGGTTGAGGACCGCTTCGCCAATCTCGACGACGGTCGCGCGCGACGCGGCGTCGAGGTGGTCGACGGCGTCGTGCTCGACCTCGGCGTTTCCTCGATGCAGCTCGACACCGCCGCGCGCGGATTTTCCTTCCGCCTCGACGGGCCGCTCGACATGCGCATGAGTAGCGAGGGACCGAGCGCCGCCGATGTCGTCGCCCGCGGCAGCGAACGCGACCTTGCCAACATCATTTTCATTCTTGGCGAGGAGCGGCACTCACGCGCCGTGGCGCGCGCCATTGTCCGCGAACGAGCCAAGGCGCCGATCACGACAACTGCCGCGCTCGCCGACATCGTGGCCTCGGCGGTGCGCATGCGTCCGAACGATATCCATCCGGCGACGCGCACGTTCCAGGCGCTGCGCATCTTCGTCAACGACGAACTCGGCGAGCTCGCCGCGGCTCTGTCGGCGGCGGAACGCATCTTGAAGCCGAACGGCCGGCTGGTCGTCGTATCGTTTCATTCGCTCGAGGACCGCATCGTCAAGACCTTTCTCGTCGGCCGTAGCGACACCCGCGGCGGCTCCCGCCACGCGCCGGAGCGCAAGCCGCCCGAGCCGACCTTCCGCCTGCTCACCAAGCGGCCGGTCACCGCCGATGCCGAGGAAGTCGCGCGTAATCCGCGCGCCCGTTCCGCCAAGCTGCGCGCCGCCGAGCGCAGCGCCGCCGCCGCGCGCGATGATGAGGCCGCCGTGCTGCCGCGCCTGCCGTTGCTCGCCGATGTGCTGAAAGGCCGCTGACCATGCGCCTTCTCAACATCGTCATCATCTGCGTGCTGATCCTCGCCGCCTCCGTCGTCTACAAGATCAAATTTGACTCCACGCTGCAGGCCGAGCGTGTCGCCAAACTGGCGAGCGAATTGCGCCACGAGCGCGATGCCATCGCCGCCTTGCGCGCCGAATGGGCGCGGTTCGACACGCCCGGGCGCATCCAGGGCCTCGCCGACCGGCACCTCAAGCTGCAGCCGATCCGCCCGACGCAATTCGACAGCCTCGATCATCTGCCCGAGCGCCCGGTGCCGGTGTTGCCGCCGGCTTCCGCCGATCCCGTCGGCGCCATGATCGCCGCGCCCGACATGACCGGCAGCGTGCCGGTGCCGGAGGCGCGATAGATATGCCGCCCGCCGCCGCATCCAGGGAGAA
Organism: uncultured Alphaproteobacteria bacterium; assembly: GCA_963742385.1. Taxonomy (GTDB): domain Bacteria; phylum Pseudomonadota; class Alphaproteobacteria; order Rhizobiales; family Xanthobacteraceae; genus Pseudolabrys. The sequence goes on along the minus strand of CAVULS010000004.1, from coordinate 106,794 downwards.
CCGCTGGCAGCGCCTGATGCGCAGGCTGCTCTACGGCCGCAACGTCGACCGCAACGTCAAGGCCAAGGCGCGGCTCGGGCTCGCCATTCTTGCCTTCGCCGGCATCTATTGCGTGATCGCGCTGCGCCTCGTCATGTTCGCCGCGGTGAGCGACGGCCACGGCGCCCGCCGCAGCGTCGGCCAGGACGCGGTGGCGACCGCGAGGCCCGATATCTTCGACCGCAACGGCCGTGTGCTCGCCACCGACGTGAAGACGCCCTCGCTATTCGCCGAGCCGCGCAAGCTCATCGACGTGGACGAGGCGGAGGAATTGCTCACCGCCGTGCTGCCCGATCTCGACGCGACCGAATTGCGCGACCGGCTGTCCTCCAAGCGCGGCTTCGTCTGGCTCAAGCGCGAGATTTCGCCGAAACAGCAGCGCGAGATTCACCGGCTCGGCATCCCCGGCGTCGGCTTCTTGAAAGAGAACAAGCGCGTCTATCCCAATGGCCCGGTGGTGTCGCACGTCATCGGTCTGGTCAACATCGACAACCAGGGCATCGCCGGCATCGAGAAGTGGCTGGACGGGCAGGGGCTCGCGGCGCTGCACATGGCGGGGCTTGCCACCGACCGGCTGCAGCGCCCGGTGCAGCTCGCGCTCGATCTGCGCGTGCAATACGCGTTGCGCGACGAACTGATCAAGGCGCGCGAGAAATTCAAGGCCAAGGCCTCGTCCGGCATCGTCGTCGACGTCAACACCGGCGAGATCGTCGCCATGGTCTCGGAGCCGGATTTCGATCCGAACAATCCGAAAGAGGCGAACGACCCGACCCGCATCAACCGGCTCACCACCGGCGTCTACGAGATGGGCTCGACCTTCAAGTCGCTGACGCTCGCCATGGCGCTCGACAGCGGCAAGGTCACGCTCAATTCGAAATTCGACGCCCGCGCCTCGCTGCGCTACGGCAAATTCACCATCCACGATTTCGAGCCGCAGGGCCGCTTCCTCACGGTGCCTGAGTGCTACACCTATTCGTCGAACATCTGCTTCGCGCGCATCGCCATGGCCATGGGCGTCACCCTATCACAAGGCGTTTCTGAAGAAGATGGGCGAACTCGACCGCCTGCGCACCGAACTGCCGGAAAGCGCCGAGCCGCTGGTGCCGAAGAACTGGAGCGAGCTCAACACCATGACCATCGCCTTTGGCCAGGGCCTGTCGGTGGCGCCGCTGCAGGCGGTGATGGGCATTGCCGCGCTGGTCAATGGCGGCCGGCTCATCCATCCGACCTTCCTCAAGCGCAGCCGTGAGGAGGCCGACAAGGTCGCCAAACAGGTGGTCAAGCCGGCAACCAGCGAGGAAATCCGCTATCTGATGCGGTTGAACGTGGAAAAAGGCACCGCGCGCAAGGCGGACGTCCCCGGCTATTATATCGGCGGCAAGACCGGCACGGCCGACAAGGTGGTCGGCGGCCGCTATTCCAAGACCAAGGTTTTGACCAGTTTCACCGCCATTCTGCCCGCCGACAAACCGCGCTATCTATTGCTGATCATGCTCGACGAACCTGAAGGCTCGGCCGAAACCCACGGCTTCCGCACCTCGGGGTGGAACGCGGTGCCGACCGGCGCCGCGGTGATCTCGCGCATCGCGCCGCTGCTCGACATTCCGCCGCGCTTCGACCTGCCCAAGGCCGATCAATTGCTGCTGGTGAGCGCGAAGGAACCGCGGTGAGGCTCGGCGATCTATTGCCGGAAGCGATGATCGATGCGCGCACGGGCGGCATCGACGTGGCTGGATTGTCCGCCGACAGCCGCAAGATCAAGCCGGGCTTTCTCTTCGTCGCCATCGCCGGCGCCAAGGCCGACGGCGCCTATTTTGCCCGCGCCGCGGCGGCGGCCGGCGCCGTGGCGGTCGCCGCCGAACAGCAGCCCGACGGGTTGCCCGAAGGCGTCGCTTTCGTTGCCGTGAAAAATGCGCGCCGCGCCTTGGCGCTGGCCGCGGCGAAATTTTTTCCGCGACAGCCGGCGACCATCGGCGCCGTCACCGGCACCAGCGGCAAGACTTCGGTCGCGTCCTTCGCGCGGCAGATCTGGACGACGCTCGGGTTTGCCGCCGCCAGCATCGGCACCGTCGGGGTGGTGTCGCCGCGCGGCGAAAAATACGGCTCGCTGACCACGCCCGATCCGGTCGAGCTGCATCGCACGCTCGATCAATTGGCCGGCGAGGGCGTGACCCATCTCGCTCTGGAAGCATCCTCGCACGGGCTCGACCAGCACCGCCTCGATGGCGTGCGCATTTCGGCGGGGGCCTTCACCAATCTCTCCCGCGACCATCTCGACTATCATCCGACCATGGAAGCCTACTTGCAGGCGAAGCTGCGCCTGTTCAGCGAGCTGGTGGCGGCCGGCGGCAGCGCGGTGATCGACGTCGACGATTGCTACGCCGGGCAGGTGGTCGAGGCGGCGACGCGGCGCGGGCTCAAGGTGATGACCGTCGGCGTGCAGGGCGACGACATCAAGCTCATGGGCGGTGAAATCCAGGGCTTCGCGCAAGTTGTCAGCATCGGCCACGCCGGCACGACCTACAAAGTGAAACTGCCGCTGGTCGGCGGCTTTCAGGTGCAGAACGCAGCCGTCGCCGCCGGCCTCGCCATCGCCACCGGCGCCGCGCCCGCGCGCGTCTTTGCTGCGCTGGAAAAACTGACCGGCGCCAAGGGCCGGCTGGAGCTGGTCGGCAGCGCCAATGGTGCGCCGATCTTCATCGACTACGCGCACAAGCCGGATGCGCTGGCGAAAGCGCTGTCGGCGCTGCGTCCCTATGCCAGCGGCAAGCTGGTGGTGGTGTTCGGCGCCGGCGGCGACCGCGACGCCGGCAAGCGCCCGATCATGGGGCGGATCGCGGCCGAGAACGCCGACCGCGTCATCGTCACCGATGATAATCCGCGCAGCGAACAGGCTGCCGCCATCCGCGCCGCCATTCTCGCCGCCGCGCCGGCGGCGACCGAAATCGGCGACCGCGCCCAGGCGATCCGCGCCGGCATCGCGTCCTTGAAGAAAGGCGACGTGCTATTGATCGCCGGCAAGGGCCACGAGACCGGCCAGATTGTCGGCGACCGCGTGTTGCCGTTTTCCGACCATGAGGCGGTCGCCGCGGCCCTGCAGGGAAAGGTCGCATGAGCGCGCTGTGGACCATCGATGACATGGCGGCGGCGATGCGTGCCGACAGATTAGGTGCGCTTCCTGCGGACATCGGTGGCATCTCCATCGACAGCCGCTCGCTCGCAAAGGGCGACGCCTTCTTCGCCATTCAAGGCGAGAACCGCGACGGCCACGATTTTGTCGAGGCCGCGCTGAAAGCCGGCGCCGGTCTGGCCGTCGTCGCCCGCGCGCAAGCCGCGCGCTTTGCCGCCGATGCAGCCCTGCTCGTTGTCGACGACGTGCTCGAAGGCCTGCGCGATCTCGCGCGCGCCGCCCGCGCCCGCTCGCACGCCAAAATCATCGCCGTCACCGGCTCGGTCGGCAAGACCAGCACCAAGGACGCGTTGCGTCTCGCGCTGTCCGCCGACGGCGAGACGCATGCTTCGGCGGCGTCCTACAACAATCACTGGGGCGTGCCGTTGTCGCTCGCGCGCATGCCGGTAAATGCCAAATACGCCGTGTTCGAGATCGGCATGAACCATGCCGGCGAGATTACCCCGCTCACGCGTCTGGTGCGCCCGCATATTGCGATCATCACCGCGATCGAGCCGGTGCATCTGGAATATTTCGGCTCGCTCGACCGGATCGCCGACGCCAAGGCCGAGATTTTCTTGGGCGTCGAGCCGGGTGGCGCCGCCGTGCTTAATCGCGACAACGCTCAATTCAATCGGCTCGCCGACGCCGCCAAGGCTGCGGGCATCGCGCGCATTGTCTCCTGCGGCGAGGGCAAGGACGCCGACGCCCGCCTCATGCGCCACTCGCTGCAGGCCGAGTGCTCGACGGTCGAGGCGCGCATCCTCGGCCACGACGTCGCCTACAAGCTCGGTGCCCCCGGCCTGCATTTGGTGCTCAATTCGCTCGCCGTGCTCGCCGCGGCGGCACTCGCCGGTGCGGATCTCGCGCTCGCCGCGCTTGCCCTCACCAAGCTGAGGCCGGCGGCTGGCCGCGGCACCCGCATCACGCTTGCCGTGCCCGGCGGCAGCGCGCTTTTGATCGACGAGAGCTACAACGCCAACCCCGCCTCCATGCGTGCCGCCATTGCGCTGCTCGGCCAGGCCCCGATCGGCCCGCGCGGAAGGCGCATCGCCGTGCTCGGCGACATGCTGGAGCTCGGCGGCGAGGGGGCCGTGCTGCACCGCAGCCTTGCCGAGCCGCTTGCCGCCGCCAAGGCCGACCTGGTGTTCTGCTCCGGCCCGCAGATGCGATCGCTGTGGGAGGCCCTTCCCTCCGGCACCCGGGGCGGCTATGCCGAAAGCGCGGCGGCACTCGAGCCGTCCGTGCTGGGCGCCATCCGCGCTGGCGACGCGGTCATGGTGAAGGGTTCGCTGGGCTCGAAAATGGGGCCGATCGTCAAGGCGCTGGAGCGCCAGTTCTCGCGCGCAACGGCGCTGGACGAGGCCTAGCGCGTGATCCCGAAAAGTGGGAACCGGTTTTCGGAGGAGATCATGCGCCAGGAAATAACGGGCTAGGCTGATTCGATGTTTTATTGGCTGACCGAGCTCTCCGACAAGCTCACCTTCCTCAACGTCTTCCGTTACATCACGTTCCGCACCGGCGGCGCCATCGTCACCGCGCTGGTCTTTGTGTTCCTGTTCGGCGGCCCGATCATCGAGGCGTTGCGGGAACGGCAGGGCAAGGGTCAGCCGATCCGGCTCGACGGTCCGCAATCGCACCTCATCACCAAGAAGGGCACGCCGACCATGGGCGGCCTGATGATCCTGTCGGGCTTGCTGGTGTCGACGCTGCTCTGGGCGAACCCGATGAACCCCTATGTGTGGATCGTGCTCGGGGTGACGCTCGCCTTCGGGCTCATCGGCTTCTACGACGATTACCTGAAAATAACCAAGCAGAGTAACGTCGGCTTTTCCGGCCGCACCCGCCTCACGGCCGAAGCTCTTGTCGCCGTCGTCGCCTGCATGGCCTTTGCGTATCTTGGCCGCGGGCCGATCGCCACGTCGCTGGTGTTTCCGTTCTTCAAGGAGCTGTCGATCAATCTCGGCTGGGCCTTCGTGCTGTTCGGCACCTTCGTCATTGTCGGCGCGGGCAATGCGGTCAACCTCACCGACGGTCTCGACGGCCTGGCCATCGTCCCGGTGATGATCGCGGCGGCGAGCTTCGGGCTCATCTCCTATCTGGTCGGCAACACCTTGTTTTCCGAATATCTGCAAATCCATTATGTCGCCGGCACCGGCGAATTGTCGGTGGTCTGCGGCGCGGTGATCGGCGCGAGCCTCGGCTTCCTCTGGTTCAACGCGCCGCCGGCCTCGATCTTCATGGGCGACACCGGCTCGCTCTCGCTTGGCGGCCTGCTCGGCGCGGTGGCGGTTGCGATCAAGCATGAGATCGTGCTCGCCATCATCGGCGGCCTTTTCGTGCTTGAGGCGGTGTCGGTGATCGTGCAGGTGATCTCCTTCAAGCTTACCGGCAAGCGGGTGTTCAAGATGGCGCCGATCCATCACCACTACGAGCAGCTCGGCTGGACCGAGCCGCAGATCGTGATCCGCTTCTGGATCGTCGCCGTGGTGCTGGCGCTGGCGGGCCTCGCCTCGCTGAAGTTGCGCTGAGCGGCGGGACAGCGGCGATGCTTTTCATGGTGATCGAGCACTTCAAGGGCCGCGATCCGGCCCCGGTCTATGCGCGGTTTCGCGCCAAGGGACGCATGGCGCCGGATGGCCTGAAATATCATGGCAGCTGGATCGAGCCGAATTTTGCCCGCTGCTTTCAGGTCATGGAATGCGACGATATCGCGCTGCTGATGCAGTGGATCGCCGAGTGGCGCGACCTGGCGGATTTTGAAATCATTCCGGTCGCGCCGTCCGATGTGACGGCGGCCGTGGTCGGCGCGTCGAGCGCCCGCAAGCGGCCGACGCGAAAACGATGATCCCGATCACGACCTTCGCCGGCAAGACCGTCGCGATTTTCGGTCTCGGCAAGTCCGGCCTGTTGGCCGCGGGCGCGCTGATCAAGGGCGGCGCCAGGGTCATCGTCTACGACGACGACGAGAAAAGCCGCGCCAACGCGCAAGCGGCCGCCCTGACCGTGCAGGATTTGCGCGAGGCCGACTGGTCGACGATTGCCGCGCTGGTGCTGGCACCGGGCGTGCCGCTGACCCATCCGGTTCCGCACTGGAGCGTGACGCTCGCACACAAAGCCGAAGTCGATATCATCGGTGATATCGAGCTGTTCTGCCGGCAACGTGCGGCCTCGCGCCTGAATTGCCCGCTTGTCGCCATCACCGGCACCAACGGCAAATCGACCACCACGGCGCTTGTTGCCCACATCCTCGCCAATGCCGGCCGCGACGTGCAGATGGGCGGCAATATCGGCGTGCCGGTGTTGGCGCTCGCGCCTTTCGCGCCCGGCCGCATCTACGTGCTCGAAGTGTCCTCCTATCAGGTCGACCTTGCGCCCTCGCTGCATCCGAGTGTCGGCATCTTGCTCAATGTCTCCGAAGACCACCTTGACCGTCACGGCACCATGGAGAACTACGCCGCGCTCAAGGCGCTGGTGCCGGCGGCGGTCGAGCCGGGCGGCACCGCTGTCGTTTCCGTCGACGATGACTACACGCGCGACGCGGCGTCCCGCATCGAGCGCGCCGGTAGGACGATCGTGCGCGTATCAGTGAAAGGGCCGCTGCGCGACGGGCTCTACGCCGAAGGCACGCGCATTGTCCGTGCGGCCGGCGGCAAAGCCGATGTGGTCGCGCAGCTTGCCGGCATCGGCTCGCTGCGCGGCGAGCACAATGCGCAGAACGCCGCTTGCGCGGCCGCCGCCTGTCTTGCGCTCGGCCTCGATCTGCCGGCGATCCAGCAGGGGTTGGCGACTTTTCCCGGGCTCGCCCATCGCATGCAGCAGGTCGGTCGCAAGGGCAATGTGCTCTTCGTCAACGATTCGAAAGCCACCAACGCCGACTCTGCGGCTAAGGCACTGGCGAGCTTTCACGACATTTTCTGGATCGCCGGCGGCAAGCCGAAGACCGGCGGCATTGCGGGCCTCGCCGAATTCTTCCCGCGCATCCGCAAGGCCTATCTGATCGGCGAGGCAGCCGCCGATTTCGCGGTCACGCTCAGCGGCAAGGCGCCCTACGAGATTGCGGGGATCCTGTCGGCCGCCGTCGCCGCTGCCGCGCGTGACGCGGAAGCATCGGGCCTCAAGGAGGCGGTGGTGCTGCTGTCGCCGGCCTGCGCCTCGTTCGACCAGTACCGGAATTTCGAAGTGCGCGGCCAGGCCTTTACCGACCTGGTGCAGAGCCTTCCCGGCGTCACCGCGTAAGGTGCGCACTGCGCGCGAAAAACTCAGCATTAATGCTTCGTAAACCGTGACGCGTCAGCTTCAGGCCGGACGGGGACCGGCTCAATGATTTCGCGCACGCATCGCACGCCCTTTGGCGAATGGTGGTGGACCGTCGACCGCCTGACGCTCGCCGCCATCGGCGCGCTGATGCTTGCCGGCGTGGTGCTGTCGCTCGCCGCCAGCCCGCCGGTCGCCGGACGGCTCGGCCTCGATCCGTTTTTCTTCGTCGACCGGCATATTCTCTATCTCATCCCGACCATCGCCATCATGCTGGCGGTGTCGTTCCTCAATCCGCAGCAGATCCGCCGCCTGTCGCTGATCGTGTTCATTGTCAGCCTGATCATGGTGGCGGCGACGCCCTATTTCGGCCAGGAGATCAAGGGCGCCAAGCGCTGGCTGGTGATCCTCGGCGTCAACATCCAGCCCTCGGAATTCTTGAAGCCGGCTTTCGTCATTCTCGTCGCCTGGCTGTTCGGTGAATCGGCGAAGCGCCCGGATATGCCGGCGAACGCGTTTTCACTGGCGCTGCTGCTGCTCGTCGTGGCGCTGCTGGTGATGCAGCCGGACTTCGGCCAGACGATGCTCGTCGTGCTCGTTTGGAGCGCGCTGTTCTTCATGGCCGGCATGCGGCTGTTCTGGGTGTTCGGGCTCGCCGGCCTTGCCGCCGTCGGTCTCACCGCCGCCTATTACACCGTGCCGCACGTGGCGCGGCGCATTCAGCGCTTCCTCGATCCGGCATCCGGCGACACCTTCAACATCGACATCGCCACCGAGAGCTTCATGCGCGGCGGCTGGTTCGGCAAAGGCCCGGGCGAGGGCACGGTGAAGCGGCTGCTGCCCGAGAGCCACACCGATTTCGTCTTCGCGGTGGCGGCCGAGGAATTCGGCGTCGCGCTGTGCCTGGCGCTGGTCGCGCTTTACGCCTTCATCGTCATCCGCGCGCTCGCCCGCGCGTTGCGCAACGACGACGCCTTCACGCGCTTTGCCGCCGCCGGCCTCGCCATCCTGTTCGGGACACAATCGGCGATCAACATGGCCGTGAACCTGCATCTGATCCCGGCCAAGGGCATGACCTTGCCGTTCATCTCCTACGGCGGCTCCTCGATGATCTCGCTGGCGTATGCCATGGGCATGCTGCTGGCGCTGACCCGCGAGCAGCCGCGTGCGGCGATGATGTCGGCGCCGGAGCTTGCGGGCGCCGGCAGCAGCGTGTGAGACTTTGGCCTATCACCCTGAGCGAGCCGCTTTAGCGGCGAGCCTCGAAGGGCGACGGTCCGGGCCGTTCATCCTTCGAGGCTCGCTTCGCTCGCACCTCAGGATGACGGAGTGAGTCCTGAAAAAATGGTGGGCGATAGCAACAATCTCATTCTGCTTGCGGCCGGCGGCACCGGCGGTCATCTGTTTCCCGCCGAGGCGCTGGCCATCGCGCTGCAGAAGCGTGGCGCCGTGATCGAACTTGCGACCGACGCGCGCGCTGTGCATTTCCAGTTTTCCGCCCGTGCGGTTCACCTCATTCCCAGCGCCACCGTGCGCGGCGGCAATCCCGTCGCGCTGGCGCGGACGGCGGCGCTGCTGGCACTCGGCATCGCCAAGGCCTGGGCGCTGATCGGCCGCATCCGGCCGTCGGTGGTTGTCGGCTTCGGCGGCTATCCGACGGTGCCGCCGCTCATCGCCGCGTCCTTGCGCGGCGTGCCGACGGTGCTGCACGAGCAGAACGGCGTCATGGGCCGCGCCAATCGTTTGCTCGCGTCGCGCGTCACCAGGATCGCCACCGGCTTTCCGACGCTCGCGCGCCTTGATGCGCGCTGGCAGTCCAAAATCGCATTCACCGGCAATCCGGTACGCCCGCAGGTCGTTGCCGCGGCGGCGACGCCCTATGCAACGCCGGAGGCCGGCGGGCAGCTGCGCCTCCTTGTCTTCGGCGGCAGCCAGGGCGCCCGCGTCATGGCCGAGATCGTGCCGGCAGCGATCGAGCGGCTTGATCCGGCTCTGCGTGCGCGGCTGTCGATCGTGCAGCAGGCGCGCGCGGAAGACCTTGATTCTGTGCGGGCGACTTACGCCCGGCTTGGCGTTGCCGCCGAATGTGCGCCGTTCTTCACCGACCTGCCGGCGCGCATGGCCGCGGCGCATCTTATCGTCTCGCGCTCCGGCGCCTCGACCGTCGCCGAGCTGTCCGCCATCGGCCGGCCCGCCATCCTGGTGCCGCTGCCGCATGCGCTGGATCAGGACCAGAAAGCCAATGCCGGCGTGCTGGCTGCGGCGGGCGGCGCCATCATGATCGAGCAGGGCAATTTCACGCCGCAGCGCCTCGCCGCCGAGATCGCGACGCTCGCCGCCGATCCTTTGCGGCTTGTGCACATGGCGCAAGGCGCGAAAGCCGCCGGCACCGTCGATGCCGCCGAGCGGCTGGCGGAGGTGGTGATGAACGTGGCGGCATCTACAAGCCGCCTCGCTTAACTGGTGGCTAGCACACCAAGTGCCGCCAGCGCCGCGGCAAGGCCGATGGCTTTGCGCAAAGTGACAGGTTCGCGCAGAACGAAAATTCCGAGCAGCGCCGCGACCAGAAACCCCATCTGCGCGATGGGCACGAGGACGCTGGCCTGGCCGATGGCAATGCCGTGCAGCAGGAAAATGGTGGCGCCGAACAAAAGCACGGCAGTGATCGCGCCGTATTTCAGCGCCGGGAGCGGCGGCACGATTGTGCGATCCGTGACGTAGACCACGGCTGTGGCGAGGGGCATGAACATTACCGTCTGTGCGACCGCGAGCGTTTCCGGCGGCACGCCGCGACGCAGCCCGAGTGTGTGGAAGAACGTCGATGCGCCAAATGCGAGCGTTGCGATCGCCACCTGAATGAGCGAGCGGCGTCGCGCGTCGCTACGGATGTCGGCGGCAGTGTCACCGCCGCCGATCAGGAGCCATGTGGCGAGCAGGGCAAGCGCAAGCCCTATTATCTTGCCGAGCGTTGCCGGTTCGCCCAGAACGATAATCACGAGAAAAACTGTGACGACGAAGTTCATGCGGAAGATCGACGCATTGGTGCTGACCGCGCCGGTGCTGAGGCTGCGGATGAAAAAATAGAAACCGGTGAAGATGAAGGCGCCGGCGACCGAGCCCCAGAGCGCCGCAGGCGTCAGGACGAGCGTATGGGTGAGGATCGCGTAAATCGTCACCAGGGGAAAAAACGGCCATGCTTGCCCCGCCAGGAAGCGGTCGGCGCGGATGCCGGCGGCGGCCGCCCGCTTGTAGACGAAGTCGGAAAGACCGTAACAGATCATCGCAACGACGGCGAAGGCGATCGATTGAGTCATTAGGGGGTGTTCGGCTTGGTCCGGCGGGAGGCACCGTATTAATTGGCCTCGGATGGAAAGGCTAACGTTGAAAATGGCGGGGAATTGACTTTTTTTGTCATGCCCGGCCTTGTGCCGGGCATCCACGCCTTGTTGCCGCAATTAAGACGTGGATGGCCGGGACAAGCCCGGGCATGGGGGTAAACGCATGAAACTGCCGCGCGACATCGGGCCGGTGCACTTCGTCGGCATCGGCGGCATCGGCATGAGCGGCATCGCCGAAGTGCTGGTCAATCTCGGCTACACCGTCCGCGGTTCCGACGTTTCCGACAGCGCCAACGTCAAGCGCTTGCGCGACAAGGGCATCGTCATCGCCATCGGTCACAAGGCCGAAAATCTCGACGGCGCCGATGTCGTGGTCGTCTCCTCCGCCATCAAGCCGGATAATCCCGAGCTCGTCGCCGCCCGCGCCAAGCGCCTGCCGGTGGTGCGCCGCGCCGAAATGCTCGCCGAGCTGATGCGGCTCAAATCCTGCGTCGCCATCGCCGGCACCCACGGCAAGACCACGACCACCTCGCTGGTCGCCGCGCTGCTCGACGCCGGCGGGCTCGACCCGACCGTGATCAACGGCGGCATCATCAATGCCTACGGCACCAATGCGCGGCTCGGCGCCGGCGACTGGATGGTGGTCGAGGCGGATGAATCCGACGGCACTTTCCTCAAGCTGCCCGCCGACATCGCCATCGTCACCAATGTCGACGCCGAGCACCTCGACCACTTCAAGACTTTCGCCGCGGTGCAGGACGCTTTCATGCATTTCGTCGAGAACGTGCCGTTCTACGGCTTTGCCGTGATGTGCACCGATCATCCGATCGTGCAGCGCCTCGTCGGCCGCATTGCCGACCGCCGCATCATCACCTACGGCGAAAATCCGCAGGCCGACGTGCGCCTCACCGACCTCGACCACCACGACGGCTCATCGCGCTTCACGGTGCTGTTCCGCGACCGCGAGGGCAAGACCGTACACGAGATCAAAAAGCTCACGCTGCCGATGCCGGGCCGCCACAACGCGCTCAACGCCACCTCGGCGATTGCCGTTGCGCACGAGCTGAAAATCGCCGACGACACGATCCGTTCGGCGCTGGGAAAATTCGGCGGGGTCAAGCGCCGCTTCACCAAGGTCGGCGAGTGGAACGGCGCCGTTATCATCGACGATTACGGCCATCATCCGGTGGAGATCGCGGCGGTGCTGAAAGCCGCGCGCGAGGTGGCCAAGGGCCAGGTGATCGCCGTGGTGCAGCCGCACCGCTACACGCGGCTCAAGACCTTGTTCGAACCGTTCTCGACTTGCTTTAACGACGCCGATGCGGTGGTCGTCGCCAATGTCTACCCGGCAGGCGAAGCGCCGATCGAAGGCGCCGACCGCGATCATCTGGTGCAGGCGCTGCGCGCGCGCGGCCACCGCCAGGTAATCCCGCTTGATGGACCGGAGCAGCTTGCCGGCATCGTCAAGGACATCGCCAGGCCCGGCGATTATGTCGTCTGCCTCGGCGCCGGCTCGATCACGCAGTGGGCCTACGCGCTGCCCGCCGAACTGAAAGCGCTCGACGGAAAGCGCTGATGGCGTTTCCCGACATCACCCGCGACTTGCGCGCGCGCCTGCCGGAATTGCGCGGCCGCCTGCTCGCCAACCAGTTGCTCGCCGAATTCACCTGGTTCCGCGTCGGCGGTCCGGCGCAGGTCTATTTCATGCCGCAGGACGAGGACGACCTCGCCTATGTCCTGCGCAATCTGCCGGCCGAGGTTCCCGTCACCGTCATCGGCGCCGGATCCAATCTCATCGTGCGCGACGGCGGCGTGCCCGGTGTGGTGATCCGGCTTGGCCGCGGCTTCAACGATATCGCCGTCGAGGATGGTTTCCGCCTGCGCGCCGGCACGGCCATGCTCGATGTCATGGTGGCGCGGGCGGCGCGCGACGCCGGCGTTGCCGGCTTGGCGTTCTATAGCGGTATTCCCGGCACCATCGGCGGCGCCTTGCGCATGAACGGCGGCGCCTATGGCGGCGAAACCAAGGACGTGCTGATCGAGGCGCGCGGAGTCGATCGGCAAGGCCATGCGCGCGTCTTCAGCAATGCCGAGATGGGCTTTTCCTATCGCCACTGCGGTGTTGCTGAAGACGTCATTTTCACGCAGGCGCTGTTTCAGGGCCGCGCCGGCGAGATAGAAGCGATTGCCGCCGAAATGGCCGAGATCAAGAAAAAGCGCGAAGCGAGCCAGCCGCGCAACCGCACCGGCGGCTCGACCTTCAAGAACCCGGCAGGGCTGAGCGCCTGGAAGCTGGTCGACGAGGCCGGCTGCCGCGGCTTGCAGGTCGGGCAGGCCAAGGTGTCCGACCTGCACAGCAATTTTCTCATCAATCTCGACGGTGCCAGCGCCGCCGACATCGAGACGCTGGGCGAAACCGTGCGCGCGCGGGTCAAGGAGCATTCCGGCGTTGAGCTGGAATGGGAGATCAAGCGGATTGGTGTGACGTCGTAAGAGTCGTCACGCCCGCGCCTGCCGCGGGCATCCACGTCTTAGCTCATGGAAAGGCGTGGATGGCCGGGACAAGCCCGGCCATGACAGAGGGAAAATCAGATTTTTCGGTCGTTATAACCGTCGATCAGACGCCGTTCCTTCAGCCACGGGTCGATCGCCAAGGCCTGCTTGAGCGCCACTTGTGCCTCGGCATCCTTGCCCAGCTGGATGAGGATGATGCCGCGTCCGGCAAGCGCGGCATAATGCATCGGCTCGAGTTTAAGCGTCTGCGCGATGGCGACCAGCGAAGCGTCATATTTCCCGGCAAGGAAAAGCACATAGCCGAGTTGATTCCATCCTTCGGCGAATTGCGGCGCGTGCACGACCAGCGCCTTCATGTAAATGAGCGCCTCGTCATAGTCGAAACGCAGTTGCGCCTTTCGCGACTCCTCGAGCATTTCCCGCGAGTTGGCGTCGGCAAAGCTCAGCCAGAATTTCCAGATCTTTTGTTCGATCGCGCGCGCATCCGCTTCGTCCTTGGCTGCCGCCAGTTCGGCGAACAGCTCGACGCGTTGCTTGGCGGCGGCCTCGCTGGCGCCGGCCATTGGCGGCAAAGGTGCCGGGTCGGCGGCGCGCAAGAACGCGCCCGGGAGCGAGAGCAGCAGCACAAGCGCCAACAAGCGGATTGCCCACATGCCGCGATGATGCCGTGGCAAGGCGGTTGGTGCAATGTAATCGGCCGGGTTCAACCCGCCACCGAAATGCTCGACGCCGCGGCCATTCTCGATTCTATTGGTGCGGAAACGAATCAGGGCGCAGCAAGCGATAGGCGCTAAAGAGCAAAATGGCCAAACACGTCGCTGTTTTGATGGGAGGCTGGTCGGCCGAGCGCGAGGTCTCGCTGAACTCGGGCAAAGCCTGCGCCGACGCCGCCGAAAAGATCGGCTACCGCGTCAGCCGCGTCGACGTCACCCGCGACATCGCGGTGACGCTGCGCGACCTCAAGCCGGACGTGGCGCTCAACGTGCTGCACGGCCGGCCCGGCGAGGACGGCACGCTGCAGGGCATCCTGGAGATCGTCGGCATCCCCTATAGCCATTCCGGCGTGCTCGCCTCGGCATTGGCGATGCAGAAGGACATCGCCAAGACGGTGCTCAAGGCCGCGGGCGTGCCGGTGCCGGGCGGGCTTGTCACCTCGCGCGCCGCGGCCGCCAAAAAGCACCTGCTGCCGCCGCCCTATGTGATCAAGCCGGTGGCGGAAGGCTCCAGCGTCGGCGTCTTCATCGTGCGCGAGGACTTCAAGCACCCGCCGCAGGAATTGACCCGCGCCGACTGGAGCTTCGGTGAGGCGGTGCTGGTTGAGCCGTTCATCCCGGGCAAGGAGCTGACCTGCGCGGTGATGGGCGATCATGTGCTCGGCGTCATCGAGATCGTGCCGGCCACCAAGTTCTACGACTATGAAGCCAAATACACGCCCGGCGGCTCAAAACATCTGCTGCCGGCACCAATCGACCCGGCGGTTTACGAGGAGGCGCGGCGCCTTTCGCTTGTCGCCCATCGGGCGCTGCGGCTGCCGCGGCGTCACCCGCGCCGACTTCCGTTACGACGACAGCCTGCAAGGGACCGAGGGGCTTGTCTGCCTGGAAGTGAATACCCAGCCGGGCATGACCGAAACCTCGCTGGTCCCGGATATGGCCGTGCATGCCGGCATCGCCTTCGAAGAACTGGTGCGCTGGATGATCGAGGACGCTTCGCTCAACAGGTGAGGGCGCCCGTGGCCGTTAAAATCCGTAAACCTTTACTAATCATTTACCTATTGCCCCGAAGACTAGGCTTTGGCGGCATTTCGCGCGTTTCGCCATGGTTTTGCGCGTGCGCACGCATCATCGACGACATAGGCGCCGAAGGGACGAGGGGTCTTGGCTGAACCGGTCGCGAAAGATCAACGACGCCTCGCTCGACCGCTGAAGCCGAAGGCGCGACGACGCGGCCCGGCCGCTCGGAGAATGCGGGTCATTTTATCATCGCCGGTGCTGTCGCGCTGGCGCCGGTTTGGCCGCCGCTGGCTTGGACCCGTCATCGAAACGCACCCGCCGCGCGGTGCCGGGCCGCTGGCCGCCGCTCTGTTGATTGCGGCGAGCGTCGGCTACGGCGTGGTCAAGGGCGGCCACTTGGACGAAATCGTCGCGCAGGTGCAGGATTTCGCCGACACGGCGGCGAATGCCGCAGGTTTTCACATTTCCGAAGTCGCGCTCGCCGGCCAGCACCAGCTCGGCCGCGAAGATATTTTGCGTCTGGCCGGCATTACCGGCCGTTCGTCGCTTCTGTTCCTTGACGCCGCCCACACGCGCGCCCGTTTGCTCGCCAATCCTTGGATCGCCGAAGCAACCGTCCTTAAGCTTTATCCCAGCCGCCTGCGCATCGGCATCAAGGAGCGCGCGGGCTTCGCGCAGTGGCAGAGGAATGGCCGCGTCGCGCTGATTGCCGCCGACGGCACCGTGCTCGAGCCAACTGTGCCGGCGCAGTTTTCGTCGCTGCCGCTGGTGGTCGGGCGGGGCGCCGAGCATGAGGCAAAGCAATTGCTCGCGCTCACCGCCCAATACCCCGACATCGCCCGCAAGGTCACCGCGTCGGTGCTGGTCGCCGAGCGGCGCTGGAACCTGCGTTTGAGCGACGGCATCGAGGTGCTGCTGCCGGAGATCGCGCCGGAAAAAGCGCTGCAAATCCTGGTCGATCTCGACCGCGCCCAGAAACTGCTGTCGCGCGACATCGTCGCCGTCGATCTGCGGCTGCCCGACCGCGTCACCGTGCGCCAGTCCGATGCCGCCGCCGCGGCGCGCGATGAGGCGCTGAAGGCAGCCGAGAAAGCCGCCAAGAAGAAGAAAGGCGGTGAGGCGTGACCGTGATCCATCTCGGTCTCACCCCGAAGATGAAGCCGGTGTCGCCCACTCGCTCCGCGGTGGTCGCCGCTCTCGACGTCGGCACCAGCAAGATCGTCTGCCTCATCGCCAAGCTCGAGCCGCAGGGGCCGCAGGAGGTGCTGCGCCGGCGCAGCCACGGCGTGCGCGTGCTCGGCTTCAGCCATATCGCGGCGAGCGGCATGAAAGCCGGCAGCGTCGTCGATCTGGTCGAGGTGGAAGAGATGATCCGCCACGCCATCGACATCGCCGAGAGCGACGCCGGCGTGCAGCTGGAATCGGTGGTGGTATCATTATCCGGCGGCCGCATCGGCAGCGAGCGTTTCGTCGCCAATATCGATCTCTCCCGCGGCGCGGTGACCGATGGCGACATCGCCCGCGTGCTCGCCGCCGCCAGCCGGCATTCGGTGCGCGACGGCCGCGCCGTGCTGCATTCACTGCCGATCGGCTATTCGCTCGACGCCACCACCGGCATCCGCGAGCCGCGCGGCATGCTCGGCCGCCGCTTCGGCGTCAACATGCACATGGTGACGACCGACGTCGCCACCGTGCGCAACCTGATGCTCAGCGTCGAGCGCAGCCATGTCGGCATCGAGGCCATGGTCGCCTCGCCCTATATGGCCGGGCTTTCGGTGCTGGCCGACGACGAGGCCGATCTCGGCGCCGCCTGCATCGAATTGGGCGCCGGTACCACCACTTTGGCGGTATTTTCGGGCGGGCGATTCGTCCATGCCGACGGTTTCGCCCTCGGCGGCTACCACGTGACCATGGACCTCGCCCGCGGGCTCAATACCCGGATTGCAGATGCTGAGCGAATCAAAGCGATTTATGGCAGTGTTTTGACCGGTGGATCGGATGAACGGGACATGATCTCGGTGCCTCCTGTCGGCGATGACGAACGCGAGCCGCCGCAATACGTCGCGCGGGAGACGCTCGTGCGCATCATCAAGCCGCGGGTCGAGGAAATTCTGGAAATGGTGCGCGACCGCCTTGCCGCCTCGCCCTTTGCCGCCGAGCCGCGCGGGCGCGTGGTGCTCTCCGGCGGCGCCAGCCAGCTCTCGGGACTTGCCGATTTTGCCGCGCGGATTCTCAAGCGGCCGGTGCGCATTGGCCGCCCGCTCGGGGTCTCCGGACTGCCCGACGCGGCCAAGGGACCGGCCTTTGCGGTGGCGGCCGGCCTGCTGGTCTACCCGCAGGCGGCGCATCTTGAACATTTCGAACCGCGGCGAACGCGGCAATTGATGACGGGAACAGGCGGTTACATGACACGGGTCGGACGATGGCTGCGCGAGAGCTTCTGACCCTCTTCACTCCAGTTCCGCAGTGGCCGGTGGCGGACCGGTCCAACCTGGCGGCATGCGTCGGCTGTGCCGCTCGTGCATTAACAGAGGCAACCTCATGACGATCAATCTGACGATTCCTGATATTCGCGAAATGAGACCGCGCATAACCGTGTTCGGCGTTGGCGGCGCCGGCGGCAACGCGGTGAACAACATGATCACGGCGGGCCTGCAGGGCGTCGACTTCGTCGTCGCCAATACCGACGCGCAGGCGCTGACCCTGTCGAAGGCCGAGCGCATCATTCAGATGGGCGCGCAGGTCACCGAGGGTCTCGGCGCCGGCTCGCAGCCGGAAGTCGGCCGCGCCGCGGCGGAAGAGGTGATCGACGAGATCCGCGACCATCTCACCGGCACGCACATGGTGTTCGTCACCGCCGGCATGGGCGGCGGCACCGGCACCGGCGCCTCGCCCGTTGTCGCCAAGATCGCGCGCGAGCTCGGCATTCTCACCGTCGGCGTCGTCACCAAGCCGTTCCATTTCGAGGGCCAGCGCCGCATGCGCTTTGCCGAAGACGGCATTGTCGAATTGCAGAAGGTGGTCGACACGCTGCTGATCATCCCCAACCAGAACCTGTTCCGCGTCGCCAACGAGAAGACCACCTTTGCCGATGCCTTCGCCATGGCCGACCAGGTGCTCTATTCGGGCGTCGCCTGCATCACCGACCTGATGGTCAAGGAAGGCCTGATCAATCTCGACTTTGCCGACGTCCGCGCCGTCATGCGCGAAATGGGCAAGGCGATGATGGGCACCGGCGAAGCCTCCGGCGAGAAGCGCGCGCTCACCGCCGCCGAAGCGGCGATCGCCAATCCGCTGATCGACGACGCCTCGATGAAAGGCGCCAAGGGCCTGCTGATCTCGATCACCGGCGGCAAGGATCTGACGCTTTACGAAGTGGACGAAGCCGCGACCCGCATCCGCGAGGAGGTCGATCCCGACGCCAATATCATCGTCGGCGCCACCTTCGACGAAACGCTGGAGGGCATCATCCGCGTCTCGGTGGTGGCGACCGGCATCGACCACACGGGGACGCTGCGGCCGGCGCAGCCGGCCGAGTCGGCGCTGAAGGAGCTGGCAAATAAAATGCGCAGCGATACCCGCCGCATTTCCGAGCGCGTCGAACGCGGGCAGCCGCTGACCGCGGCCAGCATCGAGTCCGCGCATGCGGCCGTCGCTGCCGCCATCCTGCCGCCCGCGTCGTCGGTCGATGACGTCTCGATCCGGCCGATGGCGATGAAGCCGTCATTGTTTGAGCCGGCGCCGGGAGAAATTCCGCCGGCCGAACCGCCGCTGGCGAAAACCTTCATCCCGCCGGCACCCGACCGCGGTGTGGCGCGCACCCCGCGCATGCCGCGCATCGACGAATTGCCGTTGCCCGCGCAAAACGAGATCAGGGCGCAGCGCGGCGAGCTCGGCGACGACCATCCGGAGAAACGCAGGATGTCGCTGATGCAGCGGCTGGCTTCGGTCGGTATCGGCCGCCGCGCCGACGAGGCCGCGCCGCCGCCGGCGCCGCGCATGGCGCGCCCGATGCCTCCGGTCGAGCGGCCGGTGCGGCCGGGCGCGCGGACAGCGGAAGGCCAACCGGTGTCCGAATATGCCCGCCGTCCGGCGCCGCAGGGCCTCGACCCTCACGGCCGGCCGGCCCCTGCGCACAATTCGACCGAGGAGGATCAGCTCGATATTCCGGCCTTCCTGCGCCGGCAGGCGAACTGACGGCACGGCACGTCAGCGGTCCGGTCCCGTTATCGCGGGCCGGGCCGTTACCGCACCGTAAGCGATTGAAAGAACACATCTTTCAGTGGAACCGGGATCAAGCCGGTGGTGCCGGGAATACGGGAATGAGACTGGGGCCGCCAGCTTCACTATGTGACAGCGATTTCGCCAACGTCGGCCGCGATCTGTAGCAATTGCGGCAAAAAAGTAACAATTGGTAAAACAACGTGACTTGGAGAAATGGGATCGCCGAGCCTAAGTTTCGGTGAAGAAAGGGGCTTTTCGGTCCCTTGGGGGTTTCAGTGCGGCGCAACGCCGTGCTTGGCTGAAGGCTAAATTGTGGCTCCGTTGAGTCTGGGTATGGGACCGCGCCGCTCGGGTCGAGCGTGTGCGGGAAACGGGTAAATGAAGGGCGCCAAGCAGACAACGCTGCGCGATCACGTTGCCGTCTCCGGCATCGGTGTTCATTCCGGTCTTCCCGTCACGCTGACGATGCATCCGGCCGATGACGACGCCGGCATCGTGTTTCAGCGTATCTGCGCCGACGACTCGACGCGCGAAATCCGCGCCGACGTTCGCGCGGTGACCGCGACCGAATTTGCCACCGTCCTCGGCGACGCCGCCGGGCCGCTGTGCTCGACCGCCGAACATCTGCTTGCCGCGATGCGCGGCCTCGGCGTCGACAATGCTCTCATCGAGATCGACGGGCCGGAAGTGCCGATCATGGACGGCAGCGCCGCTGCTTTCGTCGATGCCATCGATCAGGCCGGCCTCACCACCCGCGCGCTGCCGCGCCGCTATATCGAGGTGATCAAGCCGGTGCGCGTCAGCAAAGGCGAGGCGCATGGCGAGTTGCTGCCCTACGATCACGGCTTCCGCATCGAGGCCGAGATCGATTTCGATCATCCGCTGATCGGCCATCAGGCGCTGGCGCTCGATGTCGAGCCGGTAAGTTTCCGCCGCGAGATTGCGCGCGCCCGCACCTTCGGCTTCATGAAAGACGTTTCCAAATTGTGGAGCGCGGGCTACGCGCTCGGCGCCTCCTTCGACAACACGCTGGTCGTCACCGACGATCGCGTGCTCAATCCCGAAGGTCTGCGCTTTGCCGACGAATTCGTCCGCCACAAGGTGCTCGACGCCATCGGCGATCTGGCGCTTGCGGGTCAGCCGCTGCTCGCGACCTATCGCACCATTCGCGGCGGCCACAAGCTCAATCATGCCGTGCTGTCGGCATTGATGGCGGATCGCAGCGCCTGGCGCGTGGTCGAGGCCGCCGAGCCGGCCCGCCGGGCGCGCGGACACGCCGTGATAGACCTCGTCGCGCCGGCCTATGGTCCCGAAGTCGCCTGAAAAGCTTCGGAAATCAGCCTTAACCGTACGCCTTAATGCCGGCCGAATGTCGGCTTAATCGCTTGGTTGCAACGGGTTTTTTCGTCTAAACCATCGGCGGCGAGGGGCCATATGGCGGACATTGCGCTCCGCCGTTTTCGGGGATCGGGTGAGACGTCGCCCATGGCAATGTGCGCATGAGTTTGCTGTCGAAATCTGTCGTCGGCTTGATCGGGGCGCGGCTTGCGCGCGCGTTGATGCTGGTCGCGCTCACGGCGAGCCTCGGCGCCTGCAGCAGTTTCAACCTGTTCGGCAGCAAGGACGACACGCCGCCCGATGAGCCGCCCGACCGGCTCTACAACGAAGGGCTCTACCTGCTCAACGACAAGCACGATCCGAAGCGGGCGGCGCAAAAATTCGAGGAAGTGGACCGCCAGCACCCCTATTCGGAATGGGCGCGCAAGGCGCTGATCATGTCGTCTTATGCCTATTACGAGGCCGGCTCCTATGACGACTCGGTCAACGCCGCCAAGCGTTACATCGCCTTGCACCCCGGCAGCCAGGACGCCGCCTACGCGCAGTTCCTGATCGGCTCGTCGTATTACGACGAGATCCCCGACATCACCCGCGACCAGGCGGGAACCGAAAAGGCGCTCAACGCGCTGGACGAGGTCGCGCGCAAATATCCGGGCAGTGAGTACGCGGTGAGCGCCAAACAGAAGATCGAGATGGCGCGCGACCAGCTTGCCGGCAAGGAAATGATGATCGGGCGCTATTATTTGACGAAGAAGGACTACACCGGCGCCATCAACCGCTTCAAAGTCGTCGTCACCCAATTCCAGACCACGCGCGAGGTCGAGGAGGCGCTGGAGCGGCTGACCGAATGCTATATGGCGCTCGGCATTGTCGGCGAGGCGCAGACCGCCGCCGCCGTGCTCGGGCACAATTTCCCCGACAGCGTCTGGTACAAGCACGCCTATGTGCTGGTGAAGGCCGGCGGCGTCGAGCCAAGCGAAAACACGGATTCCTGGATCAGCAAGGCGTTCAAGAAGATCGGGCTGGGGTAAGCTGGCCTTCGATTCGCGCTGCGGAGTTACCCACACGGTCGTGGCCGGGCTTGTCATCCCAAGTCGGGCTTGCCCGATTTGGGAAATAAAAATGTGGATGTCGAGTAAACTCGACTTCCAATGCCATCCACGTCTTTGATGATGCAAACTCAGCAAGACGTGGATGCCCGGCCCAAGGCCGGGCATGACCAAGGCTAGCGACGGCCGGAACCCATGCTCTCCCGTTTGTCCATCCGCGACATCGTCCTCATCGACCGGCTCGACATCGATTTCGCCGACGGGCTTGCCGTGCTCACCGGCGAGACCGGCGCCGGCAAGTCGATCCTGCTCGACGCTTTTGCGCTGGCGCTGGGCGCGCGCGGCGACCAGGCGCTGGTGCGCCAGGGCGCCGAGCAGGGCCAGGTCATCGCCAGCTTCGAGGTCGCGCGCAAGCATCCGGCGCGCGCCGTATTGAAAGCCAACGACATCGCCGCCGACGACGAACTGATCCTGCGCCGCATGCAATTTTCCGACGGGCGCACCCGCGCCTTCGTCAACGACCAGCCGGTGAGCGTGCAGGTCCTGAAGCAGCTCGGCGAGGCGCTGGTCGAGATCCACGGCCAGCACGACGACCGCGCGCTGACCGATGCCGCCACCCATCGCCGCCTGCTCGATGCCTTCGGCGCGCTGGAAGATGATGCCGGCAAGGTCGAGGCGCTGTGGGAGGCGCGCCGCGCGGCGCAGGCCGCCGCCGATGCGCACCGCGCCGAGGTCGCGCGCGCCAGGCGCGAGGGCGATTATCTGCATCATGCGGTCGAGGAGCTGGAGAAGCTTGCGCCGACGGCTGGCGAGGAAACCGCGCTCGCCGACCGCCGCGCGCTGATGATGCAGGCGGAAAAAGTCGCCGAGGATTTGCGCGAGGCCCATGACGCGATCGCCGGCGCCAATTCCAGCGTGCCGGCCTTTGCCGGCGTCATCCGCCGGCTGGAGCGGCGCGTCGGCGCAGGCGCCGCAACTCATCGAGCCGGCGGTGAAGTCGCTCGATGCCGCGCTCACCGCGCTGGAGGAAACCCGCGCGCATCTCGAGGCAGCGCTGCGCGCCGCCGATTACGATCCGGCCGAGCTCGAGCGCATCGAGGAGCGGCTGTTCGCGCTGCGCGCCGCGGGCCGCAAATACAACGTGCCGGTCGACGACCTGGCGGCGCTTGCCGCGCGCTACAAGGCCGATGTCGCGCTGATCGACGCCGGCGAGGAGAAGCTCAAGGCGCTGGAGGCCGCCGCCACGCAAGGCCGACGCCGATTATCCGCGCCGCTGCCGATGCGCTCTCCAAGGCGCGGCTGAAGGCCGCGACGGCGCTCGACAAGGCGGTCAATGCCGAGCTCAAGCCGCTCAAGCTCGAGCGGGCGAAATTCTCGACCGAAATCGTCAGCGACGAGGCCGCCGCCGGGCCGAACGGCATCGACCGCGTCGAGTTCTGGGTGCAGACCAATCCGGGCACGCGGCCGGGGCCGCTGATGAAGGTCGCCTCCGGCGGCGAACTGGCGCGCTTCCTGCTGGCGCTGAAGGTGGTGCTGGCCGACCGCGGCTCGGCGCCGACGCTGGTGTTCGACGAGATCGACACCGGGGTCGGCGGCGCGGTTGCCGACGCCATCGGCGTGCGGCTGGCGCGGCTCGCCTCCGGCGTGCAGGTGCTGGCGGTGACGCACGCGCCGCAGGTGGCGGCGCGCGCCGACCGCCACTATCTCATCAGCAAGGACGCGCTGGACAAGGGAAAACGGGTGGCGACCCGCGTCACCGAAGTGGCAAAAGAGCGCCGCCGCGAGGAGATCGCCCGCATGCTCGCCGGCGCCGAGATCACCAACGAGGCCCGCGCCGCCGCCGAACGGCTGATCAAGGCGGCGAGTCGTAGTCAAGGCGGCGGCCAACTTTCCTTCGTCATTCCGGGGCGCGGCCGAAGGCCGCGAGCCCGGAATCCATACTCCGCAGTTCAGCGAGTAATTGATCGCATATAAGTCCAGCCACTCGGGATTTTCTTGTTCGATCAAGTCGAATCTTCCAGTCGCGTCGCCACTTCTTGATGTCTTTTTCGCGCGCGATAGCGTTGGTCGGATCCTCGTAGGCTTCGAACCAAACCAAACGAATGACGTTGTATCGGGAAGTAAATCCGGGAACGATTTTGTTCTTGTGTTCGTAAATTCTCCGAACCAAATCGTTGGTGACACCCAGATAGAGCGTCTTATGCTTGCCGCTTGCCAACAGGTAGACGTAGTACATCTGGCACAGGGTTTATGGATTCCGGGCTCGCGCCTTCGGCGCGCCCCGGAATGACGAAAAATAGCATGGCCAAAGCGAAAGTCCGAACCGACAAAACTCCCGTCGAACTGCTCACCGCCAAGCAGGCGGAGGCCGAGCACGCGCGGCTCGCGCCGGAGATCGCGGCGAACGACAAGCGCTACTACCAGGAGGACAGGCCGAGCATCACCGACGCCGAATACGATGCGCTGCGCCAGCGCTACGAGGCGATCGAGGCGCGCTTTCCCGACCTGCGCACGCTGCGAATCCCTGTCGCTGCAAGGTCGGCGTCGCGCCCCGAGCGGAAAATTCAAGAAGGTGCGGCACGCGGTGCCGATGCTCTCGCTCGACAACGCCTTTGCCGATCAGGACGTGATCGATTTCGTCGCCCGCATCCGCCGCTTCCTCAAATTGGGCGACGACGAGAAAATCACCTTCAACGCCGAGCCGAAGATCGACGGCCTGTCGATGTCGCTGCGCTACGAGGACGGCGAACTCGTCACCGCCGCCACCCGCGGCGACGGCAGCGAGGGCGAGGACGTCACCGCCAATATCCGCACGCTCAAGGACGTGCCGCACCAGCTCAAGGGCAGGCACCTGCCGAAAATCTGCGAGGTGCGCGGCGAAGTCTACATGACCAAGCAGGCGTTTCTCGAACTGAACGAGCGTCAGAAAGCGGCGGGCGGCGAGCTTTACGTCAATCCGCGCAATACCGCCGCCGGCTCGCTGCGGCAGAAGGACCCGGCGATCACCGCCTCGCGCCCGCTCGGCTTCTTCGCCTATGCCTGGGGCGAGATGAGCGAGATGCCGGCGGACACGCAGTCCGGCATGATCAAGTGGTTCGAGGCCTGCGGCTTCAAGACCAACCCGCTGACGAAAATCCGTAGCTCGGTCGAAGAGCTGCTCGCCTTCCACCGCGACATCGAGCAGCGCCGCTCCCATCTCGACTACGACATCGACGGCGTCGTCTACAAGGTCGACCGCATCGACTGGCAGGAGCGGCTCGGCTTCGTCTCGCGCGACCCGCGCTGGGCCATCGCGCACAAGTTCCCGGCCGAGCGCGCCATCACGGTGGTCAAGGACATCGCTCATCACCGGTCGGCCGCACCGGCGTGCTCACGCCGACGGCGCAGCTCGAGCCGGTCGGCGTCGGCGGCGTGGTCGTGCAGAACGTGACGCTGCACAACGAGGACTACATCAAGGGCATCGGCGGCGACGGCGAGGAGCTTGCGCGAGGGCCGCGATATCCGCATCGGCGACACCGTCATCATCCAGCGCGCCGGCGACGTCATCCCGCAGGTGGTCGACGTGGTGCTGGAGAAGCGGCCGAAGAACGCCAAGCCCTATCCGTTTCCGAAGAAATGCCCGTGCTACCTGCACACGCCGATCGTGCGCGAGGAAACCGCGACCGGCGAGGAGGGCGCGCGCGCCCGCTGCACCGGCGAGTTCGCCTGTCCGTTCCAGAAGATCGAGCATCTCAAGCTGTTCGCCTCGCGCCGCGCCTTCGACATCGAGGGCCTGGGCGAGAAGCAGGTCGAGCTGTTCTTCGAGAAGGAGTGGGTGCAAGGAGCCCGCCGATATCTTCACGCTGGAGAAGAAGCACAAGAGCCGAATTGCTGGAAGAGGAAGGCTACGGCGAAACCTCGGTGCGCAACCTGTTCGACGCCATCAACGCGCGCCGCGAAATCTCGCTCGACCGCTTCATCTTCGCGCTCGGCATCCGCCAGGTCGGCGAGACCACGGCGCTGGCCTTGGCGCGCGGCTACGGCTCGTGGAAGGCGTTCCACGATGCGGCGCTGAAGGTCACCAAGGGCGACGAAGAGGCGATTGCCGAGATGGATGCGCTCGACCAGATCGGCGACACCGTGATCGAGGCGATCCGCGCCTATTTCGGCGAGAGCCACAACCGCGGCATCGTCGAGCGGCTGACCAAGGAGGTGAAAATCCTCGACGCCGAGAAGCCGAAGACCGACTCGCCAGTCGCCGGCAAGACCGTCGTCTTCACCGGCACGCTGGAAAAGATGACGCGCGAGGAGGCCAAGGCCCAGGCCGAGCGTCTCGGCGCCAAGGCCTCCGGCTCGGTGTCGAAGAAGACCGATTACGTCGTCGCCGGCCCCGGCGCCGGCTCCAAGCTCGCCGAGGCCGGCAAGCTCGGCGTCAAGGTGCTCACCGAGGACGAGTGGCTGAAGCTGATTTCATAGTGTCGTCCCCGCGAAGGCGGGGACCCAGTAAACACAGAGAGTGCAGTGATTACTGGATCGTCCGCCTTCGCGGACCATGACATCCGAAATAGCCGCAACGGCAAGCAACCATAACGGAAATCACAGCGGCCTTGTCGCCCGCTTCCAGCCAGCGCCGCGTTTCCGCATCCAGCAGCGGCGCAATCACCTCGCGCACGCGCTCGTGGTAGCTGTCGACCCAGCTGCGTTCCTTCCCGGTCAGCATCTTGGTGTCGATCAGCCGCCGGTCGATCGGCGCCAGCGTCAGCGTCTCGAACATATTGAGCGGCTTTTCGGCGCCCGCCGGCTCCGGCGCCGCGATCACCAGCACCAGGTTTTCGGTGCGGATGCCGTAGTCCGCGGTCTTGTAATAGCCCGGCTCGTTGGACTGGATCATGCCGCGCCGCAGCGCCACGGTGCCGAGCTTGGAGATGCGCGCCGGGCCTTCATGCACCGACAGATAGCTGCCGACGCCGTGGCCGGTGCCGTGGTCGAAATCAAGCCCGGCCTGCCACAGCGCGACGCGCGCCAGCGGGTCGAGCTGGGCGCCCGAGGTGTTCTCCGGAAACACCGCAGTGGCAATCGCAATGTGGCCCTTGAGCACGCGGGTGAAACGGTCGCGCATCTCCTCCGACGGCGCACCGACGATCACCGTGCGGGTGACGTCGGTGGTGCCGTCTTCGTACTGCGCGCCGGAATCGACGAGGAACAGCTCGTTCACGCCGATGCGCCGGTTGGAGCCGCGCGTGACGCGATAATGCACGATCGCCCCGTTCGGGCCCGAGCCGGCGATGGTGGGAAATGAAATATCCTTGAGCTTGCCGGTGTCGCGGCGGAAACTTTCCAGCGCCTCCACCGCGTCGATTTCGGTGAGCTTGCCGCTGGGCGCCTCGCGGTCGAGCCAGGCGAGAAAGTGCGCCATGGCAACGCCGTCGCGCTTGTGCGCGGCGCGGGTGCCGGCGATCTCGGTATGGTTCTTCACCGCCTTCATCAGCGTGATCGGATCGGCGCCGCGCACCGGCTTGCCGCCGCTGTCGGCGATGAGCCGCGTCAGCGCATCGGCGGCGCTTGCCTGGTCGAGCCGCACGGTCTTGTCCTTGAGCGTGGCGAGGTCGCCGGAAAGCCGCGCAGGCTCGCGCACATCGGCGAATTTCTCCAGCGCGTGGCGCGCCGCATTGTCGAGCCGGCTGCCCTCCACATAAAGCGCAGGCCGGCCATCCTTCGGCACCAGCGCAAAGGCGAGCGCCAGCGGCGTATGCGCCACATCCGAGCCGCGGATGTTGAAGGTCCAGGCGACGTTTTGCGCATCGGAGACCACCAGCACATCGGTGCGCAGCTTGCCCAGCTCGGCGCGCACGCGTTTGAGCTTTTCGGTGGCGCTCTCGCCGGCGAATTTGACCTCGCGTAGCGCCACCGGACCCGCCGGCGGTGCCGGGCGCGCCGTCCACAACGCATCGATCGGATTGTCGTCGACCGCCACCAGCGTCGCGCCGGCGCCGGCGCAGGCTTTTTTCAGCCGCTCGGCATTGTCGGCGGTGTGCAGCCACGGGTCGTAGCCGATCTTGGCGCCGCTTTTGACGTTCTGCTCGAGCCATTGCGGCGGCGGCATGTCCACCAGATGCTCGATGGCGAACACGTTTCTGTCGACCTGCGCGTCGGCCTGCACGGTGTAGCGCCCGTCGACGAATATCACGGCGCGCGTCGCCAGCACGATGGCGGCGCCGGCCGAGCCGGTGAAGCCGGTGAGCCAGGCGAACCGCTCTTCGCTCGCCGGGAGATATTCGTTCTGCTGCCGGTCGGCGCGCGGCACGACAAATCCGTCGAGGCCGCGGCGCGCAAGCTCGGCGCGCAGCGCGGCGACGCGCGCCGAACTTTCGCGGCGCTCGCTCGAATCATCGAAGGTCTGGAAGCGCGCTTCGAACATGCGGGCCGCACTCTAGCGCCCCCGCCGCACGGGGCAATGCAGGCATGCGCTGCGTGCGCAGCGCGGCGGCTGACGCGCGCGGCGGCGTTGCCGCACGCAGCATGAGCATTTTCTGGCGGAGAATTCGGCAATGAAAGGCGTCTCTGACTCGCATTTGTGCAGTGCATTCATTCTGTCGCAATGCTGCCATAAGTCTCACCGCTTCGTTAACGATTCTATGCCGGATTTACGGGGCTTCCATGCATTGGCGCCGGTAGCTCGCGGCCGCAGGACCGACTATGTTGCACTGCAATAGACGAGAACTATCGGGTGCTGGATTTTCCGCCCCTGCGTTGTCGAGAAGGAGAGAGATCAAAATGGTTGCTGTTACCTATGGCACGGCTCGCGTTGCCGCTCCGGCTGCCGCTGAGGCGGCGGTCAACAAGCCAAGCAAGGGCTTTTTCGCCCGCCTGTTCGACGCGATCGAGAAATCGCAATTGAGGCGCGCGGAACGCGACCTCGCTCGCTATCACTACCTGCTGCCGCTCGACCATGAATTGCGCAGCGGCAAACTGGTGCCGCATAGCCAGGACGCGTTGCCGTTCGGCGACCGTTAAGCGCTGCTTTTCGCCGATAAAGCCGCCCCGGCGCTGCCGCTCCGGGGCGGCTTCATTTTTGCTCCTTGCGCAAGGCGAGGGACCAGCCGTCGGGAACAATTCAAGAGATTCATCGGATCGATGCAAACAAACAATGGAATAGCTTGCGCGCTTTTCTGTTGGCTCCGGTGAACTCGCGCCTGATCCCGGCGCTCGCGCCGGGATTCTGCGTGCCAATATGAAGAGGATGAAATGAACTCCACAACTAGATCGAATTTCGCCATCGCGGCCTCCAGTGTTGCCGCTGTCGTACCATCGCCGCTCGCCGTCAGGCGCACCCCGCGCCGCCAGCGCTGGTTTGTCCGCCTCATGCTGGCGCTCAAGGAATCGCGCCGGCGGGCCGCGCAGCGCGAGATCGCGGCGTACAGTCACCTGACTGCGTATGCCGAGGCCATGGATCGCGAGGCGATGGCTAAAAAAGTAGGGTTGCCATTCCGCGGGCGCTGACCGTCGTCATTCCATCGAGTGAAACCGCTCCGGCGTTCCCCGCTCCGGGGCGGCTTTATTTTCAGTCCTTGCATAGGACCAGCGTGGTCCATCCTTCAAGCGCGATGCGGCACTCGAGCGTCAGGCGCTGTGCGCGATAGATCGACAGCGCCGCATTGGCGTCACTCGTCAGCAGGCCGGAAAGCACGATGTGTCCGTGTCGCGGCGCAAGCGCCGACAGCGTCGCCGCCATGCGTTTGAGCGGCGCCAGCAGGATATTGGCGAAGATCAGATCGTAGGGCGCGCGCTTGCGCACGACGCTCGCGCCGCAGCCATTGGCGCGCGCAAACGATATGAACGGCGCGGCGCGGTTCGCCCCTGCATTGGCGCGGGCGACGGCGACGGCCTGCGGATCGATATCGATGGCCGTCACCGGACAGCGCAATGCCCTGGCGGCGGCAATCGCCAGCACGCCGGTGCCGGTACCGACGTCGAGCACATTATGCGCCCGTTGCCGCTTGGCCAGATCGTCAAGCGCCAGCAGGCAGCCGCGCGTGGTGCCGTGATGGCCGGTGCCGAAGGCGAGCGCCGCCTCGATCTCGATGCCGATGCGATTCGGCGCAAGGCGGGCGCGGTCATGCGCGCCATGGACGATGAACCGTCCGGCCCTGACCGGCCTCAGGCCGGCGAGGCTCGCCGCCACCCAGTCCGCCGCCGCGACCGGCTCAAAGCTCAGCGCCGCCGCCTTGGCTTTCCCGGCCGCGGTTGCCACCAAAGCGCGCACCGCGTTCTGATCCGGGGGCTCGCGAAAATTGACCTCGATCCGCCATGCGCCGCCAGCATCTTCGAAGGCGGCGCAGACACAGCCGCCGGGATCGAGGTTCTCGGCGAGAAAATCGGCAAGCCGCCTTGCGGTCGGCTCGTCGCAGCTCAGGCGGGCGAGGGTGGTCGAGCCTTCGGTCATGTTTGGCGAACGTTCGCCCTTCGCAATCAGCCGTGCAATGGCTATCTAGCTGCGCATGACCATTGAAACGCCGACCGGCCATCAAATTGAAAGCCTTGTGCTTGCCCGCCGCAACGGCTGGCCGGACGACCTGCGCCTGCTGATCGCGCGCTATCCGCGCGAGCAATGGCAGGAACACGAAAATCTCGGCGATATGGCGCGCTTTTGGCTATCGCGCCACGCCATGTTTCGCGAGCTGTCGGCAATGATCGGCGGCATCGCCGGCGACTTTCGCGCCGGCACAATGCGCCCGGCGGAGTTTCAAGCGCAATTGGTGCCGCGGCTGCAGTTCCTGCTGTCGCAGCTCAGCGTTCACCATCAGATCGAGGATCTGCATTTTTTCCCGATTTTCCGCGCCGCCGAGGAACGCTTGGCGCGCGGCTTCGATGTGCTCGAACAGGATCACCATGCCATCCATGCCGACATGGCGGCGACGGCGGAGACCGCGAATGCGATGCTGCGCGCGCTGTCGGGAAATGCGGATGCTCTCAGGCGCTGCGGCGATGCTTACGCCGAGGCGAGCGGCGCGCTGCTCAAGGGGCTTGGCCGCCACCTCGATGACGAAGAGGACCTGATCGTGCCGTTGATCCTCGACCGCGGCGAGGACGCGCTCGGCGTCGGACACTAGTGCCGCTTGAAATACTGCACGTCCCGCTCGTGCTGTTCGGCGGCCTTGCGCGAGGTGAAGGTGCCGAGATTGCGCCGCTTACCGGTGCGCGGGTTTTTCTTGCGCGAATAGAGCCGGTATTTGCCGGACTTGAGCTTGCGGATCATGCGCGCTTCCTCCGCTTGGCCCGCACCGCGGCCTGCGCCTTCTTGATGTTGGCAATTTGCGCCCGGCGCATGGCCGGCGTCGGCTTTTCGCTCGCCGGGATCTTGCGGCGCGGCTTGGCGCTGAAGCGGTCGCCGCCGAGGTGGCGCGGCGCCGAGCCGAGCGCCGCCAGCACTTTACGCGCCACGGCGGTGTCCGCTTCGAGCCGCTTGCCGACACGGTGGGCTTCGCTCTTGCCGATCAGCCATTTTTGCGTATCCCAGGAGCCGTTGGCGCGTCGCCCCGCGACCCGCTCGATGCCGCCGCGACCGCCCACGTCCTGATTGCGGAAGGTGACGAATTCGCCGCGCGGCCGCACCTGAATATGAAAGAAACCGCCGCCACCGCTGGCGCCCGGCTTGGCACGATGCCGAGTGCGGCGTTTTGTCCTGGCCCTGGCTCTTTGCCATGTCGTCCTCCACAGGCTACCCACTATCAAGGCACAAGCGGAGCACCGGTTCCCGCGAGAGGCATTGATCTGGCGCAGGTCGCTTGCAAATCTGCTCAAATCGCGGAAGCTTGGCACAGCCGGGGACGAGCAGGCGCCGCCACTCCCCATCATTCTGCACGCGCACAATGCCGGATCGGGGGCAGATCATGGGCGGATCGCTGACGAGCAGGCAAAATTGGCGAGGTGCGGCGCTTGCGCTGCTGGCGCTGATGCTCGCCGGCTGCGGAGAGAGCAACACCTATGTGGCGCCGCCGCCGCCAAAGGTGACGGTCGCGACGCCCGTGCAGCGCACCGTCACCCATTACCTCGAAGCCACCGGCAACACGGCTGCCATAAACAGCGCGGATCTGGTCGCGCGGGTGGCGGGTTTTGTCGAGGGCATCAGCTATCAGGACGGCGCTACGGTGAAGAAAGGCGCTCCGCTGTTCACCATCGAGCCCGAATCCTACGACCTCAAGCTGAAGCAGTCGCAGGCCGCCGAGGACAGCGCCAAGGCGGTCCTCAAGCAGGCGCAGGCCGATTATCAGCGCCAGGTTGATCTCACCAAAAGCGGGACCGCGTCCAAGGCCACGCTCGACACCTCCACCGCCACCCGCGACAGCGCTGTCGCGAGTGTCCAGCAGGCCGAGGTCAACACCCAGCTCGCCGCCATCAATGTCGGCTATGCCCATGTGACCGCGCCCTTCGACGGCACCGTCACCGCGCGCAAGGTCTCGATCGGCGATTATGTCGGCGGCGGCTCGCCGACGGTGCTGGCCACGATCGTGCAACTCGATCCGGTCTACGTGAATTTTACCGTGAGCGAGCGGGACGTGCTCACCATCCGCGCCGAGTTCAGACGGCGCGGACTGACGCCGGCCGACCTGAAGAAAGTCCCGGTCGAGGTCGGGCTGCAGACGGATGAAGGATATCCGCACAAGGGCACGCTCGATTACGCTTCCCCCACGGTCGATGCCTCGACCGGCACGCTCGCCGCGCGCGCGATCCTCGACAATCCCAATCGCGTGCTGTTGCCCGGGCTGTTCGTGCGGGTGCGGGTGCCGCTCGGCCAGCAGGAAAACGCACTGCTGGTGCCCGACGTGGCGCTCGGCACCGACCAGGGCGGCCGTTATCTGCTGATCGTCGACAAGGACAGTGTGGTCGAGCAGCGCAAGGTCGAGGTCGGACAGCTCGAGGGCACGATGCGGGTGATCACCAAGGGTCTCGCCGCAGGAACTCCGTCATCGTCAGCGGCGTCCAGCGCGCGGTCCCGGGCCAGAAGGTCGAACCGCATACGGCGTCGCCGGCGGCCAAGCCCGGCGCGGGTTGACGGGCCGCGCCATGATCTCGAAATTCTTCATCGAACGCCCCGTCCTCGCCAACGTCATTGCGATCCTGATGATCGTGCTTGGCGCGGTGGCTTTGCTGCAGTTGCCGGTGGCGCAATATCCCGACGTGGTGCCGCCGACGGTGCAGGTGACCACCCGTTATCCCGGCGCCAGCGCCCGCACCGTCATCGACACGGTGGCGCTGCCGATCGAGCAGCAGGTCAACGGCGTCGAAGGCATGCTCTACATGCAATCCTACGCCGCCGACGACGGCTCCTATAACCTCACCGTCACTTTCAACATCGGCACCGATCTCAATTTCGCGCAGGTGCTGGTGCAGAACCGCGTGTCGAGCGCGCTGTCGTCGCTGCCGCAGGCGGTGCAGTCGCAGGGCGTGGTGGTGCAGAAGAAATCGACGGCGATCCTGCAGATCGCCACGCTCACCTCGCCGGACGGCCATTACGACAGCCTGTATCTGGCGAATTACGCCACCATCAATCTCAAGGACGATATTTCCCGTTTGCCCGGCGTCGGCAACGTTTCCGTCTTCGGCGCCGGCCAGTACGCCATGCGCATCTGGCTCGACCCCGACAAGATGAAGGCGCGCGCGCTCAACGTGCAGGACGTGATCAACGCCCTGCAGCAGCAGAACGCGCAGGTCACCGCCGGCCAGATCGGCGCCCCGCCGGCGCCCAACAGCGTCGGCTTTCAGTACACGCTCAACGTCGAGGGCCGGCTCGCTGACGTGAGCCAGTTTGCCAATGTCATCGTCAAGACCGGCACGGCCGGCGAGATCACCCGCGTGCGCGACGTCGGCAGTGTCGATCTGGGCGCCCAGACCTACGGGCAGGTGTTCACGCTCGACGGCAAGCCGGCGGCGGGACTGGCGGTGTTTCTGGCGCCCGGCGCCAACGCGCTCAGTGTGGCGACTGAGGTGAAAAACCGCATGGCCGCACTCGCGCGCACCTTTCCGCAAGGGATGGTCTACGACATCCCCTTCGACACCACTGTGTTCGTGAAGGCCTCGATCGACGAAGTCTACAAGACGCTGATCGAGGCGGGGGTGCTGGTGCTGATCGTCATCCTGGCGTTCCTGCAGGACTGGCGCGCCATGCTGGTGCCGGCGACCACGGTGCCGGTCACCATCATCGGCGCTTTCGCCGCCATGGCGGCGCTCGGCTTCACCGTCAACTTCGCCACGCTGTTCGCCATCGTGCTGGCGATCGGCATCGTGGTCGACGACGCCATCATCGTCGTCGAAGGCGCAGCGCACAACATCGACCACGGCATGAACGGCCACGACGCCTCGATCGAGGCGATGCGCGTGCTGCTCGGGCCGATCATCGGCATCACATTGGTGCTGCTGTCGGTGTTCCTGCCGGCCGCGTTCCTGCCCGGCCTCACCGGGCGCATGTATGCGCAATTTGCGCTCGTCATCGCCGCCACGGCGCTGATCAGCGCCGTCAACGCCGTGACGCTCAAGCCCACGCAATGCGCGCTGTGGCTGCGGCCGTCGGTGCCCAACGACAAGCGCAACGTGTTCTTCCGCGGCTTCAACGCGGTCTATGCCCGCTTCGAGCACGCCTATGCGCGCCTCATGGGGGCCATGGTCGCCCACGCCGGCGCGCTGGTCGTGCTTGCGCTTCTGGTTACCGGTGTGACGCTCTACGGCTTCTCGCGCATCCCGGCCGGCTTCATCCCGATCGAGGATCAGGGCTACATGCTGGCCACGGTGCAGTTGCCCGACGGCGCGTCGCTCGCGCGCACGCAGGCCGTGCTCGACAAGGTAGACGAAGCCGCGCGCAAGACCCCGGGCGTCGACAAGGTCATCACCATCGCCGGCATGGCGGCGCTCGATAACAACAGCACGCTGGCCAATGCCGGCGTCGCCTACATCATTCTGAAGGACTGGAGCGAGCGCGGCACCAAGCTCGGCCTGCTGCCGATGCTCACGAGCCTCAATAGCGTCGTGGCGCCGATCGAGGATGCGGTGGTGCGCGTGCTGCCGCCGCCGCCGATCCAGGGCATCGGCAATGCCGCCGGCGTGACCATGCAGATCGAGATGCAGGACAACAGCTTCGACTTCGCCAAGCTCGGCAGCGTCGTCGATACGATTGTCGCAAACACCGCCTCGCAGTCGAGCGTCCAGCTTGCGCTCAGCTCGTTCCGGGCCAACACGCCGCAATACATGATCAACGTCGACCGCGTGAAAGCCGAAACGCTGCAGGTCACCGTCGATCAGATATTTTCCGCACTCGCCGGCTATCTCGGCTCGGCTTACGTCAACCAGTTCACCAAGTTCGGCCGCACCTTCCAGGTGTTCGTGCAAGCCGACGCGCAATTCCGGCTGCGGCTCGACGATATTCGCAATCTGGCGGTGCGCAACACGGCCGGCAGCATGATCCCGCTGGGCACGCTGATCAGCATCGCCCCGGTGTCGGGCCCGGCGCTGATCAGTCTTTACAACCTTTAT
This sequence comes from uncultured Alphaproteobacteria bacterium, assembly GCA_963742385.1. GTDB lineage: Bacteria > Pseudomonadota > Alphaproteobacteria > Rhizobiales > Xanthobacteraceae > Pseudolabrys. The sequence continues at coordinate 71,630 of CAVULS010000004.1, read as the reverse complement.
CCGTCGGCGAGCGTCATCGCCATGCCGGCGCGCGGCTATTCCACCGGGCAGACCATGGCGCTGATGGATCAGGCCGCCAAGAGCACCTTCCCGCCGCATGTCGGCGCCGAATGGACCGCGATGTCGTATCAGGAAAAGCTCGTCGGCGGGCAGATGTATGCGGTGTTCGCGATGGCGCTGCTGCTCGTCTATCTCGTCTTGGCCGGCCAATATGAGAGCTGGTACCGGCCGCTATCGGTGATCCTGGCGGTGCCGATCTCCTTGGCCGGCCCGGTCGCGGTCATCACGGCGCTCAAGATCGACAACAATCTCTACACCCAGATCGGCATCGTGCTGCTGATCGCGCTGTCGGCGAAGAACGCGATCCTCATCGTCGAATTCGCGCGCGAGCTGCGCGCCGAAGGCAAGCCGATCGCCGAGGCCGCGGTCGAGGCCGCGCGCGCCCGCTTCCGTCCGATCCTGATGACGTCGTTCGCCTTTATTCTCGGGGTCGTGCCGTTGGTGCTGGCCACCGGCGCCGGCGCCTATGCCCGCAAGTCGATCGGCATCACGGTGTTTTCCGGCATGATCGCCTCGACCTGCCTGGCCGTGCTGCTGGTGCCGTCGTTCTTCGTCATCGTGCAACGATTCGAGGAATGGCTCGCCGGCCGGCGCCAGCCAGACGCCGCACAATCGCAATCATCGGCAGGAACGGGCTGAGTTCGATTCGCGGTCAGCTGCGCGCATCAGGCGTCTTGATGCGCGCCTTCGGCGGCTACTTCTTGCCGCCATTTTCCTTGCACTTCTTCACGTTCTCGACTCTTTTTCCGCTCTTGCAGATGACGACGTTTATATTGGAGTTTGAACCCGACCTCGTGCCCGTCCCCGCCGCCGAGACCGGAGTAGGCACCGCGGCCAGGGCCAGAGTTGCGAATCCTGCCAGGAGAAGAGCTGCCACAATAGGCTTTTTCATTTCTGTGCTCCAATGCGCTTCGGAAAGTTGAGCGGCGAAATGATTACGAGCAGGCGACTCCACCGGTGAGGTCCGCGGCGGTTACTTCTTTTCGGCCTCGGCCAGGATCTTCTTGCAGGCCTCAGTGAGCTTGTCGTTCTGCCTGGACAGACAGGCGATGATCCGGCCGCCGCCCGGCATGGTGCCCCTGCAGAATTTCTCATAATCGCCTTTGCAGGCGGCGCGTTGTTCGGCGGTCAGATCCTGCGCGAATGCGGGCGCAGACATGAACAGGATGAACGCGACCAGGATCTTGCGTGACATCGCGGATCGCTCCCTTTGCCGCCGGATGCGAATTATTTCTCCTGTCTCATTGCTTGGTCGTTGGCGCAAGGAAAATCTTTTCGACAACCTGCATCACCGGAACATCGTAATTTGTGTAGCACGCCGACTTGAGCTTTTCGAAGTTGTCTTTGAGCTCTTGCGTTGCAAGAACCGTGTCGTTCTTTTTTCCGTGATAGTAGCCGCTGAGCCAGATGGCGATATCTCTCGGGTCCGCCACGCTGAACGCCAGAAACTGCCTGCAAGTGATTTGCGACATCTCGATTTTGACTTGCGCGCGCACGGACGGCGTCGCGAGAAAAGCAATCAGGACCAAGATGGCGAACCGGGCTCTTTTCATGATGTTTACTCCAGGCGATCGTGTTGAGGATTGGCGCAGCGTCTCGCGCAATGGGTTAAGTCTAGCACTTCGCGGCTGGACGGCGAGCCAGAAGCAACACGCAACTGATCTCAACCGATGCCAGGGTTGATGTCGGTTTTACGCTATGAGCCGCTGTCAGGGGGTTGCAGCGTTACGTTACATCTACGTCTGGCAGCGGACGTGCCGGGTTGTGAGTGCATGCCGCAGCGCAAAGCCTCTTACCAGCCGAAGGGGAAGAACGGCCGAGAATAGTAATACTGCCGGGGCCAGTAATAGTAGTACCGCGTGTAGTACCGGTTTCGCGGCGGCGAACGCACATGCTGGCGCGGCGGCGGTGCAACGGGAGCATCGTCTGCGTCGTCGCTGGCGACGACGGTGGCGCTCTGCTTGTTCTGATTGCGCCGGGCGACCGCGGCATCCGGCTTCTCCGGCGTCTCGCCGGTGAGCACGACCTTGGTGTGGCTCATGCCTTCGTGTTTGACCAGACCGAACAGGACGGTGGCGTTTTTCGGTTCCAGCCGCACGCAGCCATGCGAGGCCGGCGTGCCGATCGCCTTGATGTGGCCGGAGCCGTGAATGGCGTGGCCTTCGCGGGTGAAGAAAATCGAATTCGGCATCGGCGCGTCGTCCCATTCGCGGCTGAAATGGTCGCGCTCCATGCGGAACGGCTTGAATTCGCCCGATGGCGTGTCGTAGCCGCGCGCGCCGGTCGACACCGGCCAGGTGAAGAGCAGGGCGCCGTCTTCCTCGACGGTCATCCGCTGCGTCGATTTGTCGATGGTGATGAGGATGTCGGCGCGGGCGGCGGCGGCAATCGCCATGGACGCGAGCGCGGCGGCGAGCGCAACAGACGCGCGGGCAAGACGCATACGATAACTCCAGCCCCGACCGCCACGGCTCAAGCATAGCATAAGGACGGCTGGGATTGTGGCGGGGCCGAAATTTTTTGCGGCGCATTTTACATGATTGGTTTACCGCGAACGTCGATCGCCTTGTCGATGCGGATCAACACGCCGATACCGGCTTCGGCGCCGGCATGGGTCTGCTCGCGCGGCAGCAGCTTGGCGAAGATCGCTTCGCGTGTCGGTCCGCTCTCGTGCAGCACCACCGTGCCGAAGAAGCGCAGGAAGCCGCTGTCCAGCACGCCGTCGCGCTGCGCCTTGAAATTCGCATACATGACGCAGACGCGCTGGTCGGCACCGAGATTGTCCAGCACGCCGCGCTTCGAGCGCTCCCAATAGGCGAGGTGGGCGTCGTCGAACACGATCATGCTGCCCTTGGGCGTGATGTTCGGGCCCTCGCGCCCGCTGGTGGCGAGCAGGCAGGGATAGCCGTCGTCCCAGGCGCTGCGGATCAATGTCTTGATGGTGTCGGAGAGGGGCATTGGACAATCCTTGTCATGGCCGGACTTGGTCCGGCCATCCATGATGGCGTCAGGCAGCGGAAGTCTTACGGCAAGTCGAGCGCCTGTGTCATCTCGTCATGGATGCGCGGGTCGAGCCCGCGCATGACGGCCTGGAATTTTGTGGGCGGGCGCCCTCAATTGCCCAGTTCGAGTACCCAGTAGCGCCGGCCATTGTCGGCCTTGGCCGAAGCGATGCCGTACATCGACACGTCGCCGCGCAGCATGTTGGCGCGATGCCCCGACGAGCGCGCCCACATGCGGATGGCGCAGTCCTGGTTGTCGCAGCCCCACAGCACGTTCTCGGCCGCGGTCCCCGACACGATATTGGCGACGCGCTGGCGGAAGCCGTCATGGTCGAGGTGATTGCGCCGCGCCATGTCGTGGGCGTGCTGATAGGCGGCGCCGGCGAGCAGGGCGCTGTAGGCGAGCCGCGGCCGCCCGTGCTCGGCGCGGAAGCCGTTGAGGTCGAGCGCCTGCGCCGGGGCGGCGATCAGCACGAGGACGGCGGCAAAAAGGACGAGACGCATGCGCCAAAGATAGACCGCGGCAGCTTTCGCGGCGAGGGGCCCTCCCGGCCGGCCGCCAGGTCGCGCTCAAGGCCGCCGGCAGGATTTTGCCAGCCATGTTTGAACCGGCGGCGCGGCCGCCGCGACCAAGGGGAGCGCCGGCCCAAGGCCACACACCCGGCGCGTGCGTCGGTAGCCCCGCCCGTTGCCGGCAACGAGCGGGGCTACTTGTTTGGCGCGCGCCGCGGCCGCCCCTGCGAAAAAAACCAAAGCCGCCGTGAACCAGCCGCCGCCGCGGCGCGACCAATTCGGCAAAAGGGTCGCGTCATGAAACACTCCTCCGCCGCCGAAACCGCCGTGCTCGAATTCCCCGTGCCGTTCGCCGCCGCGCCGGCGCTGCCGGTGGCCGCCATCGTGCCCGCCGCGATCCGCCCCGGCCCGGGCGCGCGCTGGCGCGGCGGCATCGCCCGCATCCTGGTGGTGCTCGGGCTGGCGCTCACGGTGGCCTGGATCGGCCTCATGGCCTTGGCCGCGGTCATGCTCGCCGGCCTCGCCATTTAATAACCGCCGGCAAAGGTAACCGCCTGCCGTAACGGGTCCGTAAGGTTAAGCTTGCATTCACCAATTCCGCCTAGCCTTTTCGCGCGTTTTCCGCAGGAAACCGATGGCTTTGACCCGCGCGCAACTGGCTGACCCGGATTGCCCCGTCGGCGACAACGACTATGACGCGATCGAGTCCGCGATCATGGAAACCGCGCGCGGGCGCTGGTTTCTGTTCGAATATGCCCGCCGCCACCGCCAGGCCGACACCGTGATGGTGATGTCGGCGATCAACAGCCTGCACGACAGCCTGCAGGCGACGCTGCAGGAAATCGGGCCGCCGCACTTGCCCGACGCCCGCCCGGCGCTGCCGCTGCCCGTCCCGGCGCCGGATGAGCCGGCTGCTGCCTTGCCCGACCAGGCGCCGGAAACCGCGCCGGTCGAGGCCGCCGAAACCCTGCCCGACGCGGCGGCCGAGCGCCCGCCCGAGCCTGTGGCGGCCGGCCTGGCCGATCGCCCGGCGGACAGCGCGCCGCTGCTGCCCGACTCCGGCCTGCCCGACACCGCGCCGCAAGGCCCACAGGGCGCGCTGCCCGACCAGCCCGCCGCCCCGGGCACCAACCTCGTGCCCTATCCGGTCAGCAGCAAGGTGTCGGGCGCCTGGCTGACCCAGCAGCGGGCGGTGCCCACCTTTCAGCTGCGCACCCTCGAACAGCAGCAGCCGCACGCCGACGCCGATGCGGCGCCGGGCGCCGACCCTGCCGCCCCGGCGCCGGCCGGGGCTGACGCGCCGCTCCCCGGCGACCCGGACACCTTCAAGTTCTCCTGAGCCGAGGCGCCCGCCGCCGATCCCGACAATTCGAGCGATCCCGCTCACGTTCCGGTAATGCCGGTGGGCGAAACTTGACGCATGGATCGCCTCGTGGCCGTGCTGGCCGTTGCGGTCAGCCTCGACATCTACCTCTATGACGGCAGGTACAGCCACGCCGCCGAGCATCTCTGCGTTTCGATTTTCCACGCCTTCGGATTTTGAGCGGCGCCGCCGCGAAGCAGCCGCCGCCGCGGCGGCCCATTGTCTTTCGTCATGGCCGGCAAAAGTCGCCAGGCGCCATGGTCCCGCACCGCCTCGCGCTTGGCCGGGACTCTGCTAGCCTGCGCCGGGGCGGCAGGCAGCGGGGGCGCGCATGGGGCTCGACCGGATCTTCTACGGCTACATGGTGCTGGCCGGCGCCGGCTCCGGCGCGCTGCTGGCCGCGCTGCCGGCGGCGCAGGATTTCGCGCTCAAGCCGTATTTCTGGATGCTGATCGCGGTCGCTCTGTTCGACGGCGCGCTCTATGTGCGCGGGCGCAACGCGCCGGGCACCATGCTGGCGATGAACGTGCGGCTCATCGGCTTCGCCATCGGCATTGCGCTGATGGTGGCGATCCCGCTCATCGCCGGCGCGCCGGTGCGGTTTTTTTGAAGGAGCGGCGGCGTCTTCCTCTCTGTCATGGCCGGGCATAGCCGTCCGAAGGACGGCGTCGCGTCGCTCGCCTATGACCCGGCCATCCATGATGGCGGCCGGCAACGGCCGCCTTACGGCAGGGCAAGGCGTGGTCGCGACTCATCATGGATGCGCGGGTCGAGCCCGCGCATGACGGGCTGTTATTTGGTGCCGCGCCTCCCACATAAAACACATGCCCGAGCCGCTCGTCGTCGTCATTCCCCACCGCCTCGGCAAGGACGCGGCGCTTGCCCGCATCAAGGCCGGGCTGTCCCGCGCCGAGGCCGAGTTCGCCCGGCTCATCAATTTCGAGCATCAGGAATGGGAGGGCGACCGCCTGAGCTTCCGCGTCTCGGCGCTGGGCAGCCGCGCCGCGGGCTTTCTCGACGTCTATGAGGGCGCGGTGCGGGTCGAGGTGACGCTGCCGTGGCTGCTGGCGAAGTTCGCGCAAGCGGCGCAGCGGGTGATCGGGCAGAAGGGGCAGTTGATGTTGGAGAAAAAGTGAGACCGATGGGCGCGCCAATCAACCTTCCGCGGATCGCGCCACTATCGCGCAAATCGTCGAAACTTTATCGGCTTCGTCGACCCGTGTAGGGTGTAAGGGCGGTAGCGCCTGAGGAGCCTGAATGCCGGTATTTTCTGACGAAAATATTGCAAAGCTTTTTGGTGCCGAGGCCGCAGAAGACGAACCGGACGAGCACTTCCGCAAATATTTTCTATACAACACTTATGAAAATCTTGATTTCGAATCTCCCGCTTCGAATTCTTGTCGGTCATAAAGGAGTGGGAAAGAGCGCACTTTTAAAAAGAGCGCGTCTTTACGACAATGACAACAAAACGCTTTCGGTCTGGATTACACCCGCGATATAGCCATAGTTTCTTCAGACCAAGACGTGACCAATTCTATCAAGCTCGTTGAATATTGGAAGCAAGGTATATTGGCAATTATTACGAAACACGTACTCGGGGAGCTGCGAACGAACTATTAAACACTGACAGAATGGCCGGCTTTGCCAACCGAGTTGTTTCTTTCATTCCCGCGCTAACTACAAAGATGGCGGAAAAGGTCGGAAGCGCAGCTTCAGACGTCAATCGGGCGATTATCGAGAATTTCGTAAGAGCGGGCGTTGTCAATGTTTATATAGATGATATCGATCGAGGTTGGTCAGGTCAAAAGCCGACATCAAAAACATATCGGCACTTCTAAATGCGATGAGAGATATCTCCGGCAGCGACCGAAGAATTCGGTTTCGCAATTGGTCTCCGCAGCGACGTCTATTTTCTAGTCCGAACATCAGACGAATCGACGACAAGATTGAAGCAAACGTTATCTGGCTCTCTGGACCATCCACGACATCCTTTGCATCATGGCAAAAAGGATTGAAACATTTTTTGGCGTCGATCGTAATCAAAATGACATTCTAAAATTAAATCAGACCGATATCACGAAGCACATTCTCACTAAGGTAATTGAGCCTATCTATAACGGATTTGGAAAGTGGTCACGAATCCCAGTCCATATTGTGTTGCTATCTCTAACCAGGCAGCGACCAAGAGATCTCGTCAGTTGATGCATGGCGCTGCAAAGCGGGCTGCGACGACCCATCATACGGCCATTTCATCTGCAGATCTTGGCGACTTGTTCGAAGAATACTCGAACGAACGATTGCAAGACATTGTGAATGAGTTCCGAAGCGAGCTTCCTGACATAGAAAAACTTTTGCTTGAAATGAAGCCGACGCGAAGGGAGAGAACAACGCTTGAGATATTTATTCACGAATGACAAATTGTCGAAAAAAATGTCTGACATTCTGGGTCACGCTAACTTGAAATTTTCAAACGGACGGCCAGTGACAGTTAGGTCGATCATCCAATTCTTGTATAAAATTGATTTCATCACAGCTAGAAAAGAACTAGCGGACGGAACTATCGGACGAGGAGTTTTTGATCGGAGTTGATTTCTCGCGAGCGAATTCACCGATTTCGGATTCGATTGGGAGATTTATCCGGCTTACCGGTGGGCCTTGCAACCGCAGAATATCCAAGACGTAATCGATTCACTTGGGCGTTAGGTTCGAAAATCGATTAAGGCCATTGCTATTTTGGTACTCCATCCATCACACCCTCTCCACAAAACTATCCACCACGCGCTTTTCGCCGGCCTTGTCGAAGCGGATGGTGAGCTTGTTGCCGTCCACCGCCACCACGTTGCCGTTGCCGAATTTCTGGTGAAACACGCGGGCGCCGATCTCGAACGACGAGACGGCGCCAGTCGATTTGGCGATCAGCTCGCCTTCGATCGTCAAAGGCACGGTGTTGCGCCGCTTCTTGGAAGAAGCACCCCCCTCCCGGCCGCCTGCGGCGGCCGACCTCCCCCTCAAGGGGGGAGGTGACGAGGAATTCGGGGAGAGGTCGTCGGCATCCGCATCGGCATCGCGGTCATCAAACACTCCATCCGGCACATACCTCGGCTGCCCGTTCTCGCTAAACCCACCGCGCCCCTTGCGGCTCTGCGCGCGCTGCCAGCCGGGTGTGGTGTAGTTCGAGCCGAAGGAATTCATCTCGTCGAAGCGCGAGGCGCCGTAGCCCGACATGCCGAAGCCGCCGGCTGCCGCCCGCCGCCTCCTTCACCTCGACATCCGCCTCCGGCAGCTCGTCGAGGAAGCGCGAGGGGATCGTCGTGTTCCACATGCCGTGGATGCGCCTATTGGTGGCGAAATAGATCTTGGCGCGCTTCCTCGCACGCGTCAGCCCGACATGGGCGAGGCGGCGCTCCTCCTCCAGCCCGGCGCGGCCGCTCTCGTCGAGCGAGCGCTGGTGCGGGAACAGCCCTTCCTCCCAGCCGGGCAGGAACACGGTGTCGAACTCGAGGCCCTTGGCGGAATGCAGCGTCATGATGTTGACCGCCTGCTCGCCCTCGGCGCCCTCGCGGTCCATCACTAGCGCGATGTGCTCGAGGAAGCCTTGCAGGTTCTCGAATTCCTCCATCGAGCGCCCCAGCTCCTTGAGGTTTTCCAGGCGGCCGGCGGCGTCGGCGGAGCGGTCGTTCTGCCACATCTCGGTGTAGCCTGACTCGTCGAGCACGATTTCGGCCAGTTCCGTGTGCGCGATCTGCTCTTTCTTCAAGCGCCAGCGCTCGAAGCCGGCCATGAGGTCGCGCAGCGCACCGCGCGGTTTCGGCTTCATCTCGTCGGTGGCGGAAAGCGCCTTGGCCGCTTCGGTGAGCGGAAGCCGCGCTTTCCGCGCATAGTCGTGCAGCATCTGCAGCGTGGCGTCGCCGAGCCCGCGCTTGGGCACGTTGACGATGCGCTCGAAGGCGAGATCATCGGCCGGCTGCGCGATCACGCGCAGGTAGGCGAGGGCATCGCGGATCTCCATGCGCTCGTAGAAGCGCGGGCCGCCGATGACGCGGTAGGGCAGGCCGAGCTGGATGAAGCGGTCTTCGAATTCGCGCATCTGGAACGAGGCGCGCACCAGGATGGCGATCTCGTCGAGCGGATGGTCCTCGCCCTGTTCGCGCGCCTCGCGTTGCAGCTGCTCGATCTCCTCGCCGGTGGCGCGGGCTTCTTCCTCGCTGTCCCACGCCCCCGTCACTTGAACTTTTTCACCCGGCACGTCCTCGGTGCGCAGGGTTTTTCCCAGCCGGCCGTCGTTGTGCGCGATGAGATGGGAAGCCGCCGCCAGAATATGTCCGGTGCTCCGGTAATTTCTCTCCAGCCGAATAATCTTCGCGCCGGGAAAATCATGATCGAACCGCAGAATGTTATCGACCTCGGCGCCGCGCCAGCCATAGATCGACTGATCGTCATCCCCCACGCAGCAGATGTTTTTCTTTGCTTGCGGTGTGCTCGGCGCCGCCGCGATCTCTCTTCCCTCTCCCCTCGTGGGAGAGGGTGGCGCGCGCTGCGCGCCGGGTGAGGGGGCGCCGAACGTGTCCGCGAGGTCCACCCCCTCATCCGGCTCGCCTTCGCTTCGCTTCGGCTCGCCACCTTCTCCCACGAGGGGAGAAGGGAAGCGCGCCTGTGGCGCCGCCTGTGACTGCGACAGCAACCGCAGCCACAGATACTGCGCCACGTTGGTGTCCTGATACTCGTCCACCAGGATGAATTTGAAGCGCTGCTGATACTGCCGCAGCACGTCCGGGTTCTCGCGGAACAGGCGGATGTTCTCCAGCAGCAGATCGCCGAAGTCGGCGGCGTTGAGCGTCTTCAGCCGCTGCTGATAGGCGAGGTAGAGCTTCTTGCCCTTGCCGTTGGCGAAGGCCGCCGCTTCGCCGGCCGGGACCATGTCCGGCGTCAGCCCGCGGTTCTTCCAGCCGTCGATGAGCATGGCCAGCACGCGGCCCGGCCAGCGCTTCTCGTCGATGTTCTCGGCGGCGAGCAATTGCTTCATCAGCCGGATCTGGTCGTCGACGTCGAGGATGGTGAAGTCGGATTTGAGCCCGACCAGCTCGGCGTGACGCCGCAAAATCTTCACACCAATCGAGTGGAAGGTGCCGAGCCAGGGCATGCCCTCGACGATCTGCCCGACCATGAGGCCGACGCGGCTCTTCATCTCCCGCGCCGCCTTGTTGGTGAAGGTCACCGCCAGGATGTCCGCCGGCCGCGCCCGGCCGAGATTGAGGATGTGGGCGATGCGCGTGGTCAGCACCCGCGTCTTGCCGGTGCCGGCGCCGGCCAGCACCAGTACCGGGCCGTCCAACGTCTCCACGGCGAGGCGCTGTTCGGGGTTTAAATCGGCCAAATAGGGCGCCGAGCGCATGCCGAGCGCCCGCGCGGAAATGCTGCCCGCGGCGGGCGGCGGTAAGTCATTGCTCACAGGCAGCTTTTTCGCTTCGGCCATCGCAATCCGATTCTCTTTAAGCGCAAAGATGGCACTCGTAACGGGCAAATGCGAGGACCGGCGCCTGGGCTCAGCCTTTTCCCGGCATTTTGACGCTGCGCCCGGCCGCGTCGGGCTTGGGCAGTTTTGCGTGCGCTGTTCGCATCTGTTCGAGGGCCCGCAGGACGTTCGGCGCGAACGGCGCCACCTTCTTGGTCGTCATATCGACGCCCAATGTCATGTTTTCCGACGTCGCCGACAGCCAGTTTTCCGTCGCGTGGCGCAATTCCTCGAACAAATGGATGCGTTTGGCGTCGAAATCGATGAGCTGCACGGTCGCCCGCACCGGATCGCCTTGTTTCAATTCGCGCACGTAGCGCACATGCGCTTCGACGACCATGGTCGTATGCCGGTGTGCTTTGAGGTATTCGGGGCCGAGGCCGAGAAGCTCATAGAGCTCGTCGACGGCGCGGTCAAACAGCACGTTGTAATAGGCGACGTTGAGATGGCCGTTGTAGTCGATCCACTGCGGCTCGACCGTCATCACCGAGGAGACGAAGGGCGCGGCGAACTCGCTCATGCGCTGATCGGGTAGATCGCCTTTTCGCCCGAGAGCACGCGGGCGACATCGCTGGCGCACTTGCCCTGCAATTCCTCGAGCGCCTCGATCGAATAAAAGGCTGTGTGCGGCGTGATGATCACATTGTCGCGGCCGAGCAGGGGGAATTTTTCGCCAGCGGTTCGGTGGTCACGACATCGAGCCCGGCGCCGCCGAGATGCCCGCTGTCGAGCGCGGCGATCAGCGCCGGCTCGTCGATCAGCGGCCCGCGCGCCGTGTTCACCAGGTAAGCGCCCTTCTTCATCTTGGCGAAGGCCCGAGCATTCATCATTCCGCGCGTATTCGGCGTCAACGGCGCGTGTACGGAGATGTAGTTGGCTGTTTCTAAGAGCATGTCGAAGTCGACCTGTTCGACACCCGCGGCTTTGAAAACGTCCGGCTTGGCGAAGGGATCAAAGGCTATGACCTTGATTCCGAATGCTTTTGCTTTTTGCGCGACCAGCCGTGGAATGTTGCCGAAACCGACAAGGCCGAGCACGGTGCCCTCGATGCGCCCGATCGGCACGATTGCCGGCATCTCCCATCGCCCCCCTTGCACCAGCTTGTTAGACAAAGGGATTTTGCGGATCAGCGCCAGCAGCAGCGCCATGGCGTGGTCGGAAACCTCGCGGATGCAATAATCCGGCACGTAATTGACCAGGATGCCTTTCTCCTTGGCGGCTGGGAGATCGATATTGTCGACGCCGAGACCGAAGCGGCCGATCGCCCTGCATTTTGTCGTCTGCATCAGGATGTCGCGCGTCAGCTTGGCGTAGGTCACCAGGATTGCATCGGCATCGCGCGCCACCGCGAGGATGTCGTCGGCATTCGCGCTCTTCGACATGCGAAAGGTCGGATTGAGCTTCGCCAGCGCCGCCTTGGCTGGATCGAGCGAAGGAAACACGCTGTCGGTAACGGCAATCACGGGCCCGGCCATAGACGAACTCCAATTCGGGATGGGCAAAAACGCGGCAAAACCTACGATAGCGATTTGGCGGCGTCCACGCGTTAACTAAACATTAACGTTATACGCACCCGGCCGCATCCCTTGGCTATGCTGATGAAAACGCCATGGGAGGCGAAGCAATGCTCGGCACGCTGGCACGCGGTGCGTATCTGCTCGCGCTCGCGCTGATGATCGTTGCCTATGCGGTGACGGCGACTAGCAGCAAGCCACCACAGCCGAAGGCCGATCAAACGATAGAAATGTGGTATTGCTGAACTCGCGTCCAGCAGTTCAGCGCTGCAGGAATGCCTTGATTTCGTCGAGTGCGCGGATCCAGGCCGGCTCGGTTTCCAGAACCAGGTGATTACAGCTTTCGAGCGCCACAAACCGCGCGTCGGGGATGCCGGCCGCGAGTTGGCGTCCTTCGTCAAATGGAACGGCCGCGTCGTTGCGGCAATGAAGCACGAGGGTCGGCGCCCGAACGCGCGGCAGCAGGTCAGATACGTCGACCGCGCCGGTGGCTTTCATAATCCGAACCGCGTTGTCGGGCGACGTCGTGATTTGTTGCAGGTCGTTGAGCCACTGCATCTGTTCGGCCGTCCCTTCGGGAACGAAAAGCGAGGTAAAAAACTGGCGGAATGCTGGGTTCTCGCTGCCCCAGCCTTGCCTGACAAGCGAGATCAGCGTGTCCGCCAGCTCGGCGTCGCGGACTTTTCTGCCGCGCGCAAATCCACCGTAAAGAATCAAATGAGTGACCCGCTCTGGATGGCGCACGGCGTAGGCGATGGAGACCGCGCTTCCTTGGGACATTCCAAGCAGTGCGAAGCGCTGTAACCCCGCAGCTTCGACCACCTCCTCGAGATCGCGCACAAACGCTTCGAACGAGATATCGTCAACATTCCCGTCAGACAGACCATTGCCTCGTTCGTCGTAGCGGATCAGTTGGCGTTCGGCCGCGAGGGCGTGCAATAGAGGCCTCCAGATCGGACTTTGCCAATCGTACTCTAGATGATTGAGCCAGTTGGCAGCTTTGACCAACGGCAAACCCTTTCCTGCCATGGCATATGCGATCCGAACGCCATCGGAAGCTGTGCAAAAATGGACCTGCTGCTGCGGACCAGGCTGCGGCCTGGCTGCCGTTTCCGGCGCAGCAGCTTCGGCGGCGTGCTCCGCGACCTGGCCGACGAATCGGATACCCTTCCGCATAACGGTGCGGACTAATCGCTGTTGCTTGCCGCTGTCGCCGATCGCCTTGCGCACAGCATTGATGCGGCTATCGAGCGTCGAATCCGAAACGATCCGGCCGGCCCACACCGATGCGATCATGTCATCTTTGGTGACAACGCGCTCGCGGTGGCGCACGAGATAAAGCAGCAGGTCGAAAACCTGCGGCTCCAAGGCGACAAGCTCGGAATTGCGCCAGAGTTCCCGCCGATCCGCGTCAAGTACGTTGTTTTCGAAGAGAAATTGCACCGCGGCGGCTCCCGATCGAGGAATCCTCTCACGCGATAATCAAGCCCCTCTCAAGCACAAATCAAGCATCTTTCAAAGCGACACGGCCGTTGCGGAGGCATGGTCCGGCCATGTCAACGGCGGTTCCAGCGGCCGCAAGCGGAGATTTGTAAATGACCGGAATAGCAGCAACCAGGGAACCTACTCGTCGCCACGAACGCGGTTCGATCGATTTCGATTTCTATCGCGCGCGCGCAACTGCGTTGCGCGGCCAAGCCCAGCGCGAACGCTGGTCACTGCGAGCAGTCGCTGCCGGCACCTTGGTGGTGGCCGGCGCTATCGGTCTCGCGCTCGTCATCCCGTCGGCACCCAAGCTGGGCGAACGCATCGCAACGCATCTGTCCGGCACGGCTTTGCTGCGCTGAGACGCCGTTCAGCGTGGATGCAACACGAATTTCAAGGAGTTTTTGCCATGTCGAAAATCACGCCGCTCGCGGGCGCGAGCGCACCCGATCGCAAACGCACGGTCATTGCGCTGCACTGCTCCGGCGCCGCCGGACGTCAATGGAAACCGCTCGCAGGCGCTCGGCAACCGCTTCGCGCTTGTGGCCCCCGGCTTGATCGGCAGCGGTAGCGGCCATGGCCGATATCGACCGTGTAGTCGAGGCGCGCTTGCAGGCGGCATGACAGCGCGTCGCAGAACAATCGTAACCCAACAGATGGAGAGAAAGATGCAACGCGTTCTGGCAATGCTCTACGGACTTGCGGCCTACTTCGTTTTCTTCGCGACCATTCTCTACGCCATTGGCTTTGTCACCGGCTTGGCCGTGCCCAAGACGATCGATGACGGCACGATAGTGCCGATCGGCGAAGCCATCATCGTCAATGTGCTGCTGATGTCGTTGTTCGCCGTGCAGCACAGTGTGATGGCGCGGCCGAGTTTCAAACGGTGGTGGACACAATTTGTCCCGAAATCGGTCGAGCGCAGCACGTTTGTGCTGCTCGCCAGTTTGGTGCTTGTCCTGCTGTTCTGGCAGTGGCGCCCAATTCCGGCCGTGGTCTGGGACGTCGGCAATGTGAACGTTGCGGCCGGACTCCAAGGGTTGTCGCTTGTTGGCTGGGCGCTGGTGTTCGCCAGCACCTTCCTAATCAACCACTTCGAGCTGTTCGGCTTGCACCAGGTCGTCAACAATCTCTTCTGCAAGCCGATGCCGTCGGTGCGGTTCAAGACACCGGTGCTCTACAAAATGGTGCGCCATCCGATCTATCTCGGCTTCATCATTGCCTTCTGGGCGACGCCCTTGATGACCGTGGGCCATCTACTCTTCGCCGCAGTGACCACGGCCTACATCTTCGTCGGCATCGCGCTCGAGGAACACGACCTGATCGCGCTGTTTGGCGATCAATACCGGGATTACCGGCGGCGGGTAGGCATGCTCATTCCGCGCCTTGGCAAGCGGGAGCAGGGCGGAGTGCGGCAGTTGACTTAAACAGCACCGGTTTTAGCCCAGGTTTCTCCCGACCACTATCCTCTGCTAACGTCCAACCGAGGACCTAGCAGAGGATTTTTTCATGGCCGTCGCCCAATTCGCCGAGCCGAAGCATCGCCGCGATCCGGTGGCGATCGATAAGACAATCCGCGAGCTCACGGCGGCGTTCGGCAATCGCGTTGTCACCTCACAGGCGGTGCGCGAGCAGCACGGCAATACGCTGACCTGGATCGAGAACCAGCCCCCAGACGCGGTGGTGTTCCCGCAGAGCACCGAAGAGGTACAGCAGATCGTGCGTATCTGTGGTTTGCACGGCACGCCGGTCATTCCCTTCGGCATCGGTTCTTCGCTCGAAGGCCACGTCAACGCGCCTTACGGCGGCGTGTCGATCGACTTCCACGACATGAACAAGATGCTGGCGGTGCACGCCGAGGATCTCGATTGCGTCGTCGAACCCGGCATCACCCGCAAACAGCTCAACGAGTATCTGCGCGACCGCGGCCTGTTCTTCCCGATCGATCCCGGCGCCGATGCCTCGCTCGGAGGCATGGCGGCGACGCGTGCCTCTGGCACCAACGCGGTGCGCTACGGCACCATGAAGGACAACGTGCTGGCGATGCAGGTGGTGATGGCCAACGGCGAGGTGATGACGACGTCACGGCGGGCGAAGAAAACGTCGGCCGGCTATGATCTCACCCGGCTGATGGTCGGCTCCGAGGGCACGCTCGGCGTCATCACCGAACTGACGCTGAAACTGTCGGGAATTCCGGAAGCGATTTCCGCCGGCGTCTGTCCGTTCCCTTCCGTCGACGCCGCCTGCCAGGCCACCATCCTCACCATCCAGTCGGGCATTCCGGTCGCGCGCATCGAATTGCTCGACGCGCTGCAGGTCAGAGCGTCGAATCGCCTATTCCAAGCTGTCCCTGTCGGAAGTGCCGACGCTGTTCGTCGAGTTTCACGGCAGCGATGCCGGCGTTGCCGAACAGTCCGAGCGCTTCGGCGAAATCGTCGCCGAACTCGGCGGCGGACCATTCGACTGGGCGACCAAGGCCGGAGGACCGCAACCGGCTCTGGCAGGCGCGGCACGACGGTCTATTGGGCGGCGCGGCACCTGCGGCCGGGCGCCGCGGCCTTTGCCACCGATGTCTGCGTGCCGATCTCGCGGCTCGCCGAATGTGTCAATGCGCGCGCAGAAAGAGATCGCCGCGCTCGATTGGTCGCGCCGATCGTCGGCCATGTCGGCGATGGCAATTTCCATCTGTCGCTGCTCGTCGACATGAGCGACGCCGACGAAGTCAAGCGCGCCAAGATACTGCTGGAGCGGTTGGTCGAGCTGGCGCTTGTCCATGGACGGCACCTGCACCGGCGAGCACGGCGTCGGCCAGGGCAAGATGAAATACCTGCTCGCGGAACATGGCGCGCCGGCGCTCGCCGCCATGGTGGCGATCAAGCGGGCGCTCGATCCGCAAAACATCATGAATCCGGGCAAGATCGTCGCGCTAACGTGATCACAGATTTGCCGCCAAGAACCGGCAAAAAAGCGTACATTTCTCATGATGAAGCATCACCGCCGGGCGACGCGGCCCGGCGCCGGAGTTGCAGTTGCAAACAACCCTGCTCGGACTGGCGATCGCGATCATCCTGGCGCTGGTGGCGGCGCTGGTCGGTCCGCTGCTGATCGATTGGAGCGGCTACCGCTCGGTGTTTGAGGCGGAAGCGAGCCATCTGATCGGCGTCGACATGCGAGTGACCGGCGCCATCGAGGCGCGGCTGCTGCCGTCGCCGCGGCTGGTGCTGCACGATATCGAGCTCGGCAACGGTGGCGACAAGGTCGCGGCCCGTTCGCTCGGCATCGAATTCGCGCTCGGCCCGTTGATGCGTGGGCAATGGCACGCCGCTGAATTACATCTGGCGGGCGCCAAGCTGCGGCTCGGGCTCGATGCGGCCGGTCGCGTGCGGGCGCCGAACATCCCGATCAATTTCAGTCCGGCAGCGCTGTCCATCGACCGGTTGGGCATTGAAGATTCGCGAGTGACGCTGACCGACGCTGCGAGCGGGGGCGCGATTGTCCTTGATAAGCTTTGGTTCAACGGCGAGGCGCGCTCGCTGCTCGGCCCGTTCAGCGGCGAAGGCGCCGCCGCTATCGGCGGCGAGCTCTATCCCTTTCGCGTATCCACCGGACGGGCCGGCGACGACGGCGCGATCAAGGTCCATCTCAACGTCGATCCGGTCAGTCATCCGCTGAGCATCGAAGCGGACGGCGTGCTGGCAATTCCCAACGGCGAGCCGTCCTTCAACGGCATCTTGAGTTTCGCGCGTCCGGTCAGCATCGCCTCGGCGCGCGCGGCGTCGGTGACGCAGCCCTGGCGCGTGAGCGGCAAGATCAAGGTCGCCGCCGCCTCGGCGCTGATGCCGCAGATTGAACTCCAATACGGCTCGGAGGAGCAGGGCTTCAAGCTGACAGGTACCGCCGACTTCAAGTTCGGCAAGAAGCCGCGCTTCGACGGTGTGTTGTCCGGCCGGCAAATCGACCTCGACCGCACGCTTGCCGGCGAGACCGGCCGATCGCCGCCGGCGGCCGTCATGCGCACGCTGGCCGGGCTTGCCGCGGCGGCGTTCCGGCCAACGATTCCGGTGCAGATCGGCGTCGGCATCGACCGCATCACGCTCGGCGGCAAAGCCGTTGAAAATCTGCGCGGCGATATTTCCAGCAATGCCCGCGGCTGGAGCCTTGATCGCTTCGAGTTTCGCGCGCCCGGTTTCACCAAAGTGCGGCTGAGCGGTGAGCTTGCGGCCGACATCGCCGGCGTCGCCTTCGCCGGGCCGGCCGACATCGAGGCCGGCGATCCAAGAGCCGTGGCCGCCTGGATCGAAGGCCGCGCGGCGCCGGAGCAAAGCGAGCTGAGGCCGCTGCGTCTGCGCGGCGACCTGGCCGTGTCCGGTGAAAAGCTGGCGATCGAGCGCCTCACCGCCGAATTTGAGCGCAAGCCCGTCAGTGGCCGCCTGCTCTATGCCTTCGCCGCCGGCACTCGCCCGGCGCGGCTCGAGGCTGAGCTCGCCGCGCCTCAACTCGACATCGATGCAGCGCTCGATTTCAGCAAGGCGCTGCTGGCGGGATCCAATCTGCAACGGCCGCAGGACATGATCATCAAGGCCGATATCGGCCAGGCCAGTTTCGCCGGCTTCGACGCGCGCAATGTCAGCGCGGCGCTCAAAGTGGACGGCGGCGGCGTGCAGATCGACCGCCTGTCGCTCGCCGATCCCGGCGGCAATTCGCTTTCGGCGAGCGGGACGATCGAGACCGACGGGCATATCCCGCATGGCTCGCTGGCGCTCGACCTCGATATCAAGCAGGCCGCCGCCGTCGCCGCGCTCGCCGCGAGAGTTCTTCCGCAAAGCCCGGTCGCGGCCGTGCTTGATCGCATCCGCCGCGGCAAACTGCACGCGACGCTCGACATCGGCAGCGAACAGGACGCGGCCACGGCGAAGCTGGCGCTGGTCGGCGATGCTGATGGCATGCATCTCGAGGCGGCGGCGCAACTGCGCGGCGACTGGGCCAGGCGCACCATTACCGATGTGCGGATCGACGGCAATGTTAACGCCGCCGACGGTGCCACGCTGTTCAAGCTTATCGGCTTCGACCGCGTTGCCGCCGCCGGCAAGGGGCCGGGCCGGCTGACGATGCAAATTGCCGGGCCGAGTGCGGCCAATCTCAACGGTTCCTTGCAACTGGCTGCGAGCGGCTTGAGCATCAACTCGCGAATCGCCTCTGCCGGCTCCGGCATCAGCTTTGATGACATCGACGCCAAGCTCGGCAACTCAAACATTCGCGGCCATCTGGCCTTCGGCGCCGCGACGCCGCGCCGCATCGACGGCGCGCTCGACGCCGATACGCTCGATGTCGAAGATCTGATCGCCGGCCTCGTCGGCACGCCGGCATTGGTCGCCAGCAATAACGGCACCGCTTGGTCGAGCGCCCCCTTTGCCGGCGGCATCGCGGGCGACGTGACCGGGCAAGTCGCGCTCAGCGTTCAGCGCGCCGGTGTCACGCCGCGGCTGGTCCTGCGCGACTTCCACACCGTGATGCGCTTCGGCAAGGATACGGTTGCGCTCGACGACATGACCGGCGGCATGGCCGGCGGCCGCTTCACCGGCCAGTTGTCGCTGCGTGCGGCTGATGCAGGTCTTGCCGCTCGCGGCAAGCTCGCGCTCAGCGGCGCCGACGCCGCCACTTTGCTGGGTGCTGCCGCGCGGCCGCCGGTCAGCGGCACGCTCGATGTTACGGCGGATGTCGAGGGCTCGGGCTTTAGTGCAGCCGCTCTGGTCGGTTCCCTGCACGGCTCCGGCAGCCTCGTGCTTGACGATGGGCATTTGGCAAGCCTCGACCCGCACGCCTTCGATGTCGTCGAGCGCACGGTTGCAGATAACCTGACACCCGATACGGCTCATGTCTCCAGCGTCGTCGATAAGGCACTCGAGAGCGGCCGTTTTCCGGTCAAGCATGTGCAAGGCGAATTCGCGGTCAGTGCCGGTCAGGCACGACTGAGCGATATTCATCTGCAAGAAAACAATGCCGCGCTCGCCCTTGGCGGCAGTCTCGATCTTACTGATGGTGCGCTCGATGCCCGGCTGGTCTTGTCGGGGCCTGTGCAACCAGGGGGCTCCCGGCCCGATATTTTCCTGGCGTTGACCGGGCCGATTGCGGCGCCTGTGCGCACAGTCGACGCCTCGGCGCTCACCGGATGGCTGACGCTGCGCGCGATCGAATATCAGTCGAAACGGCTTAAAGCGATCGAGAGTGCGGCACAATCGCTTCCCGCGCCGCCGCTGGTGCCAAATACGAATAGGGCGCCGGCATTGCCAGCGCCTCTCAATATCAAACCAGCGCCAACTCCGCGGCGAGCGCCCGAAGCGTCAGTCAACCCGCAGCATTGACGGCGCTGCGCGCACGCCAATCAGGTCGCCGCTGCTGTCGCGGCTGCCGCCGGACAAGCGCCGATCCTCGCCGATCCGTGTGCGGTAATGATCGAGCACGAACAGGCGGATTGCCGACGAAAGATTGCCGTGACGACGGTTGGTATCGATCGAGGCCACCAGGTTCGATAAAGTCATGTCACGGTCGCCGGCGATTTCCTTCAAGCCCTTCCAAAATGCGTCTTCGAGACTGATGCTGGTCTTGTGACCCGCAATGACGATCGAACGTTTGACAACGGGCGAATTCATTGGCCGCCTCCTCTGTCCATTCGGTGTTGTTCGAGATTGCGGTCGGCTTTGGCCTGCCGCGCCGCGTCGAATTCTTGCTCATTCTTGGGACGACCGTGGGCAAGGCGTTTGGCCTGGGCGAGCAGGTCGTCCTGCCGCCGCCTGGCTCGCTTTCGCGCCGCCCTTAGATTGACCACATCAGCCATGTCGCGTCTCGACGGTGACCGGATACATCGACTTCGGGACTCCCGACGAGCCCCTTGCATCGCCGCCAATTACGCCACAACGGTGGCGCATCGCCGAATTGTACCGGGCGATCCATAAGATCGCACCGATATATTGTGGTAAGTCGCGGTCTTAATTCAAGACACGCTTAGTTTATCTCAGTAAATTCGCAGATATCTGCTATGAATACATCCAAACAAAGATGTATAAAACTACAGTAACTCTGCACGACCCAATGTATATTTTATACAGTTGTAAGAATTACTATTTGTCGGTCCAATAATACGCAAAAGATATCTTAGGACAATTTTTCATATCATTACAAATAACACAACCCGTCAGTAAAATAGCGCCTGAACATGCCGACTCAGCTCATCATTATACATTCGCCCGCTCGCCAATAGCCTTTGGTTATGCACGCTTACGTTGCGGCGATGCACGTTTACGTTGCGTAAGTGTGGGCAGCTCCAGGGCGGCGGGGCGCGAACCATTGTTGCTGCTTCGCCGCCGGTCCCTCGCCATTATCGCGGCCGCGTCATTTTTTCCGGCCGCACCAGCCGGTCGAACTCCTCGCCGCTTACGAACCCGAGCCGCACGGCCTCCTCGCGCAGCGTGGTGCCGTTGGCATGCGCGGCTTTGGCCACCTGCGCCGCCTTGTCGTAACCGATGCGCGGCGACAGCGCCGTTACCAGCATCAGTGAGCGCTGCATCAGTTCGCGAATGCGCGGTTCGTTGGCGCGGATTCCGACCACGCAATTCTCCGTGAACGAGCGCGCCGCGTCGCCGAGCAGGCGGATCGATTGCATCATGCAATAAGCGAGCATCGGCTTGTAGACGTTAAGCTCGAAATGGCCCTGGCTGCCGGCGACGGTGATCGTCGTCTGATTGCCGAAGACCTGACAACAGACCATGGTCAGCGCTTCGCTTTGCGTCGGATTGGTCTTGCCCGGCATGATCGACGAGCCGAGTTCGTTCGAGGGCAGGATCAATTCACCGAGGCCCGAGCGCGGGCCGGAGCCGAGCAGGCGGATATCGTTGGCGATCTTGAACAGCGCGGTCGCCGCGGCACTAAGCGCGCCATGCACGAAGACGTAAGCGTCGTGGGCGGCCATGTGCTCGAATTTGTTCGGCGCGCTGACGAAGGGCAATCTGGTCAGGCGGGCGATGCGGGCAGCGAAGGCCTTGGCGAATTGCGGCTTGGAATTGAGGCCGGTGCCGACGGCGGTGCCGCCCTGTGCCAGCGGCCACAACTGCTCTTGCGCGATACGGATGCGCCCGATCGACGATTTCACCTGCGCCGCGTAGCCGGAGAATTCCTGGCCAAGTGTGAGCGGCGTTGCATCCATGGTGTGGGTGCGGCCGATCTTGACGATGCCGGCGAATTCTTTGGTCTTTCGATTGAGTGCGTGGTGCAAGCCGCTTAGCGCGGGCAACAGATGGCGCCTGATCTCCATCGCCGCGGCAATGTGCATGGCCGTCGGAATGCTGTCATTCGACGACTGGCTCATGTTGACGTGATCGTTGGGGTGGATCGGCGTCTTTGCGCCAAGCTCGCCGCCAAGCGCTACATTGGCCTTGTTGGCAATGACCTCGTTGACGTTCATGTTGGTCTGGGTGCCGGAGCCGGTCTGCCACACCAGCAGCGGAAAATTGTCGTCGAGTTTGCCGTCGGCAATATCCTGCGCGACCGTGGCGATTGCCGCGGCGCGCTTGCGGTCGAGCGAGCCGAGATCGCGGTTGACTTCCGCCGCCGCGCGCTTGATCAGTCCGAGCGCATGCACAAGCTCGATCGGCATGCGCTCGGTGCCGATGCGGAAATTGTGCAGCGAGCGCTCGGTCTGCGCGCCCCAGAACTTGTCGGCGGGAATCTCCAGCGGGCCGAAAGCATCGCTTTCGGTGCGGGTCTTGCTTTCTGCTTTCGCCGATTGTTTCTTGGCCATGGCACGCCCTCATGCCGCAGCAGCGGCATTCAGAGAAACTATGCCGTTTGCTCGTCGGAGCAAACCGACGCAGCGCGGATTATTTCTTGCGGAAGCGGTCGAGGCGCACGACTTCGCCGCCGCCTGCAGGCTTGGCTGGCTTTGGCTCAGGCTCCGCCGTCACCGGTTCCGGACTAGCCGAGGCGGCTTGCGGGGCAGCGGGCGCGCGCGCCGCCGGGATTGCTCGCGGCTTCTTTTCGCTGCCTTTGTCCTGGACATTGGCGGCGGCTGGGTGGGTTTCCTGTCCCTCCTCGGCGTCCTCGAATTGCAGGCCGAATTGCACCGAAGGGTCGAAGAAACTGTTGATGGCGTCGAAGGGAACGCTGAGCTTCTCCGGAATGCCGCCGAACGACAGCCCGACCTCGAAACCGCTATCGTTGACGCCGAGGTCCCAATATTGATGCTGCAAGATGATGGTCATCTGCTCCGGATATTGCGTGCGCAGCCGTTCCGAGAGCCGCACGCCGGGGGCATGGGTGTCGAAGCCGATATAAAAATGATGATCGCCCGGCAGGCCTTTCTTGGCCGCGTCGCTGAGCACCGTGCGCACCACGCCGCGCAGCGCTTTTTGAGTTAGAAGATCGTAGCGGATTTGGTCGGGCATGGGGGCCTGGAAACCGTCGAAGAGAAATTTGAATCTAGCGCGCCCGCCGGCGAAAGCCATCCCCAAGAAGCGAAACGACCCGCCGTTAATCACAATGGCGAGCCGCCCCGAATGGAGTGGAGGCTTCTGTTGCCAGGTGCCTCCGAACCCCGCCTGACGGAGCTTAACCCGCCAGGGCTTTAGATCGGTCTTTCGGGCCGCTTACGCAGCCAGAGCAACCGGAGCATAGTTGTCGTTGGCAACTATGATAAAGGCCCATGACGTTGGACCCATTCCGGGCAAAAGCACGCCTTTTACGCCCTCGTCGATCCTAGTTCGGCCCCGCCGAAATCCAGGTCCCGCCTGGACTTGGGTGGAGCCGCCGGGTACTGCCCCCGGGTCCGAAAGGTTTATTACGACGCCCGTTTATTGCCATATCCGGCTTGCGCCGGCGGTTTGAATATAGGGGCTGAAGGTTGACGAAGATAGACCGGCTCCCGCGTTTCATGTGAAATAATTCCTAGGCGCGTGCCGCAAAGAGCCTGTCCTGGCAGGCCGAAAATAGCGCCAAAACAGCGCCAAACAGTCTGCCCTGCGCCCTGTGAGGCGACGAATTGGCCGGACGAAGTAAAGCCGCCTTTCGCCTCGCCTGAACAGGGACAACCCATGCCGGGACCGCAATCTGGCGCCGCGCCGGGATGCCTAGTCGGGACGGCGCGGGGAGGGTAGGTGTTCCGCTCCCATGTCCGATCAGCCGCCCGCCGATCCCGCCGCACCGGCCTCTGCCGCGGCACCCTCGCTCTCCGAACTGTTCCGCGCCTTCGCTCTCGTTTCGATCTCCGGTTTCGGCGGCGCGCTGCCCTGGGCGCGGCGCATGATCGTCGAGCAGCGCAAGTGGATGACGGCGGAGGAATTCAACGAGACCTTCTCGTTGTCGCAATTCCTGCCCGGCCCCAACCTGATCAATTTCTCGGTGGTTTATGGCTCGCGTTTCGGCGGCGCGGCCGGCGCCGCGGTCGCGCTGGCCGGCCTGCTCGGCCCGCCGCTGGTGATTGTGACCATCCTCGCCGCGCTCTATGCGCGCTTCGGCGACCTCACCGCGCTCAC
Source organism: uncultured Alphaproteobacteria bacterium (assembly GCA_963742385.1). Taxonomy (GTDB): domain Bacteria; phylum Pseudomonadota; class Alphaproteobacteria; order Rhizobiales; family Xanthobacteraceae; genus Pseudolabrys. The sequence goes on along the minus strand of CAVULS010000004.1, from coordinate 47,658 downwards.
CCGCGTCCTCGGCGGCATCGCCTCGGCGGCGGCCGGGCTGCTCATCGCCAACGTCGCCCGAATGGCCGAGCCTTTGTTCCGCAAGCGCTGGAATTTTAGCCCGTTTGTCGCGGTCGCCGGGTTCACCGGCGTGGCATTGATGCAGTGGCCGCTGCCCTATGTCTTTGCCGTGCTGGCACCGGTCAGCGTCGCGCTCGCCTGGATGTGGATGCGCCGATGAACGACAATCCGCTGCTGGCACTGTTCGGCTATTTCGCGCTGCTGTCGCTGTTCGCGGTTGGCGGCGCCAATGCAGCGATCCCGGAAATGCACCGCGTTGCCGTCGATGTCATGCATTGGATGTCCGACCGGCAATTTGCCGACAATTTTGCCATCGCCCAGATCTCGCCGGGCCCCAACGTCATCATCGTCACGCTGATCGGCTATCACGTTGCCGGCGTCGCCGGCGCCGCGGTCGCGACCATCGGCATGTGCGGGCCGACCTGTGCGATGGCGTTTTTCGTCGCCCGCTTCTGGGACCGCTTCAAGGACGCGCCCTGGCGCATCGCCATCCAGGCCGGGCTGGTGCCGGTGTCGCTCGGACTGATCGCGGCCAGCGCCTTCGTGCTGGCGCGCGCCGCCGATCATAATGTCTATGCTGCAATCATTACCATTTCGACCGCGGCGGTCGCTTACTGGACGCGCGTCAATCCGCTGTGGATTTTCCTCGTCGCCGGCATCGTCGGTCTTGCCGGCTGGCTGTAGCGCGGCTCTTCAAGCGAAGCCGGCGACGATCAGCGCCACGCCGACCGCAAGCGCCGCGACAATCGCGATCGGGATCAACGAATCGAGCAGCGGCTTCTTGGCGAGCGGATGAATCACACCGCCACGCGGCATCATGTACCAAAGTCCCGCGCCGCCGCCGCCGGCCACGACAATCCCGGAGATGATGGACAACATGGTTGGCCCCTGGTCGTTGGTTTGCCGAAGGGGCATTGTCGGGATTCTGACTGCAGGGGCTGCGTTAAGTCTGGCGGTCTCGGCGTAAAAACCGCGTATAGCGACTTTGGACAAGCTGCATTCGCGGCGATCAGCCCGATGCCGTTTTGCGTCAAGAGCGGACAAGACGTGCTCCGATCGCGTTGTCCGCTTCGTGCCAGAAGCGGCTTACGGTGGTGCCGTCCTCTGCATTGAAGCAAGGTCAGACATCGAGCGCATCCATTCGGCGAGCTGCGGGCGGCCATTGGTTAAACCGTCGAGACCGCAATAGCGCGCTCGCTCGAGGGCCACTGCGAGGATCAAGTGTGCCATGCGGGATGGCCCCTGCATCAACGGATCAGTCATGCGGCTCTCAAAAATATCAGCCATGCGCTGGCTGCGAGCAGCCTCATGGGCGAGGACGGTGGGCGAACGCTCGTTGGCGGGCCGAACCATTTCGCGCGTCCATACGGAGACGCCGTCGCACATGCTGCGCGCCATGAACTCGAGCCGGGGGTAGGCCCAATCGGCTTCACTCAATGCTTTGTGAAACCGAGGCTTGCCGTCAAGGCTGTCGAGATAAGCACAGATGAGCTGACTGTCCTCCATGCCAACGCCGGCGTCGTCGACGAGATAGGGTACTCGGCCAGACGGGTTGACCTGGTAGTAAGGGCTGTCACGCGTGCGCGTTTTTGCCTCGATGATAGCAACGCGGTCCTCGAGCGCCTTCTCTATAACAACGATGCGTGCCAGCCGAGCGTAGGGCGAGGTATACGTAACGTAGAGCTTCATTGGGGGCTCCCATACATCGGCGACAGTCAAGGCGATACGGTATCACTTCGACAACAGGTGGGCGTCCGCTATGGGCGCTTTGCCGGCAGACGGGATCAGTCAGCGCGTTGTCCGTTCTTACACCGATAGCAGACATCCGCCTCACGAGTTCGCATGTCAGCGTCGTGCCAGAAGCAGGCAAACGCGGGCGCCGTCAGATTACGGGTTCGGCATGTCCCGCCGCCAAGGCGTGAATTGCATCGTCCCGTGAGCGGACGTTTACCGACGCGCCGTTGTCGGCCGTGCGTTTTATGGGGAGCGTGCGCTAGCTCGACGCCGCGCCGATGATGGCGAGCGAGCCCGCCGCGAGCAGCACCAACTGAATGCAGAAGGCCGTGATATTGACGTCCCAGCGCTTGGCGAGGATCGGCACCGGCGCCGCAAACGGCTGATACCCATTGTCGTCGTAAGCAGCGCCGCCATAGATCGGCATGGCAAAGACCGCGATGAAAAACGCCGCGTAGACGATGGCGCCCATGATGGCGACGAGGACAAGCCGTTCCATGGCGTAGGCGCCCGGCACCCAGAGCAGCGCCAATGCCAGCAGGCCGAAGCCGCTGTAGCTGCAGATCTGCCAGACCACATGGAAGCGCGCGTGCGGCGTCCATTTCGGATTGGTCGCATGCGTGTTGTTGAAGTCGGCGAGGATGGTGACGAAGCCGTAGCCGAGCGTCACCAGCGTGAGCAGGACGCGGGCGAGAAGACTGAGGTCGAAGTGCATGGCTGTCTCCCTTGCGGACGATTGATTTCATCCCTGCAATTTCAGCGCGGGTGCCGGCCGATTAGCGAATCGGCGGCGCGTAAAGAATGCCGCCCTGCGTCCACAGCGCGTTCAATCCGCGCGGGATACCGAGTTCCGAGCCATTGCCGACATTGCGCTCGTAGACTTCGCCGTAGTTGCCGACGCGGCGGATGATGCGCACCGCCCAGTCCTTGGGCATATCGATGTCGGCGCCGTAATCGCCGTCATTGCCGACCAGGCGCATCACTTCGGGCTTCTTGGATTTCAGCGCTTCGTCGATGTTCTTGGAGGAGACGCCGAGCTCCTCGGCATTGATCATGGCAAACAGCGTCCATTTCACGATCAACAGCCACTCATCGTCCTTCTGCCGTACCACCGGCCCGAGCGGTTCCTTGGAAATGACATCCGCCAGGATGACGTGGTCGGCGGGCTTGGGCAGCTTCAGCCGCAGCGCATAGAGCTGGGAAACGTCCGAGGTCAGCGCGTCGCATTGCCCCGCTTTGTAGGCGTTGACCACCTCGTCGACCGTGCCGAAGCGCTTTTCCGCGTACTTCATGTTGTTGGCGCGGAAATAGTCGGGAAGGTTGACCACCGTGGTGGTCTGGCTCTGCACGCACACCGTCGAGCCGTCGAGCTCCAGCGCCGAGGTCTTGTTGTGCGCGCGCGGCACCATGAAGCCCTGGCCGTCGTAATAAGACACGCCGGCAAAATGCAGGGCGTATTGGGTTTCACGCGACATGGTCCAGGTCGAATTGCGCGCCAGCACGTCGACTTTGCGGTCAGCAAGTTCCTGGAAGCGCTCCTTGGCGTCGAGCGGCACGAATTTCACTTTCTTCGGGTCGTCGAAGATCGCCGCGGCGATGGCGCGGCAGAAATCGACATCGAAGCCGGACCACTCGCCCTTGCCGTCCTGCGCCGAGAAGCCGGGCAGGCCGGTATTGACGCCGCAATAGACGGCGTCGCGGCGCACGGTGCGCTTCAAGGTCTTGGTATCGTAGCGCTCATAGGTGATGGCCAGTGCGGCGACCACAGCCGCAATCGCGCAGCCGATCAGCAGGCCGGTGTGGAAATTCCATCCGAAATATTTACGCACGCTGGCACCCCCCGGAGCCTTATGAGACGTTCGGCCGCTGCTGCACGATCACCTTGGTGCCGACGGGAATCCGGTCGTAAAGATCGGTGACATCCGGATTGGTGAGGCGGAAGCATCCCGACGACACCGCGGTGCCGATGGTCTGCGGCATATTGGTGCCGTGGATGCGATAGACCGTGCTGCCGAGATAGAGCGCGCGCGCTCCGAGCGGATTGCCCGGGCCGCCGGCCATGAAGCGCGGCAGATAGGGCTGGCGCTGGATCATCTCAGGCGGCGGCGTCCAGTCAGGCCATTCCTTCTTGTTCGTAATCTTCAACAGGCCCTGCCATTGGAAGCCGTCGCGGCCGACGCCGATGCCGTAACGCAGCGCGCGTCCGCCGCCCATGGTGACATAGAGGAAACGCTCGTTGGTGTTGACGATGATCGTGCCGGGCGCCTCGGTGGTGCGATAGAACACCACCGTCTTCTCCCATTTCGGATCGAGCTGCTCCTCTTCCTCGTTGGGGACGTAGCCGGGCTGATCGCCCTCGGTGGTGTTTTGCGCCATGGCGTGTGGCGCGGCGATGAAAGTCGCCAGGACGAGCTGGAGCGCGAACAGGAGTCGGAGCATCGGCGTCTGCCTTTACAATGTGCAATGACCTGCCCAACCATAGCAGCGGTCAGGCCGATCTGTCTAAGTCCGCAGCGGCCCGATTTCAGGCGCCTGCCCACGGACGCCACGGCCTCGATGGGCCCTCAGGGCCGCCAAAGAGGCCGTTGAAAAGCCGCCAGCGCACAGTTGCCGCGGGTGGTAATCTTCCCCATCTTTGCACCGACTCAGAAGGAACCCGGCGGCCCGATGCGCCAATACCTCGATCTGATGGAATTGATCCTCCACCACGGCGTGGAGAAGCGGGACCGTACCGGCACCGGCACGCTGTCGGTGTTCGGCCATCAGATGCGCTTTGCGCTGGATGAGGGCTTCCCCCTGCTCACCACCAAGAAGCTGCATGTGAAATCGATCGTCTACGAACTGCTCTGGTTCCTCGCCGGCGACACCAACATCAAATATCTGAACGACCACGGCGTGCGCATCTGGGACGAATGGGCCGACGAGCGCGGCGATCTCGGGCCGGTCTACGGTCAGCAGTGGCGTTCGTGGCCGGCGCAGGATGGCCAGGCCATCGACCAGATCGCCAACGTCATCGCCATGATCAAGCGCAATCCGGACTCGCGGCGGCTCATCGTCACCGCCTGGAATCCAGCCGACGTCGACAAGATGGCGCTGCCGCCGTGCCACTGCCTGTTCCAGTTCTATGTCGCCGAGGGCAGGCTGTCGTGCCAGCTCTACCAGCGCTCGGCCGATGTGTTTCTCGGCGTGCCGTTCAACATTGCCTCTTACGCGCTGCTGACGCTGATGGTGGCGCAGGTGACCGGCTACAAGCCCGGCGAGTTCATCCATACTTTCGGCGACGCGCATCTCTATTCGAATCACCTCGAGCAGGCGCGGCTGCAATTGTCGCGCGCGCCCAAGCGGCTGCCGGCGATGCGGCTCAATCCGGCGGTGAAGGATATCTCCGGCTTCCGCTATGAGGATTTCGTCCTCGAAGGCTACGAGCCATATCCGCACATCAGGGCCGAGGTCGCAGTGTGAGCCCCCTCATCCGTCCGGCGCAGCGAACGGACAGCGCGCTGATCTTCTCGCTGGTGCGCGAGCTTGCCGATTACGAGAAATTGTCCGCCGAGATCGACGCCACCGAAGAGACGATAGCCGCCGCGTTGTTTGCGCGTGAGCCGCGTGTTTTTTGCGACATTGCGGAATGGAACGGGGAGCCGGCGGGGTTTACCACCTGGTTTGTCAGTTTCTCGTCGTTTCGCGGCCGGCATGGGATTTATCTCGAGGATATTTTTGTGCGGCCAAATTTCCGCAAGCAAGGCATCGGCCGGGCGCTGATCAGGCGTCTCGCGGAACGCTGCGTCGAGGAAGGCTTTGCCCGTTTTGAATGGGCGGTGCTCGACTGGAACGCGCCGGCGCTGGCGTTCTACCGCTCGCTCGGCGCCGAGTTCGTGGATGGCTGGCGCATCTGCCGGATGAGCGGTCCAGCGTTGCAGGGCTTTGCCCGCGGAGCGCGGTCATGAAGATCGTCATCGTTGCCGCCATCGGCGACAACAACGTCATCGGCAACGACGGCAAGCTGCCCTGGCACCTGCGCTCCGACCTGCGGCATTTCCGCGCGCTCACCCTCGACAAGCCGCTGATCATGGGGCGCAAGACCTTCGAGTCGATCGGCAAGGCGCTCGACCGGCGCACCAATATCGTCATCTCGCGCGATCTGAGCCTGCCGGTCCCCGGCGGCGTGATCGCGACCAGTTTCGATGCCGCGCTCGCATACGCGCGCAAGGATGCCGAGCGCCGCCACACCGACGAGATCATGGTGATCGGCGGCAGCGCCGTCTTCGCCGCCGCCATGCCGCGGGCCGACCGGCTGGAGATCACGCATGTCCATGCCAGCCCCGAGGGCGATGCCTTTTTCCCGCCGATCGATCTCTCGCACTGGCAGGAGGTCAAGCGCGAAGTCCGCGAGGCCGGCCGCGGCGACGATGCGAGCTTTGCGATGGCGACTTATGTGCGGCGCTAAATTGCCGTAAATCACTGTTTCATCATGGCAGACGGCACTTGGCCGCCGCGTTGTAACGGGGCCAGTCGTCCCCTATAACCGCAACCAACAAGGCCAGCCGGAAGCCGGCGCCGGGAGATCAATTAAAATGCCATGGAGCAATCAAGGCGGCGGGGGCGGCGGCCCGTGGGGCGGCGGCAAGGGCCCGTGGGGCTCCGGACCGCAATCCTCCGGCCCGACGCCGCCGGATCTGGAAGAAATTCTGCGCCGCGGCCAGGACAAATTGCGCCGCTTTTTGCCCGGCGGCAGCCTCGGCAGTCGAGGCTTCGCGCTGCTCGCGGTCGCGGCGGTGGCGTTGTGGGGATTTTCCGGCTTCTTCCGCGTCGAGCCGGATGAACTCGGCGTCGTGCTGCGCTTCGGCAAGGACGTGCGCGAGGTGCAGCCGGGCCTGAATTATCATTTGCCCTATCCGATCGAAGCCGTGCTCACGCCGAAAGCGTTGCGCGTCAACAAGATCGACATCGGCATGCGCACGATCTCCGATATCAGCGGCCGCGCGTCGACGCGCGACGTGCCGGAGGAAAGCCTGATGCTCACCGGCGATGAGAACATCGTCGATGTCGATTTTTCGGTGCTGTGGAAGGTCAAGCCGACCGGCGTCGGCGAATATCTGTTCAACATCCAGAATCCGGAAGGCACGGTGAAGGCGGTGGCCGAAAGCGCCATGCGCGAGCTGATCGGCCGCTCGGATATTCAGCCGATCCTCACCGGCGCGCGGCAGACCATTGAAGCGGCGGTGCAGGAGCTGATGCAGAAGACGCTCGACCATTACAGCGCCGGCATCCAGATCCAGCAGGTGCAGTTGCAGAAGGTCGACCCGCCGACGCAGGTGATCGACGCCTTCCGCGACGTGCAGGCCGCGCGCATCGACCTCGATCGCTCGGTCAACGAAGCACAGACCTACGCCAACCGCGTGGTGCCGGAAGCGCGCGGCAATGTGGCGAAGATCACGCAAGCCGCGGAAGCCTACAAGTCGCAGACGGTGGCGGAAGCCACCGGCCAGACCTCGCGCTTCCTGCAAATCTACGAACAGTACAAGAAAGCGCCGGATGTGACCCGCGAGCGCATGTATCTTGAGACCATGGAACGTGTGCTCGGCGGCGCCGACAAGATCATCATCGATTCGAAGGACGGCAACAACGTGGTGCCCTATCTGCCGCTCAACGCATTGTCGCCGCCGGCGCAACCCCGCGCGCAATCTCCATCGGCGGGAGGCCAGCGATGAAGCCCAATGTCGTCGGCGGCGTGATCCTGGTTCTGGCGCTGGCCGCGCTGGTCATCGCCTATAGTTCGCTGTTCGATGTCTATCAGACCCAGCAGGCGCTGGTGGTGCGATTGGGCCAGGTGGTGCGCGTCATCGACGAGCCGGGGCTTAACGTCAAGGTGCCGTTCATCGACAGCGTCATTCCCATCGACAAGCGCATCCTCGACCTGGAAGCGCCGGCGCAGGAAGTCATCGCCTCGGACCAGAAGCGGCTGGTGGTCGATGCCTTCGCCCGCTATCGCATCCATGACCCGTTGCGCTTCTTCCAGACGCTGGGCTCGAAGGTGGCCGCCGATAGCCAGCTCGCCATCCTGCTCAATTCGGCGCTGCGCCGCGTGCTCGGCGAGGCGACCTTCATCCAGGTGGTGCGCGACGAGCGCGCCGAGCTCATGGCGCGCATCCGCGATCTGATCAATCACGAAGCGGCCGGTTACGGCATCGAGGTTGTCGACGCGCGCATCCGCCGCGCCGATTTGCCGGAGCAGAACAGCCAGGCGGTCTATCAGCGCATGCAGACCGCGCGCCAGCGCGAGGCGGCCGAGTATCGCGCCCAGGGGCAACAGCAGGCCCAGGAAATCCGTTCGAAGGCCGACCGCGAAGTGACGGTGCTGGTCGCCGAGGCGACGGCGAAGTCGGAGAAAGTGCGCGGCGAGGGCGACGCCACGCGCAACCAGATCTTTGCCGACGCCTTCAACAGGGACCCGGACTTCTTCGCCTTCTACCGTTCGATGCAGGCCTACGAGGCGGGCCTGAAGGCGAACGATACCCGTCTGCTGCTCAAGCCTGACAGCAACTTCTTCCGCTACTTCAACAATCCGTCCGGCAAGCCGCCGCTGGCAGGTCCGCAGACGCCGCCGCCGGCCGTGTCCGGCGCGCCGAGTGCCGCAATGACACCGGCGGCGCCGACCGGCTCTGCCCCGTCGACGCGCTGATTCTCCCGCCCAGGATGACCGATTTTCTCGCCGCGGTCGGACTGGTGTTCGTGATCGAAGGCCTGGTATTTGCCGCCTTTCCCGGCCCGGCCAAGCGGTCGATGGCCGCCGTCATGGGCACGCCGGAGGCGACCTTGCGTTTGATCGGCATCGGGTCCGCGCTTTTCGGGCTTATTCTGGTGTGGCTTGTGCGTGGGTAAAACGAACCTATTTGCGCCAGAATTGCGTCATTGTGTTACCCGCCGCTGCCCTTGAATCCCTGCCGGGACGGGGGCAGTGTCGGGCCAAACCCCTTCCAGGAGAATCGATGCCCATGGGCGCTCATCCCAGCCGTTTGACGCATTATGGACGTGCGAGTTTGGCGATTTTCGCCGCCGCGGCAATCACTTGGCCGTTGGTGATGCAGCCTGCCGCGGCGCGCGGGCCGGAAGCCATCTCCGACGTCGCGGAGGCCGTGATCAATTCGGTGGTCAATGTCTCGACCAAGCAGACCGTGGACATGAGCAGCGGCCAGTTGCCGCAACTGCCGCCGGGCTCGCCGTTCGAGGAATTCTTCGAGGAATTTTTCAAGAACCGCCGCGGCGGGCAGGGCGGCGACGGCGCGCCGCACCCGCGCCGGGTCAACTCGCTCGGCTCCGGCTTCATCATCGATCCCTCCGGTATCGTGGTCACCAACAACCATGTCATCGCCGACGCCGACGAGGTCGATGTCATTCTCAACGATGGCACCACGGTGAAGGCCGAGTTGATCGGCAAAGATCAGAAGACCGATCTGGCGCTGCTGCGCTTCAAGCCGCCGCATCCGATCAAGGCGGTGAAATTCGGCGACAGCGACAAGCTGCGATTGGGCGAATGGGTGATCGCCATCGGCAATCCGTTCAGCCTGGGCGGCACCGTGACCGCCGGCATCGTCTCGGCGCGCAACCGCGACATCCAGTCAGGCCCGTACGACAACTATATCCAGACCGACGCCGCCATCAATCGCGGCAATTCCGGCGGACCGCTGTTCAATCTCGACGGCGAGGTGGTGGGGGTCAACACCGCGATCATTTCACCATCCGGCGGCTCGATCGGCATCGGCTTTGCCGTTCCGTCGAAGACGGTCATTCCGGTCATCGACCAGTTGCGCACGACCGGTGAGGTGCAGCGCGGCTGGCTCGGCGTGCGCATTCAGCAGGTGAACGACGAGATCGCCGAATCTCTGAGCATTTCGCCGCCGCGCGGCGCGCTGATCGCCGGCGTCGACGACAAAGGCCCGGCGAAGCCGGCGGGGCTCGAACCCGGCGACGTGGTGGTCAAGTTCGACGGCAAAGATGTCAAAGAGATGCGCGATCTGCCGCGCATCGTCGCCGGCACGCCGGTAGGCAAGGATGTCGAGGTGGTCGTCATCCGCAAGGGCAAGGAAGAAACCAGGACGGTCAAGCTCGGCCGTCTCGCGGACGCTGACCAACAGGCTGCGCTGACGCCGAAAAAGGATTCAGGGCCGGCCGAAAAACCGGCGGTGAACAAGGCGCTCGGCCTCGATCTTGCCAATCTCACCGATGAACTGCGCAAGAAGCACAAGATCAAGGACAAGGTGAAGGGCGTGTTGATCACCGGCGTCGATGCGAACTCGCCCGCTGCCGACAAGCACCTGCAGCCGGGCATGGTCATCGCCGAGGTGCAGCAGCAACCGGTGACGACGGCATCCGAATTGCAGCAGCGGCTCGACAAGCTGAAGAAGGACGGCAAGAAGGCGGTGGTGCTGCTGGTGGTGACCGCCGACGGCGACCCGAACTTCGTCGCGCTGAGTTTGCAGTAGTCGCTGGTCATTCCGGGTTCACCGCTTCGCGGTGCCCCGGATGACCGGAGTTACTCCACGAATTCCTCTTTCCGGTAGCCCTGCACGTAAAGCAGCGCGGTCAGATCGGCGTGGTCGATGCGCGCGGGCGCGGCGGCCGCAACTTTCGGCTTGGCGTGGAAGGCGACGCCAAGGCCCGCTGCCGCGATCATGTCCATGTCGTTGGCGCCGTCGCCGACGGCAAGGGTGTCCGGCGGCGCGAGCTTTAACCGCGTGCGCAGCTCGACAAGCGCTGCGCGCTTGCCATCGCGGCTGAATACCGGCTCGGCGACACTGCCCGCGAGTTTGCCGCCCGCGATCACCAGGCTGTTGGCGCGCGTCTCGTCGAAGCCGATCATCGCCGCAATGGGCTGCGTGAATAGCGTGAAACCGCCGGACACCATGCAGGTCAGCGCGCCGTTTGCGCGCATGGTGGCGACCAGCGTGCGCGCGCCGGGCGTGACGCTGATCCGCTTTGCGATGACGTCGTCGATCGTCTTTGCCGGCAGGCCTTTGAGCAAGGCGACGCGCTCGCGCAACGCCGGTTCGAAGGCAATGTCGCCGCGCATGGCGCGCTCGGTGATCGCCGCCACATGCGCTTTGAGACCCGCATAGTCGGCGAGCTCGTCGATACATTCCTGGCCGATCATGGTGGAATCCATATCGGCGAGCAGCAGCTTCTTGCGCCGCTGCGCGGCCGGCTGCACCACGACGTCGATGGATCCGCCGAGGAGAGCGCGGAGGCGATCGGACAGGGCGGGTTGGTCGGCGTCGGCTTCCGCGCTGAAGGGGATGTCGGCCGCGGTCGCCGCGGCGAGCCAAACCGGTTCGGCCGCCATGGCAAGCGCCGCCCGCGCGCGCGAAATTGCCGCCGCGTCGAGCTGGCCCTTTGCCGCGATCAGGGTCGCTACGTCAGTCATTTGCCCGCTGTTCTCGGCCATTGTGCGGCATTTTCACCAGGGGATTCACGATGATTTAGCCGCCGTCTGTTAGCACAACGTTCCACCGGCACGCAGCCCGAGGACACGAAAGTGCGCCGCATTCTTATCATCGCCGCGAGCCTGGTCGGTCTTCTGGCAGCGTTCATCGTCGCCGATTTCCAATTTCCACAAATCACAGAAGCGGTACTGAAAACGCAATGCTCGATGACGGCGCCCGACGAGAACTGCCGGGCGCGCATGGTGTCGATGGGCCATATCTGGGCGTTCAAGGGTAATCTCGAACGCGCCGCGGTCTGGTACGAGCGGGCGGCCGAAGCCGGCGATCCGTTCGCGATGTTTCATCTCGCCTGGGCCTACGAGCAAATTGGCTATCGCACGTTCCAATTGACGCTGCGCACGGCGGCCGACCCCGATCGCCTCGCCGCCTTCAAAGTCGGACCGGACGAGAGCGTACAGCTCCTCGTCAAGGCGAATTTCCAGACGGCGGCGGATTGGTACCGCAAGGCGGCGGACAAGGGCTTCGCGCCGGCCATGAACAATCTCGCCGAGCTTTATTTATCCGGCATGCTGGGCAAGCGCGACCTCGAGGAAGCGTTCCGCCTGCACCTCGCCGGCGCCCGCGCGGGCAATCCGGTCGCCGCGATGAACCTCGTGCTTACCTACAAGACCGGTATGGGCGTCGCCCAAAATCCGGCCGAGGCGGAAAAATGGTCGAATTTCGTGCCGGCGGACGACGCCGCCAACGCCAGCGACATGACGCTGTCGCGAACGGCGATGTATGGCGGCTCGAAAATCGCCCCGCAGCAGGTCGCGATCCTGCGTGCCTCGGCCAAACAGCACTTACCGGTTACAATCGGCTTCCAGCCGCTCAAGCCCGACCCGCGCATCCCGAGCTTCCATCCGGTCGAGACAACGGGCCTGGGCGCGCGGCAGCCGGCAGCGCCGGCTGAAATTCTGCTGAAAAAATTTTAGCGTGGTGCCGATTGCCTTAAACGGTGCCGGCAGATTAGCTCGCGTCCTGTGAGCAATATCTCAACCGTCCTCATCGTTGGCCCGACCGCGAGCGGCAAGTCGGCGCTGGCCTTGGCGCTCGCCGAGAAAATCGGCGGCGTGATCGTCAATGCCGATTCGATGCAGGTCTATCGCGACCTGCACGTCATCACCGCGCGGCCCTCGCCTGAGGACGAGGCGCGCCTGCCGCACCGGCTTTACGGTCATGTCGACGCGGCGGTGAATTATTCGGTCGGGCAGTGGTGCCGCGATGTCGGCGAAGTCCTCAACGAAATCGCAAAGCAGGGTCGAGTGCCGATCTTGGTCGGCGGCACCGGGCTGTATTTCAAAGCGCTGACCGGCGGCCTCGCGGCGGTGCCGCCGATCCCGGCCGACATCCGCGCTCGCGTGCGCGCGCGGCTGCAGGACGAAGGCGCCGCGCCGCTCCATGCGGAACTGCTCGCACGCGATCCGGCGACGGCTCGCCGCCTGATGCCGAACGACCGTTCGCGCATCTCGCGCGCGCTGGAGGTGATGGAAGCGACCGGGCGCTCGCTGAGCGATTGGCACAAAGAGGGCATGGCGGCGCTGCTCGATCCGGCGCGCGCGGCCAAGGTCGTTCTCACGGTGGAGCGCAAGGAACTGGTGGCGCGCATCGAAACGCGTTTCGCCACGATGCTCACAGCCGGCGCTTTAGAAGAGGTGCGGGCGTTGAGCGCGCGCAAGCTCGATCCCTCGTTGCCGGCGATGAAAGCGCTCGGCGTACCCTGGCTGATCCGTCACCTCAACGGCGAGGTTTCGCTCGATGAGGCGAGGGCAGGCGCCGTCATGGACACCCGCCGCTACGCCAAGCGTCAGCTCACCTGGTTCCGTAATCAGATGAAGGATTGGCCCTGCGTGGCGCCAGAATCGGCGGTGCAGGCACTGGAAAGACAGCTGGCGATGGCCTAGAAACACGATAATTGCGCTTGACCGGGGCCCGGACAGCCCCTATAACGCGCGCAATGAAAGTACAGATGGGCACGACGATGCGCAATATTATTACCCTCGTAGTAAAGGTCTGGACGCACTCCATGCGGCCCTGAATGGGCTCGCCAGGGAAGCGTCCGGACATGGCCCTTCGCGGGCCTTTTTTATTGTCTCCATCCGGTGAAATGGCACGAGAAGGACGACGACGATGACCGAGGAAATGACTGGCGCCGAAATGGTGACCCGGGCGCTCGCGGACCAGGGCGTGAAGCATCTGTTCGGCTATCCGGGCGGCGCGGTGCTGCCGATCTACGACGCCATCTTCGCGCAGGACAAGGTGCAGCACATTCTGGTGCGCCACGAGCAGGGCGCGGTGCATGCCGCCGAAGGCTATGCGCGCTCGACCGGCCAAGTGGGTTGCGTGCTGGTCACCTCCGGCCCCGGCGCCACCAACGCGGTCACGGGCCTCACCGACGCGCTGATGGATTCGATCCCGATCGTCTGCATCACCGGACAGGTGCCCACGCATCTGATCGGCAACGACGCCTTCCAGGAATGCGACACCGTCGGCATCACCAGGCCGTGCACCAAATACAATTATCTGGTCAAGCGCATCGAGGATCTGCCGCGGGTGCTGCACGAGGCGTTCCACATCGCCGCCAGCGGACGGCCGGGGCCGGTGGTCGTCGATATCCCCAAGGACATCCAGTTCGCCAAGGGCATCTATTCGAAGCCGAAGGATTTTCCGCACACCGGCTATCAGCCGAAGGTGAAGGGCGATCTCGACAAGATCAAGCAAGCGGTCGAACTGATGGCGCATGCCAAGCGGCCGCTGTTCTACACCGGCGGCGGCGTGGTCAATTCCGGGAAAGCTGCGAGCGACCTGCTGCGCGAACTGGTCAAGCTCACCGGCTTCCCCATCACCTCGACGCTGATGGGGCTGGGCGCCTTTCCGGCGGCCGATCCGCAATGGATGGGCATGCTCGGCATGCACGGCACGCTCGAAGCCAACATGGCGATGCACGATTGCGACGTGATGGTCTGCATCGGCGCGCGCTTCGACGACCGCATCACCGGCCGCGTCGACGCGTTTTCGCCCGGCTCGAAAAAGATCCACGTCGATATCGATCCGTCCTCGATCAACAAGAACATCCATGTCGACATCCCGATCGTCGGCGACTGCGCGCACGTGCTGGAAGACATGGTGCGGCTGTGGCGAAGCGGCGCCAAGCAGGCCAACAAAAAGGCGCTCGGCGACTGGTGGAAGCAGATCGACAAGTGGCGCGGGCGCAAGTCGCTCGCCTACCGGAAATCCAATGAGGTGATCAAGCCGCAATACGCCATCCAGCGGCTCTACGAGCTGACCAAGGATCGCGACACCTACATCACCACCGAAGTCGGCCAGCACCAGATGTGGGCGGCGCAGTTCTACCACTTCCAGGAGCCGAACCGCTGGATGACCTCCGGCGGCCTCGGCACCATGGGCTACGGGCTGCCGGCCTCGGTCGGCGTGCAGCTCGCGCATCCGAAATCGCTGGTCATCGACATTGCCGGCGAGGCCTCGGTGCAGATGACCATGCAGGAACTGTCGACGGCGGTGCAGTACCGGCTGCCGATCAAGATCTTCATCCTCAACAACAAATACATGGGCATGGTGCGGCAGTGGCAGGAACTGCTGCACGGCGGGCGCTATTCGGAGAGCTATTCGGAGGCGCTGCCGGATTTCGTCAAGCTGGCCGACGCCATGCACGCCCACGGCATTCGTTGCGAGAAGCCGGGCGATCTCGACCACGCCATCCGTGAGATGATCGACGTCGACAAGCCGGTGCTGTTCGATTGCGTGGTCGATCCGAAGGAGAACTGCTTCCCGATGATCCCGTCGGGGCGCGCGCATAATGAGATGATCCTCAGCGACGCGGCGGAGACTTTGGACGACGCCATCACCGAGGAAGGCAAGGTGATGGTGTGATCAGGCTGTCGTCCCCGCGAAGGCGGGGACCCAGTACTCACCGAGAGTGCAGCGATTACTGGATCGTCCGCTTTCGCGGGCATGACAGGGCAAGAGTGAGGAAAGGTTAACTGCATGAAACTCGCCATCATCGGCGCCGGCAATGTCGGCGGCGCGCTGGGCACAGCCTGGGCGCAGAAGGCCGGCCACGAGATTTTCTTCGGCGTGCGCGATCCCAAGGCGGAAAAGGCGCAGGCGCTGGTCAAATCGATCGGCGCCAAGGCGCGCGCGGTGAGCCCGGCCGAAGCTGCGGCCGCCGCCGATTTCATCGTGCTGTCGACGCCATGGCCGGCGACGGAAGCGGCCATCCGCTCGCTCGGCAACATCAAGGGCAAGATCATCCTCGACGCCACCAACCCCTTAGCGCGCGGGCCGGACGGCATCAGCCTGGAGATCGGCCACAGCACCTCGGCCGGCGAAAAAGTGCAGGGCTGGGCGGCTGGCGCCTTGGTGTTCAAGACGCTCAACACCACCGGCTTCGGCAACATGGCCAACACCGCGTTCAAGGGAGGCAAGCCGGTGATGTTCGTCGCCGGCGATGACGCCGCCAACAAGCCGAAGGTGATCAACCTTGTCGGCGAGCTCGGATTCGAGATGATCGACGCCGGGCCATTGCGCAACGCGCGCCTGCTCGAAGCGCATGCCATGCTGTGGATCGATCTGGCGCTCGCGCGCGGGCAGGGCCGCGATTGGGCCTTCGCAATACTCCGGCACTAAGGATGAATGTCATGAACGCACCGACCACGTCCCACTATCCGGCCGCGCCCAAGGCGCAGAAGCAGGAATCGCACACGCTCTCGGTGCTGGTCGACAACGAGCCCGGCGTGCTCGCCCGCGTCATCGGCCTGTTCTCCGGCCGCGGCTACAATATCGAGTCGCTCACCGTCTCGGAGACCGAGCACGCCAAGCACCTGTCGCTGATCACGGTCGCCACCACCGGCACGCCGATGGTGATCGAGCAGATCAAGAACCAGCTCGACCGCCTGGTGCCGGTGCACCGCGTCGTCGACATGACGCTCGCCGGCAATTCGATCGAGCGCGAGCTCGCCATGGTCAAGGTGCGCGGCAAGGGCGAGCACCGGGTCGAGGCGCTGCGCCTGGCCGATGCCTTCCGCGCCCGGGTGATCGATGCCACCACCGAAAGCTTCATCTTCGAGATCACCGGCGCGAGCAACAAGATCGAGCAGTTCGTGGCGCTGATGCTGCCGCTCGGCCTCATCGAGGTCTCGCGCACCGGCATCGTCGCCATCGCGCGCGGGCCGGAGGGGATGTAGCCGGCGCCCAGTCATGCAATTCGACGTCCTAGTGGCGCTCACCGTGTTCGCCTTCGTCATGGCGTTCACGCCGGGGCCGAACAACATCCTGCTCACCGCGTCGGGCGTGAATTTCGGCTTTGCGCGCACCATCCCGCATCTGCTCGGCGTCGATGTCGGTTTTGTCATTCTGCTCGCGGTTTTCGCCGGCGGTCTCGGCCTTGTCTTTGCCGCGGCGCCGGTGCTGCAAATCGCGCTCAAGATCGCCGGCGCGCCTACATGCTGTGGCTCGCCTGGAAAGTGGGCAGCGCGCGCCCGGCCGCCGACGGCGGCACTGGCAACATGCTGGGCAAGCCGATGACGTTTCTGCAGGCGGCGGCGTTCCAGTGGATCAATCCGAAGGCGGTGGTCGCCGCGCTCAGCGGCGTCGCCGTCTATATGCGGCCGGGCCACGAGCGCGAGGACTTCGTGATTGTGCTCGCCGTCTTCGCGCTCAGCACCGTTCTGTCGACCGCGACCTGGGTCGGCTTCGGCGTCGCCCTGCGCCGGTTCTTGCGCGATCCCATGCATGCGCGCATTTTCAACATCGTCATGGCGCTGCTGCTGGTCGCCACCATCATTCCGATCGTCAGCGAATGAATGAGGACGCCGGGCCTTGTCGGCTCACCTCCGGCGTCCTAGAAGCAGGGCCGAAAGTCTAGGGGCTCAAACGAGGGTATCATGCGTGTTTATTACGATCGCGACGCCGACCTGAACCTGATCAAGGGCAAGAAGGTCGCCATCATCGGCTATGGCAGCCAGGGCCACGCCCACGCGCTCAACCTGCGCGACTCGGGCGTGAAGGAGGTCGCGGTGGCGCTGCGCAAGACCTCCGGCGGCGTGAAGAAGGCGGAAGCCGAGAAATTCAAGGTGATGGAGGTCGCCGACGCCGCCAAATGGGCCGACGTGATGATGATGCTCACGCCCGACGAATTGCAGGGCGACATCTATCGCGATCATCTCGCCAAGAACATGAAGGACGGCGCGGCGCTGATGTTCGCGCACGGGCTCAACGTGCATTTCAATCTGATCGAGCCGCGCGGCGATCTCGACGTGCTGATGATCGCGCCGAAGGGCCCCGGCCACACCGTGCGCTCGGAATACCAGCGCGGCGCCGGCGTGCCGTGCCTGGTCGCCATCCACAAGGATGCCTCCGGCAACGCCCACGATCTCGGCCTCTCCTATGCCTCGGCGATCGGCGGCGGCCGCGCCGGCATCATCGAGACCACGTTCAAGGAAGAATGCGAGACCGACCTGTTCGGCGAGCAGACCGTGCTCTGCGGCGGCCTCGTCGAGCTGATGAAGGCCGGCTACGAGACGCTGGTCGAGGCCGGCTACGCGCCGGAGATGGCCTATTTCGAATGCGTGCACGAGGTGAAGCTGATCGTCGACCTCATCTACGAGGGCGGCATCGCCAACATGAACTACTCGGTGTCGAACACCGCCGAATACGGCGAATACGTCTCCGGCCCGCGCGTCATCACGCCGGAGACCAAGGCGGAGATGAAGAAGGTGCTGGACGACATCCAGTCCGGCCGCTTCACCCGCGACTGGATGCTGGAGAACAAGGTCAACCAGACCTCGTTCAAGGCGACCCGCGCCAAGCTCGCCGAGCATCCGATCGAGCAGGTCGGCGCCAAGCTGCGCGAGATGATGCCGTGGATCAAGCAGCGCGCGCTGGTGGACAAGAGCAAGAACTGATCCACGGCTTTTTGTGCCAAGACGGGCTCGCTGTCGCGAGCCCTTTTGGGATCAAGCAGCGGGCGTTGGTGGATAAGAGCAAGAACTAAAATTCCGTCATTCCGGGACGCGAGCGGAGCGAGCGGGCCCGGAATCCATACTCCGCAGCGCCGGGGCTATGGATTCCGGGTTCGCGCCTTCGCCGCGCCCCGGAATGACTACGGTTTGCTCTCGATCTTCCCCCACAGCCACGTCGCCACCTGCGGCGGCGAGCTTTGCGCGCCGCCGCCCGAGGCGCGCAAGTTCGCCTCGCGCATCAGCTCGACCGGGATGGCGCCGATCAGCGGCTTCAGCGCCGCGATCAGCCGCTCGTCATGTGCGCGCCGCGGCGACGATCAGCAGCATCGCGTCGTAAGGCGGCAGCGCGTGCTTGGGATCGTCGAGCACGATCAAGATCGTATTGCGCGATGCGGCCGTCGCTGGAATAGGCCGACGATGACGTCGACCTCGCCGGCCGCCGCCGCCCGATACATGAAATCCGACTGCATGGTGCGCTGCTGGCGGAAATGCAGCCCGTAGGCGGCGACGAGCGCCTTCCATTCCGGGCGCTCGAAGAATTCGTAGTCGGCGGCGATGGACAAATCGCCGCGCATGCGCGGCGAGGTCGGCGATCGATTTGACCTGGAGCTTCTGCGCCAGCGCGCGCGGCATGGCCAGCGCATAGGCATTCTCGAAGCCGAGCGCGCCGAGCGATGCGGATGCCGTTGCGTTGTCTCCAGCCATTGCGACACTTCGCGCGAGCACCTCGCGCGCGCGGCTTGACGTCGTTGCGCTGCATTTCGTTCGCCCAGATGGTGCCGGAATAATCGACATAGGCGTCGATGTCGTTGGCGGCGAGCGCATTGAAGATGACGGCCGAGCCGAGCCCGTCGCGGCGCTCGGCGTGCATGCCCTGGGCAGCGAGGCGCTGCTCGATCAGCGCCGCCAGCACGTATTGCTCGGTGAACGGCTTGGCGGCGATGACGATGGCGCCCTGCGCGCGGCCAAAGCCTGGCGCGAGCGCGGCCAGACGACCAGCAGCACGAGGCCGGCGCCGCCGGCGGCGATCCTGCCGCGGCTGTGCGCGGCGACGCCGTGCTCCATCAGCGCCAGCAGTTGATCGACGACCAAGCGCCAGCGCCGCCGCGGCGACGCAGCCGAACAGCACGAACACCCAGTTCTGCGTCTGCAGGCCGGCGAAGATGTAATTGCCCAGGCTGGTCTGCCCGATCGGCGTCGACAGCGTCGCCGTGCCGATCACCCACACCGCCGCGGTGCGGATGCCGGCCATGATCACCGGCATGGCGACCGGCAGTTCGACGTAGCGCAGCGATTGCCAGCGCGTCAGCGCCAGCGCACGCGCGGCGTCGCGCAGGCCCGAGCTCGACGCCGTCGAGGCCGGTCACGGTGTTGCGCAGCACCGGCAGCATCGAATAGAGCGCCAGCGCCAGCAACCGACGGCAGAAAGCCGAGCGCGGAAAATCCGCTGCCGAAAACGCGCTCGGCAGCGCCGACAGAGCGCCAGCAGCAGCGGATAGAACAGCGTCAGCAGCGCCAGGCCGGGAATGGTCTGGATGACGCTGGCGACGCCGAGCAGGCTCGCGCGCAGCACCGGCCGGCGCGTGGCGATGATCGCCAGCGGCAGGCTGATGCCGAGCCCGATCGCCAGCGCGGTGACGCTGACCAGCACGTGGCTGCCGAGATAATCCGGCAGCCGCGCCAGTGCGTCGGCGAGACGAGGGTCGATCATGGCGGCGACAATGGCACGTGCGCGACGGCGCGGCGAAACTCGCAACGCTTCCGTCGCAGGCAATTGGCGCTAGGTTGCGCGCCCGGCATGCAGAGCCGATGGCTGCACGTCGACCGCGATCGCGACGGCCGCGCGCCAGCGCCGTGTCGCTTGCCGGCGTCGATGTGACGTTTCGCCTCGCCGGCGGCGGCATCTTCACCGCGGTGAAGGATGCCTCGCTCGCCGTCGCCGACGGTGAATTCGTCGCCATTGTCGGGCCGACCGGCTGCGGCAAATCGACGCTGCTCAACATCGCCGCCGGCCTGCTGGCGCCGGCGGCGGGCACCGTCGATATTTTCGGCGACGCGCTCGGCTCGCTCAATCGCCAGGCCGGCTACCTGTTCCAGGCCGACGCGCTGTTTCCCTGGAAGACGGCGCTGGACAACGTCGCCATCGGGCTGGAGACCGCGGGCACGCCGTCGCGCGAGGCGCGCGCCGCGCGCGCAGGACTGGCTCACGCGCGTCGGCCTCGGCGCCTTCGGCGACCGCTATCCGCACATGCTCTCCGGCGGCCAGCGCAAGCGCGTCGGCCTGGCGCAGGTGCTGATCCGCGATCCGAAGATCCTGCTGATGGACGAGCCGTTCGGCCCGCTCGATGCGCAGACGCGGCAGATCATGGGCAACCTGCTGCTCGATCTGTGGAGCGCCGACCGCAAGGCGGTGCTGTTCGTCACCCACGATCTCGAGGAGGCGATCGCGCTCTCCGACCGCGTCGTCATCATGTCGGCGGGGCCGGCCGCGCGCATCATCGGCGACTGGCGCGTGCCGCTGCGCGCGCCCGCGCGATATTTCCGAGGTCAAGCTCGACCGCGCCTTCCACGAGCTGCACCGCGACATCTGGCACATGCTCAAGGCCGAGGTGATCAAGGGCTACGCGCAGGCGGAGGGGGCGTGATGTCGCGCGCGCAGCTCACGGTCCTGCAAGGCGCTCGTCGCCGTGGTCGCCGTCGGCGCCTGGTACGTGCTCACGACCTATCCGATCTTCGGCCGCATCGTGCTGCCGCCGTTCTTCTTCTCCAACCCGGTCGATGTGGCGGCGCAGATCGTCGCCTGGTTCGCCACCGGCGTGATCTGGAAGCACCTCTGGGTGACGCTGGAAGAATCGATCCTCGCCTTCGTCATCGGCTCGATCGGCGGCGTGCTGGTCGGCTTCTGGTTCGCGCGCCAGCCGCGTGACCGCCGCGGTGTTCGATCCTTACGTGAAGATGGCCAACGCGCTGCCGCGCGTGGTGCTGGCGCCGATCTTCACGCTGTGGCTCGGCCTCGGCATCTGGTCGAAGGTCGCGCTCGGCGTCACGCTCGTGTTCTTCATCGTCTTCTTCAACGTCTATCAGGGCGTCAAGGAAGTGAGCCAGACCGTGCTCGCCAACGCGCGCATGCTCGGCATGAGCGAGCGGCAACTGATGCGCCACGTCTATTGGCCCTCGGCGCTGTCGTGGATGTTTTCCTCGCTGCACACCTCGGTCGGCTTTGCCGTGGTCGGCGCCGTGGTCGGCGAATATCTCGGCTCCGCCGCGGGCCTCGGCTACCTGATCCAGCAGGCGGAAGGCGTGTTCGACGTCGCCGGCGTGTTCGCCGGCATGTTCGTGCTCGCCGCTTTCGTCATCGTCATCGACATCGTTGTCACGATGGTCGAGCGGCGCCTGCTGGTGTGGCGGCCGCCGGCTGAGACGCGCAGCTGACGGCGCGGCGTCCGCGGCGGTATTTTCCCGTGCAGGCTCCATACGCGACTTACCGCCCGCCGGTAAGATATTCGCCTTCCTGAAAAATTGTCGAAAGATGCGACGCCGCGCGTTAACGATCTGCCGCCAAAATGGCGTGAACTGAGTCGGTCCTCCTGCGTTCATCACGCGATGCCCGCCGCGCGAATTGCATGCAAGGTCGTCACATGAAAACGGCTCTCTCTCCGACGCTGGTGCCATCCGCTGAGGATCCGCGCGGACTTCGTGCTGCGAAGACGCCGGACGAGGTGATGGCGCGCGAGCGCGAAAGCGAGGAGCGCCGCAAAATCTTCGAGGCATCGCTCGACTTGATTCTGGTCGTCGATCGAAAGGGCAACATTCTCCAGGTGAGCCCTAGCTCGGCGGCGATCCTCGACTATCAGCCCGAAGAAATGATCGGTCGTAGCGCCCGCCTGTTCGTCTATCCGGACGATCTCGATCGCACCCGCGCCGAAATGCGCGCCGTGCGGCGCGGCCGCACTCTGCGCAATTTCGAAGTCGCGCTACGTGCACAAGAGCGGCCGCGCGGTGCCGCTGCAATGGAATGGCGTGTGGTCGGAGCCCGAGCAACGATACTTCTTCATCGGCCGTAATTTGGAGGAGGCAAAATTCGCCGAGCGCATGTTTCGTCTCGCCGTCGAGTCCTGCCCCAGCGGCATGGTTTCGGTGAACGAGGCCGGCCGCATCGTGCTGGTCAACGGCGAGATCGAGCGGCAGTTCGGCTACGGGCGCGAGGAACTGATCGGCCAGCCCGTCGATATATTGCTGCCCGAGCAGCTGCGCGGGCAGCATCTTCGTCACCGCGAGTCCTATGCCCACGAGCCCGAGCCGCGCCGCATGGGGGCGAGACGCGACTTTATCGGCTTGCGCAAGGATGGCAGGGAATTCCCGATCGAAGTCGCGCTCAATCCAATCCGGACGCGCGAGGGACTTCTGGTTCTCTGCGTGGTCGTCGATATCACCGAGCGCAAGACGGCTGAGACGCAGCTTCTGGAAAAGATGGCGGAACTCAACCGCTCGAACGAGGAACTGGCGCAATTCGCCAACTTCGCCTCGCACGATTTGCAGGAGCCGTTGCGCATGGTGGCGAGCTACACGCAGCTGTTGGCCAGGCGATATAAAGGGCAGTTGGACGCCGACGCCGACGAGTTCATCGCCTTCGCGGTGGATGGCGCGAGGCGCATGCAGCGGCTGGTCCAGGACTTGCTCGCCTATTCCCGCATCGGCGCTAAGGGAATTACGCCGAGCGCGATATCCAGTGAAGAGGCCTTGCGGCTGGCACTCATCAATTTGCATGACGCGATTGAAGACAGTGGCGCGCAGGTGACGCACGATCTCCTGCCCATCGTCCAAGCGGACGAGACGCAGCTCGTCCAGTTGTTTCAAAATCTTGTCGGCAACGCCATTAAATACCAAAGCGGCGGCGTTCCCAAGGTTCACGTCTCCGCCGCAAAAAACGATCAGCAAGTTTGGACGTTCTCGGTGAAAGACAATGGGATTGGAATCGGTCCAGAATATTTCGAGAAGATTTTCGGCATGTTTCAGCGGCTGCACAAGCGCGAGGAGTTCGCCGGCACCGGTATTGGATTGGCCATGTGCAAGAAAATCGTCGAGCTCTATGGCGGCCAAATCACCGTCGAGTCGCGACCCGATATGGGATCCACCTTTCGCTTCACCCTAGCGGGCAGCGAGAGCAATTCAGAAAGAGAGAAGCGAGCATGAAGACGGTCGAAACAAAGGCGCCAACCATCGAGGTTCTTTTGGTCGAAGACAGCCCCGGCGACGTCCGGCTGATGTTCGAGGTCTTCCGTGTCACCAACAGACGCGTCCGCTTGAACGTCGTGAGAGACGGCGCGGAGGCGCTCGAATTCCTGCTGCGCAGGGGAAGCTATATCAATTGTCCACGTCCCAGCCTCATCCTGCTCGACCTCAACCTGCCCAAGCTCAACGGGATCGAGGTGCTCAGGCACATCAAGGAGGACGACAACCTCAGTACGATCCCGACGATCATCTTGACCGTCTCCGAGGCGGAAATAGACATCGCCAGGGGCTATCGGCTGCAGGCGAATTGCTATCTGCGCAAACCGGTGCAACTGGACGCGTTTGAACAGCTCGTAAGGAGCATCAACGATTTCTGGCTGACCAAAGCGACATTGCCGCCGCAAGCGCAGGCTGCCTGAGCGCCGACACCGGCGGATGGCAAAGCACGGGTGCCTTCGGCGCGCCGGCGTCCGGTCTTTTGCGTATCGTCAAGTATCTAAATACCAGCGAATTTAATCATGTGGCAATTTTGTTCGAAAGATTTTCAATTTGGCGGCGTGCTTCGCCGATGAATTAAGGACTTGATGCAAGGACAAGGGCCTCGCGCGAAACCACGCAAATGTCCGGCATGGCGATCGCGCAAATTGTTCGAATGCGTCCATGCGTATGAGCTTCATCGCAAGGAAAGCCGTTCCACGTCTCGATTGGGCGATCCGCGGTGCCGCTATTTTTGTCGCCGCCGTGGGCGCCGTCGAAATGGCCGCCTGGCTGTTTCACATGACGCCGGACATGGGCTTGCCGGCTGGCATCGCCTCCATGCGGTTGAATTCGGGCGGCGGCTTTGCCGCCGCCGCCGGCGCGCTCTGGCTGATCCACCGCTTCCCGCCGGAGTCGCCGCCGTTCCGTCTCGGGCACGGCCTCGCCGTGCTCGCGGCTATGCTCGGCAGCGCCAGGCTGGCGCAGGATCTGTCGGCGTTTCTCGGCATCAACCAGCTGGTGCTGGGCGACGACCGCGTCGCCATCGGCACGCTCAAGCCGCCGCGGATCTTGCCGCTGACCGAATTCGCCTTCCTCTTCGCCGGCGCGGCGCTGTTCGTGCTCAAGTCGCGCGACCCGCGCGTCGCGGTGTGCAGCCAGTGGCTGGTCCTGCCGTCGTTTGCGCTCGCGGTCCTCGGCATCATCGGCCACGCCTATGGCGTCGCCGGCCTTGCCGCCGTCGATGGCGCCGGAAGTGGCGCTGGCGCTGTTCGTGCTGGCGTTGGGTACGCTCGCGGCCGATTTAACCCACGGCTTCATCGCGCATCGCCGCCGGCGACACCGCCGGCGGCGTCGTTGCCCGGCGGCTGCTCGCCACCGTGCCGGCCACGCTCTTCGTGCTCGGCTGGGTTGCAGGTGCGCGGCGAGGCGGCCGGCCTGTTCGGCTCGCAGTTCGGCGCCGTCGCCGCGGTGCTGATCGGCGTCGCGGTATGTTTCGCCGTCGTGGTGAGCACCGCCACCGGCCTGCGCAATATCGATCTCGTCCGCAAGGAAGCGATGGCGCGCATCCGCGACCTCAACATGCGGCACGAGCGGCAGATCGAGGAGCGCACCGCAGCAGCTGGCGCAATCGCTGCAGGAATTGAATGAAGCCCACAAGGAGCTGGAACAGCTGTCGCAGCACGACGGCCTCACCGGCGTCGCCAACCGGCGCTATTTCGACCAATACCTGGAAAGCCAGATTGGCGTCGCGCGGCGGCATAACCGCACGCTGTCGCTGGTGATGTGCGACGTCGACGCCTTCAAGGCCTATAACGATCACTACGGCCATCAGGCCGGCGATCAAGTCCTCAAGCAGGTCGCGGCGGCGATCCAGTCGAGCAGCAAGCGCACCGCCGATATTGTCGCGCGCTACGGCGGCGAGGAATTCGCCATCATCCTCCCGGAAACCGGCATCAAGGGCGCCATGCGCGTCGCCGAAACCGCGCGCCAGGCCGTGGCGCAACTGAAAATCCCGCACGCTTATTCCCCGGCCGGGCCGCATGTCAGCATCAGCGGCGGCGTCGCCGCGACCGTGTGGAAAGGCGAAGACACGGCGCAGCAGCTGATCACGGCGGCCGACCGGATGCTCTACGAAGCCAAGCGCCTGGGCCGCAACCGCGTGATTTCCGCGCCGGCGGCGGCCGCATAGGGGGCGCTGCGAGGCCGCCCTAGTTCAGCGCCGGCGCGCTGGCATATTGTCGGCGCCGAAACGGGCTCACATACAAAAGCCCCAACACACCCCGGGAGGACTTCATGGTCAGGTCATTCGTCCGCCGTCTTGTCATTTCGCTCGCCGCGCTGCTGCTGTCGTCGGGCCTCGCGCTCGCGCAGTCGAAAGTCACCCTCGCCATCGGCGGCGCCAGCTGCCTCTGCTATCTGCCGACCATGCTCGCCAAGCAGCTCGGCGAATACGAAAAGGCCGGCGTCAACGTCGACGTGGTCGAGTTCAAGGGCGGCTCCGATGCGCTGAAAGCCGTCATCGGCGGCAGCGCCGACGTGGTCTCCGGCTATTTCGATCACTGCGTCAATCTAGCCGCCAAGGGCCAGCATTTGCAGGCCTTCGTGGTCTATGACCGCTTCCCCGGCCTGGCGCTGGTGGTGTCGCCCAAGCACACCGACGAGATCAAGTCGGTCAAGGACCTCGCCAATAAGAAGGTCGGCGTCAGCGCGCCCGGTTCCTCCACCGATTTCTTCCTCAAATACCTCTCGAGCAAGAACGGCGTCGATCCCAACTCGGTCGCCGTGATCGGCGTCGGTCTCGGCGGCTCGGCCATCGCGGCCATGGAACAGGGCCAGATCGACGCCGCCGTGATGCTCGATCCGGCGGTGACCGTGCTGGCCAACAAGTACAAGGACCTGAAAATCCTCAGCGACACGCGCTCGCAGAAGGACACGCTCGCCGTATTCGGCGGCGAATATCCGGGCGGTGCGCTCTACACCAAGGCCGACTGGATCGCGGCGCATCCGAAGGAAGTGCAGGGCATGACCAATGCGATCGTGTCGACGCTCAAGTGGATTCATTCGCACACGCCGGACGAGATCGCCGACAAGATGCCGCCGGAATTCGTCGGCAAGGACAAGGCGCTTTACGTCGCCGCGCTCAAGAATACGCTGCCGATGTATTCGGAAACCGGCCGCATGGACCCGAAGGGCGCCGCCGCCGTGCTCGCCGTGTTCAGCCAGTCCTCGCCGGAGGTGGCCAAGGCCAATATCGACCTGTCGAAGACTTACACCAATGAATTCGTCGACGCGGCGACGAAGAAGACCGGAATGAAGTAGCCGCGAACCGGCCTCATGATCTGCGCGATGGCCGGGCCTGTCCCGGCCATCGGCGTTTTCCCGGGAAGCTTGCGATGAGGACGCTGCCAGGATGCCTGCGATGAAACGCCGCTTTGCCACGCTTGACGTTTTCAGCGACCGGCGCTTTGCGGGAAATCCGCTTGCCGTCGTGTTGCAGGCCGAAGGTCTCGAGACGGCCGCGATGCAGACGATCGCGGGCGAATTCAATCTGTCGGAAACGGTCTTTATCCTTGCGGCGGAGCACGCCGCGCATCGCGCCCGCTATCGCATCTTCACGCCGCGCCGGGAATTGCCTTTCGCCGGACACCCGACGGTGGGCACCGCCGTTCTGCTCGCCAATCTCGACGGCGGCGAGAACGCGCGCGACATGACCCTGGGAGCAAATGTCGGGCCGGTGGCGTGCCGCGTGTCGCCGGGCGAAGGCCATGCGTCGTTCGATCTGCCGACGCTGCCGGTGGAGGCTGGAACGGCGTCGGCCGTGCCGGCGCTGGCTGCGGCGCTCGGCCTCGCAGCCAACGACATCGGCCTCGGCGATTTTGCGCCGAGCTGCTGGTCGGCCGGTGTGCCCTTCACCTTTGTGCCGCTGAAAAACCTGGACGCCGTCCGCCGCGCCAAGCCCGACCTTGCGCGATTTGCCGCACTCAACGAACCGCAGTC
The DNA here is from genome assembly GCA_963742385.1 of uncultured Alphaproteobacteria bacterium. Classification (GTDB taxonomy): domain Bacteria; phylum Pseudomonadota; class Alphaproteobacteria; order Rhizobiales; family Xanthobacteraceae; genus Pseudolabrys. The sequence goes on along the minus strand of CAVULS010000004.1, from coordinate 20,198 downwards.
GGTGTTCGCGTTCAGCAATGAAACCGCGGAGCGCGGTCACGATTTTCACGCGCGCATGTTCGCGCCGTCCTTCGGCGTCATCGAGGACCCGGCGACCGGTTCGGCGGCGGCGGCCTTTGCCGGCGCGCTCTGCCGTTTCGCGAACCTCAGGGACGGCAGCCACGCCTTCACGATCGAGCAAGGCTATGAGATGGGCCGGCCGAGCCTCATCCATCTCAACTTGACGCTCGCGGGCGGGGCGCTCGCCGCGGCCTCGGTCGGCGGCCATGCCGTGGTCGTTTCGAACGGCACGATCGAGGCTTGACGGCGGCGCTTTGCTCGCGTCGATTGCCGGCGATGCGTGATCCGAGCGTATTTTCCGTCGACCGGCTGGAGCTCGCCTTCGCGCCGAAGCCCTGGGCGTTCGCGCAAGCGCGGCGGGCGGAGATCGATGCCTATTTTGCCGAGCTCAAGCGCAAGAATCCCAGCCTGTGGAACGGCCGCATTCTGATGCTGTACCAGCAGCGGCTGGAGCAGGGCGTTTTCCACGGCGCTTTTCTCGAGACCGACTACGCCAGTTTTGCCGCCTGGATCGGCTGGGGCTGGCCGAAGGCGTCGGTGCACGACTGCTTCGGCGCCGGCGCGATTCTCGCCAGCGACGGCGGGTTCCTGCTCGGCCTCATGTCGGAACGCACGCTCAACGCCGGGCAAATCTACTTTCCCTGCGGCACGCCCGATCCAAACGACATCGTCGACGGCAAGGTCGATCTCGATTTCAGCGTGCGCCGCGAGCTCGAGGAGGAGACCGGGCTTTCGGTTGCGGACTTCGAGATCGAGCCGGGATGGACCACGGTTGTTGACGGATCGCTGATCGCGCATATCCGTGTGTTTCGCGCCCGCGAAACCGCCAAGGAATTGCGCCAGCGCATCCTTGCACATCTGGCGCGCGAGCAGCGGCCGGAACTCGCCGATATCCGTATCGCCCGCGGGCCCGCCGATTACGATCCGAAGATGCGCGGTTTTGTCAGAGCCTTTCTCGCCGACCGCTGGCGCTGAGCGATAGACCTTGCCAAGCATGGCGGCCTGGCGTGGAGTAGGAGCGTCATGAAGCTCGGTCACCTTGCCAAACGGTTTCGCATCGACAAGCCGGAGACGTTTCGCTTGTCCGCGCACGATCCGGCGGACTGCTACGGGCTTGCCGTCGACAAGGATGACGCCAAGGCACTGCTCAACGAAGGCATCGAACGTCTGTCGGATTTGCAGGAGCGCCTGTATGCCGACGGCCGGTGGTCGGTGCTGATCGTATTGCAGGCGATGGACGCCGCCGGCAAGGATGGCGTGATCAAGCACGTCATGACCGGCCTCAATCCGCAGGGCGTCGACGTGCATCCCTTCAAGCAGCCGAGCGCGGAAGAGCTTGGTCACGATTTCCTCTGGCGCGCCGCCAAGCTGCTGCCGCAACGCGGCCAGATCGGCATCTTCAACCGTTCGTACTACGAAGAGGTTCTGGTTGTGCGCGTGCATCCGGAGCTATTGGAACGCGAGCATCTGCCGGAGTCGCTGACCGCCAAGCATCTTTGGAAAGAACGGTTCCACGAAATCCGCGCCTTCGAGCGGCATCTGGTCGAAAACGGCACGCTGGTCCTCAAGTTCTTTCTCAATATCTCCAAGGACGAGCAGCGCCGGCGCTTTCTCGCCCGCATCGACGAGCCCGCCAAGCGCTGGAAATTTTCCATGGGCGACGTCATCGAACGCAAGCTGTGGGATCAGTACATGCACGCCTTTGCCGACATGATCCGGCACACCAGCATGCCGCAGGCGCCGTGGTTTGTGGTGCCCGCGGACAACAAATGGTTCACCCGGCTGGTGGTGGCGGGGGTGATCGCGCAGGAACTGCAGGCGCTCGATCTCAAATTTCCCAAAGTCAAAGGCAAGGCGCTCAGCGAACTGGAAAAGGTGCGCAAGGCATTGGATTCCGAGCGCTAGCGCTTTTCACCACAGGCCCGGCACCAGCCGGTAACGCACGCGCCGGCAGTAATCCGCATAGCCGAGCAAATTACTCGCGAGAAACCGCTCCTCATCGACGAGCCGCCAGACGAGGATCGGAACAAGCAGTACCACCAGCAGCACGCTCCAATACGAGCCGAGGGCGAGCGGCGTGCAGATCGTCAGCAGTAGCGCGCCGGAATACATCGGGTGCCGCACCAGCGCGTAGGGTCCCGTGGCGACGACCGGCTGACCGGCCTCGACCCTGATGGTCGACGCGGCGTAGCTGTTTTCCTTCATCACCACAAAGAAGATCGCGAAGCTCACGACGATGCCGGCATCGCCAAGGATCGCGAGCCAGGCCGGCGCGTCCGACCAGTGCCAGCGATGGTCGAGCGCGGGCAGCACGACGAGCAGCAGGAAACCCGCCATCAGCAAGGCGATGATGATCTTCTGCGCGGGGACCTGCTCGGCCTGCGGTCCGGCCTTGATGCGGCGCTCGATCAGCGCCGGATCAGTGTCGCGCGAAGTAGAGGCCGATGGCGATGGATGAGCCGATGAACACCGCGAGGAACAGCCAGCCTTGCCAGTAGGCGAGCGTGCCGGCCGCTCCGCATATCAGCGCCGCCAGAAACACCACGAAGGCGAGCTGCCGCGGCCAGGTCCGGCGGAACAGCGCGGCTGTTCTTTCATCCATCGTCTTGATCCCCGGCACAGATCGGACAGCATCGCTGACCTATCCCGCGCTTGCGTCGTCCGGGCCCTTTCCGCTAGAAACTGCCTGCGGTTAACCCGGACTTTACCTTGATCCGCGAGTTTAGCCGGTGAACGTTGAGGTTCTTGAGGCAGTCTGAAACATGACGACGCGGCAGACCATCTGCGCGATCGAGCGGGCGGCGCAAGCCGGCCCCGCGGCCTCCCTCATTCTGGGCACGCTCCTTCTGCTTATCCGCCCCTGAGGGCCGGCTGGGCGTTTCGCGCCTGGGCACTCGGGGGATCGAACGGATGAACCCCTTAGAGCGCCCGAAGCGGCGCATTCGATCAGAAGGATGAACTGCCATGACCACCCCGACCCAGTCCGAGAAGGACCGCGTCGTCATCTTCGACACCACCTTGCGCGACGGCGAGCAATGCCCCGGCGCCACCATGACGCATGAGGAAAAGCTCGAAGTCGCCGAGCTGCTCGACACCATGGGCGTCGACATCATCGAGGCCGGTTTCCCCATCGCCTCGGACGGCGACTTCGCCGCCGTGCAGGAGATCGCCAAGCGCTCGAAGAACGCCGTCATCTGCGGGCTCTCGCGCGCCTCGCTCAAGGACATCGACCGCTGCGCCGAGGCGATCAAGCCGGCGAAGCGCAAGCGCATCCACACCTTCCTCTCCACCTCGCCGGTGCACATGAAATACAAGCTGCAGAAGGAGCCGCACGAGGTCTACGAGATGGTGATCGCGCAGGTGACGCGCGCGCGCAGCCACACCGACGACGTCGAATGGTCGGCCGAGGACGGCACCCGCACCGAGTTCGATTTCCTCTGCCGCTGCGTCGAGGCGGCGATCAATGCCGGCGCCACCACCATCAATATCCCCGACACCGTCGGCTACACGATGCCGGAGGAATACCGGCGGCTGTTCGAGATGGTGCGCGAGCGCGTGCCCAATTCCGACAAGGCGCGCTTCTCGGTGCATTGCCACGACGATCTCGGCATGGCGGTCGCCAATTCGCTCGCCGGCGTGCAGGGCGGCGCGCGGCAGATCGAGTGCTGCATCAACGGCATCGGCGAGCGCGCCGGCAATGCCGCGCTGGAAGAAGTCGTGATGGCGATGCAAGACGCGCAACGACGTGCTGCCGTTCTGGACCGGCATCGAAGCCACCATGCTGACGCGCGCCTCGAAGCTCGTCTCGGCGGTGACCTCGTTCCCGGTGCAGTACAACAAGGCGATCGTCGGGCGCAACGCCTTCGCCCACGAGAGCGGCATCCACCAGGACGGCATGCTCAAGCACACGCAGACCTACGAGATCATGACGCCGGAATCGGTCGGCGTGAAACAGACCTCGCTGGTCATGGGCAAGCATTCCGGCCGCCATGCCTTCGTGCACAAGCTGGAAGAGCTCGGCTATCACCTCGGCGACAACCAGGTGGAAGACGCCTTCGTCCGCTTCAAGGCGCTCGCCGACAAGAAGAAGCAGATCTACGACGAGGACATCGAGGCGCTGGTCGACGAGGAGATCGCGACCGCGCACGACCGCATCAAGATCATCTCGCTCACCGTGATCGCCGGCACCATGGGCCCGCAGTCGGCGACGCTGTCGCTCGACATCGACGGCAAGCACATGACCACGCAATCGACCGGCAACGGCCCGGTGGACGCGATCTTCAACGCCATCCACGCGCTGGTGCCGCACGAGGCCAAGCTCGAGCTCTACCAGGTGCACGCGGTGACCGAAGGCACCGACGCGCAGGCCGAGGTCTCGGTGCGGCTGTCGGCGCAAGGGCGGGCGGTGACCGCCAAGGGCGCCGATCCCGACACGCTGGTTGCCTCGGCCAAGGCCTATCTCGGCGCGCTCAACAAGCTGACCAGCCGGGCGCACCGCGGCGGCGGCGTCGAACAGCGCATCCATTCGACGGATGTGGGCTGAGGCGGCGCGCGTAACGCGCGCTCAGTACGTCGTCATGCCCGGCCTTGTGCCGGGCATCCACGCCTTCTTTCAATACAAAACCCCGCCGCGAGGCGGGTTTTTTCTGCCAACGCGCGCTGAACTTGCGCGTAGCGCTGCGGCAGTTACCAACTCACATTGAGCTCATCGTCGTAGCGCGTGCCTTCACCGGCGTGCCAGACTAAGTGATCCGGGAATAGGCGCGTTGGCCGACGCTTGGTGAGTTCATATCCCGGGTAGGCATCACTGATTACTTGGTCGAAGAATGCCTTGTGTTTGGGTGTCAAGCATTCGGAAATGCCGACCAAGAAGCCATGCAAATTAGTGTATTCGTCAACTAGCGCCGTCGCGTCAGCGTCCTTCTCGATCTGGTCAAATAGCAAATGGATGTTGTGTCCTGGATTGACGAACAGTGGTCGGCGGCCCTCGAAATAGACAACCTCGATCTGGTCCTTAATCGGATCAACATTGCCGTGCAACTCGAAGTTTCGACGGTTGACGATCCGCATGAAATTGTCCCAACCGGGAATAGACTTATCTACCGCGCGCGCGAAGCCGTCACAGTTTACGCTCAGCAGCTCTAGCCGCTCAGGGATAGATGCGCGGAGGAACCCATCATAAAGCTTCGGATCATCCCGGATTGCAGACCGGCAGAAGATCAAGATGATCATATTGACGTAAGCTTCCGCCATGACGGGCATCAGCAGGCGAAGCTTCAGACAGTCACCATATAGCTGCAAGATGCGTCTTGAGCGTTGCGCCATCACTTCTTCAAACGCTTTGGTATCATCTTGTTCGCTACGCAGTGGCACGAGGTCTGCGGCTGGCGGGGTATCGACAACGCTAGCATGCAGCTCCGCGCATAGATTGGCCAGCGCGACGTATTTGTTTTGAAAGAGGACGTACTTCTCGAACGAGTGCAGGACTGCGGATTTTTCTTTCGCAACCCGTCTAAAATCGCCTTTTATCGCCTCGATTAATTGCTTCCACTGTTCGTCTGACAATGCCTCTGTCACCATAATCATCACCTCGCGGGATGCTCCCGAGAGGTACACGACCTCGCTGCCCGCCCAGAGGAAGAAGTCCCAGTGGATCAGGTTGTCACTGTCGTCCTTGCGAAGAAATGTCTGGATGCCGTTTGGCTCACCAAAGCGAGCCTTCAGATATGTGTAAACGTCAACTGGGCGGAGATTGCAGTGCGGTTCGCTCACGGTCTTAGCGAGGATGGCGTTTGCGCTTTCCATCGCCCTTTTCCTTGCCGTCGCCCATAGAACGCCGGCATCTCTTCGAGGGGCAGCTCGAACGCCGTGACATGAACTCATTTAGGCAAGCCTGGCATCAGGAACTGCTCGCTGCTGTATTGGCTGCCGCGGTCGGAGTGATGCAGCAGCGCGTCGGGCCTGCCCCGTCGCCAGATCGCCATCACCAGAGCGTCGGTGACGAGTTGCGCTGTCATCGCTGCGTTCATCGACCAGCCGACCACGCGCCGGGAGAACAGATCGATGACGGCAGCGACATAGAGCCAGCCCTCCGCCGTCCACACGTAGGTGAAGTCGGCAATCCATTTGCGATTGGCAGCGGGCGCTTCGAAGCTGCGATCGAGCACATTGGGAGCGACGGCGGCGGCCTGCCGCTTACCGAGGTCAGGCGGCAGGCGCCGGCGGCGCGGGCGTGCTCTAAGAGCCTGTAATCGCATCAAACGCTCGATCCGGTGCAATCCGCATGACGCACCCTCCGCAATCAGGTCGTGCCACACACGCCTGGCGCCATAGGTTCGATCGCTCGCCAGGAAGCTGCTGGCAACCTTCGCACCCAGCTCTTCATCGCTCCGGCTGCGCTGACTGCGCGGTCGCGTCAGCCAGGCATAAACGCCGCCCCGCGACGACGCCGACGCTTGAGCCGCGCGATCGATGCTCTGGACTTGATGCCGAGCCGGGAGAGCCTGCCCGGTTAGCTCGTCCGCACGTGCATAGTCACGGTTTGCGTTGATGCACCGGTGCACAGGCAGTCTGCCGGCCTGCGCGCGCCAAGCCAATGTCAGCTTGATCATGGCACGTCAGTAGAGCCCGGCGTCGCCGTCCCGCTTCGAACCGGCGCGTCTGACACTCATGACGCACTTTCGGCTCATGACTTGGTCGGAATATTTTGCGACCTCCTCCAGCCAGTCCAGGTCCTTCGTGCGGAGTAGGTAAAAAAGCGTGTGAACCGTAACAACGCCTATGTAACAGTCCCAACCGCCGATAAAGCCAAGAAATTCGACGTTCTCCGGGAAAAACTCCGGATCGGTCGGCGCAGCCTGCTTTTTTTCCGACATAAAAATCCCTCCATCGGTTTGATCCGAGGAGGGCTGACATTCGAGCGACCTGTTTCGTTGCCGAAGTGGCCGCATCCCCTTTCGGGATCCACCTTGCCCAGGTTGGCAGGTTGGCGAGGGCGTCAGCCCTACTCTTGATGCACGCGAGTTAGATAAACGCCGCGACTTTCTTTTTCAAGCCCCGCAATATTTCACCGAGTGGCCTACTTTCAGTGCTATCGCTATCCCGCCCCAACCGAAGGGGTGTCTGTACAGCATCTTCAGATGCGGGGCGGGGAGCGGTGGCCGGGGAATGACTTGCATTGGAGATGCGATGCAAGGCCCGGCGGTCCAAGCCGCGTCGATCCGGCCGCCCGGCAGGCGGCCACCAGCGGTGGGTAGCGAACATTTGTCAGCCCGCCGGGGTTGGTGCGGAGCAAGCCAAAAAACATCGCGCGCGGGACGCTGACGGACGGCGGACTTGCGGTAATTTGGATTTCGACAAGCCTCGATGTCGCGAGGCGTCGAGGTCAGCGGGTCTGAGTATTCTTGTTTGCGCACACCGCGTAAACTTGAGTGCGCCCGGACCCGCCAGCGTCCCGCGCGCCCTCGGATTTTTTCGGGGGGTACGGGCTGAACAAAATGCGGCCTGCTCCGGGCCGATCAAAGAACAGGAGCGATGAGGCGTGGCTGCGTTATCCTTTTGCCCACGGTTGCAGCGGAAAAAGAGGAAAATCCGGCGTTCCCGCGCCGTTTCAAAAACAGGGGCGATGAAACGCGCCCGAAAACAGCCAATTTTGGGTTAACGTCTGCAGTTTCCGCAGTGCGAAAAAATCATAATTTGCCCTCATTTTTCCCGCTCTACTGGCCGAATCGACGGCTAATCGAGGCTCAGGAGCCTGTCCAGATATTGGGGAAATCGACCGAATGAGAAAGATACTTTGCGCGGGCGTCATCGCGCTCGCGACCCTCGGCTCATTGTCGGCGCTGCCGGCCTCTGCCGGCGAATATGTTACGCCTGAACTATCGCAGGTCTCGATCGATATCGGTCATATCCGCAACGTGCTGCAACTGACGCCGGAGCAGGAGGCTTATTGGCCGCCGGTCGAAGCGGCACTGCGCGATCTCGCCCGCCAGCAATCGTCGAGCGAACCGGCCGGGTTTGTGCGCCGCATCAGCCACCGCGTGGTCTCGATCGTGCTCAACAGCGCCGCGGTCGAACGGCTGGTGGTGGCGGCGCGTCCGCTCATCGCCGTGCTTCACGACGATCAGAAACGCGCGGCCGGCGCGCTGGCGCAGGAAATGGGGCTCGGCCCGGTTCTCGCCGCGCTGAACTGACCAGCTCAATCAGACGAATTGACAATAAGCCGATGCCGCGTCGCCGTTTTTTTCGGCTTGACGCTGGCCGCGGCCAATGCTGGCTTTGGCTCTACTTGCCGGGCAACCGGTTTAATGTCACCCTAATCCGCTGAGAAAACAAAATAAAAGCCGGGTGAACCCCGCATTACTGGAGGAATAGCCTATGCGTAAATGGCTTCTTGCGGTGGCCGCGGCCGCCGTGTTCGTGCTTCCCGGCGTCACCGGGGCACAGGCTCAGATCATCATCAAATTCAGCCACGTCGTCGCCAACGACACGCCGAAGGGCAAGGGCGCGCTGAAGTTCAAGGAACTCGCCGAGAAATACACCGGCGGCAAGGTCAAGGTCGAAGTCTATCCGAACTCGCAGCTGTTCAAGGACAAGGAAGAGATGGACGCGCTGCAGCTCGGCTCGGTGCAGATGTTGGCGCCCTCGACCGCGAAATTCGCCCCGCTCGGCGTCAAGGAATTCGAGGCGCTCGATCTGCCGTGGCTGTTCAAGGACGACGCCACTTACGCCGCAGGCCATGAAGGGCCCGGTCGGCCAATGGCTGTTCAAGAAGCTTGAAACCAAAGGCATCACCGGCCTCGCTTACTGGGACAACGGCTTCCACATGGTCTCCGCCAATCGGCCGCTGCTGATGCCTGCCGATTTCCAGGGCCTCAAGATTCGCATCTCCGGCTCCAAGATCGCCGACCGCTATTTCCGTGACCTCGGCTCGATCCCGCAGATCATGGCGTTCTCGGAAGTCTATCAGGCGCTGCAGACCGGCGTCGTCGATGGCTGCGAAAACACGCCGTCGAACTACCTGACGCAGAAATTCCACGAGGTGCAGAAGGACATCACCGTCTCCTATCACGCGCATTTGCAGTACGCGGTGATCGTGAACTCCAAGTTCTGGAACGGACTTCCGGCCGACATTCGCGGCCAGCTGACGAAGGCGATGGACGAGGCGACCGACTACACCAACTCGATCGCGCATGACGAAAACGTCGACGCGCTCGCCAAGATCAAGGCCTCGGGCAAGACCACGCTGCACTATCTGACCGATGATCAGCGCAAGGCCTGGCAGAAGGCGATGCGGCCGACATACGCCTGGGCCAAGGGCCGCGTCGGCCAGGAAGTACTCGACCTGCTGTCGAAGGAACTCGATCATGCAAATGTGACGGCCGGCTTGCGACCAAAATAACAAGAAAAAAACCGGCCGGGGGCGCGCGTGCTCCCGGCCGGATTGCGTGGGGGGAATTTCGTGTTTCTGCGCGCGCTCGATCATCTCGAAGAGTGGCTGATTGCGACGCTGATTGCGGCGGCGACGATTTTGATTTTCTTCGCGGTTGTCCACCGTTACGGCACCGGCGCCTCGATCGACCTGTCGAAATGGGCAACCGCGCACGGCTTGACGCTGCTGGCGTCGATGCTGCTCGCGATATTCAAATGGCTCAGCTCCATGGACGTGTCCTGGGCGCAAGAGCTGTGCATCTACATGTTCATCTGGATGGCCAAGTTCGGCGCCGCCTATGGCGTGCGCACGGGCATCCACGTCGGCGTCGACGTGTTCGTCAACATGCTGGGGCCGGGCTCGCGCAAGCGCGTCATCGTGTTCGGCCTGCTGTGCGGCGCGCTGTTCACCGCCACCGTGGCCATTTTCGGCGGCGCCTTTGTCTGGAAGGTCTACCACACCGGCATCCGCTCGAACGATCTCGAAGTGAGAATGTGGATCGTCTTTTCGGCGATTCCGCTCGGCTCCGGCCTGATGTGCTTCCGTTTCCTGCAGGTTGCCTGGTGGTTCTACTGGACCGGGGAACTGCCGCATCATGACGCCAGCCACGTCGAAGGCGTAGAGGACGACAATCTCCACCCCGAACCGGCCGTCGCCGGAGGCCGTCGGGACGATACCCATGCGCTCGGGCTGATCATCATTCTTGTCCCGCTGCTCATCGTGGCCGTCTGTTTCGCGCACGAGGCGCACCTGATCGCGCTTCCGCAGGGCCTGCGTGCCCTGATCCTGTTCGCGCTGCTGCTGTCGCTGATGTTTACCGGCATGCCGGTCTCGATTGCGCTGGGCCTGACCGTTCTGACCTTCATGTTCACGCTGACCGAAGTGCCGACCGAATCGGTGGCGCTCAAGCTGTTTACCGGGCTTGAGAGCTTCGAGATCATGGCGATCCCGTTCTTCATCCTGGCCGGCACGTTCCTCACGCATGGCGGCGTCGCGCGCCGCATGATCCATTTTGCCACCTCGATGGTCGGGCATTGGTACGGCGGGCTCGGTCTCGCCGGCGTCGTCGCCTGCGCGCTGTTTGCCGCGGTGTCCGGTTCGTCGCCGGCGACGGTCGTCGCGATCGGCTCGGTGATCATGCCGGCCATGGTGGCGCAAGGGTTTCCCAAGCGCTTCGGCGCCGGCGTGATCGCCACGTCAGGCGCGTTGGGCATCCTCATTCCGCCGTCGATCGTGATGGTGCTTTACGCGGTCGCCACCAATTCCTCGATCGGCAGCCTTTTTATCGCCGGCATCGTTCCCGGCATCGTGCTGGCGACCATGCTCGGCGCCACCACCTGGTATCGCGCCTGGCGCAACGGCTATCCGCGCATGCCGAAGGCGTCGTTCAAGGAGCGCTTTGTCGCGTTTCGCGAATCGATCTGGGGCCTGTTGCTGATCGTCATCGTCATGGGCGGCATCTATTCCGGCCTGTTCACGCCGACCGAGGCCGCAGCCATGAGCGCGGTCTATGCGTTCTTTATCGCCGTGTTCGTCTACAAGGACCTCAAGCTAAGCGATGTTCCGCGCGTGCTGCTGTCGTCGGCGAACCTGAGCGCGATGCTGCTCTACATCATCACCAACGCGATTCTGTTCTCATTCCTCTTGACCTACGAGAACATTCCGCAAGCGCTGGCACAGTGGATCACCGACCAGGGACTGGGCTGGGTCGCCTTCCTGCTGGTCGTCAACGTCATGCTGCTGTTGGCCGGCAACGTGATGGAGCCGTCCTCGATCACGTTGATCATGGCGCCGATCCTGTTTCCGGTCGCGATCAAGCTCGGCATCGATCCGATTCATTTCGGCATCCTGATGGTGGTGAACATGGAGGTCGGGCTTTGCCACCCGCCGGTCGGCCTCAATTTATATGTGACGTCCGGCATCGCTAAGATGGGCATTACCGAGCTCACGATCGCGGTATGGCCGTGGCTTATGACCATGCTCGTGTTCCTCGGCGTGGTGACTTATTGGCCTGCGTTGTCGCTTTTCCTCCCGCGGCTGCTTGGGATGATGTGAGCCAAACACAAGGCAACGGACGCCGCTGCATTTCCCTGCGCATTGTTATTCTGAACGCGCATACATCTACATTGCGCGCATTTAATCTCTGTCCAAACTTTAACTTGAGGAAAACCGGGCGCGCCATTCTATTTGGCGCATCTGAAACCCTTTGGAGGATTCCCATGTGGAAGACTGTTCTTGCTGGTACGACCGCGCTCGCGATCGCCGGCACGACGCTCGCCTACGCGCAGCAGGGTGATGGCGGTCGCGACCGCATGCACCACTGGCGCCCGAGCGCCGAGGACATCGCGGCCTTCGGCGACGCGCGCGTCGCCGCGCTGCATGCCGGTCTCGAGTTGAACGCCGACCAGCAAAAACTGTGGCCGCCGGTTGAAAGCGCGCTGCGCGACGTCTTCAAGCAGCGCTCGGACTGGTTCACCGCGCGCGCCAGCGCCGACCGTCCGACGGATCCGATGGAGCGCCTGAACACGCGCGCCCAGGCGATGCTGGATCGCGGCGCAGCGCTTGAAGAAGCTCGCCGACGCCGCAGGCCCGCTCTACAAGAGCCTGGACGACGGCCAGAAGCACCGCTTCACCGTGCTCGCCCGGCTCGACGGCGAGCACGGCTTCCGCGGCCATGAACACCGCGGCTGGCAGCATCGCGGCGAAGGCGGCGGTCACGGCGATCCCGATCGCAAGGGCCCGCAGCCGCTGTAAGCAGAGAAGCGAATGGCGGCCAACGCGAGCCACTACGCGCGCCACCATTCAGAGAGCCGCCGGGAACGCCCGGCGGCTTTTCTCTATGCGCGCTGCGCGCGCGGCTGGACACCCCGGCGGTGCTTTGCTAAGGCAGCGCGGCCGCACGGCGACAGTCCAGCGGCAATCCGGGCGCATAGCTCAGTTGGTAGAGCAGCTGACTCTTAATCAGCGGGTCCCAGGTTCGAGCCCTGGTGCGCCCACCAATCTTCTCAGACACTTAGTCGATAGCCGCAGCGAACAAACGGTGCACCGTTTACAGGGCCGTTTACAGTTTTGTTCGCGCTTCGAGCTTCATGATCGCAATCTCGGCGAGCTTTGCGTCGCGGCCGAGATAGTGGGCGTCGAGGATGGCTTCGACGTCAGCCAGACTGTGGCCGGTGAAGGTTGCGATCTGAGGAACTGTGGCATCGGCCAGAGCAAGCCTCACGACAGCGGAGCCACGCAGATCATGAAACGTGAGGCCTTTAATGCCGGCGCGTGCACAGGCCTTACCCCACGAGGTCCTGAAGCCGTCTGAGGTCCACGGCTTGGCGCGGGTCGTCGTCAAAATCATTGGACTACGACGGTCGGTGCGGGCGAGGAGGGCCCGCAATGGCTCGCCCACAGGGATGACCAGCCGGCGGCCGTTTTTAGACTGTTGCAGCCTAAAATAAGCGCCGTCGAACGCGGACCACGGCAACCGTAAGAGATCGCCCTGGCGCTGGCCGGTCCACAGAGCGAGCATCATCGCCAGGGCCAATTCGGGTTTGGCAACCTTCAGAAAAGCGACGACGTCCTCATCTCGCCAAATCTTGTCAGCGCGATCAGAGCTATAAAGGCGTCCGCCGCCACCTTCGCAAGGGTTCGTGGCGATCAGGCCGCGATCCTTACTGAACGACAGGAGGCGCGATAGGGTGGTCCACGCGTAGTCGGCCTTGCGCGGCGTGTTGGCGAGCCGATCGCGCCAGGTCTTAAACTCGCCGCGCATACGGCGGTCTTCGAGGGCGGCAAGGGGCAGGTCGCCGAACTCGTCTTCGATCAATTTGATATAGGCGAGATAGGCTTTGACGGTCGACGGCGCGAGCTGACGAAATTCGGCCGACGCCTTGTAGGTTGCGATAAGGCTCATCAACGTGTTGGCTTGCGGCCTGCGAAGGCTCGCATGAGCCTCGCTATAAAGGCGCATGAATTCAGGCGTGCCGGGCTGAGCATTGATCGGCGGGCCACCGCGCCAAGCATAATAGTGGTCTCGCACTTGGCCGTTAGCGAGGATCCTACGGACGTGATGAATTCCCTTAAGGTGAACGCGCACGTTTTGCTTTCCATTGATCAAGCGCCCTGAATTCGTTTGAATCCAGATTGCTTAGCTCGTCGAGCGCCGAGTCAAGAGCTTTCAAGTCCCATCGGGCAGTCCCAACAATCGGCGAAGGGAGCCGGCCTCGTTTGACCCAATTGGAGAAACTCTGCGGTGATAGAGAGCAATACGTAGCCGCCTGTGCTCGCGTCAGCAGTCGCGGACAAACAGAAGGAGCGTTGTATTCAAAACGGGGATCCTCTTGCCCATGAAGATGCCGTCGCGAGGGAACTAAGTCTGCCATCTGGAGCACTCACCAACAAAGGCTTGACCCAGATTTGGGTTGCCGCGTCTCCTTGGTATCAGTCGTCTTGTGGTGGCAATTCCCTGGCCGCTAAGGCGGCGAGAGGCGCGAAGTCGAACGTCCCAGCCGCGACGCGCTCCAGATCGTCCCGGATGCGCTTAGAGCCGAGCCGAGTCCACGCCTCGACCGAATCGAGCTTGACCACTCCGTAACTTCTGTCGGCAAAAAATAGTGCCCACCCCGCGCGTAACATCCAGTCTTGAAGCTCAGTAAGGAAGCTGGCGTGCAGACGGGGTCGGCAGCAAATGCGCTTAAGTGTGAGCTCCGAAACCCTAAACCGAGTGAGTACGCTGTCCTTCTCCTCATCCCGCGCATGCAGCAGGCGCAACCCGATGCGGCGCGCCCATGATGTAGGGATGCACCGAGATCGCCATCACGCGGGCCGAGCCCTTGGCGTCTTTGTAGATCTGCTCGAATTGGTCCATCGCCCGCTCGTAGAACTCGTTCGCCTTGTGATGCTGGATCAGCATCATGGCGACGTCGTTACATTCCTGCGTGTAGGGAATGTTGAGGATCGGCTTGCCGCGCGTCTTCATCCACACCGGCTGGTCGTCGAGCACCCAGTCGGCGACATAGTCGTAGCCTTCTTCCGCCAGGATATCCGGCGTCTCCCAGGTCTCGGTGAGGCCGGGCCCGAGCCAGCCGCGCGGGCGTTTTCCCGTCGCCCGCTCCAGCACCTCGATGCATTTGCGGATGTCCGCGCGCTCGTTCTCGACCTTCTGCATGTTGCGCTGCGTATAGCCGTGGCCGACGAATTCCCAGTTGCGCTCGGCGCAGGCCTTGACGATGTCGGGAAAGGCCTCGACGGCAACGCCGTTGATGTTCATGACGCCGGGGATCTTGAAGTCGTCATAGACCTGCAACAGCCGCCAGAAGCCGACGCGGTTGCCGTATTCGTGCCAGCACCAGTTCGGGATATCGGGCATCGGCGAGCCGCCGGCCGGCGGCGTCAGCACAGTGCGCGGCATGGTCTGCGTCGGATCCCATTCCTCGACATTGGTGACGGTCCACACCGCCATGCGTGCTCCCTTGGGCAGCTTCAGCGGTTTGCGCGCCGGAATCGCCGAATAGGCGAGGCGGTCGTTCGGCAGCATGCCGACCGACGGTTTGGGGAAATTCATGATTTTATACTCCGTGACATTTGTTTCTTAGACGCGCGTCAATCTCTTATATGGACCTGGCTATTTCAGCGTAACGGAGGTCGTAGTATTTCGCTGGGTCGGACAAGTCGCCCGAGTTGGGAAAATAGCGGTTCCGCAGGTCGAGAACACAACGCACGCCGGCAACGTCGATTTTGCAATCCCTAAAGAATCCGCTTTTTGGATCCAACAACTCGCGATAGGCGGCTCTCGCTGCGTCGCGGGAGAAATTCGATAACCGGCCCTGTAAAATTTCGATTGATTGGACGCGATTCGAAGGTTCGTACAGCCACGCTATGGAATTGCGATAAGCGCGAATAAAGGCAGTCACAAACCGGCTATTTTGCTCGGCCCAACTCTTGCGTGCTGCAGCGACGTTGCCTTGATAGGCGCCAATGACGTCAACAGCCTTGCCGAGATTATTGAATCCGGCGTTCGGCCGCCATGATGTTAAATGGCGCCGACAGCAAGGTAGCGTCTTGCCGCCCTTCGGAGAGGGCTTTCCACCGCTGGGTCATGCCGCCGGCGCTAACCACTTTGTAATCGCCAGCGTTTTTGTCCAGTCCATTCCGCCGAAGAATTTCATACAGCACGAATGCATAGCCGGTTGTGAATGCGTCAACTGACACAACATGGCCGGCGAGATCACCAATGGTCCGAATTCCCGCGGTTGCGATGAGATTGAGGAACCCGCTATCACTACCCATGAATGCAAAAAAGTCTGACTGCTGACCGATCGGCGCTTCACCTTGACCCTCGCGATAGGCGACGACATTGTCGAACGCAGTCATAGCGATATCGAAATTGCCGTTCGCAAAATCGGTCATCTGACGAACAGAATTCGGCGTGTCATGGACGTCGACCGCTATGCTCTCCGCTTCAAAGAACCCCTTGTCTTGCCCAACGTAAATCCCCCAATTGAAGCCGCCCGGGAATACGCTGACAGTAACCTTTTGCAATTTCGCTGGCGGCTTGGTCATGCGCGCTGGCATCGTTCACGTCGTCTGCCTTGGGCCCACAGTTATACGCAGCGTTCCGAGGGCTTCGATTTCGCCCTCCAAATGGTCGCCGGGGACAATCGCGCCAACCCCGGCTGGAGTCCCGGTGTAGATTAAGTCGCCGGGGTAAAGTTCATACTGCGCAGATAAATTTGCGATGACCTCGGGAATTTTCCAAACCATTTGGTCAATGTCGCCCTTTTGTCGCTCGACGCCGTTGACTCTAAGGCTAATGCGACCGTGGGAAATTGGACCAGTGGAAGTGATGGCATGAATTGGTCCACACGGCGCCGAATGGTCAAATGATTTCCCCATTTCCCAAGGCTGCGCGCGGTCTCTGGCTTCACGCTGCCGATCACGGCGTGTGAGGTCGATACCGACCGCGTATCCGAAAATATATTCGGTCGCATCCGTGACCGCGATCGAACTCCCGCGTCTTCCTACGGCAACGACCAATTCGATTTCATGCTGAAAATCTTCGGTGAATGGCGGATAGGGCACGATAGCGCCGTCGCCGACGATTGCGTCTGTTGGCTTCTGAAAGAAGAACGGCGGATCCCTCTCATCCGCTTCCTTCATCTCCCTGATGTGATCGCGATAGTTGCGGCCAACGCAATAGATTCGGCGCACCGCAAATTCGGATGCCGCCCCGGCAACCGGAATTGTGACGGCGTTGACGACGGGCGGGGATAAAGGTCGAAGCTGCAGGCAAGATCTCCACACTTTAGGGTCAATATAACTGTATACATTATAGCCATAGTCAAGGTACTACTGTGCACAGTTAGAATTTCCCTACCTGCCTCCGGAAATTTGACCCATCGGGAGGGACAAATGAACCATCCGAATCTAGCGGACCCAAAAGCCAAAGCCCTCCTCGCAATGCCCTTTGGGCGATTTTCCGATCGGGAATTCGAGCGTCGCCATCAGGCGCTTGCCAAAATAGCAGCGGCCCGCGACTGCGATACGATCCTGCTGTGTGGCGAGGAGCGCGCTGGCACGGGGGTCTGCTGGCTAACAGGTTGGCCGACTTCGACCAAAGCGGTCGTCCTCTTTCAACCCCATGAGCAGGATGTCCTCTTCGTTGAGCATTTCAATCACATTCCTAACGCGCGAGAGATTGCACGCGACGCCGAAGTTCGCTGGGCGCAACGGCGTGGCGTAGCCGCAGTTGCTGAGGAACTAAACAAGCGTGGCGCCAAGCGTGTTGGGATCATTGGTTTCTTGACTTGGGTCAATTCGCAGAACTTGGTGCTTTTCAGCTCATTGACCTAAGCGAGGACTACGCTTGGCTGCGTATGCGCAAATCGGACGAAGAGATCGATTGGATGCGGATTGGCGCCGCATTTAGCGACCTCGGCCTTGCAGCCTTGCTGAGCGAAGGAAAGCCCGGGATGACAGAGCGTGAATTGGGCGCAATCGTAGAACACAGCTATCACGCGCTTGGCGGCTCTACAGTCATCCACTTCATCGGGCGCAATCAGCATGACTACATCCGACCTCGTGCGTGCCCCCACAACACCATTCGAGCCGCTTGTTGAACAGAGGGGATATGATGTTCATCGAATTTAGCGGCACCTTTTGGGATTCTCCGGGCCAAATTTTGCGGACCATCAGCGTTGGTGCAGATCCGACACCCCTCTTTCAGAAGCTCTATGACACAGCGGAAGCAGCATTCAATGCGATCACGAACGTACTTAAAGCCGGGGTCAGTGCGCAAAAGATCGTCGACGCGACAAAACTGATCGAGGACGCAGGCTTCTCAATCTATGACGACATTGTTCACGGATTCGGCGGCGGATATTGGCCCCAGTCCTGGGAACAAAAAGTCGTCCAGCTGGACCGATACCTAGTATCAAGCTCGAAGCGAATATGACGATTGTCGTACAGCCCAATGTGATCATGCGGGACGAAAAAGCAGGCGTCCAGCTTGGCGAATTACTGCGAGTCACAGAAACAGGGTTCGAGCGCCTACATGCTGCCCCATGGGGCTTCTTGCGCATGGCATAGCGCTTTAGCCTCCGGCCGCGGCGGTAAACCGCGGCCGGATGCCATTCTTTTCTGATCAAACTTGATGTTTGTGCGATCCTTCGTCATCAGCATTACGCCCCCGCTGAGCGCGGCAATAGCCATCACCCGGAAGGCTGGCGCGACCGAATTGCCGGTCATCTCCACGAGGTAAGTATTGATGAATGGCGTAAACCCACCAAATGTCAGGATTGCCATACCCCAAGTGACGGAGATCCCCGTATAACGGATCTTGGTCGGATACAATTCCGCCAGCAGCGTAGGAAGAACGCCGAACACGAGGCCGTAAAGCGCTGCGCCGGCAAATTGTACAACCAGATAAGTTGTAAGCGTGGGCGTCTTCGCCAACATCGCGAATAGCGGATAGGTGAAGACGATGAAGCCGGCACATGAGGCCAGCACCAAAGTTTTGCGCCCGATGCTATCGGACAGCGCGCCTACCAAAAAGATGTAAACGGCCGCGAACGCAAGCGATGCGCAAGTAATCAACAGTGAAGCTGTTCGTTGAGGTGCAACTGCTGGCGCGCAAACTGAGTGAGATAAATCTGAAACGTTTGCGTGCTGGCCGCAGCAATGGCGGCAATGCATATTGCCGCCAATTATTGTCTTCCAGTAGGTTTGCAACGCGACGAGCAGAGGAGAGCTTGCAACCGCCTTTCGCGCTTCCATTTCCATAAATACTGGCGTCTCAGCGACACGTGTCCGAATGTAATATCCAACGGGGCCAAGCAGACCGCCCACCAGAAACGCTATTCGCCAGCCCCAGCTTTGGAAGCTTTCCGTTGCAAGGGAATAGGACAGAAAAGCGACAGAATTATAGAAGCCGAAGAGGTTCCCTATCTGAGTTGAGACTTGATGGAAACTGCCAACAAGGCCGCGCCGGCCTGATGGTGCATACTCGACGAGGAACGCGGCCGCACCTCCCCACTCGCCCCCAGTTGAAAAACCTTGGCATAGGCGAAGCACAACCAAGATAATTGGTGCCCAAATTCCGATTTGCGCGTAGGACGGCACAAACGCGACTAACCCTGTGGAAATTGCCATCAATGCAACGGTCAGGACGAGCGCAGCCCGACGCCCATTATGATCTCCGTAAGCGCCGACGATGATTGCCCCAACTGGTCGCATCAAGAAGCCAACGCCGTAGGTAGCAAAGGCTCCAAGAAGCGAGGTCATTGGATCACTTGATGGGAAAAAGCTGCGGCCGATCTCGACGGCAAAGAAGCCGTAAATCGAGAAGTCGTAGAGTTCAAAAAATTGACCGACAGAAGCCGCAAGAATTGCGCGAGATCGTTCCGAACTCGCGGTTGGCGCAGACGTTGTAGCACTTTGCATGGTCAGTCCCCCTTTGTACTAGTGCGCTCCAATTGAGCATTCGTGGTTCCGGTATTTTCCCCCAAGTGGTTATTCGCTTCACCTCTTGGTTTGTGCACCGTTCGCAGCAGGATGGTGCGCGATCCAGTGCCGCGCGATGTCCTCACGTCGACAAACCCAAATATCCTTCTGCGTCATTACATAATCGAGCAAACGCGCTATACCTACCGCACGACCTGGGTGGCCTGTGATGCGCATGTGCATGCCCACCGACATCATTTTTGGATATTCAATTCCTTCGGTCAGCAATTAATGACGGAATCTTTGGCGTAATTAAAGAAATGCTCACTCGTCGCAAATATGCCCCGCGGATACTTTAAGATCATTGACTCCGAGCGTATACGGCACGACAAGATGTGAGCGACCAATGACCTTTGTCCAATATGGCAGCTCGTCATTGTAGCAATCGGAATCGTATAAACACGCCCCTTCTTCGACGAGAAGTCGACGCGTGTTGACGCTTGGGCTATAACGGCAATACCAGCCAAGCGGCCGTTGACCGACGCTCTTTTGCAGGGACGCGACCGCTTTGCGAATGTGCTTTCGCTCCTCGGTGGGTTTCATTTCATAGTGTTTTTCCCAGCGCCAGCCGTGGCAGCAGATGTCATAGCCGGCCTGCTTTATTGCCTTCGCAGCGTCTGGATTACGCTCGAGCGCGAGCGCACAGGCAAAAATCGTTAGTGGTGCGTTGCGTTCTTGGAACAGGCGATGGATGCGCGAGAATCCAACACGACTGCCG